>CAVRXR010000008.1:0-706465 GCA_963725205.1 uncultured Gemmatimonadales bacterium | reverse complement strand
TGGCCGTCGCGGCGCCGGGCATTACTGTTGTGAGAACCTTCCTCCCGTGATGTGCCCCATGCGTCGCCTATCCGTTGTGCTCGGGTTTCTCCTCGCAGCCGTGGCGACCGCATGCAGTTTGGGGAATCCATCCGCCCCTTCGCAGAACGCGATCCCCTACGCGGTCATCTACGGCCGCGTCGGTGCTCCACTCACGACGATCGAAATCACGGTCGACATCGCAGCCTATAAAGACAGCGCGTCGGCGGTCGGCGACAGTAGCTCTGGGTACGCCGGGGCATTTCAGCAGGCGGTCGACGCCGACTGCACGTACGTTGCTGCGGTGCCTGCTCAGACTCCCGCTACTTACTTCCTCAACATATTTGCGACGGGCCAGGGGCGCCGCGGATTCGAGGGGTCAGTCGATACGATCCGCGCGCTACGCGTCCACTTCGACACGGTCGGTGGCGCCCCCCACGATAGCATCGAGGTCGACGACTCGTTGCCGTAAGTCGCCCGCCCGCCAGAGGCGGAGTCCCGCGACCACCGCTGACGCCACCAGCACCAGCGACAGCAGCGCCGCCCAACCGACATTGAAGGCGATCTGCGGACGGGCGGCCCCCAGTGCGACCACCAGAAATCCGCCGCTCGCCGCCGCGACGATGATCCAATCGACCCAACTGCGGCCCTGCGGTCGTCCTCTGCCTCCTCCTCCCCGTCGCTCGGCCGCGTCCCCGTTGCCCGCTGGGTCCAACGGCTGTCGGCCAAGGCCGCCTTCAGCGACGTAGCGCTCGTCAACGCCGTACCGCGCCCCTTCGCGTGCCGCGGCCGCCTGCCACGACCGTTGCTCGCTGCGATCAGCACCCGCGATGGCGATCATCGCGGCACCCAGCACCATGAGGAGAGATCCGCCCACGACTTGCACGATCGAAGCGGTGGCGCTTCCGCGCAGCTCCCCGAACACGAGGACGCCCCAGAGCAACCCCCACAGCTGGTTCGTGTTCGATAGGGGGATTCCGCGACTGATGCCGACGTATTTCGCCGCGTACTGCTGGAAGACGTCGCCAATGACCCAAACCAGGCCGCCGAGCAAGAGCCAGATAAGGGCTGGTCGGGCCTGGAGGACTGCGTGAAGGAGGTTGCCCCAACCATGAGCGTCGTCAACGGCCAGCCCAGTCATCATCGCCAACTCTCCAACGGTGAAGAAGGTCAGGAACGAGAGTGGACTCAGCCCGGTGATGTAGGCCTTTCGATACGGGACATACATCGTCCCCCACAGCAGGCCTGCGGTGAGCGCCGCGAGAAGGCCACGAGCCGCATGACTGCCGATCGGGGCCGCGCCGCGTGATGCTGCGCTCGCCACGATCGCAGCCGCAACGCACATCACGACGCCGCCCCCGACCACAGCGCCCGCGCGAGCGCGACTCGCGCCGCGCAATTCCTTGAAAAACACAACACCCCACAGCAGGCCGATCAGGCCATTCATGTTCCAGAGCGGGAACGCGAGACTGAGGCCGACATCGCGGATTGCGTACACCGTCAGTGTGTTCGCGACCGCCCACAGACATCCCCCGAGCACGGCCCACACGATCAGGTGCGGCGCATGGCGCACGTCCGCGCGGATGTAGCGTGCACCGTGGACCAGCGCGGGCAGGCTCCAGCGCCCAACGAAGACGCCGAGCACCATGCAAAATGAGATGAGCACTGGGGAGAGGCCGGCGACCACGAGCTTGGTCGGCGCTTCGGCAGCGCCCAACCACACGCCGGCGGTCAGCCCGGACCACGTCCCGATGATATGTAAATCGCGAAGGTGCCCCGCCTCTGCGGTCCCTCGAGAGGTGGGCGTCGCGGGCGGCGTTGCGAAGGGCACTCAGCGCACCCAGTGCAACACGGCGAGACCCACCACGAGCGCGAGGAGCGGTACCCACAGTTGCGGGTCGCGCAGGATCGCGAGGGTGACAGCACGGGTTCGGCGCGTGGCAGGCATCGAGAGAAGTTGCGTGTGAGGGTTCGTCGACAAGGTTACTGCTCTAGCGCCCCGGCCGTCATTCGGCGGGGCCGCTGCGCTCCCGTCCACCGCTGCACGCGAGCTGCGGCGCGACGAGTCCCTTGCACCCCGACTTCGGCACGGTCTACGCTGGTGCGCCCAACGGCATTCCGTATGTCGTCGTGCATGGGACGCAGGCGCGCGTCCCGGTGACATTCGCCTATGCCGACGAGACTGCCTGGACTCGTGCGCTACGACGAGGTCGCCCTGCGCGGAGTCATCGCGCACGCCCTGAGATGCACCTGCCCGACGACGCGCCACGCGTACGTCGCGCCGGCGCGCCACTACGCCACCTCGGACACGAGTAGCAGTCTGCCTCCCATGGGCATGCGCGTGCGCCTCAAGGCCAACGTCGCCATCTCGGGGTTCCCCGCACACGTCCAGGTGATCCTGCGCGCACTTCAGACCTACGGCATGTTCGTGGCCGATAACGGATCGCCGTTCTTCGTCAGTGGCGCGCCCGATCCACGCTGGAATGACTCCGAGCTGCACACCATGACACAGCTCCAGGGGAGTGACTTCGAAGTCGTGAAAATGGGGGTGGTGGTGACGAACTGATACCTTTCCAGGATGCTGCCGCGCGCACTCCCCCTGCTCGTCGCGCTGAGCGCGCTCGCTGCGGGCGGCCGCGAATCGCCGCGTGCAGTCGTCGCGCATGCGCTCCGCGCAGTCGAGGGAGATAGTGTGGCCGCCGTGGCGCGGCGATGGCAGGACGCGGTCGCCGCCGACCCCCGCGATCGACTCGCGGCACTCGGCCTCGCGACGGTGGCGCGACTCACCTACCGCTACGCGGATGCAGACCGAGCATTTTCGGAGCTGCTGAGCGGCACGAGCGCGGCGGCCCCCCCCGCAGATACGCTCACCCATACCACGCGGTCCCCGGATCAGATCACCGCCTACGCGGCGCTCGGGTACGCGTGGTCGCTCGATGCGCGGGGTCTCGAAGCGCGAGCGGACAGCGCCTTCGTGCGGGCGCGTGTCCTGGCGCGGGCGATCGAGGATCCTGTGGTGATAAGTGAGGCGCTGATCGGCCTGTCCGTCAACCGAGCCGCGCAGCAGGGCATCGCGGTCGGGATCGCCCTGCTCGACACGGCCGCCCGGTTCGCGCCCGAGGGGGTGACCAGTCTGCAGACCGCCATCGCGGTCCGCCGCGCGCTCTTTGCGACGGTTCTCTCCCGTCCCAAGGCGGCCGCCGACGCGTTGGCGGCCGCGGCGCTCGCACGACGCGCGGACGAGCCGCGAGAGGAGGCGCGCGCGCTGCGCGCGCTCGCATTGGGTCTCGAGTTCAAGCACCAGCTCGACTCGGCGGCTGCCGTCCTCACCACGGTAGAGAATATCGAACGACGGGTCCACGATGGCGCAGCGCTCGCCGAAACGTTGATGCGGCACGCCGACACCTTCCACAATCGCGGGGACATCGGGCCGTTCAAGCAATACGTGCTGGCAGCGCAAGCCGAAGGCCGCGCGTCGCAGAATCTCTACGCGCTCGCGGCTTCCAATATCGGACTGGGGTCCGTCTCCCTGATGCTCAACGATCTCGTTGCGGCGGCGGGCTATCTCGATCGGGCCGCGGCGCAATACGACACCATGCAGGACCAGAGTGGATTCGCCCTGGTGCGCACCTATCGCGCTGACCTCGCGGTCCAAGCCGGTCAGTGGAGTGCGGCGCGGAATCTCGCCGTTCAGGCTCGCGACTTCGATCACGGCATCGGCGATGACGCTGCCGAGTTCGAGGAGTGGCGTGATCTGGTCGAAATCGACATCCGTGCGAACGACGTGACGGAGGCAGAGCAGGCGCTGGCGGGTGCGGAGGACCTTGCGCGCCGCCGGCATCAACGCACGTGGTATACGAGCCTGGATGTCGAGCGCGGGAGACTGGCGTTAGCAGAAGGCCGGCCGTCAGCGGCTGCGGCATCGCTGACGCGGTATCTGCAAACGCTGGATTCGACGGAGCACGTCGTCCGGTTTACGGCGCGGGCTCTCCTCGCCGAAGCCGAGGCGCGCCAGGGCTACCTGGACCGCGCGGACCTCGAAATCACGGCTGCGGAAGACGAGCTCGATGCGTGGCGCGGGACGCTCACGGACCGCGAGCTGCGCCCCTACGTCTTTCAGGTTGGCGCATCCGAGGTCAACGACCGAGACGCAGCGACGGCGACGGTCTTCGCTGCCTTGGCGATCGAGCGACCCAAAGTCGTCTTCGCACTGGTAGAGCGGCGCCGCGCGCGCGACCTCGCCGATCGGCTCGTGCGACTTGCGGCGTTGCGCGATGAGGCCGTCGACACGTCGTCGCGAGAAAGTGCGAAACCCCCCGGGAGTCGCACGCTGAACGGCGACGTCGCCGCTCGGGCAGCCGAGGAACAAGGCGCGGCCGATTCGGTCGCGGCGGTCCTGCCCGACCAGCACACGGCGCTCATCGAATTCGTGACGGGCTCTTACGGGGCGCCGACGACCGTGTTGGTCGTCACACGCGCACCAGTCGTATCGCAATTCGGTCCGCATACGGCGACGATCCGTACGTACCGCGCGCCCAGCGCGGATTCTTTGGCACAACCGATCGAGCGGCTGGTGGCGCTGCTCGAGAGCGGCGATGACGCGGCGGCGCTCTCGCGAACGGTTGCCGCCGCCACCGTGGACACGGCCCTTCGAGAGCTGGGCGCAAGCGTCACTCACTTGATCATCGTGCCCGATGGGCCGCTCTATCGCGTGCCGTTCGACGCGTTGCGGACGAGCGATGGGACTGCCTTGGCCGAACGGTACGCGATCACGACCGCACCGTCCGCCGCCGTCCTGCGCGCCCTATGGCGACGGCCGGAGCCCGTCGGCGGTGATCGCAGGCCGCCGCTCCTGTTGGCGCTCGCCGATCCGACGTTCGCCCCGCAGTCACCAGCCAGTGGGGATGATCCCGTCGATCCGGTGCGCGACGTGTCGGACTCGGTGGGCGGACTCGAGCCACTGACTGCATCGGCCCAGGAAGCGCGACTCGTCGCCCGCTATGCGCCGAGGGCGGACATTCGGCTGGGTAGTGCGGCGAGCGCCGCGTATCTGCTGCACGCGCCGCTCGACCAGTACCGCGTGATCCACATTGCGACGCACGCCTTCGTCGATGAGCGCAGCGTCGCGCGAACCGCGCTGGTGCTCGCGCCTGGCGATGGTGAGACCGGGTGGGTCACGCCATCACAGCTCGCATCGCTGCACCTGGACGCCGATCTGGTCGTGCTCTCGGCGTGCCGCACCGCGGGCGGCGTGGTCGTCGATGGTGATGGCGTGCAGGGACTCACCGGACCCCTGCTGGCAGCCGGAGCCCGCGCGGTGGTCGCAACGCAATGGCGAGTGGGTGACCGAGCGATCGTGCCCATCGTCGACGCGTTCTACGCCGCGATGGCTCGCGGGCTTCCGGTGGGGGATGCGCTAGCGGCGGCGAAGCGAGAGGCGATCGCACGCGGCGAACGGCCCAAGAACTGGGCAGCCTTCACCGTGGTCGGCGACCCGCTCGTGCGGCCGCCGCTCCGTTCCTCCGGGCCGCAGCTACTCACCGTAATCGGCTGGGCGGCGGTCGTGCTCGTGCTCATGGGCCTGATCACGGGCGCGGGGTGGCGGGATCGGGCACGGGCGCCCGCGTGACCTCCGCCGTCGTCGCCCCTCGCCATTTTCCACCGTTGCACAACATTTAACGCAATGCAAACGATCATCGGGCTGGATATCGGCGGGACGAAAACCGCCGTCATCGAATCGACGATTGATGGCGAGACCCTGCAGCGTGCGGCCCATCCGACCGAAGGTGCGCGGCCGTTCGCCGAGACCTTCCCGGCACTCGCGACTCTCATCGAGGCGACGATCCAGGTGTCGCGCGCGGCCGGACGGGAGCCCATTGCGATCAGCATGGTCTCGCCGGGCCCGCTCCACGCCATCGAAGGCGTCATCATCAATCCGCCGAACCTCCCCGGCTGGCACAACCTGCGGCTCAAGGACGCCGTCGCAGCCCGATTCCCTGGATTCCCGGTCTACCTGGACCACGACGCCAAGGCTGGCGCACTCGCCGAGTTTCGGTTCGGCGCGGGCCGGAACCGGCCGGGGCTGGAGCACATGATCTTTCTGGTCTACGGCACGGGCATGGGCGCCGGGATCATCGTCCATGGCAAGATCCTGCGCGGGGCCAGCGAGACGGCCGGCGAGCTCGCCACGCTGCGCGTCCCCGCGCCCGATGATGCGCGGGTGACGTCTGCCCCGGGCTGGGAAGATGTCGCGTCCGGGCGTGGCCTGACTGTCCTTGGCCACCTCATGTTCCCCAAACGCTGGACCCCGCCGCCGGACATCCACACGATTGTCCAAGCCGCCCTGGCCAACGACCCCGACGCCGTCGCAGTCGTTACGGAGTCCGCGCGCTGGCTGGGATCGGGCATGGCGACGCTGGTCGACATCCTCAATCCGCAGATGGTGGTCCTGGGCTCACTCGGCGTGGTCCTGGGCGACCTCGTTCTGGTGCCAGCGCGCGAGACCCTCCGCCGATATGCCCGGCCGGCCGCAGTTGCAGCCTGCGAGGTCGTTCCGGCCGCGCTCGGAGACCGATTGAGCTCCGTGCAGGCGATCATGCCTGCCCTGGAGCAGTGCCCGGCCCTGGAGCAGCGGCGGTAGGCATGTCCTGTTTTCGCGGCTGGGACGTTCCTTGGGGAAGAACGGGGGATCCGGGGTCTGGGGCCGGGCACTGACGCGCCCGAGAGAGTAGACGTACGGAAAGTAGAAAGTAGACACCAACTTGTACGCGCCGTGTCGTGGTCTACTTTCTACTCTCGGTGGTTCTCCTTTCTACGCGCGCGTAGCGCCCGTCCCCGGACCCCCGGCCCTGCGTACGGCCGTATTATTGGACTCGCGATGTCGAGCGGGAGCCTGCTCGGTCGCCGTTGCCCGACGAGGGTTCACCCGGCGGGGATTGCCCCCGCCCCCGACGAAAGCACGAGGATGGTGTGATGTTCGAAGCGAGAAGCGTGCGAAGCAGGTCGACGGTGCTGACGCTCCTAATGAGCGCCGCGTGCGTGGCGATGGCGTTGGCGTCGGTGCAGGCCCGGGCCCAGGGGTTCGGGCAGAACAAGGTGAACTACCAGAGCTTCAACTGGCGCACGATGCACACGGAGCACTTCGACATCTACTTCTACCCAGCGGAGTCGCTGGCCGTGGCCGACGCGGCCCGCGAAGCCGAGCGCTGGTACGTCCGCCATTCCTTGGCGATGCGCGACACGTTTTCCAAGAAGCCGATCGTGCTCTATGCGGACAACCCCGCGTTCCAGCAAAACAACGTCGTCGGGTTCCTCACAGAGGGCACCCAGGGCGTGACGGAGCCGTCGCGAAGCCGTGCCCTGTTGTATTTCAGCGGCGCAGCCTGGGACGACAACCACGTGCTGGGGCACGAGCTGGTCCACGTTTTCCAGTTCGACATCGCCGGCGGTCAGCGCGGCGGACTCAGTGCCATTCGAGCGGCTCCCGCAATGGTCGGTCGAGGGGATGGCCGAGTATCTGTCGTTGGGCCGCGACGACCCCAACACGACGATCTACATGCGGGACGCGGCGCTTCGCAACGATCTGCCGCGAATCAAGAAGCTGGAAAACCCGAAATACTTCGCCTACCGGTACGGGGAGGCCATGTGGGCCTTCATCGGGGGTACATACGGCGACAGCGTCATCCCGAGCATCTATCGGGCGGCGCTTGCGGGGCGGTCTCGAGCAAGGGATCCGGTCCGTCCTCGGGATCACGACCGATTCGCTGTCCAAGCTCTGGATCGCGTCGATCAAGGCCCAGCTGCTCCCGCAGGCGCAGGGGCGAACGCTGCCAAAGAACGTCGGGAAGGCGCTGTTCGAATCGACGCACATGAACAACTTCGATCTCGACCCGGTGCTGAGTCCCGATGGCTCCAAAGTGGCGATCATCACCAGCCGGGACGCTGTTCGACGCTCGACCTCGAAATCGTGGACGCGAATACGGGCAAGGTCCTGCACCACCTCACGAGCCCGAACTCGGACACGCACTTCGACGCGCTGTCGTGGACCACTTCGTCGGGCTCGTGGTCGCCGGACGGGAAGCTCATCGCCGTTCCCGCGTTCGCCAACGGACGCGTCGAGATCGAGGTGTTCAACTGCCGACGGAGGCCTGAAGGAGCACATCAAGGTCCCCGGCGTCGCGCAGGTCCTCTCCCTGGCCTGGAGTCCCGACGGCTCGCAGACTCGCCGTCTCCGGGATGGCGAACGCGTGGAGTGACCTTTCCTCTACGACTTGAAGACGAAACAGGCGACGCGCCTCGAGCACGACCGCTACGCGCATCTGCAGCCCGCGTGGTCGCCCGACGGCCACACGCTCGCGTTCGTGACCGACAGCGGCCCGCAGACCAACTTCGACCTGTTGCAGTTCGGGCCCATGCAGATCGCGCTCATGGACATGACGAAGCCCGATCATCCGAGTCGATTGCTGCACGCTTTTCGGCGGAAGGGCAAAGCACATCAATCCGCAGTTCAGTCCCGACGGCCAGACGCTGTTCTTCGTGGCCGACCCCGACGGGATTCCCGACATCTATCGATTGAACCTGGCGACTAATGGCATCACGCGGGTGACGCGTGTCGCGACGGGCGTCACGGGCTTGACCTACGAGTCGGCCGCGTTCTCCGTCGCCTCGAAGACCGGGCGCATCATGCTCGACGTGTTTCAGGGCCCGGGACAGAGCTTCTTCCTCCACCGTCTCGAGCCCGACGAAGCCACCGGCGCTGGCGTGAATCAGGTGATCGACACGTCGTCGACCGAGGGCATCGAGCCGCCGGCGGTCGCTGACTTCATCACCGAGCGGATCAACAATCCCCGTCTCGGGCTCCCGGTACAGCGCGAGTTCGCGGTCAGCCCGTACCACCCGACCTTCCAGCTCGACGGCATTGCGACCGCTGGAGTCGGCGTCGGGTTCGGCGGTCCCTACGGGACGGGCGCCGGTGGTGGTGTGGCGTTCCAGTTTGGCGACGAGTTGGAAGACCATATCCTCGCGGCGACCGTGGAGGCATCAGGGCAGATCCAGGCCGTCGGTGGACAGGCGGTGTACCTCAATCAAACGCATCGCTGGAACTACGGGGTCGCGGTGTCGCACCTCCCCTTCTTGCAGCTCGGCGAGGCGGCGTTCGACACGACGATCGTCAGCTCGAACGGTACCAAGAACACCGGCGAGCTGCTCGACGAAGAGTACCTCTACACGTACTACGAATCAGTCAACGCGTTTGCGTATTACCCGCTCTCGTTCACGCGGCGGATCGAGCTCGGGGCCGGGTTCACGTACCTCCACTATGGGCTGCGAGCCGATCAGTACCTGGAGACCAACTCCGGCCAGGTCTATCTCCTGGGGCAACAAGTGCGCGCTGCCCACCCCACCTGGGTTCAGCATGGCCCAGGCGTCGCTGGCCTACGTCACCGACTACGCGAGCTTCGGCTTCACCTCGCCGGTTGCCGGCGGACGCTCACGCTTCGAGGTCGATCCGACCGTCGGCCAGCTGAACTTCGTGTCGGTGCTGGCCGACTATAACCGGTACTTCTTCGAGAATCCGGTGACGTTTGCGTTTCGTCTCCTGCACTACGGCCGGTACGGTGAGAGCGCGGAAGATCCGCGGCTCTCTCCGATCTATCTGGGGAGTCCGTACCTCATTCGCGGGTACGACCTCACGACGTTCAATGCGTCGGAATGTCCGACCCTGTTCACCGGGGTGGGCTCGTGTCCGCTCCTGTCGCGCCTCCTGGGTAGTCGCATCGCAGTCGTGAACGCGGAGATCCGCATCCCGCTGCTCGGGATCCAGCAATATCGGGCTGATCAACTTCCCGTATCTGCCGACCACGGTCTCGCCGTTCCTCGATGGCGGGTTGGCGTGGTCCAGCACGAGCAACGTGCAGCTGACGCTCAACCCGAACGCATCGGGCGACATCCCGGTGTTCAGCGCGGGCGTTTCGGTCCGCATGAACATCCTCGGGTACGTCGTGGGTGAATTCTTTGCAGCCAAGCCATTCCAACGGCCGGGCGCTGGGGTCCAGTACGGGTTCCAGCTCATACCCGGCTGGTGACGCGCGCTTCGCGCGTGTAGAGCGCGCGAAGCACCCGCGCTACATTCTGGGATTATGGCGGTGCGACGCGATCGGGCACGGATAGGCGGTCTCATTGCCGCGCTCGCGATGGCGGGGGCCGGGGGGCTGCATGCGCAGGTGACGCGGCCGCACTATGGCAGGGTGGTCGGGGTTGTGATCGACAGCCTCCACAACACACCCCTGGCGCACGCGGACGTGCAAATCGAAGGGACGGCTCGGATCGCGCACTCAGATGGCGATGGCAACTTCCACTTCGATTCCGTGCCGGCGGGGCCTATTCACCTGGCCGTCTTTCACCCGCTCCTCGATTCGCTGGGCCTCGCGATTGCGTCACCTCGGCTGACGGTCCGCGGCGGCGACACACTGCTGGTGACGTTGGCCACGCCATCGGGTACTGCGCTCGCGGCGTCCGAGTGCAAGGACGTGCCGCGTCCCGGCGGCGTCCTCACACCTGATGCGGTCGGTCCCGCGGAGATCCTCGGCCGTGTGCTCGATGCCGACACGGATCAGCCGGTCCGCAATGTCGAAGTCTCGGTGAGCTGGGTCGAGGTGCAGGTCGGCAAGCAGATCGGGTTCCGGCGCGATCGCCACACACGCGCCGCGACGACGGGTGCGGGCGGTGACTTCCGGCTCTGCTTCCTGCCGACGGACCTGAACGGCTCCCTCCACGGCGTGCGGCGCAACGGCGGCCCGGCTGCGTCATCACCGTATGCCGAGGTGATGCGACCGGTGGAGGTGCACGGGCACCTGATCACGTTGGTCACGTTGCATATGGCGACTCCGCCGGCGCCGACCATCGCTGCGCTTGCGGCTCAAGCGACGGTGCCGACGGACACCCAGCCGCAAGCAGGCGCCCCCGCCGCTGGTGCGAAACCGGCGGGCTCGGCCCGCGGCGCACTGCACCCCTACGTCGTGGGCGCGGCCGTATTGACCGGCCACGTCATGAACCCGCAGACGACGCAGCCAGTGACCGGCGCCGATGTCTTTGTCGTGGGCGGTGGGGATTCGGCCGTGACGAGCCAGACCGGCGATTTCACTCTGCAGCATCTCCCATCCGGTACGCGCATACTCGTCATTCGCGCGATCGGGTACGAGCCCTACACGATGCCGGTGGAGTTGAGCACGCGAGCGCCACAGCACGTCAATGTCTCATTCAGCGTGCGGTCCGTCCCGCGCATGACGCCCGTTGTCGTGACCGCCCGGTATGACTCGGGACTCAAACGCGTCGGCTTCGATGCGCGGCGAGCCATTGGCTTGGGTACGTTCTGGACTCAAGACGAGATCGATTCCCACAAGGCCAACGAGTTTCACGACCTGTTCGGCACCTTCTCAGGTGTGCTGATCGATTATGACGAGCAGGGTCGCGCCTCGCTCATGGCGTCGCGGGCGGCGGGCTCCTGCATCGGATACACGAACAGTCCCACGACCGGGCAGCTCACCATGACGCCCGGTGAAAACTGCGGGCCCTGCCTGACGTACGTGATTGATGGCAGCCCCTACGACGAGCTCGAGGAAGGCGATTTGGACACGTATATCCGGCCCACCGAGATTGGCGCGATCGAGATATACCTGCCGAGCGAAGTCCCCAACTCGCTACCTGGGGTCGTCAAGCCGGACTGTCTGAACATTGTCATCTGGTCCAAGGCGAAGCTCGGGATCTAGGGGCTAGGGCCTAGGGATTAGGAGTTAACAAGCCTCGGGGCTAGTGATCGATCGCGGTCACTGGCCCCGAGATTTGTTAACCCCCTAGTCCCTAATCCCTAGCCCCTCGCATCTCGCACGCCCCTTGCTTTACTCCCCGGCAACTCAACCTGAGTCACCTCATCGGAGAAAGCAGGCCATGTCTATTCGACGTACTCTGCAGGCTGCGGCGATCGCGGCCGCGTGTGTCAGCGTTCCACTCAGTCAGGCACACGGACAGTTGACCCTGAGTCTTGGGGGCGGTGGGACATGGCCCCTTAGCAACCTCAGCAATGCGTATACCACCGGCTACAACGTGCTGGCGTCGCTCGGTATCGGGCTGCCGACATGGCCGGTCGGGATTCGCGTCGACGGGATGTTCAACCAGATGAAATCTCAACCTGGCGTCGACGCGGGCACGTTGCAGATGTGGACGCTGAACGCGGACCTCGTGTACAACATCGTGCCGATGAGAGTCTCGGTGATCACGCCCTATCTCGTGGCCGGCGCCGGGTACTACAACGACAGCTACAACATTCACGCGTCGGGCACCAGCATCGGGGCGGGTGGCAACACCCATGACAACAACTTCGGCTTGAACGGTGGCGTCGGGTTGCGACTCGGCGGGCCCGCGTTGTCGATCTTCGTCGAGTCCCGTTTCCACTACATCTTCTTGTCGAGCGGACATCTCGAGTTCATCCCCTTGACGGCCGGCATTACGCTCTGAGTGCTGCGTCGGAATCGGGGGTCCGCCGGATGGCGGACCCCCGATTCGTTTCGTTGACGCGGGGGAATCCGTCCGGGGCCAGGTGCCGACGCGCGCCTGCGGCGCGGCGTAGAAAGGAGAACCGCAGACAGGAGAAAGGAGACAACGGCGATCCCGGACACTCCTCCGGGAAGCCGTGCGACCAGTTGTTGCTGGTGCTGTTCCCGGACCCCGGATCCCCGATCCCGCCGTTTGGCCTTGGGTCTCCTTTCTCCTTTCTGCGGTTCTCCTTTCTACGTGGCGCGTAGCGCCCGTCGGCGCCCGTGCCCAACGTCCACCCCTGAGAGGTCGTAGTACTCGCGCATGCAGTCCACTCGACACAAGTCAGCGCCGTGGGGGTGGTGTCTCCTCGCGGCCGCGCTCCTGGTGCCCGCCGTCGTCCGAGCGCAGGTCGGATCGACCACCGACATCATCACCGGCCAGGTGAAGGGGCCCGGCGACCAACCCATCGTCGGCGCGACCGTCACCGTGACGTCGATCGATACGCACATCAGCCGATCGCACACCACCAATAGCGACGGGCGGTACACCGTAGTCTTCCCGGATGGCGGGGGGCAATATCGGGTCGAGATCCGCGCCGTCGGCTACACACCGTCCGAAGCGCTCATCCAGCGGCAGGCGGATGAGGACCGCCTCGTTGCGAATATTCAGTTAAGTAGCACCGTTCACACGCTGGCGACGGTGTCACGACAGGCCGTCGGAACGCGGGGCCCGACGCCGCCAACGCGGGCAGCACCGGGATGACGCTCACGCCGTCGCAGATCGAGAAGCTGCCGATCGACGGGAACGATCTCGCGACGCTCGCGACGCTATCGCCCGGCGTCGTGGGCCTTTCCTCCACGGACACGACGGCGACTTCGTTCTCAGTCGCCGGTCAGCGGCAGACGCTGAACGCGACCACGGTCGACGGGCTGACCTTCGCTGGTGCATCGGTCCCGACGGAAGCGGTGCGCAACATCCGCGTCGTGACGAACAGCTACGACGTCTCGCGCGGCCAATTCACCGGCGGCCAGATCGCCACGACCACCCGGGGTGGCACCAACGATGTCGCCGGCTCGTTCGGTCTCACCGTGCGAAACGACAACCTCGCCTTTGGTGCGCAAGGGCCGGCGACCTACAGCCAGTTGCGCAACCAGTACCAGCTGAGCGGCGGCGTCGGTGGCCCCATTGTGCGGGACAAGGTGTTCACGTTCACCGCCCTCATGGTCAACCACCGGTACGACAATCTGATCTCGCTGCTCAACGCCGGGCCATCGACACTGGGGCCGCTGGGCATCTCGCAAGACACGGCCGCCGCGTTTCTCAACCAGGTGCGCAATCTGGGCATCCCCACCACGAGCGCGAACGTGCCGACATATCGCGGCGTGACGAACGTGGTCGGGTTCCAACGTTTCGATTTCTTGCTGTCCGACGATGAGACGCTGACCCTGCGCGCCGACTACCGGGCGACGGCGCAGGACGGCAGCCGGGTCTCGGTCTTTTCCTTGCCGACCGACGGCACGGCCACCTCGCAGAGCGCCGGCGGCCTGATGTTGGCGCTCACGTCGCACATCGGCGACGCGACGATCAACGACTTCCGAACCTACGTCACGCACCAGCAGACGAGTCTCGATCCGTACCTGCGCATGCCGACCGGCCGCGTGACGATCGTGCCGCAGGTCGACTCGGACGAGACGGCGAAGCGCTCGGATACGGCGTGTCGTCGCTGAGCTTCGGCGGCAGCTCCGCGCTCCCGTCGGAGACGTTCAACGATTACGTCGAGTCGACTGACGAAATCTCCGTGATTCCCGGCGACGGGTCGCACCGGATCAAGCTCGGCGGCCTGGTCAACATTGCCGAGTTCGGCCAGACGACCACGCCCAATCAAGAGGGCGTCTACTCATATACGACCTTTCAGCAGTTCATGGCTGACTCGCCGGCGACGTTCACCCGGGAGTTCAACGTGCAAAACACGAATGGGAAGGCGCTGAACGCCGCGACCTACATCGGTGACGCGTGGCGCGACGGCCCTCTGCAGATCACCTACGGGGCGCGGGTCGAGGCCTCGGCGTACGGTGGCGCGCCGGCGTACAACCCGACGATCGATTCGCTCTTTCATCGGAAGACGAACGACTGGCCATCCGAGATCCACGCGAGCCCACGCGTTGGCTTCACCTGGTTCGTGGGTAGCGGCAACGGTCGGTCCGGGCGGAGGCGGGGGTGAGGAGGCGGAGGCTTTCGACAGGCACTCATGATCGTGCGCGGTGGCTTCGGCGAGTTCCGTGCGCCGACGCCGCAGTCACTGTTCTCCTCACTGCAATCGCAGAACGGCGAGTTCAACGCCGAGACGCAGTTGGTATGCGTTGGGCCGCAGGTGCCGACGCCGGACTGGGAGGGATTCGCCGATGGCGAGGGGGCGCCGACGACCTGCACCGGGGGCGTTTTCCCCGCCGACACGTTGGGCCTCGGTGCTCGGTCCGCCGTCACGACCTTTGCGCCGGACTTCGAAGCGCCGCGGGCGTGGCGCGGCTCGCTGGGCGCTTCGCGTCGGCTCTTCCAGCGGATCACCGTGTCGGTCGATGGGACATACGCTCGGGGCGTCGCGCTATTTGGCGTCTCGGACCTCAATCTCGACACCGTGCCCAAGTTCCGTCTGGCCAACGAGGCCAACCGGCCGGTGTACGCCTTTCCCGGCGAGATCGACCCGGGCACAGGGGCCGCGGCGTTTGGTGCGTCCCGACTGCTACCCGCAGTACGGCCAGGTGCTGTCGCTCAACTCCAACCTGCAGTCCGATACGCGCCAGGTCACGGCGAGCGTCGAACGGATTCACCGATCGCGGCATTCTTGTACACGCTCGCGTACACGTATTCGCGCGTGCGCGACCAGTCGAGCTTCGCGGGCGGGTCCGCGGTGTACGGGTTCGCGTCGCCGACGACGGCGGGCAACCCTAACGTCGTGCCGTTCGGCACGAGCGATCTGCAGCGCGAGACCAGTTCGTGGGCACGCTGACGTATCCCGTCAACGCCGCTGATCGAAATCACGGCGATCGTGCAGCTCCTTTCCGGCGCGCCGTACACGCCGATCGTCAATGGTGACGTCAACGGCGACGGCTCCGAACGACGACCGTGCGTTCATCTTCAATCCGCGAACCCGGGCACGCATCCGGCGGTCGCGTCGGCATGCGTACGCTGCTCACGTCCGGGCCCGGGGCGCAGACTGTCTCCAGTCGCAGCTCGGTCAGGTCGCGGGCAGGAAACAGCTGCTTCGGGCCGTGGACGGAATCGCTCAACTGGCAGGTCAACATCCGGCCGGCCGCGGCGGGGCTCGACCGGCGCCTCACGATCCAGTCCAGCTGATCAACACGCTGGCCGGGCTCGATCTGCTGTTCCACGGCCCGAACCATCTCGAGGGCTGGGGCCAGCCGTTCGCACCGGACCGCACGCTGCTCACGGTCACCGGCTTCAACTCCGCGACCGACGAATACAACTACGCCGTCAACACGCACTTCGGCCGACAGAGCGCGCTCCAGGCGTATGGTCAGCCGTTCGTGTTCGTGCATTGGTGGGCGGCTCAACGTGGGTCCGGCGGATGCGATGCAGCAGCTGCGAGGGCTCTTCGGTGGTGGCCGGGGCGGTGGCGGCGGTGGCGGTGGCGGTGGCATCCGGGTGGGCGTGGTGGACCGGGCGGCGGCTGCGGCGCGGCCGACGCGGGCCAGAGTCAGAAGACCTTGCCGACCAGATCGTCAATCGGTTCACGTCGCGTCTGCCGAATCCGTTCGACGCAGATCATCGCGCTCAAGGACACGCTCGTGCTTTCGCCGGATCAGCTGGCGAAGCTGCAAGCCTCGTCCGACTCGTTCAACACGCGCGTGGACTCGCTGGCCACGAGTGCGCGCACGCAGCTGAAGAAGCTGGGTGCGAACCTCGACGCCACGACCATGTTCGGCATCATGCGACGCGAATTCGGCCAGGTACGAGATATCATGCGAAATGCGCTCAACGAGGCACAGCAGGAGTTGACGCCCGGACAGTGGGCACTACTGCCCGAAAGCATTCGCTCACCGACTAACCCGCGCGGCCGGAACGGGCAGAACGGCGCGAACGGGGCCAATAGTCGCCGTCCGCCGCCGTGAGTGGAACGGTTTCCGATCGATGGCACGTATTAGAAATAGGAGCAGGGGCGATGCCATGCGTCGCCCGCGGTTGGGTAAGGACGAGGTATCCAGTCGCTGATTCGGTGCTGGATGGCAAGTCAGGGAATCGAGCGTGCGTTTTCCCGCGGATTCGTCCGTAGGATCCTCTAGGCGTACGCGGCGAGCCAGCGCCGAACTGGCCGCCCTTGCCATTCGGCACGGCCGCGAAGCGGCCGAGATCGTAGGGGCGACGCCATGCTCGCCCTTGCGGCATCGCGGCGGATGCAAGAAGGGCGACGCGCGCGTCGCCCTTCTTGCCCATCGACGGCAGTGTGCGGGCGGCGCGTTCCGTGGCGGTCGTCCCCATCCCCGGATCCCCCGGATCCCCGACCCCGGATCCCCGATCCCTTAGCCCTCCAGCGGATTCTCGTCGAACAGGCCGACGAACTCGCGGTCGCACCGGTAGTCCAGCCGCGCGGCCCGGACAGGGTCCACGCCGGGCATGAGGAGCAGGGACATGCCGGACTCGAGCCGACGTACTTCATCCGGCGACAGGAGAGGGCGGGCGTGCTCGCCAATGGTCCAGCTGTCCCGACACTCGGCGCGGTCGAAGAAATGCCGGGGTGCGCCCACGGACCGAGTGGTCGTCGTCGTTCGCACCGTCGCGGTGCCGAGCATCTCCGAGAGATACGTCGCGGTCTCCACGTCGTTCGTGCCGAACGCTTGCACGACACCCGCGTTGGCGACAAACGTGGGCCACGCGGTGGGATACAATGCGCGAAGCTGAGCCACATCTTGCGCGAGCATCCAGCACGTCACGCCGTACCCACGGGCCAACGCCACGGCACGCTCGAGGGGTGGCATGGCGCCGAGTGCCGGGAATTCGTCGAGCAGCAACAGCACGCGCTCGGCGCCGACATCCGCTCGCCGCATGCGCGCACTGATCACGGCGTTCAGTGCGCAGCCGACGAGCAACCGAAGCCACCGGCGACAGCTGTCCATCCGCTCCGGTGGCAGCACGAGGTAGAGCGAGAGGCGCGAGGTGGTCAGCTCTCGAAACGAGAACGTCGAGCGTTCCAGCGCACGTGCAATGTGCGGGCTCTCGAGGAAATGCATCTGACTCTGTGCTTGGGCGAGGAATGCCTGAGCGGAATGCGGTCGCCCTTCTGTCGCATGCGAGCGGCCGCTCGTGCGACTGCGCCCCGTGCCGCGGTGCTCTGCGCCATGGCGGTCCACAACTGGGTCATCGCCCGCGGCGGTAGTGACAAGAGCTCCCACACGGTCCGCAGTGTCCGATGGCTCCGGTCTGGGTCGGACGCCGCGTGCAAGATCAGCCCGGTCAGGAGCGCTTTGGCTTCTTCCGACCAGAACACACTGTCCCCCGATTCCCGCGGCTCGCGCACGAGTATGAGCTCCGCGAGCGCGGCGGCATCGTCGGCCGCACCCAATGCCTCCGGGTCGAGGTGGTCCAGCGGGTTGAATGACGCCGTGCCGCCGACGAGTCCGAAGGGATCGAGGGCCAGCACGCGATGGCCGAGCTCTCGCCGTTGCCGCGCGGTGACGCGGTAGTTCTCCCCCTTGGGATCGGTCACCAGCACCGACCCGCGATAGGTGAGCAGGTTCGGGATGACGCAGCCGATGCCCTTGCCAGCGCCCGTCGGAGCGAGCGTCAGGACGTGGGCGTCCCCGCCATATCGGAGCAGCGCACCGTGGCGGTGCCCGTGCCGGCGTCCGATCAGGAGACCAGTGGGCGGAGAGGCGAGTTGACCGGTGGCCCACCGTGCGCTTCCGAGAGCGGTCGACGGCGGGAGCCGATCGACTGGCGGCTCCGCAGGTGAGCGTCGTGCGGCCAGCCAGACACTGAGCGCGCCGAGCAGGCCGATCGAGGTGGCGAGATTGAAGCCGAGCGTAGCCGCGGGACTCGGCGTGGGGTTGATGAAGTGGTGGTAGAGTCGGGCGGCTGCGATGATCGGCAGCGTGATGAGCGCGAGCCAGGCCAGTGCCCGCGCGACGAGGCGGACGATGAGGAATCGGAGCATCAGGCACCGACCCCAGTAATGGGATCACGGCGGGCCACGGCTCGGCGGCGGGCACGCGGCCCGAGGCAGATCGGACACCCATATGGCCCGTGCATCTTGTGCATGCGTCGTTCGAAGCCGCGGGTGACCTGCTCCCATCGGCGCGCGATGAAGATCTCGATTCCGCATCGCACGGCGGCGGCGATGAGGGGCGATCCTTTGCCTCGTCGATGCTCACGGATCCGGGACTCGAGGCGGGTACTGAAGCCGATGTAGTGTCGGGCGTGCCAGTACGGGCGACTGAAGTGGAGCAGGTACACGGTCCCGACGCGGGACCGAGACGGACGGCTTCGCGTGTGGGCTGCCTGCATTTTTCGACCTCCGTCGGCAGTGGGGAGACGAGAGGAAGGCTCCTCGCAGGACGGGGCTGCGGACCCCCGCAGAGCTCTCGAGTCGAGGCACGGGGGGCAGGGCAGGGGGCTGTGCCCCGTCGGGCGAGCGGGCAGGAAAATATAACTACTTATATAATTGTCAAGTGGCTGGGAATGATATAACTCTTTGCATAGCTGGATGTTGAGGCGGTTCCAGCTGTCCCGGGGTTGGGCTCTGCGGGCCCCTTCCCTGCCCCGCGGTCTTTACTGCTGAGGTCGAAAGGGAAGGGGGCGGGCGCTGACGCGCCCGAGAAAGGAGACCTACAGAAAGGAGAAAGGAGACGACGGCGGGTCCTGCCGGGATCAATAGGCTGCGTCACGTGCTGCAAGCGCTAGCAGCACTGCGGCTCGATACGACAACGGGCGACCCCGGGGTCGCCCGTCTATCGCTCGCCTTTCGCCGTCTGCTTGCCAACGAGCTCGATCACCGCCCGCTCCACTTCCTCCCGCACGCGGTAGGCCCAGTACTCGGGCCCGGCCAGCTCCTCCGGCCAGCACTCGACGTGCTCCGAGCCGCGCCAGGCGTCACCCTCCCCCTCCGACGGCGCCCAGTCGCCTGGCTCGGCGTTCATGTCCCTGTCAGCCACGATCCACGCTCCCGCTATGGGTCCCCTTTCTCGGACGACTGCGAGCACGACGGGGACACACGCGGCTGGAAACCAGTCGCGAGTGACTCGTGGCTGGTGAAAAAACGATCGGGCCAGTGACCACGGCGGGTCACCGGCCCTGAGATCTGTCCACGAGGTCCACAGCGGACGGGCGCAAGGAGAGTACTCTCTCCTCGCCACTTTGAGCATATAGCCCACCGGGGGACTTGCGGCAAGACCCGGGTCATGCTGTAGAGTCGCTGGCCAAAGCCAGACCGTCTGGCCCAGGCCAGAACCTGCAGGCACGGGAGGGGCGATATGCAGGCGGTGTTGTCGACGTGTGGGGCGCGCTGGGACCTCGAAGCGGTGGCGGGACTCGCGGTGCAGCTGACGGGCGTGATGCCCTCCGGAGTATGGCGATGACCGAGCATGCGGTGGTGATCGCCGGAGGAGGTCCGACAGGGCTGATGTTGGCGGGCGAGCTGGCGTTGGCGGGCGTCGACGTGGCCATTGTCGAGCGGCGCGCCAGCCAGGACCTCCTCGGCTCGCGCGCGGGCGGTCTGCACTCACGCACCATCGAGGTTCTCGATCAGCGCGGCATCGCCGATCGGTTCCTCTCGGAAGGGCAGGTGGCGCAGGTCGTCGGGTTCGCCGGCGTCACCTTGGACATCAGCGACTTTCCCACCCGGCACAACTACGGGCTCGGGCTGTGGCAGAACCACATCGAGCGCATCCTGGCCGGCTGGGTCGGCGAGCTGGCGGTGCCGATCTATCGCGGACGTGAAGTGACGGGTTTCGCGCAGGACGACACCGGCGTCGACGTCGAGCTGTCCGACGGCCAGTCGTTGCGGGCGGAGTATCTCGTCGGGTGCGACGGTGGACGCAGTCTGATCCGGAAGGCAGCCGGCATCGAGTTCCCCGGGTGGGATCCGACGACGAGCAGTCTGATCGCCGAGGTCGAGATGGCCGAGGAGCCGGAATTGGGCATCCACCGCGACGCCCTCGGCGTCCATGCCTTCGGCAGGTTGAAGTACGAGATCCGCGACGGCAAAGTGGTCTACATGGATGGAGGGCCGATGCGGGTCATGGTGACCGAACCGCACCCGGCGGCACGAGCGAACCCACCCTGCGCGATCTCAGCGAGGCGCTCATCGCCGTATACGGGACCGATTACGGGGTCCACAGTCCCACCTGGATCTCCAGGTTCACCGATATGACTCGGCAGGCCGCGACCTATCGCGACGGGCGCGTCCTGCTGGCCGGCGACGCCGCGCACGTGCATGCCCCGGACGGTGGACAGGGCCTCAACATCGGTGTGCAGGATGCGGTGAATCTGGGATGGAAGCTGGCCCAGGTGGTCAAGCGGACATCGCCGGAAAGCCTCCTGGATACCTACCACGCCGAGCGCCACCCGGTCGCTGCCCGCGTGTTGCGCAACACGATGGCGCAAGTCGCGCTTCGCCGCCCGGACGATCGCACGAAGGCGCTGCGCGACACCATGGCCGAGCTCCTCGGCATGGACGAGCCTCGCAGACGATTCGCCGCGAGATGTCCGGTCTGGACATTCATTACGACCTCGGCGAGGGACACCCGCTGCTCGGACGCCGCATGCCCGATCTCGACCTGGTCACCGCCAACGGCCCGCTGCGGGTCTTCACCCTGCTGCACGATGCCCGGCCGGTGCTCCTCAACCTCGGTGAGCCCGGCGGCTTCGACATCACTCCATGGGCAGATCGCGTTCAGCTGATCGACGCCAAATACGTCGGTACGTGGGAGCTTCCGGCGATTGGGGCGGTCACGGCTCCCACCGCCGTGTTGATTCGGCCCGACGGATATGTGGCCTGGGTGGGAGACCTAACCCAGGCAGGACTCGCTGACGCGCTAACCACGTGGTTCGGGGCGCCCAACACGGGCGAGTGACCAGTCACTAGCCACCAGCCACGCCACTAGTTCCCCGTGCGGCCCCCGGGCGCTCCATGCTCGAACTTGAGGGTCACGAGCCGATCGACTTCCAACACGGCAGCCGTGCCGTTCTTATAGGTCGGCTTGCGGTAGCGCACTTCGTCGAAGAGCGGGACGAGCGGCAAGACCTCGCGAAAGGTCGTCGTCACGCTCAGCTCCGAGATCGGCGGCACCACCCGATCCGGCTCGGTGAGCCGGAAGACGGCTCGCCGAACGATGTAGCGGTCTTCGTCGAGATACACGGCTCCTTCGAGATCGGGCGTACGAATCGATGCCGCCGGCCGGAAGTCCACGCGGATTGTGGGGGATGCGCCGCCGGTCGTGTCCTCGCCCATGTAGTCGAAGCAATGGGTTCGCTTGAAGAGGGAATCTCCCAGGTATCCGAACGTGGGCAGCGGCATGTACTGCTTGCGCGTGCCGTTGTCCGTCTTCCAGATCACGACAGCGCCGGGCTTGTAGGGCCGGTCCTCCATCTGCTGCACTTCGTACCACACGGTGTCGAGTGCAACGGTCTCCTCGTAGCCCGCGTCGTTCCGGTCTACACGCCATTCCTCACGCGCGAACTGGAACGGATACTCCTGGATGAGGAGCCGATATCGGTCAACGTTCTTCTGCAGCTCGGCAAATAGCGCGGCAAGCGACGGGTTCACAGTCGAGTCGGGGATACCGGGTGTGAGGCACTTGGTCGAGCGCTCTCCCTGAACCACGACCGGCGGCAGTCGCAACGCGACGATCCGCATCACGATCCGGAGCCGCTTCGTGGGACCGATGCCCGTGATCACCAATGTCGTATCTCGCGCGGCGAATCCGATCTGCCGCACGCGCAGGTGATAGGAACCGGGTGCGAGCTGGCCCACGACGAAACTCCCAGCGGCGTCCGCGAAGCGCTCCCGGTCGCCGGGATCGATGATCACCGTGGCGTATGGCAGTGGTCGGCCGTCGGCCGCTGCGACGACATCGCCCATGAGCGTCGCCCCCTGTCCTGGCGGGAGCATCACCCCCGGTGGGGGCGTGCCCGGCTGACCCAATGTCTGCTGGCCTCGCGCCGCGGCCCAGGGCGCGAGAGCAAGCGCAATCACCAGCGTCGGGGTACGCTGACGGCGGAGCCAGCTCGGGCTCGCCCGTCGCGTCGTTGCCATGGCTTCAACTGAGCATCCGATGCGTCGTCGCGCAATCCCGGAGGGGTCGCGATTCGTTATGCGTGGGTCAGGGAACGACGGCCCCCATGTCGAGTCTGGTGCTGCTGCCCATGTCGGGGCTGGGTGCGGGCGGGGCAGGGGATAGAAACCAGGCGTCGCCGCGGATCGTAGTGCGCCCAGGTACGCAGGATGCACCTAGATGGTGGGCTCATTGCGTGAGGCTAGGGACATGGCTCCGCTCGTCAAAGGCGTAATCTTCGGCATGATCGGTGCGGTCGTTCTCGCGCCCATCGTATTTCTCCTGGCGCTGGTGGGGATTCCGCTGTTCGTCGCCGGGGCGGTTGTCGTCGGGGTGTTGCTCGCGATCCCGGTGCTCATCCTCGCCGCGATCAGCCTGCCGTTCATCGCACTCGCCGGTGTACTTGGCGCTGCGCTCGTCATCGCACTCATCGCGGCCGTCAAGATTGCGATCTGGGTCGTGCTTCCGATCGTCCTCATTACGCTCGCGATCACCTGGCTCGTCCGGACGAGCGAGTCGCGTCGGGCAGCGGGGGCCAGTAGCTAGGGACTGGTGGCTAGTCGCTGGTGAAAAAACCGTAGGACCAGTCCGACGTCGCCATTGCTGGCCACGTGGTTTGTTCACCAGCTACTAGTCCCCAGCTACCAGCTCTTGTAGCTCCGGCCGGCCGTACATCGCCGACCCCACGACGACGCGCAGATTGGGCCTGACCTGAACCGCGCCTCCCGTGTGCGTGTGGCCGCACAACACGAGTAGCTCCTGGTCCGGGTGTGCATCCATGATCTGCACGAACGCATCACCAACCGCACCCGCGCAAAAGTGTGGAAGCCACTCGGGATCTGCAATGCGACCCTGGTACCAGGTCGCTTCGGGAAATGGTGGGACGTGCGTCAGAGCAATCACGCGGCGATATCCGACCAGCGCCTCCGGGAGGACACGCCCAAAATGGGCGGCGGCCTCGTCACCGAGACGTTCCAATACCGTGCGTCTGCCTTCGTGCGTGAGACCGGTCAATTCGCGGATCAGCCGGTAGTCGTTGAGCTGGACGTGCGATGACGCATAATCGCCGCACCGCGCGTCCGCCCACCCGTCATGTCCGATGAGCGCCGTCTCCGGCCCGAGTGGCACGACGCCCGCCTGCGTCATCCACACGAGGTGCCTCGACTCTGCGACCACGGTCGTCATCATCGCCCGAACTTCGGCGATGCTCCCGTGATAAAAGTCGTGATTCCCGAGCACAAAATAGATCGGCATCGGCAGGGCCCGATCGAGCGCCCGAAGATACCGCGCGACGCTCCTGGCCTGTGCGACGTCGCCGGTGAGCAACAGGCCCTGTGGCGCCAGCGCGATCAGTTGCTCGCAGAATGCCACCACCGCGGCCACGGTTGCGAACTCGAAATGGACGTCGGTGGCCCAGGCGAACGGGCGCTCTCGCGCCACGTAGAGAGGAGACAGGAGAGTGGAGAAAGGAGACCGGGACCCAGAAGTTAGAAAGGAGAAGGTGCGCCCGGACGACGGCAAGGCCGGTGCTTGGTCGGCCAAGGTCCGTGTCTCCTCTCTCCTGTCTCCTCTCCCCTTTCTAGGCCGCGAAGCGGCCTCGGCACGCAGTCTGCGTCATTGCCTGTCGGTCATCTTGGGATGGCGGAGACCTCTTGCGGCGGTCGCAGGAATTGTGATATAGGAGCAGACATGGCGGAGCGCGGAGAGCCCGAGGGCGACCTGACGACCTGGGTCTGCGTGACGTGCGGCAACGAGCTCTACTCGCGCGGCGGAGCAGTTGGTCGTCTCGTGTGTCCGCGCTGCGGCAGTATGGTGTTTCGCCCCTTTGATTCGCCATCACCGAGGGATGACGTAGCGCGCGATTTTCTGGAGACGACTGCGCGAGACGTCTCACTCGGGGACCCCGATCCCGGCACCGATCCGTCCGACCGGCGCGACCTCGACCACCCGTGAGCTCGCATGGCCGTCGTTCTCAGTGTGCTCGATTACCAGTGCTTCGGGCCGGCCCCGACCATACGGGCAGGCCGCATTCGTGGCGCGCCGCGGGTAACATTCGTACAGCAGGACCCGCGCGCGGATGGAGACAGGCGACGCAATAGCGTGGGGGCTCCCATGGCCGACGGTTGGTCGATCCAGGAACAGTTCCCGGACACCGGCACCTATCCCGTGCCGACCGGTGTGGATGCCGTCGGTTCCGGGTGGAACAGACCGCACGGCGAGTCGATCGATCTCATCACGATCTCGCGGGAATTCGGTGCTGGCGGCAGCGACGTCGCACGCGAGCTCGGCGCACGCTTGCAATGGCCCGTGCTCGATCGGGAGCTCGTACACGAAGTGGCGCGCCGCCTGCGACTCGACCCACGCCATGTGGAGCCCGTCAATGAGTGCACGTGCAGCTGGCTCGCTCGGCTCGTGGCGTCGGCGCTGTTAATGACGCCGCCCGAGCAGCACGTGGACATGGATAGCCACGCTGTCGTGCATGCCAATGCCGTGGCCGAGGCCGCGCGCGCCGCGATCCTGGCCCGGGTGCAATCGCCGCCGTTGATCGTCGTGGGCCACGGTGCGCAGTGTCTCTTCCGAGGGCGGCCTGGCGCGCTGCACGTGCGGCTCGTCGCGCCCATGGAGCAACGTGTCGATCGGATCTGCCGACGGGAGACGTGCGACCGAGCCGCGGCGGCCCAGGTCGCGCGCCGGATGGATGACGTGCGCCGAGCCTATGTGCGTCGGCATTACCACGCCGAGGTGCGCGATCCCCTGCTCTACGACATCCAGCTGAACACGGGGACCATTCCGCTCGACGTGTGCGTCGAGCTGCTAGCTACGGTCGTAGCTGGGGAGCGGGCGCTGCGGCCCCTGTCGGGGCCGAGAGAGTAGAACTACGGCCGCGCAGCGGCCGTCGCGACGGCCGCGATGACCCATTCGTTGCCGCGCGGCGTCTCGCGTGGCGGAGCCAGGGCGACGCGCGCCGCCTCGAGCTGCAGGCGCACGGCATCAGGGCCGGTGCCGCCATCGGCGTTGCGCCGTTCGACCGATCGCTCCGGCGAGAGGGCGTCCACCACATCGCTGCCGAACGCTGCGTGCACCGCCGTGAACGTATCGAGCGACAGCTCGTGGAGCTCGACGCCCGCCGATTCTGCGGCGCGCACGAGCGCCCCCGCGGCCGCGTGCGCGTCCCGGAACGTCACGCCCTTCCGAACCAGGTAGTCGGCGACATCCGTCGCCATCAGCGCGCTGTCCAACGCCGCCTGCATCCGGGTCCGGGAAAACGTCAGCTCCGCGATTGCGCCCGTGACCGCCGGCAGCACCAGCTGCAGCGTGTCGACCGCATCGAACAGCGCTCGCTTGTCCTCTTGTAGGTCCTTGTTGTACCCGGTCGGCAGTCCTTTGAGGGTGACGAGCAGCGCGGTCAGATCACCGAGGGTCCGCCCGCCGGAGGCGCGCGTGAGCTCGAGCGCGTCGGGATTCCGCTTCTGCGGCATCATGCTCGACCCGGTCGTGTAGGCCTCGCCGAAGCGCACGAAGCCGAACTCCGCAGTGCCGAACAGAATGAAATCTTCGGCGAGTCGCGAGAGATGCATCGACGAGCAGCGTCGCGGCGAACAGCAGCTCGGCCACGAAGTCACGGTCGCTCACGGCGTCGACACTGTTGGCGGACAGCGCCGTGAAGCCCAGGCTTTCCTTCAGCAGCACGCGCGAGATCGGATAGGCGCAGCCCGCCACCGCACCGGATCCGAGTGGGAGCGCGGCCAGCGCAGACCGACCCGCCGCGGCGAGCCGCGCGCGATCGCGCTCGAGCGGCCAGAAGTGACCGAGCAGCCATGTGCGCAACCGAGACCGGCTGCGCGCGCTGGAGGTGCGTGTATGCAGGCATCAGCGCGTCCTCCAGCTCCGATGCCCGATCGAGCACCGCTTGCTGCAGACCACGAACGAGCGCGTCGAGCGTCCCCACGGCATCTGCGCACCAGAGACGCGTCGCGGTCGCGACCTGGTCGTTGCGGCTGCGGCCCGTATGCAGGCGCGCGCCCAACTCGCCCACGACCTGCGTCAGCATCCGGTCGATCATCGTATGGACATCTTCGTCCGCCGCGTCGGCGCCTTCACCGCCGCGCAATCGCTCGCCGACGAGATCGAGGCCCGCTTCGAGACGCTGACTCTCACTCAACGTCAGGACACCAGCGTCCCACAGCGCGACGGCCCACGCCTTCGACAGCTGGACGTCGAAGGGCCACAGTCGGAAATCCGTTCCGATCGACCGATTCAGCGCTTCGAGCGCCGGCGCGCTCGCGGTCGCAAAGCGGCCGCCCCAGAGCCGGTGGGCCCGCGCCCGCGCCGGCGAGGCCGTCCCATCCGTGGGGATGGTCGGCGGGCCATCGACGGGGGTCATGCGGCCCCCACCGGGTCACCCACCTCCGCGCCACTCAGCGCATCGACGGGGGCCGCCGTGCCATTGGGATGCGCCGCGGATCGGGGACTTCCACTGGGCGCGCGATGCGCGTCGTGCCCGGCTCGCTCGCGTGCCTTGAGCGCCGCGACCCGTTGCGAGAGACCGAACAGCCGGATGAATCCGGCGGCGTCGGCCTGCTGATACACGTCGTCCGCGCCGAACGTGACGAAGCGCTCGTCGTAGAGCGCGCACGGGCTCGTGCGCCCGGCGATCGCGACGGTGCCCTTGTACATCGACAGCGTGATCGTGCCGGTGACCTGCTGCTGCGTCACGTCGACCAGTGCATCGTAGGCCTCGCGCTCGGTCGTCCACCACCGGCCCTCGTAGACGAGCTCCGCGTACCGTCCGGCGATCAGGTCCTTCGCCGCCAGCGTCCGCCGGTCGAGCGTGAGCTGCTCCAACTCACTGTGCGCCGTGTAGAGCAGCGTGCCGCCCGGCGTCTCGTAGACGCCGCGCGATTTCATGCCGACGAACCGATCCTCGACCAGATCGACGCGGCCGACGCCGTGCCGACCCCCGATCTGATTGAGCGTCGCGATGAGTGCCACCGGATCCAGCGCCGCGCCGTTCACCGAGACCGGCGTTCCCTGCTCGAACCCGATCGTGACGCGCTCCGGCTCGTCGGGAGCGAGCGCCGGAGGGGTCGTGAGCTGGAACACATCTTCGGTCGGAGCCCAGTCAGGATCCTCGAGACCACCGCCCTCGTGCGAGAGATGCCAGAGATTCCGGTCGCGCGAGTAGATCTTCTCGATCGTCGCCGTCACGGGGACTCGATGCCCCGCGGCATAGGCGAGCGCGTCCTCACGACTCCGAATCTCCCACTGTCGCCACGGCGCGATGACCGTCAACTCGGGCGCGAACGCGGCGTACGTCAGCTCGAACCGCACCTGATCGTTGCCCTTGCCGGTGCACCCGTGCGCGAACGCGTCGGCGCCAATGCGATGCGCAACGTCGACCTGGCGGCGCGCGATGAGCGGGCGGGCCATCGCGGTGCCGAGCAGATACTTCCGCCCGTACACGGCACCTGCGCGCAGCGTCGGCCAGATGTAATCCTCGACGAACTCGCGGCGCAGATCTTCGACGAAGCATTCGTCCGCGCCCGAGGCGAGCGCCTTGGCGCGCACGCCGGCCAGCTCATCGCCTTGCCCGATGTCGGCGGCGACGCAGACGACGCGCGCGCCGGGATAGTGCTCTTTGAGCCAGGGGACGATGACCGACGTGTCGAGCCCACCAGAGTATGCGAGCACGATCGTCGACACACGAGACGAGAGTCGATCAGAAGTCATACATATGCTCCACGGGTAGTTATGCGTTCGTATTGCATAAATACACGGCGTGCGCGATGCGGTCAATGGAGCCAGGGATTGGGGACTCGGGATCAGGGGTTAGCACGAACCTCGAGGCCATCGACGGTGCTGCCACTGGCCTTCGAGGCTTGTTAACCCCTCATCCCTAACCCCTGGTCCCTAGGTCTTGATCAGCGCAGCGACCCGACGGGTGAGGCGCTCCCGGGCGGCAACCGAGCGACAGACGACGAGGATCGTGTCATCGCCGGCGATGGTGCCGACGATGTCGGACACGTGTTCGCTGTCGAGCGCCCGAGCGACGGTCTGCGCACTGCCCGGCGGCGTCCGGACGACCAGCAGCTCTGCGACCCCGTCCAGCGCCGTGACGAGCTGCGGGACGAGGAGCTCCAGCGTCGGGTGCGCATTGTCGCCGCCGCCGCCCCCCGTGCCCTCCGCACGGGCGTACCGCACGCCGTCTTCCGTCGGAACGCGCGCGAGACGGAGCTCGTGCACATCGCGCGACAGCGTCGACTGTGTCACATCGAGCCCACGCTGTCGGAGGAGTCGGCGCAGGTCTTCCTGTGTGGCAACCGATCGCCCGTCGATGAGCTCGAGGATCACCGCATGGCGCTCCCGCTTGGCAGGCATGGCCCAAGAAGCTACAGACGCTGCGTGCCGCGGCTAGCGGTCGGCGCGAGAGACTGCCCCCACGTACCACGCTGGCTTGCCCCGGCGATTTGTGCCCCGCTCAGCGCTTGACTCTTATGCAACGCAATATTATGCATAATACGTGCATAAAATCCCTATCGGGGTCCTTGGGGCCAGTGGCTATGCCGGACGGACGCTGTGCGCGCTCACTGGGGCGCATGAGCGGCTCGAGCTGGCGTGGGCGGCAGCCGGCGAGCGCCGGGGTGAGTCCGCGCAGATCGACGGACGATCCATCCGGTTCGTCGGCATTGAGGATGCCCCGTTGGGTGACGCGGCGCTGGTGTTCAGCGCCCTGCCGCACGGCGCATCGGCTCCATGGGTCGCGCGCGCGCGCGCGGCCGGCGCCCGGGTGATCGATCTCTCGGCTGACCTGCGGCCGGGTGCGGAGTCGTTCGGCGACGAGTCCGCACCCGGCGGGACGGCCGAGCTCAAATCGCAGGCGGCATATGGTCTCACGGAGCTCGCGCGCGGCGAGGTCCGGGGGGCCGATGTCGTCGCGAACCCCGGGTGCTACGCCACGGCCGCGCTGTTGGCACTGATCCCGTTGCTCGCCCGTGGACTCGTGGCTCCGGGCGGCACCGTCGCGATCACCGCCGCGAGCGGCGTCACCGGCGCCGGCGATGGACCACGGCGCGATCTGCTGTTCGCGGAGGTCACGGAGAATTTTCGCGCGTACGCCGTGGGGAACACCCACCGCCATCTCGCGGAGATGCGCGCGGTGTGTGCGCGGTTTGGGGCCGACATCGATCTCGTCTTCACGCCGCATCTGCTGCCGGTCGCACGCGGGATTCTCGCGACAGTGACCGTGCCCGTCGTTGAGCCGATCGCTGATCCGTTGGAGCTCTGGCAGACGCATTACCGGAATGAGCGATTCATCGAGGTCGTGCCGGACTCGCCGTCGCTCCGCGATGTCGTCTATCGCAATGTCGCGCGGATTTCGGTCGCCGCTGCTCGGGGGGTGCGACGGCCGACACTCGTCATCACGGCTGCCATCGACAACCTGCTCAAGGGCGCCGCCGGTCAGGCGCTGCAGAACGCCAACGTGCTCCTCGGTCTCGAGGAAGGCGTGGGGTTGCCGGCATGACGTCGCTCGTGAACACGGTCATCAAGGTCGGCGGCCGAGCGCAGCAGGACCCGCGCCTCGCCCCGGCGCTGGCCGCATGGTGGGCGAACGGCCGTCAGGGGCTCGCCTCCGTCGGCGCGTCGTCCGCGATCTGCTGCGTCGTGCACGGCGGCGGTGACGAAGTGACGGCATTGCAGCGCGCGGCGGGCGTCGAGCCGATGTTCGTCGGGGGTCGACGCGTCACGCGTCCCGACGACATCGACCGTCTCCGCATGGCGTTGTCCGGTCTCGCCAACAAGCGTCTGGTGGCTGCGCTGACGCGCTCTGGCGTGCCCGCGGTCGGCATCTCGGGCGAGGATGGCCCGCTGCTCACCGCCGAGCTGTACGCCGGCGCCTCGCTCGGTGCGGTCGGGATTGTGAGAGATGTCGATACGAAGCTCCTGGGCGTGCTCGCGAGCGCCGGTTATCTCCCCGTCGTGGCCCCGGTCGCCGCCTGTCGCCAACCGGACGCGTCGCGCGTGGTCTCCGGTGAGCCTGGGGATACCACGCTCTGTGCGCTGAACGTCAACGGTGACGATGCGGCGGCGGCCGTGGCCGTCGCGCTCGGCGCCGCGGAGTTGCTGCTGGTCTCCGATGTCGCGGGCGTGCAGATCGACGGCGAGTGGGTCGGCGAGCTCACGCCGGCGGGGGCGGAGCGCGCCATCGCACAGGGTCAGATCGCCGGCGGAATGGTGGCCAAAGTCAGTGCGGCGCTCGCCGCCGTCACCCGCGGTGTCGCGCGGGTGCGTATCGGCACGCTCGACATCCTGACGAGTCAGGAGCGCGGGACGCTGGTGCTTCAGGGACACGAGGCCCGCGACGTGCACGCGGCTCGTGCGGAGGAGGTCGCGGCGTGATGACGAACACGACGTTACCGGTGCTCGATCCCGTGCAGGACACCCTCCGCCACTCCGGCAACGGTGGGCCGCAGAGCGTGCACGAGCAGGCGCCCTATACGGCTCTGTTGGGCACCTACGCCCGCGCGCCGATGACGATCGTGGGCGGAGAAGGCGCCGAGTTGATCGATGACACCGGGTGCCGATACCTGGACTTCACGAGCGGAATTTCGGTCAACGCACTGGGATACGGCGACCCAGGGCTGCGGGCTGCGCTGCACGCGGCGGCCGATGGGTTGGTGCACACCTCGAACCTGTATCACACGCTGCCGGGCGCGGCGCTCGCGCAATGGCTGGTCGACCATTCGTGTGCCGATCGCGTTTTCCTGTGCAACTCCGGGGCGGAAGCCAACGAGGGCGCGTTCAAGTTCGTGCGACGGTGGGCGCGCGCGCTGGGCGGCCCGATGAAGCACGAGATCCTCGGGCTGCGGGGCAGCTTCCACGGCAGATTGTTCGCGTCGCTCGCGGCCACAGATCGGCCGACCTATCGCGCGCCGTTCCGACCGCTCGCGGGTGGCATCTGGGTCGTCGAGCGCGACCTCGAGGAGCTGGATGCCGCGCTCCGGCACGGGTCCGTGGCGGCCGTCATCGTCGAGCCCGTGCAGGGCGAGGGCGGTGTGCGTGTGCTCGATGCGGAATTTCTGCGCGCCCTTCGCGCTCTCACCCGCCAACACCAGGTCGCGCTCATCTTCGACGAGATCCAGTGTGGCTTGGGACGCACGGGGTGGTTGTTCGCCCACGAATCGTCCGGTGTCACGCCCGACCTCATCACGTTGGCCAAGCCGCTCGCGGGCGGCCTGCCCATCGGAGCGGTGTTGATGACCGCCGAGATCGCCGCGGCCATACAGCCGGGCGATCACGGCAGCACGTTTGGCGGCGGCCCGTTCGTGGCATCGATCGCGCACCATGTCGTCGAGCGGCTGGCCGATCCCAGCTTGTTGGCCGCCGTGCGCGCCCACGGTCTATGGCTGGGCCAGGCCCTCGACCGACTGGCCGACCGTGCGCGCGGCGTGCGGGGTGTGCGCGGCACCGGTCTGATTTGGGGAATCGATGTGCAGGAACCGGCGGCCGCCGTGATCGCGCGTGCGCGCGCGCTGGGGTTGCTCGTGCTGTCGGCGGGTGAGCACACGCTGCGCCTCCTGCCCCCGCTCACCATTTCGCGCGAGCAGCTCGCGCGCGGCGTGTCGCTCCTCGCGGACGCCATTCTCGACGTCATGATTTCGTTCATCCCTACAGGACCCAAGATCGTGCCACATTCCGCTGCGATGGTGACTCCCCAAGACCGGGCAACGCATGGCGTCGCCCCGACAGCTGCGATGGTGACGCCCCAAGCCGGGCGACGCCCGGCATCGCCCCTACCGATTCGTGCCGCTCGTCTGTCCGACGTCCCCGACATTGTAGCACTGATCAACGGATTCGCGGCGCAACAAGTGATGCTGCCGAAGAGTGCCGAGTCGGTGGTGCTCGCGCTCGATGATTTCGTCGTCGCGACAGACCCGCGCGGTCGAGTGGTGGGGTGTGCGGCCGTGCGCGAGTACTCGCCGTCGCTGGCCGAAGTGGCGTCCGTTGCGGTGGCGCCCGAGGCGCACGGTCTCGGCATTGGTGGTGCCCTCGTACGCCGTGTGGAGCAGCTCGCCCACGCTCGGGGTACCGCGGAGCTCTTCGCATTGACGACGACGGCTCCGTTCTTTCAGTCGTTGGGCTACCGGGCCGTCGATCGCGCGCTGTTCCCCGAAAAGATTCGGCGCGACTGCGCGGTCTGTCCCCGGCGCTCGGCGTGTATCGAGGTCTGCGTCTACCGTTCGCTAGGGGCGGCGCAGCAGCAGGCGGCGTAGTCGGGGGCTCGTGCCTCGCTCGGGACCAGCGTCGCTCTTTGCGCTCGACGAGGCACGATTCGGCCGGGAGCGAATTCTCAACCTGCGAGCCTCCCTACCGACTGGCGCCGAGGCGGTCCGCCGTGCCGAGCTGTGGCTGCGCGAGCGTCAGGCCGCAAAGGCCGGCGACGTGTTGATCATCACGGGACGAGGGCGCGGCAGCCTCGACGGCGTGCCGGTCGTCCGGGATGCGATCGTGCGCCTGTTCCCGGCGTTGCGCCGCGCGGGCGTGATTCGCGACGTGCGCGAGCACAGTCAAGGATCGTTCGTCGTATCGCTCGCACCGTTGCAAGCGCTGGTCGATGCGCCGCGTCGCCAGCGGCGTTCGCCACCGGTGCCGGCACTCGCGCCCGAGATGCTAGCGGGACTCGACTCCGAGACACACACCGTGTTGCGCCGCCTCGCCATTGCGGCCCTCGCCGCACTTGGCATTCGCGATCCATCCGAGCCGTTTGTGACCGACGAGATGATCCGTCAGTTCTCGACGTTCGTGGGCGCAGTGAGCGCGGGCGTGGACCGCGAGATCGCGCTCCGCGCCGTCCTCCAGCGGGCGCTCGAGGAGTACGACTAGCATCGAACGACGGGGGTCAGGGGTCGGGATTCTTTACGCCCCGATGGCTGCCGTCACGCCAGGAGTGCGCACCGGCTCGCTCCAACCCAGCTCGGGGGATGCCGGGATGCCGTCCGGGTGAACGAGCACGCGACCGTCGATACGTTCGGCCACGCCGCTGGCGATGAGGCGATTCAGGACGAGCGACACGGACTCACGAGTCGCACCGACTAGCTCGCACAGCACGCGGTAGTGCGTCGCGTCGAGCACGACTTCACCCGTGCTATCGACGAATGTGCGCTGGTGCGCCATGCGCGCGAGCGCGACCGCGAGCCGCTGTTCTACGCTCAGCGTCGCCAGCTCGCGCAGCTTCTCCAACAGCGCTGCGTGTTCGGCCATGATCTGCGCGGTCAGCGCGAGCGCGAAGCTCGGTTGCTCACGCACGAACGCGCGGTACTGTGCAGTGCTGAGATGGAGCGTCTCCGTTTCGGCGTCGGAACGTGTCTCCGTCACGTAGCGTGGCGGCGGGGGGACGCCGACGGCGAGACCTTCGCTACCAAACGTGCCCCCCGGCATCACGATGGTGGGAATGAATCCCCGCCCCGCCTTCACTCGGCTCCGCAACACGGCGCGCCCGCGGACGACGACAAACACGCCGTCCGCGGCCGCGCCGCGTTGATAGACACTGAATCCGGTGGGCCAAGTCGCCCGTGCCGCATACTTGGCGATAGCGTCCAGCGTGTCACGGGACAAACGCGCCGCTTCGTACATGGCGGTAACCCCCGCGCAAGCGTCAAACGTTGAGACAGTCAGTCACAATGACGCGTCATTATTGCCAGCCAACAACAGATGACCCTTTTGCAATGTCCGGGCCCGCTGGACATCGCCTGATGAGGCGGCTTGCTTTGACGATATAGGAGCGCGCGCAGTTTTTCGGGGTGTGTTTCGGGGGCTGGTTCTCCTGGCGCGCCAGGTGCATTCGGACGTTAGCCGAGCTTCCATGGCGCACACAGCCCGCCGGCCTCGCGATTGACATCGCTCGCCGATCCAAGCCCCACCGGCTCGAGCCCGGGATCGACCACGCCGACACCGTTCATAATCATTGGTGCCGATGCGTTTCTCGCCGCGCGTCCGGCGACGCCCGTGCAGGTCGCGCACGCCTGCCGCGCAGCGGGCTATGCGGCAGCGGTGCCGGCGACATGGGGCGATGAGCTGATCGCGGAAGCCTGCGCTCGCAAACTCGCGACGCGGACCCTGCCGAGTGCCATCTTCTGCTCGTGCCGGCGCGTCCGAGATCGCCTCTTGGGTCCGGGCCCGGACCTCCTTCCCTTTCTCGTCTCCTACGTCGCGCCGCCCGTGGCCACGGCACGCTATCTCCGACGTTTGTACGGGGACGCGCCATTGGACATCACCTACGTGGGTGGGTGCCCGTCGGGCGGCGACGCGGTCATCGACCGACAGATCCGACCGGAGGAGTTTTTCGCGGGGCTGGCGGCGCGGGGGATCGTGCCGGCGCGGGAGCCGCTCGTGTTCAACTCGATCCTTGCCCCCGATCGGCGCCGCTGCCACTCCCTGCCCGGCGGGTTGCCCATCGACGCGATCCTCCAGGCAAGCACACCCGCGGCAGACGCACCCGGCCACGACACTGCGCCCATCCCACCCGCCCTCATCCCGCGAGCCACCGTGGAGATTCGCGAGATCGAGTATGCGGCGGAGCTTGCTCAGTATCTCATCATGTCTGCGCCCGTCCTGCTCGACATTGCCCCTCGGCTCGGGTGCGTGTGCAGCGGAGCGATTGCGGGTGTCCCGGTATCGCAGGCACGCGCGGCCGTCATTGCACTCGAGCCGCCACGGTCGCCCACTCCGATCGTGGAGCAGGACATCGCGGTCGACGTGGAGTTGGAGCCACCGGCCGAGGAGCCGCGACCAGGGATGGAGCTGGCAGACGAGCCGCCGCGGGCGCGGGAAGATGAGGCGCCCGATCCGGATCGGCGGGCAGTACGTGGCGATTTGTCGGACTCGGATCGCTATCCGGGCGCAGGAGCCGACCGCCGGTCTGAGACGACACATTGACCGGCGGCGGCTTCAGCTCCCCCCTGCGACCGCTAATACGGGCGACGCATACGTCGCCCGCGGGACGCGCGGCGTCAGCGTGCTTTTCTCAGCGCCTCCGTCGCGTCGTTCAAAGCAGCTGACGCGGCATTGAATCGACTCGCGAGGTCGGCGATCTCGCTCGCCGTGAGCGCGGAGTCGCCGCTGCGGATGGCTTCGTTCACAGAGGGGAACGCCATGTTGGCGTACCCGTTGTCCTCATCGGCGGCGTAGATGAGGCTTCGGAACCAGGGACGCGACTTGAGACCGGTGGGGCGTGTGAGTGCGCGCTCGACTCGGATGAGCGCGGCGTTCGTCTCCTCCAAAGCGGAGTTCGCCGGCACCGTCCAACCGTTGGAGGGGAGCCCGTGCGGAGGTGCGGGCCGGCCGGCTGGGGCTGCCGTCGCCTGACGCTGCGAAGCGGCGTGGTCGCCCGTCGTCCCAAGTGCGCTATCACGCGTGGCGGAAAACGTGGTAGCGGCTCGCTCCATCCCGTCGATCGCCGTGGCTAACGCGGTCGTCGAGGTCGACCACTGCTTGCTCCGAATCGATTCGTCGATCGCGGCCACGTATCGGTGCATGGTGCGCGCGTATTCGACATAGTCGTACGGCAGGACATTGGCGTCCGCCAATCGAAGCAGGAGCGCGGCTCCGATCCGGCCTGCGGCCGCGTGGTGAACGAACCCGGGGTCGCCAAACCGGGATAGCCAGGCGTAGTCATCGTACGCCGAGTGGTACACGCCGCCCGCGCCACCAAAGCCGTACTCGAGGATCGGGATCCCGAGATGGTTGGCGAAGCCTGCGAAATCAGACCCGCCTCCCGGATCGCCGAAACGAGGGCCCAGGCTATCCGAGGAGGTTGCGCTGGTTCGCCACGCGTCGAAGACGCTCCGATCCGTCGTGGCTGCGGGATTGGGGCCGATGCCTGGCTGGGGAACCATGCGGGCGATGTCGCGCAGAGTCGCCCGGAGTGACGGCGAGCCGCCGGCGCCGAAGTTCGGGCCGCCCGCTGCGACGTCGAGATTGAGATATGCGACGGCGTCGCGTTTCAACCGCGTGGAATCATCCTCTACGTATTCGGTGGACCCGATCAGTCCCCACTCTTCGGCGTCCCACGATGCAAACACGATCGTCCGTTTCGGCCGATGGCCCGCGCGGGCCTCTTCGGCCAAGGCGTGAGCGATCTCGAGAATACTCACCGTCCCGCTGACGTTATCGGCCGCTCCGGGCCCCCACGCGTCGCGATGACCGCCCACCATGACCAGCTCATCGGGGAACTCGGTGCCTCGGATGATGCCGAAGGCGTCCCAGATCGTGTGGTAGCCAGCCTGGCCGCTCTCCGCGTCATACGAGACGCGGGCGCGGGTGGGACCGGGCCCGATGTGGTATCGGAAGGCAAGACCACCCTGCCAGGCCTGCGGCAGGGGGGCAGGGGTCGGGCCGGACGCGCCGACGAGGGTGGTCATGCCGGTGCCGCGGACGTCGGCCAGGAGCGCCGCGGCGTTCCTGTAACCGATCGGTACCACCGGGATGTGGGGCACCGCCATTTGAGAGGGATCGAGGCGACGGGCGCCAGGCGTACTGGGATACCCGGGCGTACTCGGGTCACCGTCATCGTTCATGATGCTCCCCCGCTGCACGCCCTGCGGCGGCCGCATGGGACCTACCGGATAGATATCCCCGCGGGTGTAGCCGTCATCTGCCGGGTCACTGTAAATGAGCAGCGCGGCCGCGCCGTGCTTCTCGGCTTCGCGGGCTTTGATGCCGCGGAAGGAGCGTCCATAGCGAGCAATGACGACCTTGCCCTTGACCGACACCCCGACGGAATCGAGGTGCGCGTAGTCCTCGATCAGCCCGTAGTTCACGTACACGACCTGTCCAGCGGCCGATCCAATCCCGCTATAGGCGTTGAAGGTCGGTACTTGGGGGAACGCACTCGATGTCGGATCGCCCGGGATCGGACCCTCCGGGAGGGAGAGCGCCGAGGAATCCCCATGCGCGCCGAAGCGCCAGACGTGGATCGCCTTGGGCTGCGGCATGTAGACGTCGTATGCGCGGACTTCGGTTTCCAGGCCCCACTTCTTGAAGAGTGAGATGACGAAATCCCGGGTCCGCGCCTGGGCGGGGGTCCCTGCCATATGCGGCTCGTACGACAGCGTGTGCGAGAAGCTGTCAGACTGAGCCGGCGATGGGATCGCGATCGCTTTGAGCTCCTCCGAGAGTTCCGCCGTCGCGTCCGCTGGCGTGTAGCCGACGCGTGGCTCCCCCGCCGTCGCCGACGGCAGCGAGCTCCCCGGTGTCTCTTGGGCGGCCAGGGGCTGACCGACGGCGACCACACTGCCGGCCGCGACCCACCACGCCAACCAGCGGGGCGTACCGCCGCGTCGCCCTCGCCCCATCATGCCCGCCGACCGCCGGGCATCTCCACGATCACGACCGTTACCCCATGGCATTGCCGTTGACTCCTATCGGTACGTTGACTCCTATCGGTGTGCTCACTGCGGTGGTACCGGGTGACGCATGGCGTCGCCCCGACGGCCACCGGTACGGGTCGTCACGTCCTTTTCCCTGTCTGGGCGACGCATGGCGTCGCCCTCAACAACTTCCGCCGCGGAGCCCGCTGGCTCGCCTACGCCGCTTCCGGAACGGGGAAAGGTAGTGGAGACGCCGGGTCTCGGGTGAGGGGTGACGTCAGCCGCGAGTGCACGACAGCATCGAGGCGATTGACTGTCCTTGCCCATTTTCAATTCTCTGCGGATCTTGGATGTCGAGCCCGCTGTCCTTCCACCTCCCGGAGCTTCACTCATGGCGACCAAGCGCAAATCGTCCCGTAAGACCAAACGGTCCACGAAGCGTCGTGGATCTGCGAAGAAGGGGGCGCGGAAGCGCCCAGCGGCAAAGCGCGCGACGAAGCGTGCGGCGAAGCGCGGTGCAAAGCGCGCATCGGCACGCAAGTCGACAGCGAAAAAGAAGAAGAGTCGATCGAAGCCGAAGCGCGCTGCGGCGAAACCCGCGGCGAAACCGGCGGCATCATCCGCACGCCCTGCAGGGATGGGTGCCGACATGATGGGCCGATCCGGCGGCATGACGAGCGGGATGATGGGCGGCGGCATGATGCATTCGTCCCATCCGAGCGCGCCATCTTCGCCGTCATCGGGCAGTGCGAGCAGTGCGCATCCGGCGGCGCCGGTGCCCGCACCGCGTCCGGCGGCACCACCGCCGCCGCGCCCCGCTGCTGCACCGCCGCCACCACCGCGCCCGGCAGCTCCGCCGCCACCACCACGTCCAGCCGCAGCACCGCAGCCGCCGCGCCCACAATCGCCACCACCGCGTCCGAACAATCCGCCGCGTCCCGGCTCGACGCCCGGCTCCACGGGCGGCGGCTCGGGGAGCGGAGGCTCGACTGGTGGATCGGCAGCGTAGGGGACTAGTGGCTAGTGGCTAGTGGCCAGTAGCTAGTGAACAAAACTCAGGGCCAGTGACTGCGACGTGTCACTGGCCCTGAGGTTTTTTCACTAGCCACGAGCCACCAGCCACTAATTACTCGCCCTCAGACGTTCTTGACCTCCGCCACCAATTTCGTCAAGCTGGCTTTCGCGTCGCCGAAGAGCATGCTGGTCTTCTGGTCGTAGAACAACTCGTTCTCGATTCCGGCGAAGCCCGGACTCATGCCGCGTTTCAGCACGATGATGCTCTTGGCGTGATCCGCGTTGAGGATCGGCATGCCGTAGATCGGGCTCCCACGGTCGGTGCGTGCCGCAGGATTCACCACGTCATTCGCACCGATCACCAGTGCGACATCCGCGTGGTCGAACTCCGCGTTGATCTCATCCATGTCGTAGAGGCGGTCGTACGGCACGTTGGCTTCGGCGAGGAGCACGTTCATGTGTCCCGGCATCCGGCCCGCGACCGGGTGAATCGCGTACTTCACCGTGCCGCCGCGCTTCTCGATCTGCTCGGCGAGCTCGCGGACCTGGTGCTGCGACTGCGCCACTGCCATCCCGTAGCCAGGGACGACGATCACTTCGTTGGCGTAGGCGAGGCGCATGGCCGCGTCTTCCGCGCTAATCGGATGCACGGTGAGTCCCACCGCGCTCTTGGCTGACGTCGCGGAGGGCGCCGTGCCGAATGCACCGAACAGGACGTTCGCAAACGATCGATTCATCGCCTTGCTCATCAGGATCGAGAGCAAGAAGCCCGATGCGCCATCGAGCGCACCCGCGATGATCAGGACGTTGTTGCCGATGGCGAAGCCCGTCGCGGCCGATGCCAGTCCCGCATACGAGTTGAGCAGCGAGATGACGACCGGCATGTCGGCGCCGCCGATCGGGATGACCATGGATACGCCGATCAGCAGCGACAGCCCCACCATCGTGTAGAACAGTGCGGGATGCACCGGCGTGGCGACGAGATACGCGAAGATCCCGAGCGTCACCGCGACCAGCGTGAGGTTCACCGCGTTCTGCCCTCGAAACGTCAGCGGCCGGTCGAAGACGATCCCCTGCAGCTTGCCGAATGCCATGAAACTGCCGGTGATGGTCAGCGATCCGAGCAATGTCTCGAAGCCGAGCGCGGTCATCGTCGCCGATCCGACGTTGCCGCCGGCGTTGTAGTACTCGGCGACGCCGACCAGCGTCGCGGCGATGGCGCCGAACATGTGCGTGGCAGCGATCGCCTGCGGGATCGCCGTCATCTGCACCATGGCGCCGAGCGGATAGCCGAGCACGGAGCCGACGACGAGCCCCGCGATGATCCATCGATAGTCGACGATGCTCTGGTTGACCAGCGTGCCGACGATCGCCAGCAGCATCCCGAGCATCGCTTGTTGCATGCCACGCCGGGCGCTCTCGGCGCGCGTGAGGCTGCGCATACCGAGGATGAACAGGATCGACGCGGCGAGGTATGTCGCTTCGATGAAAGACCAGTCGTGCCATTGGTCAGTCGTCTCCCGCGGGCCGACCGTTGCCGGATGGTGCCGCGCCGCCAGCGGGCTGGCCGGCGGCCGTCGGTTTCGGTTTCGGCTTGAACATCTTGAGCATGCGGTCGGTCATGAGAAAGCCGCCGACGATGTTGATCATCGCGGAGGTGACCGCCAGGAAGCCGAGGATCGTGCTCACCGTCGTCTGGTGGGCGCCGGCTTCGACGAGTGCGCCGACGATCGAGATGCCGCAGATCGCGTTCGTCGCCGCCAAGAGCGGTGTGTGCACCAGCGGCGGCACCTTGGTCACGATCTGATATCCGAGAAAGCCGGCGAGTACGAAGATCGAGACCTCGGTCATCGAGATCGCCAGGCGCATCACACTCGCATCAGGCATGGACGTCCTCCCGTTGGGTGACCGTCTTGGCCGCGCCGAGGAGCATCGGGCTCACGATCTCGTCGGAGGGGTCGACGGTGAGTGCGCCCTCGGTGATCAGATGCCGCAACAGCGTGACGACGTTGCGGCTGAACATTTGGCTGGCGTGGAACGGCACGGTGCTCGCGACGTTCACGGGGCCGATGATGCGGACCCCGTCCACCTCGACGGTCTCACCGGCGCGCGTCAACTCGCAGTTGCCGCCCGTCTCGGCCGCGAGATCGACGATCACGGAGCCGGGGCGCATGCGTCGGACCATCTCGGCGGTCAACAGCCGGGGTGCGGGGCGCCCCGGCACCTGAGCGGTCGTGATGACCGCGTCCATGTCGGCGACATGTCGGGCGATCGCGTCCGCGGTACGCTGCTGCTGCTCCGCCGACTGCTCGCGCGCGTAGCCACCGGCCGCTTCGCCATCGGCGCTCACGGCTTCCGCCGCGACGAACGTCGCCCCGAGGCTCTGCACCTGCTCACGCGCGACGGCGCGCACATCGAAGGCGCTGACGACCGCGCCCAGGCGGCGAGCTGTCGCGATCGCCTGGAGCCCGGCGACTCCCGCGCCCAACACGAAGACCTTGGCCGGGGCGAGCGAGCCCGCGGCGGTGGTCAGCATGGGGAACAAACGCGGCAGCTCGCTCGCGGCCAGCAGGGCGGCCTTGTAGCCGGCCACCGTGCTCTGCGAGGAGAGCACGTCCATGGACTGTGCGCGTGTGATGCGGGGCACGCGTTCCAGCGCGAGCATCGTGACGCCCGCCGCGCTCAAGGCCGCCCCGAGGTCCGTCGGCGACGCGGCGCCAAGCAGTGACACGACCACGGCGCCGCGGGGGATCCGGCCGATCTCCTGGGGGGTCGGGGGCTGGACCTTGGCCAGGACCTCGACCCCCTCCAGTACGCCGCCGACATCATCCACCAGCGTCGCACCCGCATCGGCATATGCCGGGTCCGGCACGTATGCATTCCGGCCGGCGCCTCGTTGAACCCGCACCGTGCAGCCCGCGCGCACCAGCATGCGGACTCCATCCGGGACGAGAGCCACCCGCCGCTCTTTGAGGGCGGTCTCCGCCAACACTCCGATCTGTATCGTCATGTCGAGAAGTGTACCTGATGCCTCACGCCGGCCGCACGAGGCGCGCGCGTGCCTTCGATGGTGTATGGGTGTCCAACCACTCGCCCACGCGTGCGGCAACGGCATCGCGCCCGTGATCGACGGTGATGACGTGGGCTCCGGCGTCCAGCCAGACTAATTGCTTCTCGGTCGAGCCGATCCTCGCCAGCGCTCGCTCGGCGACGACCGGGGTGGTGCGATTGTCCGCGTGCGACTGCATGAGGAGCGTCGGGGCGACGATCCGCGGAAGCCGCGCCCATGCCAAGCGCCCGACTTTGCCGAGCTCGTGCACCAGTCGCGGGGTCGTGACCCCGTACGCCAGGCTGCGGTCGCGTTCGACGGGGTCGAGAATCGACACGCCGCCCCGCGCGCTGTAGTACGGCATCAGGCTCTCGAGGATGGGGTGCAGGGCGGCGATCCCTCGGATCCATGCGGGCAGCACGAAGTACGGGGCCAGGAGCACCAGGCAGCTCATCGCTTCGCGCGGACTAGGTCGCTCGGTGTCGCTGCCGGCCGGACTCATTGCCGTATCGGCGGCGAGAAGCGCGGCCAACGCGCCGCCCATTGATAGCCCAACGACCGCCACGGACCCATACGCCCGCCGCAGCGTCTCGAACTCCGCTCGCGCGCACGTCAGCCAGTCTTCCGCGCGTGTCCGGGCCCAGAGCGCGATCGTGCGCCCGTGACCCGGCAGCAGCGGCGCGCGCACCGACCAGCCGCGCTGGTGGAGTGATGCGGCCAGGTAGGTCAGCGTCTGTGGCGTGTCGCCGAAGCCATGCAGCAGGAGCGCCGCCGGTGCGTCCGCCTGGGGGCTGCGAAGGTCGATCGGCTCGGCGCCGGGGATCACGCCGTCCCGACCCACGCTCAGGCGTGCCAGCACGCGCCGCTCGAAGGCACGTTTGGCGGTCGTGCGCACGGTGATCGCGGCCGCAATTGCAGCGCCGACAGCGGCAGCACGCACGAGATCACGTTCAGACACGGCGGCAATATACGGGGGTGACTAGTGACAAGGGACTAGGGACTAGGGGCTGAAACTCCCTTCGGGCGCGGGAGCAGTCCACGGCTCGCAGTCGAGGTAACTTCTAGCCACTAGTCCCCAGTCCCTAGCCACTAGTCCCTATCCGCTATCTTTGAACCCATGGCCGCCGACGACATCCTGACGACGCCCGCGGTCCGGGCTCCTCCGTTTCCGACCAACCTCGATTGGATAAATACGGGTGGGCGAGCGCTGACGTTGGATGCCCTCCGCGGCAAAGTGATCCTGTTGGATTTCTGGACGTACGGCTGAATCAATTGCTTGCACGTCCTCCCGCAGTTGCGGGAGCTCGAGCGCAGATTCCCGCGGGACGTCGTGATCATCGGCGTGCACAGTGGCAAATACATCGCGGAGCGGGAGACGGCGCGCATCCGCGAGGCCGCACAGCGCCTCGACATTGATCATCCCATTGTCAACGATCGACAGTACCGCGTTTGGCGGGCCTACGCCGTGCGCGCGTGGCCCACGGTGGTCGTGATCGACCCAAAGGGATCGGTGCTCGGCTCGCACGCGGGTGAGTTCACGGCCGACATGCTCGGGCCGGTGGTGGAGCGGCTGATCGCATCGGACGACGCGAACAGGGCGATCGATCGGACGCCGTTGCCGTCGGTACGCGACCCGAGCGCGGTTACGCCGGGTGTCCTGCGCTATCCCGGCAAAGTCGCAGTGTCCGGCGATCGGTTGGCGATCGCCGACACCGGCCATCATCGGGTCCTCGTCGGATCACTCACCCCACGACATGGCCGGCAGGGCTGGGACCTGACCGGGATGCGTGCGTTCGGGGATGGGACGGCGGGACTGGTCGACGGAGCGCAGCCGCGCTTCTGGTCACCTAACGGACTCGCCTTCGTGGACGGCGCGGTCCTCGTCGCGGATACGGAGAACCACGCTGTCCGCGCGATCGACCTGGACAGCGGCGTCGTTCACACCGTAGCGGGAACGGGACATCAGCTGCGCACGGGCCGGGATCGCTCGGCGGGCGCGCTCTCGTCGCCGTGGGATCTCGCGACACTCGACGGGACGGTGTACGTCGCGATGGCAGGTACGCACCAGCTCTGGGCGCTCCGCGGGGAGGGCGCACACGCCGGCGCTGACGTCGCGGCAGGCACGGGCGCCGAGGACATTGCGGACGGCGCCGCGGGCGATGCGCTGCTCGCCCAACCGATGGGCATCACGACGAGTGTCGATGGCACGCGCGCATACTTCGTCGATGCGGAGTCCAGTGCCGTCCGGTCGTTCGAGCCCGACGAGCACCGGGCCGGGCGCGCCGTCGGCAGCGTGCACACGATCGTGGGGACCGGGCTGTTCGACTTCGGGGACACCGATGGCGTGGGTGACGTGGTGCGCCTCCAGCATCCCCAGGGGGTGGCTGCGCATCCCAGTGGTCGGCTGTTGGTCGCCGATTCGTACAACGACGCCGTGAAATGGGTCGATCCCGTCACGCGACGTGTCGACGAGTGGCTGCGCGGTCTCCATGAGCCCGGCGGCCTCGCATACGACCCCAACCGCCGGACCGTCTACATCGCGGACACCAACGCCCACGTGATCCTCGTGGTCGACGAATTGACGCGCCACGCCACGCCGTTGGGTTTTCTGTAAAAAGGGCGACGCGTGCGTCGCCCCTACCGGTCCAGGGCAGGGGTTGCAGGTGTCTACTTTCTACTTTCTGCGGTTCTACTGTCTCGGGCGCGAAGCGCCCGCGGCCGCTGAGTCGTCTGTACCAGGCGGACGGGTGCACGGGCCTCGGCCGGCCGATGGACGTGCAATCGTCGGCGGGGGCGTGTATCTTCCGATGTTGGGTTGGTCGATCGACCCGCGCGATCTCGGCACCCGTCACAGGTGTGACGTGGGCTGGAGCGTCATCCAATCGGAGTGAATGACATGTGGAGATTCGGCAGCTGGGCGTCGCACTGGTGGATTCCCGTGCTGTTCGTCGTCGTGGCTGGACACATCACAAACGTGTGTGTCACGCTGTTTCTGCACCGCGCGCAAACACACCGCAGCGTCGTCTTCCACTGGATGGCGGCTGTACCGATGCGGATCTGGCTCTGGCTGACGACGTCGATCGTGACGAGGGAGTGGGTGGCCTGCCATCGCAAACACCACGCGTTCGCGGATCGTGAAGGCGACCCGCATAGCCCACTGCTCGAAGGGCTCCGCAATATCGTCGTCAAAGGCGCATTCTATTACCGCACGGCGGTACGCCAGCCCGGCATCCTCGAGAAGTACGGCAAGGGGACACCCAATGACTGGCTCGAGCGCCACCTGCTCGAGACGCGCAATGTCCTCGGCATCTTCCTGATGTTGGGGATCGATCTGTACTTCTTCGGTTTCTTCGTCGGCGCCCTGGTGTGGGGCGTCCAGATGATCTGGATCCCGTTCTGGGCGGCGGGGATCATCAACGGCGTCGGCCACGCACTCGGGTACCGCAACTTCGAGGTCAAGGACGAGAGCCGGAATATCTCGCCCGTCGCTATCTGGCTCGGCGGTGAGGAGCTCCATAACAATCACCATGCCGACCCGCACTCCGCCAAGTTCGCCGCGAAGTGGTACGAGCTCGACATCGGCTGGGTGTACATCAAGATGCTCTCCGCCATCCGCCTCGCAAAGATCAAGTACGCGAGGGCGTAAGGGGCGGGATTCGGGGGCCGGGGTTCGGGGGTCGGCAACAATGCGCCCTGGCCGCACGCCGACGGTGAACCAACGGGTAGGGGCGACGCGCTGCGTCGCCCTTTCTGTATTGCGGCGGATGCCAGAAGGGCGACGCACGCGTCGCCCCTACCCGCCCATCCACATTCAGCGTGCCGCCGGCGCCGTACGGTTGGCCGACCCCCGACCCCCGACCCCGATCCCCGAATCCCGCGCCTCACGCATTACTTTTCCCCCATGCCCGACATCACCTGCTCCCGCTGCGGTCAGACACGCGCGGCCTTTGCTCGCGCCCCGTTCCCCGGCGCGATCGGCGCCCGCATCGTTCGCGAGATCTGTCAGGACTGTTGGGCGCAGTGGCTGCGACAACAGACGATGTTGATCAATCACTACGGCCTCAACGTCATGGATCCGCAGGCCCGTGCCTTCCTGACCAAGAACCTCGAAGCATTTCTGTTCAAGGCAGGTCACGAAGAAGAGGTTGACACGTCGAAGCAAGGCACCATCAACTGGTGACCGGATACAGCGGTCGGCCGTCAGCCCTCGGCCGCCGTTGCGAAGGCGGCGTCTCCAACGGGCGACCTGCCGCCAGCGAGCTCCCATGCCTCAGATGTTGATGCGGTCTCTGTCTCGACGCCCGCAGCAGAAGCGAGGGCTCATTGGTGCGGCCGCAGTCGTCGTGACGCTCGGCGCAGCCGCGTGTGCCGGTCACCAGCCAATGCCCAGGACTCCCTCCGTCACACCGCGGGCCACCGCGAAGCGGACCCGATGGGCGGATTCCGTTCTCGCGACGCTGACGCTTCGCCAGAAGGCAGCGCAGATGGTGTGGCCGAACCTCATGGGCGACTACGTCGCGACCGATGCGCCGGCTTGGCGCCGGCTCGTGCACGCCGTCGCGGACGCAGGGGTCGGTGGACTCCTCATGTCCGTCGGCTCGCCGGACGAGATCGCACTCAAGCTCAACGCCCTGCAGCGACTCGCCCCGCTACCGCTCCTTGTCTCCAGTGATCTGGAGTACGGTGCGGGCATGCGAGCGCGCGGCGGGTATTTCGTCCCCAACGCGATCGATCTCGGGGGCGCAACAGTCTTCCCACCCCAGATGGCGCTTGGAGCGACCGACGACACGACACTGGCGTACGAGGAAGGCCGGATCACCGCGATCGAAGGACGCGCGCTCGGCATACATGTCGATTTCGCGCCCGTCCTCGATGTCAACAACAACGCCAACAATCCCGTGATCAACACGCGGTCGTATGGCGAGGATCCGCAGCGCGTTGCCGCCTTCGGTCGGTCCTTCATCCGGGGTGTGCAGGATCACGGCATGGTCGCGACGGGGAAGCACTTCCCCGGTCACGGCGATACCGACGTGAACTCGCATCTCGGACTGCCGGTCGTGAATGCGACGAGGGCCCGACTCGACAGCGTCGAGTTCGTACCATTCGAGGCGGCCATCGGGACGGGGGTCGGTGCCATCATGAGCTTTCACGGCTCCATGCCCGCGCTCGATCCGTCGGGCGCGCCGGCAACCGAATCGCCGCTGGTCCTCACGGGTCTGCTGCGCCAGCAGCTGCACTTCTCTGGATTGGTCGTGTCGGACGCGATGGACATGCGGGCGCTCGTGGATCACTACGGCGCGGGCGAAGCGGTCAAGGGAGCCGTTGCGGCTGGAGTCGATGTCCTGATCCAGGTGATGGACGTCGATCAGGCGATCGACGCGATCGTCGCGGGCGTCACGGAAGGTCGATACCCCGAGAGTCGGATCGACAGCTCGGTCAAGCGGATCCTGGATCTCAAAGAGGCGATGCGTCTCGATCAACATCGGTTGGTGGACGTCGACTCCATTCGCACCATTGTCGGTGATTCTGCCAACAAAGCCTTCGCGCAGATCGTCGCGGACCGCTCGATTACGCTGGTCAAGGATTCGCTGGGGACCGTTCCTCTGAATCACCTGCCTCGCGAGTCGCGGATCTTGAGCGTTACCATCGCCCATCGCCCTGACCTGGCGGCGGGCGTCGCGTTCGCAGGCGAGCTGCGGAGAGCATTTCCGGACACGCGGACGGAGTTCATCGATGCCGATGATCCTGGCGACAAGCCCCTGCGCGTACTTGCGGAGTCGGATTCGGCCGCGGTGACGATCGTCGGCGAGTACATCGGGCAGAGCGACCACGCGACGACCGTGAACGCGCCGCAAGTGATCGCGTCGTTTGTGGACCAGTTGAGCGCGCATCGGTCGCACCCCGTCGTGATCGCGTTCGGCAATCCGTACTTTCTCTCCCAGGTCCCCAGTACACCGGCGTACCTGGTGGCGTGGGGTCCCCTACCGGTCTCGCAGATCGCCGCGGCGCACGCGCTGCTGGGCGTTACGCCGATCGTCGGCCGGCTGCCCATCTCGATTCCGCCGTATGGGGCGGGGCGGGGCGGGCGCGGGCGCGCCCGAGAGAGTAGAACCACAGAAAGTAGAAAGTGGACGACAGCGGAACTGAGGATCGAAATCGGTGGGAGCGCCGGCGCTGGCGGGCATGAGGCAGTAGGGCGACGTCGTCGCTCGCCGATGCCCCCAGAGACGAGAAGGTGGGTGGCTGGCCTGGGTTGGGGGTGCGGTTGTCTACTATCTACCTTCTGTAGGTCTACTTTCTCGGGGCGCGAAACGCCCCGCGTTACCTCACCGCCCCCCGGTCGTCCCTCTCCAGATGGATTGGATCCCGGGACGTTTGGTTCGAGGGGCTTTGGCCGCGCTGGCGCTGGTGGCGACCGTATCCCCCGTATGTGCGCAAGCGCGGTCCGGTCGGGGGAACCCCTCGGCACGGGCTGCGACCGTGCATCTCGCATCGCTGCCGGTGGTGGCGGCGCGTGTAGTCATCCGCGGCGGAGATGTCGCCCGCAGCGCCCGGCAGTTCCTCGGCACACCCTATCGCTTGGGCGGCACGACACCGAAAGCGTTCGACTGCTCAGGGTTCGTGCGATACGTCTTTGCGCTCCACGGCCTGGTGCTGCCGCGCACTGCGCACGAGCAGGCCGCCATGGGCGAGGCCCCGCCTCCGGGCGATTCGCTCGAGCAGGGTGATCTCCTCTTCTTCTGGGGCGGTCATGGCGCCCAGCACATCGCGATCTATCTGGGCGGCGACTCCATCATCCACGCTTCGAGCAGCGGGCACGCCGTGCGGGTCGATCGGCTGACGGGCCCCCGCGGGCGTCGCACGTGGTTCAATCAGCGTCTCATTGCGGTGCGTCGAGTCTTGCCGGCCGAGGGCGTGGCCTACGTGCCGCCAGCGGCACCTGCGTTTTCATTTCTCGCTGGCCCCAGCGCAGAATGGTGACCTCTACACGCGTGGATCCGCCCTCGCACACGGTGCTCTGCTGAAAATCCCCGATCAGTTCTATACGCGCGCGCTTCCGGGCGGTGGCTACGTCTCCGTCGAGTCGCGGCGTGAGACGGACTCTCGACTCGTGCATCTGTTGCTGCTCGTCGAGCGCCGATCGGATCCGATTCGGCGGATCGGACACGAACCGCCCGTGATCGCCGACGTCGTCGATGGGGACCTACAGCGCGCGGTCGACTCCCTGATCGAAATCGCGACGAACAACGTCGAGGTCGCGCGGGCACTGCAGCGGTGGCAGTCCAAGCCCGGCGGGCCCTGAAGCACCCGTCCTCTTGACATTAGTAGCGCGCCGGTACTAAATCGCGAGGTGACTGATCGCGTCGCAGCCGAGTCGGTACGCGCCCTTGGTTTCGCGATCGACGTCGTATTGTTGACCCCGCTTGATCGCCATCTCGCGGTGCTGTTGCAGCGCTCGCCGGAGGGTGCGCTCGATCGGTGGACGGTGCCGTGGGGAACGGCTCGGGGGGCCGACAGCGCCCTCGACGAGGCGGCGCTCCGTGTGGCCCGGGCGGCGCTCCCCGTTGCCCCGGCCTGGCTCGAGCAGATGGGTGCCTTTGCCGACGGCCGGCGACATCCGTCAGAGGTCGACCTCTCGGTCGCGTTCATCGGCGCTGTTCCGGTCGGCACACTGTCGGCGCCCGGAGAGGACGCGGCCTGGTTCCCCGTATCTGAGCTCCCACCCCTCGCTCCTCGTCAGCGAGCTATTGCTACTCATGCGTTGACTGTGCTACGCCAACGTGTCGATTACACACCAGTCGCGTTCCGGCTCCTCCCAGGTGTGTTCACGCTAAGCGACTTGCAGCGTGTGTACGAGATTCTGCTGGGGCAGCGGCTGCATAAGGCCAGCTTTCGCCGGGCGTTACAAGCGGCGGCGTTGGTGGAAGCAACGGACGAATGGAGGAGCGACGGTCGAGGTCGACCGGCTCAACTCTTCCGCTACTCTGCCAAGCGGCAACGCGGTAAGCGCCGAGGGGTGCGGTTTTAGGGACTAGCCCCTATCTCCTGGAACGAACCCTGCTTTATCCTGGTTTATTGAGTGTGGGGTAGACGAGATGCACCGAGGGCCGTGACTTGAAGCAACCCTGTAACGTCACTGTTTCGCGAAGCTCACGTGACTTGCGGCCGAACGCGTATTAGTTGCAAGGTGTACATATAGCCTAGCGGTGGAGGCGCTGCATGCTGGCATATCTCGAAGAGTTGTGCACGGCGTTGCTCGCCCATGACGCGATCGCGATTCACCGCCTCTTGGCGCATCCGCTCGCCCGCTCGCTTCCTCGCCAGGTGCGCGAGGAAGCGATCGCGATCAGTCGCGCGAGCCCGGCGAGTCTGCGTGCACCGATACAAGCGCTGCGGTTCTATCACCAGACCCTGCAGCTCGGCGAAAACGACGCGAGTCCCGAGCAGGCTGGTGGTGAATCAGGAGAGGGCGACGCCGACTCGCACATGGCAAGCGCGCACGCCGAACGCGATCGCTCATCGGTGAACGCCACGCACGATATCGTTCGTGACGCACAGCGCGAGCAGATCGAACTTCCGCTCCCATCCTTGGGAGGCTGTGCCGCCGCGTAGTAGCGTGGTAGCGCGCGTCCCAAGAAGTGGTGATCGAGAAGCGCGGAGGGCTAGTGGCCACAGCAGCCACTAGCCCTCTCGGGTTCTTCTCGCCGACTGTTCCTGCTCGAGCCTAGCCCTGCTTCGTCACGTCGGAGGCTTGAGGGCCTTTCTGGCCCTGCACGATCTCGAATTCGACGCGATCTCCCTCAGCCAGCGACTTGAATCCGCTGCCTTGGATTGCGCTGAAGTGCACGAACACATCCGGACCGCCCTCGCGGGAGATGAATCCATAGCCCTTCGCATCATTGAACCACTTCACGGTGCCCTGTAGCCGTGCCATTGCAACGCCCTCTCCCCCGACTGGGGCTAACTGTGATGCCACACCAAGCCTGCAGACTAACGCGCAAATCCAAGATAAACTGAGGCAGCCGGCATCTGAATGGAACCGCAGCATTCCGAAGCCGCAATTTTTGTGCACGACAGGCGGAGTCAGCGATAGCACGCGAGTCGCAGAAGTGAATCGCGCGGTTGGGCATCGGCGACGACGAGCCCATCTGGAGTCGCCTGGACTGGCCTGAACGAAGAAGTCCGCGTAGCGACGACGCAATGCGTCGTTCACAGGGCGCAAGCAAAAGGGCGACGCATGCGTCGCCCTCTGATTGCAATCGATTCTCTGATCCCCTCGGAAATTCTACGTGACCATGGCCGCGCGTGCGCGCGGCGCTCGCGCGTCGCGATGGCTACGCTGCGCCAGCGATATATCGCGCAAATCGACCGCAGCGCGTGCAGCGCAGCGTGACATGACACTTCGGAGGTGGTGGCACGCGATTGGGATCGCGCTCGATCGGGCCGGAACACGACGGGCAACTCAGTGGCGATCCGGTGCGATCACTCGCAATGAGATGCAGCGCCTGGGCCGGGTTGTATGTGTTCGGACGTGGCTTACGCATGAACGTGTATGCCTCCAATTGTGCCCCCAGGCGCGAGGACTACGCGCCGGGCAGAGTGAAAGTTAACTCTGTCCCGCGCCCGACCTGGCCAGGTCTGCTCCTGTGGAGCGACGGCCGCTGCCTCGATCGGCGCGGCTGTGGGTCACTTATACCGCGCCGAACGCTTTGCGTTCCGTGCGGGGGGACTAGGGGCTAGGGACTAGGGATGAGGGGCTAGGGAGCTAGGGACTGGGGCCCAAACCTCAGGCCTAACGGCAGCCCGGCCACTGGCCCTGCGGTCCGTTCACTAGCCCCTAATCCCTAGCCCCTAATCCCTTGCCGTTACCCCACATACACGATCTCACCCGCGGCGTCGATCCCCATCTCGCTTTCCAGCCCGCACACGCCACACACTTTTGCGACATGCCAGTGCTCCCCAAGCTCGGCCCGTTGGTCGGCCGTGGCAGGCTTGATGGATAAACGTTTGTAGCTGTACTCACCGCAATTTTCGCAAGCGTGCGCTTTCGCGATGCGCTGCGCGCGCTCTCGGCCGATGGGTCGCGGCGCCGGGCTCACGGGCCGGCCCGCGGCTCAGTTGGCGCGGCGCGGGACGAGCCGGCCAACGACTGGCCGGAGGGGCTCAACTGCCCCCCGGGCCGCCGACCGGCGATCCGCCGAACGACCCTCCTGTGCCGGAGCCGCGATCGGAGCCCGACCCGAGGGTCGCGGGACTCCGGGATCCTCCCAGTGAGGCCGGTCCACCCGAACCGGTGGACGTACCAGGGCGCGGCCCCCCTAAGGCTCGAGGCGGCGATCCTTTCGCCCCGGCGTTCCGCTCCTTGTTGAGGAGTGTCTGCAGGCTGCCGAGTGCCCCCAGCACGCCAGAGGCCTCCGCCGGCAGGAACAATGTCGTCGCAGGCCCCTGGGCTACGGCGGGCAAGGCTTCGAAATACCGCAACGCCAGCAGGTACGCCGCAGCCTCAGACGCCTCACCCCCCGGCAGCACGGCCGCAATCCGGCCGATCGTCTCCGCCTCGGCCTGCGCCATCGCCAGTCGCGCCTCCGCCATGCCATGCGCCCGCAGCACCGCCGACTCGCGGACGCCTTCCGCTTCCAGGATCGCTGCCCGCTTGCCCGCCTCCGCCTGCGTCACGGCCGCGCGGCGTTCGCGCTCCGCTCGCATCTGCAGCTCCATCGACTGCTGGATCTCGCGCGGCGGCTCGATCGCCTGCAACTCCACGCGTGTGACATCGACTCCCCAGCCGATCGATGCCTCCTCGATCACGTCACGCATCCGCTTGTTGATGGTGTCGCGAGAAACGAGCGTCTGATCCAGCTCCATCTCGCCGACGATGTTGCGCAACGTCGTGCGTGTGAGCGTCTCGAGCGCAAACGGCAGGTTCTGGACGGCGTAGGTCGCCTTCTGCGGATCGGCGACGCGGTAATAGATCACTGCGTCAATGTCGATCGTGACGTTGTCCTTGGTGATCACGGACTGGCTCGGGAAGCTCAACACCTGCTCGCGCAGGTCGATCCGCGTCGTGGACCCGGCGGTGACTCGTTTCACACCGTTGACGTCCGTGTCGAACATACGCACGTCGATGGTGCGGGGCCGATCGACGAACGGCACGAGCACGTTCATCCCAGAGCGCGCCACGCGATTGAAGCGTCCCAAGCGCTCGATGACCATCACTTCGGCTTGCCCGACGATCTTGACGGCGCTCGTGGCCACGAACGCCACGCCCACGAGCAGCATGAGAAGAATGATGAGGCCGGTCATGGCGAGAGGGGCTGAGGACCGGTTACTGCGGGCCTATGGGGGAAGGTAACAGGTATCGCGTATCGGTCGTCCCGCGGTCCGTTACCCCTCACTCACCACCTATTCTTTCGCCGAGTAGACGCCCTGGGCCTCGGTGAAGAGTTCCTTTTGGCTCTGGGCGTGCTGCAACAAATCCATCGCCTTCTTGAGCTGGACATCGAGGTCGAGGTCGCGCCGTTTCTCGGCGGAGTCACCAAAAGCTGTCCGTGCGAGCCGTGCGGCGATCAGGCGATTCACGTAGCCCGAGACGGAGTCGTACTCGGCGCGTGTCACATTGACCTTGGCGGCGGTCAGGCGGTGGAAGAAGTCATCGCGCCATTCGGGTTGAACGGTGAACGAAGGCGACTTGACCTTGGTCTTGAGCTCGAGCGCCAACGAGGCCAGCGCCTGATACACCTGGGGCGACTTCGCGGTGATGACCTTGTTGAATGCCTGCTCTTCCGTGTTGAAGGTGTCGGGCTTGACCACGACGTCCGGGGTGATGGCACCACCGCCGTAAACCGTTCGGCCCGCGTCGGACTTGTAAGCTGGGCGGGCTCGTCGCGCCGAATCCGTCTCGAGCGAGTCCGGCGTGACTTCGACAAACTCGCCGTCTGCCAGCAGCTTGCGATCCTTCTGGATGGACCGGCCGCTGGGCGTATACCATTTGGCCGTGGTCATCTTGAGCGCGTAGTTGCCCTCGAGCGGGAAGAGGGTCTGCACCAGCCCTTTGCCGAATGAAGTCGTCCCGAGGATGAGCCCGCGATCGTGGTCCTGGAGTGCACCTGCGACGATCTCCGACGCGCTCGCGCTCCCGCCGTTGACTAGAACGACCAGTGGCGTGCTCGGGAGCAATGGCTTGTCCTTGGCGACGAACTCCTGCGTCGGCGACCCGCGGCCGCGTACACTGACAACCTCTTGACCTTCCTTGAGGAAGACGTTGCTCACAGCGAACGCCTGATCGAGGATGCCGCCGGGATCGTCGCGCAGATCCAGCACGACGCCTTTGGCGCCTTCAGCCAGCACGAGGCGTCGCAGCGCCGCTTCGAGATCTTCGGAGGCATCCTCATTGAACTGCATCAACGGCACGTACGCGATCTTCCCGTCCAGCATGATGGCGAACGGGATGGCAGGTACGTGAATCACGGCGCGGGTGAACCGGAACTGGAGCGCTTCCGTGACGCCGGGCCGCTCGAACTTGACCGCAACCTTGGTCCCTGGCTGTCCGACCAACGAGTCGGAGACCTGGTCCAGGGTCCAGCCGCGAGTCGAGGTCGACTCGACCTGCACGATCCGGTCGCCCTCCATGACGCCCGAATCGGCCGCGGGCGTGTGCGGGAAGACGTGGGTGACGGAGATCGCGCCACCGCCCAGATCACCAATCTCCATCCCGATCCCGCCGTAGCGGCCGCCCGTGCGACGGGAGAATGTCATCGCCTGTTTCGGCGTGTAGAGCTCCGTGTACGGATCATTGAGCTCGTGCACCAACCCCTGCGCCGCTTTCTCGTAGAGCGACGAGGCATCGAGCGTATCGACGAACCGGTCGGCGACGAGCTTGAAGACCTGCTCGAACACCAAGCTATTGTCTGCAGCCACTCGGGATTGCAGCACGAACCCGCCAACGATCAACGGGACGAGCGCCAGTGACGCGAGGGCGAGCGTGCGGAGACGGGGACGGCGGAAAGAGGGCATGCGGTCAATACCTTGGTGACGACGCTACACGTGCGGGAAATGGCCCCAAAAGACCAACCGGGGCTATCAGCGGCCCGGACACGATCCGCACAGGGCGGGCCGTCCTATCCGGTGTCGCCGACAAACCCCAGATTACTGATGACCTACATACTCGACGGGGATCCCGGAGTTCCCACACTTGAGGCCGTCCCTTCCTCCTGCCCGCCGGCCCACAGCGACTTCCAGGTCATCTCGCGACCTTTGCGGTAGCCCTTCTGGGTGATTTTGATCCCGGCAGGGGAGATGGCGACCGTGTACGGCTGTCCGTCCATTCTCGAGTTCGCGCTTGATCGTCTTGTCGAGTTTGGTTGCCATTGTTCATTTACTCGGGGTAAGTGGCTATCTCGGTCCGCACGGCGGCCCGAAATAGAGAGGAGCGACACAGAAAGGAGACACAGAGTCTGGACGGTCTGGATGGCACTGAGCGCCGCGAGGCCGCGCTCCTCGGTCTCCTTTCTCCTTTCGCCTTTCTCCTTCGTTTGACTCCTTCTCCGTTCTTCATCTCTACGGGTCTCTTCTCTCGGGCGCACCAGCGCCCGCGCCTGCTACGGTAGCTCATAGTGGACGACCCATGCGCGCCTTTGTTGCCGAATGACCGCGTCACGCACGAGACCCGCAGCCTTGAGCATCGCATGCGCCGGCTCCAGGACGCGCTGCAGATGTGATGGGTAGCGCTGCGACAAAGGAAGCTGTTCCGCCAGGGCGTCGAGCGCAACATTCCACGCGAACCGAGCCTCCGGCCGATGGGGTCGGATGCGACCGGCCACGGGGGCGGCGGCAGTGGACGCCGGCTGGTCTGGTCCGAGCGTGGCGCGGCTTTCTGCCTGGAGGCTGAACGCGCCACTCGACCTCGTTGCGCCCTCCGCGAGCTCGACCACTGCGCCCCCCGGTACTCCACCGCCGCCTTCGCTTGCGTCGGCCTGTACCGCTGCGATGAGACGGTACAAGCGGCGCGCGGTGGGCGATGGCAGCTCGAAATAGCGCGCCGCGGAGAGCATGGTCGTATATCCCGCGTGAATGTTGGCTCGCAGCAGCGGTGACAGCGTCACCCTCGCCTCTCCCGGCTCATTGGTCGACAGTGTGGCGAACAGCGCCAACTGGTCGCGTTGCGCCGCACGGCGTCGATCGATCGCCACGGCGCTGAGTAGCGTCAACCGATCGTCGACATATCGGCCACTGACCGCCTGGTCGCCTGCTCCGGAGCTGCGCGACTCAGCGGCGAAATAGGTACTCGCCGACTCGAGGATGCTCCGCTCCAGGCGGGCGAGGGCACCCCGGAGTTGCTCGTACGTGCGACCATCCACGCGTCGTCCCATTGAACGCAGGAAGGCGTGCAGCGTGAAGCTCACGGTCCCGTCACGCGGCGAACCGGCATCGTGATAGCGGTGCAGGAGCTCGATGTACACATCCTGATCGAACGTCCCAGGCACGCGATCTTCCGGTGTCGGCAGCACGCGCCACCGACTCCCGGCGGGGAAAGGTGGCCCGGGCGCGTACGTGACAGCATTCTCCTCGGTCGAGTCGCTCAGGCGGAAGAGCGGTAACAACTCGAGCGCTCGGTCGAGAACGACTGGGCGGAGCGCGCGAGTGTGGGACTCGCGACGTGGTGGGGAGGCGTCGCTCAGTCGCCTAGCCTGAAGACCTGACCCGTGATCGAGCGCGCGTCGGCGGAGCAGAGGAACAACACCGCCCGAGCGATCTCTTCCCGCTCCACGTATCGGGTCGTGGATCCCATGGACTGGAGATTGTCTCCCGTTCGGACTGAGGTAGGTGCGACGGCGTTGGCCCGGATGCCTCGAGCGCGTCCCTCGTCCGCCGCCGCTTGCATGAGACCAATCACGCCCGCCTTGGACGCCACATACGCGCTCAGCTTCCCGCTCCTCGCGCCGGGTAGCGCGGCTGCCGACGCGAAATAGATGATCGCGCCTCCGTCCTTGAGCACGGGGAAGAAGGCGTTCGACGCGACCCAGGCGGTCGTGAGGTTGACTTCGATCTGCCGATGCAGGATCGCTGCGTCTGCCGAGCCCAGGGCGCCGCTGGCAGCGAAGCCACCGGCGACGTTCACGAGGGCGTCGATCTGGGGTGTCGCGGCGACCACTCGGCGGGCTACATCCGCGACCTCACTCGGGTTGGTCAGATCACAGGCGTAGCCAGTCGCCCGCGCGCCGTTCTTAACCAGCGCCGATGCCCTTGCCTGTACCGCGTCGGCCGTCCGGTCGAGGAGGGCAAGGGTCGCACCCTCTGCGGCAAATGCCTGCGCGATCGCCTCTCCTACCTGGCCTTCCCGTCCGACGCCAGTGATCACGACAGTCATGGAGGAAAAGCGCATGGCCCGTCTCCTGTGGTGGCTACTCGCCGCGTCGACCAATCGAGGCGCGAACCGCTTCGCGCATAGCGGTCAAAGCGTCGTCCCGCGCGAGCGGGGAGTCGTCCCGCACGTGCAGCTCGATGCCATTGGTCACGAGGACGCGGCGCCATCGCATGGGTGAGTCATTATCGTGGGTGACCGCCGCTGCGGAACCCGCGCCGAGGGCGGGGGCAAGTGCTTGGGCGACCCGACGCTCGAGCGCGTCACCCGTGACGCCGACGAACTCCTTCTTGATGACATTGAGGGTATGGCCCTCTCGCTGGCGGATCTTGATTGCCAGTAATTGCAGCAGGTGGCGGTAGACGTAGGTGGCCGCGGTACCGGTGCCCTCGGGTCGATCGAGCAACCCGTTGGCGACGTAGAACCGAATGGCTCGCGCGCTGGGCGCGGCCCGGGCGGACGCATTGGTAGGCCGAAGCCCGGCGGCGTCCACCAGTGCAGTCGCATGGGCTGCCAACCCGCGGGCGTTCCACGGGGCGTAGCTCGCGTGCACGCGCAACAGGGCCACCGGAGAGTCCGCCATTCGCAAACGATAACAGTGTTCCGCTGCCGTCGCGATAGTGACACGGCTGCTGCGCAGCCGAGAAAGGAGAACGACAGAAAGTAGAAAGTAGATAAAGGCGGCGAAGGCCCGTCCCAGTCGCCCGGATAGGTCTACTCTCTACTCTCTACTTTCTACTCTCTCGGGCGCGTTAGCGCCCGTGGCGCTTCTTCTTCGCTCCCCCCTTGGACTTACTGCCGCCGGCCTTTGGTCGGGGGTGGGCGGACTTCTTCTTCGCGGCCGCGTGCGCGGGGGCTTTTTTGGCGCTCTTCTTGGCAGCGGCTTTCTTCGGCGCTGCCTTGTGCGTGGCATGACCGGGGTGGGCCGATCCCGAGTGGCTGGCCGCGCTGTGGGCCGCACCCTTCGCGCCCGCGCCACCAGCCGCGGTCTCCTTGCCAGACGACGCTGGACGAGAGGTCGAGCCAGGAGGCCGACCTCGCTGACCCCGGCGCATGCCCCCGCCGAACAGGTCCCCCTCTTCCTCTTCCTCTACCTCGATGACCTCGACGGCGGTGATCCCCCCGTCTTCCTCGTCATCGTCCTCGTCGTCATCCTCCGTACTGTCCCAGAGGTCGTCGCTAGCGTCCTTAGTGACCGCCCAGCCTCCGTCCTCTTCATCATCGTCGTCGTAGGAGGCCCCTCCCCCTCCCCCTCCACCGTAACCGAGGTCATCCCCCTCGTCGTCGCGATCGGAAAAGCGCAGATCTACATTGGGACCCTCCCGCAGCTCATCACCGCGCGGCATGACCGCCTCCATGAAATTTTAGAACGTCGCCTGATCGGTCGACCTCGAACCCCGCTGCACACCCCATGCCCCCGGGGGCACCGCGCGAGCCCGATGACTACCCCGCCGTACCGAGTCGCTGAATACACTCGTTGCCACGTGGCGTCAAGCGGACCGCCCGACAACATTTCCATTATCCGGCCATGCCCAAAGTTTTCGTCGCGTTTTACAGCCGAACCGGCCACACCGCACGCCTCGCCGACGCGATTGCGGAAGGCGCGCGCGCCATCCCATCCACCGAGGTGACGGTGCGCCGCATTGACGATCTCGCCTCCGAGGACGTGATCAACGCGCAACCAAAATGGAAGGAGAGCCGTGACCGCCTGGCTGCCGCCTATCAGACACTGACTGGTATTCAGGAATTGGCCGAGCACGATGCCCTGATCCTCGGCGCGCCAACCCGCTTCGGCGTAATGGCGTCGGAGCTGAAGCAGGTCCTGGATCAGGCGGGGGCCTTGTGGGCCAAAGGCGCGTTCGTGGACAAGGTGGGCGCCGCATTCACGACCGTGCAGACCCCGCACGGAGGCCACGAGACGACGCTATTCTCGATCATGACCGTCATGGCCAATCTCGGTATGATCCTCGTCCCGCCGGGCTATACCGATCGGGCCGTCTTCACGGCGGGCAGCCCCTATGGCGCTACGAGCACGACCGGGACTGGGGGCGCGACGGAGGGTGATCTCGCGGTCGCTCGGCATGAGGGCGCCCGGGTGGCCAGGGTGACAGCGTGGCTGCTGCAGGGGAAGGGGTAAGACGAGTGGCTAGGGGCTAGGGGTTAGGGGGACAACTAACAAAACTCAGGGCCAGCGACGGCGACGTGTCACTGGCCCTGAGTTTTGTTCACTAGCCCCTAATCCCTAGTCCCTAATCCTCAATAAAGCTCTCGACCAGTGACTTCTGCCGGAGAATGACGTTAGCCATCGCCTGGTAGACACGCGGATCCAGGAGATCGCCCGATCGGGCCGATAGGTACTCGACCGTCTCCCGCGGGCGACGGGCCGTGCGATAGGCGCGCTGGGAGGTCAGCGCGTCATAGGCATCGGCCGCGGCCAGGATTCGCCCGCCAATTGAGATGGCCTCACCCGACTTCCCACTAGGGTAGCCCTGTCCGTCCCAATGCTCGTGATGGTCGGCCACGTAGTCGAGCGCGGTCCCGAGGTGCTTGAGTGGGGCGAGGATGTCCAGGCCGATCTGAACGTGCTCTTTGACGTGATCGTATTCCTCACGTGTCAGTGGGCCCGGCTTGTTGAGGACAGCTTCGTGGATCCCGATCTTCCCGATGTCGTGGATGCGCGCGGCGATGCGTACGTGCTCGACGGTGTCCTCGTCCAGCTTGAGCTCGGCGGCGATCGACGCGGCGAGCTCGGCCACGCGTTGGGAATGGCCCCGCAAATAGAGATCTCGCGCCTCCATTGCATTGACCAGCGCTTCCACAGTGGCGATCGACAGCTCGCGGAGCGCATGCTTCTCGCGCTCGAGCTCCTCGGTGCGGGACGCGACCTCCTCTCGGATCATGCGCTCGACTTTGCGGCGATCGATCTCGAGCTCTCGTCGGTGGAGGGCCCGCTCGATCGCCTGCTGGAGCTCCGCGAGCTCCACGGGCTTGAGCAGGTAATCCAGGGCGCCGGTCGCCAGGACGCCGGTCGCTGTTGGTGCGTCATTGACGCCCGTCAACATCATGATCGCGAGGTCACGGTCGATCTCGAGCGCTCGTGGCACGACATCGAGACCTGACAATCCTGGCATTCCGCACGTCGCACAACATCACCGAAAAGCTGCTGCGCCCGAGTGCGTCGAGGGCGGCCTGACCCGAGCCCGCCGTCTCGACTTCGTATCCTCGTGATCCGAGATACCGGGCGAGTGCTCGCGTAATCAATTCCTCGTCGTCGACGACGAGGATGCGGGGAGGTACGCCGCCGTCACGTCGGGCCGATTCGCTGAACGGAGACGACCGGTTCGACGCGTCGAACGGTGCGGGCGTACGCGCGGGGGAGGAGGCGTCAGTCGACATGCGGCGGAGTCACGGACAAGTGTGGAGGGGCGCCTCGCGGCCCGGCCGTGCGGTCGGGTGAGGCGAGGGCCGGCTGTGCGGCCGGTCGAACCGGCAACTGCGCCGTGCCGACCCCTGCGTCGATGGGGCGCGATCCTGGAACCGATGAGAGGCCCGTACCGGAGGATGCATGGCCGCCGGGCGCCACGTACTCGGGGAGTGCAACGGTGAACGTGGTACCGACGCCCGGCGTACTGCGCACGTCGATGGTCCCGCCGTGCGCTTGGATGATCGTATAGCTCACGCTCAACCCGAGGCCGGTGCCCACGCCGGCGGGCTTGGTGGTGAAGAACGGCTCGAAGATGTGTGAGAGGACCTCCGGCGTCATGCCGGTGCCGGTGTCGGTCACATCGATGACCACTCGGGCGAGACCGCTGATGACGCGCCGCGCGGTTCCCACGGTCAGGACCCGCTTTGCCGAGCGGTGCATCGCATACTCGGCATTCACGACGAGATTGAGCATCACCTGCTGCAACCGCTGTTCATCACCGATAGCGAGCGGCGGGCTCGCGTCGCACTCGGCGTGCACCTCAATCCCCGCCGACTGCAGGGAATAGGAGCGCAGTCGCAGCGTGTGGTTGACCAACGCGTTCAGGTCGACGGCCGCGAGGCGCGGACCGGTCTTGCGCGAGAATGACAGGAGCTCGCGGATGACGCCGACGGCGCGGTCCGCTTCCCGCTTGATTTCGCGCACCGACTCGCGCTGCTCGTCGGAAAGCGACTCCTCGAGCAACAGCTGCGCAAACGTGGAAATACCGGTCAACGGGTTGTTCAGCTCGTGCGCCACGCCTGCCACCAGCTCACCCAGTGCGGCCAGCTTCTCGGTCTGGTGCATCGACTCCTTCATTGCGCCTTCCCGGTCGCGACTCGCCCGCTCCGCTTCCGCGAGTTGGGCGCTGCGGATGGCGACTGCGACTTGCGTCGCGAAATCCGTGAGCATCCGGCGCTCGGAGTCATCAAACTGATGCCGCACCGTGAACCGCAGGACGAGCACGCCCTGTTGAGCGCCGTCGCTCGGGAGCGGCAAGAACGCAATGGACTGCATGTGGGCCGCCCGATACGCAGCGGTTTCCTCGGGGGTGAGGGTGTGGTACAGGCACTCTGCATCCGCCGCGTAGAGCGGTGCGCCCGAGGCCGTCACCTCTCCCACCGCCATCTTCCAGAACCGGTTCGGAGTCCAGTTGATGATCGTGGAGCCCATCCCTTCGCTGTGTGCCAGATCCACCCGCCGCGTGGTGGGATTGGCCAGGAACACACTGAATCCGTCCGCGCCCAGCGCGGTGCACGCGACCCGAGAGATCCCCGCCATCACGGCTTCCGGTGTCTGCCCGACGGCGAGCGCGCGCGCGGTTGCCGCCAGCACGTTGGCGTGGCGGGCCATGTACGCGGCGGACCGATACAACCTCGCGTTCTCAACGGCGATCGCCGCGTGATCCGACAGACTCTGGAGAACCGATTGATCGCGATCGTCGAACTCCCGGCTTTCGTTGCCGAAAACGACGACCGCGCCGATTGCGCGCCCGCCGACGAGCAGCGGGACTGCGAGACCGTTGGGTCGTCCCTCATCGCCGCCGTCGCTGCTGGGCGAACGAGCCCACGCGTCTGCATACGGTCGAAGGTCCGACGTGCGGACGCCGGCGAGACGCTCGATCGCCTGCTGCGCGAATTGTCGGTCGGGATCGACGATCGTGCCCACTGCATCGGTTGCATCACCGACCGCGGCCACGATCGACAGCCCCGCCGCCTCGACGAGCAGGACGCGGGCGCCGCGTGCCTCGGTGAGTTGAGCTGCGTGTCGCGCCGCGAGTGCCACCACCCGTTCCAACTCGAGCGACTGATTCATCTCGCGGACGACGCTGGACAGGATGGCCGTGTCGACGGCAACGGCTTCCGCGTGGCGCGAGCCAGCCACCTGGGCGAGGGCTATGGCGCCGAAATCAGCCAGCCGCTGCAGGATCGCGATGTCGCTGGCGGTGAAGGCTCCGTGCTCGCTGTTGAGTGCCAGGAGGAAGCCGCGCGCCTCGTGGCCGGTGACGAGCGGTGCGATCGCGACGTGACGAGGACCGAACGGCGCGAGGAAATGCATGTCGACTCGGGCATCCCCGGTGGCGTTGCTCACCCCGATCGCGGAGCCCTGCGCCAGTGCCTCGGCGGCCAGTGAGCCGGCCAATGGGGCGTCGAACCCGACCATCGGGACGAGCGAGCCCCCGGCCGCTTCCACGCGGAAGTGGTCGCCCTCGATACGTGCGACGATGGCTCCCTCGGCCGCGAGTAACGTGACGCTGTTCGTTGCCAGCAGCGCGAAGGCGGCGCCCATGTCGGAGCCCACCGCGGCTAGGCGCCAGGCAACGTGACTCAGGGCATCACTGGCGTGACCCGCCCCCGCCGCGACCGATGGGATAGACGTTGGCGAGCTCGCCGCGCGGGCGCGGCGGACTGATTCGGCGTACGGGCTCACGCCACAAGGACGCCCGCGAGGAAACGGCTGTAACGGGCGGCCTTCCTAGTCTGCGAACTCCACCCGCGTCGGCCCGGGAACCAGTCCGCTCGAGACGCCGCGCGCCAGCAGCTCCCGGATGGCGCGACGCCCACGATCGCCGTAATCAAGGGTCCACTCGTTCACGTACATCCCCACGAACGTGTCGGCTTTGCCGCGCTCGAGGCCCCGGGCATACTGCATGGCGTGATCGAGTGCCTGTCGCCGGTGCGCGAGCCCGTACGCAATGCTCTGCCGCAGATGCCGCGACACCTGGGACATGAGGGTGCCGCCGAGGTCCTTCCGGATGACATTCCCTCCGAGCGGAAGCGGGAGCCCGGTCTCTCCATGCCACCACTCGCCCATGTCGGCAACCAGGTGGAGGCCTCGCTCGGCGTACGTGAGCTGCCCTTCGTGAATCAGTAGGCCCAGCTCGACATCCCCGTTCACCACCGCGTCCTCGATCTGGTCGAACGGGGTCGGAACAGCGACGAAATCGGGCTCGTACAGCGACAACGCCAGGAACGCGGTGGTCAGGCATCCGGGGATTGCGACAGTCCGTCCGCGGACATCAGCGCGCCGGAGTGGTGATCGCGCGACGAGTCGCGGCCCATACCGATCGCCCATCGAGGCGCCATGCGGGAGGAGCGCATACACGTCCGTCAGGTACGCATACGCGTGGATCGAGACGGCTGTGACTTCCAGCTCCGCCCGACGGGCGCGTTGGTTGAGGGTCTCGATGTCCTGTAGCTCGTGCACGTAGCGCAGGCCTTCCGTATCGACCTTGCCCGCCGCCAACGCGTAGAACATGAATGCGTCGTCGGAGTCCGGGCTGTGCGCGAGATGGACAACGCGGTCACTCACGCGCCGGTCACTCCCATTCGCTTCGCCTCGGCGAGTGCGGCATCGATGTCGTGTCCGTGCCGCGCATACTCCGGGAGGTTCTTGGCTCGCTCGGTCTTCTCCGCGGCGACCAGACGGCGATAGTAGGATCGGGCCGCTGCGTCCTGATGCGCGTCGGTCGCGACGCGGGCGGCCAGCGCGAGGCCCAAGAGGTGAGTCGGATCCGCACGGAGGATCGTATCTGCTTCCGCGCGTGCCAGCGGGGCGGCACCCGTCACTTCACCGACACGTCCCAAATCGTAGTGCTGATCCAGATCCAACGCACCCAACATTCGGTACGCCGACATGACCATGGGCGCGAAGAAGTCGACACTGTCGCTCTTGCCTTCCTCATTCAGGCGCATGACGCGGTCGTAGAGTCGGTCCGCTCGCTCGCGCGGCGACATGTTGGAGATGTCGGGAGCGCGGATCGCGCCGCCGCCATCCGCTCCGACGCTTCCGTCAGCTGAGGTCGCAGGTGCGTCCTGGGCCGCCTGTGCCGTCTGCGAGTCGTCGACCGCCGCCCCGCCTCCACCGCCGATGCTTCGGCCGGCGACGAACGCGCCAAGTGCGACCAGCGCGAGAACGGCGACGGCCCATGGGAGCAGGGTGGGAAGCTGTCGCGGCGGGACCGGCCCCGTGAGCGGCTGCGCACGGACGCCAAGTGCGGTCCCGCACCGGTGGCAAAATCGGGCGCCGGCCTCGAGGCGCGTGCGGCAAGCGGGACACGATGCGCCATCGAGTGACGCACCACATTCGCCGCAGAAGCGTCCGCTCGGCACGACGGCGCCGCACGTGGGGCACGGTCGCGTCGTCGCCTCGCCAGCGGGCGTAGTCGTGGGTCCGCCCATGCCAGTGGCAGGACTCGTCGATGGGTTCGCAGAGGAACCCGATGCAGCACCAGCCATGGCGCGAAAGATATGGAGGTGTCGCGGACTACACTATACTTGTGGCACATGAGTCCAGCGAGGAGCCGTCGGGCCGCTGCCCGGGCCTCGGCGCGGAGTCCGGACACGGCGATCTAGGCCGGCATCCTCGAGCAGTACTTGGCGAAATATTGAACGGCGAGCGCATGGGCCATGTCCTACGTCGAAAAGAATCTGATCAGCGGTGAGTCCGTCGTGTATCGCGGGTCGCTTGCGCGCCTCCCCTATGGATGGGTGGTGCTGCCAGCGGTCCTGGCGATCGTCGCCGCGGTGTTTCGAAACTATTTTCCGGCCAACTACCACTGGCTGCCGGCGGGGATTCTGGCGGGTGCGACGGTGGTCGTGTGGGCGTGGGCCCGGATCCGCGTCGGCTCGGCAGAGTTCGCGGTCACGAATCGCCGTGTCATGGTCAAACTCGGCGTGCTTCAGCGACGAACGGTGGAGACGATGTTGAGCAAGGTCGAGGGAATTTCTGTCGAGCAGGGTATCGCGGGCCGGATCTTCAACTATGGCACGATCACCGTTACCGGGACCGGCGGAACGCACGAGTCGTTCGAGAACATCGCGGCGCCTCTGGAATTTCGGCGTCAGGTTCAGGGCCAACTGGCGCGCATGGACGACGAGCGGCTCGACGCCACGCGCGGCGGATTGGGGCCGCGCCGGTGACGACACCCGCTGGCGCGCCAGCGGGGCAGGGTAAGCGTGCGAGCGCGACGACGGGGCTGAGCCGCGAGCGATTCGAGTCGGGCCTGACGTTCGCGGAGTTCCTCGAGTCGGCGCGTGCCAACGTCGATCTCTGGCGCGCGGTCTACGCACGAGCGCAGGTGAGCGACGAGGCGATCGCGCGCGTCGTCGCGACTGGGCGCCAGTGGCATCTCCTGGTCCTCGCAGAGGACTGGTGCGGTGATGCCGTCAATACCGTCCCGGTGATGGCCAGGCTCGCGGAAGGCGCGGCCAATCTCGACCTCCGCATCCTCGTGCGTGACGCGAATCTCGATCTCATGGATGCCCACCTCACCGCCGGCGCTCGTTCAATTCCGATTGCGATGGTCCTGGATGCAGACTATCAGGAACGAGGCTACTGGGGTCCTCGCCCCAGCGCGCTGCAGGCCTGGGTCGCGACGGAAGGCAGGCTGCTCGACAAGACCGAGCGGTACCGCGAGGTCCGCCGCTGGTATGCGCGGGATCACGGTGTGAGCACCATCGCGGAGATCGTGGAGATTGTTGCCGTAAAGGGAAGGGCCGGCATGGGGTAAGGCCCTCGCCTGCGCGGATCGTGGATATGGGTGGCGGTGCGGCCAGGGGGCGACGCATGGCCTCGCCCGTACCGGCCCGAAATGCACGTGATGTGCGGGCGATGCACGGGCGACGCATGCGTCGCCCCTATCGGTCCATTTGACAAACGGCGGGCAGTGCGATCACGTGGTCGTCCCGATACCCGTCACCCCTTGTCCCCTGTTATCCCGGGCACGGCCATTCGTCGAGTAGTGGGGATCCTTAGCGGACACTCATTCGGGCGCCGGCGCGCGGGCGGTCACGTCGGCGGCCGGAGTGTCTGCGCACTTTCACTCGTCCGAAATGGCCACAACTCAGGGGCCCGGAGCGTCTCCGCGCCCGGCGACCCTGACCCCCGCGATCATTATCCTCGGCGCCGATACGCTGCTGGCTGCGCGGCCGGCATCGCCGGCGCAGCTCGTGAATGCGTGCTACGCCGCGGGGTATAGCGCCGTCATCCCTTCGAGTTGGGGGGATGAGCTGGTCGCGGCTCGGTACCTCCGCGAGATCGCCTCCCGAGGCCAGGGCTCCGTTGTGCTCTGCGCCTGTCCGCGGGTCGCCGAACAGATGCGACGCGTGCACAGTCTGTTGCCGCAACTGCTGCCCTTGGTGTCTCCGCCGGTGGCCGCAGCTCGATACTTGCGTGCTCGCGCCGGTCGACACGGCGTCAACATCACGTACGTCGGCGATTGTCCCGGCGGGACCGATCCGGCGATCGACCGCCACGCGACGCCCGGTGCGCTGCTCCGCAGTCTGGCCAAACGCGGCATCCACGTGGCGACCCAGCCGACAGAGGTCGATGAGCGGCTCCTCCGCGACGCGCGTCGGTTCTATTCGCTCCCTGGCGGCGCACCCGCGCCGAACTGGTTGTACGTCGAGAAGCGCGGGTACACTCTCGTCGAGCCGGGCGCACGGGATTTCCTCGCAGAGGTGGCGTTTCGCGTGTCCAAACGGGAGCGGCGCGTCGTAGATCTGGCGCCCCGCCTTGGGTGCGCGTGCAGTGGCGCCGTCGTTGGCCAACCCTGGACGGAAGCACGGGACAAGGTCGCGGGCTTGGAGCCACCTCGAGCGGTGCACGAGGTGCTCGACCACGACGTGCCGGTAGACTTGTCCGCTCCGCTCGAACCGTGGACTGGATCCGCCACCGACGGAGAGCCCACCGTTCCGATTGCCCTCGAGGCGCTGGCCGCAATGTACGACGCCGATACCAGAGCGTCGACGATTCGCACGCTGGCGCCCGCACCGCTGCCGCGGCGCGCGCGTACGTCGGGGGGCAAGGCTGCGGAACCGACCACGCCGTCGGGCGTTGGCGAGCAGTCCTCGAGACCGCCCGTGCAGCCGATCGGCTACGCGGATGCCGTCTCCGTCAGCGATTCGCCCTTGGCGCGGAGACCCGGCGACACGGATCCCACGCTGCCCGCGACCGACGGGGTCGAGGAGACGCCGGTTGCCACGCACGACCCCGAGCGCGATGCCGCGGCCTCGAGCCCAGCTGCGGGCGGTCCACCTGAGTCCACGAGTACGACCCAAGGTTCGATGGACGAGCTTCCTCGACGCGCCGGTGCGACGGGTGATGAGGAAGGGACCAATCCCGACACCGCGTGGATCGAATGGCAGCCGCGCTCCTCCCGCATTTTTCAATGGTTGGTGTTGGGCGCATGCATCCTGCTCGCCGCTGGCGCAACGACGCTGGTGGGGATGCTCTTGCTCGGACGCGCAACATCGCCGACGGCGAACTCCTCGGCACCGAGTGCGGCGCCATCCACGCCGGCCGATAGCAATGTGGCTGATACATCGACGCGGCCCGCCGATACATCGGCGACGCCAGCCAGCGGTGTGACGCCCACCGCGGCACCGACGTCGGCGCGCGACAGTGCGACGACCGACACGACCGAAGCCGAAATGCCGGCCATGCACGACCTGCCTCGACTCCCGATTCGCCCCACATCGGCGGGCGGTCTCGGGCGCGGCACACGCGGCCTCGGCGCCTCCGATGGTGGATCGGGTGCGTCCCAAGGGTTTAGTCGTAATCCCGCCCCGGTATACAGCCCGGGTGCAGCCCCAATCCCGCGTACCGCGCGGGTCGGCACCGGGCCGTCGATCGCGCCGTCAGCGCCGACTCACGCGATACCATCGCCGGATACGGCCGCGGCATCGCCGGTCACGGCAGCCGAAGCAGCCACTATTCGCGCGGAGATTGCCCGCCGTCGCCATCGAGTGGACTCCCTGCGGCAAGTCCTGGATTCCCTGGCCAAGAAGACGGCGGCGGACAGCCCGTAGCGACCTCCGTCGCAACCCGATGTTGACCCCGTGCGTTCTGTAACTCGCGGTGCGCAGATCGCTTGAACATCTTTGGGTGCGTGATCGGCATCCCGAACCCGTACCGGCGCGTGGTTGGCGCCGTGTGTCTCGCCGGCGCGATCGTCGCCGGTACCGTGCCGCTCGGTCCACTGCCGGCGCTCGGCTCGCTACTCGATCCCATCCATGGCATCTGGGCAGTGGCGCGGGGCGCAGAGCTGCCGCGGTCGGCGAGGGGGCGCATCCCTGGTCTTCGCGCGCGCGTGGATGTGCGATACGACAGCCGCGGCGTCCCACACATCTTCGCAGGCTCCGAGGACGACGCCTATCGTGCGCTCGGGTTCGTCGTCGCGCGCGATCGGCTCTTCCAGATCGAGGTACAAGTGCGAGCGGGCGCGGGCACGTTGAGCGAGTTGATAGGGGCGCCTGGCCTGCCGGCCGACCGTCAGATGCGGCACATGGGCTTGCCCGCTGCGGCCCGACTGGCGTACGCGAGACTTGATACCACATTGACCGCGAGCCATGTGCTGCGCGCGTACGCCGACGGCGTCAATGCGTGGATTGCGCAGATGGGAGCGGCGGACCTGCCGATCGAGTATCGCCTGTTGAATCGTCGCCCGACACGGTGGGCGCCCGTCGACGCGTACTACCTGCTCAATCGCATGTCGCTCACGCTCGCGTCCAGTGACGTCGAGCTCGCGCGGTTATACGCTGCTGCCAGCGTCGGCGATACGGTCGCTCGCGTGCTGATGCCGCTGCATAGCCCGCTGCAGCAACCGATGGTGCCGACGGCGACTCCACTCCCCCATTTCCTGCCAGGCCGCTACCCGCCACTCCCCCCACTGGGCCGCGCGGGCAGTCCCATGGACACGCTCCCGGACGAGGTCACAGCAATTGCCGCCGCCGGCCCTACCCTCGGAAGCAACGGCTGGGCCGTCTCGCCCAAGCGGACCCGATCGGGATTCGCGCTGCTGGCGGGCGACCCGCACCTCGACCTGACGCTGCCGTCCATCTGGTACGAAGTCCATCTCGTCGTCCCAGGTCAGCTCGACGTGGCGGGTGTGACGATCCCCGGCGCGCCCGCGGTGATCATCGGCTTCACTCGAGACCTGGCGTGGACGTTCACAAATACTGGCGCCGATGTGCTCGACCTGTATGCGGAAACCGTCGATGACTCGGTCCATCCGCGGCGGTATCGCCTGGATGGGACGTGGCGACCGCTCGCGGTGCGCGTCGAGCAGTATCTGGGTCCGAGCGGAGCCGTGCTCGCGACGGATACGGTGTTGGCCACGCACCGCGGGCCCCTGCACCACGTGGCTCGCCAATGGGTATCCATGCGATGGACTGCCCTCGACCCGGGCGGCGCCCTCCCCGCACTTCTGCGCGCAGCGCATGCGCATTCGACCGCCGAATGGCTGCAGGCCATGGCGAGCTACGACGTGCCCGCGCAAAACATGTTGGTCGCCGATCACACGGGCTCGATCGCGGTCCGATCGACGGGCGTATTTCCCCTGCGGCCAGGGGACGGACGTGGCGATACGATTCGCGACGGCTCGACGTCGACCAGCGATTGGCGGGGGGTAGTGCCGATCGATCGGTATCCGACGGCTGTTGATCCTGCGCAGGGATTTCTCGCGTCGGCCAATCAAGAGCCGGTCGATCCATCCGCCCCGGGCCCGAGCAGGGATGTGTATCTCGGCGCCGACTGGCCGCCCCCGTGGCGCGCCATGCACCTCAACGCGCTGTTGCAAGCCAATGCCGCGGTCACGACCGATGACATGCGGCGATGGCAAACGGATCCGAGCAGTCCCCGCGCCGATTTCTTTCTGCCGTACTTTCTTGCCGCGGCGCACCGAGCCGACAGCCTCGGTCGCACGTCCCCTACGCTCGACGACGCGGCACGTGTGCTGGCGCAATGGGATGGTCGATATACGCGCGTGAACACGAGCGCGGTGCTGTTCGAAGCCGCGATGCGAGATCTTGCGAGACGCATCAGTCGCCACCTCGCGCCCGTCAGCGGGGCCCGCGGAGTTCCCGTGTCGAGCACCGTGCTGGCCGAGCTCCTGCACGACTCGTCGAGCGGCTGGTGGTCGGAGTTCGCGGCAAGGGAGAAATCCACAGCGGCGTCGGCGGGGGGTCGATCGGCCGAATCGCCGGTGCTGCGCACCTCGGCCTCGAGACGTGCGCGCCCCGGTGTCGCGGCCAGCGCGCCGTCGGCGCTTGCTGAAGGCATCGAGGAGCGCGACGCGATACTCGCAGCGAGCCTGGCAGCCGCGTACGACAGCACGCGACAGCGCTATGGCGCACCGAACGGAGGCCAGTGGCGGTGGGACGAGGTGCGTCACGCGAACATCTATCACCTGCTGCGAATTCCGGCGTTCTCGCGGCTGGACCTGCCCATCCGAGGTGGCCCCGAAACTCTCAATCCGTCGTCAGGTCAGGGAACCCAAGGGGCGAGCTGGCGCATGGTCGTTCAGCTGGGGCCCCAAGTCCGTGCCTGGGCGGTGTACCCCGGGGGCCAGTCCGGAAATCCCGTGAGTTCGCGGTATGCCGATCGCTTGCCGCTCTGGCTTGCTGGCACACTCGATCCCGTGCGGTTTCCGCATGCGGCAGCCGACCTGGCGGGGCCTGATGTGTGCGCGGTCCTGACGCTGGAACCACGCCGATGACGGCGCCAGAGGTCTCCCATGATCGTGAATTGCCGTCGGTGGCGGCGTGTCTCATCCTGATCGCCGGCTTCCTCTTCGCGACGGTCGTCGTCGGATGGTGGGGTACCCCGGTCGTCGGACTGATCTGGGGCTGGTGGGCGGCGCGCTATGGCCGATGGCACAGAGCCGTGGCGCCCGTGGCGGCCGGCGGAGCCGTCGTCGCGTGGGGCGCACTGCTCGCATGGACTGCCGTGCGTGGACCTCTCAGGCAGCTCACCGACGCGCTCGGCGCTCTCACGCGCGTCCCCGGTCCTGCGTTTGTCGTGGCGACGCTGCTCTTCGGCGCGCTGCTCGCGTGGAGCGCGGCAGAGCTAGGGACTGGAGACTAGAGACTGGGGGTTAGGGATTAGGGATTAACAAACCGCGGAGCCAGTGGCTGTTGTCGCCGTCACTGGCTCCGAGGTTTGTTAATCCCTAATCCCTAACCCCCAGTCTCTAGTCACACCGCCGCCCCTCTGCGGCCTGTGATCAAGCGGACGAGTGCCACGAGGATGCACGCGCCCAGGATCGCAACCAGAATCGTGTAGATAGTCCCGCCCGCGGTGGCAAACCCGAGCGCGCCCATGACGTATCCGCCGATCACCGCACCGACGATGCCAACGATGATGTCGAGCAGCGGTCCATAGCCCGATCCGCGCATGATCTTGCCCGTCGCCCACCCTGCGATGAGCCCAACGATGATCCACCAGAGCAGCATGGCCCGTTCCCCCGCCAAGAGTCTGCGTGCGTCGATCCCCAACAGCAGAGCCTACTCAAGGCAAAGCGCGTGCCGAGGCCGGGGGGTGCACTGACGGCGGCGTACCGATGGGTCGGCGCCGGCTGTAGTGTTCCGCTATGTCCGCCAGCGCGCTAGACGCATTCCATCCCATTATTCGTCGCTGGTTCGTCGAGACGCTCGGCGCGCCGAGCGCGCCACAGGTACAAGGCTGGCCGGCGATCGCGAGTGGCGAGCACACGCTGATCCTCGCTCCCACGGGGACCGGCAAGACGCTCGCGGCGTTCTTGTGGGAGCTGAATGCCCTGATCATGGACGGCCAGCGGGATGCGCTTCCCAATGCGATCCAGATTCTCTACGTGTCGCCTCTCAAGGCCCTGGGCAATGACATTCAGCGGAACCTGGACCGCCCACTGCGGGAGCTCGCCAACCGATTTGCGGCCGCCGGCGAGCCCTTTCCGGAGATTCGCGTGGCCGTCCGGACCGGCGACACGAGCGCATCGGCCCGCGCCCGGATGCTTCGCGTCACGCCCCACGTACTCATCACGACGCCGGAGTCGCTCAACATCCTGCTGACAACCGTTCGGGGACGCACGCTATTTCCTGGCGTGCGAGCCGCCATCATCGATGAGATCCACGCCGTCGCGGGCACGAAGCGCGGCGCGCACCTCGCACTCACGCTCGAGCGGCTCGATGCGGTGTGTCGTGCAGCGAATCGCGACGCTCCGCAACGGATTGGCCTCTCTGCGACGCAACGGCCGCTGGACGAGATCGCCAGGTTCCTGGGAGGATGTGAGGCAAGCACGGGGGCACCGCCGGAGGCTCCGCCGCGATTCCGCGCGGTCCGGATCGTCGACTGTGGGCTGGTCAAGCCGATGGAGCTGTCCGTCCGGGCGCCAGTGCCGGACTTCGCGCACGTGCGGGACTCCGTGTGGCCCGCCGTGGCTGCACTCGCGGTCGAGGCGATGCGTGGCTCACGCACGACGTTGGTGTTCGTCAACAATCGCGCACAAGCCGAGAAGATGGCGGGCCGCCTCAATGCGGCGGCGGGTGAGCCGATCGCCCGGCCGTATCATGGCTCCCTGTCGCGGGAACGTCGGCTGGAGCTCGAGCGCGCACTCAAGGCTGGAGAGCTTCCGGCGCTGGTTACGACGAGTTCACTGGAGCTGGGAATTGACATTGGGTCGGTGGACCTGGTACTGCAGCTCCAGAGCCCCAAGCGAGTCGCGACAGGCTTGCAGCGAGTCGGGCGCGCCGGACATACCGTGCGCGACGTGAGCCGCGGACTCATCGTCCCCACGTATCGCGACGATCTGGTCGAATGTGCCGCCGTGGCCGGCGCGATGCTCGCCGGCGAAGTCGAGGCGACGCGCGTTCCCCAGAATCCGCTCGACGTGCTGGCCCAGTCAATCGTCGCGATTGCGTCCGTCGAAGAGACCACGGCGGACACCATCTTCGCGCTGGCGCGTGGCGCGTATCCCTATCATGGTTTGACTCGGTCGGCGTTCGACGAAACGCTCGCGATGCTGGCCGGTAAGTATCCGTCGGACCTTGCGGCAGAGCTCGAGGCGAGGGTGAGCTGGGACCGCGTATCGGGGCGTGTCGCCGGCTCGCGGGCGAGCCGGATGACCGCCGTCATCTCCGGCGGCACGATCCCCGACCGAGGCCTCTACACGGTCAACCTCCCGGACCGCACCAGACTGGGCGAGCTCGACGAAGAGTTCGTGCACGAATCGCGCGTGGGCGATGTATTTCAACTCGGGTCCGCCACGTGGCGCATCGGCTCCATCGAGCACGACCGGGTCATTGTGACGCCGGCCCCGGGGCGCCCCGCGCGCATGCCCTTCTGGCACGGTGAGTTCATGACGCGCAGCGTCGATCTTTCGCGGCGTGTCGGTCAGCTGCGACGCGAGATCGCATCACAGACGCTGTCAGACGAGGCACTGGAGGCGGTCTATCGGTGCGACAGCGCGAGTATCCGGAGTCTGCGCGAGTACATTGGCGCCCAACGGGCTGCGACCGGTGTCGTGCCGGACGATCAGACCATCCTCGCCGAGCATTTCCGCGATGAGCTCGGCGGTGTGCGGATCGTGATCCACTCCATCTTCGGAGGACGTGTCAACGCTCCATGGGGGATGGCGCTCGCGCATCGCGCGCGCGAGGTACTGGGTGGGACCGTCGACCTGCAGGTGCAAACGAGCGACGATGGGATTTTATTGCGGCTGCCGGATCTCGGCCGCCTGCCGCCGATTCCTGCGCTACTGGAGCTCACAGCCGCGGATGTCGAGCGTCGTGTGATCGAGGAAGTGGGCGGGTCCGCGTTGTTCGGCGCGCGGTTCCGCATGAACGCGGCACGCGCGCTTCTCCTGCCACGCGGTTCTCCGCGCCGCCGGATGCCTCTATGGCTGCAGCGCCTGCGAGCGCTCGATCTGCTCGAGGTGGTGCGCCAATTCCCGAGCTTCCCGATTCTGGTCGAGACCTATCGGGAGGTCCTCCAGGACGCGTTCGACCTCCCGGCGGTGTCGGCGGTCGTCCAGTCGGTCGTCGATCAGCGCATCGCCGTGCGTGTTGTGGAGACGGACCGACCGTCGCCCTTCGCCGCTGGGTTGCAATTCGGGTTCGTGATGGACTGGCTCTACGCGGATGACACACCGAGGGCGGAACGCGCGGCGACGCGGCTGTCGCTCGATCGAGAGATGCTCGATGAGCTGATGGGGACGGAGGGGCGGGAGGTTGATGAGGCGACCGAGCGCGCACTGGCCGAGGTCGTCGCGCGACGACAGGGCACCGCGCACCGGCGGCAGGCCCGCGACGCCGACGAGCTGATGGCGCGCTTGGAGCGCGCGGGCGATCTCACACTGGACGAGTTGCGCGAGCGCGTTGCACCGCCCACGGCGTGGGTGGGCGGCGTCGATCCTCTCGATGCCCTGCGCGCCAGTGGGCGACTCGCGGATTGGCAGGTGCCTGAGACGGCTGGGCCGGCGCGCATCGTACCACTCGAGCTCCTTGCCCGGTATCAAGCCGCGCAGGACGGTGACCGAGCCGCCAGGCGGGAGATTCTCGCGCGACATCTCGCGGCCGCGGGCGCCGTGACGACCGGCGAGCTCGAGGCCCGTTACGGATGGCCGAGGCGGTGGGTCGAGCGTCAGCTGGAGGACTGGCAACGCGCGGGCACGGTCGTGCGCGGCCGCTTTCGACGTGGCGTGGAGGAGATGCAGTGGTGTGCGCGGGCGCTCGTGGAGCGGGCGCGGCGTCGAGCGCTCCAGCTCCTGCGTGCCGAGATCGAAGCGGTCGACCGGCCCACGTTCATGGCATTCCTTCTTCGTTGGCAGCATGTCGATCCGCGCGAGCGCCTCAGTGGCGAGACTGGCGTCGCGGCGACAATTCAGCAGCTGGCGGGCTTCGCGCGACCGGCGGCCGGCTGGGAGCGAGACTATCTCCCGACTCGCGTCGAGCGGTACGACGGGGCGTGGCTGTCACGACTGACCAGCGGCGGCTCCGTCGCATGGGTCGCCGCTCCGCGGCCTGAGCCCAAAGGCGGCGGGCGGCCGACGCTCGCGACCGTCCGGTTCTTCGATCGCGGCGCCGAGGCGCTCTGGCTTGCAACTGAGGACGCCCCCTCGCTCAGTGACGAGGCCATCGCCGTCCGCGATGTCCTGGTACAACGGGGCGCGTCGTTCATCGAAGATGTGCAAACGCGTGCGGGACTCGGTCCGCTCGCCACGCGGGATGCCTTGCGCGAGCTGGTCGCGGCTGGCCTGGTCAGCAACGACACCGTCGAAGCCCTACGGGCGGTGATTCAAGCCAAACCACTCCCGCTGCGTCGTGCTGACCCCGACCCGACTCGCTGGCTGCCCGCGGACTACACACCATCAGCCGGCCGGATCGTACAACGTCGCGTCAACATCACGCGCCTGCCGAAGTGGCGTCGCCCCGATCGTCCCGGGCCGGTGGGTGATGTGGCGTGGGTTGGTCGATGGTCGATCGTCACCCGTCCGGATGCTGCGCAGGCACCGGCGGAAGATGCACACGCCCAGCAGATCGCGCGGCAGTGGCTTGCACGGTATGGCGTCGTCGCTCGCGATTGGTGGCGTCGTGAGCGGCCGCCGGTGAGCTGGCGCGCGATCTATCATGAGCTCAGGCGACTCGAGTACCGGGGCGAGGTGCGCCGCGGCTACTTCGTCGAGGGCCTCGCGGGGGCTCAGTTCGCGCTGCCCGACGCCGTCGAGCGATTGCGCGAAGCGCGCACTGACGTGGAGGCGCCGTTTGTCACCGTCGCGGCGAGTGACCCCGCGAATGTCTACGGACTTCCGCGATCACCGCTCGAGCCGGTCGAGGAAGGAGATGGGCTGACCCGTCCCCGAGGCTCGGGCGCGCTGCTGGTCACACGTCGGGGATCCGTCGTGTTGGCCGTCGAGGGCAGGGGACGCAGGCTGCGCGTCGCACCCGATGTCGATGATGAGACGCTGCGTGGCGCACTCGTCTCGCTGCGAGACTACCTCACGCGCGAGACTGGAGTGTACCGGCACGGGCTGCGTACACTCGACACGATCGACGGACTCCCTGCGGCGTCGAGCGCGCGGATCGGCGTGTTTCGGGACGTCGGGTTCCGACGTGGCGGCGTGGGGTTGGACTGGCCGAGCGGCCGCTGACGCGGCCGCTACATTGGCGGGCGCTCGCCGCGGGCCAGGCGCAGCTCGATCATGTCGAGGGTCGGCTCGACGTCGGCGACGCTGTCGATGACGTAGTCTGCGCCCGCGGTGCGCAATCGATCACGCGCGTGGGTCAGGAGCGCGGCCTGTCGCTCGGCCGGGAGGGCGTGCCAGTCCGATTCCGACAGCCCGATCTCGTTGCCGGTGCGGGCGACGCCGATCGTCCAGGTCCCGGCGTTGCGGCCCTCGGCGATATCGGCCTCCGTGTCGCCGATCTTGACGAGCGTGCACAGCGGAAATACGCGCATTCGCACGGCGGCCTCGTAGCACATCCATGGCATTGGCCGACCGCCTCCCACGTCGTCCGGGCACAGGGCGCAGTCGGGCACGTATCCCTGCGTTTGCGCGTGCTCGGCGACCCGGTCGAGCATGGCCCGATTGTACCCGGTCGTCGATCCGATCTTGAGACCACGGGATCGGAGCTGCGCGATCGTCTCACTGACGCCCCGGATCACATTGGAGTTGGCACTCAGGTTCTCCATCTGGCGCGGGATGAAGCTCGCGTACAGCGCATCCACGTCGGCGCGACTGCCCTTGGATTTCACGATCGCGCGAATGTGCTCTTTCTTGTGCAAGCCCATGGGGGCGCGGATCTCATTGGTCGTGACCTCGATGCCGGCGTCGGCGAAGAGGCGCTGCATCGCGGCGACTGGAGCGAGGCTTCCATGATCGACGGTGGTACCGGCCCAGTCCAGCACGATGCCGGTCAGGTGGGTGAATCTCGCGGTCATGCGAGTGATTGCTCCGCCAACCCAAATGACAACGTCATGCCTGCACCCCCGACTCCGGTCACCACCCGTACCCCTGGCGCGGGCTCACACACGACGAATGGCTTCTGTGGGTGCCACGCATATACGCCGTGCCATCGCTCGGCCAAACTCCAGTCCGGGAGGCGCAGATAGGTTCGGACCTCATCCAGGATCAGCTGATCGATGTCGGTTCGGTCGAACGCCTCGGGCACATTGCCATACTCGTGCGAGTCGCCGAGCGTGATCGCCCCGTCGACAGTTTGTGCGACGAGCGTGTGGATTGCCCACTGATCGTAGGCCGGTCGCTCACGGGCAATGCGCGACCGGAGCGCGTCCAGAGTCGTGCACGCGCGAAACGCCTTGTAGAACCGCAGCGTCAAGCCGGCGGCGAGCGCGGGGCCGAGCCGCCACCCGCCGGGCTGTGGCACCGTTCGCATCATTCTGCAGCTTGCACCGGGTCAGGCCACTGTCCGCGAACACCTCGGGATACAGCGTCTCGAAGTCATCGCCTGAGCATACGATGGCGGTATCGGCCTGCCACTGACCGCGCGCTGTGTCGATGTGGGGCAAGTCAATGCGGAGCACCGGGCAGCCGAACTGCACATTGACGCCGAGGTCCCGCAAGATCTCCGGCAGTGCGCCGACGATACGGCGCGGGTCAACGGTGAGCTCGGTATCGCTCCACAGCCCGCCGAGCAGACCGTGGGGATGCACGGCACTGCTCCGCCCGAGGACCTTGTCCGGCGTCAGGAGCGCGCACTGGTAGCCGATGCTCGGTGCGAGGTCGGTGAACTCCTGCAGCACGTCCAGCTCATCCTGCCGATAAGCGAGATGCAGCGAGCCAGTCGGGAAATACGGCAGACCGGTCTCACGCAGCATCGCGAGCCACAGGGCGCGACTCGCGAGTGCGAGCTCGTGCATCGCGCCTGCGGGCTGCCCGATCGGCCAGATCGTGCCGAAGTTCCGGACCGAGGCCCCGGTCGCGCGGATGCCGCGCTCGAAGAGCACGACCGACCGGCCCCGCTTGGCGGCGCGGAATGCGTGCGCGAGACCCAGAATCCCACCGCCGACGACGGCGACGTGAGCACGAGCGGTCGAACGGGACATCAGGGAAAGTTTGCAGTCCAGACTGCGCTGGCGCCACGGCCGGCTGAGCTTGACACCCGATTGGTACGCGTCAACGTGGATCAGGATCCCGATCGGCGGATCGCGCGGCGGCCGAGTCGCGCAGTGAACAGCGGCGTGCTGTCGCGCATCCGTCATCATTGCAGTGGGAGGTGCTCCATGGCTTCACCGGAAGGCACGCCCAGCTTTTCCGATCGTGAGCACGCATCCGCGTTCCGACAGGACGCCGCGGCGGGACCAACCCCGGTCGACCGCGCGGATAAGGGTCGCGCGTCGGGCCGCGTCGCGGGGGATGGGGCTCCGGAGGCGGGGCTCCTCGCGACGGCGGCGGCCAATGCGATGCTCGTGCGACGCCAGGCGGAGCGATTCAACGCGCGCGACTTCGACGCCTATGAATCAGTCTTGGCGGAAGACGTCGAGGTCGTACTCGTCCCGTTCGAGACGATGCTGCATGGATCGCGGACGGCGCGCGACCACGTCGTGAGTCACGCCGTTGCCTTTCCCGATACGCACATTGAAGTAAAACGAGTGCTGGCGGACGAAGCTGGTGCCACGGTGGAGTTCGTCGCGCACGGGACGCACACCGGTCCTCTGCTGACGCCGATGGGCACGATCGAGCCGACGGGGCGCGCCGCGGACGTGCACTACTGCTTCGTCTACGAGATCGAGCAGGGTCGCATTCACTGCATCCACCAGTACTTCGACGCCACGACGATGATGCGACAACTTGGCTACGAGCGCTGACGCGCACGTAGCCGCGTAGAAAGGAGAACCGCAGACAGGAGACAGGAGACACAAACCACCAACCGCCACGCTCCAGTGGTTGGTGGTTGGGTGTCTAATGTTCGTGTTTCAATTCGACGACGATCACTTCAATCGGCTGGTTGCCCGCGTTGGCATTGACGTGCAGCGTGTTGGGCGGGTTGGCGGGCAGCCAGTACGCCTTACCCGATTCCCACACATGGCTCTCGGTGGGACCGTTCTGCTGCTCGATCTTCATGGTCCCGCCACGGAGCGCGATGATCACTCGGGGATGATCGTGCCGGTGCAGCGTCAGGGGTGAGTTCGGCACGACCACGGACTTCCAGACCTTCACGTCATCGTTCTCGAACTGCGGAAACCGTTGCGACTGCAGTCCAGGTTGCGCTCGCATGATGCCGAATCCGGTCGTTCCGATGGCGAGTCCCACGAGTGCGCCGCTCATCCATGCCTTCACGTGTGCCTCCAGGTATCCGCGACGTGTTCTGATTCCTCGTCGTACAAGTTCGCGCGGACCTGGCGTCAGCGCGAGAGCGGCGCGTGGACGTCGAGTGCGAGGCGCGGACCGCGTTGACCCTGGGTGATGCGAACGATCAGCGCATCCAGGCCGCTGGCGACGGCGTGGGCGTGGCGCAACGCCTCCGGCGGATGCGTCGTGGCGAGTGCGATCGATTGCATGCCTGCCGCGTTCGCGGCGGCGATGCCGGGCGGGGCATCCTCGATGACGACACAGTCGGGCGGGGAGGCACCGAGCCGCTTGGCCGCGGCCAGATAGCCCTCGGGGTCGGGCTTGCCGCGCGTGACCTCGTCGGCGCACACCATGACTCGGGGCAGGGGCAGTCCGCTATGCCGCAGCCGATGCGCGGCGACGATTCGCACGCCGGACGTCACGATGGCCCATTGGCCGGCGGGGAGTGCATCGAGGACGTCGCGTGCGCCGGCCGCGGCTCGCGCGTCGATCGACGCACGGACCTCGGCGCTGATGAGGATCGACGCCTCCGTCGCGAGGTCGAGGTGTGGCGCGACGATCTGAATGATCTCGATCCCGCGCCGACCGTGCGCGATGCGCAGAATGGCGGCTGCGTCGAGCCCATGCCGTTCTGCCCAGTGGCGCCACGTCGCCTCGATGCACGCCGTGGAGTCCACGAGCACACCATCCAGGTCGAACAGCACGGCATCGCAGCCGAACGTGATCGTTCCCGTGGCCATACCAGACGATATCGTGCTGCGCTCGAGCTTGACAAGAACGCCGCCGGCGGCAACGTGGACGTGCTCGCGCCGGGAGCCGTCGACGAGCGCACTGTCCGTTCTCCCACCGTCATGTCACGAGGAGGTGGCATATGGTCTCGCCGGACGGCACCCCCACCTTTGGCGATCGCGAAGCCGGCCCATCGTTTCGCCCGGAAGTCCCGACCGTTCCGGCTGATATGTCGCTGGGCGAGTTTGCGGCCCTGAATGATGCCGCGCAGGACATGGTCGACGTAGGGCGCCTGGCCGCGGCGGTCGAGAACGAGCAGCTCCTGCGACGGCAGATCGAGCACTGGAATCGCCGCGAGTTCGACGCCTGGGAAGCGGTGCTTGCCCCGGCCGTCGAGTTCCTCGTGGTGCCGGACGGGATCACGATCCTCGGCCCGCGACCGGCGCGCGAGTACATCGCCGCGTGGGCCACTGCCTTCCCCGATGCCCTCGTCGAGGTGACCGCGCTCCTCGCGACGGCACGAGGGGTGGCCGTCGAGTTCATCTTTCGTGGTACGCACACCGGACCGTTGCGCGCACCGACGGGCGTCATCGAGCCGACCGGTCGCTCCGTCGAGGTACGGGTGTGTTACGTGCAGGACATCGCCGAGGGCCTCATCCGGCGGATCCGTTCGTACTACGATACGGCGACGCTCATGCGGGGCTTGGGCCTCGTGACGTAATCGCGGGGCGAGCGCGGGAGGGCACTCAGTCGCCTTTCTTGGCTCCCGATGCACGGGGCAAGTGTCCGCGACTCCCGCGGATGAACCGATTGCGGCCACCCGTGGCACTGATGCCCGCGGAGATTGCCACCATGAACGCCCGCGCCATGCTGAACCGACCGGCGTATGCGGCGAGCACGCCTTCCCAGGCAAGCTTGAAGCCGTTGTAGGATTTGCGAGCTTTGTCCCCCATCGCTTCCCAGTTGCGTGAGACGAGATCGACCCGCGTACCTGACGCCTCCGGGGTGAACGTGACCTCCACTTCCTGCGCGTCGGTCGGCTCGTATGCGGCGTGCCATCGGAAGACGATGCGGCGGGGCGCTTCGATGACCGAGACCGAGCCCCAGGCGAGGCGGGTGCCGTCGCGGTGCTCCTCGTAGATCTGTCCGCCCGGTCGGCATTCGAATACGACGCGGGCCACCCGCGGGCCGCCAATGGAATGGCTGAATGTCGGCCACCAGGTCGCGAACCCGTCGGTGAAGCGGTGGAACGCGGTCTCCTGGTCCCAAGAGACGATGACTGACCGTCGGATCGGCGCGAGCTGATTCGGAGGTCGTGGCTGGGTCCTCCGGGATGTCATCGGAGCCTCCTGGTGGATCGTGTCTGCGCAGCGGGTCGGCGTGTGGCTGGCGGATGCGGGTCCGCCGCCGCGTAGGCCGCCAGTACGTCATCCCACAGCGACTCAACGTATCGGCGAAGTGCGGCGATGCCGTCGCGGGAGGCCTGGTAGTAGCGTCGCGTACCGTCGCGGCGATAGCTAACGAGTCGTGCCTCGCTGAGCACTCGCAGGTGCTCGGACACCGTCGGCTGACGCACCCGTGCGAGGCGCGCCAGTTCCCCAACCGTATGCGGCCGGTGACGTAATCGCTCAAACAGCGCGCGTCGCGTCGGATCGGCCAGCGCGACCAAAGCTGAACAATAGCGCATGACCTATATAGGCAGCTGCCTATTGATCTGTCAAGCATTTGGCATCTGGTGGGCGGGCATCGGGGTCGTGCGCGGGGCTGGTGGCTGGTGAACGGACTGCGGAGCTCGTGACCCGTCACCATCGCCACGCTCGGAGAGTTGTCACCAGCCACCAACCACCCCACAGTTGACACGAGGGGTGGCGTAACATAGACTGTCTATGTGACGACGCCACGCGACCCCATCCCGCCCGGCACGCTCGACATGGTCATTCTCAAGACGTTGTCGGTCGGGGCTGAGATGCACGGGTTCGAGATCGCGAACGCGATCCAGCAGACATCGCGCGATGTCCTGCACGTCGAAGAAGGCTCGCTCTATCCCGCGCTCCAACGCATGCTGATCAAAGGCTGGATCGTCGGAGAGTGGAGCCGAACGGCCGGTAACCGCCGCGCACGCTACTATCGACTGACCGCCGCCGGGCGCAAGCGTCTCGCCGAGGAAATCGACGCGTACGAGCGCGTGACCTGGGCGATCGCCCGTATCCTGCGACCCGCGTAGGAGGCACGATGGTCTTGGCCGAGCTGTGGCGCCGTCTCCAGTTCTGGCTTCGCCGCAATGCGATGAGCGCGGAGCTCGACGAGGAGATGCGCCTGCATCAGGATCTGCGTGCCGAGCAGCTGCGGGCGAGCGCGCTCCTCACACCCGGTCAGGCGTCACAGCGCGCGCGCCGGCAGTTCGGCAATGTGACGCGACTCGCCGAGGTGAGCCGCAACCTGTGGAGCGTGCGGTGGCTGGACGACCTGTCGCAGGATGTGCGCTTCGCCATCCGGCAGCTGCGCCACGCCCGCGGCTTCGCGGTGGTCGCGATCCTCAGCCTGGCACTCGGCATCGGAGCCAACACCGCGATCTTCACACTGATCAACGCGGTGCTGCTCACCCCGCTCCCGGTCCGCGATCCCGGTGGTCTGTACCTCCTCGGTCACGCGAGTCAGGACGGCACCGGTTCCGGCTTCTCCCCCGGGTCGCTCGAGACGTATTCCGTTGATCTCTATCGCCGCCTCGAGAGCACGCACGTCTTCGACGGTCTGTGCGCGGTCCAGAGCGAGTCCCAGAACCGCGTGAGCGTCCGTCGCACCGGGTGGAGCGTCGCGCAGCCCGCGCAGGCCAAGCTCGTCTCCGGTAACTATTTCGAGGTGATCGGTGCCGGCGCCGCGCTCGGCCGCGCCCTCGCCCCCAGTGACGACTCGGCGTCGGCGCCGCCGGCTGGCGTCCTGAGCTATCGATACTGGCACGATGTGCTGAACCGCGACCCGGCCGCAGTCGGGTCAGTCCTCGAATGTCTCCGGCATCCCCGTCACCGTCGTCGGCGTGGCAGCGCCGGCCTTCTACGGTCAGACGCTGCAAGCCGATCCGCCTGATATTTGGCTGCCCCTGTCCGTCGACCGTCGACTGGAGCCGGAGCTCAAGCTGCTCGACTCGCCCGGTATGCGGTGGTTGTATCTGATCGGCCGGTTGGCCCCTTCCGTATCGCCCGCGCAAGCGCAAGTTCGCGTCACTGCGACAGTCCAGAGTTGGCTTCTCGACGCGCTCGCCTCCGGGATCTTCGGTGCTGTCACCGATGAGGACCGGCAGGACGCGCGAAAGGTATATGTCGAGCTGACGCCGGCTGGGAGCGGCGTCGCGGGGATGCGGCGCGACTACGCGCACACCCTGCGCCTCTTGCTGGGGGCGGCGCTGGCCGTCCTGCTCATTGCCTGCGCCAATATCGCCGCGCTTCTCCTGGCTCGGGGAACCGCGCGACGAACTGAGAGGTTCGTGCGGCTCGCACTGGGTGGCGGCCGGTGGCGCCTCGTGCGTCAGGCCCTCACCGAGAGTGTGACGCTGGCACTCGCCGGCGGCGTGCTCGGACTCGTCGTCGCCGCGATCAGCACCCGACTCCTCATCGCTGCGGTCTTCCGCGGCGCGACGGATGTGCCCATCCGCACCACGCCCGACCTCCGCGTCCTCGCCTTCACGTTCGCACTCGTCTGTGTCGCGGCGATCGCGTTCGGTCTGCTCCCCACGCTTCGCATGGATGCGGAGATCGCCTCGGCGATGACGAGTGCCCGCGTCAAAGGCATGGTATTGCGGACCGGCCAGCGGCTGAAGCTGGGGCAATCGCTGATAGTCGCCGAGGCGGCGCTCGCGGTCGTCGTTCTAGCCGTCGCGGGCGGGTTCCTCCGTAGTCTCGCGAATCTGACGCATCAAGAGTTCGGGTTCGACCACACGCACGTCCTGGACGTCAGCATCGACGCAGCGCAAGCGGGCTACGACCACCCGCGACTCGAGGTGCTCTACCGTCAACTGGACAGTCGGCTCAATGCCCTGCCAGGCGTGGTGAGTGCGAGCTTCTCGACCTACAGCCCGTTCGACGACTGTTGCGCGGCGTATTCGATCGCCATACAGGGCCGCGAACCCACGCCAACCATGCCCTTCTTTGCGCGAATCGATCGCGTCTCCCCGCGGTACTTCCGGACCATTGGGACCACCGTCGTACGGGGGCGCGGATTTGATGATCGTGACGTGCCGACTGCAGCCCCAGTGGCGGTGGTGAATCAGGCCTTCGTCGACCGCTACTTCCCGCAGGCGGACCCCATCGGCAAGCGATTCGGGGTCGGCGGAGATCCGAAGCGCGGAAGCGACCTCGAGATCGTCGGCGTGGTCCAGACGGCCAAGTATGTCGATGCCCGTGAGGACCCGACGCCGATGGCATTTCTGCCCTTCTTGCAGCAGCCGCAGGACCCGATCGCCGTGATGCTCGAGACGGATTTTGCGGGCGTGATCGAGCTCAGGTCCGCGGGCCCTCCGGAGGCGCTCGCCCGGCAGGTGCGCGCGACCCTCGCCGACATCAATCCAGAGCTCTCGCCGTTGCATATCGCCACCGTCGCGGACAATCTCACCGACACGCTGAGTCAGGACAACGTGATAGCTGCGCTGGTGACGTTCTTCGGGCTCCTCGGACTGGTGCTCACATGCGTCGGCCTGTACGGCATCACCGCGTTCGCGGTGCAACGCCGCACGAGCGAGATCGGCATCCGGATGGCGCTCGGCGCCCAGCGCAGCACGGTAACTGGGATGGTCATGCGCACGGTGCTGATCCAAGGCCTGCTCGGACTCGTGCTTGGTGTGGTAGCGGCTATCGCCGTCGGTCGCCTCATTGCGAGCCAGCTGTACGGCGTCAGCTCGACAGATCCCAGAAACGCCGCCCTCGCTGTGGCGGGGCTCATCGTCTGTGTTGCACTCGCCGGATTCATTCCAGCGTATCGTGCCGCGCGCATCGATCCGGTGAGCGCCCTGCGGCACGAATAGTCACGATCCGCTTAGGGCAACGGTACAACCCGAAGCGCATCTCCGCGCAGGACGACGACCGGCACGCCGCACAAGCTCTGGCAGGCCGACGCTCCCCGAACGAGGTTTGGAGCAACGAGCGCCGACCAGAGTCCACTCGCAACCAGCCTTTTCTGGTTAGAGGCGTTTCCGGAGCGTGCGATGTCGACCGTACCTCGCGTCGCCTAACCTGACGTGCTGCGTATCGTCGGGCCCATTGTCGGCCCAGGGCTTGTTGGCGTCATGGCCCTGGTCGGTCTGCGTCTCGCGTTGGGTGATCGTTCGAGGCGGTGGTGGGTCGTGGCCGGCGTCGTTGCGCTGGTGGGGACCGCGGCGCTGCTCGCGGCGAGCGCCCATCTCTTCCTGCAACTCGCTGGGCGCCGGTCCTGGGTCGTGCTGATGTGGTCGGAGCTGGCCGTCCTTGGTGCCGCGGCCCCTCCGGTGTTGTTCTCGGGATCGCGAGGTGGCCCCACACGCGGGCTCCTGGCCGTCGCCATGCTCGCGGGCAGTCTCGTCGTGAGCTCGGTCGGGATGGCGGCGGGTCTCACCCTTGCCTGCGGGCGTCGCGCGGCTTGCTTCATCAGGGTGCGCTCAGCGCCGGGCGCGAGCGCCGTCTGGACCGGCACCATCAAGACGTCGTCGGAACGGTGATGCCTCCAGCCGAAGACAGTGCCCGTGTGCGAGTGTTCCCACCCGGGGTCTATCTCATCGCACTCGGCGTCGGGTTTCTCCTCCAGTGGGCGTATCCACTGTCGCTCGGCGGCAGCTGGAACGCGGCGGGTCGCGTGGTTGGCTATATCCTGGTCGCCACCGGCGCCCTGCTCATGGGTAGTGCCGTGGCCCTGTTTCGCGGAGCCGGCACGACGCCCAACCCGACGCGTCCCACGACCACGCTCGTATTCAGAGGCCCCTATCGGGTGACGCGGAACCCGATGTACGTCGGCATGACGGCGATCACGTGCGGGATCGGACTTGCGGCGCTGACGTCATGGACGGTCGTCACGGCGTTGGTCGCCGCGTGGGTGACACAACGGCTCGTCATCGCGCGCGAGGAACGCTACCTGCAGCAGAAGTTCGGCGGCCCGTACGTCGACTACACACGTCGAGTACGCCGCTGGCTCTGACCGACGGCGCGGTGCCTTCCGCCGCGACTGGGCAGCCACGGAGGCCCGTCCTCGGGCGTCAGGGGAGCTTTGCCATCCCATCTCCCGCCGTTGTCGTGACCTCCCGATCGGCAATTCTCAGGAAACTGTAGGAGAAACGGGAGGAGCCGAACAGGTAGACCGGGATGCCGATAGCGACGAAGACCAATCCGATCGTGCTGCCAACCGGGCGCGCAATGAGTGTGCTCACGGTCAGGCCGGCGGCCGCGAGACAGAACAGGAGTGGAACCCACGGACATCCGGGCACTCGGAAGGACCGCGCCATTCTGCGGCTCCCTGCGCCGCAACACGAGCACTGCACCCACGGCCAATCCGTAGAAGATCCAGGCAGTGAAGATCACGTCCGTGAACAGCTGCTCGTAGGTGCCGGATAGCGCGAGCACCGATGCCCAAATGCCTTCTACGATCAGTGCCACTGTCGGCGTGCGGTACCGCTCGCTCACGTGAGCGAACGCATGGAGAAATGCGCCGTCGCGCGCCATGGCGTAGTAGACGCGCGGGCCCGTCAAGATCAGGCCATTCAACGTGCCCAGAATCGACACCAGGATGAGCACGGAGATGACTTTCGTCGCGATGGGGCCGAGCAGCCTTCCGACGGCGAGGGCGGCGACCGCCGTGCTGCCTCGAATTTCGTTCGGCGAGAGGACGTGGTAGTACCCGACGTTCGCGACAATGTAGATCGTCATGACGATCAGACTGCCGTAGAAGAGGCTCCGGGGCAGGTCACGCTGCGGCTTCTTCATTTCGCTGCCAACGAACGACACGAGGTGCCACCCTTCGTACGCCCACAGGATCGCGACCAAGGCCACCCCGAACCCCGTGACCGAGAAGGCCAGTGCGTGTCCGCCCGCACTCGTGCCCTGCTCGAAGAAGTGGATCGGGCGAGCGCCTTTGATGAAGACGAGCAGAATCATCGCGGCGAGTCCACCGATCTTGACCGTGGCAACGACGTTTTGCACGACCTTGCTGCTCCGGATACCGACGCAGCTGATCCCCGTGAGGAGCAGGATCATCGACGCGCTGGCGAGCTTCTCCTCGGCCGTGGTCAGCGGGAAGATCTGCCCGGCGTACAGCCCAAAGGCGACGCCAAGCGCGGCGATGCTCCCCGAGTGAATCATGAGCAGTAGGCCCCACGCGTAGAGGAACGCCGTGAGACGTCCATACGCATGCCGCAAGTACAGGCACAGGCCGCCCGCCCCGGGATACATGGAGGCCAGCTCCGCCAGGGACAGCGCGCCGAGCACCGTGAGCACGCCGCCGATGACCCACGCCAGCAGCACCGTGGCAAGGGAGGGCAGCTGCGCGGCGATCGTGCTGGGGATGAGGTAGATCGCAGATCCAATCGTGGTGCCGACGGCGATCGCTATCCCATCGAAGAGCGTGAGCTCGCGACGGAGCTCCGGTGCAGACGCAGAGCGATCTGCGTCGGGTGCAGCGGGCGAGTGATCTACGATCGCGGTCACAAGGTTTTGTGGAGCGACGCCTGAGTCTTCTCGCCCTCGAAGCCATTCCGCTTATAAAACGCGTGGGCGCGCTCGCGAATCGTGTTCGAGCGAACCGAGATACCCTCGTATCCGTGCTCGCGTGCCCAGCCTTCCGCAGCATCGAGGAGCATCTTACCGATCCCTCGGGAGCGGATCTTTTCGTCGACGACAAGCCCGCTGATCTCTACGAATCCATCTAGCTCGACGGCCCGGAACACATAGACTCCAATCCAGCCGGCGATCTGGCCATTCGTGAGCTCGGCGACGTACACGGCGTACTGATTCGAATTCCGCATCTCCCCCAGTCGTCGCCGGACCTCGGGTCCCGTGCTCGGGTAGCCGAGCTGCCCCGCGAGCTCGGCCATCTGCTCGTAATCGCCGGGTCTTGGCGGCCGGATGGTGCATGCGCCCTGCTCCGAGTCGGTCTGCTGGCTCATCGAATCAATGCCCGCCTGACTGGGGACGGCGTAGAGTGTACGCCCGGTGCAATCCCCGTCGCAAGGCAAAGCGCGCATATCCGCTGGGGGCTGTGTCATTTGGCGAGATGGTGGGCTCGCGCGGCGATGCTAGGGGGCATCGCGCTGTGGGCAGCCGCAGCGAGGCGGATCACGGGCTTTTGCGCGCGGCGATGCTAGGGGGCATCGCGCTGTGGGCAGCCGCAGCGAGGCGGATCACGGGCTTTTGCGCGCGGCGATGCTAGGGGGCATTGCGCTGTGGGCAGCCGCAGCGAGGCGGATCACGGGCTTTTGTGCGCGGCGATCCTAGGGGGCGACGCATGGCGTCGCCCGTACCGGTCCGTATGCCGCTTGAGTACCCCAATCGAAGCTTGAGTGGTCCGCACCAGCCATCCCCGGACCGGTCGGGGCGACGCCATGCGTCGCCCCCTGGCGGCACCGTCCATATGATGTCCGCTGCGCGGCTGGATGTAGGCGGAGCTGTTGCTAACGCTTCTCTCGCGCCGAGGCATCAGCCGCCCAATGCCGCGGGTTGGCGGCGATGTATTGGCGAATTCGTGCGAGCATAGCCTCATCGTCGATGATCCGCTCGTAATAGTCTCGCTGCCAGACCGTGGCGCCGGGTGTCCCGCGCAGCCGGTTGATCCGCCTGGTGGTGCCGGATTTGAACGCGCCGATGATGGCACCCAGCGATCGCGGCGCTGGACCCACCGGTGCGGCCGTCGATCGAGGCTTTCGAGGTGATATTGGATGCGTCGATCGCCACGCCGCGAGCGCAACTCGAAGCGGAGGGTCCCGTCGGTCCGACAGCACGACAATCCCATGCACGTGGTTTGGCATGACCACCCATTGGTCCAGAACGAGTCCCGGCACGTGATTGGCCAGCGCGCGCCACGCCGACGCAGCAATGCGTCCGGCTGCGCTGAGATGAACGATGCCGTCGCGTACGTCGCTCAGGATACACGCGCGATCTTGCGTGACGATCGTGACGAAGTACGCGCTGGCGGCTGTGTAGTCGTATCCGGGCAGCCGGATAGACCGGCGGCCTCGGGCCCGCGGGTAGCGTGGCATGGCGGAGGTGCCACGGTGATCGCGATGCGTCGTCCCGTCGTCATCGCGTCGGTGGACACAGAAAAACCGCGGGCTCCCAGGGGCGGCCCGATCGTGCCAGGCCGGTGGCGGATGCCTCCGCCCGAGCAGCCCTGTCGCGCCGACCGCGACGGATCGCCGGCCTAAGCGGCAGATCGTGTCTTGGTTGTACTGATGTCAGCCCGAGCCCAGGTATTCGCCCTCGCCCTCTGCGACCTGGTGCCACTTGAGCTGGGCGAGGTAGATCGGATTGCCGTCTGGGTCCGACAGGTACACGAACGACCCCGCTTCGTCCTCATGAATCGGGCCCTCGAACGTCACGCCCTTCTCCTGCAGCACTTGGATCGCCTCGTGTATCGAGCCTTTGAGCTCCAGGCCGATTTCCATGGCGCCCTTGCGACTGGCGCGGGGTGCTCCCGAGTTCGGATGCAGCCCGACGGTCAGGCCCCTGCCGGCTTCCACCGAGGCCCAGTGGTCACCGAAGCGATCGACGAGTCGCAAACCGAGGGTCTCGCTGTAGAATCGCACCGCCGCGTCCATGTTCGAGACGTAGACGGTGACATTGCCACTCGCGAACATGTACGCCTCCTGGGGATGGGATAGCTTACACGCCGCGAGGAACCGTGAAAAGAGCCAAGTCGTCCGTCCGGTTGGCGTGGGTCGGGCCCCTCTTGTATCGTCGTAGCCATGACTCAGACCAATAGTGCCCGATCGACCGCAACCCAGACGACGACGCACTCGCGCCTCGCGTTGTGGATTGCCGCAGTCTGCGGGCTCGCGGTAACCGGGTCGGTCGCGGGACAGACCCCGCGCGACACGGGGACGACGCTCGTGCGTGCGGTCCGCATGTTCGACAGCGAGCACGGCGCGATGCTCGGACCGCAGGACATCCTCGTGCATCACGGCGTGATCGATTCAGTCGCGCCACATCTCGCAGCACCGCCGGGCGCCCGCGTCATCGATCTCCGCGGCGTGACGGTTCTACCAGGGCTGATCGACGTGCACACGCATCTCCTCTACCTCGAGGCGGCTGGCCCCGGGATCACTCTGGAGAACGCAAAGGCGATCATCATGGAGGGAACGCCACTGCGGGCGCTGCACGGGGCTGCCCGGGCGCGGACCTTTCTCGCGGCCGGCATCACGACTGTGCGAGATCTGGGGAACTCTGGTCAATACGGTGACGTTGCGCTCCGCCAGGCCATTGAGGACGGCAGTGTGGATGGCCCCCGGATGATCACCGCCGGGCCGGGACTGAGTCCAGAAGGCGGGCAATTTCCCGGCTTACAGCAGCGCTACCAATCGATCGCCGAGGAAGAGTATCGCATTGTGCGGAGCCCAGACGACGCGGCACAAGCCGTGACGGAGCACGTCAACTTCGGATCGCAGATCATCAAGATCTACTCCAACAATACGCCCAATCGCGGGTCGCTGTCGCTCGAGGAGATGCGTGCGATCGTGGCGGAGGCGCAGCGTTTGGGGCTTCGGGTCGCAGCGCACGCGACATCAAATGATGCTGTGTGGCGGGCGACGACGGCGGGTGTGACCAGCATCGAGCACGCCTACCAGGTCGCTGACTCGACTCTCGCCCTCATGGCACGCAAGGGGACATTTCTGGTGCCGACGGATTTGGATAGCGCGATCTTGAACCGATATCTGACGCTCATGGGCTCCGCGGGCGCGCGTCCGCCGCAGGCGCAGGTCTCGGCGATATTGGAATCGGAGCATGACCGGCTGCGGCGCGCGATGAAGGCGGGTGTGCCGATCGCCGCGGGCTCTGACAACTACCTCGATCTCCACATGCCGCAGGGTTCGGCTGCGAAGCACAATCTTTACGCCTACGCCGAGGCCGGGATGCCGCCGGTCGAGATCCTGCAGGCTGCGACCGTGAACGCGGCCCGACTCCTGGGTCGCGAGGGACAGCTCGGCGTCATCAAGAAGGGTGCAGCTGCCGATCTCATCGCGGTCACTGGCGACCCCACACAGGACATCAAGGCGCTCGAGCACGTGCGCTTCGTCATGAAGGAGGGGACGGTTTACGCCGACAGCGTCGGACGCTGAACGACGTCACGACCCGCAGAGATTCGATTGCAGCCGCGACCGCGAGCGGCCAACGCTCTCCTGATTGAACCGGCGGCGATAGAGCGCCATCACCGAGTCGATGTTGGCATCGAGCACCGGCGCAGCGATGTGTACGATCGTCACCACCTTGGTCGATTCAGCCACCCACCGGCCGTCGGCGACGTATCGCCCTTCCGCATTGGTCTCGCTAGACCCGTTGGGAAGCCAGCGCCGAAATGCCGTGTCCGCAAATGCGTGCCACTCAGCCGAGGACACGAAAGCACTATCTGGCCGCCCGCGGCCGGGGATGTTGCGGCCGAAGTACAACACGTCAGCGAGACAGCGGGGCGCGCGGCGCGGCGGCGCGGCGTGGTGCACGCACGCGGCGACGGCGAGAGAGCCGATCAGGACAGCGACGCGGCACACGCGCACGCACGCGAATGTACGTGATCGGATCGAGACGCGCATGGTTTCGTGGGCGGCTTCGCGGTCGCTCGCCGTTGTGGTCGTCGATCGCCGCGGGTGCGCGAGGCCTGGTCAGGCCGCTTGACATCCCTCCGGGGTGCTCTACCTTCGGACGCCGCCGCACCCGGTCGAGAGAGCACGGGGACGGGTCGTCGGGTGCCTGTACGATCGACTTCGCTTCGCGGCAAAACCTTCCAGGCGGAGCACCGGTATGCACAGAGTGCGTTCGGAACCATCAGACGTTGAGGCGGCGCCGAGCCGGCGAGTCCGGCAACGTGAGATCGTCAGCGCGGCGCTACTCCTCGCGAGTGTCTGCGCGTTCGCGGCACTCGGCGCGCAAACCCCGGTCGGCCCCCCGCCGGGGTACGCGAAGCAGGACACCATGATCCCGATGCGCGATCATGTGCGGTTGCACATCGCGATCTACACGCCGACGCAGGCATCGGGGCCGCTGCCCATCATGCTGCTCCGCACCCCGTACGGGATCGACTATTACGGGGCCATGTTCCAGAGCTATCTCAAGGAGTTGGCGGCAGACCAGTACATCTTCGTCTTCGAAGACCTTCGCGGTCGGCACGAATCGGAAGGCCAGTTCGTCATGTTGCGACCCGTGCGCGACCGCCACGATCCGACTGCCATCGACGAAAGCACGGACTCGTATGACACGGTCGACTGGCTGATCAAGCATCTGCCGAACAACAACGGCCGCGTCGGAGAGCTGGGCATCTCGTACGACGGGTGGACGACGGTCATGACCATGATCGACCCGCACCCGGCCGTCAAAGCGGTGTCTCCCCAGGCCTCCCCGTCCGACATGTTCATCGGCGACGATTTCCACCACAACGGTGCATTTCGCCTGAGCTACGGGTTCGAGTACGCCGCGACGATGGAGAGTGGGAAAGGGCAGACTCCCTTCGCGTTCGACCAGTACGACACCTATGACTGGTACCTGCGCCTCGGCCCCCTGTCGAACGTCGATGCGAAGTATCTGCACGGCAAGATCCCCTCGTGGGAGGATTTCGCGAACCACCCGAACTACGACGGGTTCTGGCAACACCAGGCGGTGTTGCCGTATCTGGATCGGGTCACCGTGCCCACGCTGAACGTCGCTGGGTGGTGGGACCAGGAGGACTTCTACGGCCCCGTCACGATCTACCAGACGCTCGAGAAGCACGATACGGCGCACAAGAACTTTCTGGCTGTTGGCCCGTGGAACCACGGTGGCTGGGCCGATTCTTCAGGGCAGCAGCTCGGCGCCATCGACTTTGGCAGTCCGGCGTCCGCCGATTTCCGGCGGGACGTCATGGCTCCCTTCTTCGCTTACTATCTGAAGGATCGCGGGCCGGGTGGGTTTCCCGGCGCCACGACCTTTGAGGGCGGCACCAACAAGTGGCGGCATTTCGATCGGTGGCCGCCCAGCCGGGGGGTCACGCCGCAGCGTCTCTATTTCCAGGCGCATCACGGAGCGTCGTTCGACGCGCCGACTGCCACCGACAGCGGCTTCGACAGCTACGTCTCTGATCCATCTCATCCGGTCCCCTACCGGCATCGACCCATTCCCCCGACGTACTACCCGGGGGGGTCGGGATGGACGACGTGGCTCGTGCAGGACCAGCGGTTCGTCGATGACCGCCCCGATGTGCTCACGTACGAGACCCCCGCGCTGGATCACGATGTCACGCTCACTGGGGCCATCACCGCACATCTATTCGCCGCGACGACGGGCTCCGATGCCGACTGGGTCGTGAAGCTGATCGACGTCTATCCCGACACCGCGCCCACGGGCGAGGCGCCTTCCTTTGGCGGCTACGAGCTGATGGTCGCCAACGACGTCTTCCGAGGACGGTTCCGCGAGAGCTATACGACGCCGCTGCCGATCACGCCCGGCCAGGTCGACGAGTACAAGATCGACCTGCACACGCAGGACTATCGGTTTCTCAAAGGTCACCACATCATGGTGCAGGTGCAGAGCACCTGGTTCCCCATCATCGATCGGAACCCACAGCACTACGTGCCCAACATCTTCCGCGCCACCGAGTCCGACTTCCGGGTGGCTCGTGAACGGATCTATCGCACCGGCGCACACGCGTCGTACCTGGAGCTACCCATCGAGACGACGCCGACGACACAGTGATGCTAGGGACTAGTGGCTAGTGGCTAGAACAAAACGCAGGGTCAGTGACAGGTCGCTGTCACTGACCTACGGTATGTCACTAGCCACTAGTCCCTAGTCTCTTGCCCCATGCCCTTCGCCCGGATCCCCTTCGGCGGTCGGCCTATTGAGGTCGAATACGAGTGGCAGCACGCGTCGCGTCGCGATGCGCCACTGGTCGTCTTTCTGCACGAAGGCTTGGGCTCGCTCGCAATGTGGCGCGACTACCCGCGCGAGCTCTGCGACGCCGGTGGTTATCGAGGCCTCGTGTACTCCCGGTACGGGTATGGGCGGTCGACCCCGCGACCCGCGGAGGAGCACTGGACGCCCGATTACCTGTTGGCGCAGGCACGCGAAGCACTCCCGGCTCTGCTCCGCGGCGTCGGGGCGGACGACGTACAGCCATGGCTCTTCGGACACAGCGACGGGGCGACGATTGCCTTGACGTACGCGGCACTGTATCCCGACGCTCTCGCCGGTGCCATTGTGCTCGCCCCTCACGTCTTCGTCGAAGAGGTCGCGCGCATCGGGATCGCGGCCACCCGCACGAGGTACGAGTCGGCGGGCTTCAAGGAGCGGCTCGCGCGGTATCACACCGATCCCGACTCAGCGTTTTGGGGCTGGCACGACGCGTGGATGGATCCCGCCTTTACGACCTGGACGATGGAGGCGATGCTCTCATCGATCCGCTGCCCGATTCTGGCGGTGCAAGGATATGATGACGAGTACGGGTCCATGGCCCAGTTGGAAGCGATCGCGCGTGCCGTCCCCACGACTGAGCTCGTGCAGCTCAGGGACTGCGGCCACGTGCCGTACCGTGATCTGCCCGAAGTCGTGACGCGAGCGACGGTCGACTTCATCAGCCGGCACCACTCCGCGTGAGTGGCCGATCACCTGCCAACCGGTCTGCTCGGGCGCCTTTGTTGCAGTTGCCAAATCCCCATCCCTGAATCTCGGTCGGTCTGATGCCGGTCACGACGCGATCCCGTGATGCAGATGGAGGAGCATGGGCGCCCTTCAAGTACCCCGCGTTCAGCGTGCTGTGGACCGCCGGGGTTGTCGCGAGCATCGGGACGTGGATGTACAACGCGGCCTGTGGTTGGTTCATGACGACGCTGAGCACCGACCCGCTGCTCGTTTCGCTCGTACAGGTCGCGAACAGCCTGCCAATGTTTCTGTTCGCGATTCCCGCTGGTGCGCTCACAGACATCGTCGATCGGCGTCGCTTGCTGATCGTGGCCGAGAGCACCACCACGATCTTGTCGGCGATCTTCGCTGTCTGCGTCATGCTCGGCTTGATGACGCCCGCTGTGCTCCTGCTGTTCATGTTCGTGATTGCGGCCGGCACGGCACTCGGCACTCCCGGCTGGCAAGCCATCGTTCCGGAGCTCGTGCCTCGAAAGGATCTGATGCCTGCTGTGGCTGCCAACGGCGTCGGATTCAACATCAGCCGAGCGATCGGCCCCGCTTTGGGCGGCGCTCTCACAGTCCTGGGTGGCGTCGTGCTGCCCTTCTGGATCAACGCGATCAGCAATCTGGCGACGGTCGGGGGCTTGCTCTGGTGGCGCCCCACTCCCGCCGCTCCGCTGCGCATCCCTGCCGAACGGTTCTGGCGCGCCTTGCGCGCCGGACGACGATACGCCACTAATAGCCGTCCGCTGCGCGCGACCCTCGTGCGAACCGTCGCGTTCCTCTTCTCTGCGAGCGCGTACTGGGCGTTGCTGCCACTCGTGGCACGACGCCGAATCGGGGGCGGGCCGGATCTGTACGGATTTCTCCTCGCCTCCATCGGAGTGGGTGCGCTGGTAGGCGCCGCCTTTCTGTCACGGCTCCGGACCCGCTTTTCACCGGAAGGCGTCATGCGTCTGGCGACGCTCGCGACTGCCGCGTCCCTCGTGCTCTTCGGGTCGGCCCACACCGCGCCCGTCGCCGCCGCCGCGAGTGTCCTTGCCGGCGTGTCCTGGGTGATGGCGCTCACGATTCTCAACGTTTCGGCGCAAGTAGCACTACCGGATTGGGTACGGGGGCGCGGGCTCGCCATCTATGTCACCACCATGTTCGGTGCGATGTCGGTGGGGAGCGTCGTGTGGGGGCAGGTGGCCGCCATCGCGGGCATCCCGATCGCGCAATTCGTTGCAGCCGCTACGGCGATCGTCGCGATCCCGCTCGTACGCCCGTGGGCCGTGCAAACCGGTACCGACGTGGATCTCACTCCCGCGCTGAGTTGGCCGCAGCCATACACGGTGCGGCGCATCGGACCGGGGCGCGGACCGGTGCTCGTATCCGTCGAGTACCAGATCGACCCCTCGAATCGAAATGCGTTCTTGACTGCGATCGAGTCCCTAGCTTCCGCCCGTCGGCGTGATGGCGCATATGAGTGGGCGGTGTTCGAGGACGCGGCCCGAGAGGGTCGCTTTGTCGAGACGTTCCTCTCGGAGTCGTGGCTCGAGCACCTGCGCGAGCACGAGCGAGAAACGAAGGATGATGCGGCCCTGCAGTCGGTCGTGGCGCGATTCGATACGCGCGGAAAGCCAGAGGTCACGCACTTTGTGGGTGCCGACGCGACGGAGCAGGTGGGCGAGGACTAGCTCCGCTTAGGTGTGCCCTAGCATTAGAACGGGCTAACCCGAGCATCACTTCAGTCGTATTGACCCAATGGCGGGGTGTGGCCTGCCTCGCACGTCCGTCGTCGAATATGAGTCGATTCTCGAGGGCAGCACGGTGCCCCGAGAAGACGCCAATGCATTGACGCCGTGTCGTGCTCTCCGGCGCCCGATTCGCGGGCCGATGCGCGGCACCCACACGGACGGTTCGACGGACACGGAGCAAATCCATGAATGCCAGCAGCCGCACGCCGTTCTCGCTCAGGAGCATGCTGCTCGGGACGGGCCTGCTCGTCCTGATGGTAGTCCCAGCAGGTCTGATGGCTCAGCAAACGGCAACCCCAGCCAACCTGCGGGGGCAAAAGACCAGTGCGCCACTCGCCGCACCCAAGGTGATCATCCCCGGGCCGCCGACTCTGTATCGCGGAGCCGTGCAGCCAATCGGGTCCGTCGCGAGCGCCACCAACGCCGATGACGTGCGCCAGGACGTGAGTGACCCCACGCGCGCGCACAACGCGACGACGGGGCAAGACCTGACCTGGGATGCGGACAAGAAGTCCTGGGTCGACTCGAAGAGTGGGCAGAGCCTCGGCTTCAACGGCATGTCCGCCAGCAACGGGTCAATCATTCCGGCGCCGCCGGTCCTCCACCATGGAGACGTTCTGCCGACCGTGGACGGGATCAATCCGCACGAGGACGCGGATGTCGTCCAGCAGTACAACGGCGATCCGGATCATGCGTACGACCGCACAGCGCACCAGAGCTTGTACTGGGATCCGAAGAAGCAGTCGTGGGTCGAGGTCACCACCGGGCGGGCGCTCGGCTACGACGGCGCACCCATCGCGTCACCCATGCCGACGCCTGCGCCCACGCAGCCCCGCGCAACGGTAACCGCTCAGGCGCCCGCGCCCGCAGCTGCGAGCACGCACGAAGCGGCGGTGGGGATGCGCCCCGACTACGCGTCGGACTTCACGCTTGGCTGGGCCGGTGGCGTATCGTGGTCGAGGCCAACCGGGGCGGGCGCGCAGACGGTCACGAGCATCGCGCTGCCGTCGCAGCAGTACTTCATGCAGTGGAACGTCGCCCGGCGGATCTCACTCGGAATGTACGTCGGCGGATCGTACCTCGAGGAGGCGCCGGTTGGGGCGACCCCTGCCGCGGCCACTACGAACCTCAACTTCGGGCTGGAGCCGGACATCTATTTCGTCGGCCGGAACCGCTCGCGCGATATCCGTCTGTTCGTGGGCCCGGGTCTCTGGTACAACTACGCGGACGTCACCAGCGGTGCGGGTTCGGGTGCGGCGCATCAGTTCGCGGCCTCGGGCATCCTCGGCGCCGAGCTCCCGATCTGGCGCGAGGGACGGATGCGCTTCGGCGTCGAATACGGCCACGACTTCCAGAACACGACGGACAATCTTGCCGCGGCCAACTATTACTCCGTGGACTTGGGCCTCATGTTCGACGCGCCGAGCGGGCTCGCAGACGATTACGTCGACTACGAGAACGCGTATCTGCCGGCGCTCTCTATTCGTTACGGGTCGGAGCTCGGGTTCTCGAGCTATGGCTCGATGGGCGGCGTCTCGGCGCCCGATGAGTACGCGGTCGCGCTGCCGACGGCGACGATCGGTGCGTACGCCGGCGTGCTCTCGACTCGGCAGCTTCGAATCGGTAGTGAGCTCGACTTCACTCGCGTGTCGGACGACGGAGCGAGCACCACCTACGTAGGCTTGGAGCCCGGCGTGGAGTACTACCTGTTGCCACACGCGTACCGAGGCTGGGACGTTCGGCTGCGCGGCTTCGGCATCGCGGAGTACGCGGACGCAGGCGCATCCGGTGATGGGTACAGCATCGGTGCGCACGGCTGGCTGTCTGGCTATGGCGGCGAGGCGATGCTCACGCACCACTTCCTGGGCCCGCAGCTGGTGGGCTTCGGCTTGGGCTATGCGCACATCAACGTGAACGGAGCGCTCGACCAACCGTCGCAGAACACCGTCAACCTGAAGTTTACGATCGACTCCAGACTCTTCTAACGATCGCTCGACGTCGGGCGGCTCGCAGGCGACAAGACGAAGGGGGGCGGCGCGGTGCGTCGCCCTTCTTCGCATCCCCGGCAGCCCTATCAGGGATGTGGTACCGCGTTGATGCATCCCGACTGCGGATCGGCCTCGGCATGATCCACTGTCATTCACAGCCAGTCGCCTCGGCGGGAGGCCCATCTACTGTATCGGGCCGTGCATCTTAGCCGTCTAGTCGGGGATGAGTGTCCCCGCCTTCCGGATCGACACGGCGCCCACCTCTCGGCCTCCCGCCATCACCTCGCGTCTGCTCAGTGACCATCCGCACCAGAGCGCGACGACGATCGAATGGATGGAAGGCTGTTCTCTTCGGGATCCCGTTTGCCATCGTGGGCGCGGCAATGTCACTCGCCAGCTTCCGCCCGGCGCCCGGGTCCGCCGGGCCGACGTTCCCGCGGTGGGCGATCGGCATAATCGACGTCGCCTTCCTGGGAGGTGGCCTGTTCCTTATCGGCCATGGGCTGAGCGAGAAGATCAGCGACAGGCGCAGCCGGCGTGCTGCTGCGGCCAACCCGGGGGAGCCGTGGCGCTATGACTATCGGTGGGGCAATGGATTCTCCTTCTCCGCGTTCCGCACCATGATCGGCCGTTTCCTCGCCGCCCTCGGCTGGTGCGCCTTTGTTCTGCCGTTTGGGTGGGTCGGGGTCGAGGTTCCCGGGAAGCGCGTCTTCTTGTATTTCGCCGCGATCTTCGAGCTCCTCGGCCTCTTCCTCTGGTACCGTTGGGGCGTGGCGCTGCTCGACCTCGTCCGCTACGGCAATACGTATCTGGGCTACGAGGGCGCGCCGTACTTCGTCGGTGGCACCCTGCGCGCGCACCTCCACGCTCCGCGCCATCTAGCGGACATCGACGAGCTCACCCTCACGCTGCGATGCGTCCAAGAGCGCTATGTGACAACCGGCACGGGCCGGGACCGGACAACCGCCGTCGAGTGCTGGGAGCTGTACTCAGATTCGACCACGATTCCGCGCCAGCGGCTTGCCACCGTCGCCGGAGATGGCATCCCCGTCGAGTTTCCGCTCCCGACTGGCCTTCCTGCGACGACCCTCGCCAGCCACCCTCCCACGTACTGGGAGATCGAGACCAGGGGCAAGGCGCATCGCGTTGACTACCAGGCCTACTTCCTGGTGCCCATCTACGCCAAAGGCGTCTAGCGCAAGGACGGCCCCACGTATGCCTCTGCATCCGCTGTGACACGATGGTGTTGCGGGCGTCGAGGCTTTGACCGCCGCGCTCAGGCTGGGAGTTGGGCGCGAGCCCATTGGATGGACTCGGTGTAGAGCGGGCGGAGATCTTTGGTCTGCACACCGATCTGGGCGGCCCGTTCGAGCGCTGGTGCCCACGCCCCGGACTCGTAGGACTCGACGAGCGACAGTGCCGCCCCGTAGAACCCTGCTCGGCTCGTGAGTGCCTCGCCGACATCGTTGGTGAGCTCGAGCTGTTGGACCAACACGGGCATGGGCACCCCTACGAGGGCATCGAGCATCGAGAACAACCCGACGAGAAACAGCGGGCCTCGTGCGCGCTGCGCTTTGGACTCGGGTGCCAGGTGCTCGCAAAAATGCGCGCGGGAAAGCGCGAGATGGGCGATTTCGTGGTCGACACCTGCTTCGGCGACGGAGCTCACCAGGACGAGTGAGAGCCACCGGTATAGCTTGTCCCGACCTACGAGCTTGATCGCGTGTCCAATGGATTCAATGTCACGGCCGCCATGCTCGGCTGAGTTGACGAGGCGAAGGAGCTTGAACGTGAGACCAATGTCCGTGCCGATCGCATCCTCGAGTACGACATCGGACACGCCGATATCGGTAATCAACTTGAGAATGCGAAAACCGTGCGCCGCGTTGATGCCGACGCTTGGAGCAGTCAGCACTTCAGGTTGTGTGAAGCGGTATCCCTCGAACAACTCGACTCCGGCTGCGACGCATAGGTCGCGCGCTCCGCGGTGCGGCACGTGGGCGGCCAGGAGCTGCAGACCTGACTGGGTCAGCAGTTTGGCACTTCGTTCGAGCGTTGCTATCTCGAGGTGTTCGGCATCTAGGCGTGCGACCCCCGCGACGCTCCGGAGCTCTGCCGCCTTGATCGCGTCGGCGCCATCAATGGCAAACCGGTAACCGTCCTTGGCCAGCGCCCGACAGGCTGCAACCACGGCGGGGTCGGGCCGAGTTCCCGGGGCCAGCTCGAGGACGACGCGCGATGGCGGCAGGATGCGGACCGTGCCGTCTTCGAGCAGGGATGGCGACACCTGCAGATAGGCCGGCAGGCCTTCGGCGACGTCGGCCAGGCCGTGCGTGAGGCACGCCTCGAGCACGCGCTGGTCGACCGAGGCAGCGGATTCGGATGGCGAGGGCGTGGGCACACTCTCGCCCGCGGCGTACGAGAGGCGATAACCCGCGAGCCGCTCGTTCTTGTCGAAGATCGGCTGCCGAGCAAGAAGAATTTCCACACTGATACTATCGGCATGTCAGGCGTTTCCGCGAAAGGGGGTGGGCGACCTCGGCAGCCGTTCCAACCCTTTGGCGGTCGAACGTCACTCACTGATAACCCTCAACGGTGAAGGCCTCGATGCGTGTATGGATTCTTGCGTCCGTCCTGGTTCCCGCCGCTATGGCGGCCCAGCAGGATCCGCCACCGGTCGCGCCTCCGGCGATGCTGTCACGAGCGGATGAGATTCGGTTCGCCAGAAGTGCCGCGCCGGCGGAGATATCGAAGGATGCCACGGTGTATGTACTGGAGAACGGCCACTATGTCGTCGCGGAGCAGGGTACGTCGGGTATGGCCTGCGTGATCATCCGGACCTTCGCGGCGTCGTTCGAGCCGCAATGCGGTGACGCGGAGGCCGATGCGACGGTGTTGGCCATCTATCGCTTCCGTGCCGAGCAGCGGATCGCCGGCCGGACTCCGGACCAGATCAAAGCGGAGGTCGACAGCGGGATGGCCTCGGGCCGGTTCCGATCGCCGCGCCGTCCCGCGCTCGTGTACATGGAGTCGTCGTCGCAGGTGCTCAGCGACGGGAAAGCCCGCTCCAAATTCATGCCGCACGTGATGGTGTATTATCCGTTCATGAAGAGCAACGCGATGGGCATCGTCGCGTCGAAAAGCATGGATGTTCCGGGCGTCGTCCAGGATGACACACCGATGTCGGCCCTCGTCGTCGTCACCCGCGATTGGGTGGATCCCGCGCCGACGCAGTGAGCGACGACCTCGCCCTCGTTCGCGCTTTTCTACGGGCGCGGGGCGAGGACGCGTTTCGGGCGCTGTATCGGGCGCACACGCCGGCGCTCTATGCGCTGGCATTGCGCCTCACGGGGGGTGACCAGGGCGAGGCCGAGGACCTCGTCCAGGAGAGCTGGGTGCGCGCGGTCCGGGCCTTGTCGTCATTCCGCGCGCAGTCCGCGCTGCGCTCGTGGCTGTGCGGGTTCTTGGTGAATGTCCGTCGCGAGCGGATGCGGGCGGACTGGCGAACGGTGGATGCGCCGGACGCCGAGCCGATCGCACCCACCATCGGCCCGGATATGGCGCTCGATCTCGAGCGGGCGATCGGTGCGCTGCCGGACGGCGCGCGCAATGTCTTCGTGCTCCACGATGTGTACGGGTATACCCATCGGGAAATCGGTGACTTGCTCGGGATCGTCGAGGGAACATCGAAGAGCCAACTCACGCGCGCGCGGCTCTTGCTCCGGAGCTCGCTACCATGATAGATGTGCCGCGAGAACGACAACCGGACCCGGCGCTCGAGGGGCGCGTCGTGTCGGCGCTCGTGACTTCGGGTCTCGTCCGACGCCGTCGTTCACGTGCGCCGATCTGGCTCGCCGCCGCGGCCGTGCTGATTCTGGCAATCGGGCTCTCGTTCTGGCGCGCGCAGCAGCACGTAGTCACCCCAGGCAACACGTACGTGCTGCTGTTGTACGAAGACTCGACCTATCACTTCGCACCGCCTGGGCGCGGCGCCGAGCAAATCGCCGAGTTGTCGCACTGGGCCGACAGTCTGGCGACGCTCGGCCAGCTCGACTTGGGCGGCCATCTCATCGGCTCGAGAGATCCCGGCGGATTGTTCATCATCCGCGCCAAGAGCGACTCCGACGCCGCCCACATCGCCGCCTCGTGCCCGTTCCTGAAGCACGGCGGGCACATCCAGGTGCGGCGCTTTATCGAGTGAGGCCGAGTGGTGGCTAGCAACGCCACCCAGCCTGGCCCACGCGGTCACCGACGCTGAACGCGGTCGACCCCGCACGACAGCGATGCCAGGGGACCGGTAGGCCTCCTGATCGACTTGCCAACCTACACCCACAGCCGCCAGCGCCGCGCAATGGACGTGCCGCCCCGTCCGCGTCAGATCTCGCGCGAACGGGGCGTGGGCTCGATGTCAGTCAACGAACTACCGGCGGATTCAGCCTCTGACAGACCGGACCTCTATGGACAGCTGATCACGTAGCTCCCGCCGCGTCCTTCGATCTCGGTCGTCGGGACGGGGACGACGGTCGTGTGAAGATCCACGCCGCCAGGAGGCCTCGGAGTCGCCGCGGACGACCACGTCGTGTCCGCCGTGGTCTCGAGGGCATACATACGCAACGAAATCGTGCGGTCTCCACTCCCCTCGAAAACCGTGGAGATCCGTTGCTCCTTCATCAAGCTGTCGCGCACCGCGGTATAGCTGGCCGCGATCGAGAGCGGCGTCGCGAAGCCGCCCGCTTGCTGGTGCACATCGTTGATCAGTGTAATCGCTTGGGCGTAGTTCCCGAGCCCGAGCTGGATCTGGGCACGCTCGAGGTACAGGGTCTCGTTGCGGATGATCGGAATAGGCGAGCCGGGACTCGGGTAGGGCGCGTAGAGCCAGTTTGTGGACATGAACGCGTCCCCGGGAATGAGTAGCGCAGCGGGGTTCGGCGTGAACTTCGCGAGAAAGCGCGCATCGTGGACCGTATCGACGTCACCAGTCAGATAGACGAGCGTGCGCCAAAGCGCGATGTTGGCATTGATGGGATTGACCACGTCGCCCGACGTGGAGCTCCAATCCCAATACACGCCCCCCGCATTCTCGGCGAAGGGGCCCGGTACGGGCGGTGCGAGTGGCACCGAGTAGAGAGCGGACGCCGTGATCGCGCTGTCGCCACGTGCGAGTGCCGTGGCGTCCGGCGCGCCTGGACTCGTCGGGGTCGGGTGTGTGGCTTGACTGTTCCGGGCGATCGCGTAGGCGAGCTCCAGGTTTGCCTTGCCTGCGAGCGCGCGATTGAACGATGCAAACGAACCGGCGACGTTGCTGGGCCCTGACGACGTGCCAACCGACGCGAATCCCGGGGGCACTTTCACAGGGAGTGGGATTGCCCCCGCGGTGTTGAGGTTGGCGTTCGCCGTGTCGAGTAGCGCGACGATCTGTTTCCAGTCGTCTTGAGCGCAGTACACGGGGCCGTTCGTGCCACCTGAGGTGGAATGGATTGGAATGCCCAGTGTATCGCGCGTCTCAGCGACCAGCATGAAGTTGAGTGCCTCGAGCGTTTGGGCGATACCGGTGATCGCCGCCGCCTGTTGCGCGGAGTAGGCGGGGGCGACGTTGGGCAGGGTGGCAATAATCGACAGCGCTGCGTCACCAGTGCGATACTCGTTGTCCCATACCCCCTGGTCGCCAGCGGGAATGGGTGAGAGTCCCGTCTCCTCCACGACGGTCTCGGGGTTTTCGGCTTGGATAAGTGCCTCGTCGCGAGCGAAGCTAGACATCCAGCTGATATACGTGCCGACGTCGATCCGTGATGCGGCAAACAGGCCCGCGACGGCGTTTTGGATCCCGCCCGGGGTGTTGGCGACGCCAATCGGCTCCGTGTAGTACGGGATGTTGGAGTCGGTACAGGCGGCAGATCCGACAATCATGGCGGCCGCAAGTAGCGTGCTGGCGCGCCAGGCGGCGGGACATTGGCGGACACGGTGCACAGCGCGTCGGCCAGCCGCCACCGATGCGGTGTGCATATGAGCGGCGGTCATGTCAGAAGCCCAGGTCGAGGGAGAGGAAGAAGCTGCGGGACGGCGGATACGGGAACGTGTCGGTCCCCGTCGTCACCTGTTGATTGCCAAACGAGCTGACTTCCGGGTCGAGCCCAGTGTACCGGAACGACATCCACAGGTTTCGGCCGGTGAACGACAGACGAGCGTTGGTGAAGTTGAGGCCGGCGCGGCTGATGAACGCGGTCCACGCCTGCGGCACGGTGTAGCTGAAGGTCAGCTCCCGCAGCTTGATGAAGCTCGCAGGTTCGAGGTACGGATAGACACTCCCACCCAGCCACGCCGAGAGACGCCGCTGGGTCGCCGCCGTATCCGCGAGCGTTCCGCCAAAGTCGAGTAGCAGATTGCTGGTGTTGATGACGTTGCCCCCGCGGTGCCAGTCCAACAGGCCGTACAGGCGGAACTTGTTCCACGTGAACTCCTGCGCGAGACTCACGACATACGACGGCTGGAAGTCGCCCACCTGCAGCGGGGATCCGTTCGCCGTCGAGATACTCGGCGCCGCCATCTCTGAGACCGAGCGTCCTGGAGCCAAATACCCATACTGCCCGAAGATGCCTCCGAATGTGCTCCCCACGATGAACGGGGGGATCGGGAGCGAGTTCACGACGCTGTAATTGCGGTAGAATGACTCGGTCGTGTTCCAGTTGAAGCCGTTCCGGAACTGGAGGGGTGTGGCCGTCAGCTCGAGCTCGATCCCCTGGTTTGTGAACTCCCCACCGTTGATCCACTCCTCGTTGTAGCCGAGCCCTGGCGCGACGGCCGCTTGCAGCAGCAGGTCGGAAATCCGCTTCTGGTACACCGTAAAGCTGAACTGCGCCCGGGACTTGAAGAACGTGGCGTCGAATCCCATTCTCGATCTCGGCCTCGGCCTCCGGGCGGATGGACTGGTCTCCGTGCAGTTCCGCCGGGTAGACGGTCAACAAGCCGCCGACCAGGGCGCTCGAGTCCGGGGTGTACTTCACGCCGTAGTTCGGCTCCGTGCCTGATTGACCGTAGGCCGCGCGGAGTTTGATCTCGTCGAGGAAGCTGACGAACTGCGGCACGCGGTAGGAGGCCGAGTAGTGCGGATAGTAGTAGAACTTGTCGATGTCACCGTCGTTGGTGGTGCGCTCCGCGGTCACGCCCACCCCGAGGGCGAGGCGCTGATCGAGTGTCAGCACCTGCTCCTGCGCGTAGAGGGATTGATCGTACGCGGCATCACGATTGTAGAAGACGCTGGTGACCGTGCCTGCCGTGGGCGAATTGACGCCCGACAGCAGATTCTGCGCGACGATGTCCGGGGCATTGTCGCTCCGCCGTTCGCGCACAAACCCGATGGACGTTGTGGCGTCGAACGCTGAGGACGGTGTCCAGTGGTGAATCGCGTTGACCGAGTAGTTGAGGAACGTCGTGAGGTCGTTTTGCACCGTGGAGACGCCGGGCAGTCCGCTGGCGATCTCCTGCATCGCCTGCAGGCCCGGCGGCGCATAGAGCTGATCATGCTGTGTCAGCAGGTCGGCACCACCGATGAATCGAAGGTGCAGGTTCTGGTGGTCGGTGTTATAGGGCGTCCAATCGATGTTGCCGCCGCCGATGAACCGGTCGACCTCCTCCGGAGTCTGGATCTCGACCGCGTCGGCGAACGGATTCGCGACTGCGTAGGGGTTGACGGCCCAGCTTCCGTCGGGGTTCTGGTGGTCCAGGTTGAAGAACTGCGGCGTCGCGCTCATGACGTCGATCGGGGCGAGGCCGTCGTTCTCGTTGCCGGTGACACCGCGCCGGTCCACGGAATGGGCGTACATCATGTTGAGGGACGCTGATACCGCATGGTTCAACTGCTGGCTCACGTTGGCGCGGGCCGTCTGCTTGTTGTAGCCCGTGTTCGTCATCGTGCCGTTGTCGTACTTGCTGAGGCCAGAGAGAAAGTACTGCGTTTGGTTCGCGGTCCCGGAGACGCTCAGGTCGGTCTCGTACGAAGCCTGCGGATTGCCGTACAGCTGCGACTGGAAATCCTGTGGTGGCCCATACGTCGCCGCGATCTTGGACAGCGGGACGCCCTCCTCCGTGCCCCACACGTCCGCGCTCGCGAGGGTCGGAAAGGAGCGGAGATCGAGCGCGTTTGCGGTCGTGAAGTGGCCGACCTTCTGCGAGAAGTTCCACTGCGGCTTGCCGGCCGAACCCTTCTTCGTGGTGATGATCACGACGCCGGACGAGGCCTTGGAGCCGTAGATCGCCGAGGCCGACGCGCCTTTCAAGACCTGGATACTCTCGATGTCGTCGGGATTGATGTCCGCGATCCGATTGGGGCTGTTGTCCTCGGTGCTGGGCTGAAGCCCCGCGCCGAGCGTGACGGCATCCAAGCCGCTGTTGATGGTCTCGTTGTTCACGAACACGCCGTCGACGATGTACAGCGGCGAGGCGTCTGCATAAATGGACGTGATCCCGCGAATCTGCACCTGCATCCCGCCGCCAGGCGCGCCGCCGTTGTTCTGTTGGATGATGGCGCCCGGAATCTGCCCCTGGATCGCATTCTCGACCGTTGGGGCGGGCACTTCGTTCACCGCCTGCGTGTTCACGACCGAGACGGCGTTGGCAGCGTTCTGCGTTGACACGGTCGTGGCGACGCCGGTCACGACCTGGGCTTGGAGTCGCAGCACGTCTTTCTCCAGGGCGACCGTGTAGTCGGTTTTCCCTGGAGTGAGCGTGACCGTCTGCGCGAGATACCCGATCCGCCGCACCGTGAGGGTGTGAGCGGACGCCGGCATGCGGAGCGTGAATGTGCCGCTGTCACTTGTGTTCACGCCGATCGTCGTGCCACTCACGAGGACGGCCGCCCCTGCGATCGGCGTGTGCTCCGTTGCGTCGATCGCGCGGCCGGTGACGCGTGTTTCTTGGGCCTGCGCGATCGAGGCTACCCCAAGCGCGGCCGCCATGACCACTCCGGTCCACACCGCGTCTCGGCACCATTTGCGTCTGGCCTCTCTGGTCACGATACCTCCAACAGTCGAGGGGGCGAAGTGTGAAAAAGTCGTGGACCCCGTGTCCTGGCCGCGGGCTACTGCGGGGGCCGTGTCGGGATTTCGGACGACGAGTATACAGCGCCCGTTCGATCGCGGACAGAGTGGCGTGTGATTATTGGACAATTCGCACGATGCGCCCCATGATAGGGCGTTGCACCCGGAACGGGGCGTAGCTCACGACTGTGGAGGATCTATGCGTCACTCGAGCACGCGATATTGGGGGCACGCTGTCGTGGGCGCAGTCGCGAGCGCCGTCGCCGCGTGGGCCGCGCACGCCCAGCAACCGAGCCACGCCGACCGGGGGCCGGCCGCTGCCGGGACACCCGTGCTCTCGGCAGAACGGCTTTTGTCGCTGACTTCCGTCGTCGGGGGGGTGAACGAGCCCGTCTGGTCACCGGACGGGTCACAGATCGCGTTTCTGGGCGGCTTCGGCGGTCCCCTCGGCATCTGGTCGGTGAGCTCCGCGGGCGGCGCCCCCCGTCTCCTCGTTCACAACGTCCCCGTGAACGGGATGGGTTACGGGCAGCAGCCGGCGTGGTCGCCCAAGGGCGACTACCTCGCCTACGTATCGACGAAGGGCGGCGACTCGCCTGAGATCTGGCTTTGGAGCCCGGAGACCGGCAGCGATGTGCAGCTCACCCGCATGGGCGGGGGTCTCTACTCGATGAGCTGGTCACCCGACGGAGCGCGCATCGCGTTTTCAGATGGCCGATATGGCAACCAGGACATTTACACGGTGACTGTGCCGGGTGGTGAAGTGGTGCGGCTCACCGCGGATCCCCGCTATGAGGACTTCCCGGCATGGACGCCAGACGGCCGCACGATTGTGTTCGACCGGCTTGATGAACGGTGGGTGCGGCACGATGTGATGGCCATACCGGCGGACGGATCGACGGCGCCGCGTCTCGTGGTGTCGGAGCCCGAGCTGTTCGATTACGGTGGCGGTCGGGTGTTCGGCTATGCCCCGGTGTCGGCTGACAGCAAGCACGTGCTGTTCCGATCGCAGCGCTCCGGGTGGGTCAACTACTGGACGGTGCCGCTGTCCGGAGGCGAGCCGCATCCCGTGGTGGCCGAAGCGGCGGAGCAGAGCGACGGCGCGTGGTCACCGGACGGCAAGTGGCTCGCCTACGTCTCGAACCACAATGGCACCAAGGCCCTGTACGTCGTCAATGCGGCCGGCGGATCGCCCCGAGCTCTGGTCGCGCCGGCCGAGGGAGTCGTTGCTCGCGTCGCGTGGTCGCCGGACGGCACACGACTGAGCTACACGTTCGGCACGACCACGACGCCAGCGGACCTTTACACGGTGGACGTGCGGACCGGTCGCGCGACACAGCTCACGTTTTCGATGCCGCCCGGCTTCGCGGTTGCCGGATTGATCGCGCCGCGCAAGATCACGTACCCGAGCGCGGACGGTTACACGATTTCCGCGTACCTGTACGAGCCTCGCGGCCTCAAGCCAGGCGAGACGGCTCCCGGCATTATGTGGATTCATGGCGGGCCCACGGGGCAGTGGATCGACAGCTACCAGCCGCAGGTGCAGTACTTCGTCAATCGCGGCTATGCGGTGCTTCTGCCCAACATCCGCGGGAGCTCGGGCTACGGCCGCGCCTTCGAGGATGCCAACAACGGGTGCTGGGGACACTGCGATCTCAAGGACGTCCTGGCCGGGGTCGACTACCTGAAGCAACAGCCCTTCGTGAATCGGCAGGAGATTGGCATTCACGGCGTGAGCTACGGCGGGATCATGACTATGTCCGCGATCACCTTCGCCCCGGGGGTGTTCCAGGCCGCGATCGCCGAATCGGGATATGGGGACTGGGTCCGCTTCCCCGAGTTCAACAACGAGATGGTACACAACCAGCTGCTGGCGTTCGAGTTCGGGCCCTTCCCGGACAGCGAGGCCGTGTACCGCCGGAACTCACCGATCTACAGCGTCGCGCAGGTGACCACGCCGGTCTTCATCATTCACGGCGAAGGTGCAACCTCGGCATGGCGGCCGGCGCAGCTTCCCGTGCCGGCATCACTCGATTTCGCACGCGCGCTCGATGCCCATTACAAAGTGTTTCGCTACAAAGCCTACCCGGGCGAGACCTACTACATCACCTCTCCCGAAAACGTTCGCGTGAAACTCGGTGACATGCTCGCATTTTTCGATCAGTACCTCAAAGACGGTCTCCGCTCCGCCCCGTCGGCGCTGACGGCGCCGACCATGTCGGCCGCGGCCCGCGGGGCCGCTCCCTGAGCGGTAGCGACCGGCGATTCTCGTAACCAAAGACCGCCGATTGAGCAAATCCAGCGGGCTCTTGGCCGCGTGTTACGGCATCAACGCGCTGAACAACGCACTCACGTTGAAGTGGGCGGGATCACTCTCGTAGTACGCGTTGATCGTGAAGCGGCCGGTAGCTGGGAAGTAGGCCAGCGGGTCCTTCACCGAGCAGTCGTCATACACGTACTGTTTGGCATACCCGTAGCCTGTCGTGGTGCCGTTCCCACCGTTCACGGTGTGCCGTGTGTCCTGGATGATGCCGCCCTGCACATGGAGACAGCCGCGCGCGTAGTTCTGCCCGTTGCAAGGCTGTTGCAGCGGGACGAACAGCGTGCCGGGGTCGCTCACTAGCCCTTCGGCTCCCCACGACTGTAGAGCCATCACAGTCGACTCAACCCAGAGGTCGCTCGAGCTGCCGCGCATGTTGAGGCGAGTGGTGTTGTCGCCGGCCGGCGCGTTGATCCCGTTGTCGGCCGCGAGGACATCCGTGCCCGCGAGGAGCGCCGCCAGGTGCTGGCACGCGGTATCCGCATCGTTGGTCAGTCGCAGATTGTCCAGCACGGCAATGCTGCCGTCGGAGTACAGGGTGACGCGACCATTCACCGTGCCGCTCACGCCGACGCTGCCGTGTGCAGCGATCACAGTCTTGAAGGCCGGGTTATATACCGTATCGATTGGGAACAAGTACGCCCAGTCCGGATGGGTCGCCTTGAACGCAGCGGTGAAGGCCGCGGGCGTCGCCCCGGGCCACGGCATCCAATGCCCCATCCGCGTCGGATGCGCTGGGTCGCTCGCATCGCCGCCGGTGAACGTCGTGTCAGTCCCGCCACGGCGCCCATACGTCCAATTCTGCGCGCCCCACTGGGCGCCGGTGCGCAGAGGGGCGGCGGCGGTTGTGTCGCGCTCGGTCGCCACCAGGTGAGGATCGCCGCCGAGAAAGCATCGTGGGAGCTCTGTAGCCGACCCGTTGCGGGTGGGGTTCTTGGCCACCCAAGTCATGCTGACGGTGTCCGCCGGCGCGAACGCCCCGACGACCGTCACTTCTGCGGCGTTGGCTGCCGAGATCGCCGCCGGCACGCTCCCACCGACCGCGCTGCCGACTATGGTCTTGTACCAGGCGCTGTGGTGCACCGCGACCGGGAAGAACTCCCACTCCAAATTGCCATTGTCGTCCTGTACATACCTCCACTCGCCGCAGTTATTCGCGTCGGGCTGACGACTGATGCCGGATCGGAGATATCCGACACCGACGGAATCGATCTGAGCCGCCGTCCACGTCACGCCGACCGGAGGTGCCATCAAGGGCTTCGACCCCACATCCACCTGATAGAACTTGACGAACCCTTCGCCTGGGTTAGCGCTGTCTACGTCGGCGTTGAGATCATACGCGGCGAACTCGAGCCGCGACAGCAGCTGCGATGTCGAGTCGGTGTTGCTGTTGGGTGTGAAGAACTCGGTGCTACCCGATGCGGCCACCGCAAACAGTGCGGCCAGCCCCGTCGTGTTGGGCATCTGCAGCGGCTGCGCTACTTTGGTCCACCCTTTGTACAAGGTGTCGAGCGCCGGGTCGCCATTGACGAACATTTGCGGCGTCCACACGGAGTCCATGAAGTCGGCGATTTGTGGCGCCCCGCAGGTCGAGATCACGTCGTTCGAGAAGACTGGCCCACTTAGCCGATCTCCGGAACCGAAACAGATCCCGTTCTCGCTGTTCGAAAAATACGCGAAACGCGCGAAAGTCTCCTGATTCAACTCTACGCGGCGAATGAATTGTCGCTTGCGGGTCGTGTCTTTCGAGACCGCGATCAGGGTCACAAATCGCCCCTTCTGCTGCGAGGACGCTCCTGTCTGCCCGGCGAATAGATCGTACGTGACGGAAGGCACTGGCGTCCCATCCGCGGCGAGGAGCGCCGCGCTGCTTGCGAGCTGCACATACCCTGTGTCGGGGACAACGAACGGATTGTTGGCCAGGTCGCTTATGCCGATCTGCAGCGCTGCCGCAGCACCGTAGCGCAGATCGTGCTCCTGGTCGTGATAGTTCGAGACGAGCCGCCCACCCGATGTGAGCAGGACCGCCGATCCGGCCAGGGCGGCCAGTGCGATCGTGAAGACGAGCACCAAAAATACGGCCGCGCCTCGGCGCCGCGGCCACGGCACCGTCATGGTGTGGCCGCGAAGGTCTTCGCTGGTATGCGTCATACGCGATCCGTCGGCGTCATGGGTTTGGACTCACTGGGGTTGGCGATGCCGTCAACGCAGACAGCGCCGGCGTGCAATCACGAGCGACCACGGCGTACTGGTACGACTGGCCGAGCGGCACAGCCTTGTCTTCGAAGTCGTACGTTGTCGAGCCCGCCGCTGGCGTGGTGTAGATCGGTGTGCCCCACTCGGCGCCGGCCACCGTCTCTCGGTAGACGGAATAGCTCCTGACGTCGTGTTGTCCCCCGGTCTCATCGCCCGATGCCGGCCACGTCACGTCGACGCTGTCGCCTGCCGGCCACGCGGTCGTCGCGATCGTCGCGGGCGCTTGCGGCGGGGAGTTACAAGCGGACAGGTGCAGCAGACCAGCGTTCAGCACGGGGATGGACTGGTTCACACTACGATACACATTGTTGCCGAGCGGATCGTGGTACACGGCTTCCAGCTGGAGTTGGACCTCGCTGACCTTGGCGAGGATGGTGTCGGGCCCGAGGTTGCCGGCCTTGAAAACGAGAGGAAGCGCCGGCGCCGTGATTTCCACACGTGAGTTGACGGCGGCGCCGGGGATGTAATACCGAAACGCCGGCATGCCACCGGGAAAGACGAGCCCCCGTGCGACGACTGTTGGTGCGCCCGTGTTCACCCGCCGGAGCAACAGATAGTCGTCCGGTCGCGGCGTGGTCGAATCCAGCGTCACCCAGTAGGAGATCGTCTCGGCGTTGCTGATCAACCCGGTCGCCTGCATGTAGAGACTATCCGGATAGCTCGTGGCTGAATAGGGAAAGGTGATGGGGTGGCCCGGGGTCAGGGCCACCGTCAGCGACTCGGGGATGCTGGGGTCGAAATAGCCCGCGGTCGTGACGCTGCTGGTATCCGTGGTGACCAGATCGGCGTTGAAGGTGATCGCGTAGGGATGGGCTTCGATCACCGCGGGCTGGCCGATGCCCAACCCGGTGCCGGCGACCCGCAGGTCGTGATCGATCGCGTCGAGGGCGAAGCTCACGTTTTGCTGGGCGTCCAGCCGACCAGCGGTGGCCGTCACGGCCCGCGTCTGCTTGATGAAAAAGGTGAGAGCCGCAGCTCCCATGATGCTGAACAGGGTCAGCGCAATCATGATCTCGGCCAGCGTGAACGCCGCGCGCGATCCGCGGCGTGCGGTGGGCACGACACGCAAACGAGGCGGCAGGCCAGGCGTCCGGATGGTCATGGTCAGAACGCAGCGATGACGGTCGTCTTGCGAGTCGCTGTCACGCCACCGGGCGGCGTGACGACGACGGTCACGGTCCGATAGTCTTGCGTGGCGGCCGGGCCGCCACCGACGTGCAGCACGATGGTCTGACGCTGATACGTCGTCGAATCGGCCCTGACGGTCTCGGTCGCGGCCATCGAATCGATCGACGCATAGTTCGACGAATGCATGACTGAATCGATGCGTTGCGTCGCGAGATCGAGCGCTCCGGCTTGAACAGCCGAGGTCTTAGTGGCGTGCGCGAAGTTGGCCATGAACTCGGCCATGCCGATCATCGCGGTCGCCAGGATGGTCACGGCGACCAGCGTCTCGATGAGCGTCATCCCGTTTGGGACGCCGCCGCGGCTCGTTAGAAACCGGCGAGCGCCCATGTGCCCGTCGACCGCTTGTACCAGTCGGTCCTGCCCGTGGTCTGTATGATGCTGACGCCCCGGAAGTCGGTACTGAGCCCGCGCATCGAGGTGAGATAGATCTGCGCATCGGCGCTCGCCGCACCATCGGATCGGAAGACGATTGTCGGAAGCGTGGTTCCGTTCACGGATACCGGAGTGACGGCGGAGGCGGTGAGCGCGGCGGCGGGTGTCGGTGCGCCCGCCCACGTATCTGAAGGGGAGCCAAAGACGACGCCGTCCTGGAAGGTCGCGCTGGTTATCCGCTCCCCGGGATCGACGGCGAGGTTGTTATTTACGTCGTCGATGACGTACACCCGCTGATTCACCACGTCGAACGCAATGAGCTCGTTGTGCTGCGACGTCACCGCTGCGGACTGGGCTCGCTGGATCGTCGTTCGCAGTCCGCGTGCAGCGCCATCGAGGCGATAGGTCGTGTAGTCGACGCGCGACAAGAGGATCGCCGACGCAATCGAAATAATGGCAATGGCAATGAGCAGTTCGGCAGTCGTGAATGCGCGCTGCGTACGCATCATGCACCGATCCGGGATCTATGGGTCGCCGCTTGTGCCCGGCCATCGGGCGATCCTCGCGAGGGCGAGGGCATCGAAGTGAGAAAAACCTAACCGTGCGTGTCTGCGTGTCCGGTGACGGACGTCACGTCGACGAAGAAATGACCGACGGTGTGATACAGAGTGCCTCCCAGATGACGCTTGGCGAGCCGTGCGCCATCTGTCGACTCGAGAGTTGACGGACGAATCGACCGGTCACGAGTGGCGGCATGTCACATGGAGCGCGTGTACCGCACGCACGGCGTGTCGGGCGTCCGCAGTCGCCCAAGCGCCGGCGCAGGCGCCGGGGTCGTGCTCTCTCGGAGGGCGGGGTCCCTACGTGCGCGCTATGCAGCCATGGAGGCGACCGGCCATCCACACGTTGCGCAGCGCCCGGGCATAGCGGCGCGGGGAGCTGGCTTGGATTTCCCGGCTCGAATCGGCACGCATTGTACGATAGAGGTTGTCCAAGATCGCTCGGAGGTGACCGCGCTCTGACGCCGACAGCTCGCGGTAACGCGCTGGCGTGAACCGATCCATCAACGGGTCGAGCCGCGACTGAAAGGCCGCGGCTGTTGTCGGCGCCACCCGGCGTAGATCCTCGACAGCGGCCCACACCCCCTTTGGTGCGCCCGGAAACCACGGTGCCTCGGCCGCTAGGGGCGCGCAAGTTGAACTGGGCATTAGACGCGCAAGTTGAACTGGGCATTAGAGTAGTTAGAGTGACTCACCCAGGGAGGACATGAATGCCTACGCGAACGAGGGGTACGCGCGGCAAGACCCGCGGATCGATGGGGCTTAGCGCACGCCACACGCAGGGAACCATGCGCGCTGCCGCAATCGATCGGTTTGGTCGCCCGCAGGTACTTACGCTGCACCAGTTGCCCGTGCCATCGATCGGGGCGAACGAAGTATTGATTGGCGTGGACACGGCTGGCGTGGCCTCGTGGGATGCAGACATGCGAGCGGGGTGGTGGCCCGGTCGGCGGCATCCGCGCTTCCCGCTCGTTCTCGGGACGGACGGGTCCGGGATCGTTGCCGGAGTGGGATCCCGCGTCAGGCGGCTCACGATCGGCGACCTGGTCTACGGATTCGGTTTCGCGAATCCCAGGGGTGGGTTCTACGCCCAGTACGTCGCCGTCGCGGCTGACGACGTGGCCGTGATTCCCGACACGCTCGATCTCCGACGAGCTGGTGCAATTGCGGCCGTCGGCCTCACGGCTCTGCAGGGGATCGATCACGCGCTCCACGTGCGACGTGGCGAAACGATCATCATACACGGTGCGTCGGGCGGGGTCGGCACCCTCGCCGTGCAGTTCGCCAAGCTTCGTGGGGCGCGCGTGCTCGCATCCGCCTCTGGCGCTGACGGAGTGGCCCTGGTGAAGCGGCTCGGCGCAGATGCCGCGGTGGAGAGCCGGCATGGCGACATCGCGCTCGCGGCGAAGATGTTCGCACCGTCGGGAGTCGATGCCGTGCTCGCGCTCGCGGGAGGTGTGGCACTCCGGCAATGTCTCGATGCGCTAGGTACTGGCGGGCGGGTGGCGTACCCCAACGGTGTCCAGCCGCCGCCGCGAAAGCGCCGCGGGATCAAAGTCGTGTCGTACGATGGCGAAGGTGGCGTCTCAAACTTCCAGCGCCTCAGTCGCGCCGTGGATGCGGCTCGTCTGCAGGTGCCGATCGACCACTCGTATCCTTTGGCGCAGGCAGCCAAGGCGCATCAGAGACTTGCGGAAGGACACGTGCTGGGGAAGATCGTCCTCCGCATCGGCTAGTGTGCAGTGGTCGCGCGGACTTGCCGTTAGCCGCTCCTGTGGACTCTGCGGTGAGGCTGCTAAAACGCGGCTACTCGGCGCGGAGTGCTTCTACGGGATCGATGGAAACGGCACGCCGAGCGGGAAGGAAAGCCGCAGCCATTGCAGCGACAGCCAGCAACCCCGCGACAGAGACCAGGGTCACTCCGTCCCATGGCTGCACGGCATACAGCAGGCTGCGCAAGAGACGCGACGCGCCCACGGAACAGACGAGTCCTAAGCCCACGCCGATGCCCGTGAGCGATCCGGCCTGACGCAGAACGAGGCCGTACACGACGCTGCGCTGAGCACCGAGCGCCATGCGTACTCCTATTTCGTGAGTTCGCTGGCTCACCGAATACGCTATGACGCCGTACAATCCAATCACACCCAAAGCGAGCGCCGCCGCAGCAAACCCTCCGACCAACCACGCGGCGAACCGATGCAGGAGCGCAGTCTGCGTAGCGTCGATCCGGTCGTTCATCGTCTCTTCGTCTGTGACAGCGATGTTCGCGTTGATCTGGTGCAATGTCGCTAGCACAGCGGGCAGCAGCGCGCTGGGATCCTGCCGTGTGCGGATAGCAAGACTGAAGCTACGGTCATGTGTCTGCTCGATTGGGAAATACTCCGCGGGCCAGGTCGCAACGTCCAACGGCACTTCGTGGACATCTCCGATTACGCCGACGATCTCCCACACGGACGGGCGCCCACCTTCGGTATTGGCAATCCTCTGACCAATTGGGTCCTTGTTCTGGAAATATCTTCGTGCCAATGCCTCATTGATGATCGCCACGCCGGGCTTGGACGCGTCATCGGCGTCTGTAAACAACCTACCGCGAACCAGGGTGGCGCCGAGCGCGGGAAGATATCCCGCGGTGATGTGGCGCTCGCCAACCTCATCCTGCTCGCTCGGGGTCGGGCTGCCCACAACCTGGATCGCGTCAGTGGCACAATTGCATTCGGCTGGCAGCACGCTCGTCATACCGGCCGACTGCACGCCCGGCAAAGCGGAGAGGCGGCGCGCAATCTCCTGGTAGAGCGCAGTGACCTGCGTGTCATTCTGGTAAATCGTGCCGGGCGCCGTCACCTGTGCCGTGACGAGGTGGGTCGGATCGAACCCCAGGGGCACATGCAGAAGCCGATGGAGGCTCTTACCGAGGAGTCCCGCGCCGGTCAGAAGAACCACCGCTATCACCAGCTCGACGATGACGAGGTTTGATCCCAGCCGCTGCCAGAACAGGCTCGCGGCACCGCGGCCGCCTTCGGCAAGTCCGGCCCGCACCTTCTGAAGTGACAGCCGGAACATGGGCGTGCCCGTAGCGATCAATGCTGCAAGCAGGCCAATGGACGCGGCAAAAATGCACGTATGCAGATTCAACGCGACGCCCCCGAGGAACGGCATATTGGCCGCCATGTTCCTCGGGACGAGAGCGCCCAAGAGCTGCATCACTCCAGCGGCGGTGACCGCCCCGGCCAACGTCCCAAGCGCGGCGAGCACGAGCCCCTCGGTGAGGAATTGCTGCACCAAACGGGCTGGCGAAGCACCTAGTGCGCCCCTGACCGCCACCTCCCTCCTCCTGGTCTCCGCACGAACAAGGAACAGGCTGCTGACGTTCACGCAGGCGATCAGCAGAAGGAGCGCGGCTCCGCCCAGAAGAATCAGCAGGATCGGCCGGACATCGCCGACAATGACTTCAGAGAGAGGAACAACCGCGGCGTTCAGGTTGCGACGCGTCAAGCCATACTCGCGCTCCAGCGCGTGCGTAATGGCGTTCATGTCCGCAAGCGCAGAATGGAATCGTCACGCCGTTACGCAGTCTACCGATTCCCCAAAACGTATAAAAATCCCGCGACCGCTCGTGCTGGCTGAGGACGTTGATGGGCACCCAAAATTCTGCGTCGCCGGCCGGTGCGAAGACGAAGGTGCGTGGCAGGACACCGATGATCGTGTACGCTGAGCCGTCCAGATCCACGGCGCGACCTATCGCGCTCGGTTGTCCGCCGAAGCGATCGAGCCACGTGCGATAACTCAGAAGCAGGACGTTGGGGCCGTCCACTCGGTCTTCGCCGGGATAGAAGTCGCGGCCCAGTGTCGGATTCACGCCGAGCGTCCGGAAGAAGCCTCCACTCACACGCTCCGCCTGGACGGATTGTGCGCCGGACGGTGTGCCCAGGAGGTAGGCGGTCCCGTTGTAGACATCGAGCGAGCTAAAGGACTTGTTCAGCCGCTGCCAGTCGACAAAATCTGGATACGAGACTTGCCAGCGCGGGAACGTCGCGTTGCTCTGATTCACGGACACGAGGCGGCTGGCATTCTTATAAGGGAGCGGCTCCAAGAGCGCGGCATCGACGAAAGCGAAGATCGCCACGCTGACGCCGATTCCCCCGGCCAGCGTCAGAACGGCGGTGGCGCCGAATCCGGGATTTTTCACGAGGTCGCGGAGGGCGATCCTGAGATCGCGTACCGCGTTGTCGAGCCACACCGCCGCGCTTCTCATACGCAAGCCAATCGCATGTTCTGTAGCATCCGCGTCCCCTCGACTGCGTGATGTCGTCCGCCGCGCCCTGACGGGCCAAGCATGCCGTTGGCAGGTTCCGAGCCCTTTGCGCGGCTGGCGCGAGGGGGCGGCACTCGTATGCAATGCTGCACGTGATGCGACACCGGCAACCTGCTATCCGTTTGCACGAGTGTCCGATTCCGACCTGGCGTTGATCGCATCTGGACAGCCGCCGCGGCGGGGGCGCAACTCCTCACCCTGCTACGGACTGGCGCAGCGCATGGACGGGGCGCGCAGCTCGCAGGGCGCTTGACATCCGGCGCCGGAGTCGGCCGGACGGCCGACCTCCGCTGCTCATTCGATCTTGCCGTGCCTGGTCTTGTGGTGTTTGGCCTCGACTCGTCTGTGAGCCTCAGCATCGGCGGCGTCCGCGATCCGCTCGCGTTTGCGCAGCGTCCTACGGACGTGCCAGTATCCCACGACGGCGACGATGGCCATGACCGCCCAGACGTACCAGAGCCACTGCCCCGCGAGTGAAGGAAAAGCGATCCTAGGCACGGTTCCTCTGGACTGTTCGTGATCACGCGACGCCGCTTCGATCGAAACGTATATAGAGGGCACGCAATGTCGCCAACCACGCGCGCCGCCCGGCTCCCGACGGCAGACTCACTGCCGGTGCGGGGAGGGCCGTCGCCTAACGCGGGGCGGAGGGGAGATGGCACGGGTTGCTGCCGAGGGCGGCGCGGTCGCGCTATCGTCCCCGGGCGCGCCTAGGGTGGCATCCTTCGCGATCTATCATCGGTGAACCGGAAATAACATGACGACTCGTGGTAACGACGTAGTGGACGTCGCCCGGTGGCGACGCGCGGGCGAGCTCCAGAATGTCGCGCGATTTCGCCAACCACACCCTCGAATGGCGGCGCATCTTCGCAGAAGGGTGGGGGACGTTCTTGTTGGTCGTGGTGGCGGCGGGCGCGGACGTCGTTGCAGCTCGCAGCGGCGGGGCCATCACGACGGGCATGGCGGTCGTTGCGCCGGGGCTGATGGTGATGGCCGCCATCTATTTCATGGGCGCCGTCAGCGGGGCCCATCTCAACCCGGCCGTGACACTGGCGTTCGCCATGCGGCGCAATTTCCCCTGGAGCCGCGTACCCGGCTACATCCTGGGCCAAGCGCTCGGCGGCGTCGCAGCGGCGGTGTTCCTCCGGGCCATGTTTGGCACGGTCGGTAGCCTCGGCGCCACAGTCCCTGGGCCCCATGTCAGCGAGGGGCAGGCGCTCGCCATCGAGGTGCTGCTCACGGCCGGCTTGGTCAACACCATCCTCGGCACAGCCTCCGGCGCGCGCAACATCGGGACCGATGGAGCGATCGCGGTGGGCGGCTACATCGCCCTCGCCGGTCTTTGGGCCGCGCCGATCAGCGGCGCGTCGATGAACCCGATTCGGTCGTTCGCGCCTGACCTCGTACGGGGAGACGTGAGCACAACTTGGCTGTATGCCGTGGGGCCACTGCTTGGCGCGCTGATCGGGGTGGTCTTCGAGTCGATTCTGAAGGGCGGGCCTACCGCCTCGGGCACCGTCGCGGCGCAGGGTGAACTGGGCGCTGACGTCGATGGATAGCGCCAAACCGCAATGCTGGCCCAGTCGCATGCGGCTCAGTAAGGCATCCGCCATGCCGCACTGGCCACCGGAGACAGTTGTTGAGCAGGATTGACGCTTTCGTGCCGCGGCCGCCAGAGAGGCACGTGCCGCGATGCGTGGGGATCGTTTCGGCCGCTGTGGAGCGACAACCGCTAGGAAGGCGTGTTCGCCGATCGGCTCGCGCCGTAGCGTAACCCGTCTACAAGCAGGGCAACCATGCGCCGCGCACGCGCGGGGCCGCCGTCGTGAGCCGACATACAGAGGCTCGCGACAGCTCGCAACAGGTCGTCTGGCTCGACATCAGCGCGCACCTCACCCGCTGTGGCCGCGGCTTCAAGCAATGTTTGAATGGCGGGCCGGAGGCGTTTTTGGAAGTAGGCGGGCAAGGTTTCGAATGCCGGGTCGCCCGAGTGTAGAGCGGTTGCCAGTCCGCGTTTGGCCGCGATGAAGGCCATGTAACGCTGCATCCATCGTGCGAGCGCCTCGCCCGGCGCGTGCTTCGCCGCGAGAAGCGGTGCAGCATCCGCACAGGCGTCCACTTCGTGGCGGAAGACGGCCGCGATCAGGTCTGAGCGTTGCGGAAAGTGGCGATAGACGGTGCCGACGCCCACGTCCGCCCGGTCGGCGATCTCCCGCACCGGAGCGTCCACGCCCGACGTCGCGAACACGGCCAACGCCGCCTTGAGCAACGCATCGGTATTGCGTTGCGCGTCGGCGCGCACAGCCCTCCGGGCCTTGGCCCCCGCGTCATCGCCTTGCTTGCCCGTCTTGGCGCTCATGCAAACCCTCCACTTGCAAAACGGAACGCTGTTCCGTATGTATTCGGAACATTGTTCCGGATGCTCAATCTAGCGCCGCACGGTGGCGCTGGCGACCCATCGATGCCAAAGGGAGATTGTCATGCAGGACAAACCCGTCGCCCTGGTCACCGGGGCCAATCAAGGAATCGGTCTTCAGATCGCAAAGGGTCTCGTCGCGCACGGCTTCACCGTGCTGGTCGGGTCGCGCAATCTCGAGCGGGGCGAGGCTGCGGCCAAGGACGTTGGGCCCGACGCGCGCGCGCTCCAGCTCGACGTGACGGATCGGGCTTCGATCGCCGCCGCGGCGGAGCGCATCCGCGAGGAACTTGGCCGGCTGGACGTGCTCGTGAACAACGCGGCCATCTCGAATACCAGTAAGTTGCCGGGGCAGTCCATCCGCGAGTACGCCGAGTTGACCCGCCCGAGCAACGTATCCCTCGATGAAGTGCGCGCGGTGTGGGAAACCAACGTGTTCGGCGTCCTCGCCGTTTACCAGGCCATGCTGCCGCTCCTGCGTGAGGCACCGCAAGCGCGGATCGTCAACGTGTCCAGCGGCGTTGGCTCGCTCACGACGAACTCCGACCCGGCGTACCTCCACCGCTTGGTCTTCGGCCCCGTCTACCCGGCATCCAAGACGGCTCTCAACGCTCTCACGCTCGCCATGGCGATCGAGTTGGAGCCAGAGGGGATCAAGGTCAATGCCGTCTCCCCGGGCTTCACCAAGACGAACCTCAACGACTATGAGGGAACGCAGACTGTCGAGCAGGGCGCCCGCGAGGCAGTGCGTGTTGCACTGCTCGGCCCCAACGGCCCGACAGGGACGTTCTCGCGCTGGGAAAACGAAACGATCCCGTGGTAGGTCACTGTTCGCATCTGGACGGTTGCCGTACCGGGGGCCTGAGCACCGGCTAGGCAGCCCCGCGTCGTGTGGTGGGCAGAAACGTGGGCAGAAATCACGGCCCGCAGTCCATGCGGACTCGCCACTTACTGAGAGTTACCGGACGGGGTCACCGCTGGCTGGGCAACTAGCCGATCGAAGCGCGGGTCGCCTCTGAGCGGACCCCAGGTCGGATCGATGTTGAGCCACGCCGGCGAAATAAAATAGGGCTTGGAAAGAAGGGCGCCGAGGTGGCCGAGGGCGCGGGGATGATCGCCCGTGATGACGTAGATTCGAGCCAGTCCGTTCTGCGCGCCAGGGATGTTGACACGCTCGTCACCTGTTGCCAGCGCCAACGCCAGTCCGCGTTCCCCCTGCTGCGCCGCGGCCGTGCGTCGCCCCAAGTAGGCCAACGCGAGGCCGTCTGTCTCGTGTAGTTTGACCTCGTCCGGTCTCGCCTGGACCTGCGCCTCGAACGAGATGCGTGCCGTGTCTGCGTAGCGCCGCGTGCGCACGCTGTCACTAGCCAGGCTGTAGAGTTCAGCGCGAGTCAGCGCCCACGAACCCTGGTCATTGTCGAACGCAGCGGGCGGGAGCGTCAACAACAACGCACGATCCGCACTGTCTAGGGCCCAGAAGAGACCCCAGCCGCTAGCCATGTCGACAGCGAGCGCGGCGCGGTCGAGGGTCGGCGGGATATCGCGTAATGCTGCTCGGGCGCCTGCCAAGTTACCCTCGCCCAGCAAGCTCATCGCGCGTTCCTCAGTGAGATTGAGATCGGCCGGCAAAAGCGCGAGCCCGCCCTCGGCTGCGGTGCGCGCTTCCGGATACCGGCGGAGCCAGAGCAAAACGGAACCGAGCCGCCACGCCGCGCCCGCCGAGCGTGGGTCGAGAGACACCCCCGGCGCGCTTGGTCGAGCGCTTGTGCCCAGTGTCCGACAGTCGCCTCGGCCAATGCGAGCTCACCGTTGGCCTCGGATGAAGACGGAGCGAGCCGGAGGGCAGTCTCGAACGCAACACGAGCTGCCTCGAGGTCATGAGCCACGTAGAGGTTGTAGGCTCCGCGTGCGAGGTAGCCATCGGGCGCCATCGGAGCCAAGGCGACCGCTCGCTCGGCGGCCCGGTGGGCGCCGTCGACGTCAGCTTGGGTCGGGGTCGAGAAGGCGTAGATCAGGGCGTCGATCCGCGCAATGCGCGCCCACGCCGCTGCAAAGCCGGAGTCGAGGGCAACAGCCTCCATGGCGGCGGCCAGCGCGCGGCGTGTCGTTACGAGGTCGGCTCCTTCGAGCGCGATGCTACGCAAGTAGGCATCGTAGGCAGCGATGTTCTGCGTCGGTCGAGCAGCGAGCTGCGTCTGGGCCGGCATGCTCAGGACCACCCCGAGTTTGTCGGCTACCTGCGTGGCCACCGCTGTCTGCACGTCGAAGACATCGGCTAGAGTCGTGTCGTACGATTGCTGCCACTTGGTCACTGGGGCTCGCCCGGCGGCGACCTGGATCAGTTCGGGACTTACTCGCACGCGCCGCATGCCGCCCAGGCCCCGCTCCCATTGGACGGTTCCCGTAAGCAGGTACTGGACGCCGAGCTCGTGCCCGATCTCGTCGGCTGGCTTGCGCGTCTGACGGTATTGGTTGGAACTCGTACGCGCGATGACCTGGAGCGTGGGAAGCGCTGAAAGTTTGCCGCGGATCTCGTCGGTGATCCCATCAGAGAAATAGGCGTTTGCGGTGTCGCCCTCGGTGTCGAAAGGAAGGACGGCGAGGCCGACAGGACCCGCCGTTGTGGACGCAGGCACCCCACTCACGCGGTGGCGCCACGCAAAGAGGCCCGCAGCGACGATGCAGATTGCCAGGCCGAGCGCGGCCATGCGCACGGGGAATCGACCAGCCGCCCGCGGCGTCGCCGGTGTGCTCGTTCCGGCCGTCGCATCGAGCGCTTCGGCAAACTCCAGGGCGGTCGCGTAGCGGTCGGCCGGCACCGGAGCGAGCGATTTCGTGAGGGCCGCGTCCACGGCGTGTGGCACGGCCGGTCGCACACGTCGTACCGACGGGATGTCGCGCTTACCCGCTTGGCCAAGAGCGCCTGCGTCGTCGCCCCGGTGTAGGGTGGCTCGCCGGCCAACATCTCGTACAAGACGCACCCGAGCGCATACTCGTCAGCGCGCGCATTTACCGTGCGCTCACCCGTCGCCTGCTCGGGGCTCATGTAGGCCGGCGTTCCGAGCGCGACCCCGCTCTCGGTCAGGGTCGGCCCGGTGTGGCTGTCGGTATCACGGGCGCTGAGCGCGCGGGCCACGCCGAAATCCGCCACGAGAGCATGGCCGCTGGAGAGCAGGATGTTCTCGGGCTTGACATCACGGTGGATGATGCCCTGCTGGTGCGCGTATTCGAGCGCCTCAGCGACCTCGCGGGTGATTCGCAGCGCGTCCGCGAGCGGGAGTTGTCTCTCGCGGTTCAGACGGGCGCGTAGTGATTCGCCCTCGACGTAGGGCATGGTGAACCAGAGCTGGCCGCTCGGCGTCGCGCCGGAGTCGAGCACGGTCAGGATGTGGGGATGCTGCAGCTGCGCGGCGATCGCGATCTCGCGGCGGAAGCGGTCAGGCCCGAGCGACGGGGCCAAGTCGGAATGCAAGACTTTCAGGGCGACCGAGCGATGATGCTTGGTATCGTGCGCGAGATAGACAGTCGCCATCCCGCCGCGCCCCACCTCGCACTCGAGGGTGTATGCCGTCCCGAGCGCCGTCTGCAGCTGGTCCCGTAGGTCCGACGATGCCACGGCCGGTGCCGCCTGGATGAGATGGTGGAACCTATGGCGTACGCCCTGACGGGGCCAACAGGCTCGCGGTGCCGCGCCCGATTCCTGTTGGCGGTCAGGATGCCATGCATCCCGACTGACCGACCACCAAGAAAACGAGGGGCTGACCGAGTCCGCGTCGGCGCCTCGTTGCGTTGATCAGCGGGACATCGTGCACCAACGTGGGCAGGAAAATCGGACCATCGGTGGAGTTCTGCGGGACGCCACGCGTGGCATTCCCTTGTCGACGCCTAGCGTTCAGGGTACGCTTGCTGCGCCCGAAATTGAGTGTTGTAGCGATGATCTTCTCAAGGAGGGTCTGTGCGGCCACCTCATCCGTTTCGCCCGCTCTTCAGTGTCGCGGCAACCCTCCTCCTGGGTGCTTGCGCGCGAACGACGCCGCCGGAATTCGATGCCACCGCCGAGTCCGCGAAACTGCTGCAGCGCGACGCTGAATGGGCCGATGCCGCGACGGCCGGGAAGGACGTCGAGAAGATCATCTCGTACTGGACCGACGACGCGGTCGTCATCGAGCCTGGGCAGCCCGCCGTCGAGGGCAAGCAGGCGATTCGCGCGTTCGTCACGGCGAGTGTGAAGGCGCCCGGGTTCAACATTCGTTGGGTGTCAGAGAAACCCATCTTCTCACCGAGCGGCGGGATGGCCTACATGCGTGCAGCCACCGAGATGACCGTGCCGGTGGCCAAGGGCGCACCGATGACTCTGCACCTGCAGGGCTATTCCATCTGGCGGAAGGACGCCGATGGCGTGTGGCGTTGTGCCGTGGACATTGCCACGGAGGCGCCAACTACCCGCGCGCTCCCTAGGGCCTAGCACGCCTCAACGGCAAACGGCGGGACAGTTCTGCGGGGCCGTTAGTTCGATTGCGGACAGGCTAGGATTCTCTGCTCTGACCGGCGCACCGGGTCCTTACGATCGTCTTGCTGCGCCCAGGCAGACGAAGTGCTGCGCCGCGGCTTGCCGACCTCCGGACCACTGCTATGTTCTCGCCTTTCGACGTACGTAATGGCGCGTGCACCCTATGCTACTCTCGAACGACTCAGGCACCCCACATGGTTCCGGGCAAACCGCTCAGACTCGCGGTCGCGTCATGCGCGAGCGTTCTCGCTTCCGGTCTCATCGCGTGCTCCCGGTCCGCGGTTGCGCCGGCAACCGGTAGCCTCAGCGTCACGATCGCATCGGCGAGCGGCATCACGCCCAATGTCGTCATTACAGGTCCTGGCGGATACAATCGGACGCTGACGGCAACGCAAACGCTGACCGGACTAAGCGCGGGGGCGTACGTTGTGACTGCAGTTCCGGTGACCACGACCGGTCTCCTCGTTTCGACGGTCGAGACGGGCGCCGTGACTGAGACTCCGGTTACCGTCGCGAGTGGCTCCGCCGCGACGACTGCGGTGTCGTATGGGCCCCGCCCCGGCTCTGGTGCCGTATGGATAGTCGGCAATATCGACACGACGACCAATCTGGCATATGCCTTCACGCCTGAAGAGCTACAAGGCAGCGGCGTGGCCGCTCCGGCGGTGATCCTTCAGATCCCGCATCCGGCGACGAAGACTGGTGACGCCGATGCGGTGGCTTTCGATACGGCTGGGAACCTTTGGCTCGGTCACTATCAGCTCAACACGGTGACCGAGGTTGCGAGATCGGCTCTCGCGAAGAGTGGGGTGGTGTCCGAGGCCGTCACGATCAGTGGGAACGCACTTAGAGCGACGCAAGGACTGACCTTCGACGCCCAGGGCAATCTGTGGGTGTCGAACAACGTAGCGATCGGTCAGGCCTACACGATTGTCGAGTATAACGCGGCCCAACTCTCGACGAGCGGCAGCCCGACGCCGATGGTGACCATCGGCGGTCCGGCCCTCCAGGGACCCGAGCAGATGGCTCTTGACGCGCAGGGCGATCTCTGGGTCGCGAGCTCACTAGCCAACACGGTTGTCGAGTACACGCCCGCACAGCTGTCCACGGGCGGCGATCTCACGCCATCGGTGACGCTCAGTGCTGCTGACACATCTCTTGGCACCCCGATCTCCATCGCGTTTGATCACCAGGGCAACATGTGGGTCGCGAACGCCACCGTGGTTCTGGGCAACGACGCTGGCCTAAGTACCGTCGTCGAGTTCCCTCAGAGTGCGCTGATGTCCAGTGGTAGTCCGCTTCCCACGATGACCATCACGCTGCCGGGCGGCATACCAATTCCGTGGCAGATTGCGTTCGACAACAGCGGCGACCTGTGGGTAGTCACCAGTTCCGGGCACACATTGCTGGAGTACACCGCGGCGCAGATCGCCGGCGGCGGCAGTCCTTCGCCGGCCGTCACCGTCATGCTCAACTCGCTCTATGGCGGGGGATTGGCATTCGACCCCCACCCTTCCAGATTGCCGATCCACTAACCGTTTACGGGACGTGGTTGAGCGGCTGGCGGCCCTGTCCGGGGGTGCGAGTGCTCGACATCCGTCAGGGTGATGATCGAGGTACTCGGCCGCCGCCTGCACCGCGCCACCGGATCGCGGAGATCGCTCACGTTTGATCGCCCCCGCGTGCTCGCAACCAATCGGTCAGTGACACTTCCCCTGAGCGAAAGAGACGCCGGGCGCTGCGTCGTCGAGTCTTCGAGGAAGCGGCGCATGGCTGCCACCACCCGGTCGCGAGAGTCGAAGAGAAAGGACATATGCGTGCCCGGCACTTGCACGATCTGGATGCCGGGAATTTCGCGCCTCACACGGGCCATCGACGCGGCGCGGAACGGGGCCATGTAGCTCCTTTCCCAAGCTGCAATTTTCGCTCGCTGTGTCGAGTCCCCATGTTGCAAATCGAGGAACGTCGTGGCGTAGATCGCGAGCACCGGGGCGTGGATCTTGGTGTACTCGCGATGATCGCTCCGCAAGACTTGTAAGAGACCCGCCGAGGCGCTGTCGCTCATCCGCATCGTGAGATGGCCATCCGGCTGATCGACCACCAGATCGCGGACGTAGGCTTCAACCCGTGACATGTCGGAGAGCTTCGGGAAGAACGTCGCCTGTTGGTAGTCGCGGAACGCGTCTAGCGAGGTGAGCGTGCTAGCCGGCGGATTAAAGTCCTCGGGAAATGCTTGCAACGCCGTGCTGAACTTGGGATCGGCCCAATCATATGCGCCCTCGAGGTACACGAGGCGGTGCACGCGCTGTGGATGCGTGGCCGCCATCGCCGTGATCTCGTCGCCGCCCATCGACCAACCGGCCAGATCGGCTGTCGTGATGTGGAGACTGTCCATCAACGTGCGGAGATCTTCAGTCAGTGTCGCGACGTTGTAGGGGCCTTTCGCCTCGGTGTCGCCGTGCCCGCGCCGCGCGTAGGCAATGACGTGGAAACGGTCCGTAAACGCGGGTGCCAGATCATCGAAGACGTGCGGGTTGTCGCCGGCCCCGTGAATGAGGATGAGGACGGGTCCCGACCCGCCCCAGTCCAGGTAATTCATGCGGATCCCGTTCACGGTCACGAACGCGTTTTTGTGGGGCGCGGGGTCGGTCCATGGTGTGGCGGTGGCCGTCGTGGTCGTCGCTGGCTTGCCGCAGGTAGCGAGCGACAGCAGACATACCAGGAGAAAACAATCGGTTGGCCGTCGGCCGTCGGCGGTCGGCAGCAGAAAGGAAAACCATGGGGCCGTGTTTGCGGCCTGTCGGGGCCCATGGCGGACTGGCGGATCGACCGTGGTTCCTCGTCTCATGCGGCTCCCTGACATTGGGATAGCGGGTCGCGCCCCATGAGTGCTCTGCGCGGATCTGGCAATCTACGCTCGCCCTGCATTCAGTCCAGTTGGGCGCGCGACCAGAGGGCGACGCATAGGTCAACCCTCCCGCCGGTTATCAGGTATCGTGAATCGACCGCCACTGCACACCCTGCATCGGGCGTTATAATTCCCTCGGTCGTACGGCGCGGTAACCAAGTGCTAAGGCAGCGGTCTGCAAATTCCGCTCGGGCGTCCGCGCCACACCGCACGACTCTGTAAGTCGTTGTATTTGCGGCGCTGATGCGATGACCGGTCAGCGCCGCGTTGCGTCTAGTCGCGTGGTCCCGGGTACAGAACTGTCCACGGAGTTGTCCATCCGCGCCCGTTCTTGCCTTTCGCAATTCTTGCTAACAGGCATCGCGGGCGACACGGTCCGCATGGATTCGACGCCAGGTGCGAGACGGACGCTTCAATGGGCGATTCTCATTCTTGAGAGTCCCGGCTGGCACGAGCTGGCGCCGAGACCATGCTGACTCGCATGGCAGAGCTCATGTTTGTCGAAGCCATCCGGCACTACCTCGAAGAGTCCCCGGCGCGAGGCACGGGGTGGCTCGCCGGTTTGAGCGATCCGGTCGTCGGCCCAGCGTTGTCGCAGTTGCACAGTCGCCCGGTCCACAGCTGGACGCTCGCTGACCTGGCGCGAACGGTCGCGTCGTCGCGCAGTGTCCTTGCGCAACGCTTCACGGCTCTCGTCGGCATTTCGCCGATTCAGTACCTCACCCGCTGGCGTCTCCAACTTGCGGCCGAGCAACTCGCGACCAGCGGGACCAAGATCGCCACGATCGGAGCCAAGGTCGGCTACGACTCAGAAGCCGCGTTCAGCCGCGCATTCAAACGAGAGACTAGGCTTGTCACCCGCCGCATGGCGGCGCGCCCGACAGAGAGCCTGATTTTCCTAGCGGCGCGACACTGCACATGGTGTCGTCGGCTCGACGCTCGCACGTTATTGCTTTCGGGAGGACGGAAGGTTTAGACGATTCGTGGTCCTGCTTGCGCTCGGACTTACTGTCGCTGCGGCTCCGCCTGATCCGAACGACGTACTGGTCGGCCCGTGGCAGGCGGTGACCTAGAGGTCAACGGCGTCGAGCACCCCATGCAGGGCTTGTTCATCTTCACCAGGAACTATTACTCAGCCAATGTCCGGTTCAAGCTTGGCGACGGCCCGATGGACGACGCCAATGGCAATGCGGGTCCGTACACACTACTGGGGAACCGCATCGTGTTCAAGCAATGGGTGCAGGTTCATGTGCGACCGGAGGAGAAGCAGCAGCCCATCTTGTCCGGAGCAGGGCTGGACGAGCCGAGCGAGCTTTAGTTCGATGGCGATCGGCTCATCCTCATCTTTCCATCGAAGAACCGCTATGTCTTGAAGCGCCTGACCGAGTGATCCCACCCCCGAGGTTGGTTCGGATCGCGGTCTCGGCGGATGGCTGATCCTGCCACCTGCGCCGTCCCGGAGAGATGTCTGCGTGTGTCACGTCGGCGTCAAAACCGCGGCGGCGGTACACCTCGTCATGTACCGGGTAGGGGCGACGCCATACGTCGCCCGTTCCAAACTTCCGCACCCCCTTGCACGTTCTTCCACCTGGTTGTTGCGAAAGTGGCCCGGGAAGTGGCCCAAGGTTTTCGCAACTGTCATCCGAAAATCAGTACGCCGAGCACGACGAGCGTTGTCATGACGGGGCGCAGGATGAAGAGCGCGAGATCCAAAACGAGGGCATGGATTCAGTCGCCAGCCGGGACCGGCAGCGCAAGCGAACTGGGCGCTGCGGTCCTCATCTTCTGCGCGAGCCAGGTCTGGAGATCATCCAGGTAAGTGTAGAACACCGGCGTCATGTAGAGCGTGACGATTTGCGAGATCGCAAGCCCGCCGACCACGACGATGCCCAGCTCCTGGCGCGAGGCGCCGGTCGCTCCCAGCCCGATGGCGATCGGCAAGCTGCCCATGATCGCCGCGGCCGTGGTCATCATGATGGGCCGGAAGCGGATGCTGGCGGCTTCCACGATCGATTCGGACGCCGACTTGTGCGTGCTGCGCTCGCTCGCGATCGCGAAGTCGATCATCAGGATCGCGTTCTTCTTCACGATGCCGATCAGCATGATCATCCCGACGAACCCGTAGATGTTGAGCTCGTTGTGCGTGACCAGGAGCGCGATGAGCGCGCCGACGGCGGCGAAGGGAATGCCCGAGAGGATCGTAATGGGATGAATGAAGCTCTCGTACAGGATCCCGAGCACGACGTAAATCACGAATAATGAGAGCGCGAGCAGGATGACGAGCCCTTGCTGTGAGGACTGGAACGCCCCGGCCGTGCCGCCGAAGGCCGAGCTGATCGTCGGGCTGAGGACCTGCCGGGCTTGGTCCTGGACCAGCCCCACCGCCTCGCTCAGTGCCACGTTGGGTGCCACGTTGAACGAGATCGTGACCGACGGCAGTTGCCCCGAGTGGTTGATGCTCAGCGGGCCCACGGTGCGCTGGAGCCGAGCGATCGTCGAGAGCGGGACGACGTTGCCGGTAGCCGGCGCGCGAATGTAGAGCTGGTTCAAGTCGGCTTCATCGCGCTCGTACTGCGGCATTGACTCCATCACGACCCAGTATTCGTTGGTCGGCGTGTAGATGGTCGACACCTGACGCGAGCCGTACGCATCGTACAGGGTGTGTTCGAGCTGGCTCGCCGTGATCCCCAACGCCGAAGCACGGTCGCGGTCGATGAGGACCGTCACTGTTGGGCTTTTGACCTGGAGGTCGGTGGTCACTCCCACCAGCTGATGCATGTGCTGCAATCGCGCCTGCAGGGCGAGAGCCGCCTGGTCTAGCGCGCCGAGGTCCGGTCCGTACAGCGTGAACTGGTAGAGGCTCTTCGACATGCGCCCGCCGATCCGGATCAACGGCTCGGGCTGGATGAACGTCGTGATCCCCGGGACCGTATTGGCCGTGCGCATAAGCTCTGCGACGGCTGCGTCAGTGCTCACACGCCGATCGTGTGGTCCCTTCCCGAGTGGCTTCAGGAAGGCGAAGACGCGACCCTGGTTGGCCGAGCCCTGCGAGCCGACCGAGGGCAGGATCGACTGGATGTTCGGGTCCTTGAGCAGGATGGCATCAACTTTCTGCTGGAGCGGCACGATGGCGTCGTAGGAGATCCCCTCGGCCCCTTCGGTCGTCACTATGAGCCAGCCCGTGTCGTCGCTCGGCAGGAATCCCTTCGGGATGATGCTGAAGAGCACGACCATGATGACCAGCGTGAGCGCGGAAAGCCCGAGCATGAGGGGCCGGCGGCGCATCATCCACACGAGACTGCGCTCGTAGCCGTGCAGCGCGGCGTTGAACGCCTGCTCCGACCAGCGGTAGAGCCGCCCGTGGCTGGCGTCCTTGACGGGACTGAGGAACCGGCTGCAGAGCATCGGCGTGAGCGTCAGCGACACGCAGCCGGAGACCAGGATCGCCACGGCGATCGTGACGCCGAACTCGTGGAACAGCATCCCGATGAGTCCTCCCATGAACATGATCGGGATGAAGACGGCCGAGAGCGAGGTCGTCATGGTGACGATGGTGGAACCCACCTCGGCGGCGCCATCGAGGGCCGCCTGCATGCGCGGCTTGCCCATCTCCATGTGGCGGACGATGTTCTCGAGCACGACGATGGCATCATCGACGACAAAGCCCACGGCGAGGGTGAGCGCCATGAGGGAGAGGTTGTCGATGCTGTAGTTGAGCAGGTACATCACCGAGAAGGTGCCGATGATGGACATCGGCAGGGCGAGGCTCGGGATGATCGTCGCGGAGATGTTGCGGAGAAAGACGAAGATCACCAGCACCACGAGCACGAGTGCGACGACGAACGCGAACTTCACGTCGTGCACGCCGCGCTCGATATAGTCCGCACGGTCCTCGACCACGATCAGACTGATGTCGGGCGGGATCTGGCCGCGGATCTCATCGAGGACGTTCTGCACGTCGCGCGTCACCGCGACGGTGTTCGTCCCGGGCTGGCGCATGACCGCCAGCATGATGCCGAGCTGGTTGTTGTACCAGGAGATCGTCCGGTTGTTCTGCACGTCGTCCGTCACGTTCGCCACGTCGCGCAGGTACACGGGCGCGCTATTGCGATAGGCGACGATGACCGTCTGGAACTGGGCGGCGTTGTAGAGGTTTCCCGTGGCCTGGACCGTGATGGCCTGATTGGTCCCCCACATGATGCCGGTCGGCAGGTTGACGTTCTGCGCGTTCACGGCCGCGGTAACCTGGTCGACGCCGATCCCGCGCGCCGCCAGCGCCTGTGGGTTTAGCCCGATGCGCACTGCGTACTTCTGCTGCCCCCAGACGCTGACCTCCGACACCCCATCGACCATGGAGATGCGTTGCGCGATGGTGGTCTCGCCGACCTCGTCGATCACCGACAGCGGCTCGACCTTGGACGTCAACACCATGAACAGCACCGGCGCAGCCGCCGGATTCTGACGGAAGAACGACGGCGGGATGATCCCAGTCGGCAGGTGGACCAGCGCCTGCGAGATCCCTGCCTCGATGTCCTGGGCCGCCGCGTTGATGTTGCGATCGATGTTGAACTGGACGGTGATCGACGTCGACCCCAGGATACTGGACGAGGTCATGTTGTCGATGCCCGCGATCGTCGAGAACTGCTTCTCGAGCGGCGTCGCGACGGCCGCCGCCATCGTCTCCGGACTCGCCCCGGGCAGCGTCGCGCGGACGTTGATCGTGGGGTAGTCGACTGTGGGCAGATCGCTCACGGGCAACTTCGTGTACGCGATCATCCCAAAGACCAAGACGCCCAGCATGACGAGCGTCGTCATGACTGGACGCCGGATGAAGAGACTGGGGACGTTCATCCCGAGGCGCTCGACGCGCCAAGGGCTCCCACACTCCCCGACGCCGCGCCGGTGGCCGTTGTTGCCCCGGACCCGGTCCCCATGGTCTTCACGAGCGCCGTGGAGCGCACGGCCTCCGCCTGCGCGTCTCTCGAGGTGGCGAGATCACGCGCCAGCGCACGCTGTAGGAGGACCGTGCAGTCCCGCATCGCGAGTTCAAGCTACCGAAAAAGCGGCGCGATGTCATGAGTCTTTCCCCCGGCGCGTCGGTTCTCGACCACGATGGCGGTGACGGTGCCGACGTGTCGGGGAGCAAGGGCGGGGCGGGCGTTCGTATGTTGGTGAGGGAATCCCGGCCAGCCGGATGTGCGACGCCGGTTACCCCGACGCAGGCCACGGGCGACGCATGACGTCGCCCCTACCCGGTGCGGCAAGCATTGCGCGTCCCAACGGGCCTCCATTGCGCGGCCATCATCGTGGGCGGAACGGCGCACGTGCGTGCGGTGCGAGAGTGCCGCTTTGTCCGGGGACGCGGGTTCCTATCGGCCCAAGGTCGGCCGCTTATTATTATTCCTCCTCGTTCGGCGCGGTAGCCAAGTGGTAAGGCAGCGGTCTGCAAATTCCACTCGGTCGCCTGCGTCAGACTGCAGCGAACCTGTAAGTCGTTGCTATTCCGGCGCTGATGCGAAGACCGGTCAGCGCCGCGTTGCGTATATCCGCGTCGGTTCGGGTACGGAACTGTCCAGGAATTTGTCCATGCTAGCCGACGCCTAGCGCGCGCGGCCAGACCAAGTCTAGTGCTTCAGACCTCCGACTCGGCCTTCGGGATACGCTGTTCGGCCTTCGCCGTCCCAAACATGCGCAGCATCATGCGGTATGAAACAATCCCGATGACGGCGACCGCGCCCATCATGAACGGCAGCCCGCTCAGCATGTCCGATCGTGTGAGAAGGCCGACCTCAATCCCGCTGACACCGAGGGCTACGATCATGAGCTGCATGAAGACGAACATGGTGATGCCCATGCGCCGCGCGTACCCGTTGGGCCGGTCCCATCCCGCCCACGCCCAAAATATCCCCGGCACCAATACGATTGCGCACGTGTTGAGCGCAGCATAGGCCACCAGCCAGCGGCGTGCGGGCACATGGAGTGCAAGGCTGATCGGCACCAAAACGACCGCCATCCCCGCAGCATGGCTGAGAAAGAGCAGGATGGCTACCAGGCCACGGCCCAGCGCCGACGCGGGCAGTGGGCTCTTTCGGCCAGAGACGTCGGTGCCTGGCTGCCAGAGCTTGCGGACGAACGGCGTGGTCACGCGATGCCTCCTAGTTCGGCACCGTCTGGTGGCACGAGCGGTACCTACCCGCACGGTGGTTGCCGACAAATGGAATCTCACCCCACTTTTGCGCCCACACTAGACGGCAGGACCGGGCGAGTGTTCGAACCCGTGCCACGGCGGCGTCGTTTCTGGGGAAGGGTGCCAAACATTGCGAGGAGGGATTGCAATGAGCACGAATCCGGCGAACCACGCGAACGCGGCGGACCAAGTTCTCGCTGCGCGAAATCTCATTAGGTCCACCGTTACGATACTCGTCGCTCATGCCGTTGGCGCTGGCATTGCCGTCGGAGTTGCTGCTTTCCTTTTCAAACTTCCGGTTCGCAAAATGCTGGTGCCGTACGTGCTGCTTCTCTGGTGCGGAGCCGTCCTGGCATCTTTGCTAACGTGGGCGAGGCCAGCCCGCGATCGACCCAAGACTTACGCGTTCCGCTTGGCATCAAGCGCATTTGCGTACCTAGTGATGCTCGCGCTCGCAGGCGTACTCAGCACAGTTTGGCTGGGCATCGTGTCGCAGACGGACGCGTTCACCCAGTTTCTCCCGCCTCTGGTGAACCTCGCCGCTCTCTTGTCCGTTGGGTTTTATTTCGTGTTGCGTAAGGCGCTCCCCATCAAACGACTTTAGCTCGGCATTGTCCATAACTTATACTGCCCAACTAGCAGTAACGGCTAGTTGGGCAGTATATTGCTTTCCATGACCCTCGACCCAGTGCAGGTACGCGAGGCGTTCCACTGCTTGGTGCTCCAGCACCTAGCGCCTGGCTTCGGACTCGACTTGCGCGTCAAGGGTGGCGTTAACCTCCGCTTCTATTACGGCAGCGAGAGGTACTCCGAGGACATGGACCTGGACGCGGCTCCGCGACTCCGGCAACGGCTGAAAGCCTCGCTGCCGAAAATCCTGCACGGTCCAGCGATCCGGCGCGAGTTGCTCCGTCTCGGGATCCGGGACCTGGACCTGCCAGACAGACCGGCAAAGGACACCGACACGGTCCTCAGGTACAAGCTCGGGCTTTTCGCCGGAGGTGTCCGGTATCCCACAAAGATAGAGGTGTCGTACCGTAGTGACGCGCCCGCGACGTGGGCGACTCTCGCCCGACCGTTGGCAGAAATTGTTGATCCTTACAGGGACGTCGGAACGACCTACCCGGAGGTCGGACACTACGGCCGCACGGCGGCAGTACTCCAGAAGATCAAAGCTCTTGCACTGCGGGGCGAGGTGCAGGCACGCGACGTGTTCGATCTGAATGTGCTCCTCAGTCCGAAGCTTGACGAGCGCCTGCCTGCGGTAGATGTCGAGTTGCTCCGAGGGCATCTCTCGGACAGGGTCCTCGCCGATGCTTTCACGCGAACCTTTCAGATCTCGGTCGGCGAGTTTAAGGACCAGGTCGCCGAGTTTCTCCCGCCGGGAACACGCAGCACTCACACCGCGAATTGGGACGATACGCAACTGCACGTTGCGATCTTCATCGAAAGCCTAAAGCGCTAACTCCCTCGATGAGAGCGAGGCCAGGAAGGACGCTATCTATGAGCCGGGTAGGCCCGATGGTACTTCGTGATGTCACCCCTCGCGCGCCGATTTTCACGACGACGGACGCAGCGGCCGCCGCCGGGGTGTCATCGGACGCCGCGTCTCGCGCGCTGGCTCAACTGAGGAAGCGCGGACTGGTCATTAGGCTCGTGCGCGGCCTGTGGGCTGACACGCGGCATGCGGACTTCTCCCCGTACGCAGTCGTGCCGTTTTTGCTGGTCCGATCCTCGGCGACGCAGGCGCGGGCATCGGTCGGATACGTCTCGTTCCTCTCTGCACTTCACCTGCATGGCATCCTCTCGCAGATCCCAACCGCAATCCAGATCGCCGTCACCGAGCAGCACGAGGCAGTCCATACCCCGGTCGGCGACTTCGAGTTTCATCAGATCCAGCCTGAACTCATTGGTGGCTACGAGCCTGGAGACGCTTACGGGCGCTTCGAGTTGGCGACCGCGACGAAGGCATTGTTCGACACGCTCTATCTGTCGGCGCGCCGGGGCCGACGATTTAGCCATCTGCCGGAACTCGCGATCCGAGGCGTGGTCCACGACAAGGCTATGCAGGGCTGGATCGCGCGTATTAAATACCCGTCGCTTCGTGCAGCGGTGGCTAAACGCTGGACCGCCATCCGTCGTCGCGCGCACGGGACTACACTGCGGGCTCGATTGCGCTGACGATGGGCAAGTCCTCATGCCGGAGCGGCGCTCGAATCCGCGCGGGTTTCCCCCGCACGTTCACGCGTATCTCACCTGGCGCCGCGCGCACCGCATTAGCGGGAAGAACCCGGTAAGCAATCGCACGATTGCCAAGGATCGAGCCGTGCTGCACCACATGTTCAACTACGCCGTGCGGCAGCGTCGGCTTCAAAAACGCCGTCAAGCGTGCGAAATTGCCGGCGGCACTCCGTCAGCATGATCTGCGGCACCGCCGCGTGACGACCTGGCTGGAGCAGGGACACTCGCCGGTGCTCGTGAAGGAAGCGATGGGGCATGCCAACCTCGCGACCACGATGGGCTACACGCACCTGGTCGCGGCGCACCTCAAGACGTTGGTTGCACCCGTCGCCCGCTCGCGACGGAAGGCGGCAGCGAGCTAGAATTCGGTACCGAACTGTCCACCGGGCTGTTCAAACGGTGCGGTAGTAGTAGGTCGGGGTGGTACTAAGTTTCGTAGTTGCAACACATGCTGGCGCGGTAGCCAAGTGGTAAGGCAGCGGTCTGCAAAACCGCTATTCGCCGGTTCGATTCCGGCCCGCGCCTCTCAGGTTTCTCCGAGCTAATTACGAGCCGCGAGATCGGCCGTGCACGCCGGGCGATGACGACGCTGCTCCGTGACTCTGGTCTGCGATGGCGGTCCGAGTGGTCCGAACGTGCCGGCGCTCCGGTAGGTCCAACCCGGGCCCTCCCGTGATACGATCACCCGGGATGCCGCCAATTTCATCGCGGGCCGTATCCGAGTTCTACCTCGGCGCCGATAACCACCGGGAACGCCGCACGATCCTTAGTCGTCCCTGTATTTGATCGACGACTCCACGGGTACACACTGGGCAGCGACTCGACATGACGTCCTCCTATCGCCCCGGCGGCGGCGGGCGACTATATGCGCGGCGGCGGCGCCACCCGAAGGTGCTGGCCGTCGATGTCGGCGGCACGCATGTGAAGATGCTGGTCCAGGGCGCCAAGGGACCGCGGAAGTTCCCATCGGGCCCGAAGATGACGGCCAATGCCATGGTGGCCTGCATCAAGCGCATGGCGGCGGATTGGCAGTATGACGTCGTCTCGTTGGGATATCCGGGGCCCGTCGTGCATGGCCGGATCCTGCACGACCCGCACAACCTCGCTCCGGGCTGGGTGGGCTTCGACTTCAAGAAGGCCTTTGGCTGTCCGGTCGCGGTGATCAACGACGCCACGATGCAAGCGCTCGGGAGCTATCGCGGCGGCCGGATGTTGTTCCTTGGCCTGGGGACGGGCCTCGGCTCTGCCATGATCGACGATGGCATTCCGGAGTCGATGGAGCTTGCCCACCTGCCCTATCGCAAGCACACATACGAGGACTATGTCGGTCTGCGCGGCCGCGAGCGCTTTCGGAAAGAAAAAATGGCGTAAGTACGTGTTCGACGTGGTGGCACGCGTCGGCGCCGCATTGGAGCCCACTGACATCGTGCTGGGCGGCGGGAACGCGAAGATGCTCAAGAGACTGCCCAAAGGCTGCCGCCGTGGGAACAACGCAAATGCGTTCGTGGGTGGCTTCCTGCTGTGGGCACGCGGGAAACATGCACGGGATGCGTGCGTTCGAGTGCTCCCACCACGCGCACGCCGGCGAGCCAACTCGCAACGTTAGCGGACCGGATTGCCAGAGGGCAACGTGTGGGTGTCACCCGGCTCCAGTCCCACTGACGGCACCAACTGCCGTGCAGAGAGCCGGCGCGTGTTTGGCTAGGATCGCGCACTTGGTTGGTGGGCGGTGGTAGCTGTACGCGTCCGCCTCCTCGGCTGTAGATTGATCGGCGCTGGTGTGGCAGGGATTGACCCGTCGGCAGGTGCGCACTCACACCAGGACCGACCAATGAGACGCGAGCGTCACCGGATACCCGCGGAGCGCCACGAGCAGCACCGGTCACCCGTCGTCGAGACGGCGCGCCGCGGCACGCGCTCGGCGGGTGAGCCCATGCGCGACAACGTTCGGCTGCCGCTCGAGGCGCAGTTCGGCCACGACTTTCGCAACGTCCGTATCCATCACGATGGAGAGGCGCAGAGCGCCGCCCAGGAGCTCGCCGCGCGCGCGTACACCATGGGACGAGACGTCGTCTTCGCCCAAGGGAACTATGCTCCCGAGACCAGCGACGGCGCGCGTGTCCTGGCCCACGAGCTCACGCACGTGGTGCAACAATCCGAACGGACGACCGCCGCCGACATTGAGCCTGGACGCATCATCGATGCGCGCGACCCCTCCGAATTAGCGGCGGAGCGCGTCACCGAGACCATCACCGCGGGCGATGCCGCCTCCACGGAAGGCATAGGCACACTCGCCGATTCGGTAGGTCCCAGCAGCGGCGCCGTCGTTCAGCGTTGGGGCTTGGGAGATGCGTGGGACGACGTGACGGACGCCGCTTCGACCGTCGGTAGTGGTATAGAGTCGGCGGGGAGCGCCGTGGTCAGCGGTGCGGAGTCGGCCGGGAGCGCGCTTTACACGGGATACGAGAAGGCCACGGATTTCCGCGGTATGGCCAACACGCTGAACAAGGGCGTCGACTGGGTGGAGGACGAGACGAGTGCCGGCATGGACACAATGGTGGACGCCGCACAGGGGATCCCCGTCGTCTCGCAGCTCGCGCAGGGCGCTGCATGGGCCGAAAATGCGATGGTTGACGTTACCGGCGGCGCGGTCAAGGGAGCGGGCGACCTGGCATCGGGCGTGGGCGGAGCCATCGCGCACCCGCTGGATACGGCCGGTGGCGTGGAGGGTATGCTCGAGCACGGGCCCAGCGCCATCCCATTTGTTGGCACGACCCTCAAGGGCATTCATGGGGCCTACGATCTTGCAGTCCACGGCGGCGGCCAGTACGGCGATAGCTGGGGCGATCTCGCCCATCATCTCAATCCGCTGCAACAGTCGGACGACGACGCCACGTACATGGGCGCGGTCGGCAAAGGCGTCGTCGCCCCCGGCGACGAGAAGGAAGGCGGTGGCTGGCAACGATGGTTGGACAACCCAATCGAAGCCACCGCGCGCGCTGCCACCAACATCGCACCCGTACTCGTCGGAGCTGGCGCGGCCGGCGGACCGGTAGCCGCCGGCGATGCCGCGGCCGCTGCCGCCGATACCGCGGGTGCCACCGCGGCTGCGGCCGACGCGACCGACGCGACCAACGCCGCGGCAAAGGCCGCCGACACCGCCGACGCCTCCAGCGGCGCGATCAAGCCGGCCGCGGCCGGCGGTCCTCAAACCGTCGAGGATATGATCCAGGACTTCCTGGGCAACGCGCAGCGCTCGGCCGAGGGATCGAAGCCACTCACGACCGACGGAACGGGACGCTACGCACCGGTCGTCGAAGCAAATGAACCCACTCCACCACCCGCAGCCAGCGGCGAGAGCAGCGCACCGCCTGCGGCCGCGCCAGCGCCATCGGGACAAGGATGGCTCGCGCGGAAGATCGACGGGTTGAGGAGCCGGTTCGGTCGCGCCGAAGAGCCGACGTCGCCGTCCGCGGGCGACCAAGGGTCCGTCCAGGACGTGGCCGAGCGATTCTACCGCAAGCAGTTCGCAAACACGGATGGCGAAGTGGGGCAAGTAAAGGTTGTGCGACCCGCCGACCAGGGTTACGGCCCACGGCCGATCAAGTAAGGCGACCCATTTCGCGCGATAACTGAGGAAGCGGGGATAAAGGCGATGCGAGTTCAGCGTCACACCCTGGCGGGCATCTTCCTGCTGTCCTTCGCCACGCTCTTGCTCGAGCTGGCGCTGACACGGGTGTTGTCGGTGGCGCTGTGGTACCACTTCGGCTTCCTCGTCATCTCGACCGCGCTGCTCGGTTTCGGCGCAGCCGGCGTCTCTCTCGCCGTCTTCACTACACTGCGGGAGCAAGTCGGACTCGATGAGGCGCTCGCCGTGCTGTCTCTCGCGTTTGGCGCCCTCACCATTGCCAGCTTCTGGCTCATGCAACACATCCCGTTCGATCCGTTCGCCCTGGCCACGGACCGACGGCAATTCCTCTTCATGGCCGCCTACTACCTGGTCGCCGCGGTGCCGTTCTTCTGTTCGGGATGTGCGATCGCCCTGCTCCTCACGCGGGCAACACAGGATGTCAATCGCCTGTACGCCTTCGACCTCCTGGGGGCGGGCACCGGCTGCGCCGCGATCGCCCTCGTCATGCCGCGCTTTGGCGGATCGGGATCGGTCGTCATCGCCGCCGCTTGCGGATTCCTGTCGGCCGCCGCTTTCGGCCTCGGTCGCGTTCGGCGACTCGCGGCGGTTGGCTTGGTCGCGGCCGCCGGGGCCGTGGTCTTGGCCTCCGTCGCCGACCGCGCGCTGCCGGTCGCCATCGCGCCAAGCAAAGGAGCGCCCAAGCACGCACCGCTCTACACGGCTTGGAATACCTTCTCGCGCATCGACGTCTACGAGGCGCCCGAACGACCCACCTGACCGGGCGCGCACCAATCGTGAGCTGGTCTTCGACGCCGGCACGGCGGGAACCAGCCTCGATGACATGCGGCCGAGTGTGGCGCACTATCTCGAGCAACCCCCGGACAGCACGGACTTCGATACCGGGATCGCCTACGTCGGCCAGACCACACCCCGTGTGCTGGTCATCGGGGCGGGCGCTGGGCCGGACGTCCTCGATGGCCTCCGCTACGGCGCGTCGTCGATCACCGCGGTCGAGCTCAACCCGATCATTGTCGATGTCGTTACGCGGCGCATGCGCGACTACTGGGGAGACCTGTTCACTCAACCCGGCGTGACCCTCATCAACGACGAAGCACGCAGCTTCGTCCGACGGTCGCACGACGCGTACGACGTGATCGTTTCGACGCACACCATCAGTAATGCGGCCGTGGCGTCGGGAGCGCTGAGCCTGGCCGAGAACTACGTGCTCACACTGGAAGCGTTCGAGGACTACTTCGCGCACCTCAAGCCCGATGGGGTGATTCTGTTTACCCGTCCGGAAGGGCAGATCCCGCGCCTCTTCGCCACGGCGCGCGCGCTCTTCGCCGATCGCGGCCTCGGGAGCGTGGCCGACCATCTCGTGGCCTTCCGGCAGAAGGACACGCTGCTGGCCAGAGTGGGACATGGTGCGTTCATGGCTGGGTTTCTGTTCAAGAAGTCGCCCTTCACGCAGGCGGAGGTGGCCGAGGTCGTGCGCCGCCTCCGCGCTACGCCCGATGGAACAGGTCCCGCGGGGATGGAGATGCTGTACACGCCATTCGGCATCGGGGCTCGCACGATCTACGACTCGCTGGTCCGTGCTCCCGACGTGCGCACGGTCTACCGCGCCACACCGGTCGAGCTCCAACCGGCGACCGACGATCGCCCGTTCTTCAACCAACATGTCCGATGGTCACACATCGGCCTCGGAGCCATTCGCGACGTCTTCAGCCAGCGCCGTCTCGGGCGCCTCGCGCTCGAAGATCGACCCGTCGCCGAAGTCAGCTTGCTCGTGCTGTTGGCGCAGGCCGTCCTCGTCGCGGGCATCTTGATCCTGCTGCCGCTCGCGCGCTTTGCTCGACAAGGCCTCGCCGTGCCGAACCGCTGGCGTTACCTCGTCTACTTCGGTGCGCTGGGCATGGGCTTCATCTTCGCCGAGATCGCGCTCCTCGAGCGCTTCACGCTTTTCCTCGGTGCTCCCGTCTATGCGCTGGCGGCCGTCCTCGCCGGGCTGCTGATCTTCACCGGCATCGGCTCAGGCCTCGCTGACCGCGTCCGCGACGCACCCGGTGATGCCCTACAGTGGATTCTCGTGATTGCAATTGGGTTGGTCGTCGCCACCGCGGTGGTGGGTCCGATCGTTTGCTCCCGCGCCCTGGACCTTCCGCTTGGGGAGCGGGTGGTGGTCGCGGTACTCCTGATCGCACCGCTAGGCGTCGCCCTCGGCATGCCGTTCCCCACCGGCCTGCGCGTCGCTTCCGCCGATGCGGCGCCGATCGTTCCGTGGGCTTGGGGCGTCAACGGCTTCTTTACCGTCATCGGCTCGGTCGCAGCGATGATCCTGGGTATGGCCGTGGGCTTCACTGCCGTGCTGGTGATCGCGGCAGTCTGCTATGCAATTGCGTTGGGCGTTGGGTTGGGACGTGGCGTGGATGTCGGCGTACACGTGGGGCCGGGACCGGGCGACGCAGGCGTTGCCCCTACATGTTGACGGTGGAGGTCGATGCGGACGCCGCGGTTCCATGTTGACTGGGGACGGGCGGTGCGGCGTTACCCGTTGGCCGCCCCGGTTGGTGCGGACATCACGGTACCTCTGACCTGCATGTGACGCGGACGCGGGACCTTCACGTTGGACCCGCGCTCGAATGGATGTCGGGCATACGCGTTCGGGCGACGCAGGCGTCGCCCCTACATGTTGGCGATGCGACGTCGCGCGGGCATCCGCGTTACACGTAGTCGGCCGTCGGCGGGGACCATCGGCGGGGATTGTTGCGGATGTATCGCCGCACACGTTCGAGGTGGGCACCGTCGCGGATGATGCGCTCATAATATCCGCGTTGCCACAATCGAGGGCCGGGCGTTCGGCGCCATGCGTTGATGCGTCGGACGACCGCGGACTTGAAAGATCCTACGATGGATCCGATAGAGCGACGCCCCGGCCCCGCTCGTGTCGCGTCATCCGCGTGAGCGAATCCGTCGGGTCTCAAGGCGATGATCCCGTGCACGTGATCCGGCATCACGACCCAATCATCCAACAGGATGTCTCTATGATGCCTCGGTAGGTCGAGCCAGGATTTAGCGACCAGACGTCCGATGGCATTGAGACACACGGCATCATTCTTGACGTCGCCGAGGATGGTTCCACGCCGATACGTGCAGATCGTGATGAAATAGGCGCCTTGCCCGCGGTAGTCGTACCCCCGCAATCGGATCGAACGTCGTTCACGCCTCGGGTGGGACGTACCGCGCAGGGTCATCGCCGAGGATCGTGACCTTCCCTCGTCAATGGGCCGTCATCGATCGCCACATCGTCGAGATCCACCATCGTCAACATGTAGGGGCGACGCCTGCGTCGCCCGTTTCCCGTCCCACGTGTAGGCCCGACATCCGCGGCACGTGACGGTACATCGCGTGAGGCCACGGTCCGGGTCGCATGCGGCGCAACCGGGCGGCGGCGTCTGCACGCATCCGCGACCGATCACATGCGGACGGTGAAGCGGTCGTTCGCGTCCCGCACCGTCCGACCCTTCCCCAACCCCCAATCCCCAACCGCTCGGATTGACGAGCACGACCTGTGCATGCGACGTCGGTGGTCTTGCCCGCACGCAGCCAAATCGCCGGCGGCCTTTAGGGCCGCCGCCGCGTATCCACGCCGTCCACACGCCCGATGACAGAACGCCGGTGTGGCGACTGCGATGCCACACCGGCGTTCGATCAACTTGGGAGCCGAACGTCAGCTGGTAGCGAGATTGCGGACGGTCGTGGCCAGCGTGTGCACTTTGTTCGCGTCCTGCGAGCCCTGTGCGTCACCGTCCAGTTGCGTAGCCAGCTGCGTGAGCGCGGTCTGTCGATCCGTCCCGCTCGCGCGCTCCGCACTCGCGAGTGTGCTGCGAGCCGCCGAGATCTGGTCGGCGCTCAGGCCATGCGACCGCTCGAGCTGATCCACGTAGGCGCGTGCCAGTGCGAACGTCGTAGGCCAGACGAGCGCCGGCTGCCCCTGCGTGTTGAACTCGTCGAAGTGGACGCTCTTGGCCGCGTCGATCTCGTTCTGGGAGAGAAGGGCGCTGGGCTTGAGCTCGAGCACGTCGAGGCCCCGGTAGATCTCGGAGCTGATGACGTAGCCGTTGTACCAGTACGCCGACCAGCTGCCGCCCATGACCAGGCGCGTCCCGTCAACCGGGCCGCGGTCGAAGTACGCGATCTCTGTCGGGTGCTTGGGATCGGTCCAATCGAACACCGACACGCCCCCTTGGTACCAGGCCTGCACCATGATATCGCGGCCAGGGATCGGAATGAGCGAGCCGTTGTGCGCCACACAGTTCTCCTGCTCGGTCTGCGGCGCGGGCAGCTTGTAGTAACCCTGGAAGACCATCTTCCGATTCTCGATCGTGAAGATCGCGTCCGCGCCCCAGTCCCGAGGATCGGTCGCGCGGCACTTCGGTGCGCTCCCGCCGCCCCACTCGTCAGAGAAGAGGATCTTGCTACCGTCGTTGTTCAGGGTCGCCGAGTGCCAGAAAGCGAAGTTGGAGTCGGCCGCAGCGTCGATGCGCACTGGATGTGCGGGGTCGCTGATGTCGAGCAGGAGTCCGTGACCCTGGCATGCGCCGCCCGCCAGGCCAATCTGCGGATACACGGTGATGTCGTGGCAGCTCGTGCCAAGTACGCGTGGCCCGGACCCGAACCGCGCGCTGATGATGCTCTGCAGGTTCTGCCGGAGCGCCGCGCTGTCGGCCCCCGTCGGTGCGCCTGTTCCGCCACGGGCTTTGACGATGCTATCCAGTAGCGGAGCAGTCATCGCTGCTGGCGCGATCATCGGGACTCCGCCCCCAATGTTCACGACGAACCCGCCGTTGGCACGGGCTGCGGCCACGTCGGCGGCATCCTGCGGCGCTTGGCCGTGCGTTGCCTCTTGCCCCAGTCCCTCGAAGATGCGCGGCGAGCTCACGATCGCCGCTTGCTCGGGATGCGCGAGCGGGACCTTGATGACCTCGATCCGGAACTTGGCCGAGTTGGGGTCCTGGCTCGGGATCCGCACTGACGCAGCCGGCGAGCTCGCTCGGGGAACGAACCCCCGCGGATCCCGAGATATAGATGTAGACGTCGTCCGGGTCCTTCGGATCGACCAGTAGCGTGTGCGTGTGCGACCCGCGGCACGTCTGGACGTTGGCGATGTTCTTCGGGTGCTCGATGTCGCTGATGTCCCAGATACGGACGCCACGGATCCGAGCCAAGCTAACGGTATCCTTGGGCGCATCCGCACCGCAGTCGAGACGCGCCGTCGGCGCTTCGGACGACTCGAACATCAGGTTCTTGTACACCGACACGTCGCTCTGCGACGCGGGGCAGACGTATGCGGTCTTGAGCGTCGGCTGCGTGGGATTCGAGATGTCCCATACCAGGAAGCCCTGGTAGTTGCCCTGGATCACGTAATTTCCGAGGAAGGCCAGATCCGAGTTCGTCTTTCCGACGAAGCCTTCCGGCGTCCGGCCGTTGGCAACCAGGTGCATGTTCCATTCGGCTTGTCCGGCGTCCCACCCTCCGGCCTTGAGTCCGACCCGCGGGTCGGGCATTGGCTCGATCGAGGCCCGATCGCAGTTGTTGTTCCCCGCGTTACAGGTGACGGCTTCCGCCACGTTGGCCTTGTCGGCTGTGTTCGCGGGGCTGGCGCTGCCGACCGACGAATTGGGGTGTGCACACGCGGCCGCGCTCAGTGCGGCTAGTGCGAGCGACACCGCCACTGTCGGCGTGCCGCCTTTGGGTCGCATCCAACGGCGAGCCCGATGGAGAGATACCATGGTGAATCCTCGAAGCAGGGGGTGGGACAACTGTGTGAAGAAACCGAAGGATTCGGGTTCGCGAAGGGTGGATGGAGCGGATTTGCGCCGAGACCGCCGGCGGGTGTCCCAAACTGTGGGACCGCCATCCCGGATGTCGCGGACGGCCGCGCCGAGGAGCCGTCCAGTATCTCGGCGAACGATCGCCGTGTCAAGATGGCCGCTAGGCTGCGTCGCGACACGGCGATATCCTTGCGCCCGGGCCGCACAGTCGAGTCCGATGCCGACGGCTGTGACAGTGACGGGTGGCTGGTGGCTGATGGCTCTATCGGGGTGCCCGGCGTGACCTCTCGTCTAGAGTCACGGATCGCTCGTCACAGCCACTGACCCTGCGAGTTCCCCACCAACCACCAACCACCAACCACCAGCGTTGTCATGAGCTTCAAGATCTGGCGTATCGTCGGCACCGTGTTTGTCGGAATGCTCGGCTTCGGCGCCGTGATTCCGTTGTTGCCTGTCTATCTGCACGAGGAGGTCGGTGCCTCGACGTTTCTCACGGGCTTGCTGATCGGCCTCTCATCCGGGTTCGCGCTGCCCGGCCGGCTGATCGCTGGCAAGACCGCCGAGCGGCAGGGTCGGCGCATCACATTGCTGGTGGGGATGGGCTTCTGCGCGGCGGCGGGCATCCTTTATCTGCCGGTCTTCGGTCTGATCGTGATGGCGGTCGGGCGGATGCTGCACGGGCTCGGTGAGGGATTCCTGGTTACTGCGACGGTGGCATGGGTGGTCGACATCGCGCCGGCCAATCGCCGCGCGCAGGCGGTAGGCTTCCTGTCATCAGCCATGTGGGGCGGTCTCTCGCTCGGTCCTGCGATCGGCCAGGTGCTCGGGAGCATGCAGCGGGTCGCGCTCCTGCTCACCGCGTCATCTGTCGTGGTGATCGCAATCGTCCTCGCCATGCGGGAGGAAGTGCGTCCGGATCACGATGAGCCGTCGCGCTGGTTCCCACGTCCGGTGCTCGCGCCGGGCATCCTGCTCGGGCTGGGCAACGTCGCGTACGCCGCGATGGCGGGGTTCTTGATCTTGCTGCTTCGTCACCGTGGCCAGGGCGCGACGTGGGCATTCTCCCTCTTCGCGCTCGCGGTACTCTTCGGGCGGGTCGCTCTGGGCGGCGTGCCCGATCGCCAAGGACCACGACGGAGTCTGTTGGCGGGCTACGCGTGCCTTGCGATCGGACTTTTCGCGATCGCGATCAGCAGTAACCAACTCATCGACCTGGCCGCTTCCTTCCTCGTCGGGTTGGGATACTCGCTGCCCTGGCCCGCGCTCGCGGTGGTCGTGGTCGGCCAGGTCCGTGCGTCGGAGCGTGCCGCCGCGCTCGCGGCGCTCAACGCGTTCTACGACGTGTTCGTGGCTGGGAGCTCGGCGCTCGCGGGCGTAGCCGCCGAATGGTGGGGTTTCGCGGCGCCATTCTGGCTTGCGCTCGCCTCCATTACTGGTGCCGCGTCGCTCGTTCTCTTGACTGGCGTCGGGACTCAGGCGGCCGCGTCGTCCGCAGCGGATCCGCTGCCTTCGAGTGGTTTGTCCTGATTCAGTTATTATCTGCTCTGCACGCGTGTTCACGCGGCACGACGATCATGGACCGCACGATCGGGGGTGCAACTTGACCTATCAGGGTCGCGACTTGGGGACCTCCAGCACGCGCTCGCCGGGTGGCCGGGTGGGGGTCATGAGTCCGCGTGTGCTCGCGGGCGTTTGCCTGGCGACCGCGCTCGTGTGGCAGAGTGCTCGCAGCCAAGAGATCCCGCCGAGTGAGCATGGCAGCGTGAGCCAAACGGTGGCGCACACGCAGATCACGGTCGTCTACAACCGACCGGTGGCGCGCGGCCGACGACTGTTCGGCGGGATTGTCGCCTGGGGCCACGTCTGGTGCCCGGGGGCCGATCAGGCGACGACGTTCGAGGCCACTCGGGATATCCGCGTCAACGGCTCCGTGCTGCCGGCGGGGAAATACAGTCTCTGGGCCATCCCGGACACGGCGCAGTGGACGGTCATCTTCAGTCGAGCGGCCAACGTGTTTCACATCCCGTATCCCGAAGGCCAGGACGCACTGCGCGTACAAGCCACCCCGCGCGCCGGGCCCCACATGGAGACGCTCGCGTTCTACTTTCCGCTCGCTGACAGCACGCGCGCCGAGCTGGATCTGCACTGGGGCGAGACCATTGTGCCGCTCGCGATCGAGGCGCCATAGGAAAGGCGGCCGTCTTGCGCTCAGCTGCGGGCCAGTAAGGGTGGCGTGAGCGCTCCGAGTATCGCCTTGTGAGGCATGTCAGCTCGCTAGAGGCCAAGATGTAGCCCCAGATAGTAGCTCCGCGCAGGGGGATACGGCACGGATTCGAAGCTGACGCCTGCTTGTTCCCCGCCAAATTCGTCGGCCTGTGGGTCGAGCCCCTTGTAGGCAGTTGCGGACCAGAGGTCGTAGCCGATCAGCGAGAGGCGTACACTCGTATTGCGGCCGAGTCCGACGTGGCGCAGCAGTTCATCGGGGAGGTCGTAGCTAAGGCCGAGCTGTCGCAACGTGAAGTAGCTCGCTGACTCGGCATACGGGAACCCGCTGGACGCTCGTCGTCGCGCGGTCAGCGCCGAATCGGCCGACAGGGAGCTCTCGGTATCGAGAAGAACATTCTCGAAATCGATCGCCGTGCCGCCCCGGCTCCAATCGGCGAGTGCGAACAGCCGTACGCGTCGGACGCTCACCCCGTCACCGAAGGACATCTGCCAGCCGGGCATGACGTCTCCGACCTGCCGCGGCAGACCGCCAGGACCGGTCTCACCGGGCGCGACGATCTCCGTCAGTGACCGTCCGACCGTGACATAGTCGGCCACGCCGGTAATGCCCTCGAACGTACTATTCTCCGTGAATGGCGCAATCGACAGGGCATCGACGACGCTGTAATTGCGCGTGAACGTGGTGGTCGCAGTCCACGCGAAGCCGTTGGGCAACTCGACCGGCACGGCCTCGAACTCCAGCTCGGCCCCGGAGTTGGTGGCGGCTCCGCCGTTGATGAATGGGGTGCCGTAATACAAGGGTTCCGCAGTCGATATCGGCAGTACGAGATCGCTGACCCTCTTGGTGTACACCGTCGCAGACAGCTGCATGCGGGCGTGCAGCAGCGGCGCGTCGAACCCAAGCTCGGCCTCTCGCTCAGTTTCCGGCTTTACCGGGGATCGGGCAGGGCCCTGAACGCATTCGGTTGCGATGCACGGTGTGTTCAACAGAGTGTACCTGGCTCCAAACGGCGGCAGGTTGCCGGCCTCTCCGTACGCGGCGCGCAGCTTGATCTGGTCCACCCAAGACACTGGCTGCACGATCCGGTACGACGCAGCGTAGTGCGGGTACGGGAAGAACTGGCCCGTGTTCGCGTTGAGCGTCGAGCTCATGGCGGTCACGCCGGCCGTCAACGACAGTCTCGAGGCCAATGTGATGACCTGCTCCTGCACCGAGAACGCGTGTTGCTGCGCACTGGTGTGTACAAACAGGCTACTCCCGGCAGGACCGCCGAAGTTCGGCGGCAGACTGTCGATGACGATGCCGGTGTCGGCGTTTGTCTGCACATTGGTCTCATAGCCGAGCGAGGTCGTCGCGTCGAAAACGCCTCCGCTGTAGTGGTGGGTGAGGGTTGCGCCGTAGTTCGCGTACGTGATCCGTCCGGTGTTCGTGAGCGAGCTCGCGATGAGCGTGGAATTTTCTGGCACGACACTCGAAGGGCTGCCCACGGGGTCGTGCAGATTGGCATGATCGATGCCGCCCGACAAAATGATCTGCACACGCTGGTGTGCTGCCTGCCACGGCGTCACTTGCACGCTGCCCCCAGCCACGAAACGCGTCGTTTGCGCAGGCGCTGAGACGAGCGCAAGGTCCGCGAAGGGATTCACTTCGCCGAATGGATTGCTCGGCCACGTGCCGTCCGCCGATGGGTGGCGGAGATCGAGAAACCCCGGCGTTTCCGTGATGACCGCGTAGGGGTTCGGCCCCCCACCGGCGGTGAATCCGCCCTGGTGCGCGTCATCATCCAGGTACGAGAGGTTCGCAGTGACGGCGATGAGCGAGCCCAACTGCTGCCTGACATTGCCCCGTAACGACTGCGCGAGATCACCGGTGTGGAGCGCCACGCCGTTCGTGTATGTCGAGAGCGCCGACAGGTAGTACTGCGTCGCTGCAACGCTGCCATCGACACTGAGCCGCGTCAGATCCGAGACTTGCGGGTTGCCGAAGAGCTGCGTCTGATAGTTCTGGGGCCCTGCGTAAATCCCTTGGATGAATGCCCGGTCCTTGGAAATCGCGGTGGCAGCCGTATCGTGCGTGACATTGTTGATGTACCACGCCTGGGCGCTCTGGAGCGTCGGGAACTGTCGGATCGGTAGCTCGTTCGCTAGTGCCGCGTGGCCGACCTCGCCGTCGAGCTCCCAGTGGACTGCTCGGCCGGGCGTCCCACGCTTCGTCGTGATGACGACCGCGCCGGCCGCCGCTTTGGCGCCGTAGATGGCTGTGGCCGTGGCGCCTTTGAGCACCTCGATGCTCGCAATGTCGCTCGGCGCGATGTCGGCGATCCGGTTTATCCCATTCCCCTCGACGAACCGCACGGTACCGAACGTATTGACCATCGGTTGATTGACCGCAAACACGCCATCGACGATGTACAGCGGCTGATCGGTCGCGCTGAGCGAAGTGACGCCACGAAGCGTCATCTGGAGACCCTCGCCAGGAGCATCGCTTGTGCTCGACTCGATCGTTGCGCCAGGCAACCGACCGTCGAGGAGAGTCTCGAGCGCGCGTGGCGTTGCCCCGCTGTCGGATGGCGTGATGACGACGGTGGAGATGGCAGCGTTCGCGGTCGGAGTCGCGGCGGACGTTGGCAGAGTGGGCGGCGGAGGCTGGATACTCTGCCCCAGAGCCGGAGCCAACGGGACGATCACGGCGATCAGTGTCAGGCCAACGCGCATTGGAGGTGGGAGAGTCGTGCTGCCGTGCAGATGGCGGCTCCAGACAAAGTGGCCCTAGACAGTACACGCGGCGTGATGGCCCGCAAGGCCGCGCTTGCTCACCCCTCACGGTTGCCGAGTCGACAGTCGTATGGGGCCCTGCGCCCCCGTGTCGCGAGCCTCCCGAACCGGCCCGCGATCCATAGTCCGCGCCTATTGCCGCGTTTGGATCAAGCGATTGGACTTGCGCTCGCGAGCGAGATACCAATCCGGGTGGACCGTGGAATGCGTTCACCGCACACTCTACCCAATCCATGGGCGACCCGGCCATCTCGGTAGGACTCCCCGTGACTGCGCGACGCTGCGCGGTCTGGTACGCCGCGCTCGTCGCATGTAGCACGAGCGCGTGCAGCGCGCGGAAGGCACCGGCCCCCGCCGCGGCCCAGGTGGCAGCCGGGCACGCAGACGGTCAAGGTGGCCAAGGGAGTGACGCGTCGGCCCTCGATAAGCTGGCGATGGACTCGGGGCCGCCGCGGCTGACGGCCGCGACGAACCCGAATGCGGCTGCCGACAGCGCGGCGATCATCACCCCAACGTCGGAGTGCTCGAATGTCTCCGACTCCATACTGGACACTGTACCCGATCTCCGCCCGTGGGCCGGGCCGCCTCTGACGACCGCCGACACGGTGCCGCTGCGTGCAGGGCTGCTGGTCGTGACGGCCGTGGCGTCCACGGAGGGAGACTATGAGTCGATGAAGAACGTCGACGGACTCACGGACAGTCTCGAGACCCTCGAAGTATCGGGTGACAAGCCGACCGGCGACTCGGTCAAGGGAAAACCAGAAACGTCCCACATCCATACGGTTCGCCTGGTGCGCCGCGTAGACCATTTCGGCGGCTGCGACTACGCCCCGCTCTTCATGAGTATGCGCTCTGGGGACCCGCCGGAAGAATTCGATCGTGCGACGGCCATCACCTTCTCGACTCGACTGCTCGCTGGACTCAAGACGGGTCACGTGCAGTTGGTGAATGTCGTCGTGCAGGACAGGTACCACACCTCTCTCAGAACCTCGGAATACCTGCGACGGGTCGAGGCGCACACCGTGCACGTCCCGATCCTCCTCAACGACGCGCCCGTGAGCGTACCGGCGGTCCATGCGGCATGCGACTCGAATCTCAGCATCGTATCCATGCCGACATATACGATGCACTACGTGGCGTGCGAGTACTACATCCTGGATGATCCGCAGGATCCCGTGGTGCTGCTTCGACGAACCATGGAACCGAGAAGCGAACCGGACGGCAAGGGATATCTCCGCGCAAATGGCGTCTGGCAGCTCGACACCACCCTTTCGGTGCAAGTGATCAGGATCTCCGAGAACGACGGGGGTTCCGCAGGTGGTAATGGAGGAGGTGGTGCCGCCGGTGGTGGTGCTGGAGGTGCGGGCGGCGGAGGCGCGGGCGCTGGCGGGGGCGGGGGTGGGGCCGGCGGAGCGGGAGGTGGCGCTGGCGGAGCGGGAGGTGGCGCCGGCGGAGCGGGAGGTGGTGCCGGCGGAGCGGGAGGTGGTGCCGGCGGAGCGGGAGGTGGTGCCGGCGGAGCGGGAGGTGGTGCTGGCGGCGCAGGGGGCGGTGGCGGCGGAGCTGGAAGCGGCGCGGGCGGAGGTGGTGCGGGCGGCGGTGGCGGCGCGGGCGAGCAGCGCATGGAGCAGGCGCTGTCGAAGGATCGCAAAGTGATCATCTATGGGATCTACTTCGATTTCGCCCAGGCGACGATCAAGAAGGAATCCGCTCCGGTGCTTCACGAGATCGCCGACTTGATGCATTGGAACCCGACGTGGGTGCTGTCGATCAATGGATACACCGACAGCATTGGCGGCGATGCCTACAACCTCGCGCTCTCGAAGCGGCGTGCCGCCGCGGTGCGCGATACGCTGGTCACGGGCTTTCAGATCGCGGCGAGCCGGCTCACCTCCGCAGGCTTTGGCGCGGCGTCCCCGGTGGATTCCAACTCGACGCTCGAAGGCCGCGCGCGGAATCGCCGCGTGGAATTGATCCGGCGATAACTCGCGGAACGCGCCCGCGGCCGCCTTCCTGCAAGCCTCATCACGCCGTGCTGCGGCCGGTGGTACTTAAATTGTCTCCTCTCTCCTTTCTCCAGCTCTCCTTTCTCGGGCGCGAACGCGCCCGCGAGGCACGTCCATGAGCAAATTCGGTGTCTTGGGGTCTGGCCTGGTCGGGCAAACGCTCGTCAGCGGGCTCCGAGACAAGGGGTACGAGGTCAAGATCGGAAGCCGGAGCGCGGGCAAGCTGGCTGGCTTCACACAATCCACGGGCATCGCGAACGGCACGTTCGCCGACGTCGCGCGTTGGGCTGACCACTTGGTGCTCGCGGTCAAGGGTACGGCCGCGGTCGCCGCCGTCGCCGAGGCTGGACCCGCGCAGTTGGCAGGCAAGGTGGTCATCGATACGACCAACCCGATCTCCGATGAGCCCCCTGAGGATGGCGTGGTGCGCTACTTCACGAGTCCGAACGCGTCGCTCATGGAGCAGCTCCAATCGACCTACCCCGACGTGCACTTCGTCAAAGCGTTCAACAGCGTCGGCGCCGCGCTCATGGTGAATCCGCGCTTTCCCGTTCGGCCCACGATGTTCTATTGCGGCAACGATCCGGGTGCCAAGACGGTCGCCCGCCGCGTCATTGAGCAGTTCGGTTGGGACGGCGCTGACATGGGCACGGTCCGCGCGGCTCGTGCGCTCGAGCCCCTCTGCCAGCTCTGGTGCATCCCCGGGTTCCGCGAGAATCACTGGGCCGATCACGCATTCCATTTGCTGCAGCTCTGACGAGCTGAGCTGAAGACACGCTCACCGTGTTATTTCTCAATGGTGAGCGCGCTCGTGGGAGTCGTGCACGGGTTGTTCCGAGGCAGCCGCGGCTTCATTGCTGTCGCCGCGCCGGCGTTCGCCGTGTGCTTCCTCCTGTCACAGTTCGGACTCTCGCACCAACTGCGCTGGCTGACCGGCTGGCCGCCGCTTCTCTTCGTGTTCACGGTGCCACCGGAGTACCGCTGGCGCTATACAGACAAGGCGTGGGCGTGGCCGGTGTTCAAGGCGATGACCATCGTCACCGCCACGGGTCTCGCGATCGCGTCCGTGATCGAGACGCTGATCGAGCGCCATCATCTCGTTGTGGCCCCCCCTTTATGGCCTGATGTGGCCCGGCTGGTGCCGGTCGTCGCGATCGGCGGCCTGTTGTTCGGCGCGCTGTCAATGTTCAGCGCCTGGGGCCTCTTTAGTCTCTTCTATCGGCCCGATGGTCCAGTGTCGCGTGGGCGGACGCGGGCGCTAAAGCGCCCGAGAAGGTAGAAACACACAAAGTAGAGAGTAGACGACCGAGATCTTACCGATGACCGGTAGGGGCGGCGCCTACGCCGGCCGTGACCGCCTCCACCACGCTCACGACGCCTAACGGCCGGTCTCCGCGACATCCGGTCCGCGGCTAGCGCTGAGATACTTCCCGAACACCAATTTGTCGTCGCCCTGCCGATAGTACTCCGCGATGCGCGCGACGAGCGCGTATCCACATTGCTCGTAGAACTGAACCGTCGAGCGATACACCTCTTGTGACGACGTCTCGATCAACACGAGTCGTCCCCGTCGCCGCACGACCTCGGTCTCCGCCCAATCGAGCAAGGTCCGCCCGATGCCGCGGCTCTGCGCGTGTGGGTCGACTGCGATCCAATACAGGTCGTATGTCCCATTGGTGAGCGGCGCCGGCCCCACACAGACGTAGCCCAGCACGGCGTCCGTCGCCGGGTCCGTCGCGACGAAGCAGAGATAGCCGCTTGGCTCTCCATTCGTGAGCCAGTCATCGATCAGCTCGAGTGCCGTCGACACTTCGACGGCCGTGAAAAAGCCGGTGCGTACCAGGATGGCGTGTACGGGCTCGCGATCCTCCGGTTGCAACGCCCTGAGTGCGACGGCAGTGCGCGCACGTTCGATCACTCCCAGCCCTCGCCAGCGAGCGCCTCGTGCAGGAGATGCGGATGGCGACGGCACCGGAGCTCGATCTTACTGGCCGACGCATGTGCGTCATCGTACGTCATGCCCTTCGCCATCAGGTTGCGCTCGTGTAACTCGTGCAGGATCACGTAACCGATCTCCTCGTCCGTGACATCGTCGTCGATCCACACCTGCGCGTGCGGAACGAACTCGTACACGAACTCGTGTCCCCCCTCGGTGAACTCGATGTCGAACACGCTCCGCACCAGTCGCCCATCGACGATCCAGATCGCCGTACCATCTCCGAGTGCCTTGCGAAGCCTGACGTGGACACGGTCGGCTTGTGGCAACGATCGCTGCGGGGCCACATGCTGCAGGTCGGTCGTGTGCTGGCGCAACCGATACTCGACATCGCACGCTAGCTCGCGGGCCTGGTCGTACGTCTTGCCGTCCAGCATCGCCCGCCGCTCGACAGTTGCATGCGCGATGAAAAAGCGCTGTTCGTTGGGATGCCCTTCCCGATCCAGCCAGATCTCATCGAGTGGAATCTTCGAGATCGAGAAGTGGTGCCCGAAGTTGCTGAATTCCTCGTCGATGTTCTTCCGCACGTACGCACCGTCGACGATCCAGATCTTCACGCCGTGCCGGGCGCCGACATAATGGAGATACGGCGGCGCCACAGGTCCGCCGGGGCGAACGACGGGTACCGCACCCGCGCGACCGGCCGCGGCCGCGCCGCGCGCGTTGCTGTTGCGCCGTGCCGGTGTCTTCTTGGCGCTCGTATGAGCCGTCTTCTTTGCATGCCCTGCGCGTTTCTTGGTCTTCGGGCGCGCCCGCGCCTTCTTCGCTGACCGCTTCTTACGGACCGCCATAGTCGGCTCCGCCTCGTGAGAATGGCTGAGCCTACACGCTGGGCTCGCTTGCCGCTACCCGGGGCCCCGCGTCCCCGTCCGTGCGGTGCGGTCAGGGGTCCCGGCCCACTAAGGCCAGCGGCAAAAGCGACGGAGCCTTTGTCTTCTTTCTCCCCTCTGCAGTTCTCCTTTCTACGACCGCGGGGCGGTCGTCCCGAGGTATTTGGCGAACCACGCCAACATTCGCTTTCGGAGGTCTGCTTGATGCACGGGGTCGCGGATTCCGTGGCCCTCGTTTGCGTACACGATCAGCTCGGCCGGCGCGCCGGCATGCTGCAGGCCACGCCAGAACTCGAACGATTGCGGCGCCGGGCACTCGGCGTCCCGCTCGCCCGCGACGATGAGGGTGGGCGTGCGCGCGTGGTCGATGAAGGTGATCGGCGCACTCCGTGCGTAGACCGCCGGGTCGTCGTAGACGGTCGCACCGCCGAAGTAGGCCAGCATCCACCGGTTGATGCCGTTCTCACCCGCGTAGCTCAGCCAGTTGGACAAGCCGGCGAGCGACACGGCGGCGCGAAATCGCTTCGTCTGCGTGACCGCCCACATTGTCATGTAGCCACCGTAGCTCCCACCAGTTATGCCGAGCCGCTGGCTGTCGACCGGGAATCGACTCACGACGGTATCGACCCCGCTCAGGATGTCGCGAAGGTCGCCGTAGCCGAAATCCTTGACGTTGTCGCGGGTAAATGCCTCACCAGCGCCGTAGCTGCCTCGCGGGTCGGGCATGAAGACGTAATAGCCCGCCTGCGAGAAGATGGCCTCTTGTGACGCGGTCGAGGTCCAGAAAGGACGCCACGCAAATGCGGGCCCGCCATGCACTGAGACGATCATCGGGTAGCGCTGACCCGCCACGACTTGCTTGGGCGCGAGTAGGATGCCTTCGATCGGCATGCCGTCGTTGTGCCACGTGACATGCACGGCCGCGCCCCACGCCGGCGAGACGCCATCATTGACGTGCGTCAACTGCGTCGGTTGGTTCGGAGCGCCCACCCAGAGCTCCGGCGGGTGTGTGAGCGACTCCCGATCCATCGCGACGACACCACCATCGCGCGTCGTCGTGACTTCGGGCAGAAACCCACTGGCCGAGAGCGCGTCGTCCGTGCTCCAGAGCGGAGAGACTGTGCCGGTGGACAGATTCACGCTCGCAATCTCGGATCCGCCATGCGCCCACGCCGTCAAGAGAATGGCGTGAGGTCCAATCCACTGGAATGTCGCGACCGACACCCGGAGCCCAGGCGTGACGTCGCGCGGCTCGCCGCCCGTGGCCGGCACGACGTACAGGTCGCCGCCAATGACGCCCTCATCACTCATCAAACCACCGACGTACGCGATCTGCGTCCCGTCCGGTGACCACTGCGGCTCGGCCATCTGAAGGGGAGGGCGCGCCACCTCGCGCACGTGTCCATCCAGAGAGATCGCAACGATCCGGGCGACGTACCAGTTGTTGTTTCCCGAACCGTCAGCCGCTGTCGCCACGAGCTCGCGGCCGTTGGGTGCCCATTGCGTCTCGAAGACGTACAGGTCGTGTGGCGAGATCACGTGGAGCGCGCCCGTCTGGGCATCGACGAGCGCGAGATGCTGGCGATCGAGAAAATTGTCGATGACACCGGTGTCGCGCGGCGTCGCCTCGGTCGGGCCGTTGGCCTCCTCCGCCGGCGAGGCGTATAACACGGCGATCTGCGAGCCGTCCGGCGACAACTGCGGGTTGCGGACGCTGCCAGGGATCGACGCGACGAGTCGCGGCGTGCCGACGGGCGCCGTCACGTAAAGACCGGTCGCATCATCGCTCGCGCTCCCCAGGAAGACGAGCGTGTGACTGTCCCCCGCCCAGCTCAGATCGCGTAGCGTTCCAGGCTCGGCGCCACTCACATTGATCGCGCTCGCACTGGCAATGCCTCGAGCGCGGTCCATGATGACCAGTGCACCGCCCCGTGGTGATGCGCCGCCGCTGCCCGGCGCGCCGATCCAGGCGAGGTACTTGCCGTCCGGCGAGAGCACGACGTCGCGAAACCGGTGTGCGACACCGGGCATGCTCTGGGCGCACGCCGTCGTCGCCACAGCGCCGAGTGCCCAGATCGCGGCGATCCACACGGCCGCCCTCGGCGGCCGAGAACGGAGAGAGGACAAAGGAGAAAGGAAAAACACGCACATTGGCATAGGCGGTCCGACGGAGTGATGGCGGAAGATCCCTATGGTTGGTGGTGCCCCTCACGGCACACGAGAAGGTGCAGTCGCAGCGCGCTGCGCTGCAACCCCAAGCAGCCCGACCGCGACGACCTGCGCTGTGACAGAGAACACGACGAGCGCGAACGGTGCGTATCCGTAGAGCAGGCCCATAAGCGCACTGCCCAGAAACCAGGCGACCCCGAATACGGCATCGAACAATCCATACGCACCCGCCCGTCGATCGGACGGCGTCATGTCGGCGACCGCTGCACGCACCGTTGCCTCCTGGACTCCCATGCCGACGCCCCACAACAGCACGCCGACCACCGCCGCAGACGCACCGCCGAGGAACAGCAACGGCGCTGCCGCAGCGGGCAGGAGGCTCGCCCCCGCAACGACCACCAATCCCTTCCGGTCGTAAATCCGCCCGACAAGCGGCGCGGAGATCGCGGCGGACGCCATGGCCAACGCAAACAAAGTCGGGATCTCCCACGTCGCGACAGTCGCGCCCTTGGCGAAGTGATAGGCGACGAGCGGAAAGTCCACCGTGCCCGCGGCGAGGCATGCGCCGGCGACCACGTAGATGCCGAACGCGCGCGAGATGCCGCTCAGATGAGGCAGGCTCGGACGTTTGACTTCAAGCGTGTGAGGTGCGGGAAACAGTCGCTGAGCGATGACGAGCGTGCAGAGCGCGAGGACGGCTGGCACGATCAGCATCCCGAAAGCGTGACGGTATCCGGCGTGTCGGGCGATGGCCCACGCGACGGCGAGCGGACCGAGGACTGCCCCGGTCTGGTCCATCGCCTCTCGCAGTCCAAACGCCCATCCGCTCCCCATTTGGGAGCCAGCATACGAGAGCATGGCATCGCTCGCGGGCTTGCGCGTTGCACGGCCTGCGCGCTCCAGCACAATGAGCAGCGCCGCGACCGGCCAGTTCCCGGCGAACGCGAGTAGCGGGACGGAGAGCAGGTTGATGGCGTAGCCAACGGTTGCGACTGTCCAGTAGCGGTGTGTGCGATCGGCGACGATCCCGGATGGCAGTCGCAGGGCATAGCCCACGAGCTCACCCAGTCCACTTACTGTGCCGACGACGACGGCACTTGCCCCCAGTACTCCGAGGAATGGGCCGAGGACGCTGCGTGCACCCTCATACGTCAGGTCGGCGAAGAGGCTCACGACGCCGAGCAGGAGGACAAACCGAAGCGCCGTGCGTGCAGCGCGCCGCTCCGGCCCGGTCTCGGGGCGGACAGAGGTGTTCACAAGGGACGTATCAGAGCGAAGATCGCGATCGGGAGTTAGACCTTACGCGTGCGAAACGCGCTCCACGATCGTTGCCACACCCTGCCCACCGCCAATACACAGAGTGACGAGGCCCGTCGTGAGATCCCGCCGCTCGAGCTCGTCCAGCAGGGTCCCGAACAACATCGCGCCCGTGGCGCCGAGTGGGTGCCCGAGGGCGATCGCTCCACCGTTCACGTTGACGCGACTGTGATCGATATCGAGCACTCGCATCGTCTGGATCGGTACGACCCCGAACGCCTCGTTGATCTCCCACAAGTCGATGTCCTTCGTCGTCATGCCGGCCGCCGCGAGTGCCTTGCGCGACACCGGGGCGGGTGCCGTAAGCATGATGAGCGGCTCGGTGCCGATCGTCGCCATTGCGCGGATGCGTGCGCGCGGACGGAGGCCGTGCGCCCGCACATACTCGCCGGACGCGATGAGCACCGCTGCAGCGCCGTCGACGATGCCACTGGAGTTGCCGGCCGTGTGGACGTGCTGCATCTGCCGCACCTCAGGGTATCGAGCCAGCGCGATCTGGTCGAGCGTCTCGCCGTGTGGACCGGCAGCGATTGCGCCCATCTCGGCGAACGCCGGAGGAAGCGCGGCCAGCGCGTCGGCGGTCGTCGAAGGCCGGAGATATTCGTCGCGTTCGAGGACGACGGTCCCCGTGAACGGATCGGCAACCGGGAAAAGACTCTTCCCAAACCGGCATTCCGCCTGCGCGCGGCCGGCTCGGCGCTGCGACTCAAGCGCGAACGCATCCACCATCTCGCGCGTGATCCCTTCGCGACTCGCGATCAGATCGGCGCTGATCCCCTGCGGTACCTGAAAGACCCGCAGTCGGAGATGCGTGTTGCCGCCGTCAGTTCCGCCGCCGTCCGCGCCGATCGGCACGCGGGACATGCTCTCGACGCCACCGCCCACCACGACCTGCTGAGTCCCGGCGAGCACGCCCATCGCAGCGAAGTTGACGGCTTGGAGCCCGGACCCACAGAACCGATTGATGGTGGTGCCAGAGACTTGATCCGGCCATCCGGCCGCGAGCACGGCATTGCGCGCAATGTTGGCGCCCTGCTCGCCGACCTGTGAGACACACCCGACCACGACGTCATCGACATCCGTCGCCGGCACGCCGCTGCGCGTCACGATGCGATTCAACGTCTGTGCAAGGAGCTCCTGCGGATGGATCTCCGTCAGCGCACCCTTGCCTCGTTTGCCCTTACCGCGCGGCGTGCGCACGGCGTCGATGATGTATGCCTCAGCCATGGTCGCTCCCGGTGATACCGAAAGCTAACCGTGGTCGGTAGACTACCGCCGTCTACCGCCGCGGCTAAGTGGAGCCGGCGCGATGCGCCCACTTCCGACCCCGGCCTGGAACTGCCCGACGATGTCGTTGACTGCATCCTCGAGCTCCCGCTGAAGGCCCGGCTTCGGTTTCAAGCGCACGACCCCCTCACTGCGCCACAGGAGCGCCTTGGTCTTCGGATTGAGGACGTCGACGATGACGATGGCGACGGAGTCGCCGGACGGCGGTTGAGTGGCGGCCTGTTCATCCTGCCACCACGGGTACGGAGCGAAGTTGTACCCATAACTGAACACGGCCGTATCCACAGGCAGACGCTCCGCGGCATAGTAGGCGACCGCGAAATCAGCCGAGGCTGTGTCGGCGAAATAGCCGCGGGCCTGGAATGCGAGCAGCAGCTCGAAGCTGATGGTGTGCAACGTGGCAGGATTGCGCACCAGCGGGTCGGAGGAGGCCGACGCCTTTGCGGCACCCGCTGGAGTCAGCACCATGAAGTTCCGCAGACGCACGAGTCGGGCGTCTGGCGCGACATCCGTCTTGACGGGGATGCGCTCGCCGCACGCCGCGGCGAGCAGGGCGAATCCGGCGCACGTAGCACGGATCGAGAACCTGTGACGCGATATCAACACAGCCTGCGGAACCCGCGATGCGGGCACATTGATGCAGCTCAGGGTATGACGGGGCAGAGCGGGCATGCGCGGGAAGCGAAAAGGGTCGTTCAGGCCAACGCGGCGCGGATCCGATGTCTTACCCGGAAGCGGCCGCGATGTTTGCGGTATCTGAGGGACTGGGGAACAGGGACTAGTAGCTAGGAACAAACTGTAGGGCCAGTAACCCATTGATGTTACTGGCCCTGTGGTTTGTCACCAGCCACTAGTCCCCCTAACCACTAGCCCCTAGCCGGCCGTGAACAGCGCGTGACTCCGCCATCGCTCGCGGCACTCGTGCCGATCGAGTCGATCGATCGCCGGCAGTGAGGTCACGACGTGCAGGCGGGCGATGTGCTGCGGTTGGCTCTTCGCATCGAGCACCACGAGGAACCGCCACTCGACATCGCGGAGGGCTCGTACATCAACCTGGGTGCCCGTGGTGTCCGCGCGGCTGATTGGCAGCACCGCGCGTGGCACGGCCGCCAGGCTATCCACGCCGGTGCCGGTCGGAACCGCGTATTTGTACGCGAGGAAGGGCCGTTGGCCGTCGCGCACCACGTGTTGGACGAGCATGACGGGCGTCGAGTCGTTGGCTTGACGCCACAGGACATACTCGCCGGTGCTGTGGGCCGTCGCGCTATCGGGCGCGAAGAATATCGTGATCGTTGACTCGTGGCCTGGGCGGGGGTCGGAATCGTCTGCGGGGCAGGCGTCCACGCCGCCGGTGAGTGTGATCGGTGATCGCTTTAATGAGCCGTGCGTCCCGAACCACCGATCGGCTGCCGCGCGGGTCTCTGTCAGGGCCCCGTCGGGAATGGGTCGTCGGTAGGATATCGTGTTTGCGTCGGCGAAAATCACGGCCGAGATCAGATTCGCGAGGCGCGCTGGCGACGCCGTGGCGCTGGGTGGCACGTGCGCGGTCCAGCCCGTGCGCCCCATCCCCACTCGGCCGTCTGTGCGAATCGGTGCCGTGTGGTGCCCGAGTGGGCCGGTCATTGGATCACTCGAGCCGGTCGCCATGCCGGCCACCAGACAGGCGGCCGCAAGGCGGACCATCCAACGACGTGCCGGGCGCCGACGCTGGGAGCGCGGGCAGGTCTCGGATTGCAAGCGACAGCGCTGTCGTACACGGCGACGCATCGTCGAACCCACGAAACGAACGGTGAACCTGAGTACTCTCGAGGGCGCGACCACCGATCGAGCCGACTGGTCGTGCCCGCGACGTCTGGGCGCTCTAGGCGCTCCGACGACGCGCCAATTGCGAATCCCAGGCCAATCGGTGCCAGGCCGCAAGATTCGATGCCGAAATGGGTTACATGAGGTCCTCTCGGCCGGAGGCGGCGTGCTGATGTGGTGAAGCCACGCAGCACTGCTGGAGCGGCGCGACGGACATGGGTTTTTTCCGGCTGAGACCGCCTCACGTCCTGGCTACTGGCGCGACCCGCCTGAGACGTCCAACACGATCTTGCCCACGTGTCCGTCTTCCTCGAGAAGCCGGTGTGCGGCCGCGGCGTCGGTCAGAGGGAACGTGCGGAAAACGACTGGCCGTACAGCCCCGGCGGCCAGAAGGGGCCAAACATGCGCTTCCAGGTCTCGCGCGATGGCCCCCTTTTCCGCGACCGGTCGGGAGCGAAGCGTCGAGCCGGTGACGGTCAAGCGCTTGGTCATGACGACGCGCAAGTCGATCTCGACGCGACTCCCCGTCATGAACGCGATCTGTACGAGTCGGCCATCGACGGCGAGGAGCGACAGGTTGCGAGCCAGATACGGGCCGCCCACCATATCCATGACGACATCGACGCCGTGCCCCGCCGTCGCGTCCCGCACGGCTGCGACGAAATCCGTTTGACGGTAGTTGACGGCGAGCTCCGCACCAAGCGCGCGACACGCCGCGCACTTCGCATCGGTTCCTGCGGTCACAAACACGCGGGCGCCCATCGTGTGTGCGAGCTGGATCGCGGTCGTGCCGATTCCGCTCGCGCCGCCATGGATGAGCACCGACTCATCACGGGAGAGACCGGCGCGTTGGAAAAGGTTCGTCCACACGGTGAAGAACGTTTCCGGCAGCGCCGCGGCTTCCACCATCGTCAGTCCGGGCGGGATCGGAAGACATTGCTCCGCCGGCGCCGCGCAATACTCGGCGTATCCGCCGCCCGAGACGAGCGCGCATACGCGATCGCCGACGCGCCACCGGCTGGCATCGCGTCCCAGCGCCACGACGTCACCTGCGATGTCGAGACCGATGATCGGCGACGCGCCGGGCGGCGGCGGGTACTTCCCCTCGCGCTGCAGGACGTCGGGTCGGTTGACGCTTGCCGCGGCCACACGCACGAGCACCTCGCCGTCGCGTGGTCGGGGCACCGGCCCGGTCTCGACACGCAGCACATCAGGAGGGCCCGGGCGCTCGGACGCAATGAACTGCATCGACTCAGGGATGGAGTGCATGCTGCCTCGTGAGGGCGATGGTCCGCGTGATGACACAGTCAGCGCTGAGGGCGGTGGAGCTCGAGCGACCCTGTGCAGACCTGCGCACGCCAGCGCACACAGGGACCTGCGTCACGCGATGACCAGTCTCGTCGGTCCATCATGGATGCGTCAACTGCCTGCTACGGCGTCGCCTGCGTCACGTGCCCATCACCGCCCGCGCGACCTGCCCGCTGCGTCGGCGACGTTCTCGCACGGAATTCGCTTTCTCGGATGGTTGCAACAACCGCGCGCGCGGTGGCGAGAGAGAACCGCTCCTTGCACGAATCGGCAATGGCCGATGGTCAAGTGAACCGAGCGCCGCGGACCACAGATAACCCCCGAGATGGAGACTTCGATGTCGCGCTGGTGGTGGTGTAGCGGTCTTGCTCTCGTTGTCGTCGCGAATGGCTGTCATCACTCGGTCCAGATCACCCCGTCGCCCGCCATTCCGATGTCGTCGCGGTGGACGGGCAACCTTGCTTCCCCGGGAGCCCTGCGAGGCGCGGTGGAGATCCATGGGACCGCCTGGATGGCGCCGCCGTCGGTATCGGACACGACGCGGGCCCTGATCTTCGTGCAGATCGCGAATGCATCGCCCGGTGGCGTGCATCCGTGGGCGGTCCACGAGGGGAGCTGCGGCAACGACATGGGTGTCTTCGGCTCGGGAAACGCCTACCCGCTGCTGCGAGTCAACGGCGACGGGCAGGCCACCGCCCGCGTGCAGCAAACGATTCCGCCGCCAACGACCGGGAACTACTTCGTCGAAGTGCTGGCAGCGCCGGACAATACTGGTCTGGTCATCGCATGCGGCAACCTAGCAGCACCGCAAGGTTGAGAACGGAAAGCGTTCTTAACTTTGCGGTGCAGAAAGGAGAAGGGCAGAAAGGAGAAAGGAGACAAATGCTAAACAACGACGAAGCGGAGGGCCGCCTCGTCGTTGTCTCCTTTCTCCTTTCTGCCCTTCTCCTTTCTGCGCTAATGGCCGAAGGCCATTACGCTGCCCAGTCCCGCAGCATGTCGGCCGCGCCGCCGTCGCGGAGGGCAGCCAGGGCCCGATCTCGCAACTGTCGAACCCGCTCGCGGGTAACGCCGAGCATGCGTCCGATCTCGTCCAACGTCTTTGGCTCCCCCGACTCGAGCCCATAGTACAGCACCAGCACGCGACGATCACGCGCCGGCAACGGAGCCAGCGCACGTCGGACGGCCTCGCGTCGGGACTCTTCCTCCAGCGACCCGGGCAACCGATCGTCGCCATCATCGCTTTCCGCGCGGATCACGCTCGCGAGCGTCCGAGACCGGCCGTCGCCTCCGCCGGATCCGTCGAGCGGGTCATCGAGTGAGCGCTCTGGCTGCACAAGTCCGAGCAAGCTTTCGACGATCTCCGGGCTCAGATTGCACGCCTCCCCGATTTCCCCGTTTGTGGGCTCACGACGGAGCGTGCCACGGAGAATGGACTGCGCCTTGACGGCCTTGGACAGATCGCCGGCGCGCCCCAGTGGCAGCCGCACCGATCGACCCTTGGTCGTGATGGACGCATGCAGCGCTTGGCGGATCCACCAGACCGCGTAGCTGATGAAGTTGACCCCAACGTCCGGATCATACTTGTCAGCGGCCCGGCAGAGGCCCGCGTTCGCCTCGCCGACGAGATCCTCGAGTGCGAGTCCGCGATGCTGATACTTCTTAGCGATCGAGAACGCAAAGCGGAGGTTCGCGTTGATGAGCTCGGCACGCGCCGCGGCGCGCTCGCGCGCGGACAGCCCCGTATTGCGCATCCGCCGCGCGATGTCCTTTTGCTCCACAGCCGACAACACGGGCATGCGCCCGAGTTCTGCGATGTAGAGATCGAGTAGCTCCTGCCCTTCGGCTGCGCCAATCGCAGGCTGCGCGCTTCCGCGGGCCCGCGTGCGGCGGGCTGGTCGCTGAGCAGTCTTGGTGGTCGCGTCCATATCGTTCATTTCCTTTGCCTCTCCTGCTTCAGGCCCGGCTATCTATGAGAACACAGGGGCGGCCCCGAACGCGGCCGCCCCACGAACTGCTCGGCTCGCTAACCTCTCTCTCAAGCAACCAGCCGCGGTTGCCACCGCGCGGTCGATCGAGGTGGCGTCAGTGCGAATGCGTAATCGTCGCCTGACGCGACGAAATCCACTGACCCACCGTCCAAGTGTGGCGCTGAAAACGGGTCCACATAGACCCTGGCTCCCTGCTGCTCGATCACGTAATCGGTCTCGCTTGGCTGCGCCTCGACCGCGAACCGATACTGCATCCCACCGCGGCCACGATGTGCGCTGATCCGCAGTCCTCCCCCCTCGCCGCCGAACCCAGCGGCTTGGACGGCGCGATGGATCGCCTCACAACTGCGAGGCGTCAACGCCAGCGAGACCGCGAACTGCTGCATGATGACTCTATCCATACGACCTAAATAGTCCGTTTTGTTGCAATAAGTTCCGCCGGCGCAGGATCCGATCTCGTGCAAACGTATGTTTAGCCAACGGTGTCTTTCTTACCCTACTGCAGGATGCTTGCCGGACCCGACAATATAGCACGATCGAACTCAACAATAATATGGGATTGGGCCGCGTCCAGAGTGAGCAGCGTTCCGGCGCTCGCCAACGCAACCAGCACGTGTACCCGCATCGCTGCCAGGCGATCCCGTCGCCCGAGTCCTACACCTTGTGGCACTCGCCGGCACGCACCGGGGGCCTGCGGCCCGATGCGGCCCGCCTCGCTTAACGCCTAGGGTTCACTACCTTTGACACATGGCCACGTCGCAGGTTCACGCCGGAGTCGCACGGTCGGCAAGTGACCCGACGGGAGCCGCGCAGTCTCCCGCGTCGCTGCCCAGCGAAGGGCTGTGGATCGGTGGAGAGCGGCGCCGTGCCAAACGCACTTTTACGGTCCACAATCCGGCCTCGCTCGAGCCCATTGCCCTTGTGGCAGACGCGGACCGCGAGGACGTGCGCTGTGCGATCGACGACGCGAGTCGCGCCCTCCCCGCGTGGGCGGAGACCCCGGCGCCGGACCGAGCGCGAGTCCTGCGGCGGGCCGAAGCGCTGTTACTGGAGCAAGCTGGTAGCCTGGCGCGCACTCTAACGCTCGAAGGGGGGAAGCCATTTGCCGAGGCACGCGGTGAGATCGCGTACGCCGCGAGCTTCCTCGGGTGGTTCGCCGGCGAAGCAGAGCGCATCTACGGACGTCTGATTCCCGCGTCGGTCGCCACCAAGCGGCTCATGGTGCTGCGCCAGCCGATCGGCGTCGTCGCCGCGATCACGCCGTGGAACTTCCCGGCGGCGATGGTCACCCGCAAAGTGGCGCCCGCCATCGCGGCGGGCTGCACGGTGGTCCTCAAGCCGGCGGAGCAGACGCCACTCACCGCTCTGCGCATCGCGGCCATCCTGAGCGATGCCGGGCTGCCGCCGGGCGTGCTCAACGTCGTACCGACACACGATCCCGGGCCTGCCGGGACCGAGATGCTGAGCCACCCCGCCGTTCGAAAGATCACTTTTACGGGATCGACGGAGGTCGGGAAGTATCTCGCGCGCGAGGCCGCGGCCTCGGTCAAGCGTGTCTCACTGGAGCTCGGCGGACACGCGCCGTTCATCGTCTTTGCGGACGCGGACATCGAAGCGGCTGCGCGCGGGGCGATCGCGTCGAAATTCCGGAACGCCGGCCAAACCTGCGTCTGTGCAAATCGGTTCTACGTCCAGGCGCCGGTGCTCGAGTCGTTCCTGCAGGCGCTCGCGCCGCAGATCCGTGCGCTGCAGGTGGGCGATGGGTTGGTCGAGGGCGTGCAGGTGGGTCCGCTCATTGACGCGTCGGCCGTCGAGAAGGTCGAGACGCACGTGCGCGATGCCGTCGCGGCCGGCGCCCAGGTCGTCGTGGGTGGCGAGCGTCCGTCGACGCACGACCGGGGATATTTCTTCGAGCCGACGCTGCTGACCGGCGTAACCGACACGATGCGCGTCATGCGAGAAGAGACCTTCGGGCCCGTGGCACCGGTCACGATCTTCGTCAGCGAAGAGGAAGTGCTGCAACGCGCCAACTCGACGAAGTACGGACTCGCAGCCTACGTCTACACCAACGATCTCTCTCGGGCGTGGCGTGTCGCCGAGCGCCTCCAGTTCGGCATCGTCGGTGTCAACGATCCGATCCCGTCGACAGCCCAAGCACCATTCGGTGGTCTCAAGGAATCGGGCCTCGGCCGCGAGGGTGGGGCCGAAGGCATGGATGCCTTCCTCGAAACGAAGTACGTGAGTACGGGCATCAACGCGCGCTAACGCGCCTACGGCCGCGCCGCGACCACCCTGATCTCGACCGAATAGGCTGGCCCGGCGAGATCCGCGCCGATGCACGCGCGGGTCGGCGGCTTCTCAGGCGTCACCCACGCATCCCACACCTGATTCATCTCCGCATAGTTGGCCATATCGGCCAGCCAGAATGCTGGCCTGTAGCACGTTGGACTTGTCCGTCCCCGCTTCGGCCAACAGCTGATCGATCCGCGCGAGAATCTCGCGCGTCTGCTCGGTCACGGTCCCGCCGGCGGTCTTGTTGGCCACCTGTCCGGCGAGATACACGGTATCGCCGTGAATGATGACCTGGCTCATGCGCGGACCAACGTGGCGACGCTCGATTGAAGTCATGGGGCGTGAATCTATGACGCAGGCCGGTCGAGGCCTACCCCTGGCAGGTGACGGCCACGTCTGCCATGCTTTGCGCGTGCCGCTGGCGGGCGCCGAGCACGATAGCGTCTCTGCCACGCGGCAATCCCAATCACTCGTCACCGCCTGAGATCGTCGCGGATCCACCATGTGGTCTTCATTTGTCCAGCAGGTGATGCGCGATGTGCATTTCGACCTCCCGCTCTTCGCCTCGCTACTGGCGAAGGTTTCGCTCGCGTGGGTCCTGACCTTTCCGATCAGTGTCGAGCGGGCGCGCGATGATCGCAGTGCAGGCCTGCGCACTTTTCCCGTCGTCGCGGCCGCCTCCTGCGCGCTCGTACTGCTCGCCGGTCAGGTCTTCGGCATCTCGTCGGGTCAGCAGACCAACATCCTCCAGGGTCTAGTGACGGGCATCGGCTTCATCGGCGGCGGAGCGATCTTGCGCGAAGGCAACCGCATCCGCGGTACGGCCACCGCGGCGGCGATCTGGTCGACTGCCATCATCGGCGCCGCAGTGGGGTACGGTCGCTTCGAAATTGCCGTGGTGTTGAGTGGATTCACCAGTGTGACCTTGTACTACATCACGAAATACGAAATGCGACACGGCCTGCGCGATCCGGACACCGGCGAGCTGACAATCCCGTCCACCCCCGCCCCCAATCCGGAATCGTCCCCGCCGCGAACGACCTGATAGCTCTGCGCGTAGTAACCCGGGGGTTCAGCGTGAGGCAACCGGGATGTGGGGGCGTGACCGATCGCGCAGGCGAGAACTGTGGCAACCGACCCGCGCGATGAGTCAGGGCCGGCATCGGTCATGGCCTCCGCGTCCGAGAAGCCTGTCGTGGACGCGGCGCACACCGCAGTGAGCGGCGATGATTCAGCCGCGGCGCTGGCCCGTACGCTGGAGTCCGAGTTCACGACGGCCAACGAGCCGGTGTCCGTCGGAGCCTGGCGCGTAGAGCTGCTCCGGCCACGCAACTCGGACGACCTCATCAGCGAAGCGGATTTCGTGCGCGACGACCGCCTGCCATACTGGGCCGATCTTTGGCCCGCTGCCCGCGTGTTGGCCGCCGCGCTGACGGAAGGGCAGAGGCCCCGCCGCGGCCCGCGGCCGCGCTTGTTGGAGCTGGGCTGCGGTCTCGGGTTGGCGACGATCGCTGCACTGCGTGCGGGCTACAATGTCGTCGCGACGGACTACTACCCGGATGCATTGCGCTTCACGCGTGCCAACGCGTGGCGCGCGGTGGGGCGACTACCGCGGACGCGTCTCGTCGATTGGCGTGCGTTCCCCAGTGACTTGGGCCGCTTCGATCGGGTGATCGCGTCGGACGTTCTCTATGAGCACAGCTATGCCCCGCTGATTGCGACGGCCATCAACCAGACGCTGGCCGAATCGGGCACTGCCGTCATCGCGGATCCGGGACGCATCGCTGCACCGGCATTTCTCGAGGGCTTGCCCGCGCATGGTCTCGTCCTCAGCGCGACCGAGGTCCGCCCGTACGATGAGGGGGCTGTGCATCAGCGGATCTCATTGTACACTGTTCGACGGGCCGACGCGGCGTGACATCCGCGACCGGCGTCGCCTGAAGCGGGGATCCCCGCGATCGGATCACTGGGGATGCAATCACCATTTCGGAGACTCGACTCATGGCGCGATCATCTGCGCGACCACTGCTCGGCGTAGTCAACGGGGTATCCTTCGCGGCCCTCGCCGTCGTGTACGCGTGTAGCGGCGGCCGACCCTCGTCGAGTACCACGGCGGCTACGCCGGCGTGCGGCACAGGCGGTCTGACGCTACCCGCAGGATTCTGCGCGACGGTGTTTGCGGATTCGATCGGCCACGGGCGACACATTGCGGTGGCCGCCAATGGCGACGTCTACGTCAACACGACGCCCGCGCGTGGGGTGAGCATGACGCCACATCCGGGCGGAGTCATCGTGGCAATGCGCGACACCAATCACAATGGGCGGGCGGACATCATCGCCCGCTTCGGATCTGATGGGTCGCAGCCGCATACGGGGGGCACAGGCATCGCGGTCTACGCGGGTTATGTCTACGCCGAGGACGGGCAGCAGATCGTCCGTTACAAGCTGCGCCCAGGTGAGCTCGTGCCCGATACGGCCGCCGAAGTCGTGGTGAGCGACCTGCCGATCAATGGCGATCACGGCATGCACCCCTTCCTCATCGATTCGAGTGGCACCCTCTATGTCGACCTGGGGAGTGCGACGAACTCCTGTCAGCTGAAGAATCGCACGCTACAATCGCTGGGACATCGGCCGTGCACGGAGCTCGCGACGCGCGCGGGCATTTGGAAGTACGACGCCAACAAGACGAATCAGAAGTTCTCGGCCAAGGCCCGGTACGCCACGGGCCTCCGGAACTCGGAGGGGTACTCGATCAATCCGGCCGACGGCAAGTTCTACGCGACGCAGCATGGGCGTGACCAGTTGGGACAGAACTTCCCGAAATACTTCACGCCTGCGCAGAGCGCCGAATTGCCCGCCGAAGAGGTGGTCCAGGTAGTAAAAGGCGGCGACTATGGCTGGCCCTATTGCTATTTCGACGGCGCGCAGGCCAAGCTCGTTCTCGCGCCGGAATACGGTGGGAATGGCAAGACCGTCGGGGTCTGCGCGACCAAACGCGCACCGGTCGCATGGTTCCCGGGGCACTGGGCGCCCGACGACATGTTGTTCTATCAAGGCACGGCGTTCCCGGATCACTATCGGGGCGGCGCGTTCATCGCGTTTCATGGGTCGTGGAACCGGGCGCCGTTGCCACAGGGCGGATACAACGTGACGTTCGTGCCGTGGTCGGCGCACCCCGACAGCACGCATGAGACTTTCGCGGATGGATTCGCCGGCCCAGACAAGCAGCCGGATAAGGCAGCACACCGCCCAACCGGTCTCGCCGAAGGGCCCGATGGAGCGCTCTACATCACGGACGATCAGAACGGCCGCGTGTGGAAAGTGACCTACCAGGCACCGGCCACCCCGGCGCAATAATATCTCACGCCCGCCCGATCAGTACAGCGCACAGGCCGCCGTGCTGCGCGACGTTGACGACGTCCGCGCGGGAGGCGCGCGCCATCATCGCGACGCCATCGCGACTGGCAAAGAACCCCAGCACCGTGAAGACACGGACCGATCGGATGGCACCGTTGTCATCGGCCACGCGATACTGGCGCTCGAAGATCGGTACGAGCGTCTGCGTCACCCACTGGTCGGTGCCGCTCAGGGCACGCTGGAGCGTGGCGTCCCAGACTGCGTCGGTGACGCTCGGGCCGATCACCACATCATCCCCCCCGTATCCGCGGCTTGGCTTGAGGACGAGATGCTCGCGGTGCAAGCGCACCCACGGGACGAGGTCGGCGACCTTGCCATCCGGCAGCTCAGTCCGACGCTCGGCGAGCACGCGAGTCCAGGCGACATGCCGATGAAAGAGCTGGCGCTCGTCCGCCGAGAAGTAGCGATCGGCGTATTGTGGAGAGGTGAGGATCTCGAAGGCACTCTTGTGATCGAGCTCGCCGGCAATCGATGAGACGACCCGGTTCTGGCGGAACAGCACGCGCATCGGCTCGATGTTGACGCCTTCCTCCTCGAGCTCGAGGAGGTCGGCCACCGCGTAGTCGCGATATGCAATGTCGACCGGCGAGCCATCGTAGTAGGCGTCGCCGCCTTTGAGCTCGAGCTCGGCGGGGTCCGCATGCGTGATCCGCAGGCCGTATTCTCGCCGCAGATATTCGGCGAGTGCTTGTTGCTCCTCCGGCCCGCTGCCCGCGTATTTGGGCTCAACGAGACACAGGTGCTGCACGCGGCGACCGATCGCGCGCCCGTGATCGAGCACCGTCTGCAAGAGCAGCTCGCGGACATCCTGTCCGCGCTCGAGCGAGAGACCGGGCTCGGTGGCCGCCAACATCGGGACCACGAGATCCGTGACGATCCGCTCGCAGGTCGGGACCATATGGAGGCCGCCGACGCCCGTCAGGTTGGGCTCGAGAAAGCGGATGGAATCCTGCCAGTCTGGCCCGGCGAAGTCAGCGATCGCATCGAGGCGGCCAAACACCGGGTTGGAGAGGCGTAGACTCGGTCCGACACAATCCCACAGCCACCGCTCCTCGCCGGCCGTGAGCGGGAGCAGCGGACGAATCCCCGCATCGGCTGCGTAGAACTCCACCAGGCGCTTGAGTGCGTTCTGCACGGCGAGCGTGACGGCATGGACGTACCGCACTTGGTCTGGCACAACCACGATGGGATACGGGAAGACATGGACCGTGTCGGGCTGCCCGTCCCGCAGGTAGGTGAGTCGCCCGCGGTCCGCCTCAGTGTGGAGCGCAGCCGTGAGGCGTTTGAGCGAGCGTGGCGAGATGCGGGCGAGCGCGGCCTGGACCAATGCGTCCAAGGCGCGATCGCTCAGCCCAATCGCCTCAGCCGGTGACCGCACTGCGGCTAAAGCCGCAGAGAGAGTAGAAACACAGAGAGTAGAAAGTAGACAACGACGGAGCGCCGCAAGAGGGCGAGCCCACCAGAGCATCTTTGCTGACACGCTCTAGTACTTTCAAACCGGCCGGTTTTGGCCGCTTCGGCGGCCGCCGTCTACTTTCTACTTTCTGTGGTTCTACCCTCTCGGCCGCGCAGCGGCCGCGCCATGGACGCTGAGACGGCTTATCAGGAATTGATCCGTCGTGTGCGGGAGCAGGCGCTAATCGCATCGTGCGCCGACCTGCTGGCCTGGGACGAGGAGACCTACCTACCGGCCAACGGTCTCGCGTACCGGAGCGACCAGGCGGCGTGGCTCACGACGGAGCTGCACACACGCACCACCGATCCAAAGGTTTCGGAGCTGTTGGAGATCGTTGAGGCATCTGATCTGGTGCGCGATCCGGCGGCACGCGAAGCGGCCAATGTGCGCGAGATCCGACGCGCCTTCGACCGCGAGACCCGGATCCCGGTTGCCATCGCCGAGGAGCTCTCGCGGGTCACGACGCTCGCGCAGCAGGCATGGCTCACCGCTCGTGCCGATGACGACTTTTCGCGCTTTCGACCTTGGTTGGAGCGGATTGTGGCGCTTCGCCGCGCGGAGGCCGACGCGATCGGCTATGCGGAAGAACCGTACGACGCCCTGCTCGACGAGTACGAGCCTGGCACGACGACACAGGACGCACGCCGACTGTACGACACCATCCGCGCGGATCTGGTGCCGCTCGTCGCGGCGATCGCGAGCTCGCCGCGACAGCCGCGACGCGGGGCCTTCCACGCACACTTTCCGGCCGAGCAGCAACGCGTGGTGATGGCGTCGATCGCCGCCGCGATCGGGTTCGATTTCTCCGGTGGGCGGCTCGATACCAGCGCCCACCCGTTCGCAACCCACATCGGTCCCGGCGACACTCGACTCACCATCCGCTATGACCCCTGGGATGTGACGGCGGCGCTGTACGGGATTTTGCATGAGGGTGGCCACGGGCTGTATGACCAGGGTCTCGAGCCACAGGAGTTTGGAACGCCGCTCGGCGAGGCGGCGTCGCAGGGGCTGCACGAGTCGCAGGCCCGCCTCTGGGAAAATCGCGTGGGACGGAGCCACGCGTTCTGGCGCTACGCATTGCCGGAGCTGCGCGCGGCCTGCCCCGGCGCCCTCGAAAGCCTGTCACTCGAGGACGCGTACTTCGCAGCAAATGCCGTCGCGCCCTCGACGAACCGCGTCCGGGCGGACGAGCTCACGTACCACCTCCATGTCCTCGTGCGGTTCGAGATCGAGCGCGAGTTGATCGGCGGCACGTTGGCGGCCGCGGATGTCCCCGATGCCTGGAAAGAGCTCTACGCGCGCTACCTCGGAGTGGTCCCGACGAGCGACGCTGAAGGATGCCTCCAGGACATCCACTGGGCGTCAGGGCTGATCGGCTACTTCCCGAGCTACACGCTCGGAGACGTCTACGCCGCGCAGCTCTACGGCGCCGCCGAGCGCGCGACCGGCGATCTCGATGCGGCGACGGCGCGCGGGGATTTCGGTGCGCTGCGCACATGGCTCCGGGAGCACGTGCATCGACACGGCCACGCGCTCAGCGCGGCGGCACTCGTCCAGCGCGCCACGGGCGAGCCCCCCAACATCGCAACGCTCGTCGGCGTCCTGCGCGCCAAGTACAGCGCGCTCTACGCGATCTGAACGCGCGCGGGGATCAGACCCGGCCGCCTCTCAGGCCGCGCGATGTGCGCTTCGCGGCGCGGTCGCGCCGTCAGCCGTGCAGGTAACCGATTCAGCCTCCAACACCGTCTGCGCCAACGCGACGACCTGCTCAGCGTAGTCGCGCGCGGGGCCTTCCAGATCCTCGAGCAGAGCGTCGAGATCGGTTCGGTACTCGCACAACGCGCCGCGCTGCGACGCAGTCAGAGTTTGCTTCGCGATATAGTGCTCGGCCAGGCGGACGACCGCATTGTCGAGCAGAAGCAGTTCGGGATGATCGGAGATGGTGCGACGCAACAGGCCGCGATCGGGCAACAGCCGTGTGGTCCATGAGTCGAGTCCGAGTAAAAGGGAGTAGCGGACTGGAGTGCAGCTGCTTCCGTAGGTGAAGGGCTAGTGCAAAGGGTGAGCCAGGATCAACGCACACAGGAACGGTAGGGCGTTCGTGCTGTCCCTAACCCCGAGACCGACCGTCTGTTCCACGACGGTCGCTCCGCGACGGTAGAGAGGTGAGAGGAGAAAGGAGACACCGGCCACCGACTCTCGGCCACGGGCTCTGGGCCGAGGCTCCGTCGCACTGGGCCAAGGCTTCGCCGCAGGTGGCCGAGGCTGTCCTTGGCCGTACGGTTTAGCTCGCTATCCAATGCGACGCCTGATCCTCGGTGTCACCGACCGCACGACGTTCGCAATCCGGACCGGTCCGGGCGGTGCACGTGTCGCCCCCCGTCACCGGCCCCGCCACGCCGCACCAGCCGCGGCACCGAACGTGGAGTGTTGGCGGCGGAGCCAGTTCTTGGAGCGCGAGGTCGCGCTCTCACTTCACGGAGGCCACGATGATCAGGAAGCTCAAGTCCGGCGAGTATCGGCTCTACTCGAGAAAGGCCAACCCCAAAACGGGCAAGCGGCGCAATCTCGGGACGTTCAAGACTCGGAAAGCCGCAGAGCAGCATGAGCGCGCAGTCCAGTTCTTCAAGCGCCACTGACGCGCTCGGTCTTTCGAGTAATTTATGCGTGCAGGCGCATTCATTCTCGAGAGGTGATGGCTCGACTCATGACTCCCTGGGTGCTGCGGCTCATTGTCGCGAACGTGATCGCGTACCTCGCGGAACTCGCGGTTCCGGGACTGCAGCAGTCGTTGTGGTTCGTGCCGGCGGCGATCGTCATCCGCCCCTGGACGCTCATCACCTACATGTTCCTACACGCCTCCTGGATTCACATTCTCTTCAACATGCTGGCGCTGTTCTGGTTCGGACCGCGAGTCGAGGAACGGCTGGGAGGCCGCTCGTTTCTCACGTTGTACTTTGTGAGTGGGATCGCCGGTGGACTCTTGTCATTGGCCATTCCGGCGACCCGGTTCGTGCCGATCGTCGGGGCGTCCGGAGCGATCATGGGCGTGATGGTCGCCTACGCCCGATACTGGCCGCGTGCGCGCTTCTATCTGTATGGTGCCGTGCCGGTCGAAGCGTGGCTGCTGATCTTGGTCTACGTCGTGCTCGACCTCGGCGGTGCAGTTGGCATCGGAGGCGCCGGGATCGCGCACTTCGCGCATCTCGGAGGTGCGGCGGCGGGCTACCTGTATCTCACCGGGCACGCGTGGCTCTCGCCGGCACGGCAATGGCGACGACAGGTCACGGCTCCGCCGAGTCCCCGAGTGTTCGGCGATGGCGAGCAGCTACGGCGGTGGCGGGAGATCCGACTCGATGATTTACATCCGGTCAACCGCGATGAGATCGTGCGACTGCTGAAGAAAGTGGATCAGACTGGGGCGCGTAGTTTGACGCCGGAAGAGCGCGCGACGCTCGACCGATTCGCTGGCGTCGCCTGAGATAGCATCGTTGCTGTCGCGCCTGATACGTCGTGGGGCTCGCATCGGTAAGCAGCACGAGACGCTGTGCGTCGGTCCCTGCACGACGATTCCTTGCGCGCTATACTGAATAGGACGCGGTCACCACGCCGTTCGTGGTGACCGACGCTGAAACCATACTTACATGTTTCTCGAGCTCTCACCGCTGACCGCTCGATGGGGTGACCGATGACTGACTCCTCCGCGCCATCCGACAAGATCCCAACCCCGCCGGTCAAACGATCGTTCGAGGAATTGCAGCGCGCGCTCGACCCGCATCGCGACGAGGAACGGGCCGGCGTCGAGTTAGAGGTCGCTGCGCGTCTGCGGAGTCATGGCGTGCAGCTCACGGGCAGGGAGCGGCCTGATGAGATGGCCGATTTGCTCGACGCCGTGGACCAGTTCGAATCGGCTGTCGAGGCACACGGTGGTGATCTCTTTGTCGATACGCCGACCACCAGGGATCATGATCACGTCGAGCTTCCCGACAATCCGGCGTACGTGCTGCCTGTGCGCGCGCCTGAAGAGTCGGTCATGAGCTATATCGGTCGGATCGGCGAGGCCGCCGAGCAGTTGCGCAGTTAGACAACGTTTCACGAGCGCTACGTGGTCGAGCTCGCCGTCCGTTCGGGCAGGCATCTGGCGACGCGTCTATGGTGCCGGCTGGGGCTGCCCGGCCGACCTACCGCGTCTGCCGCCCCTTCTTGCGGGCACCGACGGCTGTGAAGCACCTTGGCTCCATGGCAGTATCGCCGCGTCGCGGCGGCATCAAGTTCTTCTTGCGATTGCCAGGACTCGCAGCGGCTGGCGCGGTCGCGCTGGCGACCCTGCTGCTGTCCGCGTGGATCATCGGCGGCCCGCTTCCGCTCGCGTGGGGCCACGAGACGTTGATCGTCTGGCCGCTGACGTGTTTGGGCCTACTCGTGGCGGGCGGATCCCTGTGGTTCGGGCGCGACCGCGCGTTGCCCATGTGGTCGCTCATCGTGTCGCGTGTGCTCGCTGCGCTTCTCGTCGCATGGGCGGCTGTGTTCGCCTTCGAGGCAGTGGCCAATCGTGACTTCGGTCTGGACCGGCTGATATTCGGTTCAGAGATCGCGGGGCATGGGTGGATGGCCGGGCGGCCTGCCGTCAACGCGTCAATCGCCCTATTGCTCCTGGGCTTGGCGCTCGCGACGATGGACATCGAGCTGAAGCGGGGTCGCAGGCCGGCTCAGTGGGCTGCGACAGTCGCGCTCCTCATTGCGTTCACGGCCATCGTTGGCTACGTCAACGGTGCCGCGCATCTGTACAATCTCGCGCACACGGGCGGCATGGCGATCTTCACGGCCATCGCGGTCGCCGCGCTCAGCGTGGGCGTGATCTTTGCGCGCCGGACGGCCGGGTTAGCCGCTATCCTGGTGGACGATGCGGCTGGCGGCGTGCTGGCTCGACGACTGTTGCCGGCCGCAGTGTTGCTTCCGATCGCCTTGGGCTGGCTCTGGTTGTGGGGGCAGCGTGCGGGCGCTTGGGACCGTGCGGACGGCCCATCGGTCTTCATCGTCGCGAGCAGTGTCTCGCTCGTCTGGCTCGTGGCGCGGAGCGCACGTGTCGTCCACGCGACCGATGTCCAACGGGCGCGGCTGCTGGTGCGCGAGCAGGCCGCCCGGCGCGATGCGGAGAGCGCGAATCGGTCAAAGGGTGACTTCCTCGCCGTGATGTCGCATGAGTTGCGGACACCGCTGAGCGCAATCATCGGCTATCAGGAGTTGCTGGCTGACGGCATCACGGGCCCGGTGACGGAAGCCCAGCAACAGCAGCTCGGGCGCATCAAAGTGAGCGCGCGGCACTTGCTCCAGCTGATCGACGAGATCCTCACCTATTCGCGCGCCGAGGCGGGCAAGGAAGAAGTGCGCTACGACGTGGCGGGCGTGAATGGCATCCTGGACGAGGCAGCCGCGCTCATTGAGCCACTGGCTGCGGAGAAGGGCGTCATCTTTTCACTCGATCGCCTCGATACGCCGCTGTCGATCCATACGGATCCCCACAAAGTGCGGCAGATCCTCGTCAACCTGCTGTCGAATGCCGTCAAGTTTACCGAGGCGGGGGGCAGTGTCTGGCTGCGCGCTCGCGCGGCCGACCGCGAGATCGAGCTCTCGATTGGCGATACGGGCATTGGCATCGCGCCGGAGTTTCTCGACCGCATCTTCGATCCGTTCTGGCAGGTTGAGCAGAAGGCGACTCGACGCGCGGGCGGCACCGGGCTGGGGCTGTCGGTCTCGCGTCGATTGGCGCGGCTCTTAGGTGGGGACATCGCTGTCACGAGCGCGGTCGGCCGAGGAAGCGTCTTCGCCGTCACTCTGCCGGCCCGGGTCGCGACACAGACGGCCTCCGGCAAGTGGATCATTTGGGGAGGAGCCGATCGAGGGTCCACCCACGCGGTCGAAGCAAGGACTAGCCCGCCGCAGGAGGCCGCGACCGCCGGCTCCTGACGCGGTCAGGAGCAGTTGGGCTTGGACCCGCTCGTGGTGAATTCCGCACGTGCACTGTCTGCGCTACCGAGCTTGAGGAGTGCGCAGCCGAGCTGCTGGTGCAGCTGGGCGTCGGTGGGGTCAAGCGCGACCGCTCGGACGAAGAGACGTCGCGCGAGCTCGTAGTCGCCCGCACGATATGCTTTGCCGGCCGCGTCACGCATCGTGGCGGCATCCAGACGAGGCGGTGCTGCAGGAGCGCCCCCCTTGACCAGTTCCAACATCGCGCCGCGCTTCTGGCCGACCTCCTTCCCGATTCCCGCAGCGACAACGAGAAGCAGCGGTACACCCACCGCGATCGGCCACCGCCGCCGCGGTCGGCTTCGCTTCGCCGGCGCAGCTGGCCGACGCACCGCGCCTGGACTGCCGGGTGCCGCGCCGCGCGTTGCCGATGCGCTGCCTCTGCGCTCGTCGATCACGGCGTTGCCATCAACCGGAGGCAGGGACCGCGAGGCCGGTGAGCTCTCGACCGCTCTCGCATGGCTCCCAGTGTCCACGACAGTTGTCGTATCAGAGGAGGCCGGAAGCGGGCGTGTTGGCGCCGCAACGCGTGCGGGTGCGATCATGGGCGGGCGGGCCTGCACTGGCGACGGAGGCGTCGCTATAATCTCGGGCACGCTGTCGGGGCGAGGCATGTCTCGCCCGCCTTCCGCAGCGACCAGTGCCCGCAGACTGGCCTCGCCAGCCGCTCGGTCGGTGGTCGGAAACGGTATGCTCTCCAGAGCCACGACCAGATCGTTCGTCGATGCGAACCGCTGCGCCGGTTCTTTGGCGAGCAGACGACGCACTGCCACCGTCAGCGCCGCGGGCGTCTCCGGGCGCGCGATGCTGACATCGGGCGGCGGCGTGAACCAGTGGTGCTGAAGGATCTCGGGTAGCGAGTCACCGTCGAACGGTACCGACCCGGTGAGGAGTTGGTACGCGACGATGCCCAAGGAGTACTGGTCGGACTGCGGGCCGACCGGTTTGCCAGCGCACTGCTCTGGGCTCATGAAGTGCGGTGTGCCGATCATGACGCCGGTGGCGGTCAGCGTGGACGACTCGACAGCCCGAGCGATGCCGAAGTCCGATACGACGACGCGGGCGTCCCGATCGATCAGGATGTTTGCCCCTTTGATGTCGCGATGCACGATGCCATGCTCGTGCGCATGCGCCAGGGCTCGGGCCGCGGCGCGGAGCACGATCAGGATGACGGAAAGGGGAAGTGCACCATGGTCGGCGACGACCGCGTCGAGGGATCGGCCGTCGATGAACTTCATCGCCATGTACAGCACGCCGCCGGTGTGGCCGACGCGGTAGACCGGGATGATGTTGGGATGATCGAGCGATGCTGCGAGGCGCGCCTCGCGCTTGAAGCGATCCGCGACGGTCGCCACCGGGGCGAGCTCAGGGGGCAGGACCTTGAGCGCCACGGCGCGCTCGAGCTCCTTGTCACGGGCTTGGAAGACGACTGCCATGCCTCCGCGCCCGAGCTCCCTCTCGACATCGTATTCGGTCGCGAGGGCGCGGCGCACGGAGCTCAGGAGCTGCTCGTCCCCGCTCGCGGAGAGTGCTAGGGTGCCGCTCGCGGTGGGCGCCGCCGGGTCGGTGACGCGGACTCCGCAGCTGACACAGAAGCGTGAGTTGGCGGAGACCAGCGTGCCGCAGTGAGCACAGTACATGGCACTCTGGGGACGCGGCGTGAAGGGTTCGCGTCACGCGAACCCTTCACGCCGAGAGAGGAGAAACGCAGAAAGGAGAAAGGAGACACGAGCCACCGACCGCCTGCCGCAAGCTCTTGTGGTTTATCTCTCCTTTCTCCTCTCCGCTCGTCTCCTCTCTCGAGCCCTTCGTAACGGCCTACGGCCCGTTACGAAGGGCTCGTGCTACGGCTCCGGTCGTGCGGATAAGAAGCGCGACGCCGATCACGGCCGCGACGTCGGCGAGATTAAAGACCAGCTCTTGGCCGTGTCCAGTCGGCACCGCGATGAAGTCGGGGACGCCCTGAGGCGAGGAGATGAGGCTCACGAGATTGCCCGTCGCGGCGCCAGCGATCAGCCCGAGCATGAGGGGCGCCCATCCATCGATCACCGCAAGCGGCCGGCACAGCGAGAGGCAAAGCAGGAGTGCCACCGTCGTCAATACCAGGTTGATGTGCCAGGTATACGGGCCGAGTGAGATGCCGAAGGCCGATCGGTCGTTGAGGATGACGGTCAGCCGGATGGCGTGGTGGAAGAGCGGGACAGACACATTGCCCTGCGTCCCGAGCACAAACGCGGCGATCTGCTTCGTGGACAGGTCCAGAGCCGCGACCGTCGTCGCCGAGATGGCGAGGACCCCAACGGGCGAGACCCGGCGTCCCCAGGCACTGGGCTTTGGGAGGTCGGACATGCGTGGTTGCAATGCCACGACCGGTGTCGGCTCGTGGGCGAGGCATGCCTCGCCCCTACCGGCCGTCGGCCGACCGTCGGTCTGTTGGGACATGCCGCCGGAGCCCAGTAGCACGTTACGTACCCGAGTCGCGAGACTGTAAATTCCGGTGGGTCAGTGACTTGTCAACTCGACTCCTTTCACCGCGTAGCGTGGAGACGACACTTTTGTTATGGCGCTGAGCAAACCGGTACCGGCGGCTTTCCCTTTTGAGATCCGACCATCCGCGATCCATGGTCTGGGTGCCTATGCCACCCAGCCGATCCGCAAAGGGGCGCGGATCGGGGAATACGTCGGCGAGCGCATCTCTCAGTCCGAAGGGGACCGGCGGTACGACGACGACGCCATGGTCCACCATCACACCTTTCTGTTCACCGTCTCCTCCCGGACGGTGATCGACGCGGCCGTCGGCGGCAATGACACGCGGTTCATCAACCACTCGTGCGCACCGAATTGCGAAGCCGTCATCGAGGACCGTCGGGTGTTCATCAATGCGCTGCGCGCGATCCCGGTCGGGTCCGAGCTGTTCTACGATTATGCCTACGAGCGGGCGACCAATGCCGGTCCCGAGGATGAGGCGCGCTATCCGTGTATCTGCGGCGCGCCGAGCTGTCGGGGCAGTATCCTCGCGCCACCGCCGCGCAAGCGCCGTAAGCGAGCCGCGAGCGGCGGGACCCGCCGGCGGAAGTCGAAGCGATCCCGCCGGTGACCCATTCGGGTGTGTCGCGATCGATCCCGTCCGCGCGCTGTCCCCTCTCTCCTACTCTCATGCAATACACGACGGTCGTTGCAGCCGCCGCTGGGCTCTTGGTCGCGGCGTGCGCCCCGCACTCACAGACCACCCCGGCGGCGCCCGCCCCTGAGCCCACGGCGGCCAGTGCCGCCCCAGCCATGCCCGGGACCCTGACGCCCCCCGACTCCACGCCCCCGCCGGCTCCGGCCCGCGTGCAGGGGGCCGCCCCAATGGATTCGGGCGTCGAGACCGCGATGGAGAGTCCGTTCTTCACGATGAATCGGTCCGACTGGCCCGGGCCAAATGGCGATCGGGACGCCGCCGGGGCGCCTGGACCACACTACTGGCAGCAGCGCGCGGACTACGACATCGTCGCGACGCTCGACACGGCCGCGAAGTCCCTCGGTGGCACGGTCACGGTCCACTACACGAACAATTCGCCCGACACGCTGCGCTTCGTCTGGATGCAGCTCGACCAGAATCTCTTCCGAGCGGCGAGCGAAGGCTCGTACGTCTTTCCCGGCGGACAGCCGCAATAGCGGGGCGGGTTCGACGGTGGCTACGACGCTGGGCGACGTCACAGTGGATGGCAAGGCCGTCACGCCGTTTGTGGACGGGACGATGATGCGGCTCGATCTCCCCGACCCGCTCCCCGCACGTGGCGGGCGCATCACGATCGTGGCGCAGTACCACTTCCAGGTGCCGGAGCACGGCTCCGATCGCATGGGGCGCGACGGGACGCTCTACGAATTGGCGCAATGGTATCCGCGCATGGTGGTCTACGACGACGTGCGCGGGTGGAACACCGATCAGTATCTGGGGCAGGGCGAGTTCTACCTCGAGTACGGTGACATCGACTACCGGTGACCGTCCCGGCGGGCTACACGGTGGGCGGGAGCGGTGTGCTGCAGAACCCCGACGACGTGCTGACGAACGGCGAGCGGGATCGATTGGCGCGGGCGGCGCGCGACACGGCGGTCGTGGCGATCATCACGGCGGAAGAAGCTCAGGCCGCGAAGAGACGGAGCGTGCCGGGGACCAAGACCTGGCATTTCCGCGCCGAGAACGTGCGCGATGTCGCGTGGGGTGCCGCCCCCGACTTCCGCTGGGACGCGACGTGGACCGGCCCCTTACCCGACCACGAAGTGGGCGCGCTGTGCCAATCGTACTACGAGGGGCCGAAAGCCGGCCGCGAGTGGGAGCACGTCGCGGAGAATACGCAGTGGACGATTCGCACGTACTCGGACGCTGATCGGTGCCGTTCCCGTATCCCCAGGCGACATCGGTCGCCGGACCGGTCGCCGGTATGGAATACCCGATGTTCGTGATGGTGGACTACGCGCAAGGGAACACGCCGGGCGACGTGTTCCGCACCAACGATCACGAGCACGGGCACGAGTGGTTCCCGATGATCGTTGGCTCCAACGAGCGCCGCTACGCCTGGATGGACGAAGGCATCAACACGTACATCAACGCGTTTTCGCAGGAGCGGCGCTACGGCGGCGATGTGCGCAGCCTGGCCGCCCGGGATGGACAACTGGGTGAGCTTCCTCGGCATTTGGGCACAAGACCGTGGCGGTCGGCATCGATGCACCGATCATGACGCGAGCCGACCACGTTGACGAGCAGGCCCTGGCGAACGACGCGTACGAAAAGCCGGCAGCCGTGCTGCTGGCGCTGCGCGACCACGTGGTCGGGCGCGAAGCGTTCGACCTCGCGATGCGGGAATACGTCAGACGCTGGTCATTCAAGCACCCGACGCCGGGTGACTTCTTCCGCACGGTCGAAAACGTGACGGGACACGACCTCTCGTGGTTCTGGCGGGGGTTCTTCTACACGACTGCGCTGCTCGACGTCGGCATCGACAGCGTCCAGACGGAAGCGCCGGAACGCCATGACAGCGCCGCGAAATCGACCGCCATGGTCTTTCTCCACCGATATTCGCGGATCGTGTTTCCCGTGGCGATCCGTCTCAAGTTCGCCAATGGCGAGACGCAGGACTTCCACTTCCCGGTCGACATCTGGGCGCACGGCATGACGGCCGAGGTCCAGTTTCCAGTCGCGGGGCGCGTGGTCGGCGCCCGCCTGTGGCCAAACCGAGTGGCGGTGCCGGACATGCGGCCGGCAAACGATGTGTGGGGCAGCGCACCGCCAGGTGATCCACCAGGCCCGGCCACGGGCGGCGGACTGGCATCGCCCATCGTGTCTCGATAATTTGCCGCCCGGAGGCTACGCCACGATGAGTTCTGGTCCACCGAACGAAGGCCGTTATATCCCCTGGCCCGGATTACAGGGGTGGGGATTCGCTGCATTCATCTCGATCTTGACGATCGCTCTCTACGTCACTGCCTACGAGGTCCACAAGGCGACGTATCGGGATCCCCGACTGCCGAACACCATCCCGTCGCAAGTCGTGGGTAGCGGAGACGACCACCCCGACCGATGAACGGGCGCTGCGCGCCCGTTCATCGGTAGAAGGAGAGAGGAGAGAGGAGACTTAAGCGGCCCTTAGCCGTAGTGGTCTCCCTTCTCCTTTCTGCAGGTCTCCTTTCTATGACGGTGGCTCCGCCACCGTCATTCCCATGGTGTGGTAGCCTTTGTCCACGTAGAGCGTGGTGCCCGTGATGCCGGCGCCCAGCGGGCTGGCGAGGAACGCCGCCACGTGGGCGACATCGGCTGGCTGGAGCGGCTCGGCGAGTGGTGCGTTGGCGGCGCAGTACTCCACCATCCGCTCGATGATGCCAATCGCGCTCGCCGCTCGCGATGCGAACGGGCCCGCGGAGATCGTGTTGACGCGCACGCCCTAGCGCCGTCCCGCCTCGTAGGCCAGGACGCGGGTATCGCTCTCGAGTGCCGCCTTGGCCGACGACATGCCCCCGCCGTACCCGGGGATCACGCGCTCGCTCGCCATGTAGGTCAGCGACAGCACCGAGCTGCCGGGGCGGAACAGCGGGCCGGCGCGGGCGACGAGGGCGACGAGTGAGTAGGCGCTCACGCTGACGGCTGTGAGGTATCCGGTGCGGCTCGTGTCCAGCAGGGCCTTGGTCACCTCGGGGCCGTTCGCGAGCGAGTGCACGAGGATATCGAGCGACTGTTCGCCGAAATCCGTTCGCCATCGCTCGACGAGACCGGCGACCGAGAAGTCGCCCACATCCTTGTAGCGCTTGTTCGTGCGGAGCGATTCGGGCGCGTCGGCGAGCGTGTCGAAGGCGGCGTCGAGCGGGTAGATCCGCTCGAACGTCAGCAATGAACCGTCTGGCATGACGCGGGCTGCGTCCATCTTGCCGCGCTCGAGCAGGTTCCGGAAAATCGTGAGCGCGGGCGGCCATGTCGCGACGCTCACGGTCGCGCCCGCGGCAGCGAGCGCTTTGGCGATCGCGAATCCGTATCCGGCATCGTCCGCAACGCCCGCAACGAGGGCGCGCTGTCCCGTGAGATCGATCGTCAGCATGAGCGGCGCGGTCGCTAAAGCGGCCGAGAAAGTAGAAGCACAGAAAGTAGAAAGTAGACACGAGCAACCGCAAACCACAAACGCCTGCGGTTGGTAGCTCCTGTCTCGTCTCTGCCGTCCCGTCGGCTCGACGCGTGTGGGCTTACCCCCGGCGTGCCGGCGCCGTCTACTTTTTGCTCTGTACAGGTGTGCGGTCGGGCGCGGAATCCGCCGTGCCGACGCCCGCACGATCCGTGTGCTCGGCGCGGCACCGGCGGCGATGGTCCACAGGGCGACGCATGCGTCGCCCCTACCGGTCTAGGAAAGGGGTCGTGGTTATCTACTTTCTACTTTCCGTCCTTCTACTTTCTCGGCGGCGGTAGCCGCCGTGGCTCTCTCCAGCGACCGACCGCCGCTCGGCCCTCCTTCGCTCGTTCGGCCGCCCGGGCCGCCGGCGACGCCGGCATCAGACGCCGCGCCTCCGACCCCCTCGGCCCAGGTCCGTCATTCGCGCGCGGGCTCTGGCGGATCGCGTCGGCCGACGTGTCGAGCGGGAACCGCGTGCAGCTGCTCCGGGATGGACCGCACACCTTCGGTACGATGCTCGAGCTCATCGACGGCGCTCGTGAGTCCGTCGCGCTCGAGGGATACATCTTCCGGAGCGATGATGTCGGGCAACGGTTCGCGAGTGCGCTGACGGCTGCCGCGGTGCGCGGAGTCACTGTCCGGTTGCTGGTCGACTGGGTCGGGCGCATGGGGACGCCACGGTCGTTCTTCAAGCAAATGCGCGCTCGGCGGGTCGATGTCTGCATCTTCAATCCTCCATCGATCCGGCGGCGCTGGCTCGGGCTCGTGCCGCGCGACCACCGCAAGCTGCTCGTCGTCGATGGCGAGAGCGGGGTCACCGGTGGGATCGGCATCGGCGACGAGTGGCGCACCGGCGTCCTGAAGCGGCGACGCTCGCCGTGGCGAGACACCGCGGTGCGGATCGACGGGCCAGCCGTCCACGACATGACGAGGGCGTTCGACCACATGTGGCAGCGGGGTCATAGAGGGGAGCGGCGCGGCGCGCATCGCTACGTCACCCGGCGGTCGCGGGGCGCACACCTCGATCCCTCGACGGATGCGCCTGCCCTCGTCGGCATCATCGAGGGTGAACCCGGGCGCTTTCGCGTGGCGCGGGCGCTCCAAATGCAGGCCGTCTCGGCAGAACGCTCGATCTGGATCGCGAGCGCCTACTTTGTCCCGTCGTATAGCGAGGTGGAAGCGCTGAACGGCGCCGCGCGCGATGGCGTCAATGTGCGCGTGCTGGTGCCAAGCCGCTATGACCATCCGTGGATTCGACTCCTGACCCGCCGATTCTACCGTCGACTCCTGATGAACGGTGTGCGCATCTGGGAGTGGATGGGAGAGATGATGCACGCCAAGACGACGGTTACCGACGGCCGCTGGATCCGCGTCGGTTCGACCGACTTCAATCCGCTCGGTGTCGCGATCAACTTCGAGCTGGACGCGGTGATCGAGGATCCGAAAACGGGAGCGGAAGCGGAGGCTATGTTCGAAGCGGACCTGACTCACTCCCGCGAGATTCGGCGCGCGAAGTGAGTCGGCGCGCGCCACCCTCCGTCGACGACGAGTTTGACGACTGGGCGCGAGCAGCGGGCTTGTTCGTACTGGCTCCGATCGCCGGCCCAGCGGCGGCAGTGATTCAGCGCCTGCAGACGCGCTACGACACCAAGCTGGCCGCCACGTTCCCGCCACACATCACGCTCGCGGGTTCATCGGGCGTCGGGCCGATTCGCGCCGACACTCCCATCAATGCCATTCGAGAGGCGGTGGGCCCGGTCGCCTCATCGACACCACCGCTCGCGCTGACTTTCTTGCGGCCGCAGCGCTTCATGCAGACCGACATCATCAGCCTTCCGCTCGATCCGCACGGTCCGATTCGATTGCTCCACGACCGGATCGCGCAGTCAGGTCTGGCGTTCGGGCCCGCTCGATTCACCTTCACGCCGCACGTGACCCTCAACCTGTACCGAACGCTCAGCGTCGAAGACCGGCGCGCGCTCCTCGCCGTCGCGGTGACCGAGCCGGCCTACATCGACCGGCTGGTGCTCTCGGTCACGGACGAAGCGCGTAGGCCGCGTGTTGTGCTGGAGTTTTTCCTCAGGGCTGCAGTGTGACGACGGCTGCGCTGGCTGCGGGGAGCGAGATCGCGTAGACCCCGCCGCTCGTATAGACGGCCTGCGGGCTGACGGGGGTCCACGCACCGGTCGAGCTCACACCACTGCCAGCAAACGTGATCCCCGAGGTCGCACTGAGTGATGAGCCCAGGAGTCGCTGCGTGCCGGCGTGCGTGTACGTGCGGCCGGGCACGATTCGCACCTGCACGCTGGTCGATGGCTCACGGTTGATTGCCGTAACGCGCAGGGTGCCGTCGGAGCCGACGGTCGCGTGCACCGTGATGTTCTGGTGCGCGGTGACCGTAACGGGGATCGTCTGTCCCTGTGCCGCAGTGTGGAACATCAACATGGCATAGTACAGGGGCCGCGCCGTGTAGCTGCCCGGCGTCCCGTCCAGCGGCTGGTAGTACCCGCCGGTCAGCGAGCCATGGAAGTTCACGCCGACCGCGCCGTGCTCCGCCAGCGTGTACATGTGCTCGACACCCCACAGACTCGCGGCGAAGACATTGCTTACGCCATCAGCGCCGCCCGAGGCAACGGAATTGGATTCCGTGATCCGCAGCGGGACCTGTCCTCCCATCGCTTGATACAGCTCGACGACGTCGCCGGTGACGCGGCCGGAGGTCGTCGAATCGAGCAGGTTCGTGATGGAGGGCGCGTAATTGGTGCCGGCCGGCGCACCGTTCCATTCTGGGTAAATGTGGTGCGTGCCTAGGACGAGACGTGGGGCCTGACCGCTGATGAAACTGGGGAGCCAATCGAGGGCGGTGACGCAGCATCCATCCAGTCCGACGAACCCGATGCCGGACGTACGCGCCTGGATCGCGTTCGCATAGCTGAGCCACTCGGACTGCATCTGGGCCCAATCCCAACTGCTCGAGCGGAACCCGTCTGCGACGTACTGATCGGGCTCATTGCCGATCGAGACGCCGAGCAATGACTTCCCGCCAGCGGCCGCGAGGGCTTGCACCTCGGCGGCGGCGGTATCGGCCTGCAGGTTGGCCAGGTTGACGGTGTAGATCACCGGCCACCCGACGGCACGAGAGAAGGCGAAGAGCGTCACGAAATCCCCATTGGTGATCACGGGCGCGCCATCCGAGCGGACGACGCGAGTCGTGGGGTTCCACCAGTGCTCGTCGGAGCTGATCCCGCCGAAGCGCAGCACACCAGGTCCCAAGTTCGTCAGGAACTGTTCGAGGACCGGATCGGCCAAGCGAGGATTGTTGATCGCATCCTGGATCTCGAAGCTCAGCCCCAGGAAGTTGGGCGCGACGGCAAACCCCGGTTGGTCGGCGTGCGGGGTGACCATGACAGTGTCTGCTTCGGTCGGCGCCACGGCCGGCGGCCCCGAGGGCGGAGCGGTGGGGGCAGTCGGCGGCGGACGGAATCCCACGCCGGTGGGACCCGTGGTGTCGGCGGCTCGGTTGGCGAAACAGGCTGAGACTGCTGCGATCAGGAGGCACGCGGGAAGCGTGTGCGCGCACCGCCGGGCGGTCGCGTGACTGGACTTCGCGGCCGATAATGGGGTCGTCCCGGTCATGGTCGTCCCTCGGCTAGGGTGGGCTCATTGCTGAGTCCGCCATCTGCCTCGGGACGATTCAACTCAAGCGAGCGCTACAATTAGATAAAGATCTATCGCACAGCGAGTTACGCTCGGTCAGATGGACCGAGATGAGTGTCTTCTCACCGGGTCCGTTTGGTTCGAATGCAGGGAGGAACGGTCGGGGAGAAGCGGGTCCTGGATCCGGGGTCTGGAACGAACCCCGAGGCCAGCCACCACGCTCTGCGACTCGCCTTAGGCGGACCCCGGACCCCGACCCCGGACCCCGATCTAGGCTGCGCTCCGGGGCGGGCCCCAATTAGGATTCGCACCCTATGGCTCCGCAATTCATCTACGTCATGAAAAACCTGCGCAAGGTCGTCCCGCCATCGCGGGAGATCCTGCGCGACATCTGGCTGTCCTTCTATCCGGGCGCGAAGATCGGCGTGCTCGGCGCCAATGGAGCCGGCAAGAGCTCGCTGCTGCGCATCATGGCGGGCGTCGACCAGGACTTTCAGGGTGAGGCGTGGCCCCACGCGGGCACGCGGATCGGATATCTCTGCGCAGGAGCCGCAGCTCGATCCCACGAAAGACGTGCGCGGCAACGTCGAAGAGGCGGTGCGCGCGACGCGCGACCTCGCTGCGGCGGTTCGAGGAAATCTCGGCGAAGTTCGCGGAGCCGATGTCCGACGACGGACATGACGAAGCTGCTCGACGAGCAGGCGACGATGCAGGAGCAGATCGAGGCGCACGAACGCGTGGGAGCTCGACCGCAAGATCGAGATCGCGATGGACGCGCTGCGGCTGCCGCCGGGCGACGCCGATGTCACGCGCCTCTCGGGCGGCGAGCGGCGGCGCGTGGCGCTGTGCCGCGTGCTGCTCGAGGAGCCCGACATGCTGCTGCTCGACGAGCCGACGAACCATCTCGACGCCGAAAGCGTCGCGTGGCTCGAGCGGCACCTCGCGGAGTTCCCGGGCACGGTCGTCGCCGTCACGCACGATCGATACTTCCTCGACAACGTGGCCGGCTGGATTCTCGAGCTCGATCGCGGGCACGGCATCCCGTACGAGGGCAACTACACCGCGTGGCTCGAGCAGAAGCGCACGCGGCTCGCGCAGGAGGAGAAGCAGGCGTCGGCGCGGCAGCGCACGCTCGAGCGGGAGCTCGAGTGGGTGCGGATGGCGCCGCGCGCGCGTCAGGCGAAGTCCAAGGCCCGTGTGCAGCGATACGAGGAGCTGGCCAAGGCGGAGACCGCCGAGCGCGTGATGCAGAACGAGATCGTCATCCCGCCGCCGCCGCGGCTCGGCAACGACGTCGTGATCGCGCAACGGATCTGCAAGAAGAGCTTCGGCGACACGCTGCTGTTCGAGGGAATGTCCTTCGCGCTGCCGCGCGGTGGCATCGTCGGAGTGATCGGTCCGAACGGCGCCGGCAAGACGACGCTGTTCCGCATGATCGCTGGGTGAAGAGCAGCCCGGACGGCGGCTCGCTCACGATCGGTGAGACCGTGCAGCTCGCGTACGTCGACCAGAGGCGCACGCTGGACGGGACGACAACACGCGTGTGGCAAGAAGTGAGCGGCGGCCAGGAGACGATGCTCGGTCGGCAAGCGCGAGATGAACTCCCGCGCGTATCTGGCGAGCTTCAATTTCCGCGGCGCCGATCAGCAGAAGAAGGTGCAGGACCTCTCGGGCGGCGAGCGCAACCGACTGCACCTGGCGAAACTGCTCAAGAGCGGCGGCAACCTGCTGCTGCTCGACGAGCCGACGAACGATCTCGACGTCGACACGCTGCGCGCGCTCGAGGAGGCGCTGCTCGACTTCGCGGGCTGCGCGGTCGTGATCACGCACGATCGCTGGTTTCTCGATCGCATCGCGACGCATATCCTCGCGTTCGAGGGAGACAGCGAAGTGGTCTGGTTCGAAGGGAACTACCGCGCGTACGCCGAAGATTTCCATCGGCGCAAAGGCGTCGATGCCGATCGACCGCACCGGATCGCCTACAAGAGATTGGTCAGAACGTAAACCAACGTAGGGGCGACGCGTACGTCGCCCTTGGATCGCGCCGTTCGCGCCGCCGCCGTCCTTCGCCCTCGCGAAGCGCCCGGAGCACAGGTCTTGCCCTTTCCTCTAGCCCGATCCATCAACAGAGGAGAGACAAATGCTGAGACCAACCTGGGCTGTGCCGGTCGCGCTCGCGGCCTGCTGCGGACTGGCCGTCGGTTGCGGCGGGCACAGTGATCAGAGCGCGCATAGTGCACCGGCCGACACGACGGCTGCCCCCGCGACGACAGCGACCTCCGCTGGCGAGACGGCGGCGCCCATGACCGACGCAAATATCCTCGCAGTGATGCACGAGGCGAACACGGCTGAGATCGCCGCTGCGCAGACGGCGCTCAAGCACGCATCGGCGACGAGCGTGAAGGCGTTTGCCCGCCGGATGATTCGCGATCACCGCGCGATGGACGCCAAGGGCGAGCAGATCGCCAAAGCGGCGAACATCACGCCGCTGGCGGCGGCGAGCGATTCGCTGTCTCAGCACGCGGACCATGAGATGGCGCAACTCGATTCCGCGACAGGACCCGCATTCGACCGCGCCTACATGGATGATCAGGTGAACGACCATCAGACCGTGCTGGCCATGCTGCAGCAAGCGCAGACGAGCGCGCAGAATCCACAGCTGAAGACGGCTGTCGACTCGGCAGTCACGAAGGTACAGCAGCACCTCGATCTCGCGAAGAAAGTACAGGGCGAATTGAAGCCCACCGCGTAACGGACGCTGACGCGCCCGTAGAAAGGAGACCAGCAGATAAGGAGAAAGGAGACAAGACCGAGTGTGCGGTGCTCGTCTCCTTTCTCCTCTCCCCTCTCGCCTTTCTACGGCCGCGCCGCGGCCGTTCCCTTGACCCCTCGGGGGGTGTCGTGTAGGCTACGCCCTTACGCGCGCGCTACTGCGTCCAATGTGCGATTTGGGTGTCTGGCGATGGGCGGCCCGGAGCGCACGCCAAGACGGGATGACGCTCGCCCGTTCGCACGACTGACCGGCCGCTCTTCGAGGCGGCCGTTTTCGTCTGAGGCGCGTGCATGTCCCGGCGTGGCGGCGCGATCCGCCGCGCGATATCCAACCCGTCGCCAATGGTGTAGACAACAATGGCCAGCTTCTCCCTGGAGACTCACCTATGGTACCCGCGACTGTGACACCTCTCGCCTCGCCGACCGTGACGGGAGGCGCTGTCGATCCGGCCATCGCCGCTAAGGGGTATGTGCACCCCGAGGCCCTCGTTACCACGACGTGGCTGGCGCAGCATTTGGACGATCCGCACGTTCGCGTGCTCGAGAGTGATGAGGACGTCCTGCTGTACAACACGGGCCACATCCCGGGGGCGCAGAAAGTCGATTGGCACGAAGATTTGAACGACGCGGTCATCCGGGACTACTTGGCGCCGGCGGAGTTCCAGACACTGCTCCGGCGTCTCGGAATTGACGACACGACCACCGTTGTCTTCTACGGGGACAAGAACAATTGGTGGGCCGCGTACGCGTTCTGGGTGTTCCAGCTGTTCGCCTTCACCAATGTCGCGCTCCTCGATGGCGGTCGGAGCAAGTGGGAGGCCGAAGGTCGCCCGATGAACATGGAGGTGCCTCGCTACTCCGCTACGCGTTTCGAGGCCAAGCCGCGGGTCGATGAGCGAATCCGGGCGTTCAGCGCCGACGTGCGGGCCCACCTGAAAGCGCAGGGCGAGTTGGTCGACGTCCGCTCGCCGCAGGAGTACACGGGCGAGAAGCTGCACATGCCGGATTATCCGCAGGAGGGCACGCTTCGCGGCGGCCACATCCCTGGGGCGAAGAGTGTCCCGTGGGCTCGAGCCGCCAACGCGGATGGCACGTTCAAGCCTGCCGCCGAGTTGCGGGCGATCTACGAGACCGAGCAGGGTCTTCGGCCGACTGATGACGTGATCGCCTATTGCCGGATCGGCGAACGCTCGTCACACACGTGGTTCGTGTTGACCTACCTATTGGGCTACGAACGCGTGCGAAATTACGACGGGAGCTGGACGGAATGGGGCAACACGGTGCGCGCGCCGATCGCGCGGGGACAGGAGCCTGGGTAGTTCGCGGATGCCGTGGACTGCGAACTGATGCAAGACGTGCCGCCGCGGCCCGTCGAGGGCTGGACGGCGGCACGAGTCCGGCTATGGCCCTAGGCGCCGCCTGGCACTTATCGATGCATCATCCCTCCCGAGGCCGGTCGGTCGTCGCGGAGTGGCTCGCATGCCCGTGAGGTCGTGGCGGGACCTGAGGGTGGCGCTGGCCGTCGCGGTAGCTGGCGCGGGCGCTGGAGGGCAGTTGAGGGCGCAGGGCACAACGCCCGCGCCGAGCGCCCCCAGCGCGCACGTGGCCACTCCAGTCCCTGGCCCGACGGGATCCGCCCAGCAGCCGGGCGCGGCGCAGCCGCTCCAGATCTCGTTGGCCCAGGCCGTTCGGGTTGCCGTCGCCAAGAGCGAGGCGGTGGGGATCGCCCGCGCGGGCATCATGCGCGCGCGCGGTCAGGTGGCTGAGGCGCGGGCGGCCTTCTTTCCGCAGCTCTCGCTCGCAGGCGGATACACGCGAACGCTCCAAACACAGTATTCCGCTTTCAACCGGCTGTTCAGCGCCGGATCGGATTCGGCCGCCTCGGCGCTCCAGGCGCTCTGTGCGCCACACATCGACGCCCTCTCGACACCTGCCGAACGACAGGCTGCGTTCAATGCGGCGCAATCCTGTCCCAACTCCTTCGATGGCATCAACTTCAGCAGCGTTGGCTTCGGCTCGCTGAATCAGTACACGATTGGACTCAACTTCTCGCAGACGTTGTTCAACGGTCAGGTGCTGGCCCAGAACCAAGCCGCATCGTCGCCGCGCCGATCGGCCGAGATCGAGGTGCGCGCCCAAACCGCGCAGGTCACCTACGACGTGACGCAGGCGTACTACGACGCCGCGCTGGCGGACCGTCTGGTCGCCATCGCCGAGTCCACGCTGGTGGAATCCGATCAAACGTTCCGGCAGGCACAACTCGGATCGAGAGTCGGGACCCAGAGCGACTACGACTTGCTCCAGTCGCAGGTGACGCGCAACAACCAGGTACCGATCGTCATCCAACGACGCAGCGATCGCGACATTGCGTACTATCGACTGAAGCAGCTCCTGAAGCTGCCGCTCGATTCGCCCCTGACGCTCACGACGGACGTCGAGGACACCACCGCAGCCCCCGACGGCGTACACCTCGCCTCGCTCGACACGCACGTGGGCCCCGATGGGATCGTGACGGCGACCGACACCATCACGCAATCCATCGACACGGCCGCGGATCGCCGCTCCACGGTACGCGAACAGGTGGAGACCGTGAAAGAGGAGGCGGCTTTGCGGCGGTTGGCCACCGCCGAGCGGCTGCCCGCGGTCACGCTGACGTCGCAGTATCAGCGAGTCGCCTATCCGATCGGCTTGCCATCGCTGCCAGATTTTCTGACCAACTGGAGCGTTGGGGTCGGATTCTCGGTCCCGGTGTTCAGCGGCGGACACATCAAGGGCGATATCCTCGTGGCGCAGGCGAACCTCATCGAAGCGCAGGAGCGGTTGCAGCAGACCAGAGAGCTGGCGGCGCTCGACGCGCGGACGGCGATCGCAAACCTGCGTCAGGCTGATGCGGCGTGGCGGGCCACGGTCGGGACGGTCAGCCAGGCCACACGGGCGTATCAGATCGCCGAGCTCCGCTATCGCCAGGGAATCTCGACGCAGACTGAGCTCACGGATCAGCGGCTCGCTCAGCAGCAAGCGCTGGCGAATCGAGCACAGGCGGCGCGCAATCTCCAAGTGGCCCGCATCTATCTAGCTCTCATCGCGGACTTGCCCCTCGGCAATACGGCTCAAGCCGGGGCCAGCGCCGCGCAGAGTGCGTCTCAGGGCAGTTCTTCGAGCACGAGCTCGCCGCAGCAAGGCACGACACAGCAGGGCGCCCCGCCGGCAGGCGTGCCCGGCGCCCCCGGCGCCCCGGCACCGCCCGGGACGCCAGGTCCCACCAGCACTCCAACCGCCACGATGAACAACTCCGGCGTGTCCGGCGGCCTCTCACCATGATCGGTTTCCCAACACCACTGGGGCAATGCATGCGTCGCTCCGACGGGTCGGCGGGAGGGATTGTCGCTGTCTCCGGTCGAGCGTTGGCGGCTACCGTCGTGCTCGGCGCCGTCACGGTGCTTCTCGGGTGTAGCGGAGGTCCCAGCGCGGCGACGCGGCGTGAGGGTCAAGCGCCGACCGACATCGGCCCGGAGAACATCGCCGTCGTCACCCAGGGTGTGTTACGTACCGGTCCGGCGGTGTCCGGGACACTCGCGCCGGTGCGCGATGCGCAGCTCCGGGCGCAGGTCAGCGGCTCGGTGCTCCGCATCCTGGCGGAGCAGGGGCAGCACGTGCAGGACGGCCAGGAGCTGGCGGACATCGATGCAGCGGGGCTGCGCGACGCCGAGCTATCGGCCCGCTCAGCGGTCACGGCGGCGCAGACGGCTGCCGACTACGCTGCGCGGCAAGCGCAGCGGTACGACACGTTGTTCAAGGCTGGCGCCGTGTCCGACCGCGATCTCGAGACCGTGGTCCAGGAGAACGCGCAGTCACAAGCGGCGCTCGCCGATGCCCGGGCGCGACTCGTAACGGCGGAGAAACAGCTCGCGTACACGGTCGTACGCGCGCCGTTTGCCGGCGTCGTAGCGGATCGCGATGTGAGCACGGGCGACGTCGTCCAGGTCGGCACCCAGATGTTCACGGTCGTCGATCCGTCCCGGCTGCAACTGCAAGCCGCGGTGCCCGCCGACCAGATCGCGACGGTTCGGGTCGGGCAACCCGTGGCCTTCTCGCTCAACGGATACGGCGAGCAGATCTTTCGTGGCAAGGTCCTGCGCATCAGCCCCATTGCGGATCCGAGCACGCGGGAGATCCAGGTGTACGCCACGCTTCCCAATCCTGGCGACGTGTTGGTCGCGGGACTGTACGCGAGCGGTCGGATCGTGACGGACAGCATCGCGCGGTTTGACCGTCTCCACGGCGGCAATCGATACGCGGAACCTCCAGCCCACAGCGGAGCGGATCCGAAACGGACGCGTCGAGCACGTCGACATCCGGCTGGGCATGCGCGACTCCCAGGCGAATCGCGTCCAGATCCTCGCCGGCGTCGCGCTGGGCGACACGCTGCTCCGCGGGACGGCGCAGGCGATCGATCCCGGGACTCCGGTGCGGGTCACGCCGATGACGGACACGACGACCGCGGAGCGATAGCCCGTGTTCATCTCCGACTTCGCGATCCGTCGGCCGATGATCACGATCGTCGTGATGATCGCGCTCGTGCGTGTTCGGCGTCGTCGCATTGCTCAATCTCGACGTGGACGAGTTCCCGGACATCGACCAGCCGATCGTACTGGTCGTGGTGCCGTATCCGGGAGCCTCACCCGGCCAGGTCGAGCGCGAAGTCGTGGACCGCATGGAGGAGCAGTTCAACGCGATCAGCGGGATCGACGAGATCACGATCGACGTCGACCGACGGGTTCGCGCAGATCATCCTGCAGTTCGTTTATCAGCAAGAGCTCCGACCAGGCTGCGCAGGACGTACGCGACGCCATCTCCGAGATCCGCGACAACCTGCCGACGGAGATGAAGGAGCCGGTCATCAAGAAGATCGACCCCGATCGAGCTGCCGATCGTCTCGCTCGCCCTCACGTCGCAGACGATGAACCCCGCGGAGCTCACGATCCTCGCCGATCCCGGGATCACGAAGGAGCTGCGCGGCATCGTGGGCGTTGCGCAGGTGACCGTCTCGGGTGGCGACGATCGCACGATCGCCGTCAACGTGCGCCCTCCCGACCTCGCCGCCGCGCACGTGAGCGTCGCCGACGTCGTCAACGCGCTCAACTCGCAGAATCTCGCCGCGCCGGTGGGCGAGCGTGACCGGCGACCTGACCGAGCGGCAGATCCGGCTGCACGGCCGGCTGCGAAACTCCGCAGGATTTTCTCCAGCTCGTCGTCGCCAACCGCAACGGCCAGCTCGATCCGGCTCGGTCAGGTGGCGGAGGTCAACGACACGGCGGTCGAAGCGCGCTCGCTCGCGTTTCTCAATGGCCTGCCCGGCATCGGTCTCGACATCACAAAGACCCAGGGCGTGAGCACGACGCGTGTCGCCGACGACATCAAAGGCACGTGGCGGCGATCCAGACGGACGCTGCCGGCCGGCGTGCAAGCTCATCGTCGTCACGCGACGCCGGGCGTGCGCGTGCGGAACTCCGTGCGCAACGTCGAGGAGGCGCTCGTCGAGGGCGCGCTGCTCACGGTGCTGGTCGTGTTCCTGTTCCTCAACTCGTGGCGCTCGACGGTGATCACGGGGCTCGCGCTGCCGGTGTCGACGATCGCGGCGTTCATCGCGGTGTACGCGTTCGGCTTCACGCTCAACACGATGTCGCTGCTCGGGCTCTCGCTCGCGATCGGCATCCTGATCGACGACGCGATCGTCGTGCGCGAGAACATCGTGCGCCACATCGAGCTGGGCGAGGATCACCTCACGGCGTCGCACAACGGCACCGACGAGATCGGGCTGGCCGTGGCGGCGACGACGTTCTCGATCGTCGCGGTGTTCGTGCCGGTCGCCTTCATGAACGGCATCGCGGGGCAGTGGTTCAAGCCGTTCGCGCTCACGATCGCGTGCGCGGTGCTGGTGTCGCTGTTCGTGTCGTTCTCGCTCGATCCGATGCTGTCGGCGTACTGGCCCGATCCGCAGATCGAAGCGCACGAGCGGCGCAATCCGCTCGCCCGCGCGCTCGACCGGTTCAACAACTGGTTCGACCAACAGGCCGACCGCTACAAGGCGCGTGATCGCGTGGGCGCTCGACCACCGCTGGTCGATGGTGGGGCTCGCGGTGCTCTCGTTCGTGGGCGCGATCGCGCTGCAGTTCTACGTCGGCGGGGTCGGGTTCATCCCGACAGCGACCGGTCGGAGTTCGACATCGCAGGTGGAGACGCCGCCGGGCTCGAACCTCGACTACATGCGGCTCAAGCTCGAAGAGATCGGCGCATCGTGCGCGCGCATCCGCGAGGTCGCCTACACGTACGCCACCGTCGGGCGATGCGGCCGGATCGGGCGCGGTCGATGACGCCGACATCTACGTGCGGCTCGTGCCCAAGTCGACCGCCACCTGAGTCGCAGAACGCAGTTCGCCGAGTCGTTCGCGGGAGAGTCGCGCCGAGTCGGGCGGCGTGACGGCGTACGTGTTCTCGAACGGATTCGGCGACAACGCGAAAGCAGATCCAGGTGCGATGTCCGCGGCAACGACGGTCGGTCGCTCAACGCAGTTCGCCGACCGCAGTCCTGCCAGATCGTGACAGCGATACCGGGGGCGGCCGACGTCGGACTGTCCACCAAGGGCAGCGCCCGGAGCTGCAGATCGATCTCAATCGCGGCCTCGCCGGCACGCTCGGGCGTGACCGTCGGGCAGGTCGCGCAGTCGCTGCGGCCGGCCTTCGCCGGCGTGCACGCCGGCGACTGGGTCGATCCGACGGGGAAGACGCGGGACGTCACGCGTGCGCCTCGCGCCGGAGGCGCGCGCGAACATGCGCCGATCTCGCGCAGCTGCCGCTCGTGCTCGCCGGGGATGGCGGCGCCAATGCGGCGGCAGCGGTCGCGGGGAGCTGCGGACGATCCCGCTCGGTCAGGTCGCGACGATCACGCACGACGCTCGGGCCCGCGGAGATCGATCATCTCGACCGCGACGAGGTCGTCGACGGTGGGCGCGAACCCCGTCGGTGCGGATCGCTCGCGAAGTCTCGCGACGCCGATCCAGCGCGGCTCGCGAAGGTCCCGCTGCCGCCGGGCGTGCGGATCACGCACGGCGGCCAGGTCAAGGACCAGAGCACCGTGTTCAGCAGCATCTTCGCGGCGCTGGGATCTGGCCGTGATGCTCATGTACCTGATCCTCGTGGTGCAGTTCGGCTCGTTTCTCGATCCGCTGGCGATCATGATCTCGCTGCCGCTCTCGCTCGATCGGCGTCGTGATCGCGCTGCTCGTCACGAGCGACACGCTGAACATCATGAGCCTGATCGGCGTGATCCTGCTCATGGGCATCGTCGCCAAGAACGCGATTCTGCTCATCGATTTCGCGAAGTGGTCGCAGGAAGAGCGGGGGCTGTCGACGCGCGAAGCGCTCATCGAAGCGGGCCGCATTCGACTGCGCCCGATCCTGATGACGACGCTGGCGCTCATCGCCGGGATGATCCCGGTGGCGCTGGGTGTCGGTGAGGGCGCGGACTTCCGCGCGCCGCTCGGGCGCGCGGTGATCGGCGGCGTCATCACCTCGACGGTTCTTGACGCTGCTCGTGATCCCGACGTTCTACGAGATCCTGGACGAGTGGCGGGAACGACTGCTCGCACGGTTCGAGCTCGGGGTCGCGCACCGGCGGCACTCGGCGGCGGCTCCGGCCGGCGGCACGGCGCCGGCGGGTGGCGCGATCGGTGCTCCCCTCCCCGGAGGGGCGCCGGGGGACTGAGAGTCACCCGAGCGCTAGCTTGCGGCGATGCCTCCTCTCTTCGATCAGCTGTCGGCGATCTGGGCCTACGTCTCGCTCGGCGCGTTGAGCAGCATCATCGAAGAGTTCGCGCCGATCACCGGCGGGATCGCCGTCCACGAGCAACATCTCCGGCTCGTCTGGGTCGCGCTCAGCTGCGCCATCGGTACGTGGGCCGGGGGCATCGGGCTGTACTTCATCGGTCGCTGGCGCAGCGTGTGGATCCGCAAGCGATGGCCGCGACTGGCGCGCCCGCTCGCCCGCACGCTGTTGGGGGTGCGGCGTGCGCCGTGGCGGTCGTCGCTGGCTGTCCGCTATGCCTACGGGCTTCGCATCACGCTGCCGATCGCGTGCGGCGTTGCGCATGTGCCGATCGCCGAATACCTCGCAGGGAGCGGGATCAGCGCGTTCACGTGGGCGAGTCTGTTCACCGTGTTGGGATGGGTGTTCGGCCGATCGGCAACGCTAGTGATGCGACACGTGCGGCGCTACGAAGACGTGATCGGGCTGGCGCTCGCGGGACTGGCGGGCCTCCTGGTCTTGGTCTACGTGGGACGGACGGGCCAGCGCACCGAGGACCCGGCTATGCGTGCCTTCGAGCGCGAGCTCAATGTCCAGAGCGGCGAGTATCCCAATGTGGATGAAGACGAGCCCCGCTACGGAACTCAGCGGTGAGCGGCCAACTCTGAGGCAGGCTTTACCCCCTAGCGCGCGATCTCAGTCCGCCGCCCGCAGGTCCATCGCTGCGGCCTTGTCGCTCGCCGCGCCGGGGGTCGGCCATCTCTATGTGGGTGTGCCGAAGCGGGGGGCCAGCGCGTGGCTGATGACGCGCGTGGTGGGGTTGCTGGCGGCGGCTGCAGTGGTCGTGGTACCTGGGCGGCCCGGGGTGGTTGCGTACGCCATGGTCTGGATTGGTGTCGTGATCGCAGTCGCGGTCGATGTGGTCCGGGTCGTGGGCCGCCAGCCGGCCGAGCGCGACACGCATCGGCGATGGTATCAGCGGACTCCGGTCCTCGTGGTTGCATGTGGTGTGGTTTGGGGGGCATCCATCGCCTGGAGCCTGCTCGTCGCGGACACGATTGTGGAGCACGTGCGCATCCGCACCGCTGCGATGGCGCCCACGATCCTGCGCGGTGAGCGACTCTGGGTCGCCCCGCGCCGCGGAGAGCCTGTGCACCGCGGCGACCTCGTGGCGTACAGGCTCTGGGATACGCCCTTCGTCAAACGCGTGGTGGGCGTTCCCGGCGACACGCTCGCCATGAAAGCCGGTACCCTCTCGGTGGACGGTCATCCCGTGGTCGAGCCGTATGCGCAGCACGCCGGGGAGGGTGAGATCAGCGACCGGCGCTTCGATTGGCAACGCGCCTTCGTCGTAGCCTCGGACCGCGCGACCTATGCACCGACGCTCGCGACATGGGGACCTCTGATCGTGCCGCCAGCCAATTACTTCCTGTTGGGCGACAATCGTGGCGAGACGAGCGACAGCCGGTACAACGGATTCGTCCCAGACAGCGCTGTCTTCGGTCGCCCGCTGACCGTGTACTTCTCGCGCGACCCCGTCGACGGTCACATCCGGTGGGACCGGATCGGGACGCCGATCCGCGGAACCCCGCTCACCGCCCCGACTGGTGACTTGCGACCTTGAACACGCGGAACAGATAGGCGAGAGCGGGAAAGAGAATGACCGCACCGACGCCGAGCGCGACGAACACGGCATCGAGCGTGGCGGGTGGAGCGGCGGCGTCCTGGATGGTGACCGTGGGCGGCACGAGGTAAGGGTATTGGGCCGCGGCCCAGCCGACGAGGATCAACGCCACCTGTACAGCTGCGGCAATGCGAGCCAGCCGAAACGAGCGTGCGACGAGCGCGACGATCGCGGTTACGGCGGCGGCGGCCGTCGCAGCCTGTACCGCCAGCGCGGCGGGTGTGAATATCAGCGTCTCTGCGATGTCGCGGGCCGACCAACGTGCCGCTGCCAGGGTCGCGGCCGCCGTCACGAACACCGCCGCTGCTGCCGCGAGGGCGTGCGCACGAAAGTCCGCTTGCAGATCCGGCTCCTGCTCCGCGTCCACCGTCAGATATACGGCTGCCAGGAACGCAAAGAGCGACAGGGCGAACAGACCCACGATCAGCGTGAACGGCGAGACCCAGGGTGCGATGAACGTCGCAACGAATGACCCATCGGCGTTGGCCGGTGGGGCGCGCCCGACGCGCCCCGAAGCGATCGCACCGATGATCACGCCGAGAATAAACGGCGTCACGATGCTGGCGGCCGCAAAGATGTGGCCGGCCCGCCGCTGGACCGGGCTCGGCGTCGATTCAAACGCGCGAAAGGCGAACGCCGAGCCCCGGAGTACGATGCCGATCAGCATGAGCGTGAGCGGGATGTGCAGCACCACGCTCAGATCGGCGAAGGCGGCGGGGAAGCAGGTGAAGAGAAGGACCACCACCAGGACAAGCCACACGTGATTGGCTTCCCAGATGGGGCCGATGGCGTGCGCGATCGTCGCCCGCTGGCGCTCCCGACGAGGGCCACGTGCCAGGAGATCCCAGACCCCGCCGCCGAAGTCCGCGCCTCCGAGGAGCGCGTAGGCCACGAGCGCGACGAACATGATTGCCGCCATCGACTGTGGCCGTGACGGCGTGCCGGTGACGAACGGCGTTCCCACCGACAGGGCGTAGGTGACGGTGCTCACGGCGTGGCCTGGTGTGCGGCGGCCGGAGGCACCTCGAGCGGCGCGTCGGCCCGTGTCGCGAGGATCTGTCGCGACAGCAGCCACGCCAGCGTCAAACCCAACAGGCAGTAGAGCGCAGTGAACGTCGCGAACGGCACGACGAGACCCGGCATGGGTGTGACCGCGTCGCGCGTCCGAAGGAACCCGTAGATCACCCAGGGCTGTCGGCCAACCTCGGTGACGGTCCATCCGGCTTCGATCGCTATGAACCCCATCGGTCCCGCGAGGACGAGCAACCGCAGCAGCGCCGGGTGTTGGGCGAGCGCGCGGCCCCGCGCCAGCAGGACGAGGGCCCAGAGGGCGACGGCTGCCATGTAGAGGCCTAGGCCGACCATCAGGTCGAAGGCGAAATGCACGATCCAGACGGGTGGCCAGAGATCACGCGCGACCGCGTCGAGTCCTTGCACCACGGCGTGCGGATCGTGGAACGCAAGGAGCGAGAGCGCATCGGGGATCACAATGGCGCCTCGCGTTTCCCGCCGGTCGACATCGGGCACTCCGCCGATGCGGAGCGGCGCGCCACGCTCGGTCTGGAACGCAGCTTCCATGGCTGCCAGCTTCGTCGGCTGCCAGATCGCGACATATCGCGCACTGATGTCGCCGGAGAAGGGTTGCACGACCGCGGCCGGGCCACCAATCAACAGGGCGATCGACAGCGCCCGTCGATGAAACGCGCTGGCTCGTGCACCGAGCAGCAGGTAGGCGTGGATCGCCGCGACCATGAGACCCGTGGCGGCGTACGCGGCGAGCACCATGTGCAGGACTTCGGGCAGTGCGCCTGGATTGAGCATGGCGGCGACTGGATGGATGTCGACCATCCGTCCGTCGACCACTCGAAAGCCCGTTGGGGTGTTCATCCACGCGTTGGCGCTCACGACGGTGGCAGCCGACGCCACCCCTGAGATCGCGACGATGACTCCCGCGACGAGATGCACGCGGGGAGGGACACGATTCCAGCCGTAGAGATAGACGCCGATGAAGATCGCCTCGGTGAAGAACGCGAATCCCTCGAGAGAAAACGGCAACCCGATGATCGCGCCGGCGACGCGCATGAACGACGGCCACAGCAGACCGAGCTCGAAGGACAGCACCGTGCCCGACACGGCACCAACCGCGAACAGGATCGCCGTGCCTTTGGCCCAACGTGTGGCCAGCGTGTAGTAGACGGGGTCGCCGGTCCGTCGCCAGCGGTATTCCGCTGCGACCATGAGCGCTGGCATCCCCATCCCGAGTGCCGCGAACACGATGTGGAACACCAGCGACATTGCCATCTGCGATCGGGCGGCCAGTAGATCGTTCATGCGCGCCGATCCTTCAGGGTGATCGATGCGACTGCAGCGACAATGAACACGCCCGCGACGGCCGTCCGCGCAAAAAACGGCTCGCCAGCCACGGCCCAGCCGAGAATGACGGCGATTACGGGGTTCACAAAAGCATAGGTCGCCGCGTGCTCGATCGGCACGTTGCGCATGAGCCAAATGTACGCGGTGAACCCGACCCACGACCCGAACACGATGAGATAGCCGAACCCGAGCCATGACACGGTCGAGACCTGTCCCAATGTGAACGGCCCGAGCTCGCCGGTCCCGCCAGCGACGACAAACAGGACGGCCGATCCGCTCACCATTTCCAGCCCGGTGGCCATCAGCGGGGACTGCGGGAGCGGGGCGTAACGTGTGTAGAGCGAACCTGTCGCCCAGACCATGGAGCTGAGCAGCAGGACGCAGGCGCCGACGGTATCGACCTGGCCGGTCCCAACCAGCTCACCCGGGCCGACGAGGATCGCGATGCCAATGGCGCCGAGGGCAAGTCCGGCGATGACCGCCCGCGTCGGGCGACGTCCACGCATCCACTCCATCAGCACGAGCCACAGTGGCGTCGTGACTAGCAGCGACGTGGTGCCGCTGGCGACGCGCGTCTCCGCCCAGACGACCGCCGTGTTGCTGATCGCGAGCAGCAGCACCCCGGCGATCGCCGCTGCACGCAGCTCTCGACGCGTGGGCCGCGGGTCGCCGCGCGCCATGGCAATGGCGACGAACACGAGGCCTGCCACGCCGAAGCGCATCGCGCCCATGAGAAACACGGGGATCGTCCGGATCGCGTAGGCGATGCCTAGGTACGTGGATCCCCATGTGATGTAGACCGCCGCAAAGGCAATGAGCGCCGTGCGCCGGACTGTGGTCGTCGGGGTGCCGTGCAGGGGTGGTGGCGCCCTCTCTAGAGGGCGCCTTCCGGCACGCCCGTCTGCTCGCCTGTCAACTCGCCAATGGACTCGTGTGCCGCCGTTCCCATGAACGGGTAGCGGAAATCGCGTGGCGGCGCGAACGTCTCCTTGACGGCGCGCGCACTGACCCACCGCACCAGGTTCAGCTTGGATCCGGCCTTGTCGTTCGTTCCGGAAGCACGCGCGCCTCCGAAAGGCTGCTGGCCAACCACCGCGCCGGTTGGCTTGTCGTTGATGTAGAAGTTGCCGGCGGCGTTGCGGAGCGCCGTCATCGCCTCGCCAACGGCGGCACGGTCGCGCGCGAACACGGCACCGGTCAGTGCGTAGGGTGACGTCTGGTCGACGAGGCTCAGCGTCTCCGCCCACCGTGCATCCGGGTACGGGATGCACGGACACCACCGGGCCGAAGATTTCCTCGCAGAGGACCCGCGCGCCGGGGTCGGCGGTCTCGACGAGCGTCGGCTCGATGAAGTAGCCGACGTCATCGTGCGCGCCGCCACCGTGCACGATGGTGCCCGAGCGCTTCGCGTCGGCCAGGTATCCGCCGATCTTCGAGAATGCGCGCGCGTCGATCACGGCTCCCATGAAGTTACGGAAGTCCATGATGTCGCCCATCTGGATCTCTTCCATCATTCCGACGACCCGATTGCGCACGTCGGGCCACAACGACGTCGGCACATAGACGCGACTCGCCGCCGAGCACTTTTGGCCTTGGTATTCGAACGCGCCACGTACGATCGCGACCGCGAGCGCCTGGGCGTCTGCGGAGGCGTGCGCGACGATGAAGTCCTTGCCACCAGTCTCACCGACGATCCGCGGGTAGGACCGATAGCGCGACATGTTACTGCCGATGGTTTGCCACATCGTATTGAACACGGCCGTGCTGCCGGTGAAGTGCACGCCCGCGAGGTCGCGGTGTGCGAGCGCGACGGCGGAAATCGCCTCGGGATCGCCCGGCACGAAGTTGATGACGCCCGGCGGCAGGCCGGCGTCCTCCAACAATCGCATCAGGTAATACGCGGACAGCATCGCGCTCGAGGCGGGCTTCCACACGACGGTGTTGCCCATGAGCGCCGGCGCGGTCGGCAAGTTGCCCGCGATAGACGTGAAGTTGAAGGGCGTGACTGCGTACACAAACCCTTCGAGCGGCCGGTAGTCCAGCTGGTTCCATGCCCCGCATCCTGCGGGGCTGATCGGTTGCTCGTGGTGCAGCTCTTCCGCGTAGTGCGGATTGAAGCGCCAGAAGTCGATCAACTCGGCGGCGGCGTCGATCTCGGCTTGAAACACGGTCTTCGACTGGCCCAGCATCGTCGCGGCGTTCAGCGTATCGCGGTGCGACGTCGCGAGCAGCTCGGCAGCACGCAGGAACACCGCAGCCCGGTCTTCCCACGACCACTGGCTCCACTCACGCCGCGCGTCTGCGGCGGCGGCAATCGCGCGCGTGACATCCTCGGGTCGCGCCCGGTGCCAATCGGCGAGCACGTGGCGATGCTTGTGAGGCATCACTGCCTGGCGCACATCACCCGTACGGATCTCGGCGCCACCGATGATAAGGGGGATATCGATGCGCTCGGTGGCCATTGCTGTGAGCCGAGCCCGCAGGGCGCGACGCTCACTGGAGCCTGGCGCATAGGATCGCACGACTTCATTGACGGGCGCGGGAACGCGCCGCACACCGGCGAAAGTAGCCATGACTGAAAGTTATGCTGCGCGCGCTAGAATTGGGGCTATGGCACGGCAACGGGCGGCCCGACGGGGTCGGCACTGGGCCCGGGGGGCGGGCGGGATGCGCGCGGCGGGAACGCGGCGCAGCCGAGGCGTGCTCTGGCAGCGACTTCTGCCCATCGCGCTCGCGTTATGGGGTTGTTCCAACCCGCCGATCCAATGGGTGAGCGGGGCGACTGTCCTCGGGGGCACGGCCGACACCGAGTACACGGTCGCCCTGCAGGGCGTGGCACCACGCATGACCGCGGTCGCACAGGCCATTCCGATCCCTGCGGCAGGTCTGCCTGCGCTCGGTGCCGGGGCGTGCCTCAACTCCGTCCGCTGGGCGCGCGCGGGCGCACACGAGGTGGTGGTCGTATGGTGGGTGGCACGTACCGATAGCAGCGTGGTCCTGCGACTCGCACATTCTGGCGACGACGGCGCGCATTGGGACAGTCCGCGCTCTGCAACCGAACTCGATCGGGGGACGCGGGGCTGCGATCGGCCGCCACCGGCAGTCGCACTCGATCCGCTGCACGGCTACACACACCTCGCGTATTGGTTCGAGCCCGCGTCGGGAGCCGGTGTCTACTACGAGCAGGTTACGGAGTCAATGTTTCATGACCCAGTCGGAATCGTCTACGGCGAGGGACTCGCCGAGACGAGCGTGGCAGGGCATGGTGACACGGTCGCGGTAGCCTACCAGGATCCCAATGGGCCCGAACCACACATTGTCCTCGCGCTCTCAGTGACAGCCGGACGCGCCTTCCCCGATCGACTCGAGGTCTCCGGGAACGGAGTTGCTGCATCGCTGCCCGTCGTCGTCGTCGACGGGGATCGGCTCGCCGTCGGGTGGACTGCCGTCGCGCGCGTGCCCGGAAGCACCCAACCCAGCGCGACGCCCGTCATGGGTCAGCGGGTCGTGCGATTGGGTGTCATGCGATGACTACACTGACCTGCTGTCATCGACGGGACCCCCACCGCCGCCGTCGGTGGGCGCGCACGCCCTCGACATGAAAGTGTTGGTGGCAGACGACGACGACGCGATGCGGCTGTTGATCGAGGCGGTGCTGGCGACGGCGGGGCACGAGGTGGTCTCAGCGCCGGATGGTGACGCGGCCTGGGCCGCGTTCGAGCGCGAGCGTCCTCCGCTCATGCTGCTGGACTGGCACATGCCCAAGTGCAGTGGCATCGAGCTCTGCGAGCGCGTCCGGGAAGGCCCCGCCGCGCGCGCGACCTTCATCATCATGATCACGGCCCGTGGTGCGACCGACGACCTCCAGCGTCTGCTCGATGCTGGTGCCGACGACTATCTCTCGAAGCCATTCTCGCCCGAAGCGCTCATGACCCGGTTGGTGATCGCTGAGCGTCGTCTGACGGCGGACCGTGCGCGCCGAGAGGCCGAAGAAGCGCTCGCGCGAGCCCAGTGGCTGGCCGGCATCGGGGAGACGGCTCTCGCTCTCCAGCACGAGATCAACAACCCCCTCGCCGCATTGCTCGGCAACGCGGCGCTGCTTACGGCCGGGCTCGCGACGCCTGATGAACAGGCTGCGCTGATCACGGTCATTGCGGAGCAGGCGACGCGCATTGGCGCGGTGGTCAAGCGACTCGCGGCACTGCGCGAGCCGCGCTCGGTGCGCTACGTCGGCGACTCCAAGATGCTGGATCTCAGCGGCGACGCGGCAACGGGTGCTGACGCGGCGCGTAGAGAGGAGAACACCAGAAAGGAGAAAGGAGATAACTAGACAGCCCGTTCATGGCCGGCTGTTGGAGTCTCCTTTCTCCTTTCTCCTCTCTCCTTTCTCGGCCGCGAAGCGGGCGCGGTCTCCTTTCTCCTCTCTGGTTTTCTCCTCTCTACGTGGCGCGCAGCGCCCGTCCCCTCTGGTTTCTAGCCTCGGGCCTCTGTACTTTGCACCGCGTCTGCGCCTACTCGCAGGAGCATCACTGCCGAGTCCAGCGCTGCGGCTAGCACCCCGTACTGCTTAAGTCTCACTACCGAGGAGCGACACCCGATGGCCACAAAAAAGAGAAAGGCTGCCAAGAAGGCGACGAGACGTGCGGCAGGTCGGAAATCGGCTGCCCGCCGGCCCGCAAAGAAGGCCGCATCCAAGCGGAAGCCCAATGCGGCATTCATGAAGCCAATGCAGCCGGATGCGCAGTTGGCGCCTGTCGTCGGATCGCAGCCGATGCCGCGGACCGAGGTGACGAAGAAGCTGTGGGGGTATATCAAGCGCAAAGGCCTGCAGGATGCGAAAGAGCGTCGGATGATCAACGCTGACGACGCGCTCAAGGTGGTCTTCGGTGGCAAGACTCGTGTGTCGATGTTCGACATGACGAAGCTCGTCAGCCGGCATCTGAAGGACGCGTAAGTCCGTATTGCCGGGAGCGTCGCGAGCGGACGTCACGTCGGCGCGCCCGGTGCCTGTACGAGTGGAGTCACGATGACGGGCGGTCCCCCCCCGCCAGGCCGGCGGGGCGGGCGCCCCGGTCAGGGTCCGGCGAATCAGCCGAGCACCGGTGCACGCGCGACGTCGCCGCGAGCAGCGGCGTCGCGGGGTTCGCGTGGGCAGCAGTGGGAAAATGTGAAATCGATCGTGGGCGCGATCCTGATCTTCCTCTTCGTTCGCGTCTTCCTGGTCGAGGCATACCGGATTCCATCGGGCAGCATGATCCCGACGCTGCTCGTGGGAGACTGGCTCTTCGTAAACAAGCTGGCGTATGGCCCGCACATCCCGGGGCTCGACGTCAACTTGCCGGGGTATGCGACTCCCCAGCGGCGCAACGTGGTGGTCTTCGTCTCACCGCCGCAGTTCGATAACGGCGCAGACACGACCCCGACATTGGTGAAGCGCCTCTGGGGACTGCCCGGCGATACGCTGTACATGCGCAGTGGCGTCCTCTACATCAACGGCACGCCGTATCCGCAAGGTCCGGAGTACGCCGCAAACATGACGCGGCCCGACTCCTACGATTCCGATTTCGCCTGGCAGCGACAATACGGGCTGACCAATACGCGGTTCGGCTCGGCGCCGGCCCAGCCCACGCATGAGAATTGGGGGCCGCTGTTGGTCCCTCCGGCGCATTACTTCATGCTGGGTGACAACCGGTACGACTCGAAAGACAGCCGTTACTATGGTTTTGTCCCCCGCAAGAACTTTCGCGGGCGGCCCATGTTCGTGTATTACTCGTACGATACCGACGCGGGCCTCGATTATTTTCGAGCGGTGACGGAGATTCGCTGGAGTCGGATCGGCCACTGGATCCGGTGAGGTCCCGCTTTTGCACGGTCTCTAGTGCCTATCCGCCGTCCGTTGTACGGAGGTGTTGCACATGGCCGTCCAACTGAACGATGCCCCGCCCGCAGTCGCCCCAGTACCGCTGAGGCTCTTCGAACTGGCCATTGGAGCCGATCTGGTGGGCCGCGTGACTGGTAGCACCAAGCTCCAGGCAACGGCCCGATGCCTGATGCCGGTCGTCGCACTGACGGCCGCCGCGTCGAGCTTGCCTGCGCCAGAGGCTGCCAGTCACAGTCGAGCTGAGGGCGCGCGCCGACGCGCCGGAGCTGTTGCCCCTCGAACGACCGCGCTCTCCCTCGTCGGCGCCGCGGCGGTGCTGGCGTCGTGGCGGTGGCGCCGACCACGAGCGAGCGCGGCCTACCTGGCTCTCGGGATCGTTGCGATTGGCTTGATGGCCTCCGCTCCGCACGACGGCGAGGACCCGCCACGCCTGCGCGCCACACATGGACCAGAGGCCCCTCCCGGGCCGATAATCGAGCGCGAGACCTCCTCTCCGCGAGTGGCAGCCGCCGTTCGCACCGAAGCCGGCGATCGATTGCGCGGCTTGTAAGGCCGCCACGGTCCGCGCGCGCTGCGCGAGGCGCCGGAGGGCGCTGGGGCCGCCCGCACACCCCTCGGGGACCCTGTGCATTTTGGGGCGTGCGGCCCCGGCTCTGGCCGCTCGGAGCCGGCGGCTTTACCTTAGCCGCACATGGTCGGTTACTTCCCGCGACACACCATCGCTTGGAAGATCGACGAGCCGGCGGCGTTCCGTGCGCTCACGCTCTCGGTCATCGAGAGCGGACTGCTCGCGGGTATCGTGCTGCATCTCGTGCACACCTTCGCCTTGGCGTACATCCCCGAAGGTCGGTGGGTGCTGTTTGCGATTCTCGACGCCGTCCTGACGCTGGCTCTCTTTGCCGCTGCCGCTTCGCATCTCGCAAACTATCCGCTGCGCCACTGGGTCTGGCGCGCACCCGCGTTTGCTGCCATCGCGGCGGCGGGCACGATCACGACGAGCGCGGTGCTGCTTACGCTCAATCGCGAGCGTCTCGGCTCCGTGCGTGCCAACTGGCACGACTGGCCGTCGATGGCGGAGCACGTATTGGTCTTCGACGTCGTTTCAGTCTCTGTGTTCGCGCTGCTGCTCGCGGGCGTTGTGCAGATCGTGCGGTCGGCGCTGATCCGACACGAGCATCGAACCTCGACCGTGGATGCCGTCCACGAGGGACGCGCGGGCTGACGCCCGCAGCGCCTCGAGGCCCATCGCTGTCCCGCTCGCCCCGCGCACCCCGTCTCGTGTTCGCGTCTGCCACGGTCCCTCGGCCAGGCGAGCCGCGCAGGGCGCGTGTCCGAGTGCCGGGAAGCAGCTCGAACTTAGGATCGGGGTTCGACTGCATTGGCGTCGCGCTGGCGCGGTACCTCACAGCCGAATACGACCCGACGCCGACCCGCCCAGGGCTTCGCGTCGAGCGCCGCGGGACGCTGCGTGCCCTCGACGATCGTCCGGACTCGCAGGATCTGTTTGTCCGGGTCTTCCGACACAGCCTCGAGATCCTCGGTGCATCGGCGCCCGCTGGCGCGCTCATCGTCGATTCCGAAATCCCGATCGGGAAGGGATTCGGCTCGTCGGCCGCTGCTGTCGTCGGCGCGATCGCGCTTGCCACGACGAGTGCGGGCATGGCCGTGTCTGCGGACCACGTGCTTCGGCTCGCCGGGGAGCATGAGAGTCATCTCGACAACGTGGCGCCGTCATTGTTGGGGGGCCTCGTGGGTGTCGCGCGGGACGAGCGCGACCGAGCGCATGCGTTTCAACTCCCGCTGTCTCCGCGCGTGGGGTTCGCCTTTGCCGCACCGGGGGCCGAATTGGAGACTGAGCGGGCCAGGGCGGCCCTGCCTCGTCGTATCCCGCTCGCCGATGCGGTGCACAATCTCGGCGCAGTCGCTGCCCTCACACGCGCACTCGCGATCGGCGACCGAGCGCTGTTGGAGATTGGGCTGGGCGACCGGCTCCATGTCCGGTTTCGGGTGGCGCTCATCCCCGGCGCCGAAGCGGCGATCGCGGCTGCGCGCGCGGCGGGGGCGTGGGGCGCGACGGTATCAGGAGCAGGGTCGGGGTTATTGGCGATCACGGACCCGTCGAGCTCCGGCGATGTGGCTGACGCCATGGCGGCGGCCTTTCGGCGCGTGACGGGTCCCTACGGCGTGACGGCGTTCGCGGTGGAACCGGCGATTCAGGGGTTGAGCGATGCGTGAGCAGCACACGACAGAGTCAGTCCACGCATCAGCGGATCGCGTGACCAACGTCAATGGCTGCGCGCGCCTCGGCGTGCTCGCTCGGTTTGCGTCGTTCCTCCCCGTCACGAGTGAGACCCCCGCACTGACTCTCCTCGAGGGTGACACCCCACTGTTGCCCGTTCCCCGTCTCGCCCACTGGGTCGGGGTCGATGAGTTGTGGATCAAGTTCGAAGGCACGAATCCGACGGGATCGTTCAAGGACCGTGGGATGGTCGTCGCGGTCGCGAAGGCCGTCGAACGCGGCATCGAGACCGTCCTCTGTGCATCGACGGGGAACACGGCGGCGAGTGCGGCGGCCTACGCGGCCCGGGCGGGACTCTCGGCCGTGGTCCTCCTGCCCCGAGGTGGCGTGGCAGGCGCCAAAGTATCCCAGGCGCTGGCCTATGGCGCGCGGGCGATCACGATCGACGGGAATTTCGACGCCGCGCTGGACGTCGCCCGAGGACTGACAGAGCGGGCCCCTGTGGAGCTCGTGAACTCGGTCAATCCGAATCGAATTGCCGGGCAGGCGACCGCCGCGTATGAGATCTGTGAGGTCCTCGGGTCCGCGCCCGATGTGCTCAGTCTTCCCGTCGGGAATGGCGGCAACATCTCCGCATACTGGGCCGGATTTCGCCGCTTTCACGACGAGAAGCGCGTCCCCACTCTGCCCACGATCATCGGCGCGCAGGCAGCGGGCGCGGCGCCACTCGTGCACGGTCACCCGATCGACCACCCAGACACCATCGCCAGCGCGATCCGAATCGGCCGCCCCGCGAGCTGGGATACAGCCGTCGCCGCGATCAGAGACTCGAGCGGCGTGTTCCTGTCGGTGTCCGACGATGAGATCCTGGAGGCTTACAGAGCGGCGGGCCGTTGCGAGGGCATCTTCTGCGAGCCCGCCTCCGCAGCAGGCATCGCCGCGCTGCGTCGCCGCGTCACCGCGGGCGCCACACGGCGGGAGCAGCGCTGCGTGTGCGTGTGCACCGGCCACGGTCTCAAGGACCCGCAATATGCGCCCAAACTCGACGAACACGCGCCGGCAGTGGCGGCGACGGTCGATGCGGTACTGGGGGCGATGGGAAGGGCAGAAGGGCGGGATCTGGGGTCCGGGATCCGGGGGAAGAAACCGTAGGGTTAGTCACAGCGCGGCGTTACTCGGCCCGTGGGTTGTTCCCCCAGGACCCCGGACCCCAGATCCGCTTTTCCCAGCCCGTTATGTTTCCCCTGTCTCACCTTACCCAGGAGCTTCCCTATGTACGATGAACGTTTGGTCGCACCAATGCGCCGGGAGCTGACGCGGCTCGGGGTCGAAGAGCTGCGCACACCGGACGCGGTCGACGGGGTGCTGCGCGAGTCGCGCGGAACCACGCTGATCGTCGTGAATTCGGTCTGCGGCTGTGCAGCCCGCAACGCCCGGCCCGCCGTCGCACTCGCCCTCCAGCATGCTACCAAGCCCGACCGGCTGACGACGGTGTTTGCGGGTCAGGATGTGGACGCGACGCGCCAGGCCCGGAGTTATTTCGTCGGGTACCAGCCCTCGTCACCACAGATCGGTCTTCTCAAGAACGGCCAGGTCGTGTTCATGCTCGAGCGTTACCAGATCGAGGGGCGTACCGCCGAGGAGATTGCCGAGGACCTCGTGGACGCGTTCGACCAACATTGCGCGCCGGCGTCGGCGACCACGGCTCGCAGCTAGCAGGAACCACTCGACCGGTGGGCTCGTCAGGTGCGCCTCCTCATCGTCGAGGACGATCGTGAGCTCGCGCAGATCCTCGCCCAAGGATTCGACGAGCACCACATCGAGGTAGTGGTCGCGGACACGGTGAAGCGCGCCCGAGAGCGGGCAGCACTCGGCACCTACGAAGTCCTCATTCTGGATGTGTTGCTCCCCGACGGCAGCGGATTTGATCTCTGCGCGTCGCTGCGGGGCCGTAGTGTTACGACGCCGATCCTCATGTTGACGGCACGCGATGCGATCGACGATCGGGTGCGCGGGTTAGAAGCCGGCGCCGACGACTACCTCGTGAAGCCCTTTGCATTTCGCGAGCTGCTGGCGCGGGTGCGGGCCCTCGCGCGCCGCCAGCCCGACATCGCGCCGCAACGCGTGCACCTGGCCGATCTCGACGTCGATCTCTCGACACGACATGTCGCGCGCGGCGGTCGATCGATCACGCTCACGGCACGTGAGTTCGCTCTGCTCGAGTTCTTTGCTCGCCACGAAGGCGCCGTCGTGGATCGCGCCGCAATCGCCGCTCACGTGTGGGATGACAACCACGATCCGTTCACGAACGTGCTGGAGGTGCTGGTCCGACGGCTCCGGCGAAAAATCGACGATGAGTTCGAGCCGAAACTGATTCACACGATCCGTGGCGCCGGATATCGGTTCGGTCTCTGAGAACTCCTCCTCACCCGCCGCGGATCCTGCGGGCGGGTCGGCGGGGGCCGGGCCCCGGCGCTCGGTCCGCAACGTCCGGCGCGCGGACCGAGCGCCCCACGGCATGTCGCACGGCACGCCGCCTGCGCGGCGGACGCTGCTCAGGCTGCGTCTGCGTCTGACCGCCTGGTACGTTGGGACATTTGCACTGATCCTGTTCGTGCTGGGGACGGCGCTGTTTGCGGTCATCGCGCGTCAGATTGCGGCGGACCTCGAGACATCGCTTCACGCGGCCACACGGGCGATCGAGCAGGCAGCGGCGATTCGCGAGGTCGAGGCCGTTTCCGCCAAAGGCACGGTTGTGGACGCGGTGCAAGAGCTCACGATTCCAGGCCGTTCGCTGTTCCTGTTCGACTCCACGGGACAGCCGCTCACGCCGCCCGAGGCAGAATCCACGGTGGTGGCCATTGCGCACCGAGCGGCCGTCGAGGGGCAGGTTGACCGCCATTACAGGCGGAAGATCCACGGGCAACCCGACCGGGATCTTCAGGTGTACGCCGAGCGGTTCAAGCTCGTGAGCGGCAAGCGATATGTCGCCGCCGCGGTGGCTGACCGGGTCGAGCTCGAGGATCGGTACGCCTCGTTGATCGCTGCGCTCGCGGGTGCTGCGGCAATCGCGTTGCTCCTGATCGCGGTCGGCGGGTGGTTTCTCGCGGGCAAGTCCACGGCGCCGATCGAGCGAACGATGGCGCAGATGCGACAATTCATGGCGGATGCTGCGCACGAGCTCCGGACGCCGGTGGCAGTCCTGCGGAGCCGCGCGGAGGTCGCGCTGCAACGCGAACGCGACCCGGCAGCGTATGGCGCGGCGTTGGCGGCCGTCGGTGTGGAGGCGGAGCGCATCGGCGGGATTGTGGATGACCTGCTCACACTTGCACGCGCAGATGCCGGAGAGCGCCCAATCGTGCGCGAGCGGGTCTACCTCGACGACCTGGCACTCGATGCCGTCGACGGCGTCCGCGTGCTGGCCGACCGGCGTGGGGTCGAGCTGGCCGTGCCGGAGTTCGAAGAGGCGGCCGTCGAAGGCGACCCGCTGCTCCTGCGCCAACTGATCGTGATCGCGTTGGACAACGCGATCAAGTTCACACCGGCCGGCGGGCGCGTCTCCTTGCGAGTGCGGGCGCACGGCGGCCGTGCGGCGCTCATCATCGTGGAAGACACCGGCATCGGCATTGCCGAAAAGGATCTGGCGCACATCTTCGATCGCTTCTACCGCGGAGGCGATGCGCGTGCGCAAGGCAACGGTGCCGGACTCGGTCTGTCGATTGCCCGCTGGATTGCGGATGCTCATGGCGCCACCATCGATGTCGTCTCGACTCCTGGCCGCGGTACGCAGGTGTCCATACGGCTAGTGGCTTGTAGCTAGGGACTAGTGGCTAGTAGACAAACCGCAGGACCAGTGACATCGACGTGTGACCGGCCCTGAGGTTTGTTCCTAGCCACTCCTGATCCCTAGCCCCTGTAATCCTCCTGACAGCTTCCGAGGACTACCGTTCGCGCATGCATCAGCGGGCGCCCCGGAGTGGCCATCGTGCGCGGCCGGCGATCGCAATCGCGGGACTCATCACCGGATTCGCTTCGCTCACGGCGGGTGCGCAAACGGCGTCGTCGGGGACGCCAGCGCCCATTAGTGCACATGGCAGCGGTGCGCTCGACGCACTCGGCCCCGGCGCAGACTCGTTGGCGCCGCTCACGCGTGTGGCGGCGATCGATACAGCAATCGCACGAGGAGCGCACGTAGCCCTGGCGCGCGCCGATTCGCTCGTCGCGCGCGCCGTCCAGAGGACGGCGCGCGAGTTCCCGAATCCAGTGGCCAACGTCACGGTCACCCGCGACGAGCCGCACTGGGCGTGGCTCGTGACCCAGCCGTTCGACTACCCGTGGGTGCGGGGTGCACGGGTCCACGCCGCCGACGCAGGGTATCGAGCCGCAACGTATCGGTTCGCGTTCGAACGTGGAGCCGCCCAGTTCGAGGTCGACACGATGTACACGCGTGCCGTGGCGGCACTCGCGCATGCCCGCGTCTCACACCGGAACGCGCTCGACGCGGACAGCCTGCGTCGACTGGCGGTGGTTCGACAGGAGGCCGGCGACGCCAGCGACATGGACGTCGCGTTGGCGACCGTCAATGCCGGCCAGGAGTCGAATCTGGCGACGTCTGATTCGCTCGCCGCGGTCGGCGCCGTCCTGGATCTCCAAAGTGTGATAGGACTGCCATCCGACCATCTGGTCGTGGCGCCGGTCGACAGTCTGGATGTGCCCGACACGACGCGGCTCGCGTCCGCCGCGTGGGACCCACCACGTGCGACGGACCGGCCGGCCGGCGCGCCGCGACCGCCTCAGACGACGCTGCCATCCACGGGCGCCGTCGCGCCCAACTCGAACGGCCTCCCCCTCCAGGTCGCGGCCGCCGAGGCGACCCTCGAGTCCGAGGAGTCCAGCCTGTCGCTCGCGCACCGCGAAGTACTCGCGCAGCCGTCAATTCAAGCGGGGGTGTCGTACGGCGATCCGCTGCAGCCGTTCCTGTTGCCGACGATCGGCGTGTCCATCCCGCTGCCGCTCTTCAGTCGCAGTGGCGGCGAAATCGCCATGGCCACGGCGGACCGCGATCGTGCGGTCGCGGAGCTCGAAGTGGCACGCCGCCAGAGCAGCGCAGAGCTGGCGCAGGCCCAACGCGAGCTGCGCGTGGCGATGGTGCGAGTGGACCGTGACCGCGAGTTGCTGACACTCGCCGACCGCGTGGTCAAGGGCTCGTTAGCCGCATTTGCGGAAGGAGCCACGGCTCTGCCCAGCGTGCTCGAGGCGCAGCGCAGTGCACGAGATGCCCTGGGGCAGTATGTGGACGATCTGGCTGCCGCCGACATGGCAGCCGCTGCCGTCCGTCTCTTCATCCTTAGCGCTCCATCGCGATGACTCACCGTGTAGTCGCATCGCTCGCGCTGTTGGCCGCCGTGACCTCGACCGCGTGCGGTCGGAGCAAAGCTCCGGACGATCACGACACCACACGCGCGGCCGCAGACTCGTCAGACACCACTCAGGGCAAGTCGAAGGACGAGCCGAGCACGGAAGAAGTGTCCAAAGGTGGCGACGAGGATGCTGCGCCGGCGCCGGTCGTCGGCGCTCGGACCGCGGCGGCCACGTTGCAACGCTTCGCGGAGACGCTGACGGTGATCGGATCGGTCGTCCCGCGTCCGGGCCGCTACGCGGAGCTGGCACCGCCGGGGCCCACTCGCGTGACGCACATCTACGTGGGGACGGGCGACGTGGTCGCTGCGGGCCAGCCGCTCGTCGAGTTCGACCGCGCACCGTTCGAAGCGGCGGCCGCCGGCGCGCAGGCTGCGGTCACGGTGGCACAGCATGCCTACGACCGCGCGCAGCGGCTTTCGGCCGCGGGTATCGTGGCGCGCAAAGACGTCGACCAGGCGGCGGCCGACCTGGCCCAGGCTCAGACCACTCTGGTGTCGGCGCAGCGCGCCGAGGAGTTCGCGACGCTCCGTGCGCCCCTCGCCGGCATCGTCACGCACCAGTCGGCGGTCCTCGGCGCGTCGGTCGATGCATCGGCCCCAGTCGTGGGGGTGGCCGATCCCGCCGCGCTCGACATCGTCCTCGGCGTGTCGCCTCGCGAGGCCCCGCAGGTTCGCCGCGGCGATTCGGTGGAGGTCACCGCGGGACAGGCCGGCCAAGCTGGCGAGCCGCTGGGGCACGGCGTCGTTGTCGCCATCGGCCTGGCGCTCGACACGGTCACGCGCACGATCCCGGTCCGCGCACGGATCGCGCATCCGACGCGCGCGCTCGCGATCGGTGAGACAGTGAGCGGTCGGATCACGACGGCCGTGCACGCACACGCGTTGACGATCCCCGTGCAGGCGCTGGTGCCGGATGGGGACGCCCTCAAGGTGTTCGTTGTTGGACCCGACGGTCTCGCGCATGCACGGCCGGTGACGGTCGGGGGGCGCACGGAGACGCTGGCGGAGATCACGGATGGACTCCAGGCCGGTCAGATGGTCGTCACCGAAGGCGCATTCGGCGTGGAGGATAGCGCCAAGGTCGTGCCTCCCAAATGAAGCTGTTCGATGTGCTCCACGCGCAGCGACGCTTCATCTACCTGCTCGTCGTGGTGCTCAGCGTCGCCGGCTTGTGGGCCGCGACCCGCCTGCCATCGGCGATCTACCCGGAGCTGACGTTTCCGCGGATCACCATCGTCGCGCAGGGCTCATCGCTCGGTGCGCGGCAGGTGGTATTCAGTGTCACGCGACCGATCGAAGAAGCGGTCAGCGTGGTCCCAGGTGTCATACGCGTGCATTCGCGTTCGATCCGCGGCGCGAGCGAGATCTCGATCACGTTCGCATCGAACGTCGACATGACCTACGCGCTACAGCTTGTCCAGGCGCGAGTCAACGAGGTCCGCACCGATCTGCCCCCGGGACTCGACATCGAGGTCGAGCGGCTCACTCCCTCGCTCTTTCCGATCCTCTCGTACAACCTCGAGGGCGGCGACGCGGCGACGCTATATGACGTGGCACGGTATCAGATCAAACCGGTGGTCTCGCGCGTCCCCGGCGTGGGTCGCGTCGAGGTCCAGGGGACCGACGTGCGCGAAGTCGAAGTCGTCTGTGACCCGGATCGACTCGCCGGCCAGGGGATCTCGTACGACGACGTGGCGCTCGCCATCCGACAGGCCACCTCGGTCGATGCCGTCGGGCGACTGGCCGAGAACTACAAGCAGTATCTCATCGTCACCGACGCCGAGGCCCACAGCCCCGACGACATCGCGAACGTCGTCGTGACCCCAACCTCCGGGTCGGGCCTGCGTGTCCGGGACTTGTGCCGCGTCGGCATTGGAACGGAAGACCACACGCATATCGTCGCCGGCGACGGCAAGCCGGCCGCGCTGATCAACGTCTCCCGTCAGATTGGTGGTAACACGGTCGAGATCGCGGATAGCGTGGCCGGGGTCATGCGCGCTCTCGCCCGCACGCTGCCACCCGGCGCGCGGCTCAAGGCGGTGTACGACCAGGCGGCCCTCGTCCGCGACGCGGTCGCGTCCGTGCGAGACGCGATGCTGATTGGCGCCGCCCTGGCCGTCGTGATCCTGCTGGTCTTTCTGCGGCATGGCGTGATCACGGCCATCAGCGCGACATCGATCCCGTTGACACTGGCGATCACCGTGTTCGTGATGCGCTTGATCGGGCAGACATTCAACCTCATGACACTCGGCGCGATGGCGATCGCCATTGGTCTCGTCATCGACGATGCCGTGGTCATCACAGAAAACATCGCCCGACACCTCGCACTCGTCCCGGATCGGCGAACGGCCGTTCGCGAGGCGGTGCAGGAGCTCATCTGGCCGGTCAGCACGTCCACGATCACGACCGTGGTGGTCTTTCTGCCACTCGGACTGCTCCAAGGAGTCGTTGGCCAGTTCTTCATTGCTTTGTCGATCACACTGACGATTGCTGTCCTGGTCTCCTTGGGTCTCGCGCTGACGATCATCCCACTGCTCGCCGCGCAATTCGTGACTGCGTCCGATGCGGAAGGGGCTGGGGCCGCCACGCGCGGATTCCTGGCTCGGGTCAGCCGCCTGGTCGATGGACTGGCTGACCGATATGAATCGGCCCTCGGCCGCGTGCTCCGGCGGCCGCTGCTGGTGGTCGCGGCGGGCCTCGTGCTCCTGATCGGAGGCATCGTCACCTATCAATTCGTCGGCACCGGCTTCTTGCCCGAGATGGACGAAGGCGCGTTCGTCCTCGACTACTTGAGTCCCGGCGGAACTGCGCTCGCAGAGACCGACCGCCAAGTACACATCATCGAGCGTATCCTGGCTTCGACGCCCGAGATCGTTGGTACATCGCGCCGGACCGGTGCGGAGCTCGGCCTCTATGCGACGCTCCAAAACAGCGGAGACATCGTGGCGCGTCTGTCCCCGATGAGTCAGCGCAGTCGCACAGTCGATGAGGTGATCGACGATGTGCGGCGGCAGATCCAGCGGGCTGTCCCGCGGCTCCACGTCGAGTTCGTCGAGATTCTCACGGATCTCATCAACGATCTCGAAGGCGCGACGAATCCCATCGAGATCAAGATGTACGGCGAGCAGCTGGACCAATTGGAGACGTATGCTACGGCGCTCGCGGTGCCGATGCAGAAAGTGGACGGACTGGCGGACCTGTTCTCGGGGGTCGCGGAACCGTCCGCCGAGATGTACATGCGGATCAACGACCCGGAGGCGGCGCGTATCGGCATGACCCCGCAAGAGGTCGCGGCCGACGTCAGCGGATTGCTGCTGGGGGTGGAGGCGGGGGAGATCCGGTTGGACGACCGCTCGATCGACGTGCGCGTCCGTGCGCCGGATTCCGTGCGCTATGATCCGCTGCGTCTAAGTGCGCTGCCGATCATGGGCCAGGGGCGGCGCCCGACGCCGCTGAACGCGCTGGCCTCCATCCGCTCGGCCGACTCACGGAGTGAGCTCACGCGCGAAAACCAGCAGCAGATGATCACAATGACGGCGGACCTGGATCAACGCGCGCTCGGCGACGTCATGGCGGATGTGAAAAAGGTCCTCGCCGCCCACCCGCCGCCGCCCGGGATCCGGATCGAATTGGGTGGCCAATATGCTGGGCAACAGGCGGCATTCCGAGCGCTGCTCGTCGTGCTCGCCCTCGCTGTGGTCAGCGTGGTCGGTGTGATGCTCATCCAGTTCCAGTCGTTTGTCGAGCCGCTCGTCATCGTGTTGGCGGCCCCACTCTCGTTCGTCGGCGCCATCGTGCTCCTTCTGATCACGCGGACGCCGCTCAACGTTTCGTCATACATGGGGCTGATCCTGCTCGTGGGACTCATCGTCAAGAACGGCATCATCCTGCTCGACTTCACCCGCTTGCGGATGCGGACCCACGGCCTCGCGCTGGAGCCCGCGATTCTGGAGGCCGCGCGGACGCGACTCCGCCCGATCCTCATGACCACCCTCTGCACGCTCTTCGGCCTGCTGCCCCTGTCGCTGGGCATCGGTGCGGGCAGTGAGCTCCAGCGTCCCCTCGCGATCGCGGTGATCGGCGGCCTCGCGCTCTCGACGCCCATCACCCTGTTCGTCGTGCCGACGCTGGTCGTCGCGACGCGAGCGCTAACGCGCCGCGTAGAGAGGAGTTAGGAGAAAGGCGGACGGAGAGGGCTGCCGACCAAAGGAGTCGCGCGAACGGGCCTTGCCCAGCGCAGTAGTCTCCTTTCTCCTTTCTGTTCTTCTCCTTTCTCCTGGGCGGCGCCCAGCCGCTCCAGGCGGCATGCGCCGTGCAGGCCGGAGAGTTACTTCCAAGGGGGGTGCCCAGGTGGAACGTACCGAACAGCAAGGAAACAGGCCGGATCGGGGCACGATGGACGCCGGTCGCAGCGGGGTATCGAACGGGCCAGCCGGCGAGTCGGCTCAGTCCACGGGCCCAGGTGGGCCGACGCGGCAGACGACGAGTGAGCCGGTGCGCGAGGTTCGAGAGAAGGCCGCGGATTTCAAGTCTTCGTTGGCGGATAAACTCGAGACGAGTGCGGATCAGCTTCGGTCCAAGACCCGCCAGGGGGCGGAGCGCGTCGCAGCTGCGAGCGCTGACCTGGGCGCCGCCGCCACCCAACGACTCGGCAACTATTCGGACACGGTCGCCAGCGGCATGGAGCGCACCGCGGGTTGGCTGCGCCGTCGGGATCTGGGCGACATCGGCAATGCCATCGTCGAGCAGGTCCAGGAGCATCCAGTGCGGACCCTGCTGGTCACGCTGGCGATCGGTTATCTGGTCGGCCGCTCGTTCAGCGACTGACGGCGTGGCGCCGCCACAATGGACCGTGAAGTAAATCCCCCCGCCAACCGAGCAAGCCCGCCCGGCAGCGGTCGCCTGGCTGCGCTCGTGCGAGAGCTGGCGGGCGGGAGTACCGACCTCGTGCGGCATGAGGTCCGGCTCGTTCGCCTGGAACTGGGTGGCCTCTTGAACGCAGCGGCGCGCGGCTCAGCGGGCGTCGCCGTCGGCAGTGTGCTGCTCATCCTGGGCGGCCTGGCGGCGCTGGTCGGGACGGTGTTTCTGATCGGCGAGCAGTGGGTTGTTGGGCAGTACTGGCTGGCGGCACTGATCGTATTCGGGCTATCCGGCGCCGTGGCTGTCATCGCCGCTGTGCGCGGCAGGCGACTGCTGTTCGCTACTCGCCTGCGACCGTCGCAGACGCTCGAGACCCTACGGGAGGACGCGGAATGGTTGACACGACAAATGCAGTCCGACGGGACATCGAAATGACTCGAGCGCGGATGTCGACCACACTAGCCCAGATCGAAGACAAAGTGAACGTCGTGCAGCGGATTCGCGATCATCCCTGGCCTGCCCTCGGCGTCGCGTTCGGGGCCGGCGTCGCGTTGGGGGTGTCCTCCGGGCCGCGAGCCCGGACGGCCGCTCCAGTCCCGAGGGGCGTCGCCCGGGGTGGTGGTGGGGGTGGCCGGCTGAGCGGCATCCTCGAGGAGGTCATCGCCCACCTGCTGCGGGGGCTCCGCGAGGTCGCCGAAAGCCAGATCGACAACGTGCTCGCGGACCTGAAACTCGCGATGCGCGACTCGGGCGCTTCAGCTCCGGACCACCCAGCGCGCTAGCTCCGCAATGCTCGGTCGCTTGCCGTACATGAGCAGGCCAACCCGGTAGATGCGCGCGGCGACCCAGACGGCGGCGGCACACCCTGCCGCGACGCCACAGAGCGTCGCGGCAATTTCGTACCAGGGTACCTGCACCACGGTCATGCGGACCGGCATCAGAATCGGTGCAGTGAACGGGAACCACGACGCGACCCGGGCCAACATGCCGCTCGGCTCCACCAGCACCGGCGGGATCAGCACCACCGCGCACATGACGATCATCGTCACCGGCAGGGCGGCCTGCTGCGCGTCATCCTGGTTGCTCACCATTGCTCCCATCCCCGCAAACAGGGCGGCATAGGCGAGGAACCCCAGCACGAGCAACAGGATCAGCGCGATCCAGGTGCCGAGATCGACCGCGGGGAAGGGGAACGCCGGCGAGTCCATGCCGAGCCGGTCGAAGATGAAGTCGCGGACATGGTAGACCATTGTCGAGAGCACGGCCCAGGCAGCGACCTGAGTCAATGCCACGAGGCTGACACCGATCACTTTGCCGGCAAGCAAGGTGTCCGGCGGCGCGCTCGCGACGACGACCTCCGCGACCCGCGTCGACTTCTCGTCCACGACGCCGCGGAGGATGACGTTCCCGTAGATCACGATCATCGTGTACAGCATGAACCCGAGTGCGTACGCGACGATGGCGCTCAGCTCGCCGGACCCGCCCCGCCCACGGTCAGTGATCCGGTCTGCCGTCACCCGAACCTGCAGCGCGGTGACTGCGGCAATGCGCGACGGGGCCAGGCCCTCGCGCTCCAGTCGCTGCGCGAGAATGCTCTGACGCACGATCTGAGTCAGCAGATCGATATCGCCGATTGCCGAGGCGTTGCGCCCGGCATACACAACTTCGCCCCCGCTCAACGCAGCGCTGTCGAGCACCAGGTACCCAATCCGCTGGTGATGCACCACCTCTTGCGTGGCTGTCTGCTCGGCGGCAGGGAGCTCGGCGGACGTCACCACCCGCACCACGGCGCGCATCGTGTCACCCTGAGGGCCGAGACGAAGGACGCTGGCCACCCGATGGCCCAGATCCGTGCCGGTCGCGTCAAGGACGAGGATATGCGACATCTCGATCGACGGCCGTGCCTGACCGGCGAGCACGAGTGGCACGATGATCGATCAACCCGAAGAACAGGGGTCCGGCTACGGTGGCAAAGACGAACCACCGGGACCGGATCCGCTCCAGGTACTCCCGTCGCGCAACTGCCCAGAACTTCCTCACGAAACCCTCGGGGTCGTCGTGCTCTGTCTCATCGCCTCACTACTCCGTCAGTCCAGGGTCAGTCCAGCGGGATTCAACCGTGTCGAGGAAGATCTGATGCAGAGAAGGATGCCGTAACTCGTAGCGCTCAATGCGCGCCCCGGCGTCGAGCAGTCGGCGCAACAAGGCCTGGGGGTCGGCAGCGCGCGCGAGCTCGACTTCCGCGGCCCGGTTCGAGTGGTCGATCCGGGCGACGAGCGTTCGGTCTCGGAGCACGTCCAGCACTGCCGCTGACGGAACGACTGCGAAGCCGAGCGCCAAGCCTCGACCCCCGTGCGTCGCGCGCACGGCCGCCACATCGCCATCCAGTACCTTCCGCCCGCGCGCGATGATGCAGACCGCATCGCAGAGCTGTTGAGCGCTGTCCATCAAATGCGTGCTGAAGATCACTGTGCGGCCGCGCTGTCGGAGCTCGAGGATCGTCTCCTTGAGCGCGTCAGCGTTGATCGGGTCAAGTCCACTGAACGGCTCGTCGAGGATGACGAGCTGTGGGTCGTGCAAGAGCGTCCCAATGAACTGGACTTTCTGCTGCATGCCCCGTGACAGCTCATCGACTTTGGCGTTGCCCCAGTCTCGCTCGGCGGTCCGCAGATTGAAGCGGTCGAGCCACGCGTCGATCTGGCGATCGGCTTCTCGAACGCTCATCCCTTTGAGCTCCGCGAGGAAGCGCAGGACGCGACGGACCTGCATCTTCTTGTACAGGCCACGCTCCTCCGGGAGATAGCCGACGCGGTCGATCACACCCCGCGCCGAGGTGGACTCCCCAAACAGACGGATCGTGCCGCTGTCCGGCTCAATGACGTTCAGCACCATCCGGATGGTCGTGGTCTTGCCTGCACCGTTTGGGCCGAGCAGTCCGTACACCGTGCCCGATGGCACCGTCAATGACAGATCGTCGAGGGCGACATGGCCGTCATACCGTTTCGTGATGTGCGATAGCTCGAGGGCTTCTGGCATCTAGGCGGGGCTCGCGCGGAACTGGCAGGGTACGGTAATATGCGGCATGCGGCCGCGCCGAGCCTGGTAAGCGGTGGACGACTGGGGGGGATACCGCGTCGCTAGCGTGCTCGCGGCGCTGGCGGCGTCCTGCCTCCTACTGTTCCTCGCTGCACCCGTGTTCGAGCTGGTCGCGGCGGGTGGTGCACGAGGGGTCGTCGAGCTGGGATCGGACGCTGAGCTGCGCAATGCACTGCTGCTGACCGCTGTGACAGCGACGGCGGCGACCGTGCTCGGCGTCCTCGGTGGCACCCCAATCGCCTATGTCGTTGCGCGGCGGGTCTTCCCCGGACGCGCGCTGCTCGCGGCGCTGCTCGATCTACCCCTGGTCATTCCGCATCCCGTCGCTGGGATCGCGCTGCTCCTGGCCTTGGGGCGGCAGTCCCCGGTCGGCAGCGCGCTGCTCGCGGTTGGTTTTCGCATCGCGGGGTCGCCCGCCGGCATCGTCTGTGCCATGTTGTTCGTGTCCGCGCCGTTGTTTCTAAGCGCGGCGCGTGAGGCGTTTGCGCGCGTCGATCCTCGATACGAGGCCGTCGCCCGAACGTTGGGCGATCCTGCGTGGCGGGCGTTTCGTCGTATCACGCTTCCGCTGTCGGCGCGCGGACTCGTCGCGGCCGCCGTGGTGATGTGGGCGCGCGCCGTCAGCGAGTTCGGCGCGATCGTCATCCTCACGTACAATCCGAAGGTCGTCAGTGTATTGAGCTACGACCGATTCACGAGTTACGGGCTGACCGAGGCGCTGCCCGTGGCCGCCGTGTTGGCGCTGCTCGCCGTACTCCCGCTGACCGCGCTCCGGGCGCTGCGTTACGAGCGAGGTCTCGACGCAATGTGATCGACATCGCAGGGCTGTCGTGTCGCGTTGGCGAGTTTGCCCTGCGCGACGTCACTTTCGCGGTGCCGCGCGGCGGATACGGCGTCGTGATCGGACCCGCAGGATCCGGCAAGACGACCCTGCTGGAAACGATTGGGGGGATCGTGCCGGTGACGACCGGCACCGTGCGCCTCGCCGGTCGCGATGTCACGCGGGTGCACCCTGAAGCGCGTGGGGTCGGGCTCGTGTACCAGCGCGCGTATCTGTTCCCGCATCTGATCGTCGCGGACAACGTCGCATATGGTACGGGAGACGTGGCTGGCGCGCGCGAGATCGTGGCTCGACTCGGGATCGCCGAGCTGTGGACACGGAACGTCCAGTCGTTGAGTGGCGGGGAGCGACAGCTGGTCGCGCTGGCGCGCGCGCTTGCTCGCTTCCCTCACGTCTTGCTGCTCGACGAGCCGTTCAGCGCGCTGGATCCGCGTCGGCGATCGCGCGTTCGCCGGGAGGTGGGAGCGCTCTACCGCGAACAGGAGATGACGGTGCTGCAGGTCACGCACGACTTCGCCGAGGCGGGCATGCTGGGCGACATCGCCGTCTTGCTCGACGGTGGGCGCGTGCTCCAAGCCGGCCCTCCCGACGAGGTGTTTCGTCGGCCTGCGTCAGCCTATATCGCGGAATTCCTCGGCGCCGAGAACGTCTACGCCGGCACGATCACGCGAGCGCCGGGGGGGACGATCCCCGACGGCGACGCGGGTACCGACGAGACGGCGAGGTATCGCGCCTTCGACTTTCGGATCTCGGGCTCGAGCGTGAGCCTCAGCGCGGTCGGCGATGCCGAAACCGGACCGGGGTGCGCGGTGCTGCGTGCCGAAGACGTGGTGCTGTCGCAAGACCCGCCTGTGTCGTCTGCCCGCAACTGCGTTCGGGGCGAGATACTCGAGATGGCGACCATGGGCGCGCTGACACGGGTCACCATCGATATGGGTGGTACACCCCTGGTGGCTGCCGTCACCACCCGCTCGGCGCGCGAGCTCGCACTGACCCCGGGCCTGGATGTCTACGCGTCGTTCAAGGCGGTGGCGGTCCATCTCTGCCGGTGAAGGACGCCCCCGTTGCCCTCAGAAATAGTCCCGCGACATGCGACGGGCGAGATACATCCCGATACCGGTCGTGACCATGCTCAGCATGAATGCTGTCATGAATCCGAACGGCTCGCCGAGGTACCACCCGACATATCCGCCGACTGTGCCGCCCATACCGACGATCAATTTCTCCACGGTGCCCTCTCGTGCGCGCCACAACTAGGACGACGGGACACGGCGAGCCGCTACGGGCGCTCCGCGCCCGAGAGAGTAGACCTGCAGAAAATAGAAAGTAGACACCGGCGACAGCGACCGCCCGTCGGCTCTGTCGTGGTCTACTCTCGACTTTCTGCGGGTCTACTCTCTCGCCCTTGCAAGCGCAAAGCGCTTGCAAGGGCGTCCCAGGCGAGCATCGCACATGGGATCCGTGCAGGGACGCGGGCCACAATGCGCAGCGCGACAGCGGGGCCGAGGGCATCGTCAGGGCCGGCCGCCAGATCACCACTCACGAGCGCGCGCAGGCGCGTGGCCAAGACATCGATCTCGTGCGTCGTGTGGCCACGCGCGAGCTCGGTCATCATCGACGCCGACGCTTGCGTGATCGAACACCCGTCGCTCTCAAATCGGAGGTCTCGCACGCGGTCACCATCCGCGGAGCGGTCGATCGCGACCGTGACCGAAACCTCTTCCCCGCACAGTGAGTTCCGGACCGTGGCGCTCGCGTCCGGTGACTCGAGGACGCCCTTGCCATGCGGGTGTCGGAAGTGCTGCAGGATCTGCTCTTGATAGACGATGTCCAGACGGCCGCTCCCCGGCACCGATCGGGGCGGACCCGTGGGTACGTCGTCCTCAGGCTCGCTGGGTGGCGACCGTCGCATGCCGTCGGGTGCCGGTATCGACTCCGAAGATCGTCTGGGCCCGGTGTACGCCGGCGACGAGCGCGTCGACATCACTCGGGTCGTTGTATACGAAGAACGACGCGCGCGCCGTCGCGGGCACGTGGAGCGCCCGCATCAGCGGCTGTGCGCAGTGATGCCCGGCCCGGATGCACACGTGGTCCGCATCCAACACAGTGGCCAGATCATGCGCGTGGATGCCGTCGACGGTAAAGCTGACGACGCCGCTCCGCTGCGCGGCGGGCGGGCCGTAGACGCGAACCCCCGGAAGGGCGCTGAGTGCGGTCATTGCCGTGGCGACGAGTCCGCGCTCGTGATCACGGATGACCGCCATCCCAATGCCCTCGAGGTATGCGACGGCGGCGGCGAGACCCACGGCGGCACCAACGTTGGGGGTGCCTGCTTCGAACTTGTGCGGGAGCGCGTTCCATGTCGTCCGCTCGTCACCGACTAGCTCGATCATGTCACCGCCCGTCTGATAAGGCGGCATCTCCTCGAGGATCTCGCGGCGCCCGATGAGGCCCCCAATCCCGGTCGGAGAGCCCATCTTGTGTCCGCTGAACGCGTAGAAGTCGGCGCCGAGCGCATCGACGTCCACCGCCAGGTGCGGCGCGCTCTGCGCACCGTCCACCACGACGACCGCGCCGACGGCGTGCGCGAGCGCGGCGACCTCTGCGACCGGCGAGATCGTGCCCAGCGCGTTCGACACGTGCGCGATCGCAACGACGCGCGTCCGCGGCGTGAGAGTCGCGCGGAGCTGCTCGAGGTCCACGCGCCCGTCGGGGGTCAGTTCCACGATCCGGAATCGCGCCCCGCGCTCGAGGGCCAGCTGCTGCCATGGGACGAAGTTCGCGTGATGCTCGAGGCGCGTGACGACGATCTCGTCGCCGGCGCCGACATGGACTCGTCCCCATGTGGCCGCGACCAGGTTCAGAGATTCCGTCGTCCCACGAGTAAAGATGAGGCGGGCCGCATCCCGCACGCCGAAGAATCCGCGCCACGACTCGTCGAGCGGAGTGATAGCGCTCCGTCGCGCGGGCGGAGAGGGCGTACGCGCCCCGGTGGGGATTGGCGTAGTCCGTCTCATAGAACTCGCGCTCGGCCTCGAGCACGGTCGCGGGCTTATGCGCCGTCGCGGCAGAGTCGAGATAGCGCAGCTCCGGATCGCGCGCGAGCAGGGGGAAGTCGGATTTGTGCATCAGCGTGAGTGCAGGCGCGGCCCGATCAGGATCGTCCCGTCGACGACGCGTACGGCGTATGGAGCGACCCCATCGATGGCCGGGGAATGGCACGCGGCTCCCGTACGGCAATCGAACCGCGCCCCATGCCAGACACACTCGATGGTGCCGTCGGGCAAGAGATCGCCGGCCGAGAGGGCGTAGGCCTCGTGTGAGCAGATGTCCTCGAGTGCGCAGATCTCGCCCTCGACGTTCATGACGACCACCTGGTCCCCACTCGGCAGGCGAACGCTGCGCAGCGTGCCCGGCGTGATGTCCGCGGCAGCCGCGACAGGGGTAAATTCCCCGGAGGATCGCGCCGCGCGCGCGTCGGTCGTCATGGCTGACCGCTGGTCGGGGTGGGTTGCATCCCCGCGTCGCCGGTCGGAGTCGACGGGGCAGCTTGAGCGAGCGCGGCTCGCAGGGCGTGCCAGGCGAGCGTCGCGCACTTGACTCGTTCGGGGTAGCGCGAGACACCGGCCAGCGGTGCGAGCCGTCGCAACGCCGGATCGGACTCCGGCAGTGGGAGCTCGCCCGTCACAACTCCGTGGAATCGGTCGGCGAGCGCAATGGCCTCGGCGGCCGTGTGGCCTTTGACCACCGTGGTCATGAGCGAGGCGGATGCTTTGGAGATCGCGCACCCTTCGCCCACGAACCCAATGTCTCGGATCTCCGCTCCCTCAGTTCGGACCCACACCGTCACTGCGTCGCCGCAGAGTGGGTTCCGTCCCTCGCCCCGCGCGGCAGACTCGGGCGGCGTCGCGTAGTTGCGCGGGTGTCGGTTGTGGTCGAGGATGACGCTCTGGTAGAGCTCCCGGAGATCGCTCACGCGCCAATGCCTACGTCGTCGCCATGGCGGGCACGTCGGTGAACCGCACACGCACGGCGTCCTGCAATGCATCACGCACCGTCGGATCGGCGATCCGCTGGAGCACGTCGGCCGCAAACGCGTACGTCAGCAGCGTCCGAGCCGATCTGCCGGCAATCCCGCGGCTCCGCAGGTAGAAGAGCGCGATGTCGTCGAGCCGCCCGACCGTCGCGCCGTGCGTGCACTTCACGTCGTCGGCGAAGATCTCGAGCTGCGGCTTCGTATCGACCTGCGCATCGGCCGACAACAGGAGATTGTTGTTGGTCTGCTTGCCGTCGGTCTTCTGGGCTTCGGGGTGGACGTAGACCTTGCCGTTGAAGACGCCGTGCGCGGCACCATCGAGGATGCCCTTGTAGACCTCGTGGCTCGCGCAATTGGGCGCGATGTGCTCGATCCGGGTCTGGTGATCCACGTGCTGTGTGCCGTCCACCAGGTACAGGCCGTCGAGCATCACCTCTGCGCCCGGGCCGGCGAGCGACGTGTAGATGTTGGCACGTGAGAGCGCGGCGCCGGTGGCAAACGAGAACGAAGCGAGCCGGCTGTCGCGCGCCTGGTGGGCCTCCGCGAGGCCCACGTGGAAGCTCCGCGTCGCTCTCGCGCTGGACGCGGATGTGCGCGAACTGTGCGCCCTCGCCAAGTCGGATTTCGGTCACCGCGTTGGTGAAATACGTCGCGTCACCGAGCGCGACGTAGCTCTCGATCACCGTCGCCTGCGCGTTGCGCGTCGGCGACGACAAGCGTCCGCGGGTATGAGACGCCCTTGGCAGCTTCCGCGGTGGAGACATACAGGATCTGCAGCGGCCGGTCCAGCGCGACGCCAGCCGGGCACGTGAACGAAGACCCCATCGGTGAACAGAGCGGTGTTGAGCGCGGCGAACGCATTGCGGCTCGATATCGGCGATCGCCGTCAGCTGGGTCCGCACGACCGAGGGCGTCCGCCTTCATCGCCTCGCGCCAGGCGCGGACAGGCGACACACGCGGGGCGAGACCGGTCGTCGTCGACAGGTCGGGTGCGAACTCGCCGTTGACGAACACGAGTCGCGGCCACTCGAGCCCGCCGAAGAGGAACGGCTCGAGATCGCTCAGCCGGACATCGCCGGCCTCGGGCGATCCCGTCGCCGCGCAGCGGCGTGAACTCGGCATCGGCGATCGGCGCGACGCTCGTGAAGTGCCAGTCTTCGTCGCGTCGCGTCGGGAATCCGAGTGCGCGGAATCGCTCGAAGGCCGCGCGTCGGATCGGCGGCAGCCACGTCGGGCTCGGCCCGCAGCGTCGCGCGGTGAGCCCGGCGAAGTCGTCGACGTACGTCTGGATCGCCCACGTCACGCTCCCGCGCGTCGCGGGTTCGCGTCAGCCAATCGTAGCCGCGCGCCTCGAGCTCGACCGCGAGCTCCTTGCCGCCAGAGCGGACGATCCGGCCGCCGGCCAGCACGTGCACGTAGTCGGGCACGATGTAGTTGAGCAGGCGCTGATAGTGCGTGACGACGATCGTCGCGTTGTCGGGGCGCCGGAGCGAGTTCACGCCGTCGCGCGACCACGCGCAGCGCGTCGATGTCGAGCCCCGAATCGGTCTCGTCGAGAATCGGCGAGGCGTGGGTCCGAGCACCGCCATCTGCAGGATCTCGTTGCGCTTCTTCTCGCCGCCCGAAAAGCCGGCGTTCACTGACCGATTGAGCATCGCGGGATCCATGTCGACGAGCTTGAGTCGGTCCTCCACGATCTGCGAGGAAGTCCAGCGGATCCACCTCGTCGAGGCCCCTTGCCTTCCGAAGCTCGTTGTACGCGGCGCGCAGGAAGTACGCGTTCGTGACGCCCGGGGATCTCGACCGGGATACTGGAACGCGAGGAAGAGGCCCTTCTGGGCGCGCTCCTCCGGGTCCATCGCCAGCAGATCCTCGCCGTCGTACGTGACGCGATGCCCGCCGGTGACTTCGTACGCCGGGTGTCCTGCCAGCACCTGCGCCAGCGTGCTCTTGCCGGAGCCGTTGGGTCCCATGATGGCGTGGATCTTCGCCTGAGCGTGCCACGCGAGCCAGGCTGACGATGCCGTTGCAGAGATCTGTGCTGGCCGACCAGATGCGTTGGCGCTGGATCAGGTCCGGCTGGTGGATCTCGAGCACTTGCTGCCTTGAGTCTACCCGACGCTGCCCTTCCGAGCGTGATCCCGAGGAGCTGCTGCGCTTCGAGCGCGAATTCCATCGGCAGGTTCTGAAACACTTCCTTGCAGAAGCCGCTCACGATCAGCGAGATCGCGTGCTCGGCGCTGAGCCCGCGTTGCTTGCAGTAGAAGATCTGATCCTCGCCGATCTTGGACGTCGACGCTTCGTGCTCGACCGTCGCCGTGCGGTTGCCGACCTCGATGTACGGGAACGTGTGCGCGCCGCACTGATTGCCGATGAGCATCGAGTCGCACTGCGTGTAATTCCGTGCGCCGGCCGCGCGCGGCAGCACCTTCACCTGGCCGCGATAGCTGTTGTTGCCGTGACCAGCGGAGATGCCTTTGGAGATGATCGTCGACTTCGTGTTCCGGCCCATGTGGATCATCTTCGTGCCGGTGTCGGCCTGCTGGCGGTTGTTGACGACGGCGACGGAGTAGAACTCGCCGGTCGAGTCGTCGCCCTGCAGGATGACGCTCGGATACTTCCACGTGATCGCCGAACCCGTCTCGACCTGCGTCCACGAGATCTTCGAGCGCGACGCCCGCGGCTTTGCCGCGCTTCGTCACGAAGTTGTAGATGCCGCCTCGTCCCTCCGCGTCGCCCGCGTACCAGTTCTGCACCGTCGAGTACTTGATCGAGGCGTCCTCGAGCGCGACCAGCTCGACGACCGCGGCGTGGAGCTGATTGGTGTCGCGGCGCGGCGCCGTGCATCCCTCGAGGTAGCTGACCGACGCGCCCTTGTCCGCGATGATGAGCGTGCGCTCGAACTGGCCGGTGTCGGCGCTGTTGATGCGGAAATACGTCGACAGCTCCATCGGGCATTGGACGCCCTGGCGGCACGTAGCAGAACGAGCCGTCGCTGAAGACGGCGCCGTTGAGCGCGGCGAAGAAGTTGTCGCTGTACGGCACGACCGACCCGAGGTACTGTCCGCACGAGCTCGGGATGCTCCCGCACCGCTTCGCCGAACGAGCAGAAGATGATGCCGAGCTTCGCCAGCTCATGTTTTCATCGTCGTGCCGACCGAGACACTGTCGAAGATCGCGTCGACCGCGACGCCTGAGAGACGTTTCTGCTCGGTGAGCGAGATGCCGAGGCGCTCGTACGTCCGCAGCAGCTCCGGGTCGACCTCGTTCAGGCTCGCCAGCTTTCGTGGTATTTCTTGGTGCGGAGTAGTAGCTAATGGCCTGATAGTCGATCGGCGGTCGTACTTGACGTTCGCCCAGTGGGGCTCCCGCATCGTTTGCCAGCGCCGGAACGCTTTCAGCCGCCAATCCAGCAGGAACTCGGGCTCCTCTTTCTTTTCCGAGATGAGGCGCACCGTCGCTTCGGACAGGCCGATCGGCAGCGTGTCGGCCTCAATGTCGGTTACGAATCCGTACTGATACTCGCGATTGACGAGTGTTTCGATGGTGGCGCTCATCCCTGCTCCATTCCCGTTTGCCAGGCGCCGTCAAAGCCGGCGGCGTCATCCGCCCTGCGGCGCCTCAGAGGCACCACTAGAGAATCGAATCCTAAGTGAAATTGTCGGTATTGTCAAAATGTTGACAGGCCGAATACCCCATAGCGCATGTCGTTGTTGGACAATGCGTTACTCCGCCAGGGGATCCTGCGGGTCGAATCCTCTGCGGCGCCCGGAAAATAAACAGACGTCTCTTTGCCTTCCGGCACCGACGGGCGCCCCGATCCCGGCCTGCCGGCGCTGACCGCGGCCCTACCGGCTCGTCAAAGTAGTGAGCCTATGCCCTTCATCGAATTCGAGAACGACGTCCGGCCCCTCGGGCCCGGCATACTGACCGTGGGCAGCGCGCCTGGGGCGGGCTGGCGCATCGTGGGGCGGGGGCTCGATCCCGTACACGCCATGCTGTCGGCTCAGCCGGGAGGGCATGCGTTGCTCATCCGCGGCACGGCGACGTCCGCCGTGGTGGTAAACGGCATTGAGCTGGCTGGGTCGCGTACGCTGCTCTCCTTTGGCGACCATCTGGTCATCGGGACGGCCGAGTTGCGGTATAGCCGCCTCGCGCCCGGTGCAGACAATCCGACTGCCTATCTCCGCGACGTCCGGCACGGTCGCCTCTATCAACTCCGCGAGCGCAGTACGATCGGTCGGGATTTAGCGAGCACAATCGTCGTTCACGAACCAGACGTCTCGAGACTTCACGCCGAGCTCATCCAACGCGGCGACGCGTACCTCGTGGTGCCTCACGGAGTCAGCGTGACGTCGGTCAATGGTGCGCGCTTGCTCGCGCCCACCGTGCTGCAGGAGGGCGACGAGATCACGGTCGGCCGCACCGCGCTGCGATTCAGCACCGCCCTGCCGACCTCGAGGTTTGTGTCTCGTGAGGCCCCGCATCGTGCGGTCGGAGCCTTCGAGCGCGAGGCACGAGCCGCGACGACGTTTATCGGAACGATCGAAGCGCAGGAACAACGATGGCGTGCAACGCGTCGCCGGCTGACGCGGGCGGCCTCGATTGCTCTGGTCGCAATCGCGACGGCAGCCGTCATTGTGTCACTCTACGTCGACGCCCATCCCATCCACCCGGCACACGCGCGCGTTCCGGGCCGATCCGTGCGACGAGCGTCGCACGGTGACCGTTCTCCTAGTGCGAGTGAAGCGCGCGGAGAAGCAACACCGCGAGTAGCGCTCCAGTCGCCACAAGCGCGCCCGTGATCCACGTACTCCGCGCCGCGGGACTCTCCTGGTGTCGGCTGGGGTCGTAGGTCCCCAGCGTGGGCGCCTCCGCGCCGGGCTGAATTGCCCCGGATGGACGCAGGCGCGGTCCCGGAGGGACGTCTCCCCTGGCGATGATGCGGAGGATCGGCGGTGGCGGCTGCACGGTGAAGCGCAGCGTCGTGCCGGCGATGCGCACGAGATCGCCCTCCGCCAGGGTGCGCGGGCTACTGCCGACGAGCACGCCGTTGATGGACGATCCGCCGGCACCCATCGATCGAAAGGTGAACCCCAGGCCGTCCGCGGTGGGGCGGATCTCGGCGTGGAAGCGGGACACTGCGGGCTCGCGGACCGCCACCTGGTTCACCGGGTCCCGACCGATGGTGGCCGGCTCGGTGGTGAGGGCGTATGCGAGTCCTGCCCGAATGTCGATCAGATAGGCGCTGGCCGGTGCCGTCGCGATCCCGACCGCGCTTGCGTCGAGCGTTTCCAGGAAGGTGAAGATGCCGGCGCCGGCGATGATCTCGTCGCTGTGTTGGAGGACGCGGGCCGTCGTGAGCGTCGTGCCGTTCACATCGACGTCGTGCGCGCGATATGGCGCGAGTACGGCGACGCCCGCATCGTCGACGTGCACGGTGAAGTGGCGGGGTGCTAGGTTGATCGTCTGCAGCCGCCAGTCAACGTCACTCGCACTGCCCACGAGCGTATCGCCTCGGGGCAGCTCACGCGTCACACCGTCGTGTTCGAGGTACGGCATATTCTTCAGTAGGGTGTCAATGCGGGGCTTGGCAAACGTGCGCACCTCGATACGCCAGGGCGACGCACGCGTCGCCCCTACCCGTGTAGGGCAGAGATCGTTGTTGTCTACTCTCTACTTTCTGCGGTTCTACTTTCTCGGGCGCCAGAGGCGCCCGCACCCCTCGGCAGTCCGACGATGCGCCCCGCCAGTCGTCACGGCGCTGGCTCTGACGCTGGCGACGGCCTGCGGACCGGGTCGGGCGCCCGCGTCGGCCGCCGCGGACACGCACCGATGCGAGCCTCGACACCGTCAACCGGCTGTTGGCGGACAGCTCGACCCTCCTGTCGGACAGCACCGTGGCTGCCGTGGCCACGCCAGCGGTCCCGAAGCACGTGTTACCGTTCGGACCGGCCGCGCTCGAGCTCGGCGTGCCGCACGGGGCGCGCCCCCCAAGCTGTCGCCCCTGGCGGACTCGATCGCGCAGTACCTCGTTTTCGACCCCATTGTCCAGACTTGGTTTCTTGCGGGCAAGCGCGGCAAACGCTTGCTTCTCGACATCGGACGGGTCGATCTCGACGTCCAACACGACAAGCGGCGCGCGCCCGCGTACGTCCAAGCGGTGAAGGCCCTGTCCCCGGTCCCGATCGGCACGCCCGTTCGCATATACTCCGAGTGGGGTGTCGAGGACGACAGTATTGCCGGCTTCGCGAGCTGGAACAACCGGATCGTCGCGACCCTGCACTTGTCGCATCATCTCGGACTCGCTCGTTCGACACGCCCCAATGACGTACGCAGCGGTGCAGCGGACCGATACCGCGTCGACTACCTCGGACAGCGCCGCCGGCGACACGGTACGGGGGCCCGATTCGACCCCGCCGGGGCGAACGCCCGCGCGCGAGGTGGCTGGCACGAGCGCGGGGCCACGCGACAGCGGCAGGTCGCTGCGCGCCCTCGCATTGAGTGCGGGCGACACCAGCCGGCCGCCCGGCGCACTCGACACGACGGCCAACAGCGCCGGTCCTGTTCTCTGTCAACGCGATAGTCTGCCGCCTGACCTCATGATGCGAGCCGCGGTGGTGCGCGACTCGATTGACCTCTGGCTCCGCAGTCTCCCCCAGCCTCCATATGACCGGCTCGTCAACAGCGAGCGCTCGCAATCGACACAGGTCACTGGATGCTTCGGCAATGGCAACCGGCTGGCCGTCGCGGTCGATCTGCGGGCCGGCGCGAACGAGTGGATCCGCGAGCGTGCGGTGTTGATCGACACGCTGGGCCGCGTCACCAACCTCCACGTGTCCGACTATCGCTTCAAAGCGCACGACTTCCTGATCGCGATGGACCCGAACGGGAGCGGGACCGATGGCATCGTCGCCCGCGGGCTCACCGAGGGCGAGGGAGGCATTGTCATTATGGCGCTCGAGGCCGGCAACCGCTTGACGCGATGGGTCGACGGGTTTGCCTGGGAGGCGCGCTGATTGCCGATGCGGTAACTTCCTGACGACACGGGTGCCAGCGGCACTTCGGCCGCCGGCTGAGACCACACCGTCCGAACCTGACCCGGCTCGTACCGGCGTAGGGAGTCAGCATGGAAGCTCGCACACAGATGGCCGCTGCGCGACGCGGCGAGATCACGACCGCCATGGCGTTCGTCGCCGCAACGCGAAGAGCTAGCCCCCGAGCTGGTTCGTGATGAGATCGCCCGCGGCCGGCTGATCATCCCCGCCAACGTCCACCATCTCGCGGGCGCGCTCGAGCCGATGGCAATCGGGCACGTCTCGCGCGTGAAGATCAACGCGAACATCGGCACCTCGGCGGTCACGTCGAACCTCGACGAGGAGGTCGGCAAGCTGCGCATGGCTGTGCAGTATGGCGCCGACACGGTGATGGATCTGTCGACCGGTCGCGACATCGACCAGGTGCGGGAGGCGATCATCGCCGCCTCGACGGTGCCGGTCGGGACGGTGCCGATCTATCAGGCGGTGCTCATGGGCAAAGAGCTCGAGGAGCTGACGGCCAACGACCTGCTCGACCTGATCGAGCATCAGGCGCGACAGGGCGTCGACTACATGACCCTCCACGCCGGCATCCTGTTCGAGCATCTCCCGCTCGTGCACGGCCGCGTGACGGGGATCGTCTCCCGGGGCGGCTCACTGCACGCCGTCTGGATGATGCATCACCGCCGGCAGAACCCGCTCTATGAGCGCTTTGACGACATCCTCGAGATCCTCCGCGCGCACGATGTCACGATCTCGCTCGGTGACTCGCTACGACCCGGCTCGCTGCACGACGCCAGCGACCGGGCGCAGTTCGCGGAGCTGGACACGCTGGGCGAGTTGACTCGTCGGGCCTGGGAGCGGGACGTGCAGGTGATGGTCGAGGGACCGGGGCACATCCCGATGCATCAGATCGAGATGAACGTGCGCCGCATGAAGGAGGTCTGCCACGAAGCGCCGTTCTACACGCTGGGACCGCTCGTGGTCGACATCTCGCCGGGGTACGACCATATCTCGAGCGCGATCGGCGCTGCCATGATCGGTTGGTACGGGGCCGACATGCTCTGCTACGTCACCCCGAAAGAGCACCTCGGCCTCCCGAACGCCGAAGACGTGCGACAGGGCGTGATCGCGTACAAGATCGCGGCGCATGCCGCGGACATCGCGCGTGGTCGTGCGGGCGCGCGCGATCGAGACGATGCGCTCTCCCGTGCGCGCTACGCATTCGACTGGAACGAACAGTTCCGTTTGTCGCTCGATCCCGAGCGTGCGCGCGAATATCACGACGAGACGTTGCCCGCCGAGTACTTCAAGAGTGCGGAGTTCTGCGCAATGTGCGGACCGAAGTTCTGCTCGATGCACCACTCGCGCACGATCGATGAAGGGATCGCGCAGCTCGCCCGCGAGGCGGCGCTCACCGCCGCGGCCGACGCGGGTGTGGAAATGGCGGGCGCGACGGCGGGCGGATAGTTCCCTCAGAGCGCGACTTCGAGCTGCTCGGACGCTCGAGTCGCTGGCGCTTCGGCCGCTTCCCCGCGTCGGTCCTGGTCGAACCGGCCGTAGCGGACGCCGTACCGCGCGCAAAGCTTGCGAATGACCTGGACCAGGCCGGCCTGGTAACGCTCGCCGATATCATACGAGTGGTCATACGTCGCGCGATACCGGGCCGCGAGGTGCGGAAACTCCGACTCGATGAACGGTAGATAGCGTCGGCGCGCCTCGGCCTGCAGTCGAAGCGCACCGGCGTTCACGTGCGTGGCGCCTCCTGCCGCGGCGCGCGCGATCAGCGCCTCGAGGTCCGCCGGCTGGTCGGTGATACCTGGCAGGATGGGCATGACGTTGATGCCAACGTCTACCCCGGCGGCGCGCAGACGACTCAGCGCGCGAAGCCTCGCGTCGGGTGTCGGCGCTCGAGGCTCGATCCGTCGAGCGAGATCCCGGTCGAGGGAGATCAGCGACAGATGGATGCTGAGCCGCGAACGCGTGGCGAGCAGGGTCAGCACGTCAATGTCGCGCGTCACGAGCGCGCTCTTTGTAATGAGCACGATGCGAAGGCCCCTGTACGCGGCCAGCGCTTCGAGCACGCCGCGTGTCACGCGAAAGTGGCGCTCCGCTGGCTGGTACGGATCGGTCGCCGTTCCAATCACGAGCGGCTCCCCTCGCAGTAAGCGCGTGCTCCGACCCGCGCGACCTACCCCGGCGCGACCGAGCGCAGCGCGAACGAGGTCGTCGGCATGTCGCTTCACGTAGATCCGACGCTCGAATGCCAGCCAAGAAGGCATCTCGTTCGCCTCACCCGCCGTGGGCGCCGCCTCCACATCGGGATCGCCGGTGCGTCGTGTCGGCGGTGACGGATCCACGGGCGACGCAGGCGTCGCCCCCAGGTCCCGCTCGCGCAAATAGCGGTGGGCATAGCGCGCGTAGCAGTATGCGCAGCCGAAGGCGCAGCCCACGTACGGGTTGAGCGACCAGTACGGCATGCCCGTGTTTTCGGGGCTGTTGAGCACGGATCGCGCGCGGCCCTCGAGGTAGACGATGTCCGCCTGACGACTCAACGTCCCATGGGCGGGCGCCGGTGCCTCGACGAAGAGTGACGGTTGCTGATTATCTTCTTGTCTCACACCCCAAGACCCGCTGTGCTGGACCGGTGGTCAGTGCTCATTAAGTTGCCGAATAAACACCGAAAGGTCAACACCGCATGTGCGGTTCCGTACTGCACGGCCGTAATCGACAGTGACGAGGCCGCGGCTTTCTCCGTCGGACGGATGCGATGATGCGAGCCGGAGCGGCGGGTCGGTGCGGCGGGGTCGTGCTTGGTCTCGGGCTGTTGGTCGCGACGGGATGTGCGAGCGGCGGCCGCGCGTTTCCCGCCTCGACCGAGCCATCGCCGCACGCCGTGGGCCGAGCCATGGCGGCCGTTGCCGACGCCGCCGCGGCCGGCGCGGATTCTCTGGCACCGGACCCGCTCAAGCTGGCGCGGCAGCACCTCGCTGCAGCGACGAGTGAGGAACAAGCCAAGCACGCGGATCGGGCGGAACTGCTCGCACACGAAGCGATCGCCGAAGCGACGTTCGCACGCGCGGAAGCCGATCGGATCGGCGCCGTGCGCGCCCGTGCCGCGGCGACCCAGCAGCTCGAGCAGGTGACCAGCGACAACGCCGCCGCAACGCGGGCCCACCCGTGAGCCGGCGACTCGTGTCCGCCATTTCCGTGTGCGTCATCGGGTCGGCGCTGATGGTCGCATGTGCGACGGTCACGCCGACGCCAGCGTCTCTGATGCAGGCCCAGACGCTGTATGCCTCGCTCGAGACGCAGCATGCGGAGCAGCGGGTGGAAGGCGACATGATCCGCGCTCGTGCGTCGATCGACACGGCCCGGACTGCCGTGTCGCAAGGGCAGAACCCTACCTACGTCGAGGGGATGGCAGAGATCGCGCTGCGCACCGTGGAGATCGCGGACGCGCACTTCGCGCGATCCATCGCGGAGAGCGCCACCGACAGCTTGCAGAGACTCAAGCTCACGCGGCAACTCGCCGCATCGCAGGCGCGGCAAGCGGCACTGGAAGTGGCTCGCGCGGACGCCGAGCAACGCGCGGCCGCGGCGACGGCTCGCGCTGACTCACTGCGCCGCGCGGCGGACGCGGCCAATGCGCAACTCGAACAAGCGATGTCGCAGCTCCAGTCGTTGGTCGTCGAGATGACGAACCTCAAGCGAACGCCTCGCGGCCTGGTCATCAGCCTGAGCGACATCTTGTTCGATCTCGGCCAAGCGACGCTCAAGGCGGGCGCGGAAGCCAGCGTCCAGAAGATCTCAGCCGTGCTCAAGCAGTATCCCGACCACAAGATCTCCGTCGAGGGATATACCGACTCCACCGGCAGCGACGCGTTCAATCAGCAGTTGTCGGAGAATCGCGCCATAGCCGTCCGTGACGCGCTGGTGGCGGGCGGCATGGACTCGACGGCCATCAGTGTCCATGGCTACGGGAAGGCCAATCCCGTCGCGACGAATGCAACCGCGGATGGACGCCAACAGAACCGGCGGGTCGAGATCGTCGTCCTCGGCGCGGGCACGGTCGGTGACCTCGTCGACTCGCGGTCCTCGCAGGGTCGGCCGTCTCCGGATTCCGCGAGAAGCGACACGACAGTCCACACGCTGGCGAGCGACACCACGATGTCGAGCCCGCGTGCGGCGTCGCCGCCGTCAGCTCCCGATACGGCGAGGCGTCCGTCCCCAGACTCCACCCCTCATCCCTGAGCGAGAGCCGGCGCGGTCGGGCATCTCCCATGTCGCCGCCCGCGTCCCGCGGTCCGGACGAGTCTGGGTCGTCGCGCTGCTGGTCGGGGCGCTAGCGGGCGCCGTCGTTACTATCGGCACGGCGTCGCCGGGTCCGGGGCTCGATCCGGACACGGCATCCTACCTGGGCGGCGCAGTCTCCTTCGTTCGGTTTGGGACATACCGCACGCCGACGGGAAGCTGGACGACCGTCGATACAACCGAGCCGTTGACGCATTTCCCCCCGGGGTCTCGACCATCGTTGCGGTCCCGATCGCACTGGGCGTGTCCCCGATCCCAGCGGGGCGCCTCATCATCGTCCTCGCCGCGGTCGTGACGTGGGTCGGCCTCGTCGCCCTGCTCATCGGCGAGGTCGGGGCCAGGACTGCGGCACTCATCGGCGTGGCCATCCTGTGCACGCCAGCGATCGTGTCGGTGCATCTCTCCATTTTGAGCGAGCCGCCCTTTCTCACCGCGCTCGTCGCCGTGGTGGCGGGCATGTGGGCGATGTCACGTTCCCCCAGACTTGGCCCGGCCTTCTGCACGGGTCTCGCCGTGGCCGCTGCCGTCATGCTGCGCTACGTGGGCGTGTCCTTGGCCCTGGCAGCCGGTTGCTGGGCCATCGCGGGGGTCGGACGCCGACGCCTGGCTGTGCGTGATCGCATCCTGGCTGCGGCGCTCGTCCTCGTCCCCAGCGGGCTGACGCTCGGCGCATGGCTCCTGCGGTCGGTGCGACTCGAAGGCGTGCAGGGTGTCCGGACCTTGGGAGCCTACGGCGATCTGACTGGCTCCGTCCGCGCCGCCGCCAGCACGATCGTGTCATGGGTCGTCCCGATCGGCAGCGGTGGGTGGCGTTACGTCGTGACTGCTGCGGTCGCGGTTGGCGCGGTCGCGATGACTCGAGGCATCTGGCCGCGCGCGCGGCAGTGGATCTCGGGCGACGCAGCCGTCGACCCTCCCCGATGGGTGTTGGTGTCGGTGGTCACGACTGTCGGGATCGCGTATCTGGGCTTCGTGTTCGCGGCACGGCTCGTGGCGGACCCAGATATCCCGTTCGACGAGCGCATTCTCGCCCCGCTTTTCCTGCTGATGGAGATCGCGGCCGGGCTGGTGGTGGCGGCCTGGTGGGCAGAGCAGTCTCGACGCCCCAGGTTCGTGGTTGGAGCGGTGCTCCTGATCTGGTGTGGCGTGTCGACGGGCGTGAGCGTTGTGCGGATCGTGCAGGCGCTCGGCGATGGCAACGATTTCGCGGGAAGCGACTGGCGGGACTCCCCAACGATCGCATGGGTGCGATCAGATCCCGGCGGGGCGCACCGCGCGCTCTACACCAACTGGCCCGCCGCGCTGTATTTCCAAGCGCAGCGCGGCTCACACGACCTGCCGGCCTCGCTGGACGGACTGACGCTGCACCGGCTTCGGGACCGCCTCGCTGCGACGCACGGCGTCGTGGTCGGGTTCGCGGTGCAGAACCCCGATATCGCACCGCCGGCGATGATCGCGCGGCTCATGGGGCTGCACGAGATCGCGCGGTTTGCGGATGGCGCGGTGTGGGAAGAGCAACGGGATTCGGGGTCCGGGGTTCGGGGTTCGGGGAGGAATTGAAGGCCAGGACTTCGTCCTGGCCTGCATTGCCTGATCACCAACCTTCAGACAGACGCTGCATCCCGGGGGCGGCCTGAAGGCAGGTGATCGGACGATAAGCCGCGGGCCGCCGTCCTGCCCTTGAATTCTTCCCGACCCCCCGGCTCCCGACCCCCGTCGCTCTTCAGCTCCTCCGATTGCCGCTGCCGCCGAGCAACGTGAGGATGAACAAGAACAGGTTGAGGAGGTCCAGGTAGATGTTGATGGCCGCGGGGATGTAGTCCTCGGGGCCGTAGACGTTGCGCAGGCGCCAGGTATCGAACACCAGGAGCCCGCAAAATGCGAACACCATCACGCCGGACAGCCAGAGGTCGGCGCCAGCGCTGTGGAGAAACAGCCCGTTCAGCAACAGGGCGACGAACGCGATAACGACGCCCGTGATGCAGAAGCCAAGCAGTGGTCGGAAATCGCGTCGGCTGACGAAGGCATAAATCGTCAGGGTCCCGAACGCGGCGCCGGTCAGAAGCCCGGCCTGACCGATGATGCCCGGCTGGCTGCGTTCAGCCAGGGCCAGGAACGGTGCGAGCCAGATCCCTTCCGCAAACGTGAAGAGGAAGGTGAATCCGATGTTGGCCGGGAACGACCGCGCCTGCCACTGCGCCATCATCAGCGGCGCGAACACCAGAAGCAGGGTGATGAACGGGTGGGCAGACACCGCCCCCATGACCCGTGGCTGGCTCAAGGCGGTGGCCACGCCAAGCGCGGAGAACAGAAGGCCGGCGAAGACGAGCGCATAGGTCCGACGGATGAGCGTGAGCCGGTCGGCGTCGGTGCGAACCCCGGCACTGGCGGCGTACGGGACGCTGCCGTACCTCGGCTCTAGAAAGGCCATGATCTGCTCCCGAACGGGCAACGCTGCGGGCGCGCTCGCGCCCGCCGAAGTAGACCCGCAGACAATAGAAAGGAAACCGCCCCCATTACTGCCCGAAACATATAGGGCGACCGCTTCGCCGCCCTACGGGGCTGCTGACCCGAGAAATATAACCGCCGCTGGCTAACGCGCGGCTCAGCCCGTGCCGCTTCCGGCGTCCGCCTTTCGCAATTCAATGCTGCCATTGACCGTGTCGATCCGGACCGGCACGCCCCCGCCGCCGATCGTGCCCCGCAGGTGTTTGGGCTCGAGCGAGCCTGTCACGGAAATCGGGAAGTCAGACCGAACTGATCCGTTGACTGTCGACAGCTCGATGTCGGCTTTGATGTCGGCGGGGAGCGTGACGTGCACCGACCCGTTGACCGACTCGTACTCGAGGCGACCCGTGTCGCCGATACGGTGCATTTCGGCGTCGACGCTGCCATTGACGCTCTTCGCCTCGACCGGCCCGCCATCGGACGCCGCATCCACGTGGCCGTTCACCGTCGAGGCGTCGACATCGCGGGTCACACCGGAGACGTCGACGTCGCCGTTGACGGTCGAGGCCAAGACTTTGATCCCGGCTGGCACCATGACGGTGAACTGGACGTCGACATCATTGTCATCATCGTGCCAGCGATGGTGGTGGGACTGCGAATCATAGCCGTCTTCGTCACAATGACTATCCTCACCCCACAACGCGCACACCAGGACGTCTCCATCCCCCGCGCCCGTGCGCTGCATGACGAACCGCACCTCGTCGGGATCGCCATGACGCCACGACTTGTGGCCGGTGATCGTCACGTCGCTCCCCGTCGAGCGCTCCACGCGGATCGATCCCGATAGGTTGCGGACGCGGACCCAGTGGTCGCCGTCGACGTGACCCGACCAGTGGAAATCGCTGGAGGTATCGCGCGCCACGCCTGGCAGGTCGGCTCGTCCAGCGACTCCCGGCGTTGCCCATGCGGTGCCGGGTGCGCCGATCGCCCCACATCCGACCGCGATCGCGACCACCGCACCGCGCCGCACCCATGGGCGGCCCCATGTCCGCGATCCGATTTCTGCTCGCTGGCGTGTCAGCATCGTCTCACTCCGAGTGGGAGCGGCCCGAGCGTCGGAGCTCGATATCGCCGCTGAATGTGGAGAGGGTCACATGCGCGCCGCCATGGCCGAGCGTCGTATCGACGTGATGGCGGGGCGGGCCATTGTCACCAGCGTTGTTGGGGGAAATCGTGAGCGGAAAGTCCGTCTCAATGTCGCCGCTGAACGTGTCCACGGACAGTAGGGCGCCGACGTCCCCGGGCAGTTGCAGTGTGATGTTGCCCGAGTGCGCCCGGAAATCGTACGTCCCCGTCGGGTCCAGCGGTCCACCATAGGAGAGATCGCCGCTGACGGTTTCCATGCGGACGACTCGGGCACGCGCGTTCGTCACATAGCCATGCCCGCTCACAGAGGACAGGGTGACATCCCCCGTCACGTCGTCGAGATCCACGTCTCCGCTGACGGACCGTGCCCGCACATCGCCGTCCATCCCCCGGGCCTGCACGTTGCCGGACACGCTTTCCAGGGTCGCACCGTGGACGACATCATCGACCTCGACGTCTCCACTGACGGACCGCGCTTCGACCTCGCCATGCGTACCGCGGGCATGGAGGTCGCCGGACGTGCTGTGCATCAGTACTCGCGTCCCGACCGGCACGGTGACGTTGTACTCGACGTCACTGTCGTCGTCGTCGTCATGCCAGTGCCGGCTGTGCCGTGCGTCGAGCAGGATGTGATCGGGCCCGTGCTCGAAGCGCACCGGCACGTTGTCGTCATCGCTGGTGACGTGGACACGTGCTTCCGGCCGGTTCCAGCCGGTAACCGTGATCTGGCCCGAGACGATGCTCAGGTCGACCACTCCGCCAGAGGCGGCGAAGGGGATCGTGGTGTCGATCGCTGTGTCGTCGTCGCGGTCGCGGCTCTGCTGTCTCGTCGTCGTGCCCGATTCGTCCGAACGCTGGGCCGCGAGCGGTGACGCCGCCAGCGCGAGGAGGCAACAGAGCTCGAGAGTCGTGGTCGTCACTGTATATGATGTCATAAGGATCTCGCTAGATCTCGGTGTTTATGTTCGGCTCGGGAGCAGCGCGACCGTTTGCAGCAGCTCGAGCTTGGTGTTCAGGTTGCGGTCCAACTGATCGACCAGAAACGTGTTCGCCGGATCTTTGGCTAGCGCGGCCTTGCTCTGTGCGATCGCCGTATCGATCACTCCGAGGTTGTGCTCGATCACAGCCACCGTCTTCGGGTCCAGCTGCGCGCGGCGCTGCTCGAGGATCTTGTGGAGCGATGCGATCTGGTTGTCGTAGAGGTATTCCGACGTCTGTGGTTGTGAGACGAGCTCCACGCCACTTCCGGGGACGGCTCGGTCGCTCGTTGCCACGTGGGAAGAGAGCGGCGTCCGGATCAGGGCGCGCGTCGCCACATAGGTCAGCCCGGCGGTCGCCACGACCAATCCGGCCGCGAGCGCTGCGACGCGCGTCGCGTAATGCGGTCCAAACCAGCGTCGCAGTGCGGTCTGTCGCGCCGGCGTCGCGGGGACCGCGTCTTCCCCAACCCCGGCGCTTCGCGGCTGCGCGCCCGACGCGCTCGCCCCAATCCGGGCTTCGATGCCACTCCACAAATCGCGCGACGGCCGTAGCGGGGGAAGTGCCGCCGCTTGGGCACGAATGGCGCGCAGATCATCTACGAGCGCCTGGCAGGCGTCGCACCCGGCGAAGTGTCCCGCCGCGGCAGCCGCGGCCTCGCCGGTCAGTGCGTCGTCCAGATAGTCGGAAACCGCCGCTTCGAACGCCGCACAATCGTCGCCTGGTTCTCGGCTCGCGTCATCTCGTTGCATGGTCATCGGTTTAGTGCCTCTCGAAGGAGCATGCGCGCTCGGTGGAGCTGCGCTTTGCTGCCGCCTGCGGTAATGCCAAGCATCTCGCCGATCTCCTCGTGTCGATACCCTTCGACGTCATGGAGCACGAATATCCGCCGTGCACCGGTTGGTAGTCGCGCGATCGCTTGTTCGATGTCCATCCATTCGCCGGGCGCAAAGGTCACCGGTGCCGGCGCTTCCACGCCCGCCTCGTCCTCACGCTCATCGGTGCTCACCGGCACGCGTCGGCGCAGACGGCTATCCGACTTCCGGGCGTTGAGCACGACATTGACGGCCAGCCGATGGATCCACGTCGCGAAGGCGCTCTCGCCACGGAACAGGTTCAGCTTCTCCCACGCTCGTACAAACGTGTCCTGCGTCAGTTCTTCTGCCATCAGTCGATCCGCCGTCATGCGCACACAGATGGAGTACACTCGGTCCACGTGCGCCCGATATACTCGCTCGAACGCGCGTCGATCCCCTGCGGCCGCAAGCGCGATGTCCGCCGCTATGCTGGTGTCGGCGGGGCCTCTTGTTTGCGCAGCGGAGGCCGCATGCCGGCTCTGCTCGCGCCGCGATTCGGCCTCAGGGGGTGCCACGGGCATTCGCAAGGAGGGTCACAGGTCTCACTGGGTGAGATGCCTGAGCGGCAAGGAACGTTTGAACGGGCGTTACGGGGTCCGGCGCGGGGGCAACAACGCCTCTAGCCCTTGGATCCGATCCAGAACATAGCGCGGCTGGGCGCGCTCGAGCGCGTCGCGGGAAAACGCTCCCCACAACGCCGCAACGCTCGATACCCCGGCGGCGTTACCGGCGGCGATGTCGTGGGGCGAGTCTCCCACGAAGAACGCGCCGTCGGCGCTCGCCCGCATCTGCGCGAGGGCAAACCACACAGGCTCGGGGTTCGGTTTGTGGCGGGTCGTGCACTCGATACCGACGACCGTGCGGAAGTACGGCGCGAGTCCGACGTGGGCGATGGATAGGTTTGCGAGCTCGTTGCCCTTCGACGTGACGACGCCCAGTGGGTAGCCCCGCTCCGACAACCCTCGCACGACATCCAGGACGCCGTCGTAGGAACGCGTCATCTGATCGTGGTGTGCCACCTGATAGCTCCGGTATCGGTGGATGAGGTGCTCGAGGTCGGCTTCGGTGGCGGCATACGGGCGGAATTGCGCCGCGAGCGGGGTGCCGATCCCGGCGACCCACTCTGCGATCGTCGGTCGCAGCTCTGAGCGCTCGGCGAAGGCGTGGTGCATCGATTGGAGGAGCAGCTCGATCGAGTCGATGAGGGTGCCATCGAGATCGAAGAGGATCGGCGGGAGGGACAAAGAGGCTGGGGATTAGTGGTTCGGGACTGGCGGTGGACAAAGCTCAGGGCCGGCCACGTGCCGCCGCCACTGGCCCCGCGTTTTTGTCACCAGCCACTAGTCCCTAACCTCTAGCCGTTCCCGACCCGAAAAGACGATAAGCGCCCGCACCTCGATGTCTCGAGCGAGGGGCCTGTCGCGAGCGGGGCGTCGGGCGACGTACGCATCGCCGAAGGCTGCGACGGCGCGAAGCCACTGGGCATCGGCCAACGGAGCGCTTGCCAGGCGCTCGAGGACCCATTCGGCCGCCGCGCCGAGGGGCGATGTGGCCGCCTGACGCGCCCGTTCGGCGAGTGCGAGGATCGCGGGCCGGGCATGGAGTGGGGTCCGCCGCGCAATCGCCGCGATGCGCCGGAGCACGCGGCGCCGGGAGACGACGCCACCGATCGATGCGAGACCCACGTCCGCGGCTGCGCACCGCTCCGACCACCAGCTCCGGATCGCTTGCATCGCCTCGCCGCATTGTGTCGCCCCGCCGTCGGCGCGCTCGCCATCGGCGTACCGGACCGCCTCTGCGAGCGCAGCGGGTGCGTCGGAAACCCCATTGCCAAGGGAGGCGATCAGGAGCGGTCGGTCACCGGCGAGGCACGCGGCGAGGAACCCGCCGGTGGGGCCGGCGGTGCAGCTCCATGACCCAGGTACGGCCCGGTCGGGCGTATCTCCATCGACCCGCCGCCACGCTGACACGATCGCGCGCGCGGCGGCGAGCCGCTCCGGCGGGCCGTGTGCGTCCGGGGATGCCGCGACCGCAACGGCGGGCACGATGGAGCCCGCGATCCCGACCGCGCGTCCGGCCGCGTCGAGCTTGGCCCGGAGTCGCTGTTCCGTCTGAAGCAACACTTCAGTGCTCGCCGGCGGAGCGAAGGCATACACATGGACCGCCGCGTATGGGGAGCCCAAGCGGGCCACGCGGCCGATCCGTTGCTCGAGGCGGGCCGGTGTCCACGGAAGGTCGAGATGCACCACACCCACGGCCGCGTTCAGGTTCACGCCTTCACTGAGAAGGTCCGTCGTCAACAGGAGGCGAATCCGTTCTGCTCTCCGAGGGCAGCGGGTGCCGGGCGCAAACTGGCGAATGATGTCGGCCCGACTCAGACGACCGCTCGCCACGATTCCTCCGCCAGCACTCAAGGCGCACACTCCACCGTCCGCTCGCAGCTGTCGATACAGCGCGCGCACCGTCTCCTCGAACGCCGAAAACGCCACCAGTTGCGACCCCGGGTGCGCCTGGCTGATGGTGCGCAGTCGCTCGGCGCGAACGGCATCGAGGTCGGGCGCTGCGGTCACCGCGCGGAGGAGTTCGCGGACTGCGCTCGCGTGGTCGCGAAGCGCCATCAGCAGCATGGTTACCCCCGCCTCGTCCACCCGCGGGCGATCGTGTGATGGGTCCACGAGGGTCGGACAGAAGAGAATCTCGGGGAGTGCCAGTTGAATCGCGCCGTCGCCCAGACACCAATCGCGGAGGTCGCGGTAGCTCGGGTAATTGCCTTGCTCCAGCGCGCTCTCCAACGCAACCGCACGCTCCAGTCGTCGTTGCAATGCCGCGCGGAGCGCGCCCGCGCTCGATGCCCACTGCCGGATGAGTCCCATCGCCGTGAGGGCGGCGCAGGTCTCTCCGTCCCGTGGTGGCACGGGCGGTGGCAGGGAGACGATCCGCTGCAGCGTCGCCCGATCGTCGCCGACGGTCATGACGTGTGGCCCAATCACCTGTGGCAGGGCGGGCAGGTGTGAGGCGGTCACGTCGGCGACGTGCGACATTCCGTGCGCCGTCGCACGAGTCACGGCGCGGACGAGGTCGTGGTCACGTCGAACGATGTAGCGTGAGCGCTCATCGTCGCTCAGCGCCCACGCGCGGGCGCCGAGGAAGAGACTCAGGAGAGCGGCCAGGTCGCCAACCCGGTTGTGGACCGGTGTCGCCGTGAGCAACAGGACACGAGCGGCGGCCGTGAGCCGAGCCAACGCGCGATAGCGCCGCGTGTGCGTGTTCCGGAAATGATGCGCTTCGTCCACGATGACGAAATCGGGTGCCGAAGCGGTCGGCGCGGCGCGACTCATCATCTCCATCGACAGGGTCGAGACTGACACCAGCGTCTCCGCGGCCGCCCGCTGCCACAGCTCTCTGAGACCGGCAGGACACACCACCAATACCCGGCGTGAGGCACGGGCGAGCGCGAGCGCGGTGTATGTCTTGCCGGTTCCCACTGCGTCCGCGAGTATGGCGCCGCCGTGTTCGATCAAGATGTCCGTGAGCTGGCGGACTGCGTCGGACTGGTGCGGACGCAGCGTGACCGCTCCGATCTGCGAGCCGCCCGGGAGCCCTGGCTCGATCGGCGCCTGACGCGGCGGACCCAGCCAGCAGTCGGCGATGAGAGGGCGCACGACATCGAGCGGTGCCGCGTCGAGCATGCTAGACACCACTCCACGCCAGGAGCGGCTGCAGTGCATCGAGATCCAGGCCGTACGCGACAGCGACGACCTCCGTGAGCCGGGCCTCCGAGGGTGCCGCGCCGCGGGTGGCGTCGACCGTGAGGGGTGCCAGGATTTCGCGAGCTCGCTCCCAGTGGCTCGGGAGCGGTAAGAGGCCAACTGTCCACGCGAGATAGCGGCGGTAGCCGCCGCGGGCCGGTTCGGCGAGGATGTTGAGCCACGCCGCCGCAACCGCGCTGTTCAACAGGGCGGTGAGCGCCTGCGCATCGATGAGATCCGGGGCGCGGGCGACATAGCAACTGTTGAGGGGCACCGTCGTGTCGCCCGATGGGAGACACGCCGCGCGTGGCGCCCGTCCTACGTCGGCCCACACGACCCGAGGGTGCGTCGGACACGCGCCGCCGGTGCGAAACAGCGCCCACCATGGGAGGTGCCCGCGCGTGTCGCTGCGCGCGGCGAGCCGGTGTCTCCAGTGGCCGAACCAGCGTGCCGCGTGAGTGGGCAACTCGGCGAGCGGCCCGGGGCTCTCGAGTGCCGGATCGTCGTGCGTCCAGATGATCCACTCACGGCGCGGACCCATCGCGCGCCGCGTCGACCCGTGGCGGCCTTGGCGTACGCCGTGGTCACGTGCCGCACCGCAGAGCCAGCGGCCCAGGGTTTCTCCGCGCACCACCGGGCGCAGCAAGGCACGCTCGACACATCTGCCGTGGCGCACAGCCTCGGTGCGGGAGCTGACGGCTTGGATGACAGCCACGCGGTCCTCGGGGTCGAACGCGTCAGGCGCCGGGTCGTCGAGCGTGACGATGAACGCCTCGTTGCATCCACACTTGACCCCGAGAAGTGGCGCGCCAAACGCTGTGCCCGCGAGCGCCGTGCCGCGCGCTGTGAGCGCATCAAACGCGCGCCGCACGTGCGGCGGCACCAGGAGCCACGGGCTGCCTGGCGTGGCGTCAAACGACAGTGTCGCGGCGCCCACGAGCCACCGGTGGATATCGACACGCGTGTGGACCGCGATCTCGATTCCACCGCTTGGGCTGTCGAGTGTGGTCGCCGTCACGAGTCACTGTCAGCCGGCGACGATGTGGTGATGGGCGTCAACGCAGTGTCGGCCGCAGGCATGTCCTTCCGCCGCACGATCAGCAGCGAGGGATAGGCGGCGGCGTCGAAGACTCGACGTAGCCCCGACCAGTCCTCGAGGCGCAGCAGTGTCGTCTCATCCATCACGAGGCGTCGGACGCCACCGCCCGCGAGGCATTGCCACAGCTTCGCGGGCAGCAGCATAGCTACGATGCCGCCGCGCCGCGCGACCGTCAGTGCGCGCTCGACGAACAACGCGGCCAGGTCGACCTGGGTACCGAACCCCGGTCCGGCCCGACCCACTTCGGCGCCACGCATCCACGCCGCGTGTCGCGAGACCAGGAAATCGCGGCGCCACCGCTCTCGATCGATTACGGGGACGGCGTGCGGGCGCACCCACGGGGGATTGCCGACGACGAGATCGAAGCCGCCCGCCTCATCCACTTCGCCGAAGTGGGTCGCGAAGGTGAACGGCACCGCCGCACCGTCGCGGAGGGCGGCGATCTGCGAGCGCAACACGCGTGAGCGATGGCGCAGGTCGGCCCGGCGTGCCCGGTCACTCCCGTGACTGATCAGGGCACCGCCGAAGAGGTCGCGGCCCCGAGCGAGTGTGACGGCATCGAGTCGCTCGCGCATCACGCGCGCCAACTCTCGGCGCAGCGCCTCAACGGCGCGGGTACGTTCCAATCGATCGAGCGCCCGCAGCGTCGCCCGCTTGGAAGCGCCTGTCGCGCGGGCGTATCGCTCGCGCAGACGATGCAGGACGATCCCCGAGCGCTCGGTTGCCGTGCGGCCGGGACCGGTCCGTCGATGCAGGTCGAACGCGCCCCCCGCCAGTGCGTCGCCGACGCGCACATTGCGGTCGAGGTTCGGCAGCGGCACGATCGCCGTGGGCTCGGTCTCCGGATTCTCGATCACGACGGCGAGCCAGAGCCTGAGCTCACAGAGCCAGACCGCCGTCGGATTGACGTCGACGCCGAAGATCGATCGGGTCAGCACCGCCCGCCGGCGTTCACTCGCAGGACGCTCGTCCCCGAGGTGCCCGGCCAGGCCTGCCAGTTGCTGCAGCAGGTGAACGAGGAAGGCACCGGACCCGCACGCGGGATCCACGATGCGGAGCGTTGACAATCGATCGCGGATGCTCTGACGGTCGGCCGGCTCGATCGATTCGCCACGCAGGGCCGCCATGACGACGGATGCGGGAGCGCTCGCTGATGCCAGCGCATGCGTGAGTGCGGCGTCGGCCACGCGTGACACGAGAGCGTGCGGCGTGTAGTAGGCGCCCGTCGCGTGCCGCAGGGATGGCGCCATGAGAGCCTCGAACGATCGTCCCAGCATCTCCGGGTCGATCGCGGCTTCCGACCATGTACTGAGGTCCTCTCGCGCGGTGAACCGATAGTGACCGAGGACGTCGCCAATCACGATGCCGAGCGCGGCATTGGAGAAGGTGCCGCCGCGCACGCGCCGTTCGACTGGGGTCGGCGCGAAGAGTCCACCGTTGAGGAACGGGATCGTGCCGAAACGCGCCGCGGTCGGCGATCGCTTGGCGACCGGCGTGTTGAGTGTGCCAAAAAACAGCGGCCGCAACACACGCGCGGAGACGCCACCACCGGCGCTGACGCAGTCGGCAAAGATGCGTGCGAGGAATGCTCGGTCACGGTCGAGCCATCCCTTGGCTTCCAGAAAGGCGAGGAAGAGCAACCGTGAGGCGCAGAGCAATGCCAACTCGCGTCGGACCTCCATCGGCAGGCGCCGGCCCGCACTCGGGACGGTCAGGGAAGTCGCGAGCTCGGCGACCGCTCGGTCCAACGCGCGATAGAAACGACGGTTGAGCGACTCGCGTCCCAGGAGATCGAGCCAGCGGCTGTGCATTGCCGTGCCGTCGAGTCCACTGGTCGCAGCGAGGGCAGCGAGCGTCTCGGCGTCACTATCCATGACGGCGGAGGGGTCCACGACCAGCGCCGCGATGCGGGGCGGGCACCGCTCGCTCGACCAGGTCGCCAGGACGAGTTGCCGCGTGCTGCGCGTCGGGCGCCGAGCTCCGCCCCCGGATCGGGGAGATGGACGGTCCGGCCGTGCGGCGTCACACGGACCTGTCGCGATGCAGAGCCACGCCAGCTGCGGAGCGCGCCGCACCAGTCGAGCCGCGACCGTCGACACCAGATCCGGGAGCGGTGGAGCGGCATCGTTCTGCCCCAGATCGACGAGAAGCGCACGTGTGCAGCCCGGTCCCCGCGCCACGCGGACGGATGCAGTGCGTGCGTTGTCGGTGATGGCGAGTCCGAGTGCGGCTCGATCGGGAGGCGCGATCGGCAAGGGCGGCGCATCGCAGCCGCAGGCGGCCGCGATGCCGGCCAACGCCTCCGGCCCCGATGCGGTGAGGAGCGCCGCTGCGCCTCTGAGCGTGAGCATGCCCGACAGTCGGCATCGGGCGTCCGCGCGGCGTCATCGGAGGGGTGGCGCGCCACGGGGCGACGACGGCGTCGCCCGTACCAGTCCACGGCGGGCACTGGATTGTCTACTTTCTATGGGCCTACGGGCGACGCATGCGTCGCCCCTACACTCGGGCGCGTCAGCGCCTGCGCCAGGAGTCGATCCAATGCCGACCAAAAGCGGTGCGCAATTGATCAGCGAGGCAAGACAGCGGATCCGTGAAACGTCGGCCGCACAGGTGCGCGAGATGCAGGCCCACGGCTCACCGGTGGTCTACCTGGACGTGCGGGAACAAAATGAGTGGAATCTTGGCCACCTGCCCCAGGCCACGTTTATCCCGCGGGGCCTTTTGGAGACGACGGTCGAGCAACGGGTCCCGCGCGACGCGACGGTCGTCGTCTATTGCGCGAGCGGCAATCGGTCGGCGCTGGCCGCGCAGACGCTGCAGGAGATGGGCTACACGAACGTCTCGCACCTGGCTGGCGGATTTCGTGCATGGGTCGAAGGGGGTGGAGACGTCGACGGATGACGCGCTGGCCCCGCTGCCGCCGGATCCGAATGCCCTCACGCTGGCGGATGTGCGTCAGCTCATGCGGCTCCGGCCGCCCGGGGAGGAGTCATCGCCGCCGGGCATCCCGCGAGCAGCCGTAGCGCTCATCCTGCGCTCGGGCGCGTCGGGCGTCGAGCTGCTCCTGATCAAGCGGGCCGAGCGCGCTGATGACCCGTGGAGCGGCCACGTCGCTCTACCCGGCGGGAGGGAAAGCTCGGAGGACCGCTCGCTCCGGGACACCGCGATTCGCGAGACGCGCGAGGAGACGGGTGTCGATCTCGTGCAGACCGGCGAGATGCTGGGCGCGCTCGATGATCTCGCACCGAGATCGTCGCCGCGCGCTATCGTCGTGCGTCCGTTCGTGGCGATCCTTCGGACGGACGCGCCACTCGTGCTCAGCGACGAGGTCGCAGCTGCTTTCTGGGTGCCACTCGCCTCCCTGTTGGCGAGCGATGCAGTAACGGTGTCGATGGTCCGCGTGGGCGGTGTGGAACGGCAGGTCTCGAGTTTCCTGCACGGCGACTACGTCGTGTGGGGTATGACCGAGCGGATTCTCCGCCAGTTGCTGTCTGCCCTCGCAGTGCCGAGCTTTCGGTACGGCCAAGGTGAGGGATAGGGGTTGGGACCGGCACACGCGCCTCTGGCGGAGAAGGACGGTCCATGTACAATCGGATCCTCATCGCCCTCGAGCATTCCCCGGCAGACGCGTCGATCATCGACCACGTCCGCCGGTTGGCCCGCCTCTGTGGGTCGACCATCGTGCTCATCCATGTGGCGGATGGGTGGGTCGCTCGCTACATGTCGCAACTCGATCTGCGCGAGTCGCAGGAGATGCGCGAGGACCGTGCCTACCTCGACCAGCTCGTGGCGCAACTGGCAAGCGAGGGGTTCACCACCGAGGCTGTCCTTGCTACTGGCGACCCCGCGGCTGAGATCGCTGCGGCGGCCGACCGAGAGCACTGCTCGCTGATCGCTATGTCCACGCACGGGCATCGTTTCCTCGCAGACCTGTGGCGGGGGAGCGTGGCCAACGAAGTCCGCCACCGGACCCTCGTGCCCGTGCTGATGGTGCGCGCGCGGCGCTCGGCCGACGGGAACGATGCTTGCCAGCCTGTGCCGCCAAAGCCTGATGCGAGCTGATCGTGCCACGCACCGACCCCTCTGATCACCGTTCCACCGGCGACGCGCAGGCGGGCGTCGTCGAGCTCGTCCGTCAGCTGAGTGATGATTCTCGGCGGCTGGCCCGAAACGAGATTCGCCTGGCCAAACTCGAAATGGCGGATACCCTGCGGGCTGGCGGCCAGGGGGCGATGGTCATGGGCGTGGCGTTCGGCGCGGCTGTGATTGCACTGTCCGCACTGACCGTGTGCGTCATCGCGGCGCTGAGCCTCGCGATCGGCAAGGTGTGGATCGCGGCGCTAGTGACCGGGGTCGTCGAGATCGGACTGGGATTCCTGCTGGTGCACCGGGGCGCGCGTGACTTCGAGGACCGCTCGCACTCGATGGCGGACGCGAGCCCAACACCCCGCCGCGTGACGCGAGCACCGACGAGCGGTCGCGCCGATTAATCGACGGCCTATGGTCGGTGGGTCCAAGGGCGCCGCATGCCCCGCCCGTACCGGCCTATCTTTCGGCCATGGTGACGGCGCTCTTGCTCGCGTGGGTTGCTCACGTCGGCGGTCCACCCCGCACGATCGCCATCGACACGCGCCTCGCAGCCGATGCGCATCTGCACGTCGGGGATCGCGTCGTCATTGCGGGACAACCGGGCGACGCGGCCGCCGGGCGCGGTGACACGGTCATCGTGGCGGCCATCGTCGCCCCGGGGACCGATCCGTCGGACGTCGCCCGCGACGAATACGATATCCGGGTCCACCTGACCCAGCTCGAGCAATTGACGGCCGCGACGGACCGGGTCGATCGGTTCGCGATGCGCACGACCGGCGGCGCCGCCACGGATCGCACGATCGCGGCCGTCAACGACGAAGCGTTTGGCTTTCACGCGTATCCATCGGCCGAGGTCGCGAAGCGCTCGTCGAAAACCTTCGAGGTCGTGAGCCGCTTCCACAAGGCGATTGCGCTCATCACCATCGTGGCAAGCGCGATCTTTCTCCTCTGCCTGCTCATCCTCCGAGTCGACGAGCGTCGTCGCGACGTCGCGGCCCTCCGGCTGATCGGCATCTCGCGACGATCCGTGGTCGCGACGATCGTGATGGAGGCCGCGCTGATCTCGCTGGTCGGCAGTGCCGTCGGCGTGGTCGTCGGATGGATCGCCTCATTCGTGATCAACTGGCACTACCGGGGCGTGTATCGCACGCATCTGATCTTTGCACGCGTGACGCCCGACATCGTCGGCATGGCCGTCCGCCTCGCAGTCGTCCTGGGGCTCGGCGCCGGCCTCGTCGCCAGCGCCCGGCTCGCCCGCATGCCGCCGCTCACGCTGTCGGGCCGGTGATCGGCGCGCTCGCGCTGGCGTCGCTGCGCCGCCACACGGCTCGCACCCGTGCTGGGCATTCTCGGTGTGGCAGTCGCGGCGGCGCTCCTGCTCGACATGGTCATGCTGTCGACGCGGGATGCGGGAGTCGTTTCGCCGATTCCTGTTGGTTCAGGGCTTCGATCTGCGTATCGCGCCCAAGGGGACGCTGCCGATGGACACCGAGGCGACGATCGGCGACGCGAGCCATCTCCTCGCGGCGCTGCGCGCGAACCCGCAGATCGCGACGGCAACGCCAGTGCTCGGGGCGCAGCTCCATCTGATCGGCGGCGAGTCACCGGTGACGACCTTTGCGCGTGGGTGTCGATCCCGCGACGCAGGCGGATTATCAGCTCGAGCAGGGGCGCCCCGGTCGCCGATCCCGACCGCATCGTGGTCAACACGGCGTTTCTCTCCCGGACCCACGCGCGCGTGGGTGACACGCTGGACGTCGCGACCGGTTTCGACCCGCAGCTGCGGACCTATGCCGGACGGCGGCGCCTCGTCGTCGCCGGTGTCGGTCGATTCTTCTACACGGCGGCGGACGAGCCGGTCGTCGCACTCCCGATCGCGATTTTGCAGGCCATGGACGGGCCTGGCCGGGCCGACCGCGCGTCTCTGTTTCTCGCGAAGGTGCAGACCGGCGTCAACGCGGACTCGGTGGCAGCGTGGGTCGATCGAACGTTTCCACGCGTGTCGACGATCTCGACACCAGCGGCCCTGCGACAGATCGACGAGCGCCTCGGATACTTCGGCCAGCTCGCGCTCATTCTCGGTGCCGTGAGCCTCACCGTGGGATTCCTGCTCGTCACCACGCTGGTCACGGTTTCCGTGAACGAGCGCATCGGCGAGATCGCGGTGATGCGCGCCGTTGGCGTCCGACGGGGGCGCGTCGTGCTCCAAATCGTGCTCGAGTCGCTGGGACTGACCCTCATCGGCACGGTGTCGGGCCTCGGTCTCGGGCTCGTGACCGCGCGCTATCTCAATGCCATTCTCTCGGATTTCCCGGGACTGCCGAGCGCATTCCACTTCTTTCTCTTCCAGCCCGCGGCGGCGTGGCGGGCGCTGGGACTTCTCGTGATGGCGGGAGTGCTGGCCGGCATGTACCCGGCGTGGCGCGCGTCGGCGCTCCCGATTGCGGCGACGCTCAGGCGCGAGGCAATCGCGTGATCGGATCGTCGCGCTCGTCACACCCGGACGAGGCCGGCGTCGCCCCGGCGTCCTGGCGCATCGACGGCCGGTCCGACGGGGCGGTCGTCCAGGTGCGCGACCTTCGCCGCGAATACCGGATGGGCGACGAGGTCGTTCGCGCACTGCGCGGGCTGTCGCTGGACATTGGCCACAACGAGTATGTGGCCGTCGTCGGACCTTCGGGATGCGGCAAATCGACGCTGCTCAACATCCTGGGCGTCATCGATCAGCCGACGGCCGGGACTGTGCGCTTTCGCGGGCGCGATGTGAGCACGCTGCGCGACCGCGACGCCACGCTGTTCCGCCTGCACAACATCGGGTTCGTGTTTCAGCGCTTCTATCTCCTCCCGACGCTGACCGCGCGTGAGAACATCGAGCTTCCCCTCGCCGAAGCGGGGGTGCGCGGCGCGGTGCGTGCGGCGCGCGCCCGCGAGCTGTTGGCGTACGTGGGCCTCAGCGCCCGGGAACGGCATCGTCCGGCGCAACTGTCCGGCGGCGAGCAGCAGCGAGTTGCCATCGCCCGCGCGCTCGCTAACCGGCCCGCGATGCTGCTCGCCGATGAGCCGACCGGCGAGCTCGACGCACGGACGGGTGCCGACGTCATCGAGCTCTTTCGCCAACTCCATGCTGATGGAACGACGCTTGTGGTGGTCACGCACGATGAACAGCTGGCGGCTGCCGCGCAGCGGATTGTCCACATGCGCGACGGAGTCGTCGTGGAGCAGCCCGAGGCGGGAAGCCGGCGGTCCGCATGCTGACGCTGTTGGCGATCCGCAACTTCCTCTACAAGCCGTGGCGTGCGGCCTTGCTCTTCATCGGCTTTGGCCTCGGTGTGGCCGTCATGATCGTGCTCCTCTCCATCGGCGCGGCGATGGTGACGCAAGCACAGGACGCGAAGCTCGTTGGCGGCGGCGACGTCACGATCTTGCCAGATGGCATCGATATGGAAGTGATGAAGACCGGCGGTTTGGGTGGGTTGTTCTTCTCGATCCCCAACGCGCGGTTCGTCTACCTCCAGCTGCTCGCCGCGCCGCGTCTCGCCCCTCGCGTGCGGGCAGTCGCCCCGCAGAGCGAAGGGAAGCTGCTCTACCTCACGACGGCCGATAGGGTCGAGTGGCCCGTGCGAGCGTTCGGCGAGATTCCTTCCGCTACGGCTGCCGTCGGCGCTGCACCGGCGCTCACGGCCGGATCCTGGGTGGACGACGACGGAGACCGACGGTGGGCTCATCCCACGGCTGCGGAGCTCGAAGCGGACATCGATCACTTTCATACCCCGGCCTCAGGCCTCGCCAATCGGAGCAGCTGGGCGGAGTGGCACTATTTCAACATCGTGTCGCCCGATCGTCGGCGCTGGGTCTTCATCTCATTCATGCTTGCCGGCAATGTCGGTCATGGCCGGTGGGGGGGGCAGGTGCTGGTCACCACGCACGCTGCGCCCAGGGCGGACGCCGCGGCGCGGGAGCACCGATACGTCGCCACGGCGCGGCCCGATGACGTCCGCTACTCCACGACGTCCCCAGATCTGCAAATCGGGACGTCATCGGTGCACCTCCTACCGGACGGTCGGTACGCAGTGCGCGCTCACGCGCACGACGAGACGGGCAAGCATGTGGACGTCGATCTGACCATCACGCCAGCGCCACGCGCGTATTTCCCCGGCGTCGACATCACGACGGGGGACTTTGCCTCCGGCTACACTGTCCCGGCCCTCAAGGCGGACGGCAGCGGCTCGGTATGCGAGGGTGCTCAGTGCACAGAGTACCGATCGGCGCAGGCCTATCATGACCACAATTGGGGCGTGTGGCGCGGGGTGACATGGGACTGGGGAGCCGCGCGGGCCGGTAACTACGCGTTCCTGTTCGGCCGTGTGCAGCCGCCCGACTCCCTGGGTAGCACCTCGCCGCTGTTTCTCTATCTCGTCGACTCCCTCGGCTTCCGGGCCGTGTTCCGGCCGCCGTCCGTCGCGTACGTCGATCGTCGGACCATTGTGGTGAACGGCCGCCGTGTCCGAGTCCCATCGATGGCGCAGTTCTCCGACGTCCGCGGCGCCGACACGGTGCGCGTCCAGTTCACGGTGGAGGACGCCGTCGCGACGGACACGCGACAACCCTTGATCGAGCGTGGCGCGACCGCCGCCGCTCGCCGCCTCGTCCATCCGTACTTCGTGCAGATGAAGGGACATGCGCGCCTCTCCGGGCGCATCGATGGGAGACCAATCACCGGAGACGGGACCGGATTCTTCGAGACGTATCGGTGAGGGCCATTGACACCGTCCCGTCGGCGTGCCCCATTCCCTACTATGCCCCGAATGCCGTCGCCGTCGGCGCCATCTGCGCCGCTGATGCAGGCTGGGCGCGGCGTCGTACGGGTCGGGACACAAGGCTGGAACTATGCCGCGTGGCTCGGCCCGTTCTATCCGGCCGGGACCCGGCAGTCGGCGTTTCTCTCCGTCTACGCGCGCGCGTTTGAGACGGTAGAAGTCGATGCCACGTTCTATGCTGTGCCGTCGGCGAGCACGGTGCGTGGATGGGCGGAACGGGTGCCTCCGAGCTTCACCTTCGCGCTCAAGATGCCGCAGGAGGTGACGCACGTGCACCGACTGCGCGACGCTGTCGGATTGGCCACCGAATTCTTCGACCGCGCGCGCCTGCTTGGGCCGAAGCTCGGGCCCATCCTCCTGCAATTCGCGCCGGAATTCACGCCGTCGGAGCTGCCGGCGCTGGCGGCATTTCTCCCGCACGTTCCGCGGGACCTCGCCGTGGCAGTCGAATTTCGGCATCGCGGGTGGATTCACGATGGGGTGCTGGCGTTGCTCGCCGAGCACAACATCGCGCTGGCCCTCACCGACACGCGCTTCATCTCGCGCCGGGTGACGCTCTCGCTCATCGACCGCCCGACCGCGGACTTCGCCTATGTGCGATGGCTGGGCCCGGATCGTGATTTGGTGGACCACTCGCGACTGCAGGTGGATCGCGGTCGTGACCTGGCAGTGTGGGCCGACGCGGTGCGACGACTCGAGACTCGCGTGAAGACCGTGTATGCGTACATGAGCAACTTCTTCGCGGGTCACGCCCCTGCGTCGGCGCGCATGCTGCAAGAGCTGCTCGGGCAGTCGCCGGTGCGGCCCGAGCATCTGGGCGATCAGTTGATGCTGTTCTAGCGGGCGGTGCGGTATCCAAGGGCGACGCATGACGTCGCCCTTACCGGTCCATGGCGGGACCGTGGTCGTCTCCTTTCTCCTTGGTGCGGGCCTCCTCTCTGGAGCGTGTCGCGCCCGTGCCGCTCCCGGCCGCGTCAGGAGCATCGTGCGGTCCGTGCGTCCGGTAGATTCCGCATCAATGCCCCGTCGCAATGCCGTCTTCCTGGTTGCTGCCGTCGTGATGACAGCGCTGTTCGTCCGTCTGGGCGTGTGGCAGCTCCATCGACTGGGCGAAAGACGGGCGTACAACCGCGAGGTGGCCTCGCGGTTGGCCGAGCCAGCGATCGCCCTGCACGCCGTCCCGAGCGACAGTGGACAGAACCATTACCGCCGCGTTCGGTTCAGCGGGACGTTCGATTTTGCCCACGAGATCGTGCTGATCGATCGCGTGCGCGACGGGGCGCCGGGCGTGGACCTGGTGACCCCGATGCACCCGGACTCCGGTGAGCTCGGTGATACCGCGGTGCTCGTCGAGCGCGGATGGGTCTACTCACCGGATGGCATGTCAGTGGATGGTGCGTGGTGGCGCGAGCCGGCGGCCGTCTCGGGGATGGGCTACGTGATCGAGCTCGCGGCGTGGAACGGCCCCGCGCAGTCACCCAACCAGCCGCGCGACTTTCGGTGGCTCGATCGTGCCGCCATCGAGCGGTCGGTTGGCTACCCCATCGCCGACTACGCCATCGTGCTCGAAGCCGACGCTCGGGAGGCTGCGGCGCGGACCGCGGCGACCGATGGCCCTCGTGTGCCCATCCGCGTGCCGCCACCCGCGCTGGACGAGGGTCCGCACCTCAACTACGCGATCCAGTGGTTCTCATTTGCGCTCATCGCGATCGTTGGGACCGCGTACGCGCTCTTCATCGGGCCCAAGCGGCCGGCGACGCCGTGGGTCATCGAGCCCCGATAGAGGCGACACGTCGGTCTGATTACCTTGTCCCCCATGACACGGATCGCATTTCTAGGACTCGGCGACATCGGATCCCGGATGGCGCAGCGCATCGCGACCGCCGGGTTCGAGCTCGCGGTATGGAATCGCACGCCGGCGCGCGCCCAAGCGTTCGGGGCCGCGCTCAAACCCGGCTTGCCGACGCGCATCAGTTCGAGTGCGGCGGACGCGGTCACGCGGGCGGACGTCATCATCACGTGCCTGTCCACATCGGCTGATGTCGTCTCGCTCCTGGCCGACAACCCGACAATGTTGAGCGGCATCTCGCGAGGGGCCGTGTGGGTGGATTGTACTTCGGGTGATCCCCCCACATCCCGTAGACTCGCCGGCGATCTCGCGGAGCGTGGCATTCTCGTTCATCGACGCGCCGGTCAGCGGCGGCACCAGTGGCGCTGACCAGGGGACGTTGACGGTCATGTGCGGGGGCGATGCCGAGGTGCTCGCCCGCGTGCAGCCCGTGCTCGCGACCTTCGGCAGCAAGATCGTTCACTGTGGACCGGTGGGTGCGGGCGACGCCGTCAAGGCAGTGAACAACGCGCTCCTGGCGGTGTGCATCTGGTCGGCCGCAGAGGGGTTGGCAGGACTGCGCAAGGCAGGCGTCTCGCCGCAGGTTGCGCTCGAGGTCATCAATGCGTCGAGTGGTCGGTCCAATGCAACGATGAACTTGATCCCACAGCGCGTACTCACCCGAGCGTTCCCGCGGACCTTCCGGCTTGCCTTGCTGGACAAAGATGTCGCGATTGCGGCGGCGTTTCTCCGCGATCAACACATCCCGTCCCCGGTCGTCCAGCTCGCGGCGGAGCTGATGCGGCTGTCGCACGCGGAGCTCGGCGATGCAGCGGATCACGTCGAGGCCGTGCAGCTGATTGAGAGATGGTCCGGAGTCGAGGTCGCCTAGGCTTCTTCCGGGCGCTGGCGACGCGACACGCGGCATCAATGATGATGGTGTTGGCGATCGCGGCTCCCGCGATTGCACACGCGCAACAACCCGCTAGCACCCCGCCGAGCGACACGGCTCGCGCGGACAGTCTGCGGGCGGACTCCGTACGTGCGCTGCGGCGGCTCTCGACCGTCGTCGTGACTGGCACCCGCTTGTCGAGCGTCGACGAGCGAGCGCCGGCCCAGGTCGAGCAGGTCGACCTATCCCGCACGATTCCTGGGCCGGACGCCATCGTTCAGGGGCTCACCGATCTGCCGGGCGTCAATCTCTACGACGACCAGGGGAGCCCCTTGCAGCCCGAGCTCGAAGTCCGGGGGTTCACCGTATCTCCGGTCGTCGGGTCGCCCCAGGGCGTCAGCGTCTTCCTCGACGGGATGCGCGTCAACGAGCCCGACGCACAGGAAGTCAACTTCGATTTGTTGCCGATGGCGGCCATCGATCAGGCTTCCCTCGTTCGCGGGTCGAACGTGCTGTTCGGACGGAACTCGCTCGGGGGCACGATCCTCTTGACGACGCGTCGCGGCGAGGCGACGCCGGAAGCATTGGTCGAGCTCGGGGCCGGGTCCTTCGGCGAGCAGATCGCCACGGTCACGGCAGGGGGCAAAGCGGATGGGGTGGATGGGTTTTTCGCTGCGACCGGGATGAATGAGACGGGATGGCGCGCTGGCACATTGGCCAACACGCGGAACTTCTTCGCGACGATCGGGCATCAATGGGGGCCCTCGCACGACAGCGGCGATGTCGCACTCAGCATCCTGTACGGGCACGATCGCCTGTACGAGGCCGGGTCGCTTCCCGAGAGCTACCTCGCGATCAATCCACAGATCAACTACACGCCTGGCGACTTCTTCGCGCCCGAGGCGTCCGCACTCAATCTGCGCGGCAATGATCCGGTTGCTGGCGGGATCCTGCGTGCGACGCTCTTCCTCCGTCGGAACACCTACGAGCAATACAATGCGAACGTGCCGCCGCCCAACACCGATGGGTTCATCGGCAACGTATCGGGCGGTGTCACGACGGAGTGGACGCGGCCATTTCTGATCGGGGCAGTGCCCGTCGGGCTGACGACGGGCCTCGAGATCCAGCGCGACAACGTGCACTTTCGCCTCCTCAACGTGGGCGGCGGCCAGCCTGACTCTGTCACGACTCTCGCCGACGTCCGGCAAGAGAATCTCGGAGCCTATATCCAGGCCATCGTGACCGTGTCGCCGACTGTGGACGTGACCGCTGGCGTGCGGGACGACTACGTTCACATCCCGTACGTTGATGATCTCGCCGCCGCAGACAACGGGACCAACTCGTACGACCGGCTCTCCCCCGAGTTGGGCGCGACGGACCGCTTCACGAAGGATCTGAAGGGGTACGTCGCTTATAAGAGCGGATTCCGCGCCCCGGCGCCCCTCGAGTTGGCGTGCGCGAGCCCGAGCGCGCCGTGCTCGCTGCCCTCTGCCCTCGGGTCGGATCCCCGGCTCGAGCCGGTTTCGTCCAACGACTACGAAGCTGGATTCGATTTCGATCCCTCGCCCCGGACCACGCTCGATATCGATGCGTTCTGGACGGATGTGATCCACGACATTCAGTTCGCGTCCCCGAACTTGACGCAGGTCTATTTCGTGAACGTGCCTCGGACGCGGCGCGCCGGGGTCGAGGCGTCCGGGCAGATCGGCTTGCCGGGCCGCATCCGGATATTTGGCTCCTACAGCTATGTGGCCGCGACGTACCAGAGCGTCGTCCAGATCGCGACGGCGGACACTGCACCGCGTGCAACGGCGCCGGGCGACGTCTTCCCGTCGTCGCCGCTGCATTGCGGGCGCATTGGGGTGGGCGGGACGCGGGTCATCGGGCGGGCTCTCGTCGATCTCGCGGTCGATATGAAGGCGTATTCCGGACAGTACATGCAGGGCGACGAGTCCAACCAGCGCCCCCTGATCCCGGGATACTCGGTCGCCGGACTCACGGGACACCTCGAGTACCGAGGCTACGGTATCGAGTTGGAGATAGAAAACCTGCTCAATCGACGCTACGACACCTACGGCATTGAGGCGGGGAACTCACTCGGCCCGTACGGGTCGAACACCCCTCCCGCAAATCCGACGGTCGTTCCCTTCCTGACGCCAGGCCTGCCGGCTCACTTCACGCTCACGGTCAGCAAGCGACTCTAGCGTCAGCGCGTCGATTGTGGGCGGTGCGGACGGCGCGGTATAGCGGTGGGCTGCAGCCCACCCGTCCGGAGATCCGCCCCGCGGTCAGTGTGCGAGACGCACCGGGACGACCGTGGTGGACTCCGCTGGCTTGCGCCGCTCGAGCGCGGCGGCGACGGCTTGGTACTGTGACCCCGGATTCCAGAGCACCCACCCCTGATAGCCGGCGTCGTAGACGGCGCGTTTCTCCGCCAGCAGCTCGGCCGCTCCATACCGTGGCTGGCCCAGACTGAATGCCTGGAGCCATGGCCGGACCTGTTGGCCGGTGAGTCCGATCGTGGTGTCGCGGCGGTGTGCGGCGGTCACCGCGGCGTACACGACCTTGTAGGGGTCCGCGTTCGGGTGCGGCAAGTCGAACGAGCCGGGCGGGTAGTGCGATGGGTAGACCATGGGGAGAAGCACATCGACGGCTGGGGCGAGCGATTCCCACTGCTGGCCGACTTCGAGGGTCCCCGGCACGCTGGTCACCAACCCAAAAATGTCGGCAGTCGTCCGAACGCCGAGCGGCTGCAGCCGGGCCCGCGCCGCCTCGAGGAACTCCGCCAGCACTACGGATTTCTTGTCCTCGTGTGCGCCAGGAAAGACTTGTGGTGGAAGGCTCTTGTACGGCTCAGGGAAGCGGATGTAGTCGAACTGGACTTCGGTGAAGCCGAGGCGCGCAACTTCTTGCGCGACTCGGAGATCGTACTCCCAGAGCGCCCGATCGTAGGGATTCACCCACGCCAGTCCCTTCTTGTCGCGCCACGGCGCGCCATCCGCTTTGCGGATGGTCCACGCTGGGTTGAGCCGCGCGGCGACGGAGTCCTTGAAGACGACGATCCGCGCGATCGGCACGATGTGGTGTGCGTGCAGGGTGTCGAGCAGCGCGGGGAGATTCGGGATTGCCCCGGCCCGGCCGCCGTTGCGGCGGACCAGGGTGTCGCGTGACACGTAGTTGATACCGAATTCGTCCTTGATATCGATGACAAACCCGTTGATCTCGGTCGAGTCCGCGAGCGCAATGAGCGAGCGCATTTTCCGTGGGCTCTGGGCCGCGAATCGATTGACGTACAGTGCGCGAATGACAGGCGGCAACGGTCGGCCGATCGAGTCGGCGCGAGGGGCGGGCGCCGTGGCGCACAGACAGACCGCCGCGAGCGCGGTGGGATGCCGCAGCCCGGCTGAGAACAGCGAAACCAACACGACTACACCGAGAGTGAGGAAGGAGGTCTGTGCGCGTCGTTGAGCCGCGACTTCCAGTCGTCACCCAAGACTATATTCCGTCCTGATGCGTCACAGAGGCTGCGCGACCAGTCTGCGGCGTCCTGAACACGCCGTCGATCAGCGCTGGTGGGCATCGCTGGCCACGACCGCGGCCGCGCTGTGGCTGCTGACATTGGTCCTGGCCTGCCAGACGCGACCCCCTGTGCACGCGGCGCGGGCGCCCGCCCCGTCGACCGATTTCTTGCTGGCCGCGGGAGACTCCACCTTCTGGGTCACAACAGGCCCTCAAGGTGTCCGGGTCCGTGGCTCGCCGCTGCTGCTCGCACACTACGGCGGGCGGTTTTATGAGTTGTACGTCACCGACGAAGACCATTCATTCTACGATGCGGTCTTCACCACCCAGCGCATTTATCGCCGCGACCTGCTCACCGGGGATTCCGTGGCGGTGTTTCGCGATTCGAGCGTGGCCAGGGCTGCGCGCGGCTACGCCAAGGCCCATCCCGACGATGCCCCGCTTGCCCCGGATGCGGACGCGGCCGAGGACCCCGCCACGTCGGTGACTGGTGAGGTGGATATCGTGGATGTGGATGGGCCCTTTGTGTCGTACGAGTATCACGGCTCATCGTCCACGCGGCCTGCGCACACGTCGTCTCCCGATTCGGACGAAGATGAAGCGCCGGAGAACGAGACGGTCCGCCGCGGGGTCGTTGATCTTCGAGTTGCGAAGCAGGCGACGCTACGGGGATTGTTCGGCGCCGCGGTCGCGGACACGGCGGCGGCGCGCGGGCGTCGCGCGTTTGCCATCGTACTCGACTCGATTCGCGCCGCCAGGGGGGCCGGGGATGTTCGAGCCGGCCGGGCCGCGGCCGCGCTTGGAGAGTTCGCCTTCGACGCGCGATCCTTTTCGCTGCTGGACGTCAGTCGCGAGCCTGCTATCCAGTTCTTCGCGCGCGGCGCCGGCGGCGGTGCGGGACTGACCTTGCCGGTACCACCGGTGATCCTGCTCGACGGGGACCGCGCGCCGTGGTGGATGGCCGAACGGGAAACGATGCCGGTCGGCGGCGCCGACTCGGCGAGCGATATCTGGACTCGTGCAAATGTGGACGTCATCGCCCGCTACGATACCGCCGGCGGTCCCGACGAAGGCCAGGGAGTCGCATTGGTCCTGCGGCATCGACGCGGCGTCGCTGCGGATACGGTCCTCAGCGAGTGGCGGGTCGGGCGGTTCCCAGCGCCGACGCGGCGCATCTACTGGCTGGACACGCCGCCGGCGGATTCGGCGACCCGGCGGGCACTCGCGCGCGCGTTCGATGAATCCGCCCTGTACGGCGATGACGCACGCACCGTGCGGCTGCCCCTCCCGGTTCGACATCAGCGCCCGGGTAATGTGGTATTCGCGGCGCTCGAGGTGCCGCGGATTGCCTCAGTCGCGCCGGCGGGACGCTCGGCTCGAGTATCCCGCGGTACCGACCGGACACGAGATCGGCGAGCGAGCCACTCGGGTCGGCGCGACGCTGTATCCTACTGATTGACCGGCGCTCCGACCGCAGCGCACCCGCTCTCATCGGCCCATGTCTCACTCACAGCTTCACCCTCGCGCGGTCCGCGAGTCACAGCACGAGACCTCCGAGCTCATGATGCCCCAGAACGCGAATCTCCTGGGACACGTGTTTGGCGGCGTCATTCTCGGGATGATGGACAAGACGGCGGCGATTTCGGCGTTCCGACACGCGCGGGCCGCGTGCGTGACGGCCTCGATCGATCGGGTGGATTTCCGGGAGCCGATCCATGTGGGCGACCTAGTCGTCATGAAGGGGAGTGTAAACTTTGCGGGGCGCACGTCGATGGAAGTAGGTGTTCGCGTCGAAGCGGAGGATCTCATCACAGGACGGCGGCGGCACACCAATTCGGCCTATCTGACTTTCGTTGCGGTCGATCGGAATGGCCGGCCGATGGAAGTTCCGCCGCTCGTACCCGAAACTCCCGACGAAGTGCGTCGTTACGGTGCCGCCCAGGCGCGGCGGCAGCGACGGCTCGAAGAACGCGAGGCGGAGGCTAAACGGTCCTGATGCCCAAGTACTACACGCCCGAGATGGCGAATCGCAGCTTGCCCCTCGTCCGCCGGATCGTCGAGGATATCGTCGTGCAGTTCGCGCGGTGGCAAGCGCGCGTGCGCGAGTTCGAGATGGCGTCGGCCTCCAACTCGGTCGCCGCCCCCAGCCCCCGGGCGGCGGAGCTGGAGCGGGAAGTCGCGCAGCTGGCGGCGGAGCTGGAGCACTTCCAGGGGGAGCTCGCGGCGCTCGGCGTAGAGTTCAAGGACTACGTTCAGGGGCTGGTGGACTTCCCCGCGCTGCGCGACGGTCGGACGGTCTATCTGTGCTGGTGTCTGGGCGAGCCGTCGGTCGAGTTCTGGCATGAGGTGCACGCGGGCTACGCGGGGCGGCGGCCGCTAGGGCCGCGAGTGGCCGCCTGATGCGACGCGGATCCGCTCACATTGGAGCATCCGCGTCGGGATAGTCGACCTCCACATCCAGTCCGTCGCGTGCGATGATCGTGTCGGGAAAGACGGCGCGTGCGTCGCGCTCGAGCTCCGACGTATCGCGCGTGTAGCGAGCCGACAGGTGCGTCAGCACGAGTCGCCGAACTCCGGCTTGCGCGGCAACCGTCGCCGCCTCTCGTGCCGTGGAATGTCCCGTCTCGACTGCACGGGCGGCTTCTTCCTCTGAGAACGTGGCCTCGTGGACGAGAAGATCTGCTCCGCGTGCGGCTTCAATGGTCGCCTCGCATGGGCGCGTATCGCCCGTGAGGACAATGCGCCGGCCCGGGCGTGGCGGCCCGACGAGATCCGCGGGGTCGACCGTGCGGCCATCGGGCAGGGTCACGACCCGACCGCGATGCAGCTGACCCCAGAGCGGACCTTCCGGGATCCCGAGCTCACGCGCGTGGTCGGGGTGAAAGCGGCCGCGCCGCTCGTCCTCGATCAGCGCATAGCCCAACGCCACCGTGCCGTGATGTGATACGCCAAACGGGTGGATCGCGTACCCCGTCCGCACGACGGGCGTCGCGGGCGCGAGCTCCGTGATCGTCACCGGGTATCCCAGCCGGTCGCCGTTGAAGACTTCGGCCCGTTGCAGGATACGGGCGGCGCCTTTGGGTCCCCATACGCGGAGCGGCTCGACCCGCCCCTGCAGCTGCATCGTTCGCATGAGCCCAATGACGCCGAGCACGTGATCGGTGTGGAAGTGCGTAAAGAAGATGTCGCCGAGGACGAAGGAGACGCCGTAGCGCATCATCTGGCGCTGCGTGCCCTCGCCACAGTCGAACATCAGTGTTTCACCCTCGCGCACGACCGCAATCGCCGAGACGTTGCGTTCGACCGTCGGCCGTGACGCCGCTGTGCCGAGAAAGCGCACCGTGAGCGACATGGGCGAGGAATATAAGGCGGCCAATGGACCGCCGACTCGCATCGTGCGTGTCCGTCGATTATATCAGCAAGTGGAATTCGACTACATCAGCCAATAGACTTCGACATCGAATTCGCAAGCACGAGACACCTCCATCCGCCCGGGATCGATCGGCGTGCAGCCCGTGGGGATTCGACGCGAGTAGCGCGGGATCCGGAGCGCGGTGAGTGGTCCAATCGGGGAGATATTGGTGGGCGATCGATTCATCGCTGCCGCGATGGCGCAGCATTTGCCGCCAACCGTTCCTTGCGCCCCCGCGATGCCGACAGCGCGGCATGCTAGGCGGGCGTAGGCTGAGTGGGTTCGTGCTGCCGGGCGGCAGCGAACGCGTGTTTGGTCTCGCTTTTGCGGGGCCAAATGGTTGTCTAAGACCAGCTAGGAGCAATCAGTCGCAGAGAGAGGGGGGGGATAATGGTGGATAGGATGAGCGCCGATACCGAGCGCGGGGTGGATCAACTGGAGACGGGGCGAGGGCGTGCTCAGATGCGGACCGGCACGAGCAATCGCGGGTTCGCGTCAATGGATCGAACGCGCCAACGTGAGATCGCCAGCAAGGGCGGACGCGCCGCCCATCAAAAGGGGACCGCGCACGAGTGGACGGCGGACGAAGCGCGTGTCGCCGGCCGCAAGGGCGGCGAGACGGTGAGTCGAGATCGCGAGCACATGGCTGCGATCGGCCGCGAAGGCGGCGGTGCCCGGAGTGCAAGTGCCCGGCGGCGCGCCGTGGCGCAGCGCAACGAGGCCGTTGTCGAAGATCGGAGCCGCATCTCGCGTTCACCGCGGGGTGACGAAGCCGAGGCCGGAGGGCCGGCGGCCGGTTAGTTTCCTCGCATCAGGCGCGATCGAAACTTCGTCTCGGGATTACCCGTAAGGCCGCACAGATGCAGGGCGGTGTGCGGCGTAGCGGTTCTTTGTGGCCCCAGCGGTCCAGAGCGGGGCAGCCAATGCCGATCGAGACGCACGGCAGAAGTGGCTGCCGCAGGGACGCGGGTTGGGGGCGACGCGTGCGTCGCCCTGGACCGGCCGACGGCGTGAGAGTTCATGCGCCGGGAACAGGTGGAGGTGGGCCATCCACGCTGCATGCTGGATGCGCTTGCGTTACCTTGACTTCCAACCACCCGTCTCTACGTTGGTAGCAGCGCTTCGGGGGCTGTAGCTCAGTTGGGAGAGCGCTGCAATCGCACTGCAGAGGTCAGGGGTTCGACTCCCCTCAGCTCCATGACGACCCAACCCCGCTGGTTCGCCAGCGGTGCGGCACAAATGTCGCGAAGGGGATGTTGCCCGCCGCCGCTCGGTAGGACGGAGAGTTCCAATGACGGCGCGCGTGGCATACCCCTGGCGGCGAACGGTTTCGCGGTCATGACCGGCAACGGGCCGGTCGCCCGGGTCAAAGGCCAGCGTCGAGTCTCGTCGCTGGCCTTTTTTCATCCGGCAGGTGGCTCGCGCATCGCACAGGCTCGGATGTCACATCTCAGGGACGGCCGCTCGGCGGGCCGACGTCGCCGGCCACCGTCGCGGGCCCTGTGAGGTCCGCATCGACGTCCGCGCGCAGCGCCGAAAACAGCGAGGCGAGGTAGGCACTCTCCTGCGCTTCCGTGGGACCGGAAAACTCCCGGAATGCGTGCGCACCGAGCCCGCCAAACCAGCGCATGATGGCGCTTTCCTGAACCGTCACATTGCCCTCGCGCTCGAGAAGCGTCCGATCTCCAACGGCGTTGGTGATCGCGACTCGGTATCGGGCGCCATCGCCCATGAACGGTCGGCGCAACGAGCCCTGGACCAGGTGACTGATGGCCAACGGCAGGTGCCACCGCGGCTCTCGTTGGAATCTGAGCTGCCAACTCAGCACATGCGGCGCGTGCGTGATGAGGACGTCGGTCGCGAGATCGCTCAGGCCGAGCGAAAAGAGCCACATCTTGGTGCGAAAGTCCGACACCGCGGTGAGCGAGTCCGGAATCGCGCGCCGCATACCGTCGATCGGCGCCAAGCGACCCTCGCGGTCGGCCCGCGCGCGGAGCTTCAGCTGGTTACCGGCCAACTGGAGATCGAGCCACTCACCACCCGCCGGGTCTCGCAGGATCGATCGCAAGCGAACTGGATTGAGGTACTTGCGGAGGTATGCTGAAAGAGCGGGATACTGGACCTGCAGCTTTTCGGGATGCAGTCCGATCACCAGATCCACAAGCGCGGTGCTGTCCTCGCGTTCGACGGAGTGGAGTGTGTCGAGCGAAAAAAACTGCGCCAAGAGCGCGCTGGATCTCGGAAAGGCGGCGCCTGCCGCTGATCGCAGGTCCGCGTCGGCGGTCCCTGCGGGTGCGGTGAGCACCGAGCCGATGACCCGATCGATGTCTTCGGGGGTGATCGATCCCAGGACCTGGTCGACGAACATCGACCATTCGAACTGGTCGTGTCCGAGCCGTGCCAGTCGAATTTCCTCCCGCGACGCCGCGAGGTCGCGTGGCGCAGGCGCGTTGTTCATCTCGGCGATAGAGTACCGATCTCGTACCGAACGGCCGGCCAGCATGAGTGCTCGCACGCTGTCGGAGTGCACCACGTTCCACGCGATGGTGTCATTGAAGATCCCCGAAGGCGTGAAGACCGCGCCCTCGACCTTCGCGACGGTGGCAGCTGCGGCCGGACTCCTATCGACGTTTGTGAAGCGCTCGGTCAGGCCAGTGAAGAGCTCGTCAGCGTGCGCCTGGGCCGCAGCCCGGGACGTCCCGAATGCGGCTGGCGTGTTGCTGCACGCGGCTGCCGAGGTCGCGCAGATGCCTGCGAGCGCGGCGCGAAGCAGGGATGAGGATGAGATGGTAAGAGAGTGCTGCATCCAACGAGGGGGCCAGCCCCGCTGCGCTGAGGCTGGCCCCGTCATCCGCTGGCGCCATCGCTCGCACCTCTCCACCGACCGCGCCTCCATTGCCCCTCCTGGGCTCGAACCAGGACTCTCCTGATCCCTCCACCACTTCGGCTTTCGCCGCCGCGCGCCATGCGCGTTCGTGGCCCGGACTCTGTCTTGACCTTCACCCGCGGTGGTCAGGCCGCGCCCGTCGAGTCTCTACACCTTCCGGTCCGTAGGAATGGTCCGGCTTGGCTCGGCGTTGGGATGTGACACCGTTCGCCGAATTTGAGCGCATTCACGCGCGCCATTTCTGACGCGGTGTCCCGAAACCCTCCAAGAGTCAGGCGTGTTGCCAGTTACACCAAGGGGCAGCGTAGTCAAAGTAAGAGGGACTAGTGGGTAGGGACTAGGGGCTCGTGAAAAACCTCATGGCGAGTTGTACCTAGCTGGTACCGGCCCCGCGGTTGGTTCACCAACCACTAGTCCCTAACCACCAGTCCGCCAGCCCCTCCGACTCAAGTTATACCCCGCGGTAGCGCCGATAGCGGGGAGCGCGACGACTACGACGGCGCTCAGAAGCCGCGGGATGGTACCGAGATCGACCGCGCGATTGAGGTGAATGAGGAGGAAACTCCCCACGCCACCCGCGGTCGCCCCGGCGAGCGCTGCCCAGTACGTCCCCCGCACCGAGGAGCCAGGGCCTACAATAGTAGGCCCCGCGGCCGTGGCAAGCGCACTCCCGACGTACGCGCCTGCCATGGCGACGGAGGACGCGCGGTCCTCGGACGCACCTGCCCATCGCGACGCGACCCAGCGGGTGGCCAGGCCGCCAGCGACGAACCCCAAGGCGGTCCCGGCCACGCCGCCGGCCGTTTGGCCAACTGCTCGGCCGAATCCTACCGGCGCGGGATGCTGCTGAGCATGGAGTGGAGCTGCGATGCAGATGGCGAGCGCCGCGATCCCAATGACTACCCGGGAGTTGCTGGCGACGATGGTCATGGGTTCAAATTAGTACTCGAGGCCGCGGCCTGCCGCCGTCTCCCGGAACCGGCTGGACGTCTGCGGTGCGCAGCGACTACGTTGCGTTTTGGTGCGGCCACAGCGCGCGGGCGCAGGCCGCCGCTACTGGAGGGAACGACAATGTCTGCCTCTCCTCGAGTCCAATTCGCTTGGGCAATCATCGTTCGTGGAGCGGTCGGCATCGCGTTGGCGGTCCTTGCATTCGGAATGCCCGCGATGACTGCGGCACTGTTGGCTACCCTGGTCGGTGCCTATGCGCTCACCGACGGCGCTGTGGCGGTCGCTGCCGGCACGCGCGCCCGTGGCATCGATTTGCGATCCTCGCCGTTCGTTGTCGAAGGAAGCTTGGGCGTGCTGCTCGGACTCGCGGCGTTCCTCACGCGAAAAGCAGCGCCGCAACTCCTCGTCCCGCTCGTGGCTGCGTGGGGTATCACGGCCGGCGTATTTCGCATCACGGCAGCGGTTCACGTGCGTCGGCCACGACGGGAGTGGCTGCTCGCACTGAGCGGTGCAGTTGAAGTGGCATTGGGTTTGGTCGTGCTCCAGTACCAGGACGCCGGTCCGGATGGCGTTGCCGGTGCGTTCGGAGCTTATGCGGGCGTCGGGGGCATCATGTTGGCCGCGTGCGGCATCCGACTGCGACGTGGCTCGGCGCCCGTGCCGGCGTAACCCCCGGGCGACGCATGCGTCGCTCCTACACCCGAGGTACGACGCTCATGGCGCAGGACACCCAGGCACCGCCAACCGATTCGAAACCGCGCACCTCAGACGCCCCGACGGAGGTGGCGCTCTTCGGCGCAGGGTGCTTTTGGGGAGTCGAGGAGACCTTTCGACGACTGCCCGGGGTCCGCAACACGCGGGTCGGGTACGCCGGCGGGTCGACCTCCAATCCCACATACGAGCAAGTGTGCACGGATCGCACGGGACACGCAGAAGTCGTCGAGGTGACGTACGACCCGTCGCAGATCTCATACGACGAGTTGCTGCGCGTGTTCTGGGAGAATCACGATCCCACCACGCTCAATCGGCAAGGGCCGGACGTGGGGACGCAATATCGGTCGGTCATCTTCTACACGACTCCGTCGCAGGAGCGAGTGGCGACGGCATCGCGTGCGGCGCGTGATGCAGGCGGGTTTCATCGTCGACCGATCGTGACTTCGATCGAGCCGGCCCCGAAGTTCTACGAGGCAGAGGACTATCACCAGCGCTACCTCGAGAAGCGCGGACTGGCGAGCTGCCATGTGTAGGGGCTAGTGGCTCGGGACTAGTGGTGAGGAACCAGTGGCTAGGAACTAGTGGCCAGAAGAAACGTCAGGGCCAGTGACGGCAACGTGTCACTGGCTCTGAGATTTTCTCACTAGCCACTAGCCACTAGTCCCTCACCACTAGCCTGTTTACCCCTAACCTCTTTCAGGAAAATCGTTTCCCCCGCTGGGCCGCGCGCGTCCTAGTGCGTATGGCCCTCTCGACGCGTCGCTGGCTGCGCGACCCCTTGGCGCTGCTCGCGGTCGGGCTGACCGCTTATGCCGCGCTGTACGCCGTGGCCGTCGCCGGCGCCGCCCCAACGAACGCCGCCGTCCAGACGATCCTCCTCGCGGCGTTCTTGCCAATGGATGCCGGGATCGTGGCGCTCGCCTGGATTGCAGCCGCGCGCATCCCGCTGGAAGGGAACGTCGGAGTCCGGCGTGCCCTGGAGCTGACGGGGGTCGGATTCATGGCCGTCCTGGGCGGCGCCGTCGCCCGCTTCATCTACGTGCATTGGTTCGGCGGGGATCCGCAGAACGGATGGGTCAACCTGCCCCACCTGCTGTTGTATCCGTGCTGGCTCGTGGCGCTCCTCGCCTTACCGCGCGCCCAACGGATGCCGGCAGAGCGACGGAAGTTCCTGTACGATGCCGCCACGACCCTGCTCGGCGTCGGCATCGCGGTCTGGCATCTCGTGCTGATTCCAACGATCCGCGCCGAGCCGCGCACCGGGGTCGCGCACTTTCTGAGTGTGGCCGATGCAGCGGGAGCGATCGCGCTCGTCCTCGGGCTGACGACCGTGTGGCTGCAGCGGCCGCGGCGCTACCGCGGGCCGTTCGTGCTGCTGCTGCTGAGCATCGCGCTGCACGCCGCGTCGGGGCTCGCCGGCCTGCTGGTCCACGTGCGCGCGGGGCAGATGGCCGCGCCCTGGATGTCGCTGACGTTCATGGGGCCGTACGTCTTGCTCGTGTGGGCCTGTCAGCGCTTCGCGTCGCATCCACCGGAGGCGGCGCGGGAGGGCGCGAGCATGGGACGCGGCCGCGTCCAGCCGTTCAGCCCTCTCCCGTACGTCGCGCTGGCGTCATGCTATGCCTTGCTCCTCGGCGAGGCCGTGCGACACGCCGACGAGCACTGGGCCTCACTGGCCGAGGGCACGCTCCTCGTCACGTTGCTCATCGTGCTGCGCCAGCTCGCAGCCGTTCGGGAGAACGTCGCGGCTCGTCGCCGAAACCGCAGCGCTCGAGAACGAAGCCCGATTCCGAGCATTGGTCCAGCACTCCTCCGATGTGATCGCAATTGCCGATGGCCGAGGGCGTTCCTGCGGTTCGTCAGTCCCTCGGTGACCCGGCTGGTTCGGGTACGAGCCGTCGGAGCTCGAAGGGGCGCAGCTGATGTCCCTGCTGCATCCCGACGACGTGGCGCGGGGCGCGGCGGCATTGTCGATCGCAACGCCGACCTGGGGCGTCGACCACCCCCACCGAATGGCGCATTCGCCATCGCGATGGGCGGTGGTTGTCTGTCGAAGCGGTCGGCACGAATCTGCTGTTCGAGCCGACCGTGCGCGGCATCGTCGCTGAACGCGCGCGACGTGAGCGAGCGCAAAGCGCTGGAAGCGCAGCTCACCCATCAGGCGTTCCACGATCCGCTCACCGGGCTGGCGAACCGCGCGCTGTTCTTCGACCGCGTGACGCACGCGCTCGAGCGCGGGCGCGCCATGGCGATGGGATGGCCGTGCTGTTTCTCGACCTCGACAACTTCAAGACCATCAACGACAGCCTGGGCCACGTGGCGGGCGACCGTCTGCTCGTGGCGGCCGCGGTGCGACTCGCCGTCAGCGTGCGCGACGTCCGACACCGTCGCGCGACTGGGCGGCGATGAGTTCGCGGTGCTGATCGAAGATGCCAACGCCGAGCTGGCGTCGGCTTGGCGGCCGAGCGGATCACGGCCGCGCTGCGGGCAGCCGTTTGCGCTGGAGGGGAAAGAGGTCTTCGTGACGGCGAGCCTGGGCATCGCCGTTCGCCACTCCGGGGTCGACCGCGTCGGAGCTGCTGCGCAACGCCGACATGGCGATGTACACCGCGAAGAGCCGTGGCAAAGCACGGTCCGAGCAGTTCGAGACGCGCATGCATCGGGAGGCGCTCGACCGCCTCGAGCTGGAGGCCGACCTACGCCGCGCGCTGGAGCGTGCGGAATTCACCTTGCTCTATCAGCCGATCGTCTCGCTCGACGGCGGGGCAGATCACGGGGATGGAGGCGCTGATTCGATGGAAGCATCCCCGACGGGGACTCCTTTATCCCTCGCAGTTCATCGCGCTCGCTGAAGAGACGGGTCTCATCGTGCCGCATCGGTGAATGGGTCATTGCGCGAAGGGTGTCGTCAGGCCGCAGAGTGGGACGCGCGCTGGCGGCCGGCGACGCCGCTCAGCATGACGGTCAACGTCTCCGGCCAGCAGCTCCAACACCCCGGGATCGTCGCCGTCGTGCAGCGTGCATTGGTCGCAGTCTGGGCTTCGGCCGCGCGTCTCTCGTGCTCGAGATCACCGAGAGTGTGCTGATGCAGCGCACGGAGACCGATGCTCGAACGGCTGACACAGCTCAAGGCGGTCGGCGTGCGGCTCGCCATCGACGATTTCGGGACCGGGTACTCGTCGCTCAGTTATCTGCAGCGTTTCCCGATCGACATCCTCAAGATCGCGAAGTCATTCGTCGACGATGTCGGGACGCGAGACGATCCCAACCTGCGCTGGCGCGCGCGATCATCGCGCTGGCGCGAGACGCTCGGGCTGCGGACGATTGCCGAGGGCATCGAGGTGCGGGAGCAGTGGCAGGCGCTCCGCGGACTGGGGTGTGAGATGGGCCAGGGCTATTTCTTTGCGCGCCCCCTCTCCGCCGCGGTCATGGAGCAGAGGATCGCCGCGGGCCAACCGCTGCAGAACGCCGCTCACTGACGGCGGCGCTTCTCCGTCGCCCCGACGAGCGCTCGGATGGCGCTCGCGCTGTTACCCTGCTTCATCGCGACGGCCCAGAGATCACCTGTGCGGGCGAGGCGAGCAGGCACTGTCTGGAGTGTGAACGTGCGTGGGTCCAGTTCCGGCGTCAGTTCGGACCACAGCAGTGGTGTCGATACGCGCGCATCCTCCACTGCACGCACACAATACGCGGCCGCAACGGTCTTGCCGCGCGCGTTCTGCAGGTAGTCCACGTAGACGGTGTCGTCCCCCCGTCCACTCAGGCCGCGGGTTACGGTTGCCTCCCGCGGGTGCGCCTCCGCGATGGATGTCGCGATGCGCTGAGCGACCGCGAGTGCGACGGCGTCCGACGTGCGTGGCGGGAGCGGGATATAGATGTGGATGCCGCGGGATCCTGATGTCTTGGCGGTGCCGTTGAGACCCGCGCGCTCGAGCGCGGCTCTGACCCACAATGCAACTTCGACAATGCGTGAAAAGACGACCGACGCCCCGGGGTCGAGGTCGATGATCGCGTAGTCGGGCGTGCGGAGTGTGCGGATGCGAGCGTGCCAGGGATCGACACCGATGCACCCCAATTGCGTGGTATAAAGAAGCGTGGTGAGCGTGCCCCCGACGATCCGCGGATGCGACGCGCCATCCAGCTCCACTGGCACCGACTCGACCCGCACCCCGCGCGGAATGCGCGCCGCGGCTGGCGCGTTCTGTTGGAAGAAGAACGGTCCCGAGACGCCGTCCGGGTAGCGCTTGAGAGCGAGCGGCCGGTCGCGGATCGCCGGGATGATGTATGAGGCGACCTGCGCGTAGTAGGCGATGAGGTCTCCTTTCGTCACTCCGATGCGCGGGAAAAAGACCTTGTCGAGGTTGGTCAGCGGGAATGGGAGCGGGGGCATTGCGGGCGGGTGTGACGCGGCGGCCCGGCCGCGCGCGGGGGCACGCGGGGGTTTCGAGCTCGCGCGACGCGTCGTCGCGCGACCTGGTCGCGATGTCCGCGCTGCCGAAGACTGGCGTGCTCCTCGCACCGGGGCACGGCGCGTCATTTCGACGTCCTCGCTTTGGCCGCGGCGCTCGAGTTGCGCCGCGTACCCGACGGCGGCGTGTGCATGGCGATTGCTTCCATCGTCCGCCCCGTTGCGACCGACGTTTCCGTGGCGGCGACGATGTCCGACCCCGGCATCGCATATGCGTCGCGATGTTTGATGAGCAGCCACTGTGGGCGGGCGGCGGATGCCCCGCGTCCCAATCGAGTACGCACCAGTACCCAGGATCCGCGCAGTCGCTCGCCGTGCAGGATGAACTTCAAATCGCCACGCTCGTAGCCGTCGCGCAAGATCTGCGCATCGGATCGGTCGTCAGCCGTCCGTGCCCCAGCGTCGCGATCGGGTTCGAATGTGCCTCGGTCCCACAGCATCACTGTGCCACCGCCGTACTCCCCCTGCGGAATGGTCCCCTCGAAGACGTTGTAGTCGAGCGGATGGTCCTCGACCTGCATCGCGAGTCGTTTGACGCTGGGATCGAGGCTGGGTCCCTTGGGAACAGCCCAGCTCTTCATCACACCATCGAGCTCCAGTCGAAAATCGAAGTGTAAATGGCTCGCGTCGTGTTTCTGCACGACAAACACGTGCGACCCCCGTCGCGCGGTGCCCCCCGTGCGGCCAGCGGGCTCGGGTGTCTTGTCGAAGTCCCGCTTGTGTCGGTATTCCTCGAGGGCAGCGGCCTTCCGCTTCCGTGCGGGCCGTTTCGGTGTGGGCATTGATCCTCCGTCGGTCATCGCGGGCGATGCGTGCGTCGCGTTAGCGCGTGAAGAATCTGTGCCAGCGCCGGCTCGCGAAACAGGCGCGGACCCGGCAGATTCCGCGTTGGCAATTTCACTGGGTGGCGGGCAACACAGGCGTCGCCCCTACAAGAGGCGACGCGTGGCACGAGTAGCTGACCATTTCGCGGCCCATCAACAAGCGGTGCGCGCGAGTTTGACCGAGCTCGAGGCAATGGCGGAAGCGGTCGGACAGGCGCTCGTGGAGACGCTCCAGCAAGGTGGCAAAGTCATCGCGTTTGGCAACGGTGGAAGCGCTTCACAGGCGAGCCACTTCGTGGGCGAGCTGGTTGGCCGCTACTCGCGTCCGCGGCGAGCGTTGCCCGCACTCGCGCTCGTTGCGGATCCCAGTACAGTGACGTGCATTAGCAATGACTTCGGCTACGGCGCGGTCTTCGAGCGTCAGGTCGAGGCACTCGCAGCCGCGGGCGATCTCGTCGTCGGGCTCACGACGAGTGGGAAATCCGAGAATGTCGTGCGGGGGCTCACGGCTGCCCGTCGGCGTGGCGCCCGTACGGTCGCGATGACGGGGCAGCCGGGGCTGATCGGCGCGGAAGCGGATCACGTCGTGCGCGTCCCAAGCACGGCCACGGCCAGCATCCAGGAGATCCACTTGATGCTGCTCCATGCCTGGTGCGCGATGGTGGATGAGGCGTTGGGATAGTCCCTAGCTCTGTCCTCTCAAGAGGGCACCGAGTAGTCTATCCAGCGGTTCACCGGTCCGCTGTACCGAACTGGACAGCGCGCGTCGTAGCGGCTGTAACAGACAAATCGACAATGACTTATGGCGACGCGTGATCGTCTGGAATGGGGCATCCCCGACCGGACCGAGCCTTGCTTAGGGGATCATACAGCTGGAGGGCTTGAACTATGGTGAGAAAGTGGTGGCTCTCATGTTTGTTGACGGTTGGCGCGGCCGGCGTGTGGTCCATGCTGGCGCCAGCGCGGGTCCTCGCGGACCCGCCGGGACGCGTTGCGCGACTCAACTATCTGATGGGCGCTGTGTCGCTGCGTCCTGCGGGTAGCGATGCCTGGGCTGCAGCCGTGCCAAATCGACCGTTGACGACAGGCGATGCCATCTGGGCCGACTCGAATTCGCGAGCTGAGCTGCACGCAGGCTCCACTTCGATCCGCGTTGATGGGCAGACCGAGCTCGACCTCACATCGCTGGATGACAACACGATGCAGCTCCGGTTGGCCCAGGGGTCGGTGACAATCCGAGTCAGACATCTCGACGACGGCCAGGTCTACGAGATCGACACTCCCAACGGGGCGATTACGCTCGGGCGGGCGGGCGAATACCGCGTAGACGTCGGCCCTGACGGTACGACGTCGGTCGTCGACGTATGGTCCGGAAACGCCGAGGTGACGGCTGCCGGCTCATCGTTTGCGGTCAACGCTCGTCAGCAGGCTCGGATCAATGGCACGGATTCGCCGACGTACGACTTGGTCGATGCGCCGGCGTACGATGAATGGGATCAGTGGTGCGCCGATCGCGACCGCCGCGAGGACACTTCTGAGTCGGCGCGGTACGTCTCGACTGAGATGACGGGTTACGAGGACCTCGACGCGTACGGTCACTGGGAAGTCATGCCCGAGTACGGCAATGTCTGGGTGCCTTCGGGAATGGGTCCGGGATGGGCGCCCTACCACACAGGACATTGGGTCTGGGTCGATCCGTGGGGCTGGACGTGGGTCGATGAGGCACCGTGGGGATACGCCCCGTACCACTATGGTCGCTGGGTATACGCGGGCGGCGGCTGGGCCTGGGTGCCCGGTCAGATGGTTGCCCGACCCGTGTACTCGCCTGCGCTCGTCGCGTTCGTCGGCGCGCCGGCACCGCGTCCGGGCGTGGCTGTGGGCGTGGCTGTCGGCGTGGGCGCGGTTGCGTGGTTCGCGCTCGGCCCGCAGGAGGTCTACCATCCGGCATACGCGGTGAGCCCTGCTTATGTGCGGCAGGTTAACGTCACCAATGTCACCAACGTCACAAACATTACCAACGTGACGAATGTGACCAACGTGAACAACGTGACGTACGTCAATCGAAACGCGCCAGGTGCGATGATGGCGACTTCCACGACCACATTCACGAGTGCCCGGCCGGTGCAAGCGGCGCCGCTGCAGGTAACTGATGAAATGCGTCAGGCGCCCGTGATGGGTTCCGCGCCGCATGTCATGCCGACCGAGGCGAGCTTGGGGCGCGTGCAGACGCAGTCGGGTGCGGCGGTCAGGATGCCACCAGCCAATGTGGTGAACCGCCCGGTGATGGCGAAGCTCGCGCCGCCTCCTGCACCGGTGTCGTTCGCGAGTCAGCGCTCGGCGCTCGAGGCGAACCAGGGTCGGCCGCTCGCGCCGGCGCAGGTATCACAGATTCGCGCGAGCTCGCCGCGGCTTGCAAGCAATGCCGCGCTCGTGCGGCCGGCGACTGTCGCCCCGGCCGGTGGCGGGTTGCGCCCGATGCGCAGCGGGATCACGCCTGCGACGTCGGTGGCGAAGGGTCCGTCTGGGTTTGTGGCTCGTCCGAACGCCACGGGACCGACAGGGGTCCGCGTGGCGCAGCCGTCACGGGTGGGGAGTGAGGGCTCTAATCTTGGCAACGGGTCTGAGGTTGGTCGGAGCTCGACCGTGCCGCAGCCGCCCGCGCGGTCGACGACCGTGGCGGTCCCGCACCGCGTGACGACGGGCTCCAGCACGCAGGGGTCCGGTTCGGGGGGCTCGAATCCGCCCCACGCGTCGGGAGGCTCCAATGGCACGTCCGGCGGTGGGCATGGCCCACCCGTACGGGCCAGAAAGGTGGGTAAGAGTGGAAATCAGGGCGCTGGGAAGGGCGAGGGCGAGGGCGGGAAAGATGAGAAACATCCGTCCTCGGGACTATGACGCGTCGGGCACGTTAAGTGGGTTTCCGGGGTATATAGTGTAGCAGTAGCAGGGCCGAAGTCTTCAAATTTGAGGGTTGAGGGAGGCTATATGATTGCGGCGATGCTGGCGGCTGTCCTGGCGAGTACAATGGGCGGCGTCTCTGTGCCCGCTGTCGGGCCCGTTGCGAGCGTTGCAACGACGGATGGCGCAAGTACGCCTCGCAACGTCGTGCCGCCAGGCGATGAGCCTGCAGTGCGCGTCACCCTGAATAGTCAGAACGTATTCGACCCGGGCGATCGTGCTCGAGTTCGGGTGCACGTGCGCGATGATTCGTATCTCGTGGTTCTGCACGCGACCCCGAGCGGGATGGTGCAGGTGCTCTATCCCACGAATCCAGGGGATGACGATTTCGTCCACGCCAATACGGACGTGGATGTGCAAGGCAATGGGATGGACGCGAGCTTCGTCGTGGCCAACACGCGGGGCACTGGGACGGTGTACGCCGCCGTATCCAGGGACCCATTCCACTTCGATGGCTTCAGCAGTGGGGCCCAGTGGGCCGCGAACGAGCTGCCCGACACGGCGCACGCCGCGACCGCTGAAGCCGTGATGACCGACGTCGTGCAGCGAATGGCGACGGCGGGTGGTCGCTTTGACTACGACCTCGTGACGTACACGGTGACGCCGCATCACGGGCCACCGAGCAACACCTACGCGAATGCGGAACCCGACGGGGGCGCGTATGCGCCCGACTGGGGAGCCTACGGACCATCCTACGATCCGTGGTACGACCCGTGGTACGGTCCGGAGTACGGCATGTACCTGGGTGGCCCGTGGGGCTACAGCCCCTGGTGGGGGTACAGCCCGTGGTACTACGGCTCTGGATTCTATGGGGGCGGCTTCGGGCTCGGCGTCGGGTTCGGGCTCGGGTTCGGTGGCGGGTGCTGGAGCTGCGGCTACGGCGGCTATGGGTACTCCGGCGGGTACTATCCGGGTTACTTACACGGCGGCCCGTTCTTGCACCGACCAGGGTTCGTCCCGCCAGTCGGCTACGTGACGCACGGTGCACTGTTTGCCTCGGGCCGGGGCCTCGGTGGAGCGGGGTATGTGTCGCATGGCTTTGCTGCGCGGCCGGCGATGTTTGCGAGCGCGCACTTTACGACGGCCCCAGGTGGTATCGCACGGAGCGGGCTGTATCACAGCGCCATGGCGCCGACGGTATTCCGTCAGGTGCGCAGTTCTTCGCAGGTGGCGCACCCGGGATTGGGACGCGTCGTCGCCACGAACGACAGGGCGCAAGCGGCGCGTGGGATGCGGGCGACTCCAGTCCCAGAGGGATCGGAACGGGCAAGCGCTGGCGAGCGTGCAGTTGGTGAGCGTGCAGTTGGTGAGCGCGCGGTTGGTAGGCGAGTGGGCGGCACGCCAGGGACCTCATATCGTGCGCCTTCTGGCGGAGCCGCGGCGTTCCGCGCTCCGGCTCGCGCGTACCGCGTGACCCCACAGGCTCGGGCAGGCGGTGAGCGTGGCTATGGGGCGCCGCGAGGTGGCGGCTATGAAGGTGGCGGCGAGCGGTCAGCGCCGCGCGGCGGCGGTGGCGGTGGTGGGCACGTCGGCGGTGGCGGTGGTGGACACGTCGGCGGCGGCGGCGGCGGTCACTTCGGTGGCGGCGGCGGCGGCCACGGCGGCGGCCATCGGTAACCGCCGTGTAACTGATACGTCACGTCAATCGCCCCGGTCGCAGCGACCGGGGCGATTTTTTTTTGCGTAGTGCCCTCGTGACGTGATGATTGCAGACGGCGCGCATCTCGTTACGGGTGCGTGACGCGATCACACACGTCATCGGGTGAATATAGGAGCGCGGCGCACGTGCTCCCTGCGCAGCGTCGCCGACGTCGTGCGGACACGCGTCACTGGAGTAAGGCGCGCCAGCAGTCCCGCCCGTTCGCGACGTCGTGTGAGAAATCCGCTCGCGAGTCCGCACGTGTGATTGGCCCTCTGCGCAGCCATCAACCATGAACGCGCTTCCTCGCCTCGCATCACACGAACAGTGCTCTCGCAACGATCACGAACGCGCGGTCGGGCCGCGCGGCAGTTGGCCGGCCGTGCCCGGTGTGGCTCTCCCGCCGCCGGAGGCCGAGCGTGCGTGGGTCACGAGCATTCGGGCCAGCGATGCCGCAGCGTTCGAGGCCATGTTCCGCGCCTACTATGAGCCGCTCCAAGCATTCGCGATTGGGTACGTGCGGAACGCGGCGGCGGCCGACGACCTCGTGCAGGATGTCCTCTGCTGGGTGTGGGAGCATCGGGGCACCTGGGCCGTCGATACGTCGCTCAAGACCTATCTCTTCGGCGCGGTTCGCAACCGCGCGCTCAATCACGGGCGCCGGCAACGCATCATGGAGCGCTGGCAGTGTCAGGCGGTCGCCGACATCGCCATACGCCCCGAGACGCGCTGGGCAGAGCCTGCCGACGCCCGGACGGTTGAAGGCGATTTCGCGGGTGCGCTCCAGCGGGCCGTGCAGCGACTCCCGGCACGATGTCGCGAAGCCTATCTCCTGCGGTGGGCGCACCACCTGTCGTACAAGGAGATCGCGAGCCACATGGCGATTTCCGAGAAAACCGTCGAGATCCAGATCGCGAAAGCTCTGAAAGTGCTTCGCCAAGCGCTGACCGACTTTTTCTGATCGGAGACGTGCTGTAGGGGATCAGCGGGTGTGGGGTGCCATTAGCAGTAGCCCTCCCTCCGCCGACCACGTGACCGACGATTCCCCGCAATGGCTATTGCTCGATCGCTACCTCGCCGGCGAGCTCACGCCGACTGAGCGTGAGCAGTTCGAGCAGTGGATGGCGCTCGTTCCTGCGCGCCGGACGTGGGTCGAATCGCTGCGCAGGATCACACGCGAGACGAGCACGTCGCGGCAGTCGCGCAGCGCGTCGACAGACGCCGCATGGCGTCGTGCCGCCCAGCGACTTCGGATCGCGCCGGGCACGAACGTCGTGCTCAACGCGACCGCTCGATCCAGCCAAGACCGGCGCGCGCGGCGCACCAAGCCTACGTGGCCGTGGCGAGGATCGATCGGCAGGGTCCAGTCACGGGCGGGACTCTTCATCGCGGGTGCGCTGGCGGCGGGCGTCGCCGTCATTGCCCTCGCGATTGTGGGATCCGAGCACGATCGTGCGCGACCCGTACATCGTTTTGCGACGAATGCGGGTGAGCAGGTCGGTGTCACGCTGTCGGATGGCACCTCGATTGTCCTGGCTCCGGCGAGCGTCCTGACGGTCGGGTCGGGCTTCGGCCGGTCCGCACGCGACGTCACCCTCGACGGCGAGGCGGCGTTCACGGTGACGCACGACGCCCGGGTCCCGTTCACCATCCACACATCGTGGGCCGTACTGCGCGATGTCGGGACGACCTTCGTCGTGCGCGCCTATCAGACGGACCGCGGGACGCGCGTCGCGGTGCGCGAGGGAGCCGTATCGGTCACGTCGGCGGGCGCACCAGCGGCGGTGGTGACGCTTGGGGCCCGAGAGGCTGCTTCCATTGATGGTCAGGGCCGTCTCCACCTCGGTGGGGCCACTGATGCAGACGCGCTGCTCGCATGGATGCGCGGTCGCACGGTGTTCAACGACGCACGGCTCGGCGACGTCGTGCGCGATCTGAGCCGCGAGTTCGACCTGGAGATCCTCGTCCCCGACTCTTCGCTCGCCCGTCTTCCCGTGACTGCCAGTTTCGCCGAGGAGCCCGTCGAGACCATCCTCGACGACATCACGGCGATTGTCGGCGCGCGATACACGCGCGCGGGCCGGACGATCGTGATCCGCCGTAGGGCGAAGGGCGGCGCGTCGTCGGCGGTCCACGCTCCGCCCTCTCCACGAGGGAGCACTGCAGTCACCCGCCGTTCCTGATGGAAGGTATTTGGTCCACCCTCCTTGCCGTTGCGAGGTCTAGCATGTTTCGGCGTTTGTTGTCAGCTCCAGTCATCGCCGCTCTCCTGTCCACGACCACGATGGTCGTGCCGGGCACACTCCGTGGGCAGACCGAGGTGGCGTTCCGGTCGACCGGCGCGACCGCGTCGCCCACCGACGAGGTGCTCGACCGGACATTCTCGACGCGGCTCGACCGCGTCCCGCTCAAACAGGCGCTCCAGGTCATCAGTGCGCAGACTGGGGCCCGCTTCGCGTTCAGCGACGCGCTCGTCTCCGCGGGCCGACTGGTCAGCCTCGCGGCGACCAACATGTCGGTGCGCGAGGCGCTCACCGTCCTGTTCGCGCATACCGGGGTCGTGGTCGTCGCGTCGGAATCTGGCGTGATCCGTCTGGAGCCTAAGCAGCCGGTGCCGGATGAAAACGGCACTATTGCGGGGCGCGTCACCGATTCCGCGGGGCACCAGCTCGCTGGTGCCTCCGTCGTGGTCGTGGGCAATAGTCGCTTCGGCGGTTACACCGGTCCTGGTGGGTCCTACGTCATCACCTCGACATCCCAGCCGGCTCTTATCGGCTGGCCGCGCACTTCATCGGCTTCAGGGGCGATACGGTGTCTGTCACGGTTACTGGTGGCCAGACGGCGACGCAGAACATCGTGCTCAAGGCCGTGCCGACGACTCTCAACACGGTGGTCATCACCTCGCCGCGACTGAACGAGACGACAGCGGGTGCGCTGCAGGAACAGAAGGACGCGGACAACATCATGACGGTGATGTCGGGCGACGAGATCCGCGGGCTGCCGAACTACAACGCGGCCGAAGCGCTGGCCCGTCTGCCCGGGGTGACGGCCGAGCGGGACGAGGGCGAAGGCAAGTACGTGGAAATCCGAGGCACCCCCCCGGACTTTCAGCACGTGACGATCGACGGTGCCGACGTGCCGGGCACGCTCGCGACCGACGTCCGCGCCGTGAAGCTCGACGACATCCCTGCGGATGTCCTCGGCGCCATTGAGGTGAACAAGACGCTGTCCGCCGACATTGATGCGGACGCGATCGGCGGCTCGGTGAATCTCGTGACCAAGGCCCCTGAGGGTCCGGTTCGAGGCTACATCTCAGGGCTTTACGGCTACCAGACGCTCGAGAACAACAACAACGGCCACGGGGATGTGAGCTACGGGGGCCGGATCGGCGACGACCGGAAGTTTGGCTTTCTGCTCGGCGGCTCGATCGACCGTACGGATCGCGTGATCAACGACGTGGAGCCGTCGTACACGGGGGAGATCCTGGATCCGACCAGCAGCTGCGGGATGGGCTGCACGCCGTACATGGGCGTGCCCGGGTCGACCTACTCTCACGTACAGGCGAGCTCCTGGAGCCAGCGCGAATACGACTACTATCGGACGCGGTACGGCCTCTCGCAGGACCTCGACTATCGCTTCTCTCCCACATCGTCAGTCTACCTGAAAGGCCTCTGGAGCGCGTTCTTCGACGAGGCGAGCCGGTGGGAGACGGACCTCGGGGCGGGCGGCGACGAGCTGTTGTCGGGCGTGCCCACCGCGACGGGTTCGTCGGTCACCAACTCAGTCGCCAACCGAGGCCCGATCGAGCACACGTGGGGGTTCACGGGCGGCGGGAAGCAGAGCCTCGGCATCGTGCAGTTGACGTACGCCGCGAACTACGCCGGCTCGACCGCCAATCAGCACGCCCACTTCCAGGACGACTACACGCTGAACGGGCCCAACACTCCCCCCAGCGGGTTCAACTACACCTATAGCGCCAACAACCTCATCCCCCGGTACTTCATCAGCCCAGGGGTCAAGAGCGACATCCTTACCGCCAGTGACTACGATCTGAACCAGTTCGAGACGGACTACGAGCAGAACTCCGGGGCCATTGTGGGCGCCAAGGCGGACGCGCTCGTGCCCTACGTGATCGGGCCGCTGCCCGCGTCGTTCAAGTTTGGCGTGAAGATCGAGAACCAACACAAAGGCTATCTGTCCTATCAGCCTGATTACACGCCCAACAATGCGCTGACGCTCGCGAATTTCCCCTCCTCGTATAGCGATCACGGCTTCTACAACAGTGTGTGCAGCGGATGCTACACGCTGGCGCCATTTGGCAGCCTGCCCGCTGTCAATCAGAATCTGGTTGGGAACCCGGGCGCATGGACGTTCTCAACAATGGCGTGTCGGATTCCGCAGCGACGTTCGCGGGCACCGAGCAGACGAACGCGGCGTACGTCATGCAGACTCTCGACATCAGCAAGCTGCACATCAACGCGGGGCTTCGCGTCGAGAACACGAATGTTGGCTACGTCGGCTACACAGTGGACACCAGCGGCGGGATCGCGGCTGCGCGCGTTCACGGGAGCACGTCCTACACCGACCTTTTCCCAAGCGTGCAACTCAAGTATTCGGTCGACGAGAACACCAATGTGCGAGTGGCCGTCACCCGCGGGATCGCCCGTCCCGACTACGTGCTCCTCGCTCCGAGCATCAACGTGGCTGGTGTGCTGGGGCAGGGGGAGCAAAACCCGATTTCTGAGGGGAATCCGGCCCTCAGGCCCGAGCACGCGTGGAACTATGACTTGTTGGGCGAGCACTATCTCTCCTCGGTCGGCGTGCTCTCCGCGGGCCTGTTCTACAAATCGATCAACGATTTCATTTTCCAGCGCATCTCGCCGTACACGGGCCCGCTCGCCGACGGCGTCGCCGACACATACATCGAGCAGCCAGAGAACGGGCCGACGGCGACGCTTTGGGGCGCCGAATTCGACTACATGCAGCATCTCACGTTCTTACCCGGCGTCCTGCGGGGCGTCGGCTTCGACGTCAACTACACACACGTCGAATCGCGGGCGATCGTGCCTCAGGATACGGTGTTCAACGATGTCGGCTACGTCGACCCGGTGACCAAGGATTCGGTCAACCAATTCAAGGGCCAGCCATTCCGGCACGCCGCCCTGCCGCGTCAGTTCCCCGACCTGTTCAACGTGTCTGTGCTCTACGACTACCGCGCGATCTCGGCGCGCATCACGGGGCAGTACACGTCCGCGAGCATCTACCAATACGGCAGCAACGGCACCAGCAGCCCGCAGAACGGCGACAACTACAACTACGCCCACTTCCAGATCGACGCCGCGGCGTCGTACACCCTCTTCGGAAGCAGCGCCGTGACATTGCAGGTGCTCAATGCGAACAACGCGGTCTTTGGCTTCTTCACTGGCACGACCGCACATCCCTGGAACAACCAGCGCGAGTATTACGGCACGACGATCTTCCTCGGATATCGGCAGGGACTCTGAAGAGCGCGGGGGTCGGGGGCGGCCGCTCACGCGCCGGCCTCTGACCCCCGTGCCCTTGCCCTTCGCCCGATTCTTGCCTCTCGCGCGGGGGCAATGAGCACTGGGGCGACGTCCGGCGGCACGCTCTTTCTCATGGTGGTCGGTCCTGGCGAGGGGGCACTCGCTACGGACACGCTCGAGAGCATCGCGGCCTGGGAGCCGTCGGCGGGTACCTACGTCCTGGACGACTGCACGAGCGACGGGACGCACGCGGCTCTGACGCAGTGGGCGGCCGCACACCCAGGTGTGCGCGTCCTCCGGAACCCCAGGCCGCGCGGATATCGCGGCATTGCCACGTCGGTGTTCTCCCTGCTCGAGATCATTGCGCGAGACTCGCGAGTGCCGGAGCTCGTGGTCAAGGTCGATCCCGATACGTGTCTAATCGGCCCGGGGGTGGCCGATCTCATGCGACATCGGTTCGCCGCCGCGGGGCCAGGGATCGTTGGTCCCTATCGCGTCGCGGCGAATGGCGGAGCGCGCACGTTCGGCCGGCTACGCCGCAACATGCTGCTCGATCTGCTGCCGCTGGGCGTGCATAAAGACCGACGGTCGATACGCGTCGGTTTGCCGTTTTGGGCGCCGTATCTGTCGCGCGCACGCCATCACGGCTACGAGATGGGCGAGCACGTCCTCGGGGCGCTGAGCGGCATGCACGGCGAGACGCTGCGGGCGATCCACGACTCCGGATTTCTCGCCGAGATCTCCGACAGATATCGCGCGCTCACCGTCGAAGAGGACGTGCTGCTTGGCCTGGCCACCAAGGCCGTCGGCCACCAGCTGATCGACATCGCACCCGATCCGCGCGACGCGCAGGTCTGGATCCAATTCCGGCCGCCAATCCCACAGACCGCTACGACCTTGCTGGAGCGAGGCATGCTGGCAGTCCATCCGGTGAAGGCGTCGTCGGAGGGCGAAGCGATGCGGGCCGTGTTCAGAGCGCGGCGGCCGGTACGCGCTCACGCGCTCACGCGCGAAACGTTTGTCGGAGACCAGCCCTGACGAGCGATCGCCGCTGCGGCGACTGCGCGGGCGCAGGGCGCTGCGCACGTCGGGCGCTGAGCGGCCGCGTGGCCAGTGAGGGCGGTGACGACGCGACTCGCACGCTCCGTTGGTCTGCGCCCCGGTGGTCCCTGTCTTGCCTAACGGATTCTTCCGTGAACGTGCACGATCAAAAGTGAGGCACATCACATTCGACTCTGTGAGGGCGCGGCTTGATACCGTGCGCTTGTGGTCGTTGCTTAAATGGGTGCGGGACTTGCGGCTCGGTGATGGACCGGCCTCCGCGATCGGTGAACGAGGAAGACCAATGTTCAATCAGCGGTTTGTCTCTGGAGGCACACGGCGTCGACGACTCTCACCGACGGCGTGCAGCATCTGTTTCTCGGACAAAACCCGTGGAGCGGTGAATGCGCACGACGCACGATCGGTCGGGAATGACACGATGATGCCGCGCAGGCCGTACGTCGAGCTCGCAGCGCTGCTGGCCACGGCTGTTCTCGCGGCCTGCGGCAGTTCGCAGGCTTCGCAGGGTGTCCGGACGACGCCGTCGCCCTCGTCCGTGTCGCGCGCGTCATCCACGACCGACACAAATTCGGCGCCCGGCGTCGCCGCGCGCCCGCACGATCCGCACGAGATGCTGTATCCTGGCGACCTTGTGCGGCTCAAGATCTACCGCGAGCCGGACCTGTCCGGCGACTACGACATCAATGCGCAGGGCATGGCGACCTTCCCCAAGGTCGGCGCCATCCACGTTGCGGACATCACGACCGATTCGTTGCAGCGGCTGCTGATTTCGACGTACTCTGAGTATCTTCGTGATCCGGCGATCGAAGTGACGCCGCTTCGACGGGTGACGGTCCTGGGTGCAGTCAAGAATCCGGGTCTCTATCCCGTCGATCCGACAATGTCGATCGCCGACGCGGTTGCGCTCGCTGGGGGTCCGACGCCCGACGGGAATCAGAAGAAAGTCGACCTCATCCGCGACGGTAACAAACGCTCTATGAGCGTTACCGCACACGAGCAAATCGCCGCAATGTCAATGCGGTCAGGTGACGAGCTCTACGTGCCGGAGCGTAGCTGGCTTTCGCGGAACGGATATATCGTCGGGGCCGCCATCGGTGCGGCAGCAATCCTGACGACCACCATCATCACGAACTATTAGATCGCGGCCAAGGTCGCGATGAGCGTAATACGGCGTAACCGGTCGGACTTGCGATCTTGGGCATAGCGGATGCGACGCGACGGACCAAAAGGTCCCTTCCTCTTGGGTAATGGCATGTATCTCAATGACGGCAACTCGGTCCACCCGTCGGCGCTGCCGCCGGGTCAAGGCACGCCGATCGCTGTCTCGGTGCCGGATCATTTCGCTCGGCCGGACCACTTCGCGCGAATCGACCCGGCGACCCTGGCCGGCTTATGGGCGCTCGTGCGACGGCATCGCTTGCTGGTCACGCTGAGTGTCATCGGGGTGACAGTTCTCGTCGGACTGTACACGATCTTCTCCACCCGCATCTACGAATCCACTGCCTCGATACGTCTCGAAGACACGAAGCTCGATCTGCCGAGCCTGGTCACGCGCTTGGGACAGGATCGGGACGTGAGCACCGAGCAGGAAGCACTGCAGAGCCGGGTTCTCGCGGAAGCGGTCATCGACTCGCTGGGACTGCGCGCCGTCACGAAGCCGCTCAACACCCCGCGGACCAGCCTGTTCAGTCGGCTGCAAGTGTCGGCGACCGACGACTCCGCCGACTATTCGTTCCATCGCCGAGAGAGCGACGGCGCCTACGTCGTGCATGACGAGCTCAGCGATAAGGACGTCTCTGCGGTTCGCCCAGGCGGCACCGTGACGTTTCCCGCCGTGACGGCGACGCTCGCGCCGAAGCTCGACATCGGGTCGTTCACCCTCACCATTACGCGACTGCAAGCGGCCGCGGAAGCCTTCGAGAAGGCGTTGAAGGTCACGCGTCCCGATCGCGATGCCAACATTCTGCAACTGGCGTATCGCGGCCCGGATAAGGCGATCGTCCGCGAGGTGCCCAACTTGCTCGCCGCGCTATTTATCAGTGATCGGCAAGGGGTGAGTACGGCGGAGGCGCGCAGTACGGCTAAGGTGCTTCGTCAGCAGCTCGACAGTGTCGGGCGCGAGCTGAATGAGTCGGAGAGTGCGCTCCAGCGGTTCCGCGAAGCCAACAATGTCGTGAGCCTGCCGGACGAGGCAACGAGCGACGTGACGCATCTCGCGGAGACGCAAGCCGATCGGAACTCTATCTCCGCCGAGCGCGACGCGCTCTCCACGATCCTCGCGGACGTGACGGCGGAGGCTGCGAAGCAGCGACCTGACCAACCCTCGCCGTACGAAAAGCTGATCGCATTCCCCACACTGCTGCGCAATAACACGGCGTCCACGTTGCTCAATTCATTGGCGACGGTACAGGACGAGCGGGCCGCGTTGCTGCAGCGACGCACACTGAAGGATTCGGACGTGCAAGTGCTCACCGATCGTATCAACGACATCGCGCAGCAGCTGCACGGTATCGCGACGACCTATCTCCAGGGCCTCAACGCACAGGTCTCTGCGGACGACAGCGTGCTGCGATCGCAGCAAGCGTCGATGCGGTCCATCCCCGCCAAACAGGTGGAGTTGGCGCAGCTGTCGCGGCAGCCGGATGTCCTCCAGGACATTTATACGACGCTGCAAACGCGTCTCAAGGAGGCGCAGATCGCCGCCGCTGTGAGCGATCCGAGCGTCCACGTGCTGGATCCCGCCGAGCTCGCCCGGAAGCCCGTGCGCCCGCGGCCGCTGCTCTACGGCGTCGCTGGAATCGTGCTCGGGTTCATGGTCGGACTCGCGCTGGCGTACATGCGGGAGACGCGAGATCACGCGATCCACACGCGGGCCGATGTACTGGCCGCGACGGGCGCGCCGGTTCTCGGTCTCATCCCACGGATGAGCGCGGCCGATCGGTTCCTCGCGCGACTCAAGCTGGCAGAGGAGTTGGGCCCGCCCGGCGCCACGTTGAAGATTCCCCTCCGCGGCAAGGCGCGAGCGCTTGCCGAGCGCGCCAATGGCAACGGTGGGAGCGGAGTGCCCGTCAACGATCCCGGGATGCGCAACCCGGTGGGCGAAGCGTACAGCACACTGCAGACGAATCTCGCCTACATGAACTCCGATGCGAAGGTGCAAGTGCTCGTGCTCACGAGTCCGCTTTCGGGGGATGGCAAGACGACGAGCGCCACCAACTTGGCGGTAACACTCGTGCAACGCGGGCAGAACGTTGTCCTCATTGACGCAGACTTGCGCCGCGGCATCGTCAATCGGGTGTTCGGCGCACAGCGCGAGCCCGGCTTGACGAACGTGCTCGACGGATCCACTCCGCTCGAGTCTGCTCTGCGCCGCGCCGATCTGGGGCGCGCCGGTTCGTTGCACTACATCACGACGGGCGCGTTGCCGCACAATCCCGCCGCGGTGCTCAGCAGCAAGCCGTTCCCGGCGTTGCTCGAGCGTCTCAAACAACACTACGACACGATCATCGTGGATTCACCGCCGATCAATGTCGTGACCGACGCGGCGTTGCTCGCCAGGTATGCCGACGGGGTGGTCCTGATCGTGCGGTCAGGAGTGACGCCGGTGCAGGCGTTGACGTTCGCCGTGGAGCAGTTGCGACACGTGCGAGCGCCGATACTCGGAGCGGTGCTCAACGACATCGACTTCCATCGGGATGCGGCATACGACGGGGCCTATCGATTCTATGGGCACCGCGACCGCTACTACATGGCGGAGGCGTAGGTGAGGTGACGGGACCAGTCCTAGAACGGTTCGCATCGCGGACGCAGAACGGTCGCCACCGGGCGACCCCCACTCACGGGGCTGAGCCGGCGGGACCCGTCGGAGGCTCGACCGATGGCCGCGGCAATGCGCCCCGTCGTCGATCCACACGGCGGTTGCGGGCCCCACGCGCGGCGCAGCGGATGCTCGACGCGTGTCGCTATCTCGATGTCGTGGTCGTCCTGGCGGCCGTGTTCAGCGTGTTCATCCTGTCGAACGCTAGCCATCCCGGTGCGCGCGGCCTGGTCGCATTCCTCGACATGCGGGTGACCGTCAAGAACCTGCTCTTGGTCGGCGTGTTTGCCTGGGTGATGCACGTCAGCCTCGTGGCGTTCGGCCTGTACGATGAGCGGCGGCTCGCAACTCCGTTCCAGTACGCGGCGCGGCTAGTGGCTGCATGTCTCATTGGCGGCCTCCCGTTGGCGGTCTTTCCGCTGGCCAGCAGTACCGGTGCAGTGCGGCCTGTCACCGTCGCCGGGTTCGTCGCGGTGGCCGTGATCGGGTTGGCCGCCTTGCGGTGGCTGGTTTGGCTGGCTGCGGCGCCGCCGCCAGCCGCGGCCGTGCGCAACGTACTCATCGTCGGTAGCGGGCCCCGCGCGGTGCGGCTGTCTCGCGAGCTAGATCAGCACATTGGCGGCCCGGTGCACGTCTATGGGTTCGTCGACACTCCGGATGATGAGCCCGTCGAAGAGATCCGGCGCCGCATGCTTGGATCCCTGGAAGAGTTGGAAGACATCCTGGTGCGGCATGTGATCGACGATGTGCTCATCACCCTACCCATCAAGTCGCGCTACGAAGAGATCCAGGATACGATCGCGCTCTGCGAGCGGTTGGGCATTCGGGCCGCATATCTGGCCGATGTGTTCCAATCGTCGCTCGCTCGCCCGATGTACGAGAACACGGGGCGCTTCCAAGTCGTACGCATGCACGTCGTAACCGATGACCAGCGCCTGCTGGTCAAGCGCACGATCGATCTCCTCGGCGGCGGTATCGGGCTCTTGTGTGCGGCGCCCCTCATGATACTGATCGCCGTGGGTATCAAGCTCACGAGCCCCGGGCCGATCATCTTCCGCCAAGAACGGTTCGGGCTCAATAAGCGGCGTTTCTCGATGTACAAGTTCCGCACGATGGTGGCTGGGGCGGAACTGCTGCAGTCGGATCTCGAGGAGCGCAACGAGGCGACCGGCCCGGTTTTCAAGATCCGCGATGATCCCCGCGTCACGCGGCTCGGTCGGCTGCTGCGGCGCACATCCCTCGACGAGTTGCCCCAGCTGTTCAACGTGATGCGTGGCGACATGTCGCTCGTGGGTCCGCGCCCGCTTCCGGTCCGCGACGTCCACCGATTCTCGGAATCGTGGCTGATGCGTCGATTCAGCGTGCCCCCAGGCATCACCGGCCTCTGGCAGGTGATGGGCCGGAGCGACGTCGGATTCGATCGGTGGGTCGCCCTCGACCTCGAGTACATCGATGGGTGGTCGCTCGCACTTGATTTGCGGATCTTGGCGATGACGCTGCCCGCCGTCATTCGCGGGCGAGGGGCGGCGTAGGGGTGGATGGCGGACCAAGCGTCGCGGCGCCTGTTTGCGCGGAACACTGCATGGATGACCGTCGGCCAGGGGGTGCGCGTTGTCTTCCAGGCGGTGTACTTCGTCGTCATCGCACGCGCCCTGGGTCCCGATGGGTTGGGCGCCTTTGCCGGCGCGGTCGCATTGGTGGCGATCATCGCGCCGTTTGCGAGCCTCGGCGCCGGCAATCTCCTCGTCAAGCACGTCGCGCGATCGCCTGATCGCTTCGAGCGATACTGGGGCGGCGCACTCTCGGTCACGATCGCATCGGCGGTGGCGCTCGCCATCGGCGTCCTCGCGATCGCACGTCTGGCACTCCCCCGGACGATCCCTGTCCCGCTCGTCCTCGCGGTCGCGGTGTCGGATCTCATCTTCGCACGGGTCATCGACATCAGCGGGCAGGCATACCAGGCGCACGAGCGGCTGTCGCGAACCGCGCAGTTTCCGTTGCTCATGTCGGGATTGCGGGTCCTGGCGGCGACGCTCTTTGCACTCGTGGGACATCCATCCGCCGAGCGGTGGGCGTTCTGGTACGCGGGGAGCACAGCCGTCGCCGCGATCGTCATCGTTGGACTCACGAGCTTGGAGCTCGGACGCCCCGCGCGGGTGTTCGGATACCCGATCTCGGAGTTGCGCGAGGGCGCGTATTTCGCCACGAGCCTGTCGGCACAGAACGTCTACAACGACATCGACAAGTGGATGCTCGCGCGTCTGTCGACTCTCGACGCGACGGGTATCTACACCACGGCGTACCGCTTGATCGATATCTCGTTCGTCCCGGTGCGCTCGGTCCTCGCGGCCGCGTACCCCCGATTCTTCCAGCAGGGCGCTCATGGCGCGCGCGCAGGCCTGCGCTTGGCACGTCGGCTCTTGCCACTCGCGGTGGCGTACGCGGCGGTGGCGGGGCTCGCGCTGTTCGTCTTGGCGCCTGAGGTGCCCCGCGTGCTCGGTCGAGCCTATGAGGCCAGCGTGGCCGCGACGCGATGGCTCGCGATCCTCCCGCTGCTCAAGTCGATTCACTATTTCGCCGCGGACACGCTCACTGGCGCCGGCTACCAGGGTCGGCGCACCATGGCGCAGATCGTGGTGGCGGCGTTCAATGTCATCGTGAATGTGCCGCTCATCGCTGCCGCGTCGTGGCGGGGCGCGGCGTGGTCGAGTATCGCGTCCGATGGGCTGCTGGTGATCCTGCTCTGGAGCATTCTCTTGAACGTCTGCCGCCGCGAGGACCGGGTGGGCCGGACAGCAGAGGGACTCAACGCTGCCCCCGCGCCGCTGGGAGCGATTGCGAGCGGGGCGACCCCGTGACGGTCTGCGACTTCGGCGCGCGGCGCCTGGGGTACCTGTCGGGCGCACCGCGAGTTACCACACGTCCTGACGCCGAGATCGGCGGCCCGCGGTCGCACATCCTCGGCGTCATGTCGGGGTTTCGGCAACTGGGATGGTCCATCGAGCCCTACATCGTCGGCGACCGGTCGTCTCCCGGAGTCGTGACGCGTGACGCCGGCAAGCTGCTGCGCAAAGGCGGCCAGTGGGCGCTGCTGGCCGACATGGCCCGTATCGGGCTGTCGCCGCTCAATTCACGTGCGGCCTGGCGAGGGCTGGCGGGGCGCGTCGACTGGGTCTACGAGCGTTTCTCCGTATTCCAGGCGCTGGGCCGCGCGTTCGCGCAGGCGGGGGTGCCGTGGATCCTCGAGACGAACGAGATGCAATCCGAGGAGGCCCGCGTCGACCGCAATAGCCTCGTCCTGACGTCCCTCGCCCGTCGACACGAACGCCAGGCCTACCTGGACTGCAGCATGCTGGTCTGCGTGAGCGAGGCGTTGAAGCAGCTCATCACGACACGCCTAGGCGTGCCGGGGGACAAGATCGCCGTGGTGCCGAACGGGGTCGACACGGACTTCTTTCGACCGCGCCCGAATGAGCCGCGCGCGTTCGAAGGGTTCACGCTCGTGTACGCCGGCGGGATCGAGCCGTGGCAGGGCATCGATCTGCTGCTCCGCGCGATGGCCGACGTGCGAAACGATGGACTCCCGGTGCACGCCGTGATAGCGGGTGACGGTCCGGTGCGCCGGGATTGCGAGCGGCTCGCGGGTGAGCTCGGCCTTGGGCCCTACGTCCAATTCCTCGGCACCGTCTCTCGCGAGGCCGTTCCGCACGTGATCGCGAGCGGCGACCTGGGCTACTCGGGGCACACGGAGATGCAGGGTCGCGCCGTCTTCCGCTCGCCGCTCAAGCTCTACGAGTACATGGCGGTCGGAAAGCCCGTTCTGTCGTCCGCCGTTGCCGATGCCCGACAGATCGTCGTCCCCGACGAGACGGGGTTCCTCTTTGCCTCCGACGATGCCGGCGGTCTACGCGCTGCCCTGAGCCGCGCATTTGCGGCCCGGGATGCGCTCCCTGCGATGGGGGCGCGGGCGCGCGACCTCGTAGAGGAGGACCACAGCTGGGCGGCCCGCTGTCGCACGATCGTCGAGTCGGCCGAGCGCCTCGCGTTAGAACTCGTATGATACCGCGAGCCGCAGGACCGGATGCAGGCGCTTCGGTGCACGCCGCTCGGGCTGGCGGGCTACGCACGCCGCCGGCCGACGGTGGAAGCGACGAGGTTGTGCGTGTCCACGAGCTCCTCGGACTGCAGATCGGTGAATATGACATTGAGCGCCTCACCGCCCGGGTCGCGCGCGCGATCGCCGATGGTGAGCACATCGTCGTCGCTAACCACAACCTGCACAGCGTGTATCTCTGTAATCGCGATCCGAAGCTGCGTGCGTTTCACGCCGCAGCCGACGTCACGCATGCGGACGGGATGTCGGTGATCGCGCTCGCGCGGCTGGTCGGGGTCCCGCTTCGGCGCGATCACCGTGTCACCTACGTCGATTGGATGGGGCCACTCATGGACGCGGCGGCGCGCGGCGGCTGGCGTGTCTTCGCGCTGGGCGGCCGGCCGGGGGTTTTCGAGCGGGCGTCAGCACGCCTGCGCGCGAGCCATCCCGGTCTCGTGCTGGCGGGCGCCCATGGGTTCTTCGACCCTGCGCCGGACAGCGCGGCGTCGCGTGCCGTGGTCGCCCAAATCGCAGCGTTTCGCCCCAACCTCCTCCTCGTGGGGATGGGTATGCCGCGCCAGGAGCATTGGGTGCATGACCATCGGTCGGGGCTCGATGCCAACGCCATCCTCATGGCGGGTGCGGCGTTGGACTATATCGCCGGCGTCGTCCCGACGCCGCCGCGGGCCGCAGGGGCGGCCGGGCTCGAGTGGGCCTGGCGTCTGGCGGCGGAGCCGCGGCGGTTGTGGCGGCGCTATCTCATTGAACCGTGGTACGTGTTGGGTATGGTACTGACCGCTCGGCGTACCGGCGTTCGAGCGGACGGGGATACCAAGGCGACGCGGGCGTCGCCCCTACGGGCCGGACGGCGCCACGGAGGTGACCGATGACCGGAGCGAAATGGGCAGTCGAGGGCAGCACCGGCGCGCCGCGGGTGATGCTCGGACAATCCAGCATGCCGACGGTGCGACCGTCCACCGGCTCGGCGCGAGCGTGGCTCGCCTATCCGATCCTCGTGGCCCTGTTCGCGTTCATGGGCCCCTACTCGCTGCATCCGGCCGCCGCGACCGGAGATGATGCTGCCGTCGGTGCGTCGGCCGCCGCCGCTGCATCGGGCGTCGAAGAGGGGACACACACGCGGCAAGTGGCCGTCGTCGTCCTGGCTGCGTTTGCAGCGCTCACGCTGAGCGCGACGCGACGTCGACGGAGGCTCGCGGCGTCGGAGCCGTACGATCCAACGAGCCCGACGAGTGGGGCGTACCAAGCGATCACCATCGGCAACGCAGGCCCGCTCTCGCCGGCCACGGCGCGCCTCTTCCGCTCGACCGCCCGCACGGTCGTGGCTCCCGGCAGCCTCATGCTCGTCATGCTGCTCACGGCGTATGTGGGGCTGGCTAGCATCAGTGTGACGTGGGCGGACGACTCTGTATTGGCCGCGAAGCGCGCCATCGTCTTTCTCGTGCTTGCGTTCACGGGCTACGCGTTGGCGCAGGCGTGGTCGCTGCGTGAGGTCGTCTTCTTTTCGATTTTTGCCAATGCTGCCTCCCTGATCTTGGGGATCGGTGGGGCCCTCGCGCGCGGAGACTTCCAGCCCTTCGCACTCGACTACCGGTTCGTCGGCTTCGGCAATCCGAACCTTCATGGCATCGAGGCAGCGTGCCTCGTGATCGCGGCTGCCGTCGCGCTGTGCATCACGCGCGACCGGCGCCTGCTGCTCGTTGGCCTGCTGGTGTTCGGCGTTGGGATGCTGCTGCTGACCAAGTCACGGACCGCGCTCGTCGCGGTGCTCCTGGCCGGTGCGGTGGCGGGCACCTTCGTCGTCCGGCGCAATCGCCTGGCACTCGTCATGGTGGCGGCCGCGGTGCTCGTCTTTGCGGTCGTGGTCTTTGTGCCGCAGACGGTCACGCGCGCCGAAAACGCCGCGCTGCTCGGCCGGTCGGCGGAGAGTGACAACCCTGCGACGCTCAGTGGTCGCACGCTCCTCTGGGAGGACCTGCTCGATTTCGCATCGGCTCGACCGTGGCTCGGGTATGGATTCGACTCATTCTGGACGCCCGCTCACATCGCCGAGGTCTCGGTCCGCCGCGGATGGGTGATCACGCAATCACACTCGGGATACATCGAGGCCCTACTCAACGTCGGGTGGGTTGGCGGGAGCCTCCTGGTCCTGGTGCTGGTGGGCGGCGTCGTGACCGCGATTCGTCGGTACAGACGGGTCCGGACGCCGCTGGCGATGTTCGCGGTCGCGATGCTCGTCTGGTACATGACCAACATGCTGGCCGAGGCCATCCCGGAGGCGCATTTCAGCACGCTGCTCGTCATGATCATTCTCGCGCACCTCGCTCTCCGCAGTGCGGCACCCGACGACCGTCCCTCGGAACGCGCCAACGTCGCCTGAGGCGGCAGGCGGGTCCTGACCCGTGCTGAACGACGCACGCTCAGTCCCTGACGGCGCGATCGTCCAGGGTGATGTGTGCATTGTCGGTGCAGGCGCGGCCGGCATCTCCATCGCGCGCGCGCTCCAGCACACGCGGCCGGGCGGGCACGCGCTCCGCGTCGTGCTGCTCGAGAGCGGTGCGTTCCAGCCTCGGCGCGCGACCCAGGCCCTGTACCGCGGGCGCAATGTCGGACGTGACTACTTCCCGCTCGACGGATGCCGCGTGCGCACGTTCGGGGGGAGCACGCAGCGCTGGGGTGGGTGGTGCCGCGCGCTCGACGAGGAGGACTTCGCGCAGCGCGACTGGGTGCCGGGCAGCGGCTGGCCCATCGGGGCCGCAGACCTCCTGCCGTACTACTGTCAAGCCCGGGCGTTGTGCGAGCTCGCCGTCACCGAAGGTGAGATCGATCACGGGCCGCCGCTCCCCGGCCGTCCTCGGTTGCCAGTCAAGGACCCCTCGTTACGGACGGTGGTCTATCAGTTCAGTCCACCCACCCGCTTCGGTCAGACCTATCGGCAGGACCTCGTCTCAGCGGATGCAACGCAGCTCTTCCTGTCAGCCAATGTCGTGGGTCTGGAAGGCGGCGGGCACGGCGGCCCGATCACCGCAGCCCAGGTGCGCACCCTCGAGGGGCGTGCGTTCCGTGTCGAGGCGCGCGTCTTCATTCTCGCTGCGGGTGGGATCGAGAACCCTCGGATCTTGCTTGCGTCACACGTGACGCGACCGGCTGGACTGGGCAATGAGCACGATCTCGTCGGCCGCTACTTCATGGAGCACCTGCACGTGCGCCTGGGGTGCTTCATGCCCACGCGCCGGGATACCAACCTCTCGTTCTACGTCGAAGGACGGCGCAGCGTCCGTCGTCCGTTGGGCGCGCTCACACTGAGCGCCGCCGCCCGCCGGGACCGCCATCTGGCGGGGTTCAGCGCCGTGTTCTTGCCTCCGAGTCGGCGATCGGTCGCGGCGACGCTCCGGCACCAAGCGCGCTTGAACCACCCATGGGGGCTGCACGCCGCGTCGATCGCGCGGGCGGGAGGCTTGGGGTTTGCCCTTCGTGTCGTGGACAAGGCCGTGCGGGACATTCGAGAGACCGGCACGTTGAGCTGGTATGGGGTCCCCATCGGCCCGGGACGCTGCGTGTACGAGATCATGGGCCGCGGCGAGCAAACACCGCTGCGAGACAGTCGAATCATGATCGAGCGCGAGCGGGATCCGCTCGGCATGCCGAAGGCGGTCCTCGACTGGCGTGTCAATCCGTGCGATCTCGAGAGCATGACCACCAGTCTCGCGGTCATCGGCAACGCGCTGGCCCGCACCGGTATTGGAGAAATCCACTTGCCCGACGATCCACATGGTGCGTGGGCGTCGCGCATCACCGGGAGCTGGCATCACATGGGGACCACCCGCATGCACCGCGATCCGCGGTGCGGAGTCGTGGACGCTGATGGGCGGGTCCACTCAGTTCCCAACCTGTACGTCACCGGGAGCTCTGTCTTCCCGACCGGTGGCTATGCCAATCCGACGCTCACGATACTCGCCGCCGCTCTTCGTCTCGCGGACCATGTGAGCGAGCGATTGGCTCGTGAGCCGAGCTGACACGGTCGTATAGATCCTCGAGCGCGGCTGTCTGCGTGCGCAGGTTGAAGACATCGCCGACAAAGGCACGGCCGCGCGCACCCATGCGCGCTGCGAGACTCCGATCGGCCACGATTGTTTCGAGCGCTTGGGCGACGGCGAGGTCATCTCGCTCGGGGACGACGAGACCGGTTTCCCCGTCGATCACGGCTTCCGGCATGCCGCCGTGTCGCGTCGCCACGACCGGCACCCCGGAGGCGCCGGCCTCGTTGAGCACGAGTCCCAGCGCTTCCTGCTGGCCGTTCTGCGGAGTCTGACTGGTCAGCGCAACGACCGTGGCGCGCGCCATCAGCTGACGGACCTCATCGTGCGATAGCATCCCCGCAAATCGGACGCGACGGGCGAGACCAAGCCGGGCGACCAGCTGTTGCAGCTCCGACGTCAGCGGGCCAGCGCCGACCTGGACCAGCTCGAGATCTGCAAATCTCGGTGCGAGGCGCGCAAAGGCCCGGATCAGCGTGTCCACGCCTTTCTGTGCCGTGTGACGGGCCACCGAAAGCACGAATCGCTCCGTGACAGGTTGACGCGTCGGCTGGAAACGGTCGACATCCACGCCAACATACAGCCGTACCACCCGGTCAGCGGGATACCCAAGTGCGAGCAGGCGGTCGCGAATGTAGTTGGACACGGCAATGAAGGCCGCGCCGCGCTGGCGCAGCGCCGAGCTGCGTGCAATGTAACGCCAGGTCGTCAGGCTTGCCCGACCGAGGTAAGATCGCAACGGCAGTGTCACGTCCCATCCGTGAAAGGTCGTCACCAATGGCACGCCGAGAGACTCGGCGAGTGACAGCGCGTATGTCGCGTCGGGCCCGAAGTGGGCGTGCAGGAGCGCAAACGGTGGCCACGTCCGTCGAGGTCCGAACAGAGCGGGCGCCCCCGTGGCGACGTACACGGCGCGCGCAGCGCGAGCGGCGGGCCCGTGCGTCCTACCACCCACGATCAGTGCATCGTCCGGACAGGCCCCGCCCGACACCCAACTTCTCGTGACGATCGTGGGCTGGTAGCGGATGAGTGCAGCGGCCTGCTCGCGGATGAACGTCTCCGAGGGCACCGGATAGCGCAGGCGGAAAATGCCGACGCGGCTCACGATCAGCGGGCGCCCCCTGCCCGCCCGGGGACAGTCCGACCGATCGTCTGCTGCGAGGTGTCGATCACCGGTGCGTGCGGACGGACGAGTGAGGCGATAGCTCCCGTCGGGCGGCCGAGCGCGAGCGCCGGTGCGCCTCGGCGCACGCACGCGATCAGCTGGACGCCCGTCGATTCGAACGAGACTGCGGAGTCGCGCCCATAGGTGTGGTCGCAGTACGCGAGGAGGGGGGCGACCTCTTCCGGTGTGCTCCGGCTGAGAAACATCCAGAAGCGCGGGGCCCCGCCGATGATGGTGCTCAGTGTGCTGTCGACATCGAGAGAAGCGATCGCCTGATCGCTAGCGGGGAAGGGGATGATCCGCGTGCCTTCGGGCGCGTAGAAGCGGAAATCTTTGGCGGTGAACGCGCGGTGCGCCAGTACCATCTCGTGGGCTCCGGCGTGTGACGCGAGAAAGAGGGCAGCGCCGCGGTTGTCATCGCGCGCATACTTGGGATTGACGTAGTAGGACCGAAGGGCGACGGCGCTCAGCAGGGCGAGCCCGACCCATCCCGCCGCGCGGAGTCCCGCGCTTGGGAGCGCGTCGAGGCCGACCGCGAGGACGATCACGACCGGAAGAAACGAGAATGACCGCATATCGTACGTTGAATGGATGCACGGTGACCAGCGCACCCAACACCACGAAAAGCAGGGGAAAGAGAAACCACAGCGCCAGCAGCCGCGCGAGGCGAACATCGCGACGTATCAGCCTCACGCTTCCCCACGCCATGACAAGAAGGATGATCGCGGCAACCGGCACCACAGAGGCCGCATAGTGCAACACAACCGCGCGTCGATCTGGCGCGTGCAGCTCGCCGAGGCTCGGTCCGAAGGAGTATCCGACGACGAAACTCCAGAGCGTATATCCCAGCTGCAACGGCGAGAGCGCCCGTTCCGCATCAGCTGAATTCGTCGGGGGAAACGTGGCCAAGCGATAGATGGCAGGCACACAGAGCACGGCAACAGCCACGAACGTGGCTCCCCACGCGCGGACCTGGGCCACGGGCGCGAAACGCGCCCGCGGCGCCCGTGCCCCCACGGCGATCGCGACATAGACCGCGGCGAAGAGTATGAAGGCCACGCCAACGGTGTGGCAGTAGAAAGTGGCCGCGAGCGCGACGGCGGCCCCCGCCTTCCACTCCCACCGGTCGGGGTCGCGGAGCGCGCGCTGGATGCAAGCGATGGCGGCGAGGGACAGGGCGAGCAGCAAGGCGTATGGCCGGGCTTCCTGGCTGTACCAGACATGAAACGGCGACACGGTGAGACAGGCCGTGGCGAGCATCGCGATCCGCTCGCCGAGCCACGGGAGGACGACGATGAAGAGCAGCGGGATCGTGAGCACGCCGACAATGACTGACGGCAGGCGCAGGACCGTCTCGATGTCCGCGGTCGTCGGGTCCGCGAGTCGGAGACTCGTGTTTGCCGCGAGGTAGTACAGGGGTGGGATATTGCTGTTTTCCACGCGTTGAGTGACGACCCGCGACGGGGTCCCGACGGAACTGATGTATGTGACGACTTCGTCGTTCCAGAGACTCTGATGTCCGAGCCGGTAGACACGTAAGGCGGCGCCGAGGATCGTGAGCGCGGCAACTGCCGCAATGGCACCCCTAGAGCGCACGGGTTCGGGATTTGGGGTTCTGGATTTCAGTCGAAGCGATGGCGAACAGACGAGCAGGGCCGCCGCAGAACGGCGCAATCCCTGCAGCCCGTGGCGCGCATTTCGCGATGTACGCCGGGGTGCAATTCATGGTCCAGACAACTGCAGAACTCGTTGATACGCCACGTGCGACCCCCCTGCCTCGGCTGCGCGCGAAGGCGGCGGAGCGCATGCCTCACCTGGAGGAGTGGCTGCTCGCCGCTGGAATCGCGGCGACGCTGTGGGTCGTTTGTGCGGCGAACTATTTCCCCTATCACGACGCGACGAACAACCTGGCGCGCTATGTCCTCATGGATCGCGCCTGGTTCGGCACGCCCGCGTCGTTCGTGCATGTGCGCCTCATTCCCACGCCATACATCGCGCTGGACCTCGTTGGTGTGGTGCTGGTCCATTTCTTGGGCCCCGCCGCGGGTTTGCGCGCCATGGCCTGTCTCCTCGTCACGGTCGTGCCCGCCGGCATGTACGCACTCCTCCGCGCCACGTGTCCCGAGCGCCGTGGCTGGGCCCTCGTCGGAGTGCTGTGCAGTCTCAGTTTCTACCTGTTGATCGGCTTCTTCAATTTCGTCGCTGGCATTGGCGTCGCGTTGTTCTGGCTCGCTGCCTGGTGGCCGCGACGGGACGCCGACGAGCTGGCGGAGCCGTCTGCCACTTCTCGTGGCTCTAGCCGCTGTGTTTCTGGTCCATCTCGCGGGCGCGATGACGGTGCTCGTGGTGCTCGGGATCGCGTACCTGCTCGAGCTCTGGCCGCGCATTGCTGCCCTGTGGCGTGGCGCGGGCTGGTGGGAGGATGATGGCCTCGACTCCACGATCAACGCCGCGGTGGCAACGCATCGGCCCCAGGCGGGACTCGACCGGTGGCGCCGGACACTCCTCAGCCCGAGGCTCGGCCTCCTCGTCGCGGCGGCGCTGGTCGTCGCGGTCATGTCCGTGATCTGGCACCTGTCACTCGGACCGGAGCCGCCGATCGCGTCGGTGCCTCCCGACTTCCGGCCATTGGGAAACAAACTCGCCAATCTGGCGAGCCCGTTCTACTCGTTCTCGCACTTGCAGATGGTGCTCATGGGCGGCGGGTACGCGGCATCGCTCGTCGCATTCCTCGCGGTGAACCGACGGACATTGCGCCTGGATGTGATGCTCGGCTCGACGGCGGCCTTTGTTTTCTTGTTTCTCGTCTTTCCCTACCGCCTCGATGGCGCAGGGTACGTCGACATGCGGTGGCTATTGCCCGCGCTGGTGCTGCCATTCTGCGCGACGGCGATGGGGCGCGTGCCCGTCCAGCGCGCGTGGCTCGCGGTTCCCTGTGTCGCGACACTCTTGCATCTCGGCGTCGTGCGTCACGAGACGCGACAGCTACGACTCGCAGCTCGCCGCGTATCGCCAAGTGATCGACGCGGTTCCGCCCGCCGCGCGCCTGCTGCCGATCGTCGCGAACCGCGAGCAGTACGGCCGCCTCGATCCGCTCCGCCACTTCGCGATGTGGCACACCATCGACGGTGGCGGACGCGTCTCGGGCCTCCTCACGGAAGAGGAGCGCTACGCCACGAACCCTCCGCCGTTGACGCACAAGTTCTTCGGACATTTCCGCGAGCCCGACATCCTGTATTACCCTGACGAGCGGTGGGGCACGCAGGAGCCCTATCCCCTCGACTCGCTCGATTGGCGCCGCATCGACGCCGACTACGACTACATCATCGTGGCGGGCTCCGACCCGGCCGCCCGTGCGGCCGTCGCCCCGCACGCCGATGTCGTGCGTCAGCGACCGGGTGTGGCATTGTATCGCGTGCGAGGCGGCGCGGCGGTCGGCGCGGGTCGCCGAAAGAGCACCGTTGCGGGCGGGCGGGGCGATGCCGCAACGGGTCGGTGGGCCCGCAACGGGGGTGCGAGGCGTCGCCTCTCGTACAGTGCGCTCACGGGTCGGTGGGGTGATGCGCGCGTCCGATTTGTCGACGATCCGTCGGGCGACGACGTGTCACGCGGTCGTGACCCGCATACGGGCGGGTTTTATACGACGCAAGAGATCAACTACGTGATCGGTCGGATACAGGCGCATGCGGAGCCGTGGGCATCAGCCTACCAGCAGCTCGTCGGCTCGGTCGGTCGGGTGCACGGTCGGCAACCGCACGCGCTCGCCGTGTACAACGTGCCGGGGTATTACGAGGACCAGAAGGGATTCTTCGAGGCCACCGGTGGGATCACGGGGGATGCCGACGCGGCGTACGTCCTCGCGCTGGCGTATCGGCTCGGAGATGGGGCGGCGGATGCGGATGCTGCCCAACGCATCCTGACTGCATGGGCGCGCACCGATACGGGTGTCACGGGACACGATGGGCAACTCTCGATGGCGGAGGTCGGCGTCGGGTTCATCATCGCGGCCGACCTTCTCTCGAACTACCCGGGCTGGTCACAGAGCGACCGCGATGCGTTCACCCGATGGGTGCGGACCGTGTATCTCGCGCAGGCGGCGAACCCCATCAAGGATCGCAAGAACAATTGGGGTGATTGGGGCTCACTCGCCGCCGTGACAGCGGACGACTACCTCGGAGACTCGCCGGGCCTCGCCGCAGAGACGGCCTTGATCGAGCAGCACATCGATTCATCCATCGCGCCGGACGGACACATGCCCGAGGAGACGGCACGCGGCTCGGGCGGCATCTGGTACACGTACTTCGCGCTGGATCCGCTGACTGCGGCGATGAACGTCGTGCGCAATGCGGGTGGCCCCAACCTGTTCGATCCGGGGACTCCGCGCGGCGCCCTGGTGGAAAAGGCGCTGACATATCTCTTCAACGCGCTCCAGAACCCGTCGGCGTGGCCGTTTGGCGCCAACCCCAAAGTGCCGCAAGCTCGCGAGACGTGGGGTTACGACCTATTCGGCGCCATGGCCGACATCTACGGTAATGCGCAGTGGGCGGCCTACGCCGCGACGCGGCAGCCGATCATGAATACCGGGCACCACTATGCGTGGACGTTCCCGACACTCATGAACGCGCCGCACGTCAGTCCATGACCACGACAGCAATGGCGACGGCAGCGTTTTGCGTCGAGATGTGACGCTGTTCCAGGTCTCGAATCGGTAGAGGCGACGATCGGCTTGGCCTCGTTGGCGCCGGCCGCGGTCCCACCGTACCTTCTCGTCCCTGTGGATCACCGATGGCGCGCCGCCGACCTTGTGGGGACGGTGATGGACATCGGGCGACGCATGGCGTCGCCCCTACCAGCCGGATCCCAGGCATGGTATGGGCGGCCTGAGCATCGTGCCCATACCCGCCCTATGCATTGTCTCCTTTCTCCTTTCCGTAGGTCTCCTTTCTACGTGGCGCGTAGCGCCCGTCGGTGTGCGGATCTGCGCGGGCGGTGACGTCACCCTCGGATCCAACCTCGATAGCGCGTGGATTCACCGCATGACGGGGCTGGTGCCGGACTCACTTCCGGTGCCGGAGAGCCTTCTGGCGGCGCGTCTCACGCCGCCCGAGTCGCTCGTCGCGCGACTGCGGTCATTGGTTGCCGGTTCGGACATCGTGTTGATCAACGCGGAGGGGGCAATCGGCACGGGGGCCTCCACGGGCCAGAAATGCTTGCCAGGGCACAAGCTCTGTTATCTGCTCCGTTCCAGTCCCTCCGCCGCTCGCGCCCTCCGCGTCCTTGCGGATACTCCGACCGCGGTCGTGGCGAATGTCGCCAACAACCACACACGCGACGCGGGCCCAGACGGTTTTGCGACCACGGTCGCCCTCCTCGATAGTGCCGGGCTCCTCGTCACGGGCGCCGACACAGCGCCGACGCTCGTTGCGACGCCATCAGGCGACACGACGGCGATCCTTGGATTCAGTGCGTGGACCGAGCCGGGCGTCGAGGATACAGCAACGGTCCACCGCATCGTTGCGAGTGTGGCTGCGCGATATCCGCGCGTCGTGGTGACCGCACACCTCGGCGCAGAAGGCCACGACGCGCAACGAACGCCCGACTCACTCGAGCGCTTCGGAGGCGAGCGACGCGGCAATCCGGTGGCGTTCGCGCACGCCGCAGTCGACGCCGGCGCGGGTCTGGTCATCGGACATGGACCGCACGTCCTCCGCGCCGCCGAATGGCGACACGGTGCCCTCATCCTGTATTCGCTGGGGAACCTGCTCAACTACGGACCGTTCGATCTCCGCGAACCGATGGATCGGGGGGCCGTGGCGTGCGCAACGCTCGACTCGGCGGGGCGTCCGCACGACGTCGTATTGCGGCCGACGATACAGATCGATCCGGGCATTGTACGGCTGGACGTCAAGCGCCGGCGCGCGTTGGCGCTGGTGGATTCGCTGGGCCGTCTGGATTTTCCGAAAACCCGCGCGGCAGTCGACCGGCTCACCGGCGCGGTCACGCAGCCCCCGGACATGCCCGGATCACGCTCGCACAAGACGATCAGCCGCCGTCATCCCGATCAGGGATGACGGGGTCAGTCGCTGTGAGCGTCGAGTCGTCCGGGACAACGCGACGAGCACCGCGCCACGGCTTCGCGCCCTCCACCAGGCGTCGGTTGAGCGGCGTCTCGATGACCCGGCCAGCCTTGCTGCTCGCTTGAACGAAGCGTCCGCCGCCGACGTAGATGCCGATGTGCGAGATCCGATGTTTTGAACCAAACGTGACGAGGTCGCCGGGGCGCAACTGCGACGTGTCGCGTGCGACGAGGACGCCGCTGTGTGCCTGCTCGTGCGCGGTACGAGGCACCGAGATGTGCATGGCCGCTAGGACGTACCGCACCAGACCGCTGCAATCGAAGCCGTGCTCGGGTGTCGAGCCGCCGAATCGATAGCGGCGTCCGATCTGGGCGCGGGCCAAGGCGACCATGGAATCGCCAAGCGAGCGAGCACTGGCGCTGAATATGGCAAAAGGTCGTGCCAGGTCGGTCGATCTCTCGGTCGCCTTGCTCTGCGACGCTGCTGGAGCGAGGTCGGACGAATTGCCCGAGCTGTTTACCGTGTCACTGTCTGGCCTGTCGGCGCTGTCCGACGCGTCCGTCGCATGCGCGCCACGGAGAACGATGGGCAGCGGCGCCTGTGCGCCGACGGCGGGCACATAGCAGGCTGCGCCGATCGCTACCGCGGTGATTAACCGAGCTCGACAGTAGGGCATCTGCATTGAATCTAGACGAGCGAAGAAGGTCCGCGATAGACGCATCCGAATCCAGGCATCTCTTGGACCTCGATCGCGTGGAGGCCGCGAATTGCAGGCTGCAATCGTTCCCAAAGCCACATAGCCAGATGCTCGCTCGTCGGATTGCTGAGCCCCTCGATGTCGTTCAGGCACCGATGGTCGAGCGTTTCGCGCAGTGGCCCCACGACGGCCGTAAGTTGGCCGAAATCCATGACCCAGCCAGTCTCAGCATTTACTGTTCCGCTGACGGTGATCTTCACGAAGTAGGAATGACCGTGAAGGCGGGCACACATGTGTTCCGGCGGTACCCCCGGCAATCGGTGCGCGGCTTCGAAGCGGAACTCCGCGTAGACCTCCATAGGCGCACCGGAGGCGCTCGTCTTGCGCGCGCTCATCGGATGCCGAGCAGTTTGTGCGTTTGCAGGCTCAGTCGCCACTGCGGGTGCGCGAGGCAGTAGGAGACCGCGTCGCGGGTGTGCTTCACGATCTCGGACCCGTCCATCGGCTGCAGAAAGAAGTGGCGAAAATCGAGGTCGGCGAATCGCTCCGGCTCACCGCGCAGCTGCCGAAAAACAAGCTTCAACTCGTCGCCACGGCGCTGCACGAGCGCTGCATCTGCTTTTGGAGAAACGCAGATCCAGTCGATCCCCGACGGCGCTTCGATCGTGCCGTTGGTTTCGATGGCGATCGAGAAGCCGCGCGCATGCAATGCGTCGATGAGCGGCCCGTCGAGTTGGAGCAGCGGCTCTCCGCCCGTACAGACGACAAAGCGCTGATCAGGCGCGCAACCAGTGCTCGGCGCGGCCGCGGGCGCGGCGTCCTGATCGTCCACGTGCACGCGACGGCCTGCGTGCACATGCATCCCGATCGACTGCCGGTCGTCGCGGGCGCCGAACCGCCACCGGTCATCTACCTCCGCCGCCAACGCGGACGCGTGTGCAAACCGCCCTCCATCGGGTCCCGTGCCGACAAAATCCGTGTCGCAGAACGTACAGACCGCGCGCGCACGGTCCTGCTCGCGTCCTGTCCAAAGATTGCAGCCCGCGAAGCGCAGAAACACCGCAGGACGTCCGGCCTGTGCGCCCTCGCCCTGGAGCGTATAGAAGATCTCCTTGACGGTATACATCGAAGCGCCCATGCTCAGCCGGGAGTCAGTGATCGGTGCTGATACGCGATCGGGTCATTGATGGCTGCTTCGGCAAACCCTCGGAGCCGTAGGAGACACGCGTCGCAGCGCCCGCACGCCGCCCCCGAAGGATCGGGATCGTAGCAGCTCGTCGTCATGGCGTGATCGACGCCCAGCGCGCGCCCCAGTAGCACGATGTCGCGCTTAGTCATGCCGATGAGCGGTGCGCGAATCCGAATCCTCGCGCGTCCTTCCACGCCCGCTCGGGTCGCCAGGTTCGCCATGTGCTGGAATGCGGCGATGAATTCGGGCCGGCAATCCGGGTAGCCACTGCTGTCGAGCGCGTTCACGCCAATGAAGACGTCCTGTGCCCCGATCACCTCTGCCCACGCGAGCGCAAACGACAGAAAGATGGTGTTGCGCGCCGGGACGTATGTCACCGGAATGTCGGATCCCAAGTCGGCCACAGGCCGGTCCTTGGGTACCGGGATATCGTCGGCCGTCAGCGCCGACCCGCCGAGCGCGCGCAGGTCGAGTTCGACGACACGGTGGGAGACACGGTAGTGCGCGGCGATGCGTGCGGCCGCCCGGACTTCGTGCTCGTGCCGCTGGCCATAGCGGAACGTCAAGGCGGTCACCCGATACCCTTCGCGTAACACCGAGGCCAAGAGCGTGGTCGAGTCCAGCCCGCCACTCAGCAATGTGACAGCGGGAGGGTGCATGGAGAAAAGATAAAGGGTGGCTGGTAGCTGGTGCACAAACGTGAGGCTAGTCAGACGTCGCCGCCGCTGGCCCCGCGATTAGTTACCAACCACCAGCTCCTAGTCCCTACCGGTGAACCATCCCCGTTGCCCGTCGGACCGTAATGCGACGAGCGCAGGTGGCGGAATGGGGCCGGTCGGCCCCGACGCAACAATGGCTTCCGCGAGATCGGCGATGTCGGCTCGCACGTCCGCCAGGATCGCTGACGGGCCCGTGGGGTGGACCGCGGTGCCGTCTGCCCAGTTGGTCAAGACGACTACGAATAGGTCGTGGTCGGGATCGATCCACACCGAGGTGCCGGTATAGCCGGTGTGTCCGTACGCGCATGTATCCATGTATTGTCCACAGCTCGCTCCGCCGGCGCAGGTGTCCCACCCCAGCGCGCGGGTGCCTGCTGTGCGCGTCGTGAAGCGCGCGATGGTCGTATCGCTCACGATTCGGACGCCGTGATACACGCCGCCGCGCAACATCATCTGGGCCAGCGCGGCGACATCAGTGGCAGATGCGAACAACCCTGCGTGGCCGGCGATGCCGCCCATGACTCGTGCATTGCGGTCGCTGACCTTCCCGCGCGGCGCATCGGTCCACGCGACGTGGTGCAGGTCGCGCCCGCGTGGTCGAAAGCCGATGTGTCGCAGTCCGAGGGGTCCGTACACGTGCCGGGCCAGATAGACGTCGAGCGGCTCGTGTACGATCGCCTCGATGACGAAGCCCATGACGTCGGATCCGAGATCGGAATACACGTAGCGCGTGTCCGGCAGCAGCTCCAGCGGTGTCGCGAGCACGGCTCGGCGAGCCGCCGCCGGCGAATGCGCCACGCGCCACAGCTCTCGCCCTGCCGGCAAGCCGGACCAATGGACGAGCAGGTCGCGGATGGTCACCTGCTCACGCCCACCACCACGCCAGTGTGGCAGATAGTGATCAACCCGCGCGTCGAGGTCCAGCCGGCCGTGATCGTACAGCACCATCGCCGCGATGCCAGTCGCCAATGCCTTGGTGAGTGAGGCCAGATCGTACATGGTCATGGACGGGTCGACGGCCGGCGCAGGAGCACCCCAACTGAGGCGGCCATACCCGCGGACGAGCAGCGTCCGGTCATGTCGCCCCACCACCACGGCCGCCCCCGGATACCCGCCAGCCGATAGACCGTGGGCGACGACGCGGTCGATCGTCGCCAACCCATCTGTGCCCGTGGCGGGAGTGGCCGTGTCTGGGAGCTGAAGGGCGCACAGCAGCGCCAGCGCAACGATCATCGGAAAGCGACGATCAGGGGCAGCCTGCGGCCACGGCATCGTGGCGCCGACCCAGCGGGTGGCGGGTGGCCAGCACTCGGCGCGCGCGTCGCGACGAACAGGACCGCGGTGACGTAGGCGGTCGTCACCTACTTCGACGGCGTCTGCGTACTGTCCTGTTTCCAGGCGTTCGCGACCCTTGCGGCGCGGTGGAGTGCGAGCAACACGGCTTTGGTCTCGTCAGGGGTCGCGGGCACGACGTAGCCCGACAGCGAGTCGGACACGAAGAAGTGGTAGCCCACCTGCGTCTCGCCGTGCTGTCGCTCCAGGTGGCGTGTCACGGATAACGCACGTCCGCCGGCGCCCTCCTGGAGGACGGGCCGGTCGATCGTCGTCGACGGGATCTTCCGACCCCCGAGGCGAATAATCGCCTCCGCCTCCGCCACGAACTCGTCGACAGCCGGGGCAGGAGCCTTCACCGTGGATGTCTGCGTGTTGGTGCCCACGCCGATGTAGACCTCTTTGTTCGGTCCGGCTTGCACGACCACCGCGTCGTCGCCGACCACGAGGTTTGCGACGGTGCGGTTCTGCGCCGCGAGGCGCGCGCTGAAACTGCACGTAGCGAGCGCAACCCACAGGCAAGCGACGCGGACGCCGCGCAGGCGTCGCGCGCCGCACCGGCCAGCGTCACTCACCGCGGCGACCCTTGCAGCGGCTGCTGCTGCGTGAGGCAATGGATGGTACCAAAGCCCCACACGAGGTCTACCGCATGGATCCCAACCACCTGACGGTCCGGCATGAGCGCGGTGAAGGTGTTGAGCGCCACGCGATCCTGTGGATCGTTGAAGGTCGGCACCAGCACCACATCGTTGGCGATGTAGAAGTTGAGGTAGCTGGCAGGCAGCCGTTGTCCCTGCATCAGGACCGCTCGGGGATATGGCACCGGGATGATCCGAAACGCACCGTCGTCGCCGCCGGCGAGCTCGAGCCGCCGGCGGTTGTCCTCGGAGGCGGCGTGATTCTCGTCCGCCGGATCGTCCTCGTAGGCCAGTGCGATCACGTCAGGTGCCACGAATCGCGCGACATCGTCCACGTGTCCGTGGGTATCGTCCCCTGCACAGCCTGCGCCAAGCCAGAGCGTCTGGCGCACGCCGAGATAGTCGCGGAAGAGCTGCCTCGTATCCCTCCCGCGTCAGGCCGGGATTGCGGACCTGCACGTCCGAGAGCAAACACTCTTCGGTTGCCAGCAGCAAGCCCTCGCCGTTGACGTCGATCGCGCCGCCCTCGAGCACGAGTAGCGCCGCCTGGTCGGGTCGCGCGGCCTCGATCGAGGGAAGTGACGTCAGCTGGGCGATCGCGGGAGCAACGGCCGCGTCTTGCTGGTAATTGTCGTACTTGGCCCACGCGTTGAACCGCCATCGAACGAGCGCGATCCGCCCTCCGTCGATTTCGACTGCCGTGGGAGCTGTATCACGTAGCCACGCGCGGTCTGTGGGCACTCGATGCAGGCGATAGCCATCCGCCGGGACCGCGTGCGCGGTCAACGCGGCCTTCGCCTCCTCTTCGATCGTGGCGTCCTGCACGAGGATCTCGACCCGCTCGTGCGCGGCGAGCACCCGCACGATCTCCGCATATACCCAGCGTACCGCGTCGAGCTTGCTCGGCCAGTCGGGTTCGTGGTGCGGCCAACTCACCCAGGTCGCGGCGTGCCGCTCCCATTCGGCCGGCATTCTGTTAGCCAAGGTATCGCCCCAGGATTGGCCGGTACGCATCGATCCGACGATCGCGCAAGAACGGCCAATTGCGGCGGGTATCCTCGATGATGGCGGTCTCACAGGTCGCAACAACTACCTCCGGATGCGTACCCGCCTCAGCGATGATGCGTCCGAAGGGATCGCAGACGAACGAGTGGCCGAAGAATTCGAGGCCGTCGGTGCCGGGCTCCGGCTCGTGGCCGACCCGATTGGGTGCTGCGACATACACGCCATTGGCGATCGCGTGGCTTCGCTGAATCGTCCGCCACGCGTCAACCTGGGCCGCGCCAAACTGGCCTTTCTCCGCCGGATGCCAGCCGATGGCCGTCGGATAGAACAGGATCTCGGCGCCCAGCAGACTCGTGATGCGAGCGGCTTCTGGATACCACTGATCCCAGCAGATCAAAACACCGATCTTCGCGAACCGTGTCTGCCAGACGCGAAATCCGCCAGCAGCACCCGGCGTCGTCCCGCCCTCATCCTGTGTCGCGTCACCCGGAGTGAAATAGTACTTCTCGTAAAACAACGGATCGTCCGGAATGTGCATCTTCCGGTATACACCGAGTAACGTGCCGTCGGCGTCGATGACCGCCGCCGAATTGCGATAGATGCCCGCCGCTTGCCGCTCGAACAACGGCACGATCAATACGATCTCGAGCTCGCGCGCGAGTACCTGCATGGTCGCAGTCGTCGGGCCCGGGATCGGTTCCGCCAATTCGAACCGCTCGCCTTTCTCGGCCTGACAGAAATAGCGCGAGGTGAAGAGCTCCTGCAGGCACACGATCTGCGCCCCACGCGACGCGGCCTGTCGGATCGCGGCCGCGGCGGTCGTGAGGTTGGCGGCGGCGTCCGCGCCGACCGATGCTTGGACGAGACCGACCGTGAATGTGCGATGCATCGCTTACAAAAGTAGTCCGATCGCGACGTCCATCACATTCGTGCCGGTGAGGCCTGGGCGAAACAGTGCGCCGGCCGCATCGAGTGCGTGGTGCGAATCGTGGCGCGCCAGGTCGCGCGCCGGGTCGCGACCCGCTGTGGCGATCGTCCGCCAGGTCCCGCGATCGACGATGGCGCCCGCCGCGTCGGTCGGCCCATCCCGCCCGTCCGTGCCCGCCGCCAGCAAGGTGATGCCTGCGGCTCGCTCGTCAGCGTCGGCGAGCGATCGTGCGGCCGCGAGGGCGAGCTCTTGGCATCGGCCGCCGAGGGGGGACGCTGTCGTGCCTCCGTCGAGCGCCGCGCCCGAGCCTTCATGGATCGTGACCGTCGTCTCGCCACCCCAGAGTACACATCGGGAGATGTGAGGGCCGCGCGCGCGCTTGCGCCGTGCGATGAGATCGCTCGCCATGCGGACCCCTGCAATGGCGGCTTCGCCCGTGATCGGCATGGACTCGATCGTCACCTCGTCGATCCCTGCGGCGCGGGCACGATCGGCCGCAGACGCCAGTGCGTGGTGATTGCTCACGATGACGCGCGCCGAAACGTGCTGGAGCGCCGGTGCATCTGGCTTGAGGGTATCGGCTACACGGCCGGCAGCTGCGGCGTCGAGGTGGCGTTGCGCCAACGGAGGCAATTGCGACCAGAGGCCGCTGGCGCGGAGAGCCGCGAGCAGTGTACCCGCTGGTACGGCGTCACCCACGGCCGGGCCGGAGCTAATGATGCCGAGGTCGTCGCCAGGGACGTCGGAGACTGCGAGACACTGGACCTGCGCGGGGGCGACCGCAGCGGCAAGTCGCCCGCCCGTCCATCGGGCGAACCGCTTCCGCACGCTGTTGACGAGATGGATGTCTGCGCCCGAAGCGAGCAACACACTGTACAAGGTCCCAATGTCGGACTGTGTGAGTCCGGGGACGTCGGGCGCAGGCGCGGCAGCAAGACTGGATCCGCCGCCAGACACCAGGACCAGGACGAGATCGGTGGTGTTGACTGCCGCGACGGCTTCACCGATTGCCGCCGCAGCCGCAAACGACCCGCCAGTGGGCACGGGATGGTCGCCGAACACCAGCTGCAGCGGCGCAACCCGTTCAGCTGCGCCGGTGGCCCTTCGACTTGGGGTCGCGTGTGAGCTCTGGGTGCCGAGCGGTTCGCCGGCGAGCAGCGGCTCTGTATCGCGTCGGCCGCCCAGCGGTGCGGGTGCCACGACGACCCCGCCGGCCGGTGCGATCCCGACCTCACCCAGCGCGCGCAGTGCGCCAGCCGTCATCGCGACCGAGGCCTTGCCGATAGCAATGATATGAACGCGAGTCGGTTGTGGGACGGCGAGGGCCGCCACCGCGGTTCGCGTCGCCGTTTCGGGGAGCGCGCCCGCAACGGCGGCGTCATAGAGCTCGATCAGGAGTCGTCGCGGCGGGATTGGCAAAGGCAAGGGGCTAGGGACTAGCGGCTACCGGCTAGGACAAACCATAGGGCCACCGACCGCGACATGTCACTGGCCCTGAAGTTTGTTCACCAGTCACTAGCCACCAGTCCCTAGCCACTCGTCCTTCGGTCATTCTGACCAGCCCCGGCAGTTACGTCCCTCTGGTTGAGGCCGTCAACCCTCAGAAGTTGTTGAACAAACCGAGCCGAGCTGCTGCCCGCGATGATCGCGCGAGCGGTGGGTCGGCAACTTCGCCTAGCGGAGCCCTGTGACCGGGAGTGCTAGCAACCCTCGAGATGCTTCGCCGGCGGCCGTAACTACGCCCGCAGGGCTCCCTGGGGTCTGCACACGATGCGGGTCGACGATGGTGACCGGCGCGTCGACGTGCCCCCGGTGCGGTGCTACGCCCTCCGGAGCCAACGTCGCCGAGCAGACCGAGCGCATCCGTCTCCGATTGCAGGAAGCGATTGGGGATGCGTATCGGTTGATCGAGTTGCTCGGTCGAGGCGGCATGGGGATCGTCTTCCGCGCGCTCGAGCTGGCGCTCGACCGCGAGGTCGCCCTCAAGGTGCTCGCGCTCGATCCCGTCCTCTCCCCCGAGTCATATGCGCGCTTCGAGCGTGAGGCCAAGCTCGCCGCGCGACTCGACCATCCCAATGTCGTCCCGATCTTCGGCGTCGGCCAGCGCAATACGGTTGCGTATTACACCATGCGGCTGGTGCGCGGGGGAACGCTCGAGGACATGCTGGAAGGCCACCGGTCGCTCGACTTCATCCACGCGACGGAGATTCTCAAGGACGTCGCGAGCGCCCTCGACTACGCCCACGGCCAGGGCGTCGTGCACCGCGACATCAAGCCCGCGAACGTCTTGATCAGTGACAGCGGCCACGCGATGGTGTCCGACTTCGGTATCGCGAGAGGCTTGGGGGTTGGCGAGACCCCGCTCGCCTCCGGCGCGGTCATCGGCTCACCTGGCTACATGTCGCCGGAGCAGTGGCGAGGGGAAGAGATCGACGCCCGGGCGGATCAATACGCGCTGGCGGTCATGGCGTTCGAGATGCTGACTGGCCACCGCCCCTTCGAGACGGTGCGAGTCCAGGACCTGTTGAAGCTCCATCTGACGGCCGAGGTGCCGAACGCCTCGTCGATCAAGCCGTCGCTGCCTCCATTCGTCGATCTCGCGATCAAACGGGCGATGCACAAGAACGCGACGGCGCGTTTCGCGACGGCGACGTCTTTTGTGGAGGCCCTATCCGGGCGGCGACCCGTGGCGACCGGCACGCGCACCTCGGTGCCAATCGTGATGGAGCCTGCCCAGGCAGGTGGCTTGAGTCCAGGCACGAAGATGGTCATCGCCCTCACATTCGTGGCTCTCGCGATCATCGCGGGGGTCGTGGGTGTGCTGCACCCCGGCATCCTGCCAAGCCTGGCGACACCAGCGCCTCTCCCGCACACCGACACGACGCCGGCACCGCCGGACTCCGTCCTCAACGTCGACACGACCTTCGATCTGAACGCCAACGCGCCGTCCAACGCCCGCTCGCGCGGGCGTGAGCCAGTCGCAGTGGATCCGACGCTCTTCCCGGCGCAAGCTGCGCCGTCAGACGCCAATGCCGACGCATCGGCGTACATCCACGTCGTCGTTCGCGGCGGTGCCGCGCGCGTGCGCGTTGATGGGCGCACGTTCGGCTTCACGCCTCTGGTCGTGCGCGTGGATCCCGGTCCGCACATCGTATCACTCGAGAGCTCCGGGGATGCGTTTCTCCCCGGTCAGATCACCGTCAACGCGATGCCAAACGACACATCCTTTGCCGTGTTTGCAGCGCGCGTGACACGAAACGGTGGACTGGACACGGCCGCGCCATCGGTTCGGGACTCGGGCGGCGGATCCTCCCTGCCGCCGTCGAATCGATAGACGAATCGGCACCCGTCCCGCATTACAGGATCGTACGGGCGGTGGTGACGGGCGACGCATGCGTCGCCCTACCGGTTTGGGGCAAGGATTGCGGTCGTCTCCTTTCTACTTTCTGTGGTTCTACCCTCTCGGCCGCGTAGCGGCCGCGGCGTGGAGTACGAGACGCTCGTAGGCATCGACGGCGCGCAGCAACTCGTCCAGCTCGATGTATTCACCGTCGGTGTGCGCGTGATGAATGGAGCCGGGACCAAAGAGGTACGGTTCGCCCCAGTTCGTGAGGCACGGGATGTCGGTCGCGAACGCGACGACGCTGGTCTCGAAGCCCGGGGCCGTCCGGAGCCGGACCGGTGGTACCATCGCACCGAATTCGATCGTGCCGCGCGCCTCAACCCAACGGCGCAGCCGCGCCTCGACGTCATCCACCTGGCTTACGAGCCGGATCATCAGTCGCGCCTCTGCCGACGGGGCGACGACGTTGTCGGCAACACCGCCGGAGAGCGCGCCAATGTTGATGGTCGTCGCACCCAGCAGCGGATCAGTGGGCAGGGACAGCGTGTCGAGGTCCGCGAGGAGCTGCACGAGCGCGCGTGTCGCCGACCGTCCGAGCTCCGGATAGGCGGAGTGTGCAGCCCGTCCGGCCGTGCGGACGATGGCGCGTAGCGCGCCTTTCGTTCCGACGGCGAGCTTGCTCTCGGTCGGCTCCCCATCAATCAATGCACGACTCGACGTCGTGACGGCGTTCGCGGCGAGCGCACCGTCATGCACCGTCTCCTCACCGACGACGAACAGCAGCGCGACCGGTATGTCGCGTGCCCGCAACCGCTCGGCCGCGACGATCATGGCCGCGGCAATGCCTTTCGCGTCGCACGCGCCTCGCCCATAGAGGCGATTTCCCTCGACGCGCGGGGGGATGTAGGGCGGCACGGTATCCAAATGTGTGGATAACGTCACCGTCGGGGCGTCGGACGCCGTCGCGAGGAGGTCGTCGCGTCCCGTAGACACGGGGATCCGCCGTACGGTCCATTCCCGTTGATGGAGGAATGCCTCGACCGTCCCAACGACGTCCCCCTCGGACCCAGTGAGTGACGGGACGCGGACGAGATCGAGCGTCAGCGAAGCGACGTCGAGCGCGGGTGGCTGTGGCATCGAGAACGCAGGCAGTGGCGTCGCGTGTTCACGCAGTCCGGGCGGGCGGATCGATTATCTTTTTCATATGACCAACTCCGACTCATTTCACAGCCGCGCGACCCTCGACGTTGGCGGCGAGTCGTACGTCGTCTATCGCCTCGACGCCCTGCGCAGCGTCCGTGGATCGACGGTGGACCGCCTGCCATTCAGCCTGAAGATCCTCCTGGAGAACCTGCTGCGCAATGAGGATGGGGCGTTCGTCAAACGCGCGGACATCGAAGCGGTCGCCGCTTGGGACGTCACCCGTCCCGCTGACCGTGAGATCGCGTTCCGGACGAGCCGTGTGCTGCTGCAGGACTTCACCGGTGTGCCGGCGGTCGTCGATCTCGCCGCGATGCGGGATGCGATTGCACGGCTGGGTGGAAACCCCACACGTATCAACCCGCTCCAGCCCGTCGACCTCGTGATCGATCACTCCGTGCAGGTCGACGAGTACGGTTCCGACGCGGCGTTCCTGATCAATGCGCGCCTCGAATTCGAGCGCAATCAGGAGCGGTATGCGTTTCTGCGCTGGGGCCAGACGGCCTTTCGCAATTTTCGCGTCGTCCCGCCTGACACGGGGATCGTCCATCAGGTCAATCTCGAATATCTCGCGCCCGTCGTCTTCACCAATCGTACGGACGCGGGCGTGTTTGCGTACCCGGACTCGCTCGTCGGGACGGATTCCCACACGACGATGATCAATGGGCTCGGCGTCTTCGGGTGGGGCGTCGGTGGCATCGAGGCGGAGGCTGCAATGCTGGGTCAGCCGCTGTCGTTGCTGATCCCGGAGGTCGTGGGGTTCCGCCTGCACGGCAAGCTCCCCCCGGGTGCGAGTGCGACGGATCTCGTGCTGACCGTGACGCAGATGCTCCGCCAGAAGAAAGTCGTCGGCAAGTTCGTGGAGTTCTTCGGCGCGGGCTTGTCGAGTCTCTCTCTCGCGGACCGAGCGACGATCGCCAACATGGCGCCGGAGTACGGCGCTACGATGGGGTTCTTCCCCGTCGATGCGGAAACGCTGTCGTATCTCCACCTCACGGGACGGTCGGAGCAACAGGTTCGCCTGGTCGAGGCTTATTGCAAGCTGCAGGGGACGTTCCGCACGGATGACATGTCCGACCCCGTCTTTGCGGACTCGCTCGCACTCGATCTCGGAACCGTTGAGCCGAGCCTGGCGGGCCCCAAGCGGCCGCAGGATCGCGTGCCCCTCGCCCGATCGAAGGCGATGTTCCGCGAGGCGCTGCAGTCCGAGGTGGACCGGATGGGTGCTGCGACCGCGGCGCGCCGTCCCGCGGCGGCGCTCGCCGATGCCGGACGCGACGTCCAACGCGCCGTGATGCGTGAGGAGAACGAAGGCGGTGACCAGCCGCAGCATCTCGCGGGCGGCGTGCCGTGCGAGGTGGGCAACAAGCGATTCACCTTGCACCATGGCGATGTCGTCATCGCCGCCATCACGAGCTGCACCAACACGTCCAATCCATCGGTCATGCTGGCAGCGGGTATGCTGGCCCGCAACGCCGTCGCCGCGGGACTCTCCGTGAAGCCGTGGGTCAAGACCAGCCTCGCGCCCGGGTCAAAGGTCGTAACCGATTACCTGCGACAGGCCCAGGTCCTCGACTCGCTGGCGACGCTCGGTTTCCACGTTGTCGGCTATGGCTGCACGACGTGCATCGGGAACTCCGGACCACTGGCGCAGCCCATCGCTGACGCGGTGGAGGCGAATCACCTGGTGGTCGCCGCAGTGTTGTCGGGGAACCGCAACTTCGAGGGTCGGGTCAACCCGCTGACGCGGTTCAACTACCTGGCTTCGCCTCCGCTCGTCGTGGCGTACGCGCTCGCTGGCCGGATGGACATCGATCTCACGACCGAGCCCCTCGGCGTGGGGCGCGCCGGCCCAGTCTTCCTGCGTGATGTGTGGCCGTCGCCAACGGACGTCGAGACCGAGATGCTCAGGTCGGTGAAGCGCGGGATGTTCCTGCACGAGTACGGCGACGTGTTCGCGGGCGACGAGAGCTGGCGCGGGCTGCCGGTGCCCACCGGCGACCGGTACGCGTGGGACGACGCGTCGACGTACGTCAAGAATCCGCCGTACTTCGATGGCATGACGCTCACGCCGACGGGTGTGTCGCCGATCACCGGTGCCCGCGCACTCGCCATGCTGGGCGACTCGATCACCACGGATCACATCTCCCCGGCTGGCTCGATTCCCGCGAAGAGCCCGGCCGGCGAATGGCTGGTCGCGCACGGCGTGGAGCGGGCGGACTTCAACTCGTACGGTGCGCGGCGCGGCAACCACGAGATGATGGTGCGCGGCACCTTCGCGAACATCCGCCTGCACAACGAGCTGGCCCCGGGGACTGAAGGCTGGTGGACGCGCACCGATCCGTCGGGCGCCCCCACGTCGATCTACGATGCCGCCGTTGCCTACGCGCGCACGCAGGTCCCCCTGATCGTGATCGCCGGCAAGGAGTACGGCACTGGGTCATCCCGGGACTGGGCGGCGAAGGGAACGCGATTGCTCGGCGTGAGGGCGGTCATCGCCGAGTCGTTCGAGCGCATTCATCGGTCGAATCTCGTCGGCATGGGAATCCTGCCGCTCGAGTTCGTCGACGGCGCGACTCGCCAGACGATCGGGCTCACCGGCTTCGAGACGTTTGACATTGAGGGACTCTCGGATTCGCTCCGGCCGCGTGCGCGCCTCACCGTGCGCGTCCATGACGCCAAGGGCGGCAATCGCACCTTCCCCGTCGTCGCGCGTGTCGACACGCCCGAGGAGATCGCCTACTATTGCCACGGCGGTATCCTGCTGTACGTCCTGCGGCAGCTGGTGGGGAAGACGCCAGCCTAGGCCCCGCTGTGAGGCCGCGTTGCGCCGTACGGGCGGTGCGGCATCCATGGGCGACACATGGCGTCGCCCTTACCGGTCCTCGGCAAGAACGCGGCTGTCTCCTTTCTCCTTTCCGCGGTTCTCCTTTCTACGACCGCGCAGCGGCCGTTACGGATCGTCGTCGTCCAGGCCGATTTCGGCGACGTCGTGGTTGACGGCGGACGCCGCGCTCACGGTCGGTGCCGGACGTCCGCCATCCCGGTTCACCACCGAGAGCGCGCCCACCGGGCATTGGGGGACGAAATCGCCATCGGCGGGAGACCACTGAAAACAGTCGGCGCGGGGATACGCGTGGCCACTGGCGTCGATTCCCATTTCGTTCGGCGAGAGTGCCGCGCAGAGACCGCAGCCGGTACACGTGCCTCGATCGACGAGCACGCGCACGCGTCGCTGCGGGAAGACTCCGCCTGGGGCGGCCAAGACGTCGTCCCAATTCGCTAAGGCTTCTGTCGCGGATCGATAACCTTCGGCAATCAGCTCGTCGGTGTGCGCAAAGCTCAGCCAGCCGACGTCTGCAATGCGGGGCCGAATGAGCAGCATGGGAGGACCGTGCCAGCGCGTCAGGGGCACGAGTTGCAGCGCGTGCATCATGGCGGTGGCGGCCCGCATGTAAATCGCTGCGAATCCCTGCCCCCCAATCCCATCCGCGTGAGTCAAGTCGGTGCTGCCGACATCGACGGCAATCACGGCGTCGGCGCCCGCAGCAGCGATCTGCACCGGGAGGTTGTCCACAGTGCCCCCATCGATGCACAGGCGCCCACCGACCCGACCCGGAGGGAAAAAACCGGGCAGCGCGCAGGATGCATAGACGGCGTCGCTCACGGTGACATCGCGGAGTCCCGGCAGGCCCCACACGATCTGGATGCCGCTCTGCACGTCGAAGGTGTTCACCAGCACCGGAACTGGGAGATCCTCGAACGTGCCAGAAGGCACATTCGCTTCGCAGAGCATACGCAGTGGGGCGCCATCGTAGATCGACGTGACGCGACGGCGTTCCATCAGCATGCCCAAGTGGTTCAGGCGAAACAGGTCGCGACGCTGGAGTTGTCGTGCGTGCTCGGCCATCTTCTCGGTCGGCATCCCGGTCGCGCCGGCCGCCGCGATCAGCGCTCCGATGCTCGTGCCGGCATAGAGCGACGGCGTGATCCCGGCCTCGGCGAGCGCACGCAGGACACCGATATGCGCGAAGCCTTTGAGTCCCCCTCCTCCGAGGACTACGGCGACTCGCGCACTCATCGGAGCTCGACCGACACCGCCGCCTCCACTACGCGGCGCGTCGATGATGCGTGTTGGCCGACGTCCCCTTGGGCTTGACGAGGACATTCGCCGCGATGTCGGCTGGCTGCACGACCCCGTCGACGCGGGCGAGCAGGTGCGCCACTTCCGCCCGCGACGCCGTGGGCAGCGTCCAATGGGTTCTGACGATGCCGAGAGAATCGGTCGTGGGCGTGCTGTCGGGTACTGATCCGCCGCTGAGCGTGAACGCCACTCGGACGCCCGCCACCGCATTCCCAGCGGCGTCGCTGATGCGCACGGCGATTGGCTTGGCCAACAGCGTCCCGCATGTGCCGTGTTGACCTGCCCCGCCGACCACACGGATCGCCGCAGCGGGGCCGGGGACTGCCATCGCGTGGAACAGTGCGGGTCGCACGAGCCGGCCGTTGCCGACCGACGCGCGCAGTCGCTGACGGCCAGCGACTGGCCCGAGTACCCAGACCGCGGTGGCCTCGCCCAGTGAATCCGAACGTGACGCGCCGGCCTTCACCGTGCCGCTGTCGAGAGTTTCCCATTGTAATGGGACATTCGCCAGTGCACGGCCGCTCGAATCCGTGAGTCGGATGCCCACTGCCTCACCCAATGCAGTCGCAATCGCTCCCTGCTGCGCGTCGTGGAACAACATAATACGCGTGTTCGCGGCGACCGGCTCCGCTTCGGCGACGACGCTCGCCGTGCTGTCCAGTCCATCGACCGCCGCGGTAAGATGCTGTCGTCCCGGGAAGTCTCCTAATCGCCACGATGTCCGTGCCTTTCCATCGCCGTCCGTCATCACCGGGGCCAGGTCGACCGCTCCTGCAGCGTCCATCCGTCGAAAGTGGATCGGGATGCCGCCCAGGGCCCGACCGCGCTTCGACACCAAGCGCACGACGACGGGCGTAGGCAGGATCGTGCCCGCTGGCGCTTCCTGACCCGTCCCACCGACGATGCTGATCGACCCAGGCTGGGCGATGACTGTGACAGGCATCTGGGCGGAGACCCCGGCGACGGAGGCAGAGACCGTGGTGCGGCCGGCGGCGATGCCGGAGAGTCGCCCGGTGGTATCGACGACGACAACAAGCGTGTCGCCGCTCCGCCAGGTGACCCGCTGATCACCAAGCGCGAGGACGTGGCCGCGCGCGTCGGTCCCACGCAGCGAAACGACCCGCGCATCGCCCTCGGAGACATTGACGGCACTGTCACTTGCCAGGTGCAGCGCCGCGACGCGTGGGCGCACGACGACAACCGCGCGGGCGACCAACTCGCCCACCGTCGACGTGATCGTTGTCGTGCCAGGCCGGTGTGCGATCACTTGTCCGTCAACCACGGATGCGACGATCGAGTCCGACGCGCTCCACGCGATCGTGGCGCCGACCAGTGCCGTCCCATGTCGATCCGTGACCGTGGCGGCCAAGTGTAAGGTGTCACCCAGTGCCGACATGGTGTCGACGCTAGGCGTGATCCCGACCCAGGCAGCCCCGAAGGTGCCGACGGTCCGGCGAGTCGTCGAGCCGTCGAGGCCAACGCTGTGGACGTAGCCGAGCACGGTCGCCAGCGCTGCCAATGCGGTCACGAGCTTGGCGCCGAGGGTGAAGACGTGGTGTACCCTGTTGGGCTCGTCCGGCGTCCGCGCCATATAGTGCAAGACGCCCAGCAGAACAGGCCGGCAACCGTTGAGCTCGACTCGTCCAGGAGAGAAGCCAGGCGTTTTGTCTGCCTGTTAAGTCTTTGCAATTAGCGGAGATACAAGTATAGGCCGTAAAGAGCGACGACCGCTCCTGCGACGGCGATTGCCGTGCCCCCGCCACCACCGATGATCAGCCCGGCGATGAACCCTGCGCCGCCCACGATCATGAGCACACCGTCCGTCCCGAAGCCGCCGTGGTTGTTGTCGGCTAGGGCGGCCATCTCCCTGTCGCGAGAGGCGGTGTGCCGATGCCGAATGGATCCCGGCAGTCGCCGAAGCGGATGTGGGACCGGATTCGGCAGTAGCTGGGGACCCTGTCTGGGTCGGGTCCTGCGCACTGATCTGCGCGGATGTCGAAGTGGGAAGTGGATCGACGTCAAACTGCGCTGTTGGCGTCCCGCTGGCCGGCCCTTCCGAGGAGGCCACCGGCGCGATCGCCACCGGTGCCGTGACCGGCACGGCGGAGAGTCGCGAGTCAGTGCCGCTCGTGGACACACGTGTGCCGGATAGTCCGACGGACTGAGCGCCCGCCGTCAACGGCAACAGGAGGAGCGCGGCAAGACTGCTCACAACCGACCGCGGGCGAGACAGTATGAACATGGACATTCCTCAGTGAAGTGGTGAAACGGCTGCAACGGGCTGCGCAAGGAACGCGCTACGATCTTGTAAGAAAGTAGAGGAACCGGTCCCTGCAGGGGTCGGCTCTCGTGTCCTTTGATATCGTACGGCTATTGGTACGGCTAGACCTTGCCCATTCGACGCCGGAGCCGGCCCCCGAGGTTTGTGGCAGACGTCTACTCTCTACTTTCTGTGGTTCTCCTTTTTCGGCCCGCGCAGCGGGCCGTGATGGACGGGCGGTCGACGCGTCTAGTTTATATAGGGGCCGTGACCAACGTCCGGGCCGCGGTGCGTGGTCCCGGACGCGAAACCAGCCGCCAAGTGGAGGACCGCTCGGAACGTGTAGGACCTGGCCCGTTGAACTCGGGCATGTCGGAATGGTACAATAGGCAGACCCTCATGCGATGGAGGCTCCCGGAGATATGCCGACCCCATTTCTGAGTTCCGAAGAGTACGATGAGCGCGCCCATCAGCTGTACAATGAGGGGCACTATGATGAGGCGCTCGACGTGCTGCGGGAGGGACTCACGCTCTATCCGAACGCGGTGGAGCTCCACGTGGGGGTTGGATACGCGCGCCTCGCGCGCGAAGAGTACGCTTGGGCGCGCAAGAGCTTCGAAGAGGCACTCGTGCTGGACCCGGAGCACGAGGACGCCCTCGCCGGTATCGGTGAGACGCTGCTCAAGTTTGGCCAACAGGCTGCGGCGTTGAAGAGTTTCCGCCGCATTCTCGAGCTCGGTTACAGAGACGACGTCGAGTTGATGCTGCAGGTCGGGCGCGCGCTATTCCGCGAGGGGCTGATCGAAGATGCTCGAGAGTTCTTCGACATCGCGGTCCAGCAGGTGCCGGACTCAGCCGAAGCGGTTGCCTGCATCGGCTACGCGCAGCACCGGATGGGGGAGGATGACAAGGCCGTCGCGACGCTGCGTCGCGCCCTCCAACTGGATGGCGATCACAGCGAAGCGCGGGTGTACCTCGGCAACATCCTCTACGATCGCGGGGAGTATGAGGCCGCCCTGTATCATCTCGATCAGACGTCGCCCGACGATCACTGGGATGAGCTCGGGATCTGGCGCCTCGTCGAACTGAAGAAAAGTGTCTATCGCTTGGCGGACGATGACCCGGAGTTGCGGCCGTGGGACGCGCGCCTGGCGGAGCTCTCCGGCGACGGCGACGACATCGACGAGATGCTGGCCGAGATCGAGCAGAAGGCGGCGGATGAGGCGCAGAACGAGGCTCGACACCAGCTCGAGTTGTTCGGTGCCTTGTTGACGGACCTCGCGGGCCAGCGCGACACCGAGTCGCACGAGGTCGTGCAGAACGGTCGAGAGTATGTGGGCACGTGGGATGAGATTGTCTCCGAGATGCGCGACACGGCGGACCACACGGGTCGATCGATCGCCGAGTACATGATCAGTGAGGCGCGCCGCGGACTATCCGTCACCGGGATGCAGATTCCCACGCGCGACGCTGAGAGCTTCATTCGCGGAAGCGCAGACGCGGGGTTGCTGCGCATAGTGAAGTGAGAAGGACGGTAAAACGCGGGGTCCGGGATCCGGGGTCCGGGGGAACAAACCACAGGGCCAGTGACAGCGCACCGTCACTGGCCCTTCGGTTTTATCTCGCGGATCCCGGACCCCGGATCCCGCCGTTATAGTGTTCGGACCCCCCAACCCCCGCCGTTCTTGCCCGTCCACACCACCCTTCCTAACGGCCTGACCCTGCTGGTGCAGCGTGACACGGCGGCACCGGCCGTCGCCATCGTCACATATGTACGGGCTGGCTACTTCGACGAGAGCGACGACGTGGTCGGCATCGCGCACGTGCTCGAGCACATGTACTTCAAAGGGACGCCGACGCGCGGAGTGGGCGAGATCGCGCGCGCAACCAAAGCGACCGGCGGGTATCTCAACGCCCACACGATCTACGATCACACCAGCTATTACACCGTCGTGCCGGCCGCAGGATTCGCCGACGCCCTGGCCATCCAGGCCGACGCGTACGCCAATTCCTCGATCGATGCCGGAGAATTGGCCAAAGAGATCGAGGTGATCGTGCAGGAGGTGCGGCGCAAGGAGGATGCGCCCGCGGCGCTAGCGGGCGAGGGGCTCTATGCGCTGCTCTACGACCGCCACCGGATCCGTCGCTGGCGGATGGGACGACCCGATGCCCTCCGGACGTTCACGCGCGACCAGGTGCTCGGGTTCTATCGGAATTTCTATCAGCCGAGCAACACCATTCTGAGTATCGCCGGCGATGTCGATGTCGATCAGGTCCACGCTGCCGTTGACGCGCAATATGGCCCGCTGCCTAATCGCGCCGTCGATCGTGTCCCTGGACCAGGCGAGCCCGATCGTCGCCCGCAATCCCGCTATCGCGAATGGAGTGGCGACATCGTCGAGACACAAGTTGTGTTCGGATGGCGCACGGTCCCCGCGCTTCACGCGGACACACCCCTGCTCGACCTCGCCGCGATGATCCTCGGCGCTGGCCGCGGGTGCCGATTGTACCGCGGAGTACGCGAGCGACGGCTGGCCTCGACGGCGACTGCGTCGAACTACACGCCGACGGAGCTCGGAGTGTTTGTGGTGCACGCAGAATGTCCGCCGGATCGGGCGCTCGAGGCCGCGCAAACGATCTGGGCGGAGATCACGCACCTGCGCGACGATGGCGTGGAAGCCCGTGAGTTGCTGCGTGCACAGCGACTCCTCGAATCCCGGTGGGTACGCCGCAGCGAGTCGGTCGAGAGCCAGGCGTCGCATTTCGCTGAATGGCAAGCGCTCGGCGATGCCTCGCTGGGCGATCGGTATCTCGAACGTGCCCTCCAGGCGACCCCGCATGAGGTCACTGAAGCGATCGACCGCTATCTGGTCGCATTGGACGTTGCGGCCGTCGTCTATCGGCCGACGCGGACGCCGGAGCTAGCGACGTCGGTCTCGGAGTTGGTCTCGCCGCGCGCCGGGCCAGCACCCAGCGCCGTGTCGTCCATTGCGCCCGGCCCGTTGCCAGTAGCCTCGCCTCGCGCAGCTCGACGGCTCGACCTCCAGGAAGAGGAAAGCGGCGTCCGCGTCTATCGCACTCCAAGCGGCGTACCGATTCTCATCCGACGGAAGCCGGGCGCGCGTATGACCCACGTCGGCGTGGTTGCCCTGGGCGGGGTGCGTGACGAGCATCCCGACCGCGCCGGACTCACGTCACTCGTCGTTCGCGGGGCCGTCAAGGGTGCGGCCGGCCGGTCGGCGCCGCAACTGGCCGACGCGGTCGAGATGCTGGGCGCCAGTCTCGGGGGGAGCGTCAGCAGCGATTCATTCGGCTGGATGATCTCTGTCCCGCTCCGTCACACGATGGATGCCATTCGTCTGCTCGGCGACGTCGTGCAGGAACCAACCCTGAGCGCCACGACGATCGACACCGAGCGGACACTCGCGCTCGTGGAGTTGGCCAACCTGCACGACGACATGTACCGATTTCCATTCCGCCTGGCCACGGAGGCGGCGTACGGCGACCACCCCTACGGGCTGCACACCATTGGATCCGACCGCTCGCTGCCGACGCTCACGGCGGACGATGTGCGCAGCTGGCACGCGCAGCGCGTGCTGCACGCACCGCTCGCTGTCGGCATCGTCACCGACGGCGATGACGACACCCTCGTCGCCAACGTTGGGCAAGTCCTCAGTCACGTCCAGTACCGGCCGCCGACGCCAGTTGCGCCGCCGCACTGGCCGCACGCGGCAAAGACTCGCAGCGAGCCGCGCGACAAGTCGCAAACCGCGATCGCCGTCGCGTTTCCCGGTCCCGCGCGCGGCGATGAGGACCGGTTTGTCGCACAGCTCATTGCGGGGGTGTCGAGTGGACTCGGCGGCCGTTTCTTCGAGGAGCTACGGGACCGACGATCGCTCGCGTACACTGTGCAAGCATTCGCGGTCGAGCGGGCCAATGCCGGCATGTTCGTCGGATACATCGCGACGTCACCCGACAAAGAGGACACGGCCCGTGCCGGATTGCTCCGTGAGTTCGAGAAACTGGCGCAGGATGGCGTGACACAGGACGAGCTCCGGCGCGCGCAGGCCTACGCCATCGGAACACACGCGATCAGCCGACAAAGCGGGGGCGCCGTGCTGGGCGAGATGCTCGATGCGTGGCTCGTCGGACGGGGCGTCACGGAGCTAGACCGCTACGAGCACGAAATCCGGCGCGTCGCACCGGTCGACGTCGCGCGGGTAGCCGCGCGCTACTTCGACCCGGGGCGCGTGGTGGAAGGGACTGTCCGCGGTCGTAGTACGGCCGACATCAATCCCTCCGATCCCGGAGCGCCTGCACCGCTCGCATCACCGCGATCGCGGCCGGTCTGAGGCGGCCGCTGGGCGCACGCAGACCCGTTATGTCATCGTAGTCCGCTGCGTCCACGACGATCGCGCCCTTGATCACCGCGCGACCCGTGCTCCACGCGAGTGAGCCCCAGATCCCGAGCTGTTGCGCCTCTTCCCCGTGCGCGACGGGATACCCGCCGACGGCGATGACCCAGTGTTCCTTGAATGGGGGCTGCACGTGCTGCATCCAGCGATCGGCCGTCTGCATTTGGGTATCGAGCGCCTGCGCCCCGGTGAATCCCGGATACAAGGTGAATCCGATAGCGTCGATCGGCGCTTGGGGGCTCGCCGCCCACGCATAGATCGCGCTGTCACGTCCATCGAGCGGAGAGATGGCGAGGGCGATCCTGATGTGCGGATCGATGGCATGGATCGAATCGGCCGCTGCTGCGAGGTATCGCGTCCGGTCCACCACCGACAGTCCGGCATCGGCATCGCCACGGGCGCCATCAAGAGCCGCCACCAGATAGTCCGGATGCAATCGCCGAGCAATCTGGCGGAGATCGGCGAGGCGGTTGGCATCGTAGTGGCTTGGAGACGCGGCATAGCGCCGCGCCGCGTCCCACGGCGACCCCAGTGTGATGAACACGCTCGTGCTGTCGCGGCGTAGCGGATCGAGGACGCGCGCCAGTGAGTCCAGCGCCGTCGGATGTACTCCGTCCGGATTGATCACGATACTCACGGCTTCGGCGCCGATCGTGTCGACCAGCGCGAGGTCGTTGCGGAGCTCGAGCGCCGGTGGCATGCCATCGAGCGGCGGCAGAATGCGCACGCCAATCGAGAAATCGCCGCCTGGCCGCTGTTGAAGCTCAGCGGCCAGATACCGATCATAACTTCGGACTGCATTGACGCCTGCCGGCAAGCGCACGACGAACGACACGACGCACGCGCCGGCCAGCACGGCCATTGCACCGCGTGCGATGCGCGCCAGAGGGCGGCGGGCGGGGAAGGCGGGGGCAACCAGCGGCACGAGCACAGCCCACGGGGCTGCCAGCACGATTGGCCCGGCGACGGCCCCCAACACATCCGCTTGCACGGCCCCCAACACTAGCGCCCAACCGGGGGCAGCGCCGGCGCCTGCCTGGACGTACCGAGTCGTCGCGACCGCGAATACGAGTCCGTTGTACAGCATGATCGGCACCCCGACGAACGGGGTGATCAGGCGCCGGAACGTCACGTACATGGATTCTGCGACAAAGACCGCGGCCGTGATCGGCCAGATCCAAGCAACACCGGCGACCGCGGAGCCCGTGATTGTCGAGCCGGTAGCGACTGCCACCAACAAGGCGGGGGCCGCGAGCAGCACCGATAGGCCCGCGAGGGTACCCAGCGGGGGTGGCGAGCGGCGTTGCTGGGCGATCGATCCTGCTTGGACGATGTCCCAGCCCAGCGCGATGGTGGCGAGGACCGCGAGAGTCAGCATCTCGGTCTACTGACTATCGACCACCGCCTGCCGTCATCCTCGTGCGGCGTGTTCGATCCGCATGGTCGCGGTTGAGAATCGGCGCGCGAACACATTGACCACTTTGCGCGCCTCGGAGGACTCAGGCACCAGGACGTCGAGGAGCAAGGTGCGACGGGCGGGGAGCGTGTGGGCAGCGATATGGCATCGCTCCAGGAGCAAGACGCCACCCACCTCGCCGCTCGGCAGCTGCCGCACGAGCGGTGGGCCAAGCGCCGTGAGGCCGGCTCCGCTGGCTGCCGCGATCAGCAGCCCGCTGAGCAATGCGGCGTCCCCGAGCTGGGACTCGCTCGCACCGGTAAAATCCACGAACAGATGGACGAATGCGGGGCCCGGCGCGGGTTTGACGCTCATGTGCGGACGCTAGTGCGGGGGTCAAGGTTGGCTCGGAGCGACGCCGTTGGCAAGCGACCCAGCGACGCCTACCATAATGCCGTCATGTGCAGTTTCGGCGGGCATCGGACAGGGGACGCGTGTGGCGTTCCGCGTTGGGGACGGCGCGTGGCCGGAGCGGTTGGCCTCGCGGTGCTCGCGTCCGCCGCCACGGCTGGCGCGCAAACCAGCGAAGCCGGCGTACAACCCGAGCTCCGCACAGACGTGATCGTCGGAGCCGCGACTGCTACAGAAGTCGCTGTGGGCGTTGCGTTTCCGGCGGGCGGCTACTTGCGACTCGCGGGCGACGCCGGCATTGGTGCGGTCACCGGCGACGGTCGAAGCGTGCGGCTCGGGAGTCGGATCGACGCGCTTGGACGGTTCCAGTTGGACCCGGGAAACAGGCGCTGGGGGCCCTACCTCGTGGGCGGCGTAAGCTATCAGGCCGACGCGGATCGGCGGGGAGCATTGTATCTGCTGGCGGCGATTGGGGTCCATGCAGCCGCGGGGGGCGGTATCGTTCCCGCCATTGAGGTTGGTCTTGGCGGCGGCGTTCGGGTGGGACTGGTCCTGACGTGGCGCTAGCGCGCCGCGTAGAGAGGAGAACTACAGAAAGGGGAAAGGAGACGAACACGGCCGCCACCGACCCTGGGGTAACTGGCGCCGTCTTCGTCTCCTTTCCCCTTTCTCCCCTCTCCCTTCTACGTCGCGCGCAGCGCGCGTTAGGCCGCGCTACTTCCGACTTCTGCTGGCGAACGCTTGGGGGGCTGTACGAAACGATCCCCCAAGATCCGCAATTCGTCGAGTTGTTGAGTGGACAGCTCTGGGTACCGATCCGATATGTACGCCATCGTGTCCTGAAACCAATCCGTCTGATGATCCGGGTCCGCCCCGATTACGCCGCACTGCATGATCTGCTGAAACAACTCGTCGCGCGCCTGCTCAAATGCAGTCGGCTGCGCGACGTCGGGGAACCGTCGAGTTCTCTGCCTGGCCATGTCACTCCGTGGGTGTGAAGACAGCGTCCAACACACAAAATTTAATCCCGCCGCGGGCCTGCCGTCCCCGTCCCGCACGTTTTACTTACGCATCGGTAGTCGAAGGCGCTGCAGCGCTGCAGGTTTCGGGCTGCGGACACTTCGCCCCGCGACTTTCATCGGTCTAACCTATTGTCCGTCAACGATTTTTCTGGCTTCCGGCCGGCCGCGCTCCGGTTTCTGCGAGATCTCGCGCGCAACAACCGCCGGGAGTGGTTTGTGGCGCATCGCGAGATTTACGAGCTCGAAGTGCAGCAGCCGTTGCTCGCGTTACTCGACGACCTCGATGTACGGCTGGCCTCGCTCGCCCCGGAGCTCGCCGCCGACCGCAAGCGATCGGTCTTCCGCATCTACCGGGATATCCGATTTTCCAAAGACAAGTCGCCGTACAAGACCCACGTAGCCTTCTGGGTGGGCCATCGAGCACTGGGCGGTAGCGGTCCGGTCGTCCATGGGGGTGCCGGGATCTATTTCCATCTCGAGCCCGGTGAGTCGATCATTGCGGGGGGCATGTGGATGCCGCCGGCTCCCGCTCTCGCGAGGATTCGGGGCGCCCTGATCGACGATCTGGCTGGATTCGAAGCGGCGCGGCGACGCCTTCGCCGGACCTTTGGCGAGCTGAGCGAGGAAGCCGTGCTCAGGCGACCACCGCGTGGGTTCGGGGCCGATCACCCGGCGGCGCGGTGGCTCCGATACCGGTCATTTACTGCCAGTCGGCCGGTTGCGGCCGCGGATCTGCGGCGGGGGGACCTTCCGGATCGCCTGGCCCGGCAGTACAAGCCGATCATTCCGCTCGTTCGGTGGCTGAACACTGCGCTCGGACTGCCGTCGGCGAAGAGCCGGTAGAGCGGGAGTCGGGGTTCGCCCTTCACCCGCCCCGATTCTCAACGAAATCCAGCACCAGACCAGCGAGTTGCTCCGGGGTTTCTTCGGGTACGAGCCGGCCGACACCGGGGATCCTGACCAGGCGCGCGTCGCTGAGTGCGGCGGTGAGCCGCTCGGCGACGCCCTCCTCCAGCCATTGGTCGGCTTCCCCGCGCAACACGAGCGTCGACGCTCGCACGGCTGTCGGCCCGATCTCTTGCAGATCCTGCGCAGAGACCGAGGCGGCGAGCGCCAGCAGGTGGCGCACACCGTCCTGGCCGACGTATGGCGCGAGGTAGCGAGCGACGAGCCGCCACGGCATGTGCGCGCGGTCCGCGACGCTGCCTTCCAGCACCGGGCGCAGCAAGGGTGCGGCGCCAAGGATGCCAGTTGCGACGCGCAGTACGAATCGCGCGGTGTTGCGTTGCAATGAGCGGACATCGTCTGCTGGCGTCGATTCGGCCGTCAAGCTGTTGACGAGAACCAGATGCGACACCCGCTCCTGGCGAAACCCGGCCAGGCGCAGCGCAACGGCGCCTCCGAGATCGACGCCCACCACATCGGCTCGCGGTACTCGTAGCGCCGTGAGAGCACGGTCGACGTAGTCAGCCTGTGCCGCGATCCCGAAATCCGTGTCCAATGGTCGGTCCGACTCGCCATACCCGAGCAAGTCGAGTGCGATGGCCGTGTGACGTGCGCCAGCGATCTCTGGCGCCACGTCGCGCCAGAGAAAACTCGACGTGCCGAACCCGTGCAGGAGCACGATCGGCAGGCCGCCGTGACCGTACCGTTCGACGTGCAGTGCGCCCGGTCCCACCGGGATGCGAAGGAGATCGGGCTCGATAAAGACCTCGTCAGGACGTGTGGATTCGTTGCCGCACTCCGCGCCGGGTCGTAATCTTCTTTGAAAACCCATGCGACTTGTGCGTGCCGCCGAATAATAATCCGTACCGACCAGGCCCTTCCGGGCGCCCTGGCCGGCCCGAGAACATGCCAATCGGTAAGCGGCAGCGAAATTCGTCGGGCGACTCCGGGTCGCGAGGTCGCGGGCTGCGGGGCGGCGTTGCGCGCCAGTTCGCTCGTGCTGCGGCGTGGTGGCGGCTTCGCCCGCGCGCCACCCGCCTCGCGGCGCTCTCGGTGATTGGCGCGTTTGGGTTCGGCGCCGGGTTCATCGTGGCTGCCTGGTCGCTCGTGTGCGACAGCGGCCGCTGCCCGGCCGTCGAGGTGCTCGACACCTACCAACCCCGCCAGACGTCGAAGCTGTACGCTGCGGACGGGAGCTTCATTGCGGAGCTCGGGCTCGAGCGGCGTACGTTGCTGACGCTGCCCGAGATTCCGATGACGGTTCGCAACGCCTTCGTGGTCACCGAGGACAAACGATTCTTCCGGCACCACGGCATCGATTGGACGCGCGTCGTCGGCGCGGCACTGCGCAATGTGCTCGCGCGTGGGTACGTGCAGGGATTCTCGACGATCACGATGCAGCTCGCGCGGAACCTGTTTCCGGAAACGATCACGCGGGAGAAGACACTGGTTCGCAAGCTCAAAGAAGCCAAGGTCGCCCGCGAGATCGAGTCCGACTATCCCAAGGACCGCATCCTCGAGCTGTATCTCAATCAGATCTATCTCGGGCAACGGCGCGTACGGAGTAGAAACGGCCGCCCAGCAGTACTTCGGCAAATCCGCTCGCGATCTCAACCTCGCCGAAGCGGCGACCCTCGCCGCGCTTCCCAAAGGTCCTGAGCGGTACAACCCGCGACGCTATCCCGAGCGTGCGATCACGCGCCGTAACACGGTGATCGAGCTCATGCGGCGGGCCGGTGTCGTCACGCGACTCCGAAGCGAGCCTCGCGCGCGCATACCCGCTGCAGCTGACCCACAAGGGACCTGCGGGCGGCGGAGAAGTTGCGCCGTACTTCGTGGAGTGGGTGCGCCAGCAGCTCGACGCGCAGTTCGGGCGCCAACTCTACGAGCAGGGGCTCAAGGTCTACACGACGCTCGATCCCGACATGCAGAGTGCCGCGGAGCGCGCGCTGGAGCAGCAGCTGCGCGCGATCGAGGGCGGCAAGTACGGGAAGTTTCCGCACCAGACGTATGAGGACTACGTCGCGCGAAACGCGGCTGCGGGAGGCGAGCAGAGTGGCGCGCCGATGTCGCCGTATCTGCAGGGGTGCTTCGTCGCGATCGACCCCGGACGGGCGCGGTTCGGGCCATGGTGGGCGGGCGCGACTTCGACGACTCGAAGTTCAACCGCGCGACGCAGGCGCTCCGTCAGCCGGGGTCGACCTTCAAGCCGATCGTGTACGCCGACGCGATCCAGAACGGCCGTCCGCCGTCGTACATGGTCGACGACTCGCCGCTCGAAGTGCCGCAGCCCGACGGTACCGACTGGACGCCGCAGAACTACGACGGCACGTTCCAAGGGGTCATGACGATGCGGCGCGGACTGTATCTCTCGCGCAACCTGGTGGCGATCCGAGTCGGCATGGAGCTCGGGACCGGAGAGCGTGATCGACGAGGCGCGCCAGTTCGGCATCACGACGCCGATTCACCCGTACCCGTCGATCTACATCGGATCGGAGGGCGTCTATCCGATCGAGCTGATGTCGGCCTACACCGCGTTCGCCACACTCGGATCCCGGACCACGCCCATGGCGATCACGCGCGTCGAGAACGCCAAGGGCGAAGTGCTGTGGGAGCCAGCACCGACCGATCACCCCGGTGATGTCTCGCCGCAAGAAGCGTGGCAGATGGTCGACATGATGAAGGACGTCGTGCAGCACGGCACCGCGTACGGCCGCCGTCTGGGCGGCCGGCTTCCACCTGCCGGCGGCAGCGAAGACCGGCACGACAAACGACTATAACGATGTCTGGTTCATCGGATATACGGCCGATCTGGTCGCCGGTGTCTGGATGGGGATGGACCGGCCGGTAAAGATCATGCACGATGCCCAGGGCGGCCGGCTCGCGGGGCCCGCCTGGACGGCGTTCATGACCGAGGTATATCGTCGCAAGCCGCCGCCACCAGACTGGCCGCGCCCCGATGGTCTCATTGCGCGCGAGATCGACCGCACCACGGGCATGCTCCGCAATCCGTACTGTCCCACCGCTGTCGTCTCCACCGAGTGGTACATCCCGGGGACGGAGCCGGTCGAGCAGTGCACGGTCCACTCCGCGACCGACACCAGCGTGGGTGACACTCTCCACATGGAAATGCCTGTTACCGCTGGGCCGCCGGCTCCCATCGCGGTTGCGCCATCCAATGGCACAGCTGGCGCCAACGCCATGCCCACATCGGGCGCGGCCACTCCGGCAACCCCCACTCCGGGCACTCCGACGTCCCGACCCAATGCAGCACCTCCGTCTCCGTCCAACACCCCCGCGGTCGGCGTCCGTGTCCCGACGAGTTCGCCGCGCCCGGCGGGCAGGCAATGACGGCAGCGCTTGCGTGGCAGCCGCGTGACTGTCACGCGCACACGACGTGGTCCGACGGCAATCTGTCGCCGGAGGCGCTCATCGCCGCGGTGCGGGCGCATGGCGTCCGACCGTCGATCTCCGACCACGTCACGCGCGATTCCTCCCACGCGCTGACATCGGTCGACCTCATCACGCAGTATCTCGATTCGCTCGAGGGACTCGGCGCCCCGGATCTCGCGGTCGCCGGGGAGTTCTGCTGGCACGACCATCTCTGGCAAGAGCTGCCGGCAACCCTCGTACGTCGATTCACGCATCGGCTGGGCTCACTGCACGCGGTCCCGGTTGCTGATGGTGTCATGGTCGGCATGTTTCAGGGATCGTTGCCGTCGGGTCTCCTGTCCGATGCCTACATGGAGTTGCATCTCGCCGCGCTCGAGCGGTTCGCCAGTGAGATGCCGGTGGACATCCACGCCCATCCGACATTGCTCCCGTTGCCGCTCCGTGTGCTGCCACCCGAGGCACTGTGGACCGAGTCGCGTGAAGCGCGCGCGGTCGCCGCGCTGCGGCGGGCCGGGATCGCCTTCGAGATCTCCAATCGCTACCGGCCGCACGAGCGGTTGGTGCGGCGCGCGCACGCGGCGGGTGTACGGCTCTCCCTCGGATCGGATGGCCACACGGCCAGTAGTGTCGGAGACGTGGCGTGGCCGCTCGAGCTGGCTCGCTCGATCGGTGTCCGCGATGAGGATCTATACGATCCATTTCGTCACGGCTCGCGAACGGGCGCGCGTCCGGATCGCCGCCGGAGCGCCGGGCACGCCGGCGCGGCGATCGGGTAGGACACCGCTCCGTGATCCGGAGGCGCGACACACGCTGCGCCCGGAGAGCACAGAGCACGTTCGCACGTCACGCATGATCAACTACCACGCGCGTTGGGTCATCCCCGTCGCGAGCGAGCCGTTGCCCGATGGGACCGTCACGGTCGCCGACCGCAACATCGTCTACGTCGGCCCGCACGACCAGCGGCCCGCGGGGTCCGACATCGACCTGGGAGACGCGGTCCTCCTCCCCGGGCTGGTCAATACTCACACCCACCTGGAGCTCACTGCAATGCGCGGGCTCCTCCGCGGGATGCCATTCGTGCCGTGGATCCGTGCGCTCACCGAAGCCCGCGCGGCGGTGTTGACCGAGACCACAATGCTCGACGCGGCCCGCTGGGGAATCGTCGAGGGGCTGCTGGCGGGCATCACGACGTACGCCGACACCTCGGCATCCGGCGTCGTGTTGCGCGCGCTAAACGAGATGCACGTGCGCGGCGTCATGTATCAGGAGGTGTTCGGCCCCTCGCCGACCCAACGAGATGCCGCGCTGGCCGACTTGCGCGTGCGGGTCGATGCGCTGCGCGAGTGGGAGACGCCACTGGCGCGCCTGGGTGTATCGCCGCACGCCCCGTACACCGTCCACGAGGATCTGCTGATCGACGTCACGGCCTACGCGATGGGGGCCGGCCTGCCCGTGGCCATGCATCTCGCGGAGAGCGAGGCGGAGATACGGTTTCTCCGAGAGGGAGAAGGCCCGTTCGCCGACGGACTCCGCGCGCGCGGGGTTCCGGTAGTGCGTCGGTCTCACTCTCCCGTGCATCTGCTCGTCGAGCTCGGCGTCGTGCTGGCGCGTCCGCTGCTGATTCATTGCGTGCAGGTCGATGCGACGGACATCGCGTTCATCGCCGAAAATGCGTGCCCGGTCGCCCACTGTCCGACCTCGAACGCCATGCTCGGTCATGGCATCGCGCCGCTCCGCGAGATGCTCGACGCGGGTGTGACGGTCGGATTGGGCTCGGACTCGCTGGCGAGCAACGATCGCCTCGATATGCTGGCCGAGGGACGGGTCGCCATGTTGCTGCAGGGCGCGCGACTCAAGCGACCCGACGCCCTCACGGGGGCCGAAGCCGTGTCGCTCGCCACCATCGGCGGTGCGCGCGCACTAGGGCTCGACAGTCGGATCGGCACATTGGAGCCCGGGAAGGAGGCCGATCTCGCCGCGTTTTCGCTGGCGGGCGCCCGGCCGTCGGCCAGCGATGGGGCGTGGGATGCGGCGCTCGCTGCGACCGAGGCCCCGCCCGTCCTCGTGACGGTGGCTGGCCGAGAGCTCGTGCGCAACGGTCTGGTACACGGCGTGGAAACGACCATCCTGGCGTCGCGTGTCGCTGCGTCCGCACGGGCGCTCGCGCGGCACGTCCGCTTCGCGGCCGAAAGTAGAACGTAGAGAGTAAACAGCGGCCACACAGCAGAAGGGTGCGGCCTTTAGTTGGCGGGTGGCTCGGGTCTACTCTCTACTTTCTGCGGCTCTACTTTCTCGGCCCCGAAGGGGCCGTGGCGCCAATACTTCCCCCCGGGTTAATTTTTGCCACATGCGCACTCAAAAGATTTGGCGGGACGGTCGCTTCGTCGACTGGCCCGATGCCACGATTCACGTGCTCAGCCACGTTGTGCACTACGGGTCGAGCGTTTTTGAGGGGATCCGTTGCTACAAGACCTCGCAGGGCGGCGCGGTCTTTCGACTGGCGGACCACGTTCGGCGTCTCGTCGATTCGGCGCGCATTTATCGCATGCCGCTCACGTATTCGGCGGATGCCCTCGCCCAAGCCTGCATCGACACCGTCGCGGCCAACGATCTCGAGGAGTGCTATCTCCGCCCGGTCGTGATCCGAACCGGGGAGCGGATGGGCGTGCTGCCCGATGATCGCCCCAGCACGATCGAAACGTTCGTCATTGCGTGGAAGTGGGGGTCGTACCTCGGTGACGAAGCGTTAGCACGGGGCGTCGATGTATGTGTGTCCAGTTGGAGGCGCGCGGCGCCGGACACGTTCCCGACGCTCGCGAAGGCGGGTGGGAACTACCTCAATGGCCAGCTGTCGCTCATGGAGGCGAGGGCCAATGGGTACGTCGAGGGCATCATGCTCGATGCGGCCGGCTACGTCTCCGAAGGGACGGGAGAGAACATCTTCGTGGTCCGCGAGGGAGTCGTCTACACCCCACCCATGTCGGCCGGCATCCTCGGCGGTATCACCCGAGACACGGTGACGCGGATCCTCGCGGACCTGGGGCACGAGGTGCGGGAGCAGCTCATCCCGCGCGAGTTCCTGTACATGGCCGACGAGGTCTTCTTCAGCGGCACGGCGGCCGAGATCACGCCAGTCCGATCGATCGACCACATTCAGGTCGGTGCGGGAAAGCCAGGCCCGATTACGGGCGCTGTCCAGGACCGCTACCTCGGAATTGCTCGCGGGCGGTATCCCGACCCGTACGGGTGGTTGACGCCGGTTCCCGAACCAGCGGGCGCGGCCAGATGACCGCGTCGCGGCCGGAGTGCGTGTGATCGCCGGGTGTCTGGCGCTCAACGCGTCATTCGAGCCGCTGACGATGGTTCCGATGCGGCGGGCGCTGCGCCTGGTGATCGATGGCAAGGCCGAAGTCGTGGAATGTGATGCTGAGCGTGTGGTGCGGTCCGAGCGGCTCACGCTGCCGCGCCCGATTGTGATCCGGCTGACGAAATTCATTCACGTTCCCCGTCGGTTCCGGCGCCAGGTGACAAACACCTTTCTGTTTGCGCGCGACCGCTATCGATGCCAGTACTGCGGACGTTCCGCGGCCGATCTCAAGCCACGCGAAGGACTCACGCGTGACCATCTGATTCCGCTCTCGCGTGGCGGCACGAACGACTGGAGCAACGTCGTGACGGCCTGCGCGCCGTGCAACACGCGCAAGGCAAACCGGCTCCCGGAGGAGATCGGTATGCACCCGCTGGCGCTGCCGGTCGAGCCGCATTTCGTCCATTTGAGTTGGGCCGTGCGGCGCCTCACGCCGATCCAAGCGCGCTACATCAAGCTCTTCTACGGTGCTGAGACGCTGCACCAACTCGAGGAGCTGGAGCAGCGCGGCAAGGTCCTGCGCGTCGTCGTGAGCTAGGGAGGAGTGGCTAGGGGCTCGTGAACAAACCCAGGGCCAGTGACACGTCGCCGTCACTGGCCCTGAGATTTCTCCCCAGCCACTAGCCCCTCGTCCCTAGCTCCTGAACTCCTTTGACTTGACCTCATAGTGCCGGCGCTCGGCACCTAACAGTCGCACGAATAGTGTGCGGAGGCCGCGCCCGATGACGCCGGCCGGATTGCGCTGTCCGCGGACCGCCGGACGCAACTCGCCCCGCAACCATCGCTCCACCTCGTCGAGGTCGCTCAGCGACAGCATCTCCACGTCGAGGACGGCATTGTAGAAATACCGTCCACCACGGCGCCGCGGCACGAGGCCGACGACGTACGGCGCGGCAACTGCCGCCGCCAGTGCAGGGAACTGCTCGAAATCACCGAGGACGGTGGCGCTGTCATCCTGGAGGCGTGCGGCCCGGAATCGCTTGCGCAGTGGGTCGTACCGGATGATGACATCCCACTCCCGCGTCGCATCCAGCGTGTTGAACACGCCGCCCTCGTGCCACAACTCCAGACGAAAGTGGAGTCGCGCCGGAAAGCCGTTGCGCAACAGGTCACGCGTTTGCCCGTCCGAGAGCACATCCATCTCGCGCACCGCGGGACCGATGACTGCGGGCGCGGTGGGGCTCACGCTGCCACTCTCGCCACCCATCGCGGCCTGGGTGGGTGACGGTGGATCGGGCGCCGCTGGCAAATCGATCGCCAGTCGTGGCGTGCGCTGGGCGTGCGCGGTCGCTGCACCGCCGAGCAGTGCCAGCGTCCCGACGAGGAGCCCCAAGCGCATCGACTAGAACCGTTGCTGCAGCCGGATCACGAAACGCGGTCCATTGTTGCCGGCCCACGGGGCGACCGGCTGGGCAATGTAGAATCCGAACGCTCCGAGAGCGATGCCGACGCCGGCGTCGACGCGATACGTCCCCAGCGGAGGCAGCGTCAATGCACGATACGTCAATGAGCCATCGGGCGTCCCGACGAGCCAACCGCGGCCGGCATCAGCGAACACGATCCAGGCACCATCGAGAGGCACGCCCCGCACCAGATCGGCGAGCCCGACGCGCAGGTCGTGTCGAAACTCCACCTGCGTCAACACGATGCGCTCGCATTCGGCGGGTGGGCCCGCCAGCCCGCCCGGACCCGCCGAGCACGTCATGACGTCAGCGCCCGGACCGAGGCTCCGGAAGTCGAACCCCGGGAGCGTGCCAGCTCCGCCTACCGATAGCCGTTGCTCCAACGGCAGTTGGTCGCCAGCCAGCCAGCCTGCGACGACGAACCGGAAGTTGAGCTGTTCACTGGGACCGACGCGATTGTAACGCCGACTGTCGAGGAAGCCGCGGAGATAGTGCACGCCGGAGCCGCCTGGTGCCGCGATCGGCGTGGGCTCGTACGTGCGGAGACCGAAGCTGGTGACGACGCCGGCACCGTCCTCGAGGTCCGCGCTGATGAACCATCCCGCCCATGGGTCGTAGTCGTCGTTGCGGGTGTCGAACCCGAAGTGCGCGCCGACGACTTGGAACACTCCGTCATCGACGTTGGGATTGAATCGCCAACCCTCGGCGTTGCGAAAGATCGAGAACGGATCGCGGTTCGCTCGCGAGGACCACCGCTCGTCGGAGTAGGAGAGGGACAGCGAGGTGCTGGCGTTGGCGGCTACGGTCACGTATCCAGTCGCGCCGTGTCGGCCGTAATAGTCTTCGTAATCGCGGTGCAAGAACAGCGTGGCTAGCCCGACCTCCGCGTCTGACAGCTGCCACGACTCGACCGGATCGATCTCGTCGTACACGCGTCCGCCGATCCCGATCGTCCGGTCCGGCCCCGCGTTGACATTGAGCTGCGCGTGGACAGCATCTCCGATATGGTCGTCATCCCAGCGCAGCTTGTCGGAGATGCGCACGATGCCGTATGCCTCTCCGGAGATGCTGCCCCACGGCAGCGCCCGTCGGCCCGTCGGCCCGGCGTAGATCGGCAGACCTTCGACGCGATTGTAGGTGTGCGCAGAGGTGAGTGAGAGTGCGGCGTACGTCGGCGGATGCGTCGGCATGAGCCAGCGACGCCACCACGCGTCGGTGGGGGCCGGCGTCGTGTCGGTTCGTGCGCGCGGCGTCGTATCGGCAAGAGTTGTCGCCGTGCTATCGGCGGAAGCTGTGCTATCGCTGGGGACTGATTTGGTCGCCCGATCGGGTACGGCGCGCAGCTCGCCCGAGTCGGGGGGCGCAGGGTGTCGCGCAGTCGTATCGGGCAGTTGGGCCATCACCCGCTGCGGCGACCCCGCGAGCGCCATCGCGACGCCGAACGCCCATACGAGGAGCACGCCGAGCGCGACGCCGAGGCGGCGCATCCGACGATAGAGATTCGGGCGGTCAGTCTGCAGTCGGCGAGCTGCCTCAGTCACATTGCCGTCGGACGCCGCCAACGCCTCCGTGATCAGGCGTCGCTCGTACGCGTCGAGCGCGTCGGCCAGCGGTGTGTCCGCCGTCGATACGCTGGCCCCCTGCGCTTCGGGTCCGTGATCGTCATTGCCACCCGCGAGCGCCCCGTCGGCGTGCGGTACCGTATCGTCCGCGAACGCACGCCCTCGGGCCTCGGGATCCGCTCCGGCTGATGGGGCGTGGCTGCCGCCGTCCGTCCTCCACCACATGGGCTCGGCAGCTGCACCGGCGGGCAGCACGGCTTGGACGTCGGCCTCCGTCACGATGCCTCCTGCATGCAGAATGGCGATGCGTTCGACGATGTTGGCCAGCTCGCGCACATTGCCCGGCCAGCGGTACGCCGTGAGGGCCTCGAGTGCGTCATCTGTCCACCCCTGCACCGCGCGGCCCGTTCGGCCCCGGTGCAATGCCGTGAAATGGTGCACCAGCGAGGGGATGTCAGTCGCGCGATCACGCAGCGGCGGCAGCTCGATCGGGATGACGGCCAACCGAAAGTAGAGATCCTCGCGGAACACACCTTCGGCTACCGCGCGCCTTAGGTCTTTATTGGTGGCGGCGACGATCCGCACGTCGGTCCGAATCGGGCGGTTGCCGCCGACCCGCTCAATTTCTTTGGCTTCGATCGCTCGCAGGAGTTTTGCCTGGGCCTCTGGCCCGAGGTCGCCCACCTCGTCGAGAAACAGCGTGCCAGTGTGCGCGAGCTCGAACCGGCCGATGCGTCGCTCGATGGCGCCGGTGAACGCGCCGCGCTCGTGCCCGAACATCTCACTCTCGACGAGCCCGCGCGGGATCGCGGCGCAGTTCACGCGGACGAAAGGACGGTCCCGTCGGGCGCTGCCGGCATGAATGGCGGCGGCGACGAGCTCCTTGCCCGTGCCCGACTCACCGACGATGAGCACACGCGAATCGGTGGGTGCCACGCGCCCCATCAACTCGCGCACGCGGAGCATGGGTTCACTGGACCCGACGAGCGGGCCGCCGATGCCGAGCTCCTCCCGCAGCGTCCGGGCCGCGACGCGTGCTTGGCGGAGCTCGAGCGCGGCGCCGATCGCGAGTAGCACCGTCTCCGGCGACAAGGGCTTTTCGAGGAAGTTGAACGCACCGAGCTTCGTGGCGCGTACAGCATCGCTCAGTCCGGCCCGCCCACTCATCATGATCACGGGTAGATCGGCGTCGCCCTCCCGGAGTCGCCCCAGCGTAGCCACGCCGTCGAGCGATCCTGGCATCATGAGGTCGAGCAGCACGACATCGGGAATCGCATCCTTCGCCACCGCGATCGCCGCCACGCCGTCGGGTGCGTCGCGTACCTCGTATCCTTCGGCGACCAGGAGTGCGCCGAGCATCCGCCGAATGTTCTGCTCATCGTCGACGATGAGGACGGACGCCATTAGGGGCGCACTCCGTCCGTGCGGCGATTGGCCGATGGCTGCTGCCGAATCTTGGGCGGCTGCGAGTCGGGGCCGGCCACGAGCGCTGGTATTGGTTCCTCGGAGCCGTGCGGCGTGCGGGGTGGCTCCCTCTCCGGCGGAGACATCCTGACCGGCAGCGTGAAGGACACTGATGTCCCTTCGCCCAGGACGCTGGTCAGCCCGACGCGACCACCGTGGGCCTCGACCGCCTGGCGCGTAATGGCCAAGCCGAGCCCGCTCCCGCCGGGCTTGTGGGTGACGTACGGCTCCCATACGCGGGCGACGCGGTCGGCTGGGATACCGGTGCCGCCATCGCGCACGGTGAGTCGCACGGCGTCGATGGCGGTGGCATCCGGCTTCGTATCGGTCCTCAGCGTCGCGCGCGCGACCTCCACGTGGATCGCGCCGCCCTGCGAGCAGGCATCTGACGCATTGAGGAGCACATTCGTGAGCGCACGCGCGAGGGCGTCATAATGGCCATGGACGAGCGGCACGCCGTCCTCGACATCGACAGTCACCGGAATGTGTGACGGCACGGTCGCGCGCGCGGCATAGCGCGCCATCTCACCGACATCGATGTCGGCGGCGGGTCCCTGTGGAAGGCGGCCGAATTGCGAGAAGCTGCGCGCCATCTCTTCGAGCCGGGCGGACTCGGTCGCGAGGACGTCGACCGTGTCCCGGAGCGCAGGCGGTGCGTCGCGTTGGAGTCGACCGACAGCCAGCCGGATCGGAGTCAGCGGGTTCTTCAGCTCGTGCGCGACCTGGCGTGCGGTCTCGCGGAATGCGCGGAGACGCTCGGCCTCGAGGTCGCGGGCACGGCCCGCTTCCAGGTCGGCGGCCATCGTCCGCATCCGACGGCGCAAGACCTCGAACTCGGGCGCCCCGCGACGCGGCGGCGTCGCTGGCAGCGGCAATGCGCGGGCGATCCGGTCCGTCCAGCCGACCAGTTCATCCAGAGGACGGCTCAGCTGGCGGGCCAGGTGTCCGGCGACCCGAGAGGCGACGATGGCCAGAAGCAACAGCGCAGCGGCGGCGACGGCCACCACGATCGGGACGGCTCGCATCGCGAGATATCGATACCGTTTGGCCTGGGTCACCGAGGCCGCGAGCTCCTGCTCGTGCATCGCCAGGGCGCGGCGGAGCGCCGGCGCGATCGGCTCGGTACGTGCTGTCACCAGAACTCGCTCGCCACTCGCCGCGACGTGGTCCCAGGCCTCGCTGCCGCTCAACAGTGGGAGCGCGGTGCTCAGCGTTGCCACCCAGACCAGCGTGAGGATCGCCGCCGGCAGCACCGCGAAAAGCGATAAGGTGAGGAACAAACGCGTGCGGAAGCGCGGCGGCGCCATAGGACCAGTATACTGCCCAGCTACGCCGGCCAGTAGCCAATCGCGTCGCCGTAGCCGGTCTCCCCTACCCTCCGTTGGGGCCCCGCGTACATTTCGATCGATAACAGAGGAGTCTGCGCTTATCCGTGGCAACTACGTCGCCACGCGGGTCGCCGCCGCCCACTTCACGTCGGCTCGGCGCAGTGCGCGCTCCGAATCCATAGCGGATACATGAATTCACGTCCCCCCCGCCACACGCCGTCACGTGCCGGCCCAGCTGTTCACCGTCCAGCGCCGACCGCGGCCCCGATCCCGGTCGCGGCCCCGCTGAACTTCGCGCCCAATGCGGCGCTCCTCATCGACTTCGACAACGTGACGATGGGGATTCGGTCCGACCTCCAGACAGAGCTCAGGACGCTGCTGGCGTCGGACATTATCAAAGGCAAGGTGCAGCTGCGGCGCGCCTACGCGGACTGGCGGCGATACCCTCAATATGTGGCACCTCTCGCCGAGTCCTCGATCGACATGATCATGGCACCGGCGTACGGGTCGTCAAAGAAGAACGCGACCGACATTCGGCTCGCGATCGACGCGCTCGAGCTGGTGTTCACTCGTCCGGAGATCGGCACTTACATCCTGCTCTCCGGTGACTCGGATTTCTCCACACTGGTCATCAAGCTCAAGGAATACGGCAAGTACGTGATCGGCGTCGGCATCCGCGAGTCGTCGAGCGATCTGTTGGTGATGAACTGCGACGAGTATTACAGCTACAACGCGCTCGCGGGGCTCGTGCGCTCGGGAGCGGAAGAGGACTCGAATACCGCGGCGCGGCGGGATCCGTGGGAGTTGGTCAGCGAGGCGATTGCGCGAATGGTCCGGAACGGTGATGTCATGCGCGCGGATCGGCTCAAGCAAGTCATGCAGGACATCGACAGCACGTTCGACGAGAAGAACCTGGGCATGTCCAAGTTCTCCCGCTTCGTGCAGGAAGCCGCACAACGCGGGTTGCTGTCGCTCTCCAAGATGGACAATGGCCAGCTCGAAGTCGGCCCACCCCGACCCAGCGACGTGGGTGGGGGAGGCGCGCGACACCAGCGTTATCCGCGGGGCCATCGGCGGCCTCGGAGGATCGCGCTGCCGCCCCTGCGGTACGTGACAGCGCACCCCAGACTGACCGAGGTGAGGAGCGTGGTCGACGCGGGCGACGGGGTGGTCGAGGGCGTGGTCGCGATCGCGATCGCGAGGTCCGGGCGGCACCCGAGTCTGGACCGACGAACGCCCCTGCCGACGCGATCGAGGCATCGCCTGTTGATGCAGCTGCGGCGGCCGAGCCGGTGGTCGCCGAGCCGGTGGTCGCCGCGTCGGAGATCGCACACGTGTCGGTCACGCCCGACATCGGGGCGTCAGGCGACCGGCTGACTCGGGATGAGGCGTTCGATCTGGTGCGTCGTGCAGTCGCTGCATTGGCTAGAGGCGAAGAGACCATCCGGGCGTCGGAGCTGCGGCGCAAGGCGTTCGAGATGCTGGGGCGTGATAGCGAGAGTCTGAGCGAGAGGAATTTCGCGCGGATCTTGCGCGATGCGCACGACTCGGATGTGATCGATCTGCGTCGCCGCGGCGACGACTTTGAGGTGGCGCCCGCGGCGATCGCCGAGCCCGTGGCGCATCAACTGAACGCGGCCGCTGCCGCACACGCCGTACCCGTGACGTCGCCGGCCACGTCGCCGACGGGGGCCGCGAGTACTGGGATCCGACGCGGCCTCGGTGTGCGAGGGGTCCGGCGAGGCGGGGCGCACGTGCGCCCGGGTGCACCGCCGGCCGAGCTCCTGGCCGTTGGCATCGTTGATGTCGGGACGCCCAGCTCTACGCCGCGCGCCCCAGAGCCAGAGGGGCTTACGTTGGACCACGCTGTCGAGCTGCGTCAGCCGGTAGATCTGGTCGCTCCCGAGGCCGCGGCGCAGGCGGCGTCAACGGACGAAGAATCGCCGGCTCCGCCGCGGCGCGGCGGGACGACTCGGCGAGGCCGGGCACGACCGAAACGCAGCCCGACTTCGGCGACCACTGAGCCGGGCACGAAGACCAAACGAGGTCGAACGCGAGCCGCGAAGTCGACGGACGGGTGACAGTGTCCGCGCGCGGCGTGGCGAGCGACAGTCGCCGTCTGCTGCCGCGCGCGTTCTACGCGCGTGATACGGATCTGGTCGCGCGAGCGATGCTCGGCACTGTACTCGAATGCGAGACGCCGCAGGGGCGCGCGGCTGGTCGCATCGTCGAGACAGAGGCCTACCTGGGACCGGCCGACGCGGCGAGCCATGCTATCGTCGGCCTGACGGACCGCACGCGCGATCTGTTCGGCGAGCCGGGCACGTCGTACGTGTACTTCATCTACGGAGTGCATTGGTGCTTCAATGCGGTCGCGTGGCAGGCCAACGGTGGCGCCGCGGTTCTGGTCCGCGCCATTGAGCCGCTGGAGGGACTCGCGCTCATGCGGGAGCGTCGCCGATCCGGTGCCACCGGCTCGAGGGGCGAGGGACGCGTCGCCCCTACACGCGTCCGGGCGGATCGGGAGCTGACCAATGGTCCCGGCAAGCTGTGCGAGGCTCTCGGGATTGATGGGGCGCTGAGCGGTCGATCGCTGCTACGGCCGCCGGTCGTCATCCGGCGGGGGCGGGAAGTCTCGGACGCAGACGTGGTCGTGTCGCCGCGCATCGGCATCACACGCGCGGCTGACGGCATGCATTGCTATTTCCTGCGGGGAAATGAATTCGTGTCGCGGCGGTCGGGCCCAGCGCCGTTGGTGAACTACGAGCGGGAGCAGGGATTAGGGGCTAGGGATTAGGGACTCACAAAGCTCGAAGGCCAGTGACACGTCGCCGTCACTGGCCCTGAGGTTTGTTCCTAGCCACTAGTCACTAGTCACTCGTCACTCGCTTCTCACAGCTTCTCGAGACTCGCGACGTTGACGCGGATCCCGGCCTGAAGCTCGAAGAAGCCCTGGTCCGTGAAGAAGTACGGTTGGAGCTGGTTGAAGCTGATCGGGTACAGCTTCGCTTGGCCGTACACGGAGAATCGGCTGAGCTGCATCTGCAGCCCTGCGGTGACGACCGCGCTGATCCAGTCGGCCGCCTGATCGCGGTACTGCGATCCATAGTAGGTCGGGTACCACTGGTCAGAGGGGCTGAGCGCCGGGGGCGTAGACGTGGTTACGCCGCCTTGGATGAAGTTGGCGCTTAGGCCGATGCCGGCGTAGGGGCGGATGTGGCCGTGGCCAGGGAACGCGAGGAAGCTCGCCGTGATGTGCCGCGAGTTGCGGATGGTCGCCTGGGCGTAGTAGGCAACGTTATAGTAGTTGGTGAGCGTCGTGTCAGTATAGAAACGGCCCTGGTCGACGTAGGTCAGGCTGTGCGCGACGAAGAACGCCTGGTCGAAGGCGACGTCCAGAGCGAAGTGCGTTCGCGTGATCAGCCAGTCGACGGATACGTCGGGTGCTTCAGCGTGCGCGGTGGTGGATGTCCAGTATGTGAGGGTCCCGCCGCCGACCCCCCAGAACCAAGAGTTGTCGAACAGCCGTCCCTGCTGTGCCTGGCCCGCGACGGGGAGCAGGGCGAACAGGGCCAGCCCTGTGGTCAGGCTTCGATTGAGCCGCATGGCGCAGGACCTCTAGTGAGTGACAATGGGTCTGGGGGTTCCCGTCAGACGGAGCATCAAGCGAGCTCCGCCGATTCCAGGGTTCTGACGAGGACCAGCGCTGCGGGGTCACGGCCTCAGCAGTATATGGCCGTGAGAGTCGGTCATTTTTACCGACGGCGAATCCTCAACTAGGACCGCTACCTAGCTTCAGCCCGGCCTTCCGAGCGGCGCGTTTGAAGGCACTTACGGCGTGGTCGATATCGTCGCGAGAATGGCCCGCGCTCAACTGGCAGCGGACTCGCGCGACACCGTGCGGGACGACCGGGTACCCGAATCCGGTGACGAAGATGCCTTCATCGAGGAGCAACTCGCTCATGCGGATCGCCGTTGCGGTCTCGCCGACGATGATTGGGACGATGGGAGTCTCGCCGGGAATCGGAGAAAAGCCGGCTTCGGTGATCTGCTCGCGGAAATAGCGCGCATTGTCCTGCAGCTTGCGCACGCGTTCAGGGTGGCGCTCCACGTATTCGACCGCGGCCAGTGCGCTCGCTGCGACGGTCGGTGGCAGTGCGTTCGAAAAGAGTTGCGGTCTCGATCGCTGGGTCAGCATGTCGCACAGCGGAGCCGGGCCTGCCACGAAGCCGCCCGACGCGCCGCCGAGCGCTTTCCCCAGCGTGGAGGTGATGACGTCCACTTCGCCCAAGACACCGTAATGCTCCGCGGTCCCGCGCCCAGTCGCGCCCAGGACGCCAGTTGCGTGCGAATCATCGAGCACCACGGTCGCGCCGAACCGCCGCGCGATGTCGAGGATATCGGGCAGCCTGGCGATGCTGCCTTCCATCGAGAAGATGCCATCGGTCCAGATCAACTTCCGCGGCGCGCTGCGCGCACTCTCCAGCTTCGCGACGAGATCATCCAGATCGTCGTGCCGGTACACCGCGGTCGTGCACTTCGTGATTGCCTTGGCGAGGCGAATCGAATCGATGATCGACGCATGATTGAGGGCATCGGACGCGACGAAGTCACCTTCGCGCAGGATGCTTGGTGTGATCGCCTCATTGGCGTTCCAGGCCGACAGAAACGTGAGCGACGACTCGGTGCCTACGAATCGGGCGAGCGCCGCCTCGAGCGTGCGGTGCGATGGTGAACGTGCCACAGATGAACCGGACACTCGCCGTCCCCGCTCCGTAGCGCCGAAGGCCAGCGATCCCCGCCTCGATCACCGTCGGCTCCGCGCAGAGGCCGAGGTAGTTGTTCGAGGACATGATCAGCACCTCGCCGCGACCCTCCATCTGGACGCGTGCGGCTTGCGGCGAGTCGAGATAGTTCAACCGCTTATAGACGTGGTCGCGCTTGAGCTGCTCGAGCTCACCCGCGAGCTCGGCGGTGAGCGGGGAGGACGTTTGCCAGGTAGTCATGATGGTACAATAACTACGGGTCTCGGGTCTCGGGTATCGGGTCTCGGGTAGGACAACAACATGCAGGGCCAGTTGCGGCGAACCGCGACTGGCCCTGTTTGTTTGTCCGATACCCGTTACCCGTCACCCGCCCTTCATGCAATTTCAAACACGACCTTCCCCGCTTCGCCCGACGTGATGAGGCGCATCGCCTCATCGACAGCTTCGAGGGGCAGGCGGTGCGTGATGACTGGCGTCGGATCGAAATGGCCGGCGCGCAGGAAGCGGCTCATTTGAATCCAGGTGTCGTACATGCGGCGGCCGACGACACCATAGATCGTGAGTCCCTTGAAAATGACCTCGGTCGCGAAATTGATGTCGATCGGCCGAGACGGGATGCCGAGCATCTGCACGCGGCCACCGACGCGGACCAGGGCCAGCGCCTGGTGCACGGCCGACGGAATCCCCGACATCTCCAATACGACATTGGCGCCGAGCTGGTCGGTAGCCGCCTTGACCACGCGCTCGAGCTGGTCGGGATGGACCGCGTCGTCGGCGCCCATGCGCCGCGCGAGGGCGAGCCGTGTTTCGTTCACATCGGAGGCAATGACGCGTGCAGCGCCTGCCGCCTTGCAGATGCCGACCGCGAACAACCCAATGGGCCCACATCCGGTCACCAACACGAAGGCACCGGTAATCGGGGCGGTCAGCGCGGTATGGAACGCGTTGCCCATCGGATCGTGGATCCCGCCGACTTCGTACGACGTCTCGGGGTCGAGGTGCCAGACATTCGTTGCCGGCATGGCGATGTAGTCGGCGAAACAACCGTCCCGGTCGACGCCGATGATCTTGGTGTAGGGGCAGACATGCGAGTTGCCGGTTCGGCACAGGAGGCATCGTCCATCGACGATGTGCCCTTCGGCGGTCACGCGATCCCCTTCGTGGACGTCGGTGACGAACCGGCCGACGCGCACCACATCGCCCGCGAATTCGTGTCCGACGATGATTGGCGGCTTCACACGGCCGCGCGCCCAGTCGTCCCACTGGTAAATGTGCAGATCCGTCCCGCACACGCCGGCGCGGCGGACCCGAATCAAGACCTCGTCCTCTCGAATTGTAGGCTCAGGCACCTCGGTCAGCACCATCCCGGGTCCTGGCGCTCGCTTGACCAACGCTCGCACGCGTACCGTGCTCCTCAGTGGTGGATTGGCGGGTTGCGACCTCGCGCGCCGAACACCGGCGCGCGGGGGAAGATACAGTGCGCGCGGATGCGCCGCAGGCATGTGCGCGGCGACCGATGCGTGATGCGCACCCCGCATTGGGTGACCGCTCGGCGTGCACGTCGAGCCGGTCAGCGACCACGTCATGTGCCGTGCAACCGCGTGCGTTTTGGGATGACACCGCACAAAATCGGCGAAATCCGCGGCCCTATTTGGTGTGCGGCTTCAACATTGCGTATTGCAATGCATTTTGGTGCTACCTATATTCGCGCAAAGAGGATGTGCACAGTCGATGACGGCCCACGGCACGCGTTGCACACCAATGCGATGCCCTGACCAGCGGAACGAGGCGGTGAATTTGCTGATCGAGAATCGTTCCCCGGTTGTCCCGAGCCGTCGCTTGCTTCACCTGCCAACTTGATCTGCATGACACTCCGCTCGACTGACGCTTCCTGGTGTTTCGCTCCGGCCCGACGGCCGGGAGTCGGCGCACCGGGCGTCACGAGACGGAGCGGCGGGGTGCAGGTGGCGAGTCTTCTCCGGCGCGCGCGCGGTAACAAGGCAGCGCCACCGGTCGTCGACAGGTGATGTTGACTCGATTCACTCTCATGGCCTTTATGCGCGACCGCGTGTCGCGCTTCAGCTGCGCGTGCCTCGATGCGGCCGCGCACCGTCGGTTCCGCTCGCTCCGGCTTCGTGCCGTGACGTGCGGATCCTCGCCCACCGATCCACCGGGGGATCGGGCGGGCGCTCCACTCCAGAACTGGAGCTGATCGTATGGCAGCGAAGAAAGGTGCCCGAAAGAAGTCTGCGAAGAAGGGTGGCAGAAAGTCGGGTCGAAAGGCCGGCCGGAAAAAGGCGCGCCGATAGGGCCAACAGTCGGCAGTCGTAGTGTGGCTGCCGGCTGTCTCAAACACCGCGGGCCAGTCTTCTCAGTTGAAGACTGGCCCGCGGTGTTGTTGTTGGGATTGGCGTGGGTTTACCCGTAGGCGTTACCCACGTCGTACGGATGGGGATGGGCGACGCATGGCATCGCCGCTACGCCGCCCGCGATGCTGGTTCATCGTCCGCTGGTACCTGACTCCAGATATACGCGAGCACGCGGGGCGAAACATCGTCACGCGTCCCACGGGAAATCACGATCCCAACCGGCTCGTCTGCGACGGATGGCTGACGCATCTCCTTCATTATCGGCTACCTCTCGATTTTCGGTTGCGCGCGGCGTCTGCGCCAGTGCGCGGACTCCGCGGATCATTCGAGAGGCATCCTTGGTGCCACGGCAAGAGCATGGGCCAACTCGTTGTCAGCCCGCAATTTGGAGTTTAGCTCACCGGCGAGTGTCCCCCAACGTGTAGCATTTCGACACGCTCCCTCGGGACATCGGTGTGTCCGATTGCTACGCCGCGCCCTTCCGTGCGACGAACGACTTCGACAGCGCGCCGTCGCGCTCGACGCTGATCTCCCACCCCGCGTAGCGGTCGTGGAGCTCGGCGAGGGACATCGCTTCCTGTCCCACGACCAGCGTCTCAACGAGGTGGACGCCACCGTCAGTCGTTGCATGCTGCAAGAGCTCGATGACCTGCTTCCGCTCCGCCGACGTGAGCCCGGCGAACGCGGCCGGTGTACACACCACCGCATTCAATGCCACGTCCGGCGTCCAGTGTCCGATGTCGGTCGCGCACCCGCGCACCCGCTGTCCCAGGCCGGCAGCCCCGGCGGCATTGAGCACACGCTCGAGCACGTCCGCACTCAACTCGACTGCGGTCACGTCGTAGCCACGGGCAGCGAGGTAGACGGCGGTGCGTTCGGCCGCTTCTCCTGCGACCAGTACGTGTGCGTCCCCCTCGGGCTGGATCGTGCGCACCAGCGCGCTCTCCGGTCGCAGGCCCCAATGCTCCGGTCGGCGATACTGCTCCAAGGTGCGGAAACAACGGCGCCGCCACGTCGGGTATGTCGGAATCCGGAGGCGACGCATGATGATACGATCGACCTCCTCCCAGAGCACGAGCTCTGTGAGGACGAATTGTGACTGGCGTCGGAGCGCTGCTACCGCCTCATCCCCGATGCTCAGGATGGCGTGGCGCGGGAGCGAGTCCTTGTACTGCTCGATCTCCCGTTCGACGTACAGCTCGTACTCGTGCTTGAGGGAGCGCGCGCGCACGGCGTCACGGTTGAGGTCCACTACCGTCCGCTTGGAAGGTAGAGCATCAGGTGAGATTGGCAAGCTACGATGGTGCGGGCGACGCACGGCATCGCGCCTACGAGACGGCTTCGATCAGCGCACCCTTCAGATACCCCGTCTCCGGCACGGTCAGCAGCTCGGGATGGTCACTCGCTTGACCCAGCACGCGGCGGAGCGCCAGTCGACGGCCGCTGTCGGCCGCTGCGTCCATCACCATGTCCAGGAACATGGCGCGCCCCACGTGAAAGCTACAACTCGCGGTGTACAACCACCCGCCAGGCGCCAGCAACCGCATCGCGCGAAGATTGATCTCCTTGTAGCCTCGTAGCGCGGCAGGCACCGCCGGGCGCGTCTTGGCGAACGCGGGCGGATCGAGCACGACGGTATCATACGCCTGGCGGGCCCGCTCGGCGCCCTTCAAAAAGTCAAACGCATCGGCCTCCACGAAGGTGATCGCGCTCGTGCCATTCAAGGCGGCATTGGCTCGAGCGCGCTCCAAGGCGGGCGCCGAGCTGTCGAGCGCCGTGACGTCGGTAGCCGCGCGAGCGAGGTGCAGCGCGAACGAGCCGTGATAGCTGAAACAGTCGAGAGCGCGCCCGCGCGCCACCTCGCCAACGATCACGCGGTTCTCACGCTGGTCGAGAAAAGCGCCGGTCTTCTGGCCGTCCCAGGGCGGCACCAGGTATCGCACGCCATGCTCCGCCACTGCGATCTCGCGCGGGACGTCGCCGGCCAGCACCTCGACCGTCATCGGGAGCCCTTCCTTGCGACGCACCGCCACGTCGTTGCGAGCGAGGATCCCCGTCGGGCGGACGACGTCCACCAGTCCCTCCACGATGTCGCGACGACACGCCTCGACGCCCGCACTGAGCAACTGCACCACGAGCCACCGGTCGTAGCGATCGCAGATGAACGACGGCATCCCGTCGCCCTCGCCGTGGACGACGCGATACGCCGTCGTGTCCCGGATCACCGCGTGCCGTCGCTCGAATGCCGCCGCGATGCGCGCGCGCCACCATTGTGCGTCGATCCGCTGGTCGGGGTCGCGATCGACCATGCGCAACGCGATTTCCGACCGCGGACTCCACAGCGCCCACCCCAGGGGGCGTCCGCGGCCCGCGCGGACCAGCACCGGCCCTGCCTCCGCGGAGGGAGCCTCAGCGACGTCGCTCCGATAGATCCACGGATGTCCGCGGACTACACGTCGCTCGGCTCGGGACGTCACACGGGCGGTCGCATCCAGCACAGCAAGACGGGGGATTCGGGGGGACGGGCCCTTACGGGCCCGAGAGAGTAGAAAGTAGAAAGTAGAGAGTAAACAACGGGCTTTGTCTACTTTCTACTTTCCGTAGGTCTACTTTCTCGGGCGCCCACGGCGCCCGTCGCCGACGCGCGGTCGATCACCGACCGCAGCGTCCGGGCGGCAGTCTCCGGGTCGGGGCGACCGAACACCGCGGCGATGACCGCCACGCCGATCGCGCCAGCGGCGATCACCGCCGGTGCGGTGTCCGCAGTGATGCCGCCGATCGCGACTGCGGGTAACTGGCTCATGACGGCCAATCGAGTGAACTCCGTCGCGCCAATCGAGGCGCCCGCGTCGAGCTTGGAAGCGCTGCCGTAGACGGGGCCGATGCCGGCGTAGTCGGCCCCTGCGCAGAGCGCTGCCTCATCATCGGAGCCGACCGAGACACCAATCAGGAACCCCGCAGGGACGATGCGGCGTAGCGCCGCGACGGGGACGTCGTCCGCGCCGACGTGCACCCCAGCCGCGCCCACTGCCATTGCCACGTCGGCGCGGTCGTTCACCATGACCGGCACCGGCAGCGTGGCGACGAGTGCGCGCGCGACTTCCGCCATTGATCGTGCGTCCGTGTGCTTGAGTCGGAGCTGCACCATTGTGGCTCCGCCGCGCGCAGCTGCGAGCGCACGCGCCGTGAGCCCCTGGATGCCATCCCGGATGTCGTCCGTGATCGCGATGAGGCGATACACGCTCACGCCTTCGTTGGTCATCAAGCCTGGCTGGCCGGGGACAGGCACCGTAGGCGAGCTCACGGGCTGCCGGGACTGGCGCGTCGGGCCTGGCGGCGGATCGCGTGACGCGCGGCCGTGTGCTCCGCAAAGGTGGTGCGGAACTCATGGTGTCCGTCAGGCGCCGCGACGAAGTAGAGATACGGGACGGCTGCGGGCTCCAGCGCGGCGTCGAGGCTCGCCGCTCCCGGTGACCCGATCGGCCCCGGGGGCAATCCCGGATGGCGATACGTGTTGTACGGTGACTTGATGGCGAGCTCCTTGAACGTGACGCGGTCTACGTGGTGCCCGAGCGCAAACTGCACGGTCGGATCGGCCTGCAGGGGCATGTGGCGGCGGAGGCGGTTGTGGTACACCGCCGATATCAGCGGTCGCTCGTCGGCGAGTCGGGCCTCCTTTTCGATTATCGAGGCGAGCGTCACCGCATCGTTGCGCGACATGCCGAACGTGGCCGCGAGGCTGTCCCATTGCGGACGCCACTCGCGCTCGAACTCACGCACCATGGCGGTGACGGCCGCACGGGCGGTCGTGCCGCTGGGGAACGTGTAGGTATCCGGGAACAGATAGCCCTCCAGCGTCGGGCCGGGTACTCCGAGCCGCGCCAGCAGTGCAGAGTCGCGGACGGCCGCCTCGAGCGAATCTGCGCTCACGCCCAGCACACGTTCCAACAGCGGCTCGATCTCCCGCATTTCCCAGCCCTCCGGGATCGTCACCGTGTGCACCAGGCCTTTCCCTTTCGTCAACGCATTGAGTGCCGCTCGCCAACCCAGGTGACGTTGGAGCAGGTATGTCCCCGGCTTCAGGTCGCGGTCGTGCCGCTCGAGATGGGCGTAGAGCTGAAAGAGTCGGGGAGCGTCGATCACGCCCGCGCGCGCGAGCGAATCGGCCGCCGAGCGCAACGTCGCGCCCGTGGGAATGAGCACGCGACGTGGCACGCCGCTCGGGGCGCCACCGCACCCGGCGACCGCGCCGAGCAGCGCGCTGCCCAGGAGCAGCAGCCACGGCGCTGCGCGGACACGACGCCGGCGGACGCGCATCCGCCCAGGACTCCGCCTACTCGGACAAGGCGAGCGCATGTTGCAACAGGACCGTCGCGGCGAGGGCATTGACGTCTCCCTTCCGCCCGCGGGCCGATCCTCCCATTGTCTTGATGGCCCGGAGTGCCGCCGCCGTCGTGAATCGCTCGTCCACATATCGCACGGGGAGACCCGTGCGCGCCGCGATGGCGGAGCCCACCGACCGCACCTCGGCGGCCCGCGTGGTCTCCTCGCCATTCGCATCGAGCGGAAGACCGAGCACAATGCCGGTCGCTCCGAGCTCGACGGCCCGACGCACGAGCTCGGCCACCGGCGGCCGCTTGCCCGCCCGGCGCGCCACGTGGCCGGCGGGCGAGGCGATCGTGCCAGTCGGATCGCTCACGGCGAGTCCGATGCGTCGGTCACCATAGTCGATCGCCAGCAGACGGCGTGAGACAGTCGGCGAAGTGGTCCGCGAGCCCGACACTCAACCCTCCGCCATTGTCGCGAAGAACTCCTTGTTGGTCTTCGTCCGTATCATCCGCTGCAGGAGGAAGAAAATGCCCTCGTCTTCTGGCATGTCACCCAGGAAGCTCCTCAGCAGAAAGACTCGATTCGCCTCAGTCGGCTCGAAGAGCAGCTCCTCCCGGCGCGTGCCCGAGCGCCCGACGTCGATCGCCGGGTAGATGCGACGATCCGAGATCTTGCGGTCCAACACCAGCTCCATGTTCCCAGTGCCTTTGAATTCCTCGAAGATCACGTCATCCATCCGGGACCCAGTCTCGACGAGGGCGGTGCCGATGATCGTCAGCGATCCGCCGCCATCGATCTTGCGCGCCGCTCCGAAGAAGTGCTTCGGTTTCTGCAGGGCCTGGGCCTCGACGCCGCCCGACAAGATCTTGCCGGAATGCGGCGCCACGGTGTTGTGCGCCCGCGCGAGACGCGTGATCGAGTCGAGCAGAATCACGACATCGCGCCCGTGTTCAACCTGGCGCTTGGCTTTCTCAATGACCATCTCCGCGACCTGCACGTGCCGTGGCGCTGCCTCGTCGAACGTCGAGCTGACCACTTCGGCCCCTGGCACGTTCTGCCGGAAGTCCGTGACTTCCTCTGGCCGCTCGTCGATGAGCAGGACGATCAAGACGATCTCCGGGTGATTCTCGGAGATCGCGTTGGCCATCTTCTGGAGCAGGATCGTTTTGCCAGCCCGGGGAGGTGCGACGATCAGACCGCGCTGTCCTTTGCCGATCGGCGCGACGATGTCGACCACCCGCATGCTGAGATCGCCGCTCTTGGTCTCCAGATGGATGCGCTGGTCGGGGTAGCGCGGACGCAAGTTGTCAAAGATCGGCCGGGGCGTGCCGACAACCGGTGGATCTCCGTTGATGGAATCGACGCGCAGCAGGGCGAGGTAACGCTCCCAATCCTTGGGTGGACGGACCTGCCCGACGATCGTGTCGCCCGTTCTCAGGTCGAAGCGCTTGATCTGCGACGGCGAGACGTAGACGTCGTCAGGGCCCGCGAGATAACTCCAGTCCTGGCTCCGCAGGAACCCGTACCCCTCGTCCAGAATCTCGAGGACCCCCTCGGCGTGCAGCTCGACGGCAGCACCGAGCAGGTGCCGCTCGATCCGGAAGATGAGATCCTGCTTTCGCAGGCCCGATACGTTGTCGATATGGAGGTCTTCGGCGACTGTCTGGAGCTCGGCGACGGTCTTCCGCTTGAGATCGATGATGTCCACGACGAGATAAGGTGAGGACGGACCGGTTCAGAGACAATCAGCTATGGTCCGGGAGAAGGAGTCAGAAGTTCATATAGCGCAGCGGACGGTGCGCAACGTCGGCAACGAGAGATCGTAGCCGCGCGTGGGTTTGACTGATCTGCGCGCGAAGCGTTGCCAGCGTTGCCGTATCCCGTGGAGTGGCCGTGCGCTGGCGCTCCACCTGCGCGTGGAGCGCGGCCAGGTCCGCATCCAGCTGATCGACGGCGTGCGTCAGGTCTCCGTCGGGCCCCATGCGCGGTCCGGCCCCGGCCGGCCCGGCGACGATCTGCATCAGGCTGTCGGCTCGCGCCAGCACGAGCCGCACGCGATGACTGACGCCATTGCTCGCCGCGAGCGCGATGGAGCCGTGCCGATACGCGGTGTCGTCCATGAGTCGGTCGGCCTGTCCACGGAGGACTCGCAGGGAGTGGCTGTCTGCCTCGCTTCCCAGCGCGCCGATCGTGCCCGAGTGCGACGAGAGTTGATCGCGCACGGCGTCGAAGTTACTCAGGACGACGGGCAAACTCTGGGCGGCCAGCGCGATCTGCTCACGGGTCGTCCCGAGCTGGCGGGCATCGCGCGTCGTGAGTGTGTCGCCGTCGGCGAGCGCCGGAGCAGCCAGGCGGCCCCCCCATAGATAAATCACGGGTGCGCCCAGCTGACTGCCACCGGGTTCGATGCTTGCTCGCGTGTCCCCTCTAATGCGCTGGCGCACAGTCTCGGTCACATCCAGGGCGATCAGCAGGCGCCTCGTGGTGTCGGTCGTCGGCGGCTGGAAGCGGACCCATCGTACGGCTCCCACCTTGACGCCGTCCAGCCAGACTTCCGTGCCGGGTATGACCCCCTCCCCTCTATTCGCTTCCACATACAGTCGCGTTGTGCGCCCGTGGACGGTCCCGAGGCGCGCAAAGACCAAGATCGCCACGACTGTCGCGATCACCGCGGCGGAAACGGCCAGGCCCACAGACAATCCCGACCACCGAACAGATCTGGACAAGGGGCGGACCTACGGGCGCTGACGCGCCACGTAGAGAGGAGAAAGGAGAAAGGGGAAAGGAGACAACGGCACCAGCCTGTAAGGGCGCCCTATCCTCTAAGGGCGGGTCTATGTAGACGACGCCCGCATCGCCCGTCACTCGAGGGTGTGGCGCCGCCAGTCGAGAGGCCAGAGACCGGCGGCCAGGTTGGAGGATCGAGGGCAAGTCATACGCCAGGGCATCTCGCCCAAGCTCGACCCCGACGGCTGGTCGTGCCCTCATTTTGTTTGTCACGCCGGCCGTGACCACGCGCGAGGCGGGATTCGAACCCACGACCTTCGGCTCCGGAGGCCGACGCTCTATCCAACTGAGCTACTCGCGCAACAGGTACGTGACTGGCAATGTAGGGCTGCACCAGAGCATGATCAAGCAATGCCTGAGTTGCCTGACGTGACCGTCTACGTCGACCGGTTGGCCGCGTATACGCTGGGTCAAAGGCTCGAGCGTCTCGCGATCGCCAAACCGTTCGTGCTGCGGACGGCCGAGCCGCCGGTGACGATCGCCGAGGGCCGGCGAGTCGTCGACGTGCACCGGCTCGGCAAACGGATCATACTCGCACTGGAAGGCGACCTCCATCTCGTGCTCCACCTCATGATCGCGGGACGTCTGCGCTGGCGGGCGACGCCCGAAATCACAATGGGTGGAGCGGGCCAGCGCGACGGGAAGCCGAGTGCGAGTGATGACGAGCGTGCGACGACTCCGGCCCAGCGACGGCGCTCGACGCCACGTCCGGCGCCGCCGCCGAGGATCGCGGCTCGCCTCATCCTCGCGACGTTCCACTTCCCGGCGGGCACGCTGTATTTCACCGAAGCCGGTACGACGCGGCGGGCGTCGCTCCACCTCGTCCTGGGCGCGGCGGCCCTTGCCGCGTTCGATCGGGGGGGGCTGGAGGTGCTGGACACCGACCTCGCACAGTTCGCGACGCGACTGCAGAGCGAGAATCACACACTCAAGCGGGCGTTGACCGACCCCCGGCTATTCAGTGGTATCGGCAACGCGTATTCGGACGAGATCCTGCATCGGGCGCGGCTGTCGCCACTCGCACTCACGACGCGACTCCCATCGAGCGACGTCGAGCGCCTCCACGCCGCCACCCGTACGGTATTGACGGAGTGGACGGATCGGTTGCGAGGAGAGACCGGATCGGCGTTTCCGGAGACCGTCACCGCCTTTCGCGAGGGGATGGCGGTGCATGGCCGGTTCGGCCAACCGTGTCCGGTGTGTGGGGCGCCCGTTCAGCGCATTCGCTACGCTGCGAACGAAACCAATTATTGTGCACGGTGTCAGACCGGGGGCCGCCTGCTTGCGGACCGGGCGCTCTCGCGGCTGCTGAAGCAAGACTGGCCCCGGTCGATCGACGAGATCGATTGACGCGACGGTGTCCACCCTCCGACCATGCTGCCCACTCTTCCATTAGTTGTCGCGCTGCTCCGGACCGTTGGCCTGGGTACGCCCGTGCCCGCCCCGGATTCGGTGCCACTCCCCACCATCCCTGTCGAGCGCTTCGCGCTGCCCAACGGGCTCACCGTCCTGCTCTCGCGAGACACGACGGCTCCAGTCGTCTCGGTCACCGTCTGGTATCACGTAGGCTCGAAAAACGAGCGGCCAGGGCGCACCGGGTTCGCGCACCTCTTCGAGCACGTCATGTTCCAAGGCTCGGAGCACGCCGCGAAGGGCGTACACATCAAGACGATCGAAGATGCCGGCGGTACGATGAATGGCACGACGAGCAACGATCGCACCGAATACTACGAGACCGTCCCGGAGAATTATCTCGCGACCGTCCTGTGGCTCGAATCGGATCGCATGGCCTACCTCCTTCCCGCGTTGACGCAGGAGAAGCTGGACAACCAGCGAGACGTCGTGAAGAACGAGCGGCGGTATCGGGTTGACAACCAGCCGTTCGGTCGGGCCGGGGAGGTGCTCGACGGAGCGTTGTTCCCTTCGTCCAATCCGTACTCCTGGCCGGTCATCGGCTCCATGGCGGACCTATCGGCGGCCAGCCTCGACGATGTGAAAGGGTTCTTCCGAACGTACTATGCCCCCGAGAACGCGACGCTTTCGATCTGCGGTGACATCGACGTGCCGCACGCTCGGGAGCTGGTGGAGCGGTACTTCGGCACCATTCCGCGCGGGCCCGCGATCGAGCGTCCGACAGTCGCACTGGCGACGCTGACGACCGAGCGGCGGCTCGTGCTCGAGGACGCCAAGGCAACGGTGCCGCGACTCTTGATCGCATGGCCGGGTGTCGGTATGCACAGCCCGGATGTCGCGCCGTTGGATGCGCTCGCGGCGATTCTCACGCAGGACCGCGTCAGTCGGTTGACCAAGCTCCTCGTGTACGATCGACAGTTGGCGACGAGCGTCTCCGCGGCGGACGACAACGATGAAGACGAGGGCTACTTCGAGATCTCGGTCAACCCACGTCCGGGCGTTTCGCTGACGACGCTGGAACAGCTGGTGGACAGCACGTTGGACGCCTTACGAACCGTGCCGCCCACGCAGGCGGAAGTCGAGCGCACGAAACGCTACGCCGTCGTGGGCACGATCACGGGGCTCGAGGCGACCGACGCTCGCGCGGACGCATTGGCCCAGGGTCAGACCTTCTTCAACGATCCACTGCATTATCAGGTCGAGTTGCGCGAGGCGGAAGCGGTTACGCCGGTCGATGTCGAGCGCGTGGCGCGCCAATACCTGACGCCCGGACGTGTCGTGTTGAGTATGGTGCCAGCGGGCCATCTCGACGAGGCGAGCCAGCCATTGAAGCCGTACACCAACGTCACGACCGAGCCGGAACACGCAGCCCAGGGGGCTCCATGATGCGTACCGCCCCTGTCATCGCATTGCTCGCACTCGCCGTCGTCGCGGGTGCGCAAGAACCGGAGTCTCCGGCCCGTCCCACTCCGGGGCCTGCCCCCGCAGTCCGGATCCCGCACATCGAGCTCCGTACGCTGCACAACGGGATCCGTGTCGCGGTGCTCGAGAACCACGACTTCCCCGTTGTCGACGTGTCGGCACTCGTCGTCGCCCCCGGCACCGTCCTCGATCCGCCGGGGAAGGACGGCGTGAGCGCGCTGACGGCGCAGATGCTGGCCGAAGGAACGACGACGCGCAGCGCCAATGCGATCGCCGAGGCAGAGGCCGATCTCGGGACGGCAGTGAGGGCGACCGGCTTCTTCACGATCCCGCGCTATTTCGAGCCGGCACTCGAGCTGATGATCGATCAGCTCGTACACCCGGCTTTCCCGGCCGCGGCCCTGGACCGGCTCAAGGCAAACGCCATCGCGCGGCTGGAACGACTTCGTGCACAGCCCACGTATCTGGCAGCCCGGGTCTTCGACTCCGAGCTATACGGTCCTACCCATCCATATGCGCGCGCAGAAACGCCTGCGAGTCTCCGCTCGATCACCCGTGCAGATCTCGTTGCCTTCCACCAGAGCTATTATCGCCCGCGGAACGTGAGCTTCATCGTAGCGGGTGACATCACGGCGGACCGGGCCGTGGCAGCACTCGAGCGTGCCGTCGGCAACTTACCGGCAGGGGGCAGCGACGGATGGGTCACACCACCGGCGCCGTCACCGGTCGGAGCGACCCACACCTTCCTTTACAATCGACCGCAATCGCCCCAGAGCGTCATCGTTGTGGGCGAGCTTGGGCCGCCTCGTGACAGCCCGGACTATTACGCGCTGGAGCTTCTCAACACGGTCCTCGGCGGCGCCTTCAACAGTCGCCTGAACCTCTCCCTGCGCGAGGTCCACGGCTACACATACGGAGCAAGTTCCGGGATCCTGTATCGTCCTATCCCGCAGCGATCGACATTCGAGATCGAGACCGATGTCGCCACACCGACCACTGACAGCTCCATCAGCGATGTGGTCGATGAGGTGCGGGCTATCCGCTCGACACGTCCCGTAAGTGACTCGGAACTGACCTTCGCCAAACGAAGCCAGACGCTCTCCATGCCGCTCCAGTTCGCGACAGTGCCCGAAGCCGCAGATGCGGCATCCATGTTGCTGGAGTATCGCCTACCGCTCGACTACTACGACCACTTGACCGACCACTTCGAGGCCGTGTCGCTCGCGGAGGTACAGGCCGCGGCGCAACGGTACCTGCACCCGGATCACATGGTCATCGTCATCATCGGCGATCGCAAGGCGGTCGAGCCAGGGCTGACGGCGATGCACGTCGCCCCGATTGTGGATCTGGATTCGCTGCCGCGCGCTGCCGATCGCGGCGGCGCGCGCTAAGCGAGAGTCGTCGCAGCGCAAGGGGGGCGAGCCAGGAACTTTCGGCGATGCTCGCCTGTTATTTTTGCATGGACGTAGGACCGCCACCCCCAGAACCCGCTTTTGCCATGCAGCCCATCGCCATCTACTACGAGCACCCCGACTGGTTTCGTCCGCTCTTCGCGGAGCTGGATCGCCGAGACGTTGCCTACGTGCGCCTGGACGCCGCGTCGCATCAGTACGATCCTCAGGAGCGATCGGTACCATATGCGCTGGTGTTCAATCGAGCGAGCCAATCGGCGTTCACGCGCGGACATCAGCAGGCAGCGTTTTACACGCTGCAGTGGCTGCGACATCTCGAGCGGATCGGCGTGAACGTGGTCAATGGCGCGCCGGTGTACGAGGTGGATGTCTCGAAAGCGCGACAGATCGACGCGTTCGAGACGATGGGTCTCCCCTATCCGGCGACGCGGATCGCGAACAGTGCGGCCGCCGTTCTGGAAGCCGCCCGTGGCCTGCGTTATCCCGTGCTCGTCAAGCCGAACATCGGTGGGGCCGGGGCCGGGATCGAGCGCTTTGAAAATGAATCGAGTCTCCAGGCTGCCATGCGAGACAACACGCTCGCATTCGGCGTCGACGGCGTGGTACTGGTGCAGGAGATGGCGCCGCTCCGCGCGGGGCACATCACCCGCGTCGAGGTCCTCGGCGGCCGCTATCTCTACGCGATCAACGTTTTCCCGGCTGCCGACTCGTTGTTCAATCTGTGCCCAGCGGACGTGTGTCAGACCACGGACGGCCGCGCCCTCTCCCGCTCAGCCTGCGCACTCGATGCGCCCAAGACAGGGCTGCGGGTCGAGCGGACGGACCCGCCCGCCGCGATCATCGAAGAAGTCGAGCAGCTCGCGCGCGAGATCAAGTTGGACGTCGGTGGCATCGAGTACTTGATCGATGACCGAGATGGGCGGCGCTACTACTACGACATCAACGCGCTCTCGAACTTCGTCGCGAATGCCCGCAACGTCGTTGGATTCGATCCGCACGAGCGACTGGTCGACTATCTCCTGTTACGTGCGACACCGCAGAAGCCCGCACGCCCGAGAGAATGAGAGATCAGAAAGGAGAACGGAGACAGAGCCGGTCGCCGCCGCCGGTCTGTAGGGCGATGCTTGCGTCGGCCGGGTGGTCGAGCAGCAGCGGATCAGTCCGCGATCAGGGAGCGGCGGTTGCTTTGGAGGGGAGTGATGAGTGATATGGAGCGTGGCTCGATGCGGTACGGATACTGGATGCCCGTGTTCGGTGGGTGGTTGCGCAACGTGCCGGACGAGCAGATGGAAGCGTCGTGGGCGTACGTCAAGCGGCTCGCGCGTCGCAGTGAGCAGATCGGGTATGACCTGTCGCTGGTCGCCGAGCTGTTTCTCAACGACATCAAGGGGATCGACGCGCCGTCGCTGGACGCCTGGTCGACGGCGACGGCGCTGGCTGCGGTCACCGAACGCCTCGAGCTGATGGTGGCGGTGCGGCCGACCTTCCACCAGCCTGCTATGCTCGCCAAGCAGGCAGCGTCCATCGCGGGCATTGCGCCGGGGCGTCTGTCGCTCAACGTCGTTTCGAGCTGGTGGGCCGACGAGGCACGACGGTACGGTGTCCGGTTCGACGAGCACGACGACCGCTATGCGCGCACGGACGAGTGGTTGTCGATCGTCCACGGGGCGTGGACGCAGCCGCGTTTCACGTATCACGGGCGGTACTACTCCGTCGGATGACACAGTGGTGGTTCCGAAACCGGATCCACTGCCTTTCGTGTACGCCGGTGGTGAGTCGGAGGCGGCGAAGTCGCTCATCTCGCGCACGTGTGATGCGTACGTCATGCACGGCGATCCGCCCGAGCGCATTGTGCCGAAAGTGGCGGACATGCGAGCGCGTCGCGATGCACTCGGGTTCACGCCGATGACGTTCGGGATGGCGGCGTATGTGATCGTGCGACCGACCGAAGCCGAAGCGCAGCGCGAGCTGGCGAGGATCACCAACGTGGGACCCGGATTCGCCTGGCTACGGGAATTACAAGGACTGGGTTGCGCATACCAAGCTCGAGCAACAGGTCAGTCTCGAAGACTACTCCGTCTCGAACCGCGGTCTTCGGGCGGGGCTGGTCGGTACGCCGGAGATGGTTGCGGACCGGATACGCGGTTTCAGCGAGGCCGGGATCGACCTGCTGTTGCTGCAGTGCAGCCCCCAGCTGGAGGAGATGGAGCGGTTTGCCGAACAGGTGATGCCGCTGGTCCCGCAACTCCAGTGCGCCGTGGGATGAGGCCGCGCCGCGCGTCCGGCGCGTCGCGGTCTCTCGCTGGTTCCGCAGTGCGATGATGGCGTTGCCTCTAGAGGTCGTCGGCAGGTTATGGCATGCGGCGGCCTCTGGGGCGCATCGACGTCTGGTGGCGGGTCGGGCGCGCCATCCGGACGTTTCCCCGAAGCGCATGGTCTGGCGCATGGCGTGCTGCTTGGGAGATCGCGGATGAACTCGTCGCGCGACCGGGCGAGCATCGGGGGCGTGAGGCCTCGATCCATCTCGGTGGACTCCGGCGACGCTTTGGCGAGCCGATCGCCTCACGCCGATGCGCCGTTTGCAGCACGGACGACGTTGCGCATGACGGGTGGGTAGGGGTCGGCGGCCAACTCGTCTGCCCCGACTGCAGCCGCGCGGCGCTCAGCGGGGCGTTGCCGTACGGACGGTGCGTCGCGGTCTACCGTGGTCGCGTCGGGTCTCCGCGCCGTGCACTGGGCGATGCCTATCGGGCCGTCGTGGCGTTCAAGGACCGTCGCGGCGACTGGACCGCGTTCGCTGCGCCGCTGGCGCGGTCGCTGGCCCGGAGTGTTGAAGAGCTCTGTCGTGGTAGTCCGCTTCGCACTACCGATGGTGTGCGCGGACGGGTGCTCGTTCCGGTGCCGTCCTATGCCGGTCGTCGTCCACACGTCCATATGCTCGCGTCACTTGCAGCCGTGGGCCTCCCGGAGGTCGGGCTCAAGCTCGATGTCTTGAGCAAGACCCGCGACTTCCGGCAGAAGGGCCTGTCGCGCGCGGAGCGTCTACGAGAAAGTGATGGGGCGTACGCAGTGCGGGCCACCTGCCGTGCCGCTGTTCGCGGACGCCAGTTGATCGTTGTGGACGACCTGATGACGACTGGCGCCACGCTCGAGGCGTGTGCGCGGGTGTTGCTCGCCGCGGGGGCACGTGGCGTGGATGGCGCAGCGGTGGTGCGCGTCATTCGCGCGCCGCCGGAGCGAGTCGTGTCGATCGGTGCGCGCCAGGCGCGCGTGCAACTGCGGGAGCTCGACGGCCGTGGGCGCGTTGCAGTCGGGTCGGACCCGGGCTCGATGTGGGTCGTCTTCGCGTGCTCGCCGCGCTGCCCGGTGACAGCGATGGCTGGCCCGTATCCACTGCCGACATTCGACGCGATCGACTACCACCGATGGATGTGTCGGTGCGGGAACGCGCATGTCATCCGCGTCCGTCGAGAGTGGTGCGGCACGTTCCGCGAGTGCGTCGCGGTCGGGGTCGGCGAGCGGCGACCGCCCGAGCTTCTCGTGGGCATCGTGCAGGGAACGCCGAAATGGGTGTAAGGGCGCGGGATTCGGGGGTCGGGGGCCGGTCACGACGTGCACCGCGCGCATTCCGATGATGAATGGGCGGGTAGGGGCGACGCCTGCGTCGCCCTTCGTGCACCGTGGCGGATGCCGGAAGGGCGGACGCACGCGTCGCCCCTACCCGCCCGTCAGCGGCCGTGTACGGTCGGTGCGATCAAGGTGTCGATCCCCGAGCCCTTCCCATAATACCCCACGATCCACCGCCGCAATGTTTGGTCGGCCCGTGAGGGCGAGCGCGGCTTCGAGCTCGGTCCGGAGGATGTCGACCACCGCTTTGACGCCGGCGGCTCCGGCCACCGCGAGCCCGTAGAGGTAGGGACGACCGATCATCACCGCGGACGCGCCGAGTGCGATCGCCTTGAGCACGTCAGTGCCGCGACGGACGCCGCCATCCAGCAGGATCGTCATCCGGCCGGCAACGGCGTCGACCACCTCGGGCAGTGCGTCGATCGTTGCCGGCAGCGTGTCGAGATTCCGGGCGCCGTGGTTCGAGACAACGATTCCGTGCACCCCCTCCTTTGCGGCGCGGCCGGCATCCTCTCGCGTGATTATGCCCTTCAACAATACTGGGACCCGCGCGATCGACTGGAGCCAGGACACGTCGCCCCAGGTCAGTGGCGCGAATGTCGTCCGGACGTTCGTGGCGTCCACGACGTGATGGAAATAGGGAGCCGTCACGCCCGGTGGCAGCCGGACCCCTGCGCGCTGCTCGCGATTGCGAACCCCGGCGATCGGTGTGTCGACTGTCAGCAGGATCGCTCGGCACCCTGCGGACTCGGCCGCCGCGACGAGATCCCGCGTCCGTTCCCTGTCGGGCAGGACGTACAGCTGGAACCATCGCGGTCCGTCCGCGGCCTTGGCGATCACCTCGAGTGGAGTGGTCGTCGCGGTGCTCACAACGTAGGGAACGCCGGCCGCGGCTGCTGCACGCGCCGTCGCAACCTCGCCGTCGGGGTGCATCAACCGATGATAGGAGGTCGGCGCCAGGAGTATCGGACAGGGCACCTCGCTCCCCAACAGCGTGGTGCGCGTGTCCGTCCCCTGGACATCTGCGAGTACGCGCGGGCGGAGCCGGATGCGCTGAAACGCCTCTGTATTCCATCGAAGCGTGAGCTCATCCGCGGCCCCGCCAGAGACGTAGGAAAAGGCCATCTCGGGCAGCATGGCCCGCGCGGCTCTCTCGAAATCGGTGAGACACACCACGCCGGCTGGAATGGCGGCGCTAGGCGAGGATTCGATCGCCTCCGGGCTCGGCGGCACCGTGGTGGATGTCGTCAGCGGTCCTCCCGCAATTGGCGTTCGATGAAAAAGCTGAGGTTGATCGTGGTACTGCGAGTGGTTGGTGACTGGTGGTTGGTGAACAAATCGTAGGGCCAGTCAGGCGTCGCCGCCACTGGCCGCGAGATTATCTCCAACCACCAATCACTAACCACCAACCACCAGAACGACGACACTCCGATCGGGCGTCGGCAAGCCGAACAGGAGCCGACAACGGTGCGTCGTTGGTAACAGCGTCTTGGTAGGTCCTTGCGTACTTTGGGAGTCGGGGATCACGGGCTCGCGAGGTGCGGCACCTTGGGGTGCCCGTCAGCCCGCGTCCTGACGGGTCGCTCGCAGGGTTGTTCTCTCACAGGAGGAGACATGCACAACACGATCCGCTGCCTCGCGTTCATCGGGGCGGGGGTGGCTATCTGTGCCCAACCGCTCGTCGCGCAGCCGCCGCGAGCGCCGCTCGACTCGGCGGCCAGGGCGCACCGAATTGAGCTGGAGAACGAGCTCGAATCGGTGGCCGTCGTCGATCGCAAGGAAATGATTGCGATGCGGGATGGCAACAAGCTGGCGACCGACATCTACCGTCCCAAGGATGCCACGGGCAAAGTGCCGACGATATTCGTCCGCACGCCGTACAACTTCAACTACTGGGATGTGCACAACGGGGTGCCGTCCGACATGACCGCAGTCTTGACCGCGGTCAAACGGGGATACGCGTACGTCGAGCAGAACGAGCGTGGCCACTTCTTCTCGCAGGGGCAGTACGACATCCTGGGGCCGCCGCGCACGGACGGCTACGACGCGATTCAGTGGATCAGCACCCAGCCCTGGTCGAACGGCAAGGTCGGGCTCATCGGCTGCTCATCGACGGCCGAGTGGCAGATGGGCGTGGCGGCCACTGCACCGCCAGGACTCGCGACCGTCATTCCCGAGGGCTTCGGCGCAGGCGTCGGTCGAGTCAAGCCGTACTACGAGCATGGGCAACTGGTACCGCGGCGGTGCCGTGCAGATGCTGTTCATCGATTGGCTCTACGGCGAGCAGAATGACGTCCGTCCAATGTTCCCGGCCAACGCCACGCAGGCCGACTTGATCCGGGAGTCGAAGAGCTTCGATCTCGCGCAGCAGGCGCCGCGGGTCGACTGGATGGAGGCATTCAAGCACTTGCCCGAGCAGGACATCATCAAGTCGGTGGACGGACCGCACGGCATCTTCTCCGACTCCGAGCCGGTCGCGACCGGTGGCCGCATGATTCAGCGCACGCCCAACGATCCTGCGTGGTATCGTGGTGGCCTGTTCCACGACGACATGACGATCAACGTGCCAGGCCTCTACCTCATGTCCTGGTACGATGTGTCGATCGGACCGAACCTGGCACTCTTCAACCACGTCCGTGAGACGTCGACGTCGAAGGACCAGTATGCGATGATCGCGCCGACCCTGCACTGCTCGTACACGCGCGCGACGGAGCACACGGTCGTCGGCGAGCGGGACGAGGGCGACGCCCGCTGGGACTATTCGGCGCTCACGTACGGCTGGTTCGATCACTTCCTGAAGGGCGACCCCAACAGCCACCTGCTCGACACCCTGCCGCACGTCCGCTACTACGTGATGGGCATCAACAAGTGGGAGACCTCCGACACGTGGCCGCCGCGCGGTGCGCAGCCGATGTCGTTCTTTCTGACGAGCCAGGGCAAGGCCAACACGATGAACGGGGACGGTGAGCTGACCCCGAAGGCGTCGGGCAGCGACAAGCCGGACGGATTCACGTATGATCCGATGAACCCGGTGCCCTCGTACGGCGGCAACGTCTGCTGCGAGCCGGGCCTCGTAGGTGGCTCGATGGATCAGCGCAAGATGGAGGTCCGCCCGGACATCCTCGTGTACACCACCGCGCCGCTCAAAGAGGGGATGGAGGTCAGCGGGCCTGTGACCGTGACGCTGTACGTGTCCTCGGACCGCAAGGACACCGATTTCAGCATCAAGCTGATCGACGTCTATCCGGACGGCAAAGCGTACAACCTCGACGAGACGATCCAGCGCATGCGGTATCGAGACGGCTACGACAAGCCACTCGTGTGGATGGAGTCGGGCAAGGTGGACAAGGTCACCTTCCAGCCGATGACGACGAGCAACTACTTCGATGCCGGTCACCGCATCCGGCTCGAGATCACCGAGCAGCAACTTCCCACGCTTCGACCGGAACCTGAACACCGGCGGCGACAACTACAACGAGACGACGTCGCTGGTCGCGCACAACGAAGTGCACCACTCGAGGATGTACCCGTCGTCCATCACGATCACGGTGGTGAAGAAAAAGCCCGGCCAGCTCGCCACGACTGGCCCCGCAGCGGGTGGCGAGTAGGGGGCTAGGGACTAGGGGTTAGGGTTTGGGGATGAGAACAAACTCGAGGGCCAGTGACAGTGCACCGTCACTGGCCCTCGAGTTTTGCCAACCACTAGCGCCTAGTCCCTAATCCCTAGTGCCTCTATGCCGCCGGCTGCTGCACAGCGCCAGTCGGGCGCAGGATACGTCCTTCCCAATCGATAATGGCCTGCTGTAGCGTTTCCACCGATGCACCAGCCGGTACATGGCGGAGCAAGCACTCCGTCCACTGTGTTCCTTTTTCGTACCGCACGCGGTAGCGCAACCCTTTCGGACCAGCGACGGGATCCATCTGGAAGACCCACGTTTCCTGCCCGTCGTAGCTGTGCGAGAACTCGTGTCGGCTCATAAGGATCGGGGTTAGAGAATGCCTGCCCTGTGCTAGAGGGAAGACGACCTCTACTGTAGTGCCGATACTGGTCCTCGTGCCGATCCAACTGTCACACAATTGGTCGGTGCAATAACCCTTGATGGGGAACGATTTTGTAATCGTGGCGACCGCCTACGGGCTTGGATCGTCGCGTGGTACCGCGGTGGCGGGCACGCATCCGGTGGGGATGTGGGTTCCCACCGGCGGGCGACGCACGCGTCGCCCCCACAGGTTGGTACGGACGATCACGGTTCGACGCGGGTGATGCGGCCTTGCACGCGCCACCAACCACCAACCACCAACCACCAACCATCGATACTAACGATACCCCGCCGCCTGCATCTCGAACAACTCCGCGTAGACGCCACCGGTCGATGCGAGCGCGGCGTGCGTGCCTTCCTCGACGACGCGGCCACTGTCCAGCACGACGATGCGGTCGGCCATGCGCACGGTCGAGAAGCGGTGTGAGATGATGAGCGCCATCCGGCCGGCCATGAGCTCAGAGAAGCGCAGGAAGACCTCGTATTCCGCGCGCGCATCGAGCGCCGCCGTCGGCTCATCGAGGATCAGCAGCTGCGCCGTGCGCATGTAGGCGCGTGCGAGCGCGACTTTCTGCCACTCGCCACCCGACAGATCGACACCGTCGGCGAAGCGACGGCCCAGCATTCTGACGGTACCCTCCAGGCATCCGACCCAGCAGCGATGTGGCGAGAGAGCGCTCCGCGGCATCGGCAATTGGCTGCGGGACGCGCTCGGGGCTCACGGCCTCTGCCTTCTCCGCATTCAGCGCTTCCAGATAGCCGCGCGTTGTCGCGATCTCGCCCACGCCGATGTTTTCGTCGAACCGCATGTCGTAGCGGACGAAATCCTGGAAGATCACGCCGATCGCCTGGCGCACCGAGCCGAGATCATACTCGCGGAGATCGCGGCCATCGAGCAGGACGCGGCCCTCGGTGGGGTCGTACAATCGCGCGATCAGCTTCGTGAGCGTCGTCTTTCCGGCGCCGTTCTCTCCGACCAGTGCGACGCGCTCACCAGGCCGGATCGCGAAGCTCACGTCACGCACTGCCCATCGGTCACTTCCGGGATACCGAAACCCGACGTGCTCGAAGATGAATCCCTCGCGAATCGGTCGAGGCACGGCGGCAGCGCCGACCAGCGTCGAGATGGTCGGTTGGATCTCGAAAAAAGCGAACAGGTCCCTGAGGTTGAGGCTCTGCGCGTAGATGTCGCTGGCCGCGAGCAAAAGCTGCTGAATCAGATCGCGGCTCCGCATGAACGAGCCGGCGAAAAACGTCAGCGGGCCGATCGTGATCGCCCCGACGGCGGCCTGACGCAGGATCACGACGTACGCCGCGTAATATCCGGCCGTTCCCAGCACGGACAACAGGCCACTGACCGAGCTGCGTCGGACGGACAGCTGCTTGTTCTCCTCGGTAGTACCGATCGGCCAGGTCGTGGTAGCGCTGCGTCAACCAGGGCGCGAGCCCGAACATCTGAACTTCCTTCGCGGTCTCGTCGCTCGCGCCCGTATATCGGAGGTAGTCGAGTTCCCGCCGCTCGGGCGTGCGACGAAAGAGGAGCGAATATCCGAGGGCTGCGTAGTGCGTCTCCCCCACGAAGCTCGGGAATACGGCAGCCGCGAGCAGCAGGAGCAGCCAGGGATTGTACGCCACGAGGGCGACGGCCAGCGTCGTCAGCGTCTCCGCATCCTGTCCCATCCCGAGCAACTCCGCGATCAACCCGATGCGACCGGTCGTCTGTTGGCGTGCCCGCTCGAGGTGGTCGTAGAACGTCGGGTCCTCGAACTGCGCGAGGTCGAGTGTCGCCGCGTGGCGCATGAGGCGCACGCTCACGTCGTTGGAGAAGAGATCGCCCAGCAAGGACTCGACGAGTGCCGACGCCCTGGCCAGAAACTCCCCGGCGAGGACGATCCCCGCCTCCATCGCGAGAGACCGCCAGAGCACCCCCATCGATCCGCCGTGCGTCGCGTGGATGGCCGCATCGATGATGAGTTTCCCGACCCATAGCATTGCCACCGGTACAAGCCCGCGCACGATGCGCAGAGCGACCATCGCGATGGTGTAGCCGCGATGCGTGCGCCACACGAGGGCCAGAAGCTTGGGGAGTGAGCCCAGGACAGCGAGCTTCTCACGCCAGCCCGTGGGACGCTCCGGGTTGGCGCCGCGACTTGTATGCGACGAGGCCCGGAGTGGTGAGGAGAGGGCGGGGCCGGACATAAAGGGAAAATAGACGGGTCAGGGAGACCCACGCCGAGCACGGGTCCCGAGTGCCGCATGCGCTGGCCCGCGTGGGTCGCGCCGCCTAGGTTCGCAGCCTATGTCCCCGCTTGCCCTTGCCCTGGTGCTCATCGCCGCGGTCACGCACGCTGGCTGGAACCTGCTAGTCAAGCAAGTGACTGACGACCGCGAGTTGCTCACCTGGCTGGCGCTCGGCGCGGGTGGACTCGTGCTCAGCCCAGCGCTGGTTCACTCCTGGCACCCGGTCGTTGCTGCGTGGCCATTCGTGCTGGCGAGCGCCGCGGCCGAAGCTGTTTACGTCGTGCTATTGACGGCCGCGTATCAGCGTGGCGACCTATCTGTGGTCTACCCAGTCGCGCGAGGCACGGCGCCGCTGCTCTTGGCGGTCTGGACGACCCTGTTTCTCGCCCAGGTCCCTCGCGCCGGCGGGTTGGCGGGGATCTGCGCGTTGGGCATCGGCGTGGTAATGGTCGCATTGACTGCCGATCGCCGGCCCGATGCGGAGGGTGTCAGCGCCATGGCGCCCGTGGACCGGGCAGCCGTCGCTTCCTCAACGCCGGAAGGTCGACCGCGGCCGTGGATGGACCTGTTGTTGATCGTGGGCGTGGCTTTCTGCATTTCCGCCTACTCGGTCGTGGACGGTGCCGCGATGCGTCGCGCGCCACCCGCGGGGTATGAGGCGTCGGTCTTCTGGTTAGGTGCGGCGCTCACGGCTCCAGTCGTGCTGCGGGGTGATCGTCGCACCCGCCTGTCCTCCGTCTGTCGTCGCCGCTGGCGCCGGGTCGTGGTCATCGGGGCCGCGATGGGTGGCGGCTACGTCGCCGTACTAATGGCATTTCGTCTCGCGCCCATCGCGTACGTTGGTGCGACGCGCGAGGTGAGTATCGTCATCGCCGCGATCGCGGGCTGGCAGTTGTTGGGCGAGCGGCTCAGCGCACTCCGACTGGCTGGCGCGATCGTGATCGTCCTGGGCATCGTCTCGATCGTCCGATTCGGATGATGATGCGGCCGGGAAACGTCCCCTGCGGTCGAGATACCCGCGAACGAGGGGGCACCTCGTGCAGGAAGCCGAACGTCAGGTTGAGCGTGGGGAGATACTCGCCGGTAGCCACCTGTTCGTCGGAGTGCGCGATACGGAGCTGCGCGACGGCGCCGGCTGCGACGGGGCTCGTGCGAATCGCCAGGTTGATCGCGTCACGCAATGCGATCGACGTGTCGGCGACAGCCCCCCGAAAAAAGCAACCGGGGCGGCATCGCCGCCCCGGTTGGTCGTAAGCTGCTCTTCCGGCTGTGTGCAGGCTCGGCTAGTAACCGCGGCCGTAGCCGCCACCGTAGCCGCCACCGTAGCCGCCACCGCCGTCGTGGTGGTGATCCTGGTGGAAGTTGAACGCCGCCATCAGGTCACTGATCGCTGGAGGGTTGACCGGGACGTACGGGTTGTCCTTCCTCGTGATCGGATTGGGCAGGTTGTCACGTCCCGTCTTGGAGATTGGCGGAAGCCCCCAGTTGGCTTCGACGAACTTGTCGAACGAGACGTGGTCCCCGTACAGGTGCACCATGCCGACGCCCTTCGTGAAGGGCGAGACGATGAGTGTGGCCATGCGGGTGCCGTCGCCGAAGAAGTCGACGGGCTGAATGTAGCCGGAGTCATAGTAGCCGCCGCCCTCGTCCTCGGTGATGATGATCGCCGTTTCCGACCAGAGCTTCGGATTGCGCTGGACCTTCTCGACGATCTTCTGCACGAATCCTTCGAACAGATCCCACTTCGACGACGCCGGGTGGCCGTCGAGGAATCCGTCGGGCTTCACGATCGAAACAGCCGGCACCTGATTGTCATCTGGATGTCGCTGTACAGGTTCTGAATGTCCTGGTTTCGAGCGCGGAGGGACGGAGTGGTCATCACCTGCTTCGAGTACAGGAACGGGTCGCAGATGTTGCAGAAGGTGCTTGCCTCACCCGTCTCGGTCCCGCCCGCCCACCCTTCGCCGTAGTACTTCCACGAGATGTGGTGGTCGTGGAGCAGCAGCGCGAGGTTGTACTGCGACGACGGCGGAATCGTGTAGACCTTGGCACCCAGTGGGGCTGGCACGCCGGTGCCCAGGTATCCCGGGTTGTAGTTGTTCACGAGGTAGTACGCACCCTTCTGACAGGCCTTGAGGACCTTATAGGGGAGCGACTTCTCGTAGTCGGTCACCGGGGCGATGCCCGGTTGCGTCGTGTCGGAGCAGTCGACGTACGACCCACCGCTGTAGCCGTCCTGCACCTACCAGTTATTCGTGCCCGGCTGGGCATTCGGGTTCTCGATCTGGTTGGACGGCGGCGTCGTCGGGTTGCCGTTCGCGTCGGCGTAGAAGATCGCCGTGCCGTAGCCGACGAAAACGTGGTTGGCGCCGGTGCCACCCTCGATCGCCTGGTGGAAGTTGTCGTTCCAACGCGTACTCGTTTGCCAGCTTCGTGAAGTACGGTGCATCACCCGCCTGCACGTTCCAGATGCCCATGGCGGTGGAGCCTTCGCCCGTCGTCTCATTCGTGAAGCCCGCGGGGAGTGGCTTGCCGTTGGTGCCGGCGCCGATCCGTCGTCTCGACCCAGGGCCACAGGTCGTCCTGGCATCCGCTCGGGTTCTGCTTCGTCGCCTTGGTGATGTCGCAGTCGGTCTCCTGCCACATCTGGAAGAAGCGGTGGACCGGGCTGCTGGTATACGAGTCGTATGAGGTGTACCGGCTGATCTGGAACGGGCCATTGGCCAGCGAGCCTGGGAACCGGGTGTCGACGACGTCGGCCGTTGAGCCCCGTGCCGCCGGTGGTCAGCTCGAAGTAGTCCTTGTACGGCAGAGCCGGCTCAGTATCCCTCGCAGCCGCGGCCGTGGGGAAATGAGGGGTCTTCGGCGCGCCGTCGGTGTTGACAGGGGGCAGCGTGCCGAAGGGGACGGTCTTCCTGGGGTGCAGCGAGAACGTGCCGCTATCCACGGCCTCCCACTGCTGTGCCTTAGACCAGTTCGGGCCCTTGCTCCCGTCGGCTCTGATGATTCCCTCCGACAGGAGATTCCCGATCGTCTGTCCGGGGCGGGGCACGAACGTCGCGAAGCCGTGGTCGAACGTGCGGTTCTCGCCGATGATGTAGATCACGTGCTTGATCGGCGTTCTTCGTGTTCCTGTCGTTCTGGCTGTCCTGGTCACTCTTGTCGCTGCGTCGTCGTTGAGCGTGAGCGAGTGCGGGGATGCCAACCGCGCATCCGGCCCGATCACGCAACTGGCGACGGTCGTCCGTAGGCCGATGCCTTTCATGCGTCTTTCCTCCGCTGAGTGTGTGCAGCGCCAACATGGGGAACGGGCCTGGCTGAGGGGGCGAGACTCGTGCGGGGGAGACTAGGCGCCTCGCATTGCGGAGGTGTCACGGCCGCGACGCTGTGGTGACACACGATTGTCTTGAAGCGGTGACGCAGCTCGGCCATACGCGATTCGTTGCGACGTGTGCGTCGCTGCAGCGCCAGCTGTTACACCGCGCGGATCGTTACGAGAGCCGGTTCGTTACAAGACGATCGGTTGCGGCGCTCCATGGGAGAGCATACGTTCGCGATGATGAGCGCGCGCGATCGCCAAGGGTACACGCTGATCGAGCTGCTCGTCGTGCTCGCGATCATCGGCCTCACGTCGGCGCTCGTGCTCCCAGCGTTCGCACGCACCGGCGCCGGTGGCGCGTCGCTCGAGAGCGTCATCGAGGGCGCGCGCGATGCGGCGGCGCACCGCGGGGAGCTCATCTACCTGCGCATTGAGCCGAGCGGTGCATGGCACATGGAGGGTGGCGGATCCGCGCTCGAAGGCGACAGCGCGCGAGGGCGGGTCGCACCCGTTGCCACTATCCCGGTGACGCTGTTGGTCTCCCCGTCGGGTAGTTGCGCGTTCGATGTGCGCAGCGCTGCCGCGGCCCGGGCGCTCCTTCTCGACCCACTGACCTGCACGGTCAAGCAGTCCGTCACGACTTCCAATTCGTGATGTCGGCGTCTTCGTCCGTTCCGCCCGGCTGTCCGTCCCGCCCGAGCGTCGAGAGGTCGTAGGCGGCCCGATTGTGATCGCCGGGGTTCTTATAGAGATAGGGGCGTCCCCATGGATCGACCGGCACGTCGCGCTTCAGGTAGGGTCCACGCCAGTTGAGCGGGACGGGATCGCGCGTAGGCTTCGTCTGGAGCGCCTCCAATCCCTGATCGGTCGATGGATACGACCCGGTGTCGAGGCGATAGTTGTCGAGCGCAGTGCCCAGCAGCTCGATCTGGGTCTTCGCGGTCGCGCTCTTGGCCTCGGACACGCGCCCCAGTATGCGCGGACCGACGAGTGCCGCGAGCATGCCGAGGACGATGATCACCACGAGCAGCTCGATCAGCGTGAAGCCGGACAAGTGGGAGCGACGGCGATGGGGGTTGGGGTTTTGGATTTGGGACATGCGTCCTCCGGGAACGACGCCGCGTCCGGGAGCGACGCCGCGCCGGATGGCGTGGTGTGATGTGGACGAGAGCGTCAGCGAGAGGCGACCGACCGCGCGGGTAGAAGCGTGCCAGCCGTGTCGGTCAGCGAGCGCAAGAAAGCAATGAGCTCGCTCTGCTCGGTTTGGCTCAACTGTAGCGGCTGATCGAAGAGAGTCTGGTACGGCAGGTCGATACCGATGCCAGTGGCGCCGCCCGCGTTGTAAAACGCCATCACGTCCTCCAACGTGTGGAACGCGCCGTTGTGCATGTACGGCGCCGTCAGCGCCGCGTTGCGGACCGTTGGCACTTTGAACCCAAAGGCATGGCTTGGCACGCGATCGATCAGGCTCCGTCCGGAGTCGGGGTCGAGGCGGGCGTGCTGCAACGCCGGCTGCTCCGGTACGCCGATGATCTCGGGATCGGACGACTCGTACGTCGGCGGCTGCGTGCCATTGAACAGGGGCGCGAAATGGCAGGTGCCGCACCGTCCCTTACCCATGAAGACCGTAAACCCGCGCCGGGCCTTGGGGCTCATTGCCGCGCTGTCACCACGCACGGCGCGATCGAACGGCGAGTTCAGCGCGACCAGCGAGCGCACGTAGCTCGCAATCGCGACGCGGAGCGTGACGGAGGTGACGGCGCGGTCCGGCGGCGCACCGAAGGCCGCGGCAAACGCTGCGCGGTAGCTCGAGTCAGCGCGGACGCGCCGGACCGCCGTGTCGGTAGAGCTGCCCATTTCATCCGGATTGGCCAGCACCACCGCGACTTGCTGCTCGAGCGTGCGTGCGCGCTCGTCGTCGAATTGGGCCGGCTGCAGCGCCGCGTTCACCAGCGTCGGCGTGTGACGCGCCGGCGGTGCGCCTGCGACCGGCGTCGCGTCCGGTACGAGCGACACCCGCTTGGCCAGGCCGTCCGTGAACGCGCGGGTCGGGACGTGGCAGGTGGTGCACGCGCGTGTACGCGGGCCCGAGAGCCGCGGGTCCGCGAACAACCGAGCGCCCAACGCGATGATCGGCCCTCGGACCTCTGGCCGGAGCCGATACGGGCCGGCATACGCGGTCGCGTCGAATGCCCCGCTGTCGTACACCGAGGCCGACTCGTCACGCCAGAGGCGAGCCAGCGGCACGCGCGACGCAAGCGCCGGCCGCGTGCCGCTCGGAGCTCGGCGAGCGCGTGCGATGCAGGGATGCTGTAGCGCGCGACGAAAGTGAACCGGTCCATGCCTTCGAAGGTCGCGTGGCCCCGCAGATACTCGGCAGCGTCGAGCAACGCTTGGGCCGCTCGGCGGCGGCTCGTCACGGCGAGCTCGCTCTCCGGCCCATTGACAGCAGCACCCAGCGTGGCCCGTACACCGTCGAGCGCGGCCGCAGCATCCAGCAGCGCGTCGTCCTCCCGGTCGGAATCGAAGCCGGCGATATCCAGGGTACTCACGCGCGCGATCTCGGCGCGCGCCGCATCGAACACGGAGACCTCCTCGATCCCGACCGACTCGAACGACCGCAGCACGGCGACGCGCTCTCGCATGGCCTGGATCTGCTCGAGCACTCTTGCCCGGGCGGAATCGGCCATCCGAGGAAACAGTTCGCTCTCGATCGCGGGGAAGGCCCCCGGCATGTTGTACGGTCGCGGGAGCACATCGTCTTCGCCTTCCGTCTCCAGCGGACCCTGGAGCGACGTCACGGCGTCGGGCGCATAATACGCGAGCAGTCCCTCCACACGCTTATAGGCGGTGCGCGCGTGGCGAAACGCCTGCTGCGCGTCGGCTCCGCGCCCAGCCCGGACGCATCCAGCCAACCCATGATCGCGGCGAGCAGTTCGTCGAGTTGCTGCGCGAACAGGCGTGGACGCTTCGCAGCGGAACATTGCCGGATCTCGCGCCCGCGACTGGCGCAGTCCATGGTCGCGAACCGGTAGCGGGGCGCCCTACGGCGGTGCCGCCAGCAACGAGCACAACGAGACATAGTCCGGCGCGCATCGGCCGCCCAGAGCGGCCTTCGTGACCATCACTTGACGAACGGCGGATCGCGTCACGACCTGTCGTCGGCTCCGCAAAGAGCGCGTCACAGTCACCGCAGTCAGAGCCAGCCACCTCGGCCATGGTACAGCTGCCCAGTGCTCTCTCATCGCGAATCTGCCAGCTAGTGTCTGCCGTCGTCGAACTGTTACAGGCCTTCGGCGTTGCGATGGGCGACATTGCGAGCGTATGCCGGTCGGGACGCCCGCGCCCGCGCGCCGGAGCGGCTTCACGCTGCTCGAGGTCATGGTGGCGCTCGTGCTCACCAGCGTAGTGGTCCTCGTGGCCTACACGGTGATGCAGGCGACGCTCGACGCCCGCACGCGCCTGACCGCGCAACTGCGCGACGTGCAGCGCTCGCGCGCCGGGCGCGAGATCCTGCGCGAGGCGCTCCGCAACGCCCGCGCCCCGCGCGCCGCGGGCGATCCCGACGGAGGAGTCGTGTTGGCGAACGGTACGTTGTCCTTTGTTGCCGCGGGTGGCGCGGCGCCGCTCGACCCGGACTACGATTGGCGGCTCACCGTCGCGCCGGGCCGTGGGGCACTCAACGTCGTCGCCGTCGCGATGGGCCATGCGGCCCCCACGCAGGTCGTGTTTTCTGTCCCCGACGTTACACGCTGGGATGTCCAACTGCTCTCTCCCGACGGGACGTGGCAATCGACCTGGGGCGACCCGAAGTCCATGCCACGCGCCGTCGCGATCGCGTTCTGGAATGGAAACCATCTCTCGGGCTCTCCGCTGCACATCGCGCTCTGGCCGGGCTCCGCGCTGGCGGCGCCGGACTCGGTGCCCGGGCCGGCCGCGGCAGCCGGTGGGCGGAATGGTGTGCCATGAGAAGCCACGAGCGTCGGCGGGGGCTCGTGCTGCTCGAGGTCATGGTCGCATTGCTCGTGCTGACGCTCGTCGGTCTGGGCGGGCTCGAGCTGGTGCACCAGAGTCACGCACTCGTCGACAACGCGAGGCAGTGGTCGGAAGGCGTCGCATACGCCGAGGACGCGATGGAGCTGGCCAAGCTCGGCACGCGACTCCGTGGCCCACCCGGCGACCTGCTTCCCGACGGGTTCCGCCGGCAGATCACCCGGGAGCCGCTTGCATCGGGTCGTGGGCTCGAGCGGGTGACCGTTACCATCTTCCTACCCGACGGACGCCGGTTCGACCTCGACCGGCTGGCCCGAATGACCGATGATGGGACCGAGCAATGGTGACGCCCGGGCGGTACGGGCCTCGTTATCGCGGGCGCGGCGTTCGCCGCGAGCGGCATGGGGTGGCGCTCATCTTCGTGCTCTGGATCCTGGTGTTGTTCGGCATCGCGATCGGCGAATTGCTCGCGCGGGCACGCACGGAGTCCCACATGGTAGCGATGCTCAGATCGCGCGCGGTCGCGCAGTACGCGGCCGAGAGCGGAATTCTGGCGACGACCACTGCGCTGCAGGCGCTGCTCGATTCGGCGGACGAACCGGCCGATTTCGCCCCCCTCGCGCGGCACCTCGACACGCTGGGCCGTCAACCGCCGGAGGTAGCGACGAGCGAGGGGCAGTTCGCCGTCTCGGTTGTGGACCTCAACGCTCGGCTCGATCTCGTCCACACGGACTCGACGGTGCTGCGCGCCCTGTTCGCCGAGTTCGTGTCAGACGAGCGCGCCGCAGCGATCGTCGGCGCATTGCGGCAAGTGCCGATCACCCGATTCAGCGAGCTGGCCCGGGTTCCCGGCGTCGACGATGCCTTGGCGCTCGCCCTTGCTCCGTACGTCACCGTCTCGAGCGACGGGTTAGTCGACGTGAACTCGGCCCCCGAGCCGGTGCTCGCAGCGCTCCCCGGTATCGGGCCGGCGAAAGCACGTGCCCTCGTCGACCGGCGCGACGGCGGCGAGGTCTTTCTCTCGACCGACCCGTTCCGGCCCGCCCCTGGGACACCGGTGCCGATCGAGGGAGCCGTGCTCACGATCGCGCCCACCCGTCTCATGATCGTCAGCCGCGGGTGGCAGCGCGGATCGCCCCTGACGCACGAGATCCAAGCCGTCTACGTCGTGCTGGCAGGCAGTCTCACGCTCCAGAGCTGGGAAGAGCGGGAGCGCTAGTGGGCCGCGGACCTCAGAGCGCCTTGAGGTCGATTCCGTAAATCGCCTGGAGCATGGCCAGCGCGATGAAGCCGACCAGCGTTCCGAACGTCAGGATCAGCGCCGGCTCGATCAGCGTCACCGCCGTGCGCATCGCCCGTCGCACTTCGCCGTCGTAGCTGTCGGCGATGCGAAGGCACAGTTCGTCGAGCCGCCCGCTCTCCTCGCCGACCGCCATCATCTGGACAGCCAGTGGCGGCAATGTGCCGGTGAGCGCGGGAGCGAGCGCACTCCCCTCGGCCAGCGCCGCGGCTGCGTGATCGAGGCCCTCACGTACGACGAGGTTGGTGGCCGAGGCACGGGAGATCTGGAGCGCGGGCAGCGCGGGGACGCCGCTCTTGAGGAGGAGACCGAGCGTGCGCGCGACTCGCGCGGTCGAGTACTTGCGCTCGATGTCACCGACGTAGGGCCAGCCGAGCCGCGCGGCGTGCCAGCGCTGGCGCACGCCCGGCCGCGCGAGCGCTTGCGGCACGACGGCAGCAGCCAGGACCGCGAGCAGCAGCCAGAGCCACCACCACGCCCTCAGCGCATGACTCACGCCAAGAAGCAGTCGCGTGCTCGCGGGGAGCGTCCCGCCCATGTCGCCTAGTACCGTCGCGAATCGCGGAATGACGAACCCCAAAAGCACCGCCACGCCGATCAGCGCGACGACCGCCATGATCGCCGGGTAGAGTAACGTCGAGCGTACCTGCGAGGACAGCTCGGCCCCTTCCTCCAGCTGCTGCGACAGCTGGCCGAACACGACGTCGAGCGCGCCACTCGACTCGCCCGCCGAGACCATGACGACGAACAGCGCGTCGAAATATTTCGGCTGACGGGCGAGTGCGTCGGCGAGAGTCGAGCCACCCTGCACGGCCCGCCGCACGTCGCCGATCGCCTCGGCGAGACCGTCGTGACCGGCGTGCTGACCCGTAAAGGCCAGCGCCCGGTCGAGCGGCACGCCAGCCCCGAGCAAGGTCGCGACGTTGCGCGTCCAGAGCACGACGGCTGCGCGTCGAGCCAGGCGCCGGCCAGCGGAACTCGCGACGGCCGCCGGTGCCTCGTCAACCCGCACCGGATAGAGCTGCTGCCGTCGCAGACCGTCGAGCACCGATTGCCGCGACGGCGCATGCATCACGCCTTCGACCATGTGCCCATCGGGTGTCGCCGCGCGATAGCGGAACTGTCCTCCCACGGCCGCCCTCATTCCTGTGCCTCGTCGCGAGTCGATCGCAACACTTCCTCCAGCGTCGTGATCCCTGCGCATGCCTTGGCCCACCCGGCCGCGCGCAGCGAAGAGGTCCCATGCGCAGATCCGAGGGCGCGGAGCTCGGCCAGTGGCGCCTGCCGCACGACCGCCTCCCGGAGCTCGGCCGTCATGGGCATCAGCTCGTAGAGGCCCGTTCGCCCCCGATACCCCGTGCCCCCGCAGTCCTCACATCCCCGGCCCCGACGAAATCGCGGCGACTCCACCGCGTTCTGTCCCACTCCCACGCGGGCCAGCACGTCCTCCGCCGGATGCACATCCTCAGCGCAGCGGTCGCAGACCACCCGGACCAGTCGCTGAGCGACGATGCCGAGCACCGTCGCCGCAACGAGATAGGGCTCGATCCCCATGTCGACCATGCGCGTAACTCCCGCGGGCGCGTCATTGGTGTGCAGCGTCGAGAACACCAGATGGCCAGTGAGCGCCGCCTGAATTGCGATCTCGGCCGCTTCGCGGTCTCGCATCTCACCGACCATGATCACGTCCGGATCATGGCGCAGGATCGACCGCAAGGCGGCCGCGAAAGTGAGCCCGATCTTCGGGTTCACCGGGATCTGGGTGACCCCAGCGATCTGATACTCGACCGGATCTTCGACCGTCACGATCTTGACGCCGGGCTGGTTCAGTCGCTCGATCGCGCCGTAGAGCGTCGTCGTTTTTCCGGAGCCCGTCGGTCCGGTGACGAGCACGATCCCGTGAGGCTGGCGCACCAGCTGCTCGAACTCTGCGAGCAGCTGCGGTGGCAACCCGAGCTCGCTCAGATCGCGGACGCCAGCGCCGCGGTCCAGGATACGCAGGACCACGCTCTCGCCGTGCAGTGTCGGCGTGATCGACACGCGCAGGTCGAGATCACGATCGGAGAGCCGGAGTCGGATCCGCCCGTCCTGCGCCAGCCGACGTTCGGCAATATTGAGCGCCGCCATGATCTTCACGCGGCTGATCACGGCTGCCTGGTACTGCCGCGGTGGATTCGCCATCTCCTGTAGCACACCGTCGATGCGGTAGCGCACGCGCAGACCGTCGATGCCGGCCTCGAGATGGATGTCGCTGGCCCGCGCCCGCAGGGCTTCGAGGATGAGTACGTTGACGAGCTTGATGACCGGCGTCTGATTCGCGAGGGCGCGCAGGTCGTCGATCGTTGCTTCATCGTCGGCCACCAGCACGACGTCGCCTCGGCGCGGGTCGTCGAGGGTCTGGTCCATCGGCTCATCTCGACTGGGCCGACATGATCGCGGCGTGCACTTCGGCTGCCGGGGCATCGACCAGCCGCACTGCGCGCTCATACGTCCAGGCGAGTTCGTCGAGCACGGTCGGATCGAGTGGTGCCCCCGCTGCCACGAGCAACTCGTCGGTGTCCGTGATCGTCAGCGGAATCAAGCAGTGCTCGTCCAGATACTTGGCCGACAATCGTCGCGCGAGCGGCCCGGCAGCCCCGGCGCGCAGGTCGGTCGAGGTCCGCGGCGGCGGGCCGCTCACGGCACCCGAGACCGACGGGGCGGGCGGGGCCCACGGCGCAACAGAGGGCGGGTGGCTCATTGGTGCGGGCGGGATGGCGTCGGCGACAGCGCGCTGTCGACCTGCGGACGCAGGAGCTGCAGCTTCTCTTGCTCCTGGTGCAGCAGCGAGTCCGCCTCCTCGTCAGTGGTCACGACGTACGGCGTCAGGAAGATCGCCAGCTCGTCCCGTTCGTGATCAGTAGATTTGGTCTTGAACAGGGCGCCGAGGAGCGGGATGTCCTTCAGGATCGGGATCCCGCTCTCGATGTTGCTTCGCGTTTCGCTGATCAGGCCACCGATCACGATGCTGTGCCCCGTCTTCACGATCGCACTCGTCTCGGCTTCGCGCGTGGTGATGATCGGTGAGTTCTGTGCTGCCGCGACCGTGGTGGAGGAGAGCGCGCTCACCTCCTGCAGGATGCGTAAGGTCACGTAGCCGTCGTTGTTGATCGTCGGCAGCACGGTGAGCTGCGTGCCGACGTCCTGATACTGGACCACCTGATCGACGAGTGCAGCGGCGCTGGTGAGGGTGGCCGAGTTGAACGGGACCTCGCTGCCGACGAGGATACGGGCCTTCTCGTTGTTGAGCGCCAGCACGCGCGGCGCCGAGAGCACGCGGACGTTGGTGCGCGCGGCGAGGGCCTGCAGCACGGCATGCACGTTGACGGTCCCGATCGTGAAGACCCGGAGCACGCCGCCGGTGAGTGAGCTGAGCAAGGAATCGGCGAGCTGGGGCGCGAGTCCGCCCAGCAGGCCGTTGGTGCTGTCGTGCGTTGTCGAAGAGGCATTCCAGTTGACGCCCAGCTGGTTCGACTTGTCGAGATCGATCTCGGCGATCAAGACCTCGAGCAGTACCTGGGCGGGGCGCAGGTCGAGTTGCTCGATCGTGCCCTGGAGAACGGAGAAGTTGGGTGGCGCGGTGCGGATGACGAGTGAATTCGTGGCCTCGTCGGGTACAATCGTCGTGCCGCCGACCAATCCGCCCGGCCCACGTCGCCCGGCTTGCGTCGTGTCCGATGACTCGGACGCCGGGAGCGTGGACACCTGCATCGGGACCTCCGTCCGCTGCTGCGCGGATTCCAGCTCGTGCGTCTGCATTCCTGCCAGCGCGGAGGACAGTCCCTGGCCCTCCAGAGCTTGGACCCGCGCCCGTGCCTGCGGTGCAGCGACAGCTGCCCCGAACACCTGGGCGAGTGTCGTGGCCAGCTCGGCGGCGTTGGCGTGCTTGAGGGGATAGACGTAGGTGCTGAGCCCGGCCTCGCCGCCCGTCTTCACATCGATCTGGCGGAGCAGATCGAGATAGCGGGCGACATTGACGCCGCGATCGGTCACCATGACGGAGTTGGAGCGGGGGACGACTTCGATGTGGGCCTGCTTGTCGGCGACTTCGCGCAGCAGCGACACCGCCTCGTCGGCCCGCATGTTGTCCAGGGGAACGACCTGCGTGATCAAGCCGAGGGGCGGTGGATCGGGAAGCGTCTTGCCGACGTGAAGCGGGCCGGTGCTCGGACGCTTGTCATCAGGGAGAACCTCCGCGACCGGTCCGTTCTGGACGAGGATGAGTCCCTGGGCAGCGAGGATGCCTTCGAGCACAACGCCCGCCTGCCGGACGGAAACCGGTAGCGGTGTCTGGAAGGTGATCCGCCGGGCCGGGACATCGCTGAGCACGACGTTGACTCCGAGCGCTGCGGCCAGCGAGCGGATCACGTCGCCGAGATCGGCGTTCACAAAATTGATGTGCACCGTGGCCGGGAATGAGTCAGCCGCCGTCCGCGGTTGGGACTGGGCGGGGGCGCTGAGCAGGGCAACGGCCGCCAGCACGAGGAGCAGCGAGCGACCTGCCAGTGTCCCAGGGGCCGTCCGGGTCCGAGGCGTGCTCGGCGTGCGTCGTCGGACGAGGACGCGCGATCGTCGTGTCATCAAGGTCAGGGTTTCTGCGCCGCGGTGGTTGGCAGGTGCAGGGTGAGCAGGCCCGAAGGGCGTTGGAGCGTGACGGAGGAATCCGTGATCGCCACGAGACGAGCGTTGGCGACCATGTCTCCCACCTGATGAATCTGGGCACCGCCGGGTGCCGTGCTGGCGTCGATCAACGCGACGGCGCCTTCGGGCCCGATCGTGATGCCGTACAAGGTGAACGTTGGCGCAGGAGGTCGGGCTGCGTGCGGCCTGTTGACGGCGGCGGCAGCCACGCGAGCGGGTGCGACGCGCGCACGCGCGAAGATGTTGGAGGCGACGATCTCGCCGGCGTCGACCGAGTCGATCTCCGCACTCGCGCTGCGGGCCGGCAGCCGCACTGACTGGCTCCCGTCGCGAGGCAGAAGCGTCGCAGCCTGGGTGACGGCCGGCGCGGGAAGTGACACCAGGCGGAGTCCGAGCCCAGCGACGGCCAGCAAGGCGGCGGTCAGGTAAAGCGAGCGGACCAAGTTCACGAACTTCCCTCCACCGGTCCCGCGTACAGGCCATGGAGCCGCAACGTCCAGGTGAGCGTCTGGCGTGGCGCATTCGCTGCGGCAGCCGCAGCTTGGGCATCGTCATCCTCGTCCAGGCCTCCATTGACCGTCATCTCATCGATGACTAACAGTGGACTGCCCTGTTCGAGGCGAGTGAGGAACGCGACAAAGCCATACAGATCGCCGCGCGCCTGCAACTCGACGGGAATGCCGAGCAGGCCTGAGTGGTCCGTTTGCGGCTCGCCAGCGGCGTCGACTCGTTCCAGCTGGATCGAGCTCTCGGTTGCGTCGCGCTGGACGAGCTCCTGCAGCGAGGAGGCAGCGAGCGCCGGCGTCGCGCCAGCGACGAGGCGGTCCTCGTCGGAAACGGAGGTGTGCTTCGCGGCTTCGAGCGTCTGGCGGAGACGGCCACTGTTGGCGACCAGCGTTGCGAGGCGTCCCCACCGCTCCTGCGCGGCCGCCACGCGCGCGGCGCGTGACGACCAGTGTTGGGCGAACGGCAGCACCAGCCAGACCGTTGCCAGCATCGCTGCGCTCACGATCGCACCGATGACTACAACGCGCCGTTCGCGCGGCTTAAGACGCTGGAACGAATCGAAAGGCGAGGGCGAAACTTTCATATGCCTGGTTTGCGATCTGATCCCGGTTCACTGCCGAGAGGAAGTGGACATCGTGGAACTCGGGCCGGGAGCCCAGCGTGGTGAGCACCGCGGAGGCACTGGATGCGTATCCGTCGATCTGCCAATCTGGGCCGGTCACGCGGATCTGCCTGACGAAAGCGCCAGGCGGAAGCGCCGCCGATAGGGCGCGCAGCACTCGCAGTGGATCCTGCCGCTCGGCGTCGATGGCCCGCGTCGCATCTGTGCGCCGGACGAGATTGGCGAGCTCGGTCTGCATGGCGAGCGCTGGAGCGGCGCGCGCGGTCAGGACTGCGGTCGCCGCGTCCAGGCTCCGTGCGGCCCGATCCGAGCGACCATCGAGCGACCACAGCGCGAACAGGAACGCGGTCGCGCAGACCGCCGCGGCCTTCGCGGTGGCCCGGGTCCGGCGCCGCCGGATCTTCACTTCGTGCGCCGGGGACAACAGCGTTTCCGCTACGGGGGGTGGGCTCGCGAGCGCGAGCGCAGCGCCGAAGGCTGCGGCGAACGGACCCGGGATCCTGGCGTGGCCGCCGGGGCGACCGAGTGCCGGCAACGGATGGAGCGAGATGCCGGGGCACACGCTGGCGAGGCTCGCCTGGCGGCCCTCGATCCACGGATCGAGATACGCGGCCGTTACGTGGGTGTCGAGGAGTCCCTCGGCCGCCAACGCGTTCGCAACCTGCGGTACACCGCCGAACACGCGGCGAGCGCGCATCACGCAATTGGCCCGGATTTCCGCGACGGCCATTCCAGCGTCCTGTCCATCGAACAGGACCAGCGCATCGGCGATGGATGCGGTCGCCAGCGCGCGCGCCAGAGCGACTGGGGTCGGCTCAACCACATCGACCGGCGCGATACGCTCGATCGCTTGGACCCATCGTCCCAGCGCTGATGCCGTCGCGGCGAACACGAGTCCGTTGTCGGCGCAGATGGCGGGAACGACCTCTTCACCGCGCACGGCGAAAAAGCGCTCGGGCTCGAGCCGGAGGATGTTGCGCCGTTCCGCAGCCGACAGAGCCGGCAGCGAGATGCGCTTTGCTCGCACCAGGTGGAGGTCCACAGCGACTGCGATCCGCCGTGCGGCGCCGACGAGGGCGCGCAACGCGTCGACGGCTTCATCCGGCCGCTCTGCGTCAAAGGGCACCTCGACTGCTCGCACACGTTGCCGTGGCCAGCCGGTGAGCACGACTGCCCGTACTCGGTCGGCGCCGAGTTGCAGTCCGACTTGGGCCATCAGTCGGGGCGCGCCTCAGCTATCACGATCTCTGGGCTCCCCACTTTCGGCAACTGCCCTCCGACGCGTTGACAAGGTGTGCGCGCTGGTTGGCTCCGCGCTCGCTGTCCCCCGTAGCGCCGACGTGGAGGCGCGCATGGCCGCGGCCCGACTCCCGAGTACCGCCGCTGACCGGGCGGTGGGCCGCCACAGCAGCATAGCGCATTGCACGAGGGGCGCTCGTCTTGCGACCCCGCTCTCTGACAGCGCGACCGTGTTGTTGCAAATGATGGTCGAGTTGATCGGAAGCCGTAGCGGAGTTGTTACAGAATCATGCCTCCGTGGGCCGTCCAATCGATCTCGATGCCGATGGCGCTACGGTGCGAGCGCCTCGGAGCGTGGTGGGTCTGCCGCCAGTGCAGGCTCGATCGCGCTCGACCGGCGCTCCCGCCGCCCGTCTGAGGTCGGCATGACGTGTCGCTCCGGACGCGGCTCCGGCTGGTAACGCTGGAGTGCCATCTGGAGCACCTGGGCGATGTGGACGGCGCGGCGATCGGTCGTTTGCGCGATCTGCTCGCGGCAGCTGAAGCCGTCGCTGACGATCAGGGAATCCAGGGGGGCGACACGGACGGCCGGCAGAAGCACGCGCTCGCCACACTTGATCGAGACGTCGTAGTGCTCGCCCTTCTCGAATCCGAACGCGCCCGCCATCCCGCAACACCCGGCGTCCAGGACGGTGCAGTCAACGCCGATTTTGCGGAGCATCGTCGTCTCGTCATCGAAGCGCAGCACGGCCTTGTGATGGCAGTGCCCGTGAACGACGGCGTGGGCTGCCAAGCGAGGCGGCGCGAAGTCGGGCGCCTTCGCGACCAGGAATTCACTCAGGAAATAGGTCTGCCTCGCGAGACGTGCCGCGTCCTCGTCGCCGTGCAGGAGATTGACGGCTTCGTCTCGAAACACCGAGACGCAACTCGGCTCCAGGCCGACGATGCAGAGGCCTGATCGAATCTGCGGGCGCAACACACGGATCGTTTGGCGCAATTGACGCCTCGCGAGGTCGAGCATGCCGTAGTCGTAAAGCGGTCGCCCGCAGCAGAGTGGCCGCGGTGGCAGGGTGACCTGAAAGCCTGCGGCTTCGAGCACGTCCACTGCGGCCTGGGCCGTCGTCGGGTGAAAGTGATTGTTCCACGTATCCGGCCAGAGAAGCACGGGCGGGCGGTCGGCGTTGCGGATCGGACGCGCCCGAAACCAGGACCGGAACGTGCGCGGCGCGAACTGCGGGATCCGCCGCTCGGGCGCCATGCCTGCGAGCGCCTTCGCGACATCAGCTACGGCAGGCGTCTGGGTCAGTGCGTTGACGAGCGCTGGCACTCGGGCGGCAAGACCAGCCCACCAGTACATGAGGCCGAACGCATACGCCGAGCGCGGGTGCAGACGCCGGTGGAAGTAGTGGGAGAGAAACTCGGCCTTGTACGTTGCCATGTCGACATTGACGGGGCACTCGGCGCGGCATCCCTTACAGGCCAGACAGAGGTCGAGCGCTTCTTTCACCGCGTGATCTCGCCACCCGTCTCCCAGCGGATTGCCCTCGAGCATCTCGAACAGGAGCCGCGAGCGTCCGCGGGTCGAGTGCCGCTCGTCCCGCGTCGCCATGTAACTAGGACACATGGTACCGGCGTCGTGCTTGCGACACTTGCCGGTCCCGACGCACCGATTGGCGGCGTATGAGAAGCGGCCGCGGTCCTCGGGGAACGCGAAGTGAGTCGCGGGCTCCCACGGCGCGTAGTGCGTTCCCCAGCGCAGGTTCGCATCGACGGGATAGGCATCGATGACCTTGCCGGGATTCATCTTGCCGTCTGGGTCCCAGAGCACTTTGAACTCGCGGAACGCTTGCATGATCTCGTCGCCGAACATGATGGGCAACAGCGCGCCACGGGCCTGGCCGTCCCCGTGTTCGCCAGAGAGGGAGCCGCCATGCGCGGTGACGAGCCGCGCCGCTTTCTCCAGAAATCGCTTCCAGTTCTCAATGCCCTCGTGGGTATAGAGGTCGAAGTCGATGCTGCAATGCACGCAGCCCTGGCCGAAGTGACCATACAGCGACGCGGTGTACCCGTGTGCGTCGAGCAGCTTCTGCAAGCCACGCAAATATTGGCCGACGTCCTTGGGGGGCACGGCCGAATCTTCCCAGCCGGGGTAGAAATCCGGCAGTTGCGGGATCTTGGACGTCGAGCCGAGTCCCGACTCGCGAATCTCCCATAGCAGTTTGGCTTCGTGCGGATCGTCGATCAGCTTCGCGGTTGGGGCTCCGGGCCGGCGCTGAAAGGCATCCATCAGCTCGCGAGCCTTCGCGTCGGCTTCCTCCTTGGACTCTCCCCCGAACTCGACGATGAGCCAGGCGTTCCCATCGGGAAACATCGCGCGGCCGGAGGTCGACATGCCCTTGTCGTGCATGTACGTGAACATGCTCGTGTCGAGTCCTTCGAGTGCGATCGGCGCATGCGTGTTGCAGAATGTGACCTGGTCTCCCGCCGTGTAGATATCGGGGAAGCCAAAGACGGCCAGCGTGCGACATGGTGGGCTGTGGACGAGGCGGACCTTGGCCTGCAAGACGGTGACACAGGTCCCCTCTGTGCCAACGAGTGCGCGCGCGACGTCGAACCCGTGCTCGGGCAGCAGCTCGTGGAGTGGGTAGCCGGACACCAGTCGCGGGATCTTGGGAAAGCGCTTCCGAATCTGCTCGCCGTACCGATCCCGGATCCGTTTGAGGCCCGCGTAGATCTCCCCGAGACGTCCGCCCGTCGCGATGATCTCCTCGAGTTGCGCATCCGGGGTGGGACCCACCCATGCGCGCACGCCGTCATAGGTGAGGATCTCCAGCGCGAGCGTGTTTTCCTCCACCTTCCCGGCCATCTGCGCGTGCATGCCGCACGAATTGTTTCCGATCATGCCGCCGAGCGTGTTGCGGTTGTGCGTGGCCGGGTCGGGCCCGAAGGTCAGGTGACGCGCCTCGGCCGTCTGACGCAGGTCATCGAGCACGAGGCCCGGCTCGACGCGCGCCCAGCGTTCGTCCCAGTTGATCTCTACCAGCCGGTTGACGTACTTGCTCATGTCCAAGACGACGCCAGCGTTGCAGCTCGAGCCCGCGAGATCCGTCGCGCCGCCGCGAGCGACGATGGGGGCGCCCCACGCGCGACACGTCGCGACCGCCACGACGATGTCGTCGACGTCGCGTGGGATCACGACACCCAACGGGACCTGCCGGTAGTTGGACGCATCCGTCGAATACGTCGCGCGATCACCGGCGGCGAAGCGCACCTCGCCACGCACTCCGTCGCGGAGCGCCTGGACCAGACTCCCGACGTCGACGTTGGCCGCGGCCCCCCGGATGGCATCCGGTCGAGGCGGGATGGGAGGGCGCGTCGTGCCTAGACCGCGTATCGGCATGCATCCACCCGTTTGAGCTCCAGCCCCAGACCGGGCCGCGACAGGTCCGGATGGAGCGCGCCATCGACCGGTGTGAGTGCCCCATCGAACAGGAGGTGCTCGATCCGCACGTGGTCGTGGAAATACTCAATGTGCCGGAGCCGCTTCGCGGCACACGCCGGGTGGGCGTGCAAGGCTGGCGCACAATGCGCCGATAGCGGCGTTGCGTGGGCTTCACACAGGGAGTCGACGAGGCGAAAACCGGTGATCCCTTCGCACCGCGAGGCATCGGCCTGCAGCACATCCACGGCTTCCGCCGCGAGGATGCGTGCAAAACTGATCGAGTTGTAGCCATACTCGCCGACGGCGATCTCCATGGTTGCCGGCGCGTACTCTCGGCAGTGCCTCAGGCCCGCGAGATCGAAATGGTACACAGGCTCCTCGAACCAGCTCACTCCTGACTCTCGAAAGCGTTCTGCGCACGCCAAGGCCTGCTTGAGACTGTAGGCCCCATTCGCATCGACAAAGAGCTCGGCCGCATCCCCGATCGCTGCGCGTGCGGCGGCGACGCGCGCCGGGTCAGCCGCTGGGTCGCGGCCGACCTTCATCTTGACCCGCGGGATCCCGGCTTCAACCCACTCGGCCAGCTGTCGCTCGAGCTGTCGGACGGAGTACGATGTGAATCCGCCGCTCCCGTAGATCGGCGCGGCGTCTCGCACGGTTCCGAGCAGCGTGACGAGCGGCACATCGAGGATGCGTGCTTTGAGATCCCAGAGCGCTGCATCGACCGCCGAAATGGCCATGGCGGTAATGCCCGAGCGCCCGAGATTGCGGATGCGCGCGACGAGTGTGGCCCAGATCCGCTCGATGCCCATCACGTCCTGGCCAGTGATGACATCGGCGAGCGTGTCGCGAATCAGGGCTGCTGTCGCCGTATCGGCGTACGTGTACCCCAGTCCGGTCGTGCCGCCGCCTTGCAGCTCCACGAGTACGAGCGTCGTCGCATCCCAGACCAATGTCCCGTCCGATTCGTGGGGGGTATCGGTGGGGATTCGGTAGGCCGAGACGTCCACGTGCTCGACCGGCACGTCGACGGCGCGCCCCACGTGGGTAACTCCCATCGTTACTCCGAGCGGCGGCCGGGGGACACGAGGCCCGCCATCAGCGACTTGGCCGCCTCGATGATGATGCCCCGTTCATCGGGATCGCCTTTCCGGACCGACCGCACAAAGTTCCGGGCTTGCTCGAAGGTGATATGGGGTGGCAGGATCGAGATGTCGGGATCCGTGTAGGCTTCATAGACGACGGGACGATCCGCGGAGAGCGCGGCCTGCCACGCGGGTGCGATTTGCTCGGGCTGATCCACGCGGATGCCCTTGAAGCCCAGGAGCTCGGCGAACCGGGCATAGGGGAAATCCGGCAGGTCCTGTGACGCATCGTACTTGGGATCGCCGCTCTCGATGCGCATCTCCCACGACACCTGGTTCAGATCGCGGTTGTTGAGCACGAGGAACACGATCCGTGGGTCGCTCCAGCGCTTCCAATACTTTGCGACTGTGAGAAGCTCGTTGAGTCCATTCATCTGCATCGCGCCGTCACCCGTCATCGCAATGGCCACGCGGTCGGGAAACGCGAACTTGGCGGCGATGGCGTACGGTACCGCGGGTCCCATCGTGGCGAGGCTCCCGGACAGCGCGAACTTCATTCCGCGCCGCATGACGAGATGGCGGGCGAGCCAGTTGGTCGCCGTCCCGGCGTCACCGCTGAGGATGCACCGGTCCGGCAGTCGCGGCGACAGCTCGGTGAACACGAGCTCCGGATTGATGGGGTTGGCGCTCACGGCAGCGCGGCGGGACTCGAGACGGGCCCACTCATCGCGATGGGTCGCGATGCGGTCGCGCCACGCGGTGTTGGTCGCGGGGGTGAGTAGCGGCAACAGGGCGCGCAGCGTCTCGGCTGCATCGCCGGCGAGGTTGACCTCCATTGGATAGCGCAGGCCCAGGTTACGACCATCGATGTCGATCTGGACGCCGCGCGCCTTCCCCTCCTCGGGAAGGAACTCGCCGTAGGGGAACGTCGAGCCAACCATAAGGAGGGTATCGCACTCGCGCATGAGGTCACTGCTGGGCCGGGTGCCGAGCAGCCCGATCGTCCCCGTGACCCATGGCAGATCATCCGGGAGCACCGCTTTGCCGAGTAGGGCCTTGGCGCATCCGGCGCCGAGACGATCTGCGACGGCGATCACCTCATCGGTCGCGTCGAGCGCCCCGGCACCGACGAGCATGGCCACACGCTTGCCCGCATTCAGGACACCCGCTGCGCGATGGAGCTCCTTCTCGACCGGGACGACGCGGGGCCTCGTGTAACCGATGCCGGTGTGCACGGTGTTGTGCAGGTGCGGGGGCACCGGCACTGCCCGCTCGTCAGCGACGTCCTTGGGCACGATGATGCACGTCACTGATCGCTCGGCCAACGCGATCCGGAGTGCTCGATCGACCACGTGACGGACTGCCACCGGGCTCGAGATGGTCTGGCAGTATTCGCTCGCGACGTCCTTGAACAGGGCGTTGAGGTCGACCTCCTGCTGATAGCTCCCGCCGAGTGCCGTGGTCGCGGCCTGTCCGACAATCGCCACCACCGGCTGATGGTCCATTCTTGGCGTCATACAGTCCATTGAGCAGGTGAATCGCGCCGGGGCCGGACGTCGCCAGGCAGACACCGAGCTCGCCCGTGTACTTGGCGTGCGCACACGCCATGAATGCAGCCTGCTCCTCGTGCCGGACCTGGATGAAATCGATGGCGTCGTGGGCTCGCGCCACGGCCGCGACGATGCCGTTGATCCCGTCACCCGGATATCCGTAAATGCGCCGGACGCCCCACGCCGCAAGACGCCTGATGAGAAAGTCGGCTGCTGTCGCGCTCATTGTTCACCTGTGCATCGCGTGGAGATCGTCGGCTGCTACGGAGTCGCGCTGTGATCGGGGTGCAGCTCGACGCGGTCGCAAGATGCATGCTCCGTATGTCTCTCGAGCCGTCCCGTCCATCTCCGCCGGCCGGGCCTGCTGTCGAACGATTCGCACTGCTGGCATGGCGGGTGACACGAGAGCGGGACATATGGGCCTCTATCTACATATGGGCGTCTATCTATTGAGGTCGTTGGTACCGCAGGACCACTCAGGTGTCGCCGCGCTCTGGCCCGCGGTTCGTTCCCATCACCAACCACCAACCGTCCCGTGGTACGGCATTCTGCGCTATGGAGACAGCGGTGCTGGACCGACGGATCGACTGGAGGTCGTGATCGAGAGGGGCGACGTGGATGCCGCGCGGAGCGTACATGCGCCTGCGCCGCGAGCGCAAGCACGACTGGTGGCGATCCACGCCGCGTTGGAGCGAGCGAACGTGTCGGCCGTCGTGTGCGCGCTACCGGCCAATGTCCTCCTGCTGTCCGGCTACTGGCCCGTCGTAGGAACGGCGTGTGCCGTCGTGTGGCGCCACGGTCCGGTCGTATTGATTCTGCCGCCGGACGAACAGGAGTTGGCATCGGTGAGTTGGGCCGACGTCGTGCGGCCGATGACGGGGGACATCGGCACCGAGGCCGCGTTGAGTGAGCAGCTCAGAACGGCCGCGAAGCAGTGGGGTGGCGAGCGCATTGCCGTCGAGCACGGCCCGTGTTTCGAGGCGGCGTCGTACGCCGCGATGTGCATCTACGGGGCGAGTCTGTGGGACATCGCGGCGGCGGCGTGGCCGATGACGTCGCTTGTTCCTGCCGACCCGTTCCTCGCCACGTTGCGGGCGCACTGTACCGACGCCGACCAGGAGCGGATCGGCGCAGCCTGCAAGGTCGCGGAGGGCGCGTTTCTGAGTGCGCCACGCACGATCCGGCCTGGCATCCGCGAGGTGGAGGTCGCAGGGCGGGTGCGCGCTCGGCTCGGCATCGCCCCTTCGATCGCGGGCGGTCGGTCGGACGGCTACGTGTACTGCATGTCTGGGGCAGCAGCGGCCCACGCCTATCGCGCATACGCCCGGTCAACCTCGAAGCGCATCGACGAGGGCGATCTCGTACTGGTTCACTGCAATGCCTACGTGGATGGCTACTGGACGGACGTGACGCGCACCTATTGCGTGGGAGATCTGGACAGTCGACGGACGGCTATCTACGACGCGATCTTCGCCGCGCGTGAGGCGGCGCTCGCGGTCGTCCGCCCCGGGGCTGCCGCGCGGGACGTCGACCGAGCAGCGCGCACCGTGCTGGAGGAGCGAGGGTTTGGTGCGGCATTCAAGCACTCGACTGGACACGGCGTCGGGTTCAGCGCGATCGATCACCACGCGCGGCCCCAAATCGCCGCGTCTTCCGACGACGTGCTCGACTGCGGCATGGTGTTCAACATCGAGCCGGCGATCTATCTCGAGGGCTACGGAGGTGCACGCCACTGCGATGTCGTGGCGGTCACGGAAGTTGGTGCCCGTGTGTTGACGCCCTTTCAGTTATCCCTCGCCGACCTGACCGTTCGGAGCACGTGACGACTGGGTCGGCATGCGACGACGTCACCCGGAGCAGGACCGACTCCGCTGGCGCCATCACCCGAGCCAACCCCCGCGGAACCCGGCCCGCTGCAAGCCATGGCGGATGGGGGGCGCGTCGCGCATGAGTTGCCACACCAGTCCAGAGCGGTAGTTCTCCACCATCAACATGACGGGGCCCTGATTGATGGCGTAGTGTGCTCGGGAGGTCCAACCGATGCCGCGCCGGCGTTGACGGTCGTGTCCTGTCACTCGGTCGCGGACCGGAAACGACGGGTTGAAGCTGCTGGAGTATCCATAGTCGTGTTTCGCCTCAGGATACGATGCGTCGATGGCAGCGAGGCTGGGCAACACGATCTCGGAGGCGAATGGCAGCGATGCGGCGACGGACCATGGCGAGAGCGTGCCGTCGTCCGGCCCGAATGGAGCGCCGCGCGCGTGATAGCCGTAGAACGTGCGTCGACGGCCACCATAGATGCGGCGTGCGGGTCCGGGCCCGTCACTCGCCGTGATCCCCCAGTTCGTCGCCGAATAGCCAGCCCACCCGCGCGGATTGCGTGTGGCGTATTCGCGTTGCACGTACGCGGCCCGCCGACTGTTTTCGAAGTAGTCGATGCCGTGCGCGCGCATGAACGCATCCTGAATGCCTCGGCAGTCGATCCAACACTGGCTCAAGTGGTGGATGAAGAGAGGGCCGGCATAGAGCAGTTCCTGCCCGTAGAGTGACCGCCAGTCGTATGTCTCGGTCGAGGCGAGGTAACTGTCGGGGGGAAGAGTGTGCGTGGGCGACCCGAGACCGAGGATGTAGAGTATGAGTGCTTCAGAATACCCCTGCCACCGACCGCGCAGGAACCCCGACTCTGGTCGCCAGCCGTGGGAAACGGTCCGTCCACCGTCGCATGTCCACCGCCAGTTCACCCTCTCGTAGAGGCCCGTCGCGAACTGCCGGATATCGCGCTCGACCGGCGTGTCACGCGTGAAGTACTGCGCCGCCGTGAGTGCGCCCGCGATTGCGATCGCCGTGTCGATGGTCGAAAGCTCGGAATCCCAGACGCGACGGCCGGTCTCCAGGGCTAGGAAGTGGTAGAACAATCCGCGTGATCCCGTCTCGTCCCGCCCGTCGCCCTGGGGCGCCTCCCACAGGAACCGGAGGGCGCGGTGCACGTGCTCGGTCGCGTCTTCGCGCGTGAGGTAGCCGCGTTCTGCGCCGACCGCGTAACACGCGAGGGCGAACCCCGAACCCGCGATGCTGGCCGGTGAGCCGGGTCGCGTGCTGTCCCGCACCAACCCCGTGTGCGAATCGACTTCGCGCACGAAGTAGGTGAACGCGCGCCGTTCCAGCTCGTCGAGGGCGTCCTCCGGATTCGGCGAGGTCACCGGCAGGGGGTCGGCGGCTGGCCGATCTGCTCGACATGCGATACGGAGCTGTCGATGGTCACACTCGCCACGGCGTGCGGGGGCAGGTCGAGCTCGATGTGCACTGCACCGTCCTGATACGTCCACGCCTGGGACTCGGCTGCGAGTCGGGACACATCGACGAGGTCGTCGACCGCGGCCTGGTGGAGATATGGTGCACTCCCGAGTGAACGCCAACGTGCCTTGGCGTTGCAGTGAGTGCCGTCAATGCGGCGCGTCGTCACCGCAACGGGTTGGGCGACACCGCCGAGCGCGATGTGGACGTGTGCGTCTGCAATGTCGTGGCGAGGTAGCGCATGATTGGTCAGGACGACCGTGAGATCACCGGGGGTTGGCTGCCGGATCACCCAGGCATCGACCGTCGGGTGCACGTCCTCCATAGCATATACCAGTTCGGTTCCGACCCGGTGAAGGATCTCGAACGCGCGATACGACGGTTTCGGGATGCCGTAGACGGTCACCAGGCCGAACCCACCGTGAAAAGGTGCCGAGGCGAAGTAGTCCTCTTCAAACACGTCGGTAAAGGTCCACCAGCTGTATCCGGCGGTCAGCCCTCGAGCCTCGAGCATTGTCTTGACGATCACCGGCGCTGCGTAGGGCTCGTCGTGCAACGGGTCGCGCGGGTTGGAGGATGTGCTCCACTCCGTGTAATAGAGCGGCCGTGCACCGACGAGATTGTGCGTCGCGCGCGCCCGATCGCGCAGCACACTGCGTTGACTCGCCGCGAGCTGCGCTTCCGTGTCGTCGTCCGGGCGCCCGAATGCGTCGGTGGGGTAGTGATGCGTGGTCACGAAGTCGAGTGTCGTCCGCGTTCGCTCGCAAAAGCCGACGAAGTCGGCGATCCACGCATTGTTCGCGGTGGCGGGGCCACCAACTTGCAGCGATGCATCCACGCCCTTGAGCGCTTGGACCGTCTGCTGGTAGAGGCGGAAGTAATCGGCTTGCGTCCCTGTCCAGAACGCCTCCAGGTTGGGCTCGTTCCAAACCTCGAAGAGCCAGCGCCGGACCTCATCGCGACCGTATCGCGCGACCGCGTGCGCCGCGAGGCGTCGAATCAGCTCGCCCCACGCGGCGTAGTCGTTCGGCGGGCCGAGGTGCGCGCCATAATGAAAGGCGGTACGGGGCGTGGGTGCGAGAGTCTGGGGCATGAAACTCAGCTCGACGAAAGGGCGCACGCCCATCTCGAGCAGGGCATCCCGAATGCCGTCAATGTTGAAGAACGAGTACCGAAGTTTATTCTGCTCGCAGATCAGCGTGCCCACGTCGTCGCAGAGCAGCCCGTGGAATCGCACGTGTTCGAAACCGAGCTCGTCGTGGCAGCGCCGAAGTTGCGCCTGGTAGTCCGCGCGCAGCGCGAGGGTGGCGTGCCCACTCCCCACCGTATGCTCCCAGGCGTGCGGCAGCGGCGTGCCCGCACGTCGCACATCGCACGTGACCAGCACATCGTTCACTGTCCCTTGCTGCGCCTCGTGCGCGCGCCGATCGCGACCCCGAGGAGTGCGGTGCCGGCGGCGAGCGTTGCCCACCGCCCGCGGGTCGTGAGCCATGCCTCGAGACTGGAGTGTTTCGCGCCCGCGCTGAAGCTGCCGCGCGCGCCGTAGGGACCCGGGACGGGCGCCCAGAGATTATTGGGTCGATCTGGACTCACGGCTTCCTCGGTCTGCTGCCCGTCGAATCCGACATCGGCGAGGTACCGATCGCCCACGCCCGGGAGCACCTTGGTACCGTAGATGGCCTCAAGCGTGGGGTATCCGACCTTCACCTCGCGTCGCGGGTGGCGTGCGGCCCACACGACGGCCTCTGCGCCGACCTCGGGCTCGTAGTAGGCCCCGAGCGGCCGCGGATGGTGTGGCATGCGACTCTTCACCCAGTCGAACTGCGGAGTGTTGAGCCCCGGCATCTCGACCATGGTCACGCGCACATGGCTGCGGTAATGAAGCAGCTCGCTGCGGAGCGATTGGGTGAAGCCGAGGACCGCGTGCTTGGCGGCGCAGTACGAGGACTGCAGTGGGATGCTGCGATAGGCGAGCGCGGAGCCGATCTGTACGATCACGCCTCGGTCCCGTGGGAGCATCCGGCGGAGCGCGGCGAGGGTGCCGTGGACCTGCCCGAGGTAGGTGACCTCCATGACTCGTCGATACTCTTCCGGGCGCATGTCCTTCACTTCGGAGAATACGGCGGTCATCGCGTTGTTGACCCAGATCGTCAGCGGCCCGAACTCCTCCTCGACGCGCGCAGCGGCGGCCTCGACCGCTCCCGCGTCCGCGACGTCGGCTGGCAGCACGAGGGCTTGGCCTCCCGCGGCCTCCACGTCTTGGCGGGTGGCTTCGAGGCGCTCCAGACCGCGTGCGATGAGGCCGATGCGGGCCCCGTCCCGGGCAAAACGTGTCACGATCGCCCGTCCGAGTCCGGCCGAGGCGCCGGTCACGACAACGACCTCGGGCGCGCGTCGCGAGTGCATGGTTGTCAATGGACTCATGACCGTCTAGATGGCATCATGCGGGCCACGGCCGCTGTCGCGGCCGAGAGAGTAGACGTACAGAAAGTAGAAAGTAGACAACTGCCGTAGGGGCGACGCCTGCGTCGCCCTGTCCCGCCGCCCGCTCGGCGCGCGTAGACAGCGGCGGAGGATGTCGTGGACGGCGTTGATCACGGCGTCGCGTCCCATCCCATAATATTCGATCAACTCCGCCGGCGTCCCGGACTGGCCGAACCGGTCGTCGACGCCGATGAACGCCATCGGCACCGGGTGGTGCTGGGCGAGGCACTCGGCCACGGCCGAGCCCATGCCCGCTCGGATCTGATGCTCCTCGACCGTCACGATCCGACCCGTTTTCCGCGCCAGGGCGACGAGCATCGCTTCGTCGAGTGGCTTGACCGTCGACAAATTCATGACCTCGACTTCGATCCCCTCCTCTGCCAGGGCGGCGGCCGCGAGCAGCGCCTTGTGCAGCAGCGCGCCCGTGGCAACGAGGCCAGCCGAGGGTGAGGCCGACGTCCACACCGTCTGGGCCTTCCCGATCGCAAACGGCGTCGTCCCCGTCGTCATGATGGGCGTCGGGTCGCGGGCGAGGCGGAGGTAGACGGGCGTGCCGGTCGACACCGCCGCGACGGTGGCCTTGGCAGCCTCGATGGCGTCGCACGGGCACACCACCACCATGCGTGGAATCACGCGCGTGATCGCAATGTCCTCGATCGCCTGATGGGTGCCGCCATCCGGGCCAACCGACACGCCGGCATGCGATCCGGCGATTTTCACCGGGCGGTCGTTGTACGCGATCGTCGTGCGCACCTGTTCCCAGTTTCGGCCCGGGCTGAACATCGCATACGAGGTGATGAATGGGATCTTTCCCATCGCGGCCATCCCACTCGCTACTGACGCCATGTTTTGCTCGGCGACCCCCAGCTCGACGAAGCGGTCAGGAAACCGCGTCTTGAATTCGAGGGCGTGCGCACTCTCGGTGAGATCGGCGCACAGCGCGACGACCTGCGGGTTCGCCTCGCCGGCGCGGACCAGTCCATCACCGAATCCTTTCCTGATGGCGACTTGCTCGACGCGCTCGTCGAACATCGCGGCGTTCAGGTGCAGTCCAGGGTTGAGCACTACTGATGCTCGCTGGCGATGCGGCCACCCAACGTGTGCAACTCGGCGAGTGCCATCCGGGCTTCCGCCGGGCTGGGCGGCTTGCCATGCCATCGATAGTCACGCTCGAACTCCCGGACGCCCTTCCCCGGGATCGTGTGTGCGAGGATCATGGTCGGCTTTTCGTAGAGGCTTTTCGCCTCGTCGTATGCCGCCGCGATCGCGCGCAAGTCGTGGCCATCGATCTCCACGACGTGCCAGTTCCAGGCACGCCACTTGTCCGCCAGTGGCTCGAGGGGCATGACATCCTCGGTGAACCCGTCGATCTGGATGTTGTTGCGATCGATGAGGGCGACCAGGTTGTGCAGCCGCATTTTCCCACCGAGCATCGCCGCCTCCCAAGTCTGCCCCTCTTCGAGCTCGCCATCCGACATGAGGCAATAGATCCGCCGCTGGCCGGCGCGGCGGTCGATGGCGTCCGCGATGGCCATGCCGACCGCCTGCGAGAGCCCTGATCCCAAGGGCCCTGAGCTGGTCTCGAGGAAGGGGAGGAAGTCCCGGTGGGGGTGACCCTGGAGCCGTGACCCGAACTTGCGCAGCGTCTTGAGCTCCGCGACCGGAAAGTATCCAGCGTGTGCCATGGCCGCGTACAAGACTGGACAGAATGTGCCCATTGGAGAGCACCAGGCGGTCGCGGTCTTCCCACATCGGATTCTTCGGATCCTGGCGGAGGGTGTGGAAGTAGAGCACGGTGAAGACATCGGCCATGCCCAGGGGTCCAGCGGTGTGCCCCGATCCGGCGGCGACGAGCATCTCGATGATGGACTCGCGAATCGTGTTGGCCATCGCTTCGAGCTCGTTGACTCTCTTATCCGTGAGCGTCATGGGTTCCGTGACAATCGACACCACTGGTGGCCTCCGGGCGACCGACGTCCTGCGCGCCCGAGCGCGCCAATGCCTCGCCGATCGTGCCGCCGGGTTCGGCGGGACGTGGCATCTTGCGTTGCATTTTCAGTGCAATCGCGCGCGAAGCGGCACGAGACCGGGGTCAGATCGGTACCAGGGGGTATGCCCGGCGCACCGGGTCTCGTTCTTGCCTCGGATCTAGGCGGCGCCCCATGCGCCGCTCCGACGCGCCGCTCACCCCACTCCGATTGTGAATCCGCCCTCGTCCCGATCGACCAGCGGAGCGACGCCTGTGTCGCACGCCGATGTCGTGGCACTCCTCGATTGCGACAACACGTTGCTCGACAATGACGGGCTGGCCGCCAAGCTCCGTGCGCACATCGCGCGCGAGTACGGCGTGGCGAGCCGAGATCGATATTGGGCGATCCTGGAAGAGATGCGTGGCGAGGAGGGGTATGGCGACTATATCGGGGCGCTGCGTCGCTTCTGGTTCACGGAGCTGCCCGATCCGCGACTCTTGCTGCTGTCATCGTTCATCCTCGGTTATCCATTCGCCGATTTGTTGTACCCTGGAGCGTTGGACGCGGTCGCGCATCTCCATCGTGGTGGGTTGCCGGTCATCCTCTCGGATGGCAACGTCGTGTTCCAGTCCTGGAAGATCCAGCGCTCGGGACTCTGGCAGGCCGTCAGTGGCCGAGTGCTGATCTATGTCCACAAGGAGCACATGCTGCAGCTCGTCGAAGAGACGTTTCCTGCGAAGCACTACGTCATGGTGGATGACAAACCGCGGATCTTATCCGCGATGAAAGAGGCGTGGGGGCCGCGGCTCACGACCGTGGCAGTGCACCAGGGGCACAACGCGATGGCCGCGGAGGGTGAGGTTGTTGGGCACCCACCGGACGTGATCCTCGAGCGGATCGCCGACCTGATGGCCTACGATCTCGCGGCACTGATTGGAATCGGCTCGAGCGTTCAGCACGGCTCCTAGTCCATCCCAGGTGAGCGGGCGAGACCGGCGGGACTGGTATGGCGCAAGGGGCCGCGCACGTGCCAATGCCGACCGGGATCGTAACTTCATGTATGCCTATTCCCGATATCATCCAGGATCGTCGCTCCATCCGGCGGTTCACCGATCGCCGCATCTCACGTGAGGACATCGAAACCCTCCTCGGCGCGGCGGTCCTGGCGCCGAACCATCGGTTGACGCAGCCCTGGCGTTTCTACGTCTTGGGCCCCGAATCTCGACACGCTTACGGAGTCGCCTTGGGTGAGCGGAAGGCCCGCAAGGTCCCGGATCGGGAGGCGGGACGCACTCTGCGCGACGTGGTCGCTGCCGAGCATCGGGACCTGCCGTGCATGATCGCTGTGGCCGTTGTGCAGAGCGACAACTCGGAGACCCGTGAGGAGGATTACGCGGCCGCGATGATGGCGGTCGAGCATATCGCGCTTACGGCCGTCGCACTCGGGCTAGGCACACACATCAAGACCGGGGGGGTGATGGGCGACGCGGCGTCGCGCGCGGCGGTGGGGGTGGGCGAGAGCGAGCGGATCGTCGCCATCGTGAACGTCGGTGAGCCGGCGGAGGTCCCGCCGGCCAAGAAACGTGAGCCAGCGTCAGCGGTCACGACCTGGCGTCCCTGACGGGGGCTCCGCTTCGCTCGGCCGTGAACGAAACCGGCAACGGCCGCTATCGCGGCCGAGAGAGGAGCGGTGCAGAAAGGAGAAAGGAGACACCACATCTCGACTCGTAAGTCGGTGCGGTCGTCTCCTTTCTCCTTTCTACCCTCTCCTTTCTACTGCGGCGAAGCCGCAGTCGGGGCGACTGGATTTGAACCAGCGACCTCCTGCTCCCGAAGCAGGCGCTCTACCGGGCTAAGCTACGCCCCGAAAACACAACCGCGTGCAGTTTACAAACGTAGAGGTGATCCGATGGACACACCAGAGCATCCCCGGGTTCAAAGGGGGCGTTCGGAGCTCGATCCGGCGGAGTGGACTTTCGCGCGGTAGTGCCCGCGTTCCCCAGCGGTCCGGATCCGATGGCAGTTCGCGCATAGCACGATGCACTTGGAGATCTCTTCCCTGATGCGATGCCAGACGTAGCCTTGGGTTACAAGCCGGCTGACGTCATAACGCTTGTGACGTGTGCCGAGGACGAGGTGAAACTCGAGCACCACAGGGTCGGTATTCCCGCAATCGAGACATGCACAGTTCGATAGGTAGTCGACCATGCGTGCGCGGCTGGCGAATTGCGCCCGGATGCGGCGTTCGCGGTGTTTGGCCCGCTCACGTTCAACGTGGCGCCTGTAATACCGTCGTTCGATCTCGTGATGGCATTGGCGGCAGTTGGCACTCAGTCCGTCTCGGCGGGCCGGATTGCGATAAAAGGCACCGACAGGCAGCACCTCGTCCGGCGCGCAACAACCCGGACAGCGTTTCTGTCGTGGCCCGACGGGCTCCGCGTGCGATGCCATCCTGCCCGGAGTACGTCCGACCCTGGCGTGGTGCTACAAAATGAATCGCGCGACGCTAACGTCACCCACGACGTTGCTCCGCGCGCACCCAGGCCTCCGCACCGGCTGCCCTGCTTTCCTATCGATCCATTTGTATGGTTGCAGCGCGCCCGGACGGATTCGAACCGCCGACCTTCTGATCCGTAGTCAGACGCTCTATCCAACTGAGCTACGGGCGCTTACGTCATAAACAGATAGTGAGAAATAGTCAAGTGTTTGTCGCCGCGCTATCCAACTACCTATATCGCTGGATCCCAAGTCTGCCATGGGCGGTACAAGACTCGAACTTGTGACCTCCACGATGTCAACGTGGCGCTCTAACCAACTGAGCTAACCGCCCGCGGCCGCCAGAGGTGGCCGAGAAAATAGACGTACAGAACGTTGAAAGTAGACGCAGTGGACCACCGCTGTGAACGAGGAGTACCGGTGCGGCAACCCTCGACCTTCGTCGCTTGTCACATTCCCGCACGGATCGGCCCGTCCCTGCTGGACCCTCCGCCGCGCTCGCTGCGTTCCGCCATGTACAGGAAGTGGAGGCGAGGGGAATCGAACCCCTGACCTCGTGAATGCCATTCACGCGCTCTCCCAACTGAGCTACGCCCCCGATCCACTCCCACCGTGCTGCCCCGGAACACCGCCATTGATGCCGCCTCGTCGGTGTCGCTTCACCACCATCGCGCCGACCGCGCGCTCCGTGCCGACAGGACGTCGCGCCAGCCGCGGATTCGATCTCAACCGCGCCACGACGGCACGACTTTTGGCGAGCGACGACCATTTCAAAACGGAACCTCTCAACGTATCGGCGTCTTTGTCGAGAGTCAATCGACGAAGGGCTAGCGGAATTCTTCTCGGCCGGTATCTTGCACGACTTCGATGATGTGCGCGCTCGATCACGCGAGCCCGCGCTCGGATGTGCGGTCCCGACCGATCGCGTGGGCGGCACAAGCGACGTTCGCTCGATAATTGCGGGATGTCGCGGCTCTCGGACTCCGCAACGGGTTGCTCGCCTCGTGTCGTATGTCGGTCTCGTTGCGCCGTTGCTGTTGCCTTGGTCGACTCGCTCGGTCTCAACTCACTTGCCCTTCTGATCGTATAGACAGGACACCCTCATCATGCCCGATCTGCAGCCGCAGCTCGAGAAATCCGGTTCATCGTCGCGCCCTCTCGCGATGCCAGCCAGCCAAACCGCCAGTGACCGACCAGGAAGTCCCTCGCGCGACATCGGGACTCCCCGTCTCTGTCCCCGTCAAGGCGACAGTGCGCCGGCGTCGCGGCGCGGCGACACCGACTGGCATCGCACCGAGTGAGCCGGAACGCGACATCCTCGATCAGTATCTGTACGAGGTCAGCACGTACCCCCTGCTCAAGGGTACCGAAGAGCTCGACCTGGCGCGAAAGATTCGCGCGGGCGACCCCGACGCGCTCCAGGAGCTGGTCAAGCGCAACCTGCGCTTCGTCATCTCGGTCGCCAAGAAATATCAGAACCGCGGCCTGCCACTCATCGATCTGATCGGCGAAGGAAACGTCGGGCTGCTCACCGCCGCACGGAAATTCGACCCGGACCAAGGCGTCAAGTTCATCTCCTACGCGGTGTGGTGGATCCGCCAGGCGATTCTGTCCTCGCTCGCCCGTCAGGGGCGAACCGTCCGTGTCCCCCTCAACCGCACGGCAGACCTCTCGCGCATCATCAAAGCGTCGGAGATTCTGCGACAGAAGCTGCGGCGCGAGCCCAATCCCCGAGGAGCTCGCCCACCTGACCGGGCTCTCGGTCGATGTCGTCCAGTCGCTCGCTGCGCTCAATACGGGTGATGTGCGGTTGGACGCGCCCATGGACCCCGAGGGCGATCGGTCACTCATCGAGCGGTTCGTCGCAGACGAGATGCCGGACGCCGAGGAAGAGGCGATGAACCGCTTCCTCAACGATGAGATCGAGCAGGCGCTGGGCACTCTCCCGGCGCGCGATGCCAAGGTGCTCCGACTCTATTTCGGTCTCGAAGGCGGCCGCGAACACACCCTGGAAGAGATCGGGGCCATGCTCGGTGTCACGCGCGAGCGCGTGCGCCAACTGCGCGACCGTGCGCTGAAGCGCCTGCGCGAAGGGGACGTCGGCCGCGCGCTGGGCAGCTTTGCAGCGTAAGGGCACGGGGGTCGGGGGTCGGGGAGCGGGGGTCGGGGAGGAATTGAAGGCCAGGACGTCAGTCCTGGCCTTCGTCGGATTGGATGACCAACCTCGGATTGCAGCGAACTGGCGCACGTTAGACGCACGTGATCGAGCAGGATTCTGCGAAGCGCGCAGTCACCGAATCATCGATGAGAGTCAGCGACGAAGTCGCTGGCTCTCAATTTCCATCCCGACCCGACCCCGACCCCCGACCCCCGACCCCGTGCTCTTCCCATGATCTCGCTCCGTAACGTCTACAAGTCGTTCGGCCCGAAGCGAGTGCTCGCAGGATTCTCGCTCGATGTCGTGGAAGGCGAGACGATGGTGATCATCGGGTTCTCCGGCAGCGGCAAGTCCGTCGCGATCAAGCACATCGTCGGTCTCCTCGAGCCGGATTCCGGCGACGTGCTGGTCGATGGCATCAGCATCCCGAGCCTGACCCGACGAGAGCTGTATCAGGTCCGTGCGCGGCTCGCCTACGTGTTCCAGTTCTCCGCGCTGTTCGACTCGATGACGGTCGGCGACAACGTCGCCATGGGCTTGCGCAAGCAAGGCGATCTCACGCCAGCCGAGATCGACGACCGGGTGCACGAGGCACTGGAGCTCGTCGACCTCCCGGATGTCGCAGGACTGGCGCCGGCCGAGCTCTCGGGTGGCATGCGCAAGCGCGCGGGACTCGCCCGTGCCATCGCCCTCAGGCCGAAGTACATTCTGTATGACGAGCCCACGACCGGGCTCGATCCGGTCACCAGTGCGGTGATCGATGACCTCATGCTTCGCATGCAACGGCAACTCGGCGTCACCAGCATCGTCATCACCCACGACATGCACAGCGCGTACACCGTCGGCACCCGTATCGGCATGCTGTATGAGGGTCGCATCCGACAGGTCGGGACGGTGCGCGAGATTCAGCAGACGACGGACCCGGTCGTGCGGCAGTTCATCGAGGGACGCGCCTCGCTTGCAACGGCGACTAGCTGAGCGTGGCGAAGCGGCCACGCAAGGCGGCGGGTGATACCCGGTCTGCGGACACGAGGGAAGCGCGGCAGACCACGGAGGCCGTCGAGCCATCCCCCCAAGACGGCGCCGCACGGGGTCGCCCGGGCACGGCCAAGAGTCGAGCCCAGGGTGCCGGTCGCGGACGCCCGCGCGGCGAACACTCCGCTGGTGGCATAGTCATGCGCATCGTCGCCCCAACGGATCAGCCGCTCGTGCTCCTGATTCGCGATAGCTACGATAACTGGGGGTTCCCCAAAGGGCATGTCGAGGCGGGCGAGCACGCGGACCAGGCGGCGGTCCGCGAAGTCCAAGAGGAAACAGGGCTCACGGAGTTCGCTGTACGCGGACTCATTGATACCATAGACTGGTGGTTTCGATTTCGCGGCCGACTGATTCACAAGGTGTGCGATTTCTACCTCATGGTGATCCCACCGGACGGCGCCTATGCGACGTCGCCACTCCAGGCCGAAGGCATCTCGGCGTGTGAGTGGGTGCCATACCCCGACGCGTACGAGCGCGTGTCCTATGAGAACGCGAAGGCCGTGCTCGCGCGCGGCTACGCCATGCTCACCGGCGAGCAAGCCGATGGGACAGCATGACGCGAACCCGCCCCGCATCGGCCGCCGCCTCGCCACCGCCAGCCTCGCGCGCTCGAGCACGAGCACGACCCACGGCAGCGTCCCTCAGTCGCGTGACGATCCCGTGTCTGGCCGTCTACGCGCCGCGTGACCGCGTGCGCGCGCTCGCTCGTGCGGCATTTCCACGGCGTCAGGCGCGACTCATCATCGCGCGAACCGCGAAGGAATTTGCCGCCGCCTTTCGGCGCGCGCTCATCGATGCCGCCTTGATCGACCTCACAGCGAGCAGCGACGATCTGTGGCTGGCCGTTGCCTGCGCACGGGAATTCCCGAGCGCGCCCTTTTTTGGCGTCTGCTCCCTTCGGTCGGCGGACGCCCCGATGCTGGCACGGGCGGTGAGCCTCGATCTCACGGACGTGATCATCGAAGGCGTGGACGATCCGATCGTGCGAGCCATGGTGTTGCCGTTGACGTTTCGGGCGCGATTCGCCGCGGCACTGCGCGAGCCGCCCGCCGCGCTCGCGCTGTCCACGGCGCTACAGCGAAAGACGTGGCAGTGCGTGGTCCATCACGGGGGCCTCCCGGTCCGCACGGACACGGTTGCTCGCGTCGTTGGCGTGACGCGCGAGCACCTGAGCCGCGCTTTCGCGACCGCGCGCGCGCCCAATCTGAAACGCGTCATCGATCTCGTGCGCCTCGTCGCCGCCGCTGAACTGGCCAAGAATCCGGGCTATGATCTGCGCGACGTCGCGACGGTCCTCGGCTTCGCGTCGCCCTCCCATTCTCTCGAGCACCACGCAGCGCGTCGTCGGACTCCGCCCACCATCTCTCGCGCGACTCCGAGCGGTGGATCTCATCGGCCGCTTTGTGGCCGGGCGCGCGCGCAGCAAGGCCGCGAGCGCGGCGCGCCCGAGACAGTAGAGGCACGGAAAGTAGAAAGTAGAGGAGACGGACCCTGCAGGGGGCGGCGGCAGTGTCCTCCTTAGCACTGAGAGCATACCGGCCGCCAAGCCGGGCACAGCGCACGGCCGCGCGCAGTCCCGCCTAGCGGTTTGTGCAGACGTCTACTTTCTACTCTCTGTAGTTCTCCTTTCTCGGCCGCGAAGCGGCCGCTGGCGGCGATGCGGACCTTGTGATAATTTTCACAATCTGTACCGGACCAGGTCGCCCATGCGCTGCGGCCCCGCCGTCCCTTGAATGGGGCGGCAGTTTGTCCGGGCTCTCCCCCCTCCCGTGATTGTCCATGGCTACCGACACCATGCTCCGACCCGGCGAAATCAAGGATATCCTGCTCCGCGAGATCGAAGCAGCGGACCTGGCCGAGTTGGACGTTCAAGAAGTCGGCAGCGTCCTCGAGGTGCGGGACGGGATCGCCCGGATTTACGGCCTCGAGAAGGCGATGGCCGGCGAGATGTTGGAGATCACATCCTCCGAGACCGGGGATGTGATCACGGCCCTGGCACTCAATCTCGAAGAAGACAACATCGGCGCCGTCATCCTGGGCGACTACCTGGTCCTCCGCGAAGGCGACGACGTGCGGCGGACCGCTCGCGTCCTCGAGGTGCCCGTCGGGCCGGCCCTCGTCGGGCGCGTCGTCGACGCCCTGGGCCGCCCCATCGACGGGCTTGGCGAGATCCGCACGACGGTCACGCGCAAGGTCGAGTCCCAAGCGCCGGGCATCATCGTCCGGCAACCCGTGAAGGAGCCGCTGCAAACGGGTCTCAAGGCTGTGGATTCCATGATTCCCATCGGCCGGGGCCAGCGCGAGCTCATCATCGGGGACCGGGGAATCGGGAAGACGGCCATCGCGATCGACACCATCATCAACCAGAAGGGCACCGGTGTCATCTGCGTGTACGTCGCGATCGGCCAGAAAGCCTCGACCGTACGGTCCGTCGAAGCACGACTGCACGAGGAAGGGGCGATGGACTACACGATCATCGTCAACGCCAGTGCGTCCGACCCTGCTCCGATGCAATACATCGCCCCGTACGCCGGCTGCGCGATGGCAGAATACTTCATGTACCACGAAGGCAAGCCGACGCTCTGTGTCTACGACGACCTGACCAAGCAGGCGGCTGCGTACCGAGAGATCTCCCTCGTGCTCCGGCGCCCTCCAGGCCGCGAGGCGTATCCGGGCGATGTGTTCTACCTCCACTCGCGATTGCTCGAGCGCGCGGCCAAGCTGAGCGAGGATCCGGGGGTCGTCGACAACAAGACCATCTTCAAGCCCGGCGGCTCCTTGACCGCGCTGCCGATCATCGAGACGCAGGCTGGGGACGTGTCGGCGTACATCCCGACGAACGTCATCTCGATCACCGATGGCCAGATCTTCCTCGAGTCCGATCTGTTCTATGCGGGCGTTCGCCCAGCGATCAACGTCGGCATCTCGGTCTCCCGCGTCGGTGGATCGGCGCAAATCAAGGCCATGAAGGCGGTCGCCGGACGCCTCCGCCTGGATCTGGCGCAGTTCCGTGAGCTCGAGGCGTTCGCGGCGTTCGCCTCGGACCTCGATGCCGCCACCAAGAAGCAGCTCGATCGTGGCGCCCGTACCGTGGAGATCCTGAAGCAGCCACAATACGCGCCCATGCCGGTCGAGAAGCAGGTTATGAGCATCTTCGCGGTCACGCACGGCTACCTCGATGGCATCGAGGTGAAAAACGTCCGCCTCTGGGAGCGGGAGTTTCAGGAGGCGATGGACGCTCAGGCACCGCAGCTGGCCGAGCGCATCCGCACGGAGAAAGCGTTGTCCAAGGACACCGAGGCGCAACTGCGTCAGGCCATCGAGCGGTTCACGCAGGACTTCGTGCGACGGACGAGCGTAGGCGACCGCCCGGCAGCCAGTGCCACGGCGCACTGACGCCCTGGTCTGCTGAGGGCACGACATGGCGAAGGGCCGCGAGCTCAAGGGACGAATTCGCTCGTTCGAGAATACGCGCAAGATCACGCGTACGATGGAGATGGTCGCCACTTCGAAGATGAAGCGGGCGCAAGACCGGGTCGTCGCCGCGCGGCCGTACGCAGCGGCGCTGCGGGATGTCATCGGCAACTTGTACAGCGCAGATCTGGCCGAGCGGTTTCCGTTGCTGCGCCAACCCACGACGGTGCACCGGGCCGCGTTGCTGGTGCTGACGTCCAATCGTGGCCTCGCAGGGGCGTTCAACGCGAACGTCATTCGCGAGGCACGCACCGAGGTTGAGCGCCTGGAGCGTGAAGGCGTCGAGGTGCAGCTGCATGTGGTCGGTCGGAAGGGCGTCGGATACTTCCGCTACGTCGGCCGTGCAATGGCAACAACGCGCACCGACATCGGTGACCGGCCGACCATGGAGGACGCCGCAGCGCTGATCGAAGGGCCCGCAGCGGCGTTTACCGAGCGCAAGCTCGACGCCGTCTACGTCGTATACGCGCGATTCGTGTCCGCGCTCTCGACCCCGCCGACGGCAGATCGGCTCTTGCCAGTCACCCCGCCGAGTCCTGCGGGGCAGTCGCCGGAAGCCGGCGCGGCGCGCAGCGGGGCGGTGGCGCGGCAACACGACTATATCCTCATGCCATCGGCCGAGGAGATTCTGGAGCAGCTGCTGCCCGCCTACGTCCGCAACAGCGTGTATCGGGCGCTGGTCGAGTCGGCTGCTGCTGAGCAGGGTGCGCGGCGCACTGCGATGAAGAACGCAACGGACAACGCCAACGACGTCATCAACGGACTGCGCCGGCAATACAATCGGGCGCGTCAGGCACAGATCACGCAAGAGATTGCCGAAATCGTCGGCGGCGCTGCCGCGCTCGGCAGCTAGGAGAAACGGACACATGGCAGCAAACGGAGAATCCGCCGCGGTGCACAACGGACGCGTGGTGCAGGTGATCGGGCCGGTCATGGATGTGGAATTCGAGGCGGAGCACTTGCCCGAGATCTACAATGCACTTCGCGTGACCGTCCCGCCGTCGAGTGAGACGGGTGGTGTCGGTCTCGACATCGTGGCCGAGGTGCAGCAGCACATTGGGCGCAATCAGGTGCGCGCGGTTGCGATGTCGAGTACGGATGGTCTGCAGCGCGGTGTGGAGGTGATCGACACCGGTGCCGCGATCTCGGTGCCCGTTGGCGCGGCGGCCCTGGGTCGGATTCTGAATGTTCTGGGACAGCCGGTCGATAACGGGCCGCCTATTCCGGCCAGCGTGGAGCGGTGGCCGATCCATCGGAATCGTCCGGACTTCGTCAATCTCGAGCCCAAGACCGAGATCTTCGAGACGGGTATCAAAGTCGTGGACCTGATCGCGCCCTTCGTCAAGGGTGGAAAGATCGGACTGTTCGGTGGGGCAGGTGTTGGCAAGACCGTCATCATCCAGGAGCTCATCAACAACGTGGCCAAAGGTCACGGCGGCCGCTCGGTGTTCTGCGGCGTCGGCGAGCGGACCCGCGAAGGCAACGATCTGTACCTGGAGATGAAGGAGTCCAAGGTGCTCGAATCGTGCGCCCTGATTTACGGGCAGATGAACGAGCCACCGGGAGCGCGCCTGCGGGTGGGGCTGACCGGCCTCACCGTGGCGGAGTACTTCCGCGACGTCGAGAACGCGGACGTCCTGGTCTTCATCGACAACATCTTCCGGTTCACGCAGGCCGGGTCGGAGGTATCGGCGCTCCTGGGACGCATGCCGAGCGCGGTAGGGTATCAGCCAACGCTGGCCACGGAGATGGGCGAGCTTCAGGAGCGCATCACCTCGACCAAGACCGGCTCGATCACGTCGGTGCAAGCGATCTACGTGCCGGCGGACGACCTCACAGACCCGGCGCCGGCGACTGCGTTCGCGCACCTCGACGCTACGGTCGTCTTGTCGCGCGCCATTACCGAGCTGGGGATCTATCCCGCGGTCGATCCGCTGGGATCGTCCTCGCGTATTCTCGACGCGCAGTTCATCGGCGAGCGGCACTACCGCGTCGCCACGGAAGTGCAGCGCATGCTGCAGCGCTACAAGGAGTTGCAGGACATCATCGCGATCCTCGGCATGGACGAGCTGTCGGAAGAGGACAAACGCGCCGTGGCGCGTGCTCGCCGGATCCAACGGTTCATGTCGCAGCCATTTGCAGTGGCCGAGCAGTTCACGGGGATCCCCGGCAAGTATGTGAAGCTGGAGGAGACGGTGTCGTCGTTCGAGCGGCTGGTCGCCGGCGAATTCGACACGCTGCCGGAGCAGGCCTTCTTCATGGCGGGCGGCATCGACGACGTCGCCGCGAACGCCCAGCGACTGGCTCGATGAGCATGCACGCGTCCGTCATCTCTCCCGAGCGGATGTTATTCGACGGGAACGTGTCATCCGTCGTGGCACCGGCATTCGATGGGGAGATCGGCATCCTCTCGCGGCATGCGCCCCTCGTTACGCTGCTGGGCCGTGGGATTCTCCGGCTGGAGGGCGCCGAGGGGGGAGCGCGGCGGTTCGAGGTGAACGGCGGATTCCTGCAGGTGGCGGATGACATCGTGCGAGTCGTCACCGAGTCCGCGCGCGCCGTGATCTGACATCCGCCGCTCCCGAGCGCCATGGCCCGAGATCCGCTGACTGCCGACCGCACCGCCGACCGGGTGCGCGCGTGGAGGGGGTGGGCGCTGATCGGGCTGGTGGCGGCGGCGCATCTGCTCGGCTCGCGGTCCGCCGGGGCCCAGGCCTGGATCCATCCCAGCTTCCAGCAGCCGCAGGTCATGAACCGGGAGTTCACCGTGGGCGTGGCCGCGTCGGGTTACGACGGGACGAACTACATCTTCCAGTGGCGCGAGGAGCTGGCGCCTCGGAGTCAGTTCATTTTCGACGGCGGGGTCGCGACCGGCGTTGGTGGGCACAGCCTCGCGTTCGTCGGTGGCTTGTACGGCTACCAACTGGTACAACAGCGCGACTCCCAGGCCTTCGAAATGCTCGGCACTCTGGGAGTCGGGCTCGCGTTCGGGCATGGCGGGACCTTCACGCGCGTGCCCGTAGCGGTCTCACTCGGTCATCGCTTCGCGTTCGGGAACGGGGTCGCGCTGACGCCCTACATCCATCCGGAGGCGGCGCTCGAGTTCTGCAACCATTGTGTGGCGCAGGTTCGCGGCGGTACGGCCGACGCCGGCGTCGGAGCAGGATTTGGCCTGGGCGCCAACCTGGAGCTCACTCCGCATTTCTCGGTGCGGGTCGAGGGGGCGGTCAACACCTCGACGATCGGCGCTCAGGCCAACACCATCGGATTCGGTGTGGCGTGGTCCCCCGCGCAGTTGCGCGGGCCCTGAGCCACAGCGTCTGCGCGGATCGACGCGCATCGCACGGTGCTGCCCACACTGGATGAGGTAATCGAGGAGGTCCGGTCGCGCATCACCGCGCGGGGTGAGGTGACGGTCCTGTACCTCTCCTTTGGCCGGTTCGCGCAACTCGAGCACGTCTACGGCTGGGAAAAGCTGGATGCGGTGCTCAAAGCGGTGGCGGGCGCAGTAGCCGATTGCCTGCATGAGACATCGTCAGCGGAAGGCGTGCACGTCGTGCAAGCGGCCACACCGTACCCACACGACGAAGACATCGTCTGTCTCAATGTACCACCCGCGTCGGGGACGGGGCGAGCGATCAAGACCGAAGCGGCCGTGGCGCGCCTGGCGCGACGACTGCAGGTCGCCGTGGCGGGACGAGTCGAAAGCGCGCACGGTCCCGAGATCGCGGCACTGGTCGAGGTGTTCACCGGCCGCGCACACGTGATCGTCGATCCAAAGTCGCGACTCGAGCGCCTCATCTACCGTGGCGTCCGAGAGGCCGGGGCCGCGGCCCGCAGCACCGCTCAGCGAGATCGAGCCCGCCAGCTCGCCCAGCTGCGCGCGAGTTTGCGCGATAGGGCCGTCTACATCGAATATGATCCCATCGTCGTCGCGGAAACCGGTGCGGTCTTCGGCTACGAGGCGCTGGCCCGCGGCGTCGTGCGCGCGCTCCGCAGCCCCGAGCTCATGTTTGCCGTGGCGGCCGAAGCGAATCTCGTCTGGGAGCTGAGCCGCCTGTGCCGCGCCAAGGCATTCGAAGGGATGACGTAGCCATCTGCGGCCGGACCAATTGCTGTTTCTGAACGTCGACCCCCACGATTTCGCCGACCCTGAGTTCGCCGCAGAGCCGGCCCTGCTGCGGGAAACCGACGGTCCGGAGGTTGGACGGCACGATCCGCATCAAGTCGTGATCGAGATCACCGAGCGTACCGCAATCACCGACTACCCGGCGCTGCGAGAGCATCTGCGATCGTTTCGCGCGCGCGGGTATCGATTCGCCGTGGACGACGCGGGAAGCGGGTACGCGGGCCTGGGCTCCATCGCGAATCTCGAGCCCGACTTCATCAAGTTGGATATCACGCTGATCACCGGGATCGACAGCAATCCCGTCAAACGCAACCTCGTCGAGACCATGGTGCGTTTCGCGAACGAGCAGGGCGCCCGCGTGATCGCCGAAGGCGTCGAGCGCGCGGAAGAATTAGCCACGGTTCAGGCGCTCGGCGTGCACCTCGTGCAAGGGTTCTTCGTAAATCGCAATCGCTGAAAAGCTAGGGACCAGGGACTAGTGGGTTAACAAATCTCAAAGGCCAGTGACCCGTCGCCGTCACTGACTCTAAGGTCTGTCACCAGCCACTAGTCCCTCGCCACCAGTCCCTAGTAGTTCCTCGATCATTGCCACGGTCCGGTCGGTGGCACCACGCCCCGACTCGACGACCTGGCGCGCGCGATCGCCAGCGTGGCGACGTGCGGCATCGTCCGAGAGCCATCGCTCCGCGACGGCCGCAAATGCGCCGGCATCGCCGACCGACTCGGCCCCCCCCGCGTCCAGCAACCGCGGGGCGTCCGGGCTCGAGCCGTAGTGTGGCCCGAAGAGCACCGGCGCGCCGAACGCTGCCGGCTCGATCACCGAGTGCAGCCCGGCGCTATGAAAGCCGCCACCCACGAAGGCGATGTCGGCGGCAGCGTACAGCGCCCCGAGGATGCCGACGCGATCTACGAGCACCACGTCGGAGCTCGCCACATCGCCGGTCGTGAGCCGCGCCCACCGATGTCCGTGGTCCGATGCCCACTGCTCCAGCGACGCGAGCCGGGCAGGCGTGGGCTCGTGTGGCGCCACGACCAGTCGGAGCGTGGGGAAGTGGGCGCGGAGCTGGGACCACCCGGATAGCACCACCCGCTCGTCCGGGGGCCACGTCGAGCCGGCGACGAGGGTCGCGCACCGCGGCGAGATCAAGGGCGCAACGGGCGGCGCTGTTCGATCGACACCCTGCGCCCGCGCCCACACCTGGTCGTACCGCGTGTCGCCGGTGATCCGGAGGGCCGACTCGCGGACACCCAAGTCCGAGAGTCGCTGCGCATCCTCCGGTCCGATCGCACCAACCGCATCGAGTTGGGCGTAGGCGCTCCGCAGGACGGCGGCGCCGATCCGTGACCGACGCCGCGAGCTCGCGCTCAGGGTGGCGCTCACGAGTGCGAGGCGCGTCTGCCGCCTCGCTGCGACATGCACCAGCATGGGCCAGACGTCGAGTTTCGCGAAGACCAGAGCCGTCGGCGCCAGCGCGTCGAGCGCGCGCGAGACCTCGCCGACCGTATCCCACGGGAGGTAGTCGACGAAATCTGCCAACCCATCGGTCTCGAGCGCCCGTCCGAAGGGCTCTGCGCTTGGCGAGAAGTACGTGTAAGCGAGCTGGAGCGCTGGGTGGCGCCGTCGCATCCGCTCCAGTACGGGTCGCGCTTGGAGCCCTTCCCCGACGGAAGGGGCGTGGACCCAGAGTAGTGGCGTGCCCGCCCTCCGGCTCGACGTGCCCCACGCGGCGTAGCGCGCCAGGAGCCCGCGGCGCGCGCGCAAGGACCGGAGCAGCTTGCTGTCCCCAGGCAATGCGCTGGCGACTCGAGCCACCCCCACTGCCAGGGGACCCGCGACGGCGTACGCGAAACCGAGTACGTCGGTCACGGTGTCGCCGGCATGGATACGACTCGGTGGTGCTACCGCCGTGATGCGAGAGCGGAGTCGAGGACGTGCTGGTAGTTCTCGAGGGGCTCTACCCCTTGTAGGAGCTTGTCTCCGATGATGATAGTTGGCGTGGCGCTGACGCCCGCGCGATCCGCGCGATCGCGATCCGCCTCGATCAGGTCGTGGACTGTTTTGCTGCTCACGCACCGATCGAGCGCGGTGGTGTCGACTCCGAGAGACTGGGCGACGGAGTCGAGGACCGGTGCGGCGGGCTGCTTCTCCGCCCATCGATCCTGCGATGCGAACAGCGCGTCTTGCATCTGCCAGAACTTGCCCTGTGCGCCGGCGCACATCGCGGCTTCGGCGGCAGGCCATGCGTTGGCGTGGATGGGAAGCGGGAAATTAATGTAGGCCATGCGCACTTTGCCGGTAGCGACATACTGCTGGCGAAGTGCGGCGAATGACTGGTCGTGAAACTGCTTGCAGTAAGGACATTGGAAATCGCTGACCATTACGAACCAGATCGTCGCGGAGCTGTTGCCGAGAATGCGCCCCTGATCCATGCGCGCCGACAGGCTGTCGGCGGGGATCGATGCACCCGGACTCGGCGACGAGGTCTCACCTGTGGCGATCGCGGCGGCGTGCGCGTCGGTTCCTCCGTGGCACCCGTGCACGGCGCCTCCCGGATGGCGCACGCGAGGACCGACTCCACGCGACGGGCGATCGACGGGGTGCCGCGGCGACCCGCGCGCCGAAAGTGGGTCCACAAGCGGGAGATACGGGTTGCGGGCGTGATGGTTTGGCCGTCCCGGTAGCGTGACCCGGTGTGCAACGAAACCGGTAGATCTGTCGTCATTGAGAGTCGGGGAAGGGATCGCCCGGCAAAAAGCGTTGCGTCACCTGTCGTCCGGGTACGAACATCATAGGCATCCATCGATCAGCCGTGCAAGACATTGGAGCAAGGCCACCCGCTCGGCTAGCCCTCTGCTGCCGTTCGGAGCAGGGGGCTAAATGACGAGCGCCTGGCGCGGGGGCTCACGTCCGGCATGGCGTCGGTGCGTTGCGTGGGGCGGAGTCGGCGCCCTGATGTGGTGCGCCCACTCGGCGAGTGCGCAGGCCGCTCCCGCCGACACTGCACGCACGCCAGTCCCGGCGTCGGCGGCTGCCACGGCCGCAGCCGAATGGTACCCCGCGACACTCAACTTCGGGCCGGGCCTCGTAACAATTCCGGTCGCCTGGATCTCTCCCAGTTCATCGGATTTCTGGATCTCCTACGGTGCGATGCACATGGACGGCCCCCCGAGTGGTTTCGGCACCCCGTCCCACTGGAACGGCAACGTTGCGATCGATACGCACTGGGCGCAACGCTTCGATGTCGGGCTATCAGTCTATAGTAACAATCCGGAATGGGGCTTCTTCGGCCAGGTACTGGCGGTGCGCGACGGAGAGTTCGTGTCCTTCATGCCGGGGATCGCCATCGGGGCCCGGAACCTCGGGCCGTATCCGCACGAGGAGCGATTCCTGATCGGCACCGATGTCGCTGCCGACACCGGCGGCCAGACGCACGAGGAGACCCCCTCCTACTTCAAGGGTTTCAAGACGGCGCCCACATTGTACGCGGTTGCGACGAAGACGATCCCGATCAACACTAAGGCGCTTTCGAGCGTCAGCCTCACGATCGGTGGCGGCGACGGTCTGTTCAGCGACAACGGGGGACTGGGTGCCGCGTACGACAAGTCGGGGACGGTCGTGCGCGGTATGTTTTTCGGCGCTCGCACCGTGACGCATCCAACGACCAATACACTGGTTTCCCTCGTCGCAGAGAACAATGGGTGGGACTGGAATGCCGGAGTCGTCGGAGCTTGGCGAGGTCTCTCCGCTGCGCTGTACGTGCAGGAGCTGGACAAGGGAGGGCCGGTCAACGCCGCGAGCTTGGACCTGTACAACTATCGCAAAGTGGACATCGCGCTGGGTTACAGTGGCAACCTGCACGATGTGATCAACGGGCACATGCTGCGCACGCAGATCACCCAGCTGCAGCGGGAAGAGCAAACGCTACGCACGGAGATCTCGCACCGCCAGAAATACATTGTGCAGCTCGAGACGCGGCTGACGCAGCTGCAACAGGGCGAGTTCGGGGATGTCGCCAAGCAGCGACAAGAGCTCGAGCAGGAGCTGCAGGCGGAGCGGGACGCCATTGAGCGGGCGAATCAGCGGCTCAAGCAGCTTCAGGGAGGCCAGTCCCGTGATGCGCCCCAAGGTGTCGAGGGGCCGTGGTGCAGGTGTGCTGGTGCTGTGTGCGGGGCTGCTCGTCGCGCCCATCGCCCAGGCTCAGACCGAATTCCCACAGACACTCAACTGGGGGTCGGGCTTGATCGACATTCCCACGGCATGGGTGTCGCCGGTCTCCGGTGATTTCTCCCTGAATTGGTCCGGAAGAGCGCTCCAAACCTCGCCTGCGGTGCCGGAGTATCAGAGCGGACTCGCCCCGACCGGTGCGGTCCAAGTCTCCCTCTTGGACCACGCGGAAGTCGGCATGTCCGTCCTGTCGAAGGACTTCGAGCACGGATTCTACGGCCAGCTGCTGTTGTGGAACCAGAACGACTACCGGGGGCGCACAGGCGTCATCCTCCCGTCGCTCGCGATCGGGATGCGCAACATTGGCCCGTATGACCATATCGATCGTTTCGGCCTGGGGTACGAGCAGACCGTGAATCCCGGACGGCGGGACGTGCGCCACCATTGCGTCGACTCGCTCCACCAGACTTCAAGACCGGCAACACCCTCTACGGTGTCGCGACCAAGAGCTTTTCGCTCTCGATCTGAAGACAGTCCTGGCCGGACATTGGCAGTCAGCCTACGTTGGCTACGGCAACGGGTTGTTCTCAAATCACGGGTCGATTCCGATCCGCGACTACGCCGCGGATGCGACCGGTGGCCTCTTCTATGGTATCAAGACGGATTTTCGTCCGACGACTAATACCTGATCTCGCTGATGGCCGAAAACAACGCGTGGGACTTCAACGTCGGCGGCGTCGTAGCTACCGCGGTCTTCGCGCCGGAGTCGTACGTCACGGAGCTGGCGGCGGGGAGCGCGAAGTTCGTGGCCGGCGATCCGGAGTCCGCGCTGTATCGCTACCCGAAGCTGAACTTCAGCCTCGGCTGGCAGAGCAACTTCCTCGCGTTGTTCAAGGGCAACGTGCTCGAGAACCGCGTCGCGCAGCTCCGGAAGCAACGGGACGTGCTACTCGCCGACATCGCGCAGCGGCAGACCCAATCGCGCAACTGCAGGGCGAGATCCGGCGCTACGAGGCGCAGAATCTGCTCGAGCTGGAAGAACGGCGTGCGGCGGCCCAGGGTGAGCTTCAGACCGAGACCGACGCGTTCCATCGGCTCGAAGAGCGACTCCAGCGCATCGAGTCGGAGACGCAGGGCGAGCCCGACTCACCGCCGCCACCGGCGCAAGGCACCCGCAGCCCTACTCCGCCTCGCCGCCCCCCTCCCGCGAACACCGTCGGCGCCACCGACTCCTCCGGCGCCGCTCAACACCGAGCACGCGCCACGAATACGGCTGCTCGCGGCCGCAGGTCGTTGCCTGGGCGGCGTCGTCATCGCGACTCGTCGCGTTTGGGTCCGCGCTGAGCGCCCAGGACACGACCCGCCACGCACCGGACACCACGCAATCGACGCTGCCGTCGGAACAGGATTATTCGGCGAAGCGGCAGGCGACGATGAGCGACATCAAGACCGCGCAGCGCAAGCTGGGCGAGCTGCGCACCGAGCGCATCGCGCTCGAATCGCGCGTCGACAGCGTGGCCGTCAAGGCGACGCAGAAGCGGGCCAGCGAGCTGCTCCTCAGTCACGAGACAACGGCCCTCCGGTCGCTCGACTCGATGCTGACCGCCTCCCAGGAAATGCTACTCGCGCAGCGCGACCGGTTCCTGCACGCTGGGTGAAGCGGTCCGCCGCCGGGCCGCTGCGGAACTGGTCGTGGTGGTACGGGTGGATTCGGGCGCGCACGACACCACATTGACAGGACTGACGGTGCAGGTCGACAGCGCACCGGCCGTCGTGCGCCACTACAGCGACTGGCGCGATCGACGCGTTCAACGCGGGCGCGGTCGACGAGGCCTACCACTCCAACGTCTTGCCGGCGACGCACACGGTCGCCGCCACCGTATGTCAGTCAACGGAACGTCGCTGACGAAGGCGGCGAACGTGGATGTCCCCACGGCGCCATCACGTACGTGCAATTTGCCGTGCGGAACGGCCAACTCGTGCTGAGCACGTGGTCGAGCCGCAGCGGACGGATCGCCCTGAGCGGGCCGGTTCGCTGACTCGCGACGCAGCGGACGATGCGCGTGCCTGACGGCGCGGTCATTCGCGGCTGACGCGCAAACTGGCGGACGACTCGCCGCCGAACCGACGCACCTGGCGTCGGCGCGGGGCCGTGGCGGAAGCGCTGCTCCGCGATCCGGCGACCCCACTCGACCCTCCGGCGATGGTCGCCCAGCGACACGGCGCTCGTGCCCGAGCTGGATGCCGGTCGCGCGGCCGACGCCGAGATTCGCGTGGCGCTGTTCGAGGTCCTCAACGGACACCCGATCGCTGCGCTCTCGCGGCTGCGCACGATCAGCACGCCGGTGTCGGGCGACACCGCAACACGGTGGCGTCGGGAGCCTGACCGACAGTTCCTGCTGGCAGAGTGCTTCTATCGCCTGGGCATGGACGACAGCATGCGCGTCGCCGCGGAGGCCGTGCTGGCGGGGCCAGCGGCGGGGCGCTACGGCGCGGTCCTGCGCACGCAGCTGCTGTTCAGTGCGTACCGCAACGGGGATCTCACCCGCGCGCTCACCGAAATGAAGGATGTCGGCCACGACGAGCAGACCGCGATGTCCGCACTGTTCAGCGGGCTCGTCGCGTACCAGAGCGGCGACCTCGGCGCGGCGCGCGCTGCGTTTACGCGTGCGCAGCAGCTCTCAGGCGCGGGTCCGTATGCGGACTACGCCCGGTACATGGGCGCGATCGCTGCGGTCCGCGCGGATACGGCCCACGCATCCGCCACGATCGCTTCCGTGCGATGCCGCACTGGCATCGGCGACCGGAGAAGCAGCGGAGCAGCTCCGTCTCGCGAAAGCGGAGATGACCGCTGGCGCGGGCCAGTACGAGCAAGCCGCGGCGGTGGCCGGCCAGGTCGATCCGCGCAGTGCGTCCGATGCTGGCGCGCGGACCGTCCGGGCCTGGTCGCTCGCTCGGGCGGACCACCCGGACCTCGCGGCGGCAGCGTTTGCGGACGCGGCTGATCGCTATCCGCAATTACCGGCTCGCGAAGAGGACCGACTCATGGCGGCCCAGGCCCTGCTCGCACAGGACCGGGCGGGCGACGCCGAAGGCGCGTTCCTGGCCGCCGCGGATTCCTCGAGCACGGCTGCGCAGCGCATGGCTCAGTGGGCGGCCGCGCCGGATGCGGCCGCGCGCGCGCTCGTCGCCGCACGTGCCACCGACGTGCTGCTCACGCCCGACGTCTGGCGGGGCAAGGCGTGGGTGTTCCCGGACAGCGCCGGCGTGCAGGCCGACGCGCTCCGCACGGTTGGCACCGGCGGGACGGCCGTGTCCCCGGACTTTGTATCTCCGGCCACGCTGTCCATCGCGAACGTCAGCGCGCGCATCGACTCCGTCGCCGGCCGCGCGCCCAACGGTGGGCTGACGCTCGTCGACCGTGATGCGCTGCAGCGTGCGGTCTTCACCTCGAGCCGTCCGACGCCGCGGGCGCGATGCGCGCACCGCGATGGTGCACGCAGTCCACGTTCTCCATGATGCCGACGTCGGCGTCGCGATTGGCAACGCGGCACTCGCGAGCCGGCGCAGCAATCTCGCCCTGCAGATTCAACTGCTCGAGCGCGAGCGTGCCAGCATCGCTGCGGCTGGCGACAGCCTGGGGCCGATGTTCGGGCGGCTGTCGGCCGAAGAGGATTCACTCGCGCGAGTCACGCAGCGTGTCGACGAAGCGGGAGCTGCGCCTCCGCGCGCTGTTGCGCCCGCAGCTGGACGGCACGCGGAGTCTGGCGGGCGAGAACATCCGGCAGATCGACAGTGTGCGGCAGGTCATCGCGCGGATGCCGGCGCCGGAGGATCTGGCGACCCTGGACCGGGAAGCGGCGACGGCGGCGGACTACTCGCAGGTCGCGGACGTGATCGATCACGGACTCGACCAGGGCATCGCGGCGCATCCGGCGTTTGCGCTCCGCGACACGATGCGGCTCCGCGGCGAGCGCACGCGGCAGCTGATCGTCCAGACACAGCGTGCGGTCGCGACGGGGAGAAGGCGGTCGACGACCAGATGGCGCGAGTGACGCAAGGGGATAGTCTGCGCGGGGCGCTGCGCACGTTCCTGACCGCGGCCTCCACCAATCAGGCGCAGGCTGCGAATACGCTGACCAGCGCTGTCGCCCGGGACCTGAGTGTGCGCGGGACTGGCCTCGCAAATGAGGCGCGTCGCGACGCGGAGGCGGCGGAATTCGGGGCAGCTGCCGCGGGGTTCTTCCGCCAGGTCGCGGCCGACGCCGGGCCGACAGGGGCCAGCGGCTCCCCCGGCGCGTCGGCGGGCGATCCACCACCAATGGACTCCGCCGTCGGGGCGCTCGAGCGCGTGATCCAACGCTATCCGAACAGCCCGGCTCTGCCTGGTGCCCTCTACGAGCTCGGCGAGCTGCTGGTTCGGCGCGCGGACGACCGTTTTGCGGCCGCGCAGCGGGCGGCCGCGGGCGACACCAGCCGGGCAGCGCGTGCCGCGCTGCCCGCGCATCCGGACTACAGCGCCGCCATCGCGCGCTACGAAGAGTTGGTCCAGCACTACCCGACGTTCTCGCAGCTGGACGGCGCGGCCTACACCCTCGGGACCTTGTACGGGGCTGCCGAGCGATACGCCGACGCGGCCACGATGTTCGAGCGCGTGGCGAACACGTCGGATTCGCCCCTGCGAGCCGAGTCGTGGTTCCGCCTTGGCGATGCGCGATTCGAGCTGGCGAGCGCGGCCCGCGGTGAGCAGCGGCAGGCGATGTTCGGTAAGGCGGCCGCGGCGTACGAACAGGCCGCCGCGATCGCACCGACGACCAGCGACATCTACTACCTCTCGCTCTACAAGCTCGGCTGGTCGTACTACAGCCAGGCGTCGCAGCAGAACCAGGACGGCTATCGCAAGGCGGTCGACGTATTCGGGCGATTGGTCGACGCCTACGACCAAGCTCCCGACCGACCGACAGGCGCGGCTTGGGCTACGAGATGAGACCATGGACTACATGGCCGTCTCTTTCACGCAGATCGGCGGCGCCGACGCGATGAATCACTACTTCACCGGCGAGTGTCGACACGGCGTACAAGATGCAGGTGCTGCGTCGCGTCGCGGCGCGGCTTGCGGGACCAGGGCGACTTCGGCCGCGCCGTGGACGCATATCACGAGTTGCTCGTCGAAGCGCCCAACGACTCGATCGCGCTCGCCGTCTCGCGAGAGGTCATCGACATCTATCAGAATCGCACGCTGGAGCCCGAGAAGGCGCAGGGCGCGCGGCTGGCCCTCGTCGACAAGTTCACGCCGGGATTCTCGTGGAGCGGAGCGAACCCGGCGCTGTCGAAGCAGGCGCGCGAGGCGCGCGAGGCCGCGCTGCGTGAGAGCGCGCAGTACGAGTTGGCGAAGGCCGAGGGTGTCGGCAGCGCGTCGGCGACTACGCGAGGTCGACGCGGTCGCGCCACGGACTCTGGCACGGTGTTCACCCCCGCGCAGGGACCGTCGGTCCGCAGCCAGTCGCCAGCATTACGCCGAGGCGGCGCAGCCTCTACGCGAAGTACATGGCCGGACTACGGTGCGTCGGACAGCGCACGGGCGGTCGACAACTTCTACGCCGAGGCGTTGTTCGGCGACGGACAGTACGCACGGGCGGGCGCGGAGTATGCCCGCACGGCGTACGCGTTCACCGGGGACACGAATCAGGCGGTCGTGGCGACCGAGCAGCACGTCGGTGCAGAACGCGATCGTCGCGTACGACTCGGCGCTGAGCCAGAGCAAGTCCGATCGGGCGTTGCAGGACTCCCTGTTCTCGGTCATCAACCGTACGCCGACACACTATCCGCACACCGATGTCGCGAAGCGGGCGCTGATCGAGGAGGGGCGGCGCGCGTCGGAAGCCGGACGGTGGGATGTCATGGTATCGGCGTTCCGCCAGTACGCGGTGCAGTATCCGGAGGACGCGTACACGCCGACGGCGACGAAGCTCGTCGGCGACGCGCTGTACAAGTCCGGGCAAGTACGGCGACGCCCAAGTGCAGTGGGATTCGGCGTATGCGAGCGCCGTTCGTTCTGGCCGCCAGAGCCTGGCCGACTCCGTCAAGCGCATCGCAGGCGGCGGCCGCGGCGACGTACGCCGACTCGCTCGTCAAGGCGGGGCAGTATCAGCGGGCCGCGCAAGACGTGTACGTGGCGTACGCGGACGCGAATCCGACGAGCGAGAAGGCGGCCGATGCGCTTCGTGACGCGATCGAGACCTACATGCTGGCCGACAGCGTGGCGCGCGCGCGCGGCGACGAGGGTGCGTCGCGGGACGCCCGGAGCCACGCGGCCGAGTTGTCGAAGCGACTGATCACGCAGTACCCGCTCTACCGGTACCGCCTGCAGTATCAGACGCTGTACGCGGACCTGCTTGCCGAAACCGGAAAGGGGGACGAGTCGATCGACGCACTGCGGAAGATGATCGAGGACAATCCGGAGTGGCATGGTCGGGCGGATGCCGAGATTCGCCTGGCGGTCGCGCCTCGACTCATTGCACCGCGAGAAGGAAGCGCGCCATCGCGTATGAGCAGTTCGCCGTGGACTATCCGCACGACCAGCGCGCAGCCGACGCCCTGTACAACGCGGCGGCGACGTATCTCGAGGCGACGCGACACATTGACCGCGGCTCGCGCGTACGGCGACTTCGCGCGGCGGTACCCGACCGACAGCCGGGCGGGTCCGGCGCGCGCGCTCCGAGTGACGTTGCTCAAGGCGGCCGGGGACACCACGGCGGTGAACGTCGAGCTCGCGAATCTGTGTACGGCCACGCCGCCGGCGTATCTGCGGGCGGACTGCGCCGCGCGCGCTGGTCGTGCTGCGTTCGCGCAGGGCGTGCAGGAGTTCGAGCGCTATCGTCCGATGCGATTTGTGATCGCCAAGACATCACAGCTCACGGCGCTTGGCGTCAAGCGAGCATCGGCTCCGAAGCTCGAGCTGCTCAACGCGCTCACGAAAACCTTCACGCGGGCGATCGAAACGGGTGATCCCGAGTACCTGTCAGCGGCGACCTATTATATCGGCGTCGCGCAGTGGGAATACGGGAACTTCCTCAAGAACGTGCAGCTTCCAGCCTCGCTGACCGACGCCGAGCGCACCGCCGCGGCCCAGGGTGCGGCGGGGCAGGCGGGCAGCTACTATGGTCAGGCGAACAAGACATGGCAGGCTCTCGTCGACAAGGCCGCGCAACAGAAGATCTCCAACAAGTGGATCGACATGACGCGTGACGGCCTCCAGGGGAAGGTTCCCGATGACTTGTGAGCGCGCGCGTGTCGCCTGCGTGGGCATGACGTTGGTGTTGGCGACGGCGAGCCTCCGCGCCCAGGAGCCGAGCAAGGCTCCGTCGGCGGCGGGCCGGCCGAAAGCCGTCCAAGCGATCGAGATTCGCGGGCAGGTGCCGACCCCCCAAGTGGTGACGGTGCGGCCGCGGCAGATCCCGATCTTCAGCCACGAAGTGCTGACGCCGGCGTTTTTCGACCAGCACTTCTGGGAATCGCTGGCCGCGCCCTATGAGATCGTTCCGGATTTGTCCGCGGCGGCCGGCGCAGTGCCTGAGGCCTGGTCGGCCCCGCCGTTGCCCGCCGATAGCAGCCATTGTCCTCCGCCGACGGACTCGTCCGCGCCATCCATAGGTGCGGGCGCCACGGCGCCACTCAACTCTGAGCCGTCTCCGCACGGGAAAGCCGGCGACGCGGCCCAGGGTCCGACATCGAACGCCCCACGGGAGAAGTGATGCAAGCCCTGCTCGAGCGGTTCCGAAACGGCGGCCCGATCATGTGGCCAATCCTCCTGGTCGCGTTGACGGGTATAGCGGTTTTCCTCGAACGCTTCTACGTGATCATCGTCCGGTCCCGGATCAACGGACCCGCGTTCATCGAGCGCGTCATGCAGCTGGTCCGGGCGCAGAAGACGGACGACGCGATGCGCCTCTGTGCGCAGTCGCACGCGCCGCTGCCCGACATCGGCTTGCTGATCTTGCGGAGCAAGAGCCGAGAGGAGGGCGATCTGCAGAACGTGGCGGACGCGGCGTCGCTGTCCGTGATCCCGCGACTGACCCGGCGACTGCAGTACCTACCGGTCCTCGCGAACGTCGCCACACTGATCGGTCTCTTTGGCACGATCTTCGGTCTCCAGGCCGCCTTCGCGTCGGTGTCCGCGGCCTCTGCCGCCCAGCGATCGGATCGACTGGCAGCGGGCATCGCGATCGCGCTGAATGCGACGGGGTTCGGCCTTGCGACCGCGATTCCCCTGACCCTCGTGCACTCGTATCTCGCATCCCAGGCTGAGGAAATCATCGAGCAGGTCGACGAGTTCTCGGTCCGACTGATCAACGCGCTCGTGGAACGGCCCGACGTGCGGATCGGGCGCTAAGGCGCTCGCCTCGCATCCACAGCGCCGCTCGACGCTCACGCCCTGCCACTAGCTGTCTCTCGTGCCGACCTCACGATTTCATCGGGCAAAGCTACGTCGAGCTGAACGGGCGACATCGTCGCTCGGGCATGGCGGCATCAATCTGGTCCCGCTCATCGACGTGCTCACGTCGATCGTATTCTTCAGCCTCGTGTCGCTATCAGGGGCTGCTTGGCGGAGCTCACATCCTTCGACCTCGCGCTGCCGCCCATGGTGGTGACAGCCGAAGCAGCCACCACCGGCAACCGCGGACAAGGCGGAGCTCAACCTGCTCCTCGCGGTCCGCATCCAAGCGGACCGGCTGCTGATCGAGCACTCGGCCGAAGGTGGCTACCACCGGGAGATCCTGGGACTCGGGCCCGACGTCGCTGGATACGCTGCAATCCGTGATGGAGGACATCCATCAGAAGTATCCGCAGAACAACGATGTCGTGGTGATTCCGGCGGATGAGGTCAGCTACGACGATGTCGTGCACGTCCTCGAGCGACTCAAGATGGCGCAGTATCCCAACGTCGCGCTGGGCACGCGGAGCCGCGCGTCGCCGGTGGGCGCGGCGGGAGGGGCCTGACGGTGGCTCAACGGATCAGTCGGGGCCGGGCCGCGCGCGAGGTGCGCCGCGCGAAGCAGTTCCAGAAGTTCAAGCTGACGGAGCTCAACCTCGTGCCGTTGGTCGACACGTTGGTGTCGATCGTCTTCTTCGCGCTGGTGACCGCTACGGTGGGTGATCTGGCGCCGGTCGTCTCGGGCGTCAACCTGCCGGAGGCGCGCGTCGGCACGAACGCCCTGCAGCAGCTGACGCTGGGTGTGGGGCGGCAGGTGACGTTGGCTGGTACGCCAGTGATGAATACGTTGGACGCGGCGCAGGCCGCGTCCAACGACCCGAGCGATCCGTTGCTCATTCCGGTGCTGTACACGGCACTCCGGGCCAAGGCCGACTCGATTCGGAAGGTCACGCTGGCGACGCCCGACGAACCCGTGGATGCGCCGCTTGCGATCCAGGGTGACCGGAGCATGCGGTACGATCTGCTGTCGCGAATCATGCAGACCGCACGCGTGGCGGGCTTTCGCAACCTCTCGTTACAAGTGCGACGAGTGACGGATGCCGCAGGCTGAGCGCCGCACGACGCCGCGTCGCGTCAGTCGCCCGGTGACGGCTCGCGACGAAGCGACGTTTACCCGGAACCTCCGGTACGAGCTCGCCGACGAGGAGGGTCGCGCATTACTCGGCTCATGGGTCGTGTCCGGCGGACTCGGTCTCGTATGGCTCGCGCTCGTGCTCTTCGGGCCGACGACCGACGTGACCCACCTGCTTCCGCCAGAAGAGCGGCCGATCAGTGTGAAGTTCGAGGCACCGCCGCCTCCGCCGAAGCCTGCGCCGGTCGCGCAGCCGGCGCCCGCCCCGAAGCCAGCGGCGCCTGCTGCGCCGAAGCCCCAGCCTACGGCGGAAGAGCGCGAGGCGAAGCGGGCGGCTGCCTTCAGCTCGGCGTTTGGCGGCGCGGCCCCCAAGAACGGACCGGTGGGCGACGTCTCCAATGTGCTGCGCGGCGTGTCAGTCGCGAACGGGGCACCCAAGCCGGGCATGGCCGTGGGGAAGACCGTGCTCGCGTACGGACAGGGCGGGCAGGGGGTCCGCACACCTGGGCGGAGCGACATGGGCGGGGCCGGCGCGGTCAACGCGATCGGGGGTGTCGCTGGCGGCGGTGGGATCGGCCACGAAGGGGTGAGTGTCTCGGCGCCGCGCGCGATCGATGTTGCAGGGTTCGGCGGCCCGACTCGCGATGTCGGCGCGCTCGGCACGTCGGTGCGCGAGCACGAATCGCAGCTGCGGTTCTGCTATGACGAGTACGGGCTCAAGGTCAATCCCGATCTCGCAGGCTCGGTGACCGTTGCGCTGACGTTGACCGCGAGTGGGAGCGTGACGAACGCGACGGTCAGTCGCCGCACCTGGTCGGGGCCGGGGGCCGCGCCGGCGGAGAGCTGCATCCTCGAGAAGGCGCGCTCGTGGCAATTCCCTGCGGCCAGCTCGGGCGCCGGCACCTTCGAGTTCTCGTTCAATTTCAGTCGCTAGTCCGTAGCCTTTAGCGCCGCCAACGCACTATCCGCGCGGCGCCTGATCTCGACGCGGAACATCGTCCAGGTGTAACTGTTCGCATCGAGCAGCGCATCGAGGCGTCGGAGGATGCTGGTGCGGTCGGCGTCGTCGATCCGCGCTCGCCGCGCGGAGTCGAACGTCGCGGTAATGCGCATGAGGGCATCGTGGTACACGCTATCAGCGACGCCGATCTCGCTGTGTCGCCACTCCTCGATCAGGAACTGTTGCGGGGTCAGCGACTGACCCCAGGCGGGCTGCACTTCGGCTGCATCTCCAGTGGCGGCGCGTGACCGTACCACTGGTGACGCCTTGGTCGCGGCCGCCGACAGCGCGTTGCCCGCGCGTGCGCGCACGGTCGCCCATCCACTATTGCTTGCTGCTGCGGCCAGTGAGACCATGGGCGACGTCTGGGTCAGCTTGGTGCCAATGTCACGACCAAAGAGGAACTGCGTCGGCGTGAGATCGTTCTGGCTGGGATCGGAGGCGTGAGGGATCGCGCATGGCGTGCCCGCGGGGCTCGCGTCACCACGACAAGTCGAATTCTGCCCTTGGGTCGCGGCGGATTGTGCCGCCACCCTGCCCACGATTACCAGCGCTGCCACGCCCAGCCCCGCCACCGCGAGTCTCATGCGCCTCAAGACGTCGGTCGGTACGCCGGCCCCGTTCTCGATCTGGATGTATTAGGGGCAAGTCGCGTTCCTGCAAGAGGGGGCGCCGCCCTGTTGGTGTAAGGCCTCGCGGCGCGCCTTTGCGCGCTCGCGATCGCGCGCGGCGCGCAGGCTATCGGCATGGAGGGCGGTGCGTCGCAATGCGTCGAAGCGTTGAGCGTAGGCCGCCGAGCGACGCATGGCGACGGGGAGCGTGTCGAGCGCGTACGCTTCGCCGTTGATGACGGCTCGTTCGGCTTGGTAGGCTCGATCGAGCGCGGCGGCGCTGTCGGCCGCAGAGGCGCGGGGCGCCGGGAACGGTGTCACGCCTTCCACGGCGCTGTGCGCAGAGCTACTATCGATGCGTGTTCCACGTCCGTCAGCATCGCCGTGCGTGCCCGCGCGGTCACCCACGTGACCGCAGGCGATGGCCAGCAGCGCTACGGCCATGCTGCAGCGCCTGAACTCGCGCGCGGCAGCACGTGGAGGACTGGCTGGCATCGAGCGGGCGAAGCTATCGAGAAGCGTCGAGCCGAGCAAGCGAGCTGCGCGAGGCCGGCTCACCCTCGAGGGGCGGCGCAGGCGTGGCCCTCAGACAACTGGGTGAGCGGCCAGTGAGCATGGGATGGTCGCCGTCACGGGTGACGCAGGCGTGGCCCCTACTGGCCCTGTTGGCTGTGGCGGCGCTGGGGCGACCTGCGGTCGCCCGCGCACAGCTGGACACGGCAACGATCAAGCGCCTCAAGATCCCCGCCACGCCGACGGGGTTTCTCGACGACTATGCGCACGTCGTCCCGCCGGAGGACTCCGCGCGGATCACGCAGATCGCGCAGGAAGTCCAGGCGCGCTCGCCCGGCGAGATCGCGATCGTGACGCTTCCGGATATCGGCCAGAATGCGCCATCGGATGTCGCGCTCGGTATCCTGCGCTATTGGGGGGTCGGCAAGAAGGGGAACCCGGGAGACACGCTGCGCAACGCGGGGGCGGTGATCCTCCTCGTGCCGAAGGAGACGAGCGCCGACAAGCGTGGGCAGTGCTGGGTGAGCACCGGAAACACGACGCAAGGATTCTTCACTGACGCGGATGCCGGCGATATCTGCCGCGCGGCGGTTCCGTACTTCCGACAGCAGGACTACGGGGCGGGACTCGAGCTCGTCACGTATCTCACGGCGCAGTGGTTCGCGAAGCAATACCACTTTGCGCTGGACACGACGCTCGCTGCACAGGTGCCGCAGCCCTCCACCGAGGGTGGCTCGGGTGGCATCTCGCCGCGCCTGCTGTTCTTCCTGTTCATCATTGTCTTCGTCGTGCTGAGCTCGATGGCGCGACGCGGTGGGGGGCGGGGAGGCTGTTTGCCGATCTTCATCCCCTTCGGTGGTGGTTGGGGGGGTGGCGGAGGCTGGAGCGGGGGTGGTGGTGGCGGGTGGGGAGGGGGCGGAGGTGGGGGATTTGGAGGGTTCGGAGGCGGTGGGGGCGGGAGTGGCGGCGGCGGCGGCGCGAGTTGGTGATTCGTGACCTTAGCCGACGGTGCGACCGTCCATTAGGGGACGGGAGCGCCCGTCAAAATCCGGCAGTCCTTCCCTGCGTCTTTGATGAGGCACGATATGCGCGCACAGGTGTGGTGGCAGTTGGCGGTGGGCCTTGGGGTGGCGGTGGCGACTGCTGGCTGTCACGGCGACAAGAAGAGTCCGCCAGTCTCGACCGTCGCTGCGGCGCCGACGCCGCCGCCCGTCGACACCACCCCGACGGACCTGTCCAAGCTGCAGACGAAGCTGCCGCCTGCCGCACCGGATACCTTTACACGTCCGAAGAATTACGACCCACCCAACGTCGACTATCCGGCCGCGCCTCCGGCGTTAGTCGAATCGGTCGAGCGCGAGCAGGCGTTCACTCGGTTCTGTTACGAGGAATTCGGTCAGAAGGTAGACCCGTCGCTTCACGGCGGCGTCGCTGTACTGGTGACGATCGCGGACAACACGGTCCAGGATGCCAGAGTGGCGAATTCGCGGTGGTCGGACAAAGATCCGGGCGAGCAGGTCAATCAGTGTCTCAACGAGAAGGCTCGCTTGGCCTGGAAGCTGGGCGATGCGACGGTCAAGCCTGGCAAGTACGTCGTGCAACTGAGCTTTCGTGGCGAGTAACACGGTCGCTTCGCGGCCGAGAGAGGAGAGGCACAGAAAGTAGAAAGGAGACGACGACGGATCGTGCTCTGGACCGGTAGGGGCGACGGGGTCGATCGGCACGAGATCGGGTTCACAATCGGGTAGGTGAGCGGCAGGTTCTTGAAGAAGGAGTGCGTTTTTATGGGGACGCGAGTAAGCAGGGGATGGGCGCGCGGGGTGGCGCTGGTGGCGTTGCCGGTGATGTTGGCAGGGTGTGGGTACAACACCATCCAGCGTCTCGACGAGCAGGCAGTTCAGAACCAGCATAACATCGAGGTCCAGCTGCAGCGCCGGAGCGACCTGATTGGCAATCTGGTCGAGACGGTGCGCGGACAGGCGAAGCAGGAGCTCGCGGTGTTCACGGGCGTCGCCCAGGCTCGCGCGGGATTGGCCACCGCGGTCGCGAGTCACGATCCGGCACGCGAGGCCGACGCCGACCTGCAACTCTCATCGCAGGTCACGATCATGAATCGCTCCGTCGCCGAAGCGTATCCCCAGCTCAAATCAGATCAAGCATTTCTCCGACTGCAGGACGAGCTGACGGGCACGGAGAATCGCATCGCGGTTGCGCGGAGCGACTACAATCAGGCGGTCGAGACATACAACGCGTACATCCGACAGTTTCCGCAGGTTTTGACAGCGCGCGCGACAAACGCCAAACCACTCACCTACTTCAATGCAACTGCGGCAGCGCAGGAAGCGCCCAAGGTGAATTTCTCGAGCCCGAGCAGCTGAGAGACTAGGGACTAGTGGGTAGGAACTAGTCCCTCAATCCTCGCGTTCTAACCCGCCTCTTACATTCGCCGTCGGGCCTCACCCCGTAGGGTGATCGCTCCGCCGCGCCTAACCTGGTATGCAGATCGGGTGCATGGGACTGCATACCATGGGGGTAGGCCTGCACATCTATGCAGCGCGTCGCGGCGCCGAATGTTTCCGTGCCAGGCCGAGCGCATTGACCGTGTTATCTCGCTGTGGCACTGGCGGATGCAGCGCTTGACATCCGTTTCTGTTCCGGCCAGACTCACCCGCATTCGTACCCAAGTCCCCGCCCCTGCGAGGTCGGTCTCGACATCGACATTGCGGGTCGCGGTGTGATGTGGGACTCCCCTTTTCCTCATTTGAGGCTCGTACGGGAGGGTTCGTGAACAGACACGTGGTGGGGGCTGTGCCCAGGATCGGGCGCGTGCTCGTGGCCGTGGCTGGCGGCTCGTTGATCGCCGTTGCTGCGGCACAGGGGCAGCGTCAGGTCAGTGGGCGAGTTGTCAATGCAGCGACCAACGCACCGGTGCCGGGCGTGGCCGTCACAGTCAGTGGCACCGAGTTGGGAGCGACGAGCACAGACAGCGGTACGTTCCAGATCAACAACGTACCGACGACGGCACTCACGCTCGACGCAAGACGGATCGGCTATCGGCCGGTGAGCGTCCCGGTGGCGGCGGATCAAGGCGAGGCCACGATCTCGATGACCCAGGACGTGCTGCAGCTCGAGGCACAGGTCATCACAGGCGCGGCGACCAGCATCTCCGCGGAGAACTCGCCGAACGACGTGACCGTGGTGAACGCGGACCAGATCAACCGGGTCCCCGCGCCGACCATCGAGGACGCGTTGCAAGGCAAGGTGCCGGGCGCCGAGATCCAGACCAACAACGGTGGTGCCCCGGGCGGCGGACTGCAGATTCAGATCCGTGGGATCACGTCGATCAACGCGGATGCCTCGCCCCTCTACGTGATCGACGGCGTGATCGTGGACAACCAGACGATCAATTCGGGTGAGAACGCCATCACGGGCGCCGGCAACAACACGATCACGCAGGACATGGAAGACAACAGCCCCAATCGCATCGCCGACATCAACCCGAACGACATCGAGTCGATTCAGGTGCTCAAGGGCGCATCCGCCGCGGCCATCTACGGATCGCGCGCCGGCTCGGGCGTCGTCGTCATCACGACGAAGAAGGGCCTGGCCGGCAAGGCCAAGTGGGACATCGAGGGCAAGCTCGGCACGTTCACCAATGCCCACACGATCGACATGACGACGTTCCCGACTGAGGCGTCGGCCGCGTCGTGGTATGCGGCCCACGTCGGCGGGACTATGCCGGCTGGCACGTATCAGTGTAACTGCGACTACCAGAGCGAGTTGTTCGGTGGCGGCGAGGCCTCGTACGAGGGCGACATCAGCGTGCGCGGCACGGCCGGCCAGACGCAGTACTTCGTGTCCGGTTTGTCGCACTACGACAACGGCACCCTGATCAACACGGGCTACAACAAGCAGGGCGTCCGCTCGAACATCAGCCAGGCGTTCTCGAGCTCGGTTACGGCGTCAGCGAATCTGTACTACGAGCATTCCCAGACGATCCGTGGCATCTCGGGGAACGACAACGTCGGGATCTCGCCCTACGACATCTTCTCGTCGACTCCGCAGTTCTTCAACATGAACTCGAAGACCGGCCCCGCGAGTGCCCAGTACGGCGGGTATGTGTTGAATCCATACGGATTCGGCAACGCATTCGCAGATGCGGCAGATATCGAGACGCCCGAAGACGTCGAGCGGTTCATCGGCGGCGGCCAGGTCGCCTGGCACGTGTTCAACACTGAGCACCAGAGCCTGCAGTTCACGGCACTGGGCGGCTCGGACCTCGCGGACCAGTCAGACCGTCTCTACTCCCCGCCCCAGCTCCAGATCGAGGAGCACAAAGCGCTCGACGGCACCGTGACCGATCTCGCGGGCAACATCAACTACTTGAACTGGGCGCTGAACCTGGTGCACCACTACACGGCGGGCCGCTTCATCGACGCGACCACGTCGATCGGGTGGATGCGCGATCAGCGCACGGAGAGCAACCCGTATCAGGTCGGACAGGGGCTTCCCAGTGGGATCTCGACGCCCACTGCGGGCGACGTTCAGTCGCAGTTCGATTTCCGCAATGCGTCGCGGACGATGAGCTTCTACGGGCAGGAGCAGTTCCTGACACTGGACCAGCACCTCACACTGAGCGCGGGTGTCACGGCGCAACGCACGACGGACAATGGCCTGATCAACGCGTACTACACGTACCCCAAGTACGCGGCGGCCTACCGCCTCCCGCAGTTCGTCGGCTTCATCGATGAGCTCAAGCTGCGCATAGCCGAAGGTCTCTCCGGAACGGACCCGAACTATGGCGTCCGATACACCGGGAACAACAACCTGATTCTGGACCACGACGCCGGCGCGCCGGCGGTGTTTACGCCGTTATTGGCCGGGGACCCGACGATCCGGCCGGAGACGAACGCCGAGATCGAGACGGGCTTCGACGCGACAATGTTCAAGTCGCGCGCGCAGTTCAGCTTCACTGTCTATCAGAAGCGGATCAGCAACCTCCTGCTCCAAGCGGGTCTGGCCCCCAGCTCTGGTGAGAACGCCGAGTGGATCAACGGTGGCCAGTTCACGAACCGCGGTGCCGAGATCTCGCTCGCCGTGACAGCGCTCCAGATGCACAATGGCCTGACGTGGGTGTCCACCGGCACCTTCGCGCGCAATTACAGCGTCATGGACTACCTGCCGGTGCCGGGCTTCCCTGCGGGCGACCAGTTCGGTGGCCCGTTCGGCACGTACTTCATTGAGCAGGGCAAGCCGGTCGGATGGGTTGTGAACAGCAGCGTCACCAACGCCGCGGGCGTGCCCGAGGGTGTCGGCAACTCACAGCCAGACTTCACGGCTAGCTGGGGCAACGAGCTCAACCTCCAACGGTTCCACGTCTACGGTCTGTTCGACTGGGTCAAGGGTGGCACGGTGTCGGATCTGACGACGCAGTACTTCGATTTTGGTCCGGGGCTGCTCGCCGACACGGCGGCCAGCGCCGCACGCGTCGCCTCGCTGGAGGCGGGTGGCGTACCGTACGTGTTCCCCGGCTCGTACCTCAAGCTTCGTGAGGTCACGGTTAGCTACGACCTGCCCGAGGAGTGGGTTGCGAGAGTGCCGAGTCTCCACGTGACCTCGGCGCGGCTGCAGCTCTCCGGCCGAAACCTGCTGATGTGGTACCCGAACTACCCCGGTCTCGACCCCGAGATCAGCAACTTCGGGAACCAGCAGGTGGCCCGTGGCCAGGAAGTCACGCCGTATCCGCCCGCGCGAAGCTTCTTCCTCTCACTCGACCTGGGGTTGTAGCCATGACCGATATGACTCTTGTCGCCGGGAGAGGCGCCTCGATCGGCCGGTCGCGACGTGTCGCGGATTGGCTGTCGGGGTCTGCACTCATCGGCGCCACGCTCACTGCCCTGCTCGCATGCAGCGACCCGGCGGTCCCGAACTACCAGTCGCCCAGCGTCGACCCAACCACGCCGCAGGGGATTCAGCAACTCGTAACGGGAGCGTTCTCGGGCACGCGCGGCTCGCCGAGCGAAGTGGTCAGCGATGTGTTTGCGTATGTCGTGTTGATGTCGTCCTTCGGCCGCGACGCCGGCAACTTTACCAACACTGACAGCCGATATCTGACGGAATGGTTGGGAGATGGGGTCCCGATCCCGAATAGCGATTACTACGGGACCGTCGTCTGGGACAACGAGTTCCGGACGATCAAGAACGCTCAGGTCGTGATCAACAGCGTCTCGGCTGTCGTGCCGGCGTACACCACCGCGCAGCAGGCCCTGATCGTCGGCGTCATGCAGACCTGGCAGGCGTACAACTACATGATGCTGGCAGAGACGCGTGACACCAACGGCGTGGCGCTGTGGGGGACCAACCTGCCGACTGGAACGTACGCGCCGATGCTGTGCAACAAGGATGTGTGGGCGGGCATTGTGGCGTTGCTGGACTCGGGTGAGACCAACCTGGTCGCGGGCGGGACCGCGGTTGCGGCTCTGCCGGTTTCGCTACCGCCCGGCTTCAACTCGGTGAGCGGATCCGGCGCGCCTGGCACCGCGGGCTCGTTCGCTGGGTTCAATCGAGCGCTTCGGGCGAAGGCGGGCCTGGAGTACGCGTATGCAGTGGCGCGAAGCGCTGGAGGATCGGCACCAACGGCGACGACGCCGGGCACTCCCCTCGCGTCCGCCCTCACCGACGCCGACGCCGCGGCCAAGGCCTCGTTCATCTTCAACAGCGGCACCGTCGAATACGTGCAGCTGACGCCGGCCCAGTATGCGGATCCGTTGGGGGTCTACCACTCCTTCAGTGGGGCATCGGGCGACATTCCGAATCCGATCCAGGCGGACATACCAACGCTGTACGTGCTGGACGCTGCGGACAGTGACATCGGAAGCGACCCACGCGCGGGCAAGATCATGGCCAACAGCGGGCCACCGGGTCAACCGTCGCTAGCCGCGCCCGCAAAGTTGGCGCTGACGGTCGGGACGTACCCGAGTCCGAACAGCCCGATCCCGATCGTCCGCAATGAAGACATGGTGCTGCTGGATGCCGCGATCCAGCTGGGCCTTGGAAACAACGCCAACGCGGTGACACTGATCAACGCTGTGCGGACGGCGGCGGGTGCCCCAACGGTAACCCCGTCGGGTTATGTCGCGATCCGGAATCAGCTCCTCCATGAGTTGCGCGCGTCGAACCTGCTGGAGGCTGGCGAGTACCGGACGATCCTGATCCGGGATTACGGGTTGGAGGACGTGGACTTGACGACGTGGGGCTCGAGCGACCTCCACACGACCGTCGAGCCCATCCCGGAAACCGAGGTCGCGGCGCGCGGCGGCTCCATCACCCTGCAGTGTCAGTGAGAGGATTAGGGACTAGGGGTTAGGGACTAGGGGTTAGGGATTAGGGACAAACCGAAGGGCCAGTGACAGTGCACCGTCACTGGCCCTTCGGGTTTTTTTTGGCCACTAATCCCCTAGCCCGTAGTCCCCGGTCCCTAGTCTGGGATCGCGCCGGGCAGGACGTAGGTCAAGGGATCGACAACCTTCCCGTTGACGTGGACCTCATAGTGGAGGTGCGGACCCGTCGCGAGGCCGCTGTTGCCGACGGCGGCGATGGGTTGGCCTCGCACGACGCGCTGTCCCTCGCGCACCATCACGCGCGAGAGGTGCGCGTATTTGGTTGCGATCCCGTTTCCGTGGTCGATGTCGAGCACTAGACCGTACCCCGTCTGACGGCTGATGCGCACGACGGTCCCCGCGGCCGGCGCTACGACGGGCGCGCCGTACGGCGCGGCGACATCGATGCCTTCGTGCGGGCGTGTGCGGTGCAGGATCGGGTGGAACCTGGCGAGCGAGAACTGACTCGAGAGCCACCCACGCGTCGGCATGATCGAGGGCGTCGCCGACATCCGCGCGTTGTCCTTGGACAACGTGGTGGACACCGCGGCGAAGCTGGCTGAGAGCGCATTGGCGTGCTCGATCAGAGTGTCCACGTCGAGCGGGAGCTGCGCGACGGCAGTGGTGGCGGTGTCCGAATCGGGCAGCCCGGCCAACAGCCGGATCTCGTCGTTGCGCTTGTCAATGATCACAATCGTGTCGCGGAGCTCGGCCATCCGGGTCCGCAAGTCACCGAGCTGTCGGTCTGCGGGCGTCATGAGCGCTGCGAAGACTGGGGCGCTGCTGAGTCGGATCGCGGCGATGCTGAGCGCAATCACGCAGACCAACGCGAGTCCGCCGAGCGCCCACGCGGCGCACTTGATCGCGCGCTCGGTGATCTCGAACGTCCGCGGCGCGGCGCTCCCGTTGGGTACGACGACTATCGACCAGCTTCGACCCGCCATCGCGACCCCTCCGATCGACATCTGTCATACGGCCGGGAACGCCGCGAGGGCGAGCCCCGGCATAGGCGCCACGCCCCGCGGGCATACGATGGCCAGGTTGGGCGTCAGATCCTGTCCCCACCCGGGACGACTTGCGCAGATTGTGACGGGCGTGTCCAGGCGCGAAACGCGGGTGGTGGTGGTTGGTCAGCCGGCCACGTCGCCCTTGGGAAATAGCGGGTCCCCGCGGACGACCTTCCAGCCGGTCGGATCGAGCGGGCTCTGTTCACGGCCGATTCGCTGGTCGTGGACGGTGCCAGGGGCTCCCAGCTGCCGCCACACCTCCTGGGCGCGATCAGGCATGAAGGGGGCTACGTGCACGGCTTGGTGCGCGAGCTGGCGCACGAGGGTCGCGAGGACCGCCTCCAAGGCGGGCCGCTGTGCCGGATCTTTGGCGAGTTTCCACGGCGCCTGGCGGTCGACGTACTCGTTGCCGCGGGCCACAGTGACCCAGAGGTGGCGCAACGCCTCGTGGAGCAGGTATCCCCGACCGCCATCCATCGCTTCGCGATAACGCTCGTAATCCGCTGCGTTCGCCACGTCGAGCTCATTTGGCCGTCCAGGCGGGACAATACCAGCGCAGTATCGCTCCACCATCGCGACAGTTCGGCTCAACAGGTTGCCGAAGGCGTTTGCCAGGTCGGCCGTGTAACGTTCGTCGAACCGCTCCCAGGAAAATGCGCCGTCCGCGTCGAACGGGACCTCCCGCAACATGAAATAGCGGAACGCGTCCGGCCCATGGCGCTCCACGGCCTCCGCCAGCTCCACTCGAACGCCGGCTGACTTACTGAAGCGCTCTCCGCCCGCCAACGTCACGAACCCGTGGGCCCACACCCGCTCGGGAAGTGGAAGCCCGGCCGATCGGAGCATGGCCGGCCAGATCACACAGTGGAAGCGGGTAATGTCTTTGCCGATGACGTGGAGCTGGGCCGGCCATCGCCGCGTGTAGCCATCGGCCGGGAATCCGGTCGCGGTCAGGTAGTTCGGCAGCGCATCGAACCAGACGTACGTCGTCTGGACGTCGCCGTCCGAGGTCGGGCGGGGGAAGGGAATGCCCCACGCGAGCCGCGCGCGGCTCGCCGAGATGTCTTCCAGCCCCTGATCGAGCAGCGCGAGGATCTCGTTGCGCCGACTCTCAGGCCCAACGAACTGCGGGTGCTCGGTGATGTGGGCACGCAAGAAGTCGGTGTACTGGCTGAGACGAAAGAACCAGTTGCGCTCCTCGACCCATTCGAGGGTACGCGTCGGATGCAGGACGCACCGGCCGTCGACGATCTCCGCCTGTGTCTTGAACGCTTCGCACCCCACGCAGTACCAGCCGGCGTAGGTCTTCTGGTAGAAGTCATCGGGCGACCGCTCGAAGATGCGCTCGATGAGTGCGCGCACGCCTTCCCGGTGCTCGATGGCCGTCGTGCGCATGAATTGGTCATTCGAGATCCCAAGTCGCGCCCACATCGCCAGGAACCGTTCGGCAACGCGATCGGTCAACGCTTGGGGGGCCAACCCCTCCGCGGCGGCCGCCTGAGCGACCTTTTGGCCGTGCTCATCCATGCCGATGAGGAAATGCACGGAGTCGCCACGCAGGCGGTGATATCGCGCGATGACGTCGGCACCGATCTTTTCTAGCGCGTGGCCGAGGTGTGGATCGCCGTTGGCGTAATCGATTGCGGTGGTCAGGTAGAACACTGAGCTCACGCCGCTCCCAATGGGGGCGCCGGGCCGGCACTCCCCGAGCCGTCTGATCCCCCATCCCCATCCCCACCCCCACCCCCACCCCCACTCCCACTCGACGGAGCCGAGCCGTCGTTGGGCGACGGCGGCGCACCCGTTCCAGAGCTGCCTCTCCCGCGGCCGCGGCGCCCACCCCGGCGGCCACGACGGCGACGGGGACCTCCGCTCGCCGCGGGCGTCTCTTCGTCGGATGACTGGGGTGCCTCAGATACCTGCGGTGACCCGCTCGGAACCGCCTCGACGGCTTCCGATGTGGTCTTCTGATCGGGCGTGGGAGCGTCCTCGCTCTCTGGCCGCTGGCCAGGCCGCCCACCGCGCGACCGGTGTCGGCGACTACGGTCCGGCCGATCATCACGTGGTGCCGAACCCGAGGGCGACGTATGCCTCGCCCCTACGCCCGACGGGCGAGCGGATTGGGACGGCGGGGCTGACTCTGCGCGCGAGCGCTGGGGCTCGTCGAGAGGCTCGGCGAAGTCGGCGGCGATCGCCACGCCCGTGCCGAGGGATTCCCCCGTCTCGATTCCCAAATCGCCCTCGACCTCGCTCGCCTCGACCCCGAACACCGGTAGCTCTGCTGTGTCGCCGGTTCCCGCGTCGGGGCTCGGGGGTGGTTGACCGGCGGCGGCCAGCTCACGCTTCAACTGAGTCAGCGAGAATGACCCGTGCCTCGCCTTCTGCGGATCGAAGCGTCACCCGTTCATTGAAGATCTCGTTCGCCACGACCTTCTCTTCCCCATGTGCCGTGACCAGGGTCTTTCCTTCCTTCGGAAATCGCTTGCGACTTTCTACGTAGAACTCGTGCTCGTAGCGCAGGCAGCACATGAGACGTCCGCACGCGCCGGAGATCTGCGACGGGTTGAGCGACAGCCGTTGATCCTTGGCGACGCCCAGATTCACCGGCCGCAACTCGGGCAGCCACGAAGCCGAGCAAAACTGGCGGCCGCAGCGCCCAACGCCGTCGAGCCGTTTCGCCTCGTCGCGCACGCCGATCTGCTTCAACTCGATGCGCGCGCGGAACAGCGGCCGCCAGGTCTCGGACGAGATCGCGGAAGTCGACCCGCCTGTCGGCCGTGAAGTAGAACGTCAGCTTCTTTCGGTCCCACTGCCATTCGGCGTCGGAGAGCTTCATGACGAGCCCGTGCGCCTTGACCCGTGCGGCCGCTTTGCTGGCGGGCAACTTCATCCTGAGCGCGGACGTCACGGGCCTGCCGGACGTCGCGCGGCGACGCGACGCGCAATGCCTTGCGAGTGGGCGTCGCTCGTTCCGCAGCCCGTGTGAGCATCCGACGCAGCGCTTCTGCGCGCAGCTCGCCGATCGCGTGCACCACGCCGAGGTCCTCACCGCGATCGGCCTCGACGACGACCGACGAGCGCAGCGGTGGCGGGTCTTCGCCGTCCCAGGCGAAGAACTCCTTTCGATTCCCTTTGAATGCAACTTCGATCAAGTGCATGGCGCCGCCCGTTATTCCGAGAACTGCCCCATGCGGAAATACTTCTCGCGCCGGCGGCGGACGAGCTTGTCGGGCTTGAGATGGCGAAGATCGTCCAGGTTGCGGACGAGTGCCTGCTGCAGCGTCTTGGCGGCCGTCGTCATGGTCGGCCTGAGCGCCGCCAGGCGGCTCCGGCACGATCTCATCGACGACGCGTAGCTCGAGCAGATCCTGCGCGGTGATGTGCAACGCCGCCGCTGCCTTCTCGCGCATCTCCGGGCTCTTGCCGTCCTTCCACAGGATGATCGCGCACCCTTCGACGGTAATGACGGAATACACCGCGTTCTCGAGCATGAGCACGCGGTCCGCGACGCCCAGGGCGAGTGCGCCGCCGGATCCACCCTCGCCGATGACCGTCGCGACGATCGGTACCTCGAGGCGGCTCATCTCATAGAGGTTGCGCGCGATCGCCTCGGACTGTCCGCGCTCCTCTGCGCCAAGGCCGGCCCACGCCCCCTGCGTGTCGATGAACGTGATCACCGGGACGTGGAACTTCTCCGCGAGTTTCATGAGGCGCAGCGCCTTGCGGTATCCCTCGGGGTGGGGCATGCCGAAGTTGCGATGCAGGTTCTCCTTCGCGTCGCGACCGCGCTGGTGACCGATGACCATTATCGTCTCACCGTCCAGCCGTGCCCACCCGCCAACGATGGCGGCGTCATCCCGGTAGCCGCGATCGCCGTGCAGCTCGATGAAGTCGGTAAAGGCGAGCCGGACGTAATCGAGCGTGAACGGTCGCCTGCTGCTCCGCGCCACCTGCACGCGCTGGAAAGGCGTCAGGTTGCGGTAGATCTCGGAGCGGAGCTCGGTCAGCTTGCGTTCGAGCGGGGCGATCTCATCGCTGACGTGCAGCTGCTGGTCGCCCGCCATCTTTTTCAACTCGTCGATCTGGCGTTCTAGCTCGAAGATCGGGCGCTCGAACTCGAGGGTATTGGCCGAACTTGCCATGAGGTGGAGCCCTCAGCTCAATTGCCACGCACGAGTCGGACCCGGTCGGACCCGAGAATCGCGCGCAAGTCGTTGAGAGCTGCGGGAGATGCGCTGACCGCTGCGGAACTCGAACGAAACCGGACCCGCAGCCCATTCCCATCGCTCCATCGCACCTCCAGCGGGGCCGACCCGGGATTCGCGTCGGCAACCGCGCGGACATCGGCCATGACATGCGGAGACAACACGGGACCGCCCGCCGCGGGGTCGAGATCGATCGCCACAACGACGCGCCCGTTCGTACGCAGCTCGGCCAACTTCGTTACTGCCTCGACAATAAAGGTTGGGTTGTCACCTCCCTGGTCACGCCGTGAATATCCGCCCTCGATCAGGACCGGCACCTCCTGCCGTACCCGATCAGACAGGTTGGTCCACGTCTCGGGAAACACCAGTACCTCAGAAGATCCCGAAAAATCCTCCACTGTCAACCGGGCAAACTCAGCCCCGGACCGTTTGCTGACCTGCCGCTTAATGGCCGTGACGACCACCGCAAGCTTCATCGGCTCCCCGGTCCAAACGCCCAGCTTTGCGACCGAATGCGTGGCGAAGAGCTCGGCTTCCGTCCTGAACGGCTCCAGTGGGTGCCCCGACGCGTAGAACCCGAGCGCCTCCTTCTCTCGAGACAGTCGCTCGGCTTCCGAGAGCGGCGCGATCGTCGGCAGGGTCAGGCTCGTGATGGTATCTGTTGATGAGCTCGGTTGATCGGCGTCTGTCACGCTCCCAAACAACGACCCCTGGCCTGTACTCACCTCGATCTGGCGGAGCGATGGCCTCCTGCAGGGCATGATCGAGGACCGCCAAGTGTTGAGCGCGGTGGCCACTCAGGGAGTCGAGCGCCCCCGAGTGGATCAGTGCCTCGAACACACGCTTGTTGCACATCCGAAGGTCGACCCGCGCGCACAGATCGAAGAGCGACGTAAACGGTGCAGTCGCTCGCGCGCCGACGATCGAGTCGATCGCCGTCCGCCCCACGTTGCGGATCGCGCCCAGCCCGAATCGGATCCGCCCGTCGCCGACCACCGTGAATCGATACCCTGACTCGTTGACGTCGGGCGGCAGGACCTCGAGGCCGATTTCACGCGCTTCATTGATGTACTTCACCACGGCATCGGTGTCGCCGATCTGCGACGTCAACAGCGCAGCCATGAAGTCCGCCGGGTAGTGCGTCTTGAGCCACGCTGTCTGGTAGGACAGGATCGAGTACGCGACGCTATGGCTCAAGTTGAAGCCGTAGCGTCCGAACGTCTCGATCTGTGCCGCGATCTCCGTGATCGTTGCCCGCGGTGAGTCCGCGGGCAACCGCCTTCTCCACGAACTTCCCGAGCTCGAGTCGGATCAGCTCCGCGATCCTTCTTGCCGACTGCCTTGCGCAGCACATCGGCTTCGGCGAGCGAGATCCCCGCGAGGACCTGCGCGATGCGCATGACCTGCTCCTGATACGTGATGACGCCCATACGTACTGGCCAGGATCGGCTCGAGCTCGGGCAAGTGGTACGTGACCGGCTCCTCGCCGCGCTTGCGACGGACGTAGACCCTGTGCATCCCCGTGTCGAGCGGGCCTGGGCGCATGAGCGCGTTGGATGCAACGAGGTCGTCGAACCGGTCGCAGCGCATGCTTCGAAGGACGTCCGTCGCCAGCGGCGACTCGAACTGGAACACCCCGCTGGTGTGGCCCGCGCGGAGCATGCGATACGTCGCGTCGTCGTCGAGCGGAAGTGCGTCGAGATCGATGCGGACCCCTGTCCGCGACTGAATCGAAGTGACCGCATCGGCCAGCACAGTCAGCGTCGTGAAGCCGAGGAAGTCCATCTTGAGCATGCCGACCTTTTCCAGCGCGGTCATGTCGTACTGCGTGACAACGACCGTCTCGTCGTCCGATCGCTCGCCTGACCGGTCTCCTCCCCCACCACGCTGCGCCCCGCTGCCCGCGCCCTTGGTGGTGGTCGTGAAAACCGGGACGTACTCGTCGAGTGGCCCCGGCGCGATCACGACACCTGCTGCGTGGACACCGGAGTGGCGGGAGAGGCCTTCGAGCGAGATCGCATAGTCGAAGAGCTGCTTGTATCGCTCGTCGTTCTCGTACAGGCGCCGAATCTCGGAGATCTGCTCCGTCGCTTCCTTGATCGTGAGCGAATAGTTCGGCTGGTTCGGGATCAGCTTGGCCAGCGCATCCGTCTCTGCCGGAGTAAATCCGAGCGCGCGGCCGACGTCCTTGATGGCAGCGCGAGACTTCAGCGTGCCGAATGTGACGATCTGTCCGACCGAGTCACGGCCGTACTTCTGCCGGACGTACTCGATGACTTCGCCGCGTCGCTCGAAGCAGAAGTCGACGTCGATGTCCGGCATCGACACGCGTTCCGGGATTGAGAAAGCGCTCGAACAGGAGATCGAACTTCAGCGGGCAGACGTTGGTGATGCGCAGCGAGTACGCGACGAGCGAACCGGCCGCCGAGCCGCGACCCGGGCCGACCGGGATTCCCTTATCGCGCGCCGCCTTGATGAAATCGGCGACGATGAGGAAGTACCCAGCGTAGCCCGTCTTGGTGATGACACCGAGCTCGTAGTCGAGGCGCTCACGGGCCGCATTCGGGGAGCGGGTCGCCATACCGCTCCTTTGCGCCGGCCGTGGCCAACTCGACGAGGAGGTCATTCTCCGACGCGACGCCGGGTGGTAGCGGGAACGACGGGACTCGATACGTCTTGGAGAACGGGATGTCGACCCGATCGGCGATCTCGAGCGTGTTGGTCGAGCACCTCGGGATGATCGGGGAAGTGTGCGGCGATCTCCGGGGTGTTCTTGAAGTAGAGTCCGCGGTCGTACTGCATCCGGTTGGTCGTCGGACCGGTCCTTTCCGAGTCCGATGCAGAGCAGGACGTCGTGGGCGTCGTGGTCCTCGCGCCGCAGGAAGTGCGTGTCGTTCGTCGCGATGACCGGGAGGCCCAGGTCGGCCGCGAGTCGGAAGACCTGCGTCGTTGAGCTCCCGCTGGCCCTCCGGAGTCGTGGGCCTGGACCTCGAGGTAGTACCGGTCCGGGAAACGCGTTCGCGTACCAGCTCGCGGCTTCGCGGGCGCGCTGCGTGTCGCCGCTCAGGAGATGGACGGCGACCTCGCCGGCCATGCACGCCGACGAGACGATCAGGCCTTCGTCCGTAGCGGGTGAGGAGCTCGCGATCGACGCGCGGTTTGGTGTAGAACCCTTCCAGGTAGGCGAGGGACGAAAGCTTGACGAGATTCTGGTACCCGACGGCGTTCTGCGGCGAGGACGACGAGATGGTAGTACGGCTTGACCCCGGGCGCAGGCCGCTGGCGCGCGCGCCGATCGCCTGGCGCGACGTACGCCTCCATGCCGATAATGGGCTTGAGCTTCGCCTTCTTCGCCTTTTCCTGGAACTCCCACGCGGCGTGCATGTTACCGTGATCCGTAATCGCGAGCGCTGGCTGCTCGAACTCCAGAGCCCGCTCGATCAGGTCATCGATCCGGTTGGCGCCGTCGAGGAGGGAGTACTCCGAGTGGCAGTGGAGGTGGACGAAGCCCATGGACCATGCAAGTTAGCCGTCGCGGCAGAGGCAGGCGAGGGCGCCGATGCCCGGTAAATCGACCCCGGCGAGCGCCAGACCCGCCAGGCGCGGCTGCGTGATCGCGGTCTTGGTCGCGCTGGTGGCGGTCGCAGTGTCGCTCGCGATTCCAACGGTGCGATACCTCTTTCGGGCGGCCTGGTCGGAGGCGCTCATCCTGGCGCGCCGCCGGCAGATCTCGTCGGTCATCGCCGATCCACGCACGCCTCCGAAGGTGCGGTCGCAGCTCGAGTTGGTGCTCGCCGCGCGCGCGTTTGCGGCGGACTCTCTCGGGCTTCGGGTCAAGGGCAGCTTCACGATGTACACGAAGCTCGACAAGGATACGCTCGTCCTGGTGCTCTCAGGGGCGTATCAGGATCGGCTCGAGCCGGTGACCTGGTGGTTCCCGATCGTGGGAGACGTGCCGTACAAGGGGTACTTCGATTTCGAGGCGGCAGTGCGTGCGAGAGACGCGCTGCGCCGCCAGGGGTTCGACGCGTTTCTGCGCCCATCACCGGCGTTCAGCACCCTCGGCTGGTTCAACGACCCCGTCGTCTCCACCTCGCTCGGTGATGACTCCATTGAGTTGGCCAACACGGTGATTCACGAGTTGACGCACAACACCTACTACGCGGCCGATCGGGCGGTATTCAACGAGTCGTTCGCAAATTTTGTGGGGGCGAGGGGGTCGGAGCAGTTCTTCCGCTCGAGGGGAGACACGGCGCGCTCGCGTGAGGCGGCGGCGCGGTGGGCAGACGAGAAGACGCTGGGCGCGTTCTGGACGTGGGTCTACAATCAGCTCGATTCGGCTTTTCGGGCCCATCCTGCCGACGACAGCACGGGGCGCGCGATGCGACTCGCGGCTCGTGACACGATCTTCCGCGAGGCCCGGGACTCCCTCACGACGGACATCCCGCAGCGTCTGCACACGATTCCGCCCGACGCGCTGGCCCGCGCGCGTCTCGATAACGCGGCGTTACTCGCGCGGCGGATCTACCTGACGGACCTGGATCAGTTCGACGAGGTCTACGCGGCCAATGGCGGGAACCTGCGCGCGGCCGTCCGTCAGATCATCGCGATCGCGCGTGCGAACAAACGGGATCCGTTTGGCGGGTTGGAGGCGGCCGCTATGCGGCCGAGAAAGTAGACCTACAGAAAGTAGAGAGTAGACGACGGCACCGCCGGCCATCGCCTGCCCTGTAGTGTCTACTTTCTACTTTCTGTGCGTCTACTCTCTCGGCTGCGAAGCAGCCGGCCCCCATTCCCGGCGCATCATCGCGGCTCGGAGGTCGAACGGGCCCGGCGCGGGGGCGGTGGGATCGGCCGTGTCCGGAGTGGCGATCACGACCGCTTCCATGGTGTTGCGGACGGCGTGATCGATGAAGCGTGAGAGTTGGTCGATCGAGTAGTCGGCGCCGCGGCGACTGCCGTACACCTGCAGCGGATAGATCGACCGCGAGATGGTGACGCGCCCGGGTGAGCGCGACGTACATGAGGCGGCGCTCCTCCTCGAGACCGGCATCATCGTTCAATGCGCGCGACGTCGGGAAACCAGCCATCCACCGCCCAGATCAGAAACACGGCATCCCATTCCTTGCCCTTGGCCGAGTGCGCGGTGCTGAGGACGAGGACATCCTCGTCCTCGTGGTCGCCGACCGCGAGGTCGTGGGTATTGGACGGTGGCTCGAGCGCGAGGGCAGACAGAAACGCCGACCGGCTCGGATAGCCGCCAGCGATCGTCTCCAGTTGATCGAGATCGGTGAGGCGCGGCTCGACCTGATCGTACCGCTCGCGCAGAATGTCGTCGTACAACTGGCGCACGCGGGCGATGTCGGCGCTCACCGGCTGTGATTCCCCGCCGGCCCGCAGCGTTTCGAGCAGCTTCACGAGCGCGTCGTGAGCCACGCGCGCGCGGGTCGGTGGGCGATAGCGGCGCGAACGCCGCCGATTCCCACGCGGCCTGCGCCATTGCGGCGATCGCGGCGCGCGCCGTGGGGTCGCCGATGCCGGGCAGGAGCAGCAGGATCCGGTACCAGCTCACCTCGTCGCGCGGGTTCTCGAGCACGCGCAGGAACGCGAGGACGTCCTTCACGTGCGCGGCCTCGAGGAACCGGAGCCCGCCCCACTTCTCGAACGGGATCTTGCGGTTCGTCAGCTCGATCTCGATCGCCGCAGACATGTAACCGGCGCGAAAGAGCACTGCCATCTCGCGAAGCGGCGTGCCCGCCTCGTACAGCTCGAGGATGCGGTCGACGACGAAGGTGGTCTGCTCCTCCTCGTCGCGCGCCGTCACGAGCCACGGTCGCTCGCCGCCGGTGCGGTCGGTCCAGAGCACCTTGCTGTGTCGCTCCCGCGCGCGGGCGATGACGGTGTTGGTCGTATCGAGGATCGGCTGGGTCGAGCGGTAGTTCTGCTCGAGCGTGACCAGCGTGCGCCTTCGCAAACTGCGCGCGGGAAGTCGAGGATGTTGCGGATGCTCGCGCCGCGGAACGAGTAGATGCTCTGCGCGTCGTCGCCGACGACCGTCACGTTCCGGTGCGTCCGGCACATGCCGCGGAGGATGCGCGCCTGCAGCACGTTCGTGTCCTGGTACTCATCGACCAGCATGTGGTCGTAGAGCGCCGCGATCCGCGCGCCGACTGGCCCCGGGGCGCTCGAGCAACATCGCCCAGAAGAGGAGCAGGTCGTCGTAGTCGACGAGATTGCGGTCGCTCTTGCGCGCCGTGTAGTCCGCAAAGATCCGCGCGAAGTCCGGCAGGTACTCCGCGAACTGCGGATACTCCTCGTCGAGAATCCGAGCGACCGGGATCTCCGTGTTCACGTGTCGCGAATACACGTGATAGAGCGTTTCCTTCTTCGGGAACCGCTTCTTCTTCTCGCCGTAGCCCAGCTGCACCCGCGCGAGGTGCATGAGGTCCTGGGCGTCTTCCTGGTCCATGATCGTGAAATCGCTCGCCAGCCCGCCGGCCGCGCCGAAGCGGCGCAGCAGGCGGTGGGCCATCGCGTGGAAGGTGCCACCCTGCACGCGCCGGCTTGCGGCGCCGACGATCCGCTCGACGCGGCCCAGCATTTCCTGCGCGGCACGGCGAGTGAACGTGAGGAGGAGGATGCGCTCCGGGGCGACCCCGCGCTCAATCAGGTGCGCCACGCGGTGGACCAGCGTGCGGGTCTTCCCGGTGCCAGCGCCGGCAATGATGAGCAGCGGGCCGTCGCCATGGGTCGCGGCAGCGTGTTGGGCGGGATTGAGGCCAAGCACGGGGGAAAGGTACGCCACGGGCGCGTGCCGCGCGCCCGAGAGAGGGGGACGGAGAGAGGAGAAAGGAGACTAACCGCTCCGCAATCCGACCAGGACGGCGTCTTCTCCTCTCTCCTCTCTCCGCTCACCTATCTCGGGCGCGGCACGCGCCCGCGGCACCAGGCCGAAGCGCTGGGCTACCGCTTGGCCGACGATCCCGGCGATACCGGGCGGGGCCTCTCCGAGCTCACGGGCGATCGATGTCATCTCCACGCCCTGGATGCCGCAGGGCACCATGAGGTCGAAGTACGAGAGGTCGGTCGTCACGTTGAGCGCAAAGCCGTGCCACGTGACCCAATCGCGGGCGTGGACGCCGATCGAGGCGATCTTGCGGCCCGTTGCGGTCCACACGCCCGTGAGCCCCGCTCGGCGGGCGGCCGGGATCCCGATGCTCGCCAGCCCGTCGATCAATGCGCCTTCGATCTGGCGCAGGTACCAGTGCAGATCCTGTCGATGGCGCTTGAGGTCGATGATCGGATAGCCGACGAGCTGTCCCGGCCCGTGGAACGTCACGTCCCCGCCGCGCTCCACCTCGTACACCTCGACCCCGCGGGCCGCGAGCAGCTCGGCGGAGGCGGTCAGGTGAGCGGCCTTGGCCGAGCGGCCAAGCGTGACGACCGGCGGATGCTCGACCAGGAGCAGGACGTCCTCGGGGATCACGCCGCTGATGCGTTCGCGCGCGACCGTTCCGCTGGAGCTCCAGCGCCTCGGCGTACGGCACGCGTCCGAGGTCGGAGATCCAGAGCTCGGACGCCGAAGGCGCCCGAGCGTACAGGGGCGACACATGCGTCGCCCGCTCACGCACCATGGATGCTTCGCCCCATGGAATCGAGCGCCGCCTCGGCGATCGCCTCGGACAGCGTCGGGTGCGCGTGGATCGCGAGCTCGACCTCCTCGACCGTGAACTCGTTCTCGCGCGCGACCGCGAGCTCGTGGATCAGCTCCGTCGCGTGCGACCCGATGATGTGCGCGCCGAGGATCTCGCCGTACTTGGCGTCCGCGAATGATCTTCACGAAGCCCTCCGTCTCGCCCGACGTGCGCGCGCGGCCGTTCGCCGAGAACGGGAAATTGCCCGACCTTGTACGTCGAGCTTCTGCTCCTTGCACGGCTGCTTCGGTCAGGCCGATCGACGCGACCTCGGGGTGGCAGTACGTCGCGTTCGGGATGTTGCCGTAGTTCACGAGGTGCGGATGGAGGCCCGCGATGAGCTCCGCAACCACGACTCCCTCGCGCTCGCCCTTGTGCGCGAGCATCGGCGGACCCGCGACGTCGCCGATCGCGTAGATGCCCTGGCACCGATCGTCTCCATGTGCTCGTTGATCTTGATGAAGCCCGCGGTCATCAGCTTCACGCCGAGCGTTTCGAGCCCGATGTTGTCGACATTCGGTGCCCGCCCGGCGGCGACCAGCACCTTCTCCACCGTCAGCGGCTGCTTCGCACCAGCCGACGTCGATCGTCAACGAGGCGCCGGTCGGATTGATCTGCACGTCCCGTACGGCGGCATTGGTCATGACGTCGATCTTCCGCTTCTTGAACGACCGCGTGAGCTCCGCCGAGACATCGGCATCCTCGAGCGGCAGGATGACCGGCGCGATGTCGACCAGCGTGACCTTCGTGCCGAAGGCGTTGAAGACATCCGCGAACTCGCACCCGACCGCGCCGGCGCCGACGATGAGCATCGTCTTGGGGGCCTTCTCGAGGACCAGCACTTCGTCGGACGACAGCACCGTGCTTCTTGTTGAGCGGAAGCCCCGCCGTGGGCAGGCCGCGAACGCGGGAGCCCGTCGAGATGACGATGCCGCGGCTGCGCCTCGTGGGTCTCCTGCTTCCCGTCCGCCGTCTGTGACCGAGACTGTTGGGGCGAGACCAGCGTCCCCGTGCCTTTGATCCACGTGATCTTGTTCTTCTTGAACAGGAACTCGACGCCCTTGGAGTTCTGCGTGCTGATCGCGCGCGAGCGCTTCATCGCCGGCCCGAAGTCGAACGTCACCTCGCCGGTCGTGATGCCGTGGTCGGCGGCGTGGTGCATCTTGCTGGCGAGATAGGCGCTTTCGAGCAGCGCCTTCGCCGGGATGCAGCCCCACAGCACACACGTGCCGCCCAGCCCTTCGCGCTCGACGACCGCGACGGTGAGGCCGAGCTGCGCGGCGCGGATGGCGCCCACATAACCGGCTGGGCCGCCGCCGAGGAAAATCACGTCGTAAGAAGCCATGCGTGTGCAGAGTCAGGATGATAGGGAGCGTGGCATGCCCCCGGATCGGTACGCAGCAATCAGAACACCATCAACAGTGGGTTCTCGACCAGCTGCCGCAGCGTCTGCAGGAATCGGGCGCCCGTCGCGCCGTCGATCACCCGGTGGTCGCAGCTCATGGTGACGCGCATGCGCCGGCGCACCACCACGGCGCCATCGACGACCACCGGTCGTGACTCGACGGCGCCGATCGCCAGAATGGCCGTCTCGGGCGGGTTGATGATCGCCGTGAACTGCTCGATGCCGAACATGCCGAGGTTCGAGACGGAGAACGTGGAGCCGGTGTACTCCTCGGGCGTGAGCTTGCGTGCCCGCGCGCGGTCGGCCAGGGCGCGCACCTCGTCGGCGATCTGTCGCAGTCCCTTGGTCTGCGCGTCGAAGATGACCGGCGTAATGAGCCCATCCTCCACCGCGACGGCGATGCCGATGTGGACTCGATTGTGGTATCGGATCTGGTCGCCCAGCCAGTGGGCGTTGACCTCGGGGTGCTGCGTGAGCGCGGTCGCGACGGCCTTCAGGAGCATGTCGTTGAACGAAACCTTGAACTCATCGCCCTGCGACGCCATCGCGCTCCGCATCTCTGCGACGCGCTCGACGTCGAGGTCCGCGGTCAGGTAGAACGTCGGCACCGGGCCAATCGATTCGGCCAGGCGCTTGGCGATCGTCTTGCGGATCTGCGTGAGCGGGACGTCGTGGTAGTCGCCTTCCTCGGGTACCACGCGCGGTGCCGCGGGTCGTGCGGCGGGGGCGACGCGCACCGACTCGACATTGCGCTTGATGATCCGGCCGTTGGGGCCCGTACCCGCGATCGCTCCCAGATCGACCCCGCGCTCCGACGCCAGACGCCGCGCGAGCGGGGAGGATCGTACGCGACCACCGTTCCCGGTCGGTACCGCGGGCGCGGAGGCTGTCGCCCCTGTGCGCGCGCCGACGATCGCGGCGCCGGACTGCGCCGCCACGCCGAGATCGCCCCCCGGGGGCGGTGAGCCCGCGCGACGGTCGACGAGCGGGACCTGTTCCTGCGGCGGTGTCGAGGCCTCGCCCTGCGACTGTCCCGGCGTCCGAGGAATCGGGCTGGCTGCACCGACGCGCCGCTCACCGGTGTACGACGGTGCCGGCGGTGCCGCCGCGCCGGTCGGGGCGGGAGGCGCAGCGGCGTTGACTGGTTGCGCAGCAGGGGCAGGCGGCGCGGGTGGCGGTGGTGCGGCCGCCGGCGCGGTCGCGAGGATCGCATCGATGTTCTCGTCCGGCGCGGCGATGACGCCAACCAGCTGGCCGACCGGGACCGTCGCCCCTTCGGCGATCAAGCGCTTGCGCAGCACGCCGTCGCCGCGAGCGACCAGCTCCATGACGGCCTTGTCGGTCTCGACCTCGGCGAGCACGTCGCCGGTCTTGACCGCGTCGCCCTCGGCCTTGTGCCAACTCACGAGGCGGCCCTCCTCCATCGTTGGCGAGAGCGCCTCCATGAAGACCTTGGTCGCCATCGGGGGGTCCGTTACGAGTCGAGGTACATGACGCGCTTCACGGCGGCGATCGTCTTGGCGGCATCGGGCTTCGCGGCGCGCTCGAGGTTCTTGGCGTAGGGCATCGGCGCATCGGCCTGGTGCACGCGCAGCACCGGCGCGTCGAGATCGTCGAAGCACTCGCGCTGAATGTAGTCGACGATCTGCGCGCCGATCCCGCACATCTCCCCATCCCTCTTCGAGCACGACCGCGCGATTCGTCTTTCGGACCGACTGGGCGATCGCCGCCACATCCATCGGCCGAACGGTGCGCAGGTCGACCACGTCGACGCGGATGCCCTCTTTGGCCAGTTCGTCCGCGGCCTGGATTGCGACGAGCACCATCTTCCCATTCGTGATGATCGAGCAGTGGTCGCCTTCGCGCTTGAGGTCGGCGACGCCGAACGGCACGACGTACTCGCCGTCGGGCACGTCGCCCTTGGTGTTGTAGAGCATCTCGCCCTCGAGCACGATCACCGGGTTGTCATCGCGGATCGCGCTCTTGAGCAGCCCCTTGGCGTCGGCGGGCGTTCCCGGGCGTGACGACCTTGAGTCCCGGGATGTGCATGAGCCACGACTCCCACGCCTGCGAGTGCTGCGCCGCCAGCTGGAGCGCCGCGCCGTTGGGTCCGCGGAACACGATCGGCATCGGGAACTGGCCACCGGACATGTACAGCATCTTGGCCGCCGCGTTGACCACCTGGTCGAGCGCGAGCAGCGCGAAGTTCCACGTCATGAACTCGATGATCGGACGGAGCCCGACCATCGCCGCACCGACGCCGACGCCGGCGAACCCGAGCTCGGTGATCGGCGTGTCGACGACGCGCTGCTCGCCGAACTCCTGCAGCAGTCCTTTGGAGACCTTGTACGCGCCCTGGTAGACGCCGACTTCCTCGCCCATGAGGAAGACGCGGTCGTCGCGCTGCATCTCTTCGCGCAGCGCCTGATTGAGCGCGTCTCGATAGGTGATGACCGGCATGGGACTAGAGAGTCGAACGCAAGTGGTGGAGATTGGCCGTCGATCCGACGGCGGACCAGAACGTCATCACGACTGACCGGGCGACCCCGGCGAGCCTGGTGGTGCGCTCGCGCCGTTCGTGGCTGGCGCGCCGGCGCCGCCGTCGGCCACCAGCACGTCCTGCAACAGCGCGTCCGGAGCCGGCTCCGGCGCCTGGTCGGCAAACTGCCACGCGTCCTCAACGACCGCCTTTACCTCAGCGTCGAGCTGCGCGACCTCCTCGTCTGTCATCTCGTCCGCGCTCGTGCATGTGCGCGCGGAGGAGCGCGATCGGATCGCGCTTGAGGTTCTCATCCAGCTCCGCCTTGGTGCGGTACGTCCCGCTCACCGCGTCCGACATCGAGTGGCCCATGAACCGATAGGTCCTGGACTCGACCAGCGTCGGCAGCCGAAGCTCACGCGCGCGCGCGACTGCCTCGCCCACGACGCGCCGCACCGCCAGCACGTCCTGTCCATCGACCACCGCGTGCGGGATGTCGTACGCCAGCGCCCGCTCGGCAATGTCTGTGATCGCGGCCGCGCGCTCGACCGCGGTGCCCATGCCGTAGCGGTTGTTCTCGATCACGTAGACGACCGGCAGCTTCCAGAGCCCGGCCATGTTCAGCGCCTCGTGGAACGCGCCGGTGTTGACGGCGGCCTCGCCGAAGAAACACAGGCAGACCTGGTCGCCGCCCCGGTACTTGATCGCGAACCCGACGCCGGTCGCGATCGGGATGTTGGCGCCGACGATGCCGTGGCCGCCGAGGAAGTTGTGCTCGCGGCTGAACAGGTGCATCGAGCCGCCCTTGCCGTGCGAGCACCCCGCGGCCTTGCCGAACAGCTCGGCCATCACGGCGCGGGGCGAGATCCCGCGCGCGATCGCCTGTGCATGATCGCGATACGTGGAGATCACGTAATCGTCGGCCCGCAGCATGGAGATCGCGCCGGTGCCCGTGGCCTCCTGTCCGATGTACAGGTGGCAGAACCCGCCGATCTTGCCGAGCGCGTACGCTTCCGCGGACCGCTCCTCGAACCGGCGCTGTAGCAGCATCGCGCGCAGCAGCTGTCGGTTGAGCGCAGCCGCGTCGTCCCGCGACGACGCGGGCGGTCCCAGCGAGGCCGCGCTCGTCGTCGCTCCCGGACCCGGTGCACTCGGGCTTCGGCTGGCGACGGGCGCCGGTTGCGCCACGGGCGGGGACATCGACCGCGGTGTCGTCATGCGCCCCGCGCGCGCCGCCTTGGTCACCTGCTCCCAGGCGTGGTAGCTCGATCGGACCAGCGGGCCGCTCTCGACGTGCCGGAAGCCGAGCGACATGCCGATCTCGTAGAGCGAGCGGAATTCGTCGGGCGTGTAGTACCGGTCGAGCGGGATGTGGGCGTCCGACGGGCGGAGGTACTGGCCGAGCGTCAGGATGTCGACATCGACCGTTCGCAGCTCTCGCATGACCTCGACGACCTCCTCCATCGTCTCGCCCATTCCGAGGATGATGCCCGTCTTGGTCGGGATCTCGGGCGCGATGCGCTTCGACAGGCGGAAGATCTCCAGCACGCGTGGGTATCGCCCACCGGGTCGGACTCGCTTGTAGAGTCGCGGCACCGTCTCGGTGTTGTGATTGTAGATCTGCGGAGCGGCCTCGAGCACGGCGCGGATGGAGCCTTCGCTGCCCTGAAAGTCGGGCACGAGCACCTCGACGGAGCAATCGGGCAACTGCGCGTGAATCTGACGCACGGTCTCGGCGAAGATCGACGCGCCGAAATCGGGGAGATCGTCGCGGTCCACCGACGTGATGACAGCGTGCCGGAGCTTGAGCTCGGCGACCGCTGCGGCGACCCGTGCTGGCTCCCCGACGTCGTAGGTCGGCGGCCGTCCGTGCGCGACGGCGCAGTACGCGCAGTTGCGGGTGCAGACGTCGCCCAGGATCATGAACGTCGCGGTGCCGTGCTCCCAGCACTCGCCGACGTTCGGACAGTGCGCTTCCTCGCACACCGTGTGCAGGTCCAGCTCCCGAAGCAAGGACTTGAGCCGCACGTAATTAGCCCCGCCCGGTGCTCGGACCTTGAGCCAGGGAGGCTTGCGCTCCGGCAGCGGTGCGGCCCGGTGGCGCCCCATGATTTGATAGAGGGTTTCTGGCATCACGGACTGGGGCGAGGAATGTGACATCGTAGAAATATACGGGCGCGTGGACTCACTCAGAAGACGACGAGCCCAGGCTGGACTGCACGAGCGGGACCGGGAACCGATCGACACGGAAAGGGCTCACATCGACTGGCGGTGCGTCGCCGACCACCAACGCAGTGATGCAGTCTGCGGTGAGCGGCGCCATCAGGATGCCGTTGCGGGAGTGACCGCACGCGTAGATGAGCGCCGGCGTGTCGGGATCGGGACCGATGATCGGCAACAGGTCGGGCGTTGCGGGGCGAAGGCCCGCCCACGACGAGAGCATCGGCGCTTGTGCGAGGGCGGGTACGATCTCGTTGGCACCGGCGCGGAGGTCTGCCAACGCGGCGGCCGTTGTAGCGACATCGAATCCGACGCGCTCCAGCGTCGCGCCGATCGCGATCCGCTCGCCACGCGGCACGATATAGGCTCTGGGTCCATAGATCACATGTCGCGGCCGCCGTTGCGCCGGTGCGCCGACGGCGAGCATTTGCCCGCGAAGCGGCGAGATCGGCAGCGCTCGAGGCAGGCCATCGATCTCCGAGACCCAGGCGCCCGCGGCCAGCACCGCGCGCGGCGCATGATATCCCTCACCATCGGCGGTCGTGCAGGTTACGCTGTCCTCGCCTACGATGATGTGGGCGACGGTCTCGTGGATGCGGACGATATAGGAGGCGCATTCCGCGGCGGTTCGCAGTGCGCGCAGCATCGCCACGTTGTCGACCGCACCGTCCAACTCGAAGAAAATCGCGCCTGCCGCGTGCTCGAGCGCTGGCTCCAGGGTGGCGAGGCGGCGCCCATCGACCCACTCCCCTGCGCGCGATTGTCGCAGCGCCTCCGCGGCTGCCGCGTCCATGGCGGCCTCCAGGATGCCCAGCCGGTTAAAGGAGACGCTCAGGCCAGAGCGCTCGATCAGGTCTGGGAGGTACTCGACGTACCGGTCGCGGGCCGCAAGCGCAAAGGCGTGGACCGACGCGGGGGTATGGGGGCCGTGGGTATCCTCGAGCGATGGGCCTAGAATCCCAGCCGCAGCCGGGGACGCTTCGCCGGGTCGCGCCTCTCCGATCAGGCAGACGCGGAGCCCTCGGTCGGAGAGGCTCAAGGCCGTGCAGAGGCCCACGATACCGGCCCCGATTACGATCAGGTCGGCCGCCCCCGGATCCCCGCCCCTGCTCGACTCGGATTCTGGCCCCGTCCCGGACCGCCCAGCTCCAGAGATCGAGGGCGGCGTGGCCTCCCCGGGCCGGCTGCCGGCAGAGATCGCCTGGTGGACACGGGGGTCCTCTTTATGAAACATTTCAGGGAAGGTCTTCGTATGGGTGTCAGACCCTGAACGCGAGCTTGCCGCGATGCTGCGTACCGTCTTCATAATTGGCCTTTGTGCCTTGCTCGGCTTCTTCCTGCTGGGCACCATCTTCAGCGTGTTCGGCACTGCGATGGCGCTGGCGTTCTGGCTCGTCCGCCTGGCCGTCAAAGTCGTCATTGTTGGCGCCATCATCTACTTGGTGATTCGGGTCGTCAGCCCGGAAACGGCGCGGCGCCTTCGCGCCCGCTTTTCAGGACCGTCGTTCTAGCCCGTCCACGACCGCCCACGCCAATAGTGGCACCATGAGCTCATGGTGCCCGGTGATCTCATAGCCGCGGCCGCCACCCTGGGTTGGCCGCTCGACGACGTTGACATGTGGACGGTAGTGCCGCTGCATGTCCAGATCCACGGTGACGAACCGGCTCGGTCGTCCCTGATTGAGGTTCCGGGCGACGGTCAGCGCCTTGAGAAAGACCTCAGGCATGACGACGGCGCTTCCAATATTGAGTACGACGCCCCCGTCGTGGACGTTGTCGAGGGTGGCCGCGAGTCGCCGAAAATCCCGGTGACTGGTCGCGCCCAGCGCCGCGCCGTCGGCGGCCGGGTGTTGATGGATGATCTCGGCGCCGATGGCCGCGTGCACAGTGACCGGGACGTCGAGCTGCCGCGAGGCCACTAGGACTGACAACTCGGGGTGCCGGAGGTCCGGCGTAAGCTCGAGCGCGCGCGCCAGCGACTCGCCCATTCCCCATTCGGCCGCCGCGCCGGCGTTCACTGCCTGGTTCATGCCGCGGCCTGTTTCTTCCGCCATGCCGAAGCTGCCATCGAGGAGCCCGCGGGCCACGTCCTCGGAGGTGGCCCCAAAGCGGGCCATCTCATAGTCGTGAATCGCTGCCGACCCATTCATGGCAACGTGCGTGATGACCCCCCGTCGCATCAAGTCGATGAACAACGGAGTGAGTCCGGTCTTGACCACGTGACCGCCGACCATCGCGATTACGCCGCGACGGCTCCGGTGCGCGTCGAGGATGGCGGCCACGACAGCCCGGAAATCGCGGGCGGCGAGGACATCGGGCAGCGCATCGAGGAACGATGCAAACGTTGCCGAGGCGCCCGGGGACGCGTGGGCCACTTCCCGTGCTGAGACTTTCGTCGGTCGCTGGGCGACCGGTACGGTCCGCACGGCTGATAGATCCGCCTCGCGCGGGCGGTCAGTCGGACCGTGAGGCGAGTTCAGGGCTGGCTCGGCGGGGTGCCCACCGGTGCCGATGTGCTGCCGCTCGGCGGCGGCGGGGTCGTGGTTGGTAGTGGCACGCTATCCGGCGCGGCGCCGCTCGGCGCGTTGCCCCCTGCGCCGGCGCCCGCCTGGAACGATTTCAAATACAGGTCGAGCGAGCCAAAGCTCAGCTTCGATTTCATCTGGAGCACGATGTGCTCCGAGTCGTCGGAAAACCAGACCTCGGCCTGACCCTTGTCGGAGAAGATCCCGGGTGTCTTGATGAGCGGCTGGACGACAATCGCGTTGTACGTGCCGGCCGGCACCTGGATGCGCTCCTTGCGCAGTACCCGGATCGTGACCGGATTCGCCTTGGGGTTGAAGTAGCGAGGGAACGTGTACGTGGCCCCGACTTCCAAGGGCAGGGTGCGCACGAAATACAGGAACGATCCGTCGTCGAGCGGATCCGGAACCGAGGGCTGCGGCGGCTTGTTATTGAGAATGAAGAGCGAGCTGTCTGGGAAGATCTCGTACAAGCGATTGCGGATCCTGCCACCCTCGTCGAGACGCTGCCAGAACCGGAGCGACGACAAGGTGTGGACATCGAACCAGCTCTCGAGGGTGTCGTTGACGTGATAAAAGAGCGCGCCGCCTCTGATTTCGAACACCGTGTGCCAGACGTCGTGCCCGCGTAGCGTCTGCACCGCGGCGACCGACATTGCCCCACTTCCCACGTGGATCGCGCCGAATTTCACGTCATACGTCGCGCGCTCGCCGACCGAGAAGGGAAGCCCCGTATCCGCGCTCGCGACGGCCAACGGGTCTCCGGTCTCGAGGGGTCGAGTGGAATCCGTCTTGGCAAATGCCGTGGGTCGTGCGTCGGTCTGGGCGCCGAGCGTCGTCGCAATCGAGAGAGCAATGAAGGCACTGAGCAGTCGGTGCCGGCCTCCCTGCATCACGAGGCGCGACCGGCCAGACGCGGCGTCGGTCGGAGCGCGCGAGCTCCCCGCCCGAACCGATAGACGGTGAGCGCATCGGCGAGGACCCGGACGCGGCTCGGTCGCTGGCGCAGGTCGTACCGCGGCGCGAGTTGCACTGTCTCGACGCGCCGGGCTACTGGCGTGGTGCGGAGCAACAACTCCACATTCGCGGCCCAGCCGTCACAGGTGATGAGGCGAGCGTCGGGGCCGCCGGCTGCTTTAAGAGCGTCTCGCAAAACGGAAATGCGGAAGAGTCTGAACGAGCTGAACGGGTCGGCGATACCCGGTAGACGCACGAAGACGCGTAAGAGCCACGGAGCCACTCGACGCAATCGCCGCACCGGAGCGGGGCCGGGCGCCGTCCGCGGCTGCTCGACCACGACGATGTCCGCGCCGCCTTCGAAGCGCTTGACCAGTTCCGGCACATGTTCTGGCTGGTCGGTGAAGTCCCCCTGCATGATGATCAGCGCATCACGACGTGCGTACCGCGTTCGGCTCGCTGCGGCCGAGCAGAGGGCGTTGACTGCGCCGCCGTAACCGAGGTGCGTCGTCCCTCGCGTGACCGTCAACGGCAGCACTTCGGCATAGGGTCGTATCACGTCCGGCGTCGCGTCCGTGCTGGCGTCGTCGTACACCATGAGCTCGTAATCGCGCGGAAAGCCCTGGAACACCTGCCGGAGGCGCCACAGTTGCACACCGATCGTCGCGGCTTCGTTGAAGACGGGGATGCCGATATAGAGCATGTGCGCTGAAGTTTGCCCTGGACGCGCATGATTTGCTACCCTGCGCGCGCGTGTCGAATTGTGGTCCGTACCGTTCCATGCGCTGTTACACCAGCATGCGGCAGAAGGTCGCCTGGATGAGGGGCGATGCAGGCATCGCCCATCGCGGTCCGTGCCACGGATCGCGGTTGTCTCCTTTCTCCTCTCGGCGGGTCTCCTCTCTCGAGCGCGACAGCGCCCGCGGCGTCGCCCCTGCGTCGGTTGCCGGGTTGCCTCGTTGGCCGTCGAATGATGATGCGACGGTCTTATTGGCTCGCGGGCGCATGCATCCTGGTCGCCAGCGCGTGCTACACGCCGGCGAACCAGCCCGTGGTGGAACCCGACGAGGCTCCTGCGCCACCTGGCGCGATGGAGTTGCGCCGCGATCTGCTCGTGCTGGCGTCCGACTCGTTTCGCGGGCGCGAGGCGGGCACGGCCGATGAGCGACGGGCTGCGGCATTTCTCGCGGCCCGAGCTGCGGCGCTCGGGCTCGCTCCCGCGGGCGACAGCGGCTACGTGCAGCGCATTCCGCTCGAGCGAACCGCTTTGGGTGCGGGCACACGATTCAGTGTACGCGGACCGCACGGCGGCGATCGCACGGTGGATGGCCTGCGGCCGTTGCTGGAGCTTGGTCCTGGGCTGCCACCGACGCGCCGCCACGCCGAGGGTGGACTCGTCTTCGCGGGTTACGGCTTCGAGCGCCCCGGCCACGGCGACGATCTCGCCCGAGTGTCGATCGCAGGACACATCGTCGTCGTGGTCAACGGAGCACCTGCCACGGCTGACGCATCGCAGCGCGCGGAGCTCGAATCGCCAGCGGCAATCGCCGCTCGACTACAACGTATCCTGCCGCTACACCCCGCGGCGGTCATCGTCATGCTCACAGGGGCGTCGGCCGATCTCTACGAGAGCACCACTCGAGCGCTCACGCGCGGGCGATTGGTTCTCGCCACATCTGACAGCGCCACGACGGGTCAGCGCTCGGACCCAAGCGAGATGTCGCCGATGGTGCTTCTCGGCCTGCCTGTACGCGGCTCCCCGCTCTTGCCGCCTCGTTGGCCGCGCGATGACCATCCGCAGGTGCTGCGCAGTGGTCGTTTCACGGGGACCGTCGATCTCGAGTCCACACGCATCGAGTCCTTCAACGTCGTCGCCTCGATCCCTGGACGGGACAGCGCACGTCGTCACACGTGGGTCGCACTGGGTGCGCATTACGATCATCTCGGGATCCTGCCGGCCGCGCGCGGCGACTCGGTCGCGCACGGGGCCGACGACGACGGATCTGGGTGCGTTGCGCTTCTGGCGGTTGCGCGTGCGCTCGTCCAGGAACCGCGACCCGGCCGGTCGGTGCTTTTCATCTGGCATACGGGTGAAGAAGAAGGCCTGCTCGGCTCCGCGTTCTTCACATCGCATCCGACCGTGCCAATGGATTCGATCGTCGCGTTCGTCGATGCCGACATGGTGGGGCGGAACGCGCCCGATTCTCTTTACCTCGTGGGCCCGGGCACTGCGCCGGACGGGCGCAGTCGCGAGCTCGGGCTCCTCGTCGACTCCGTCAACGCGGCGCTCCCATCGCCGTTCGCGTTCAATCGCGGATGGGACACGGCTACCGATCCGCGCCGGATCTACTACCGTGCCGACTCGTATCCATACGGCGAGCGCGGGGTCCCCGTGGCGTTGGTCACGAGCGGGCCGCACGCGGATTATCACCAGGTGACCGATGTCGCGTCGCGCATCGATTACGGCAAACTGGCGCACGTCGCGCGTTTCCTTCTGTCGCTGACCGACGCGCTAGCCAATCGCAGCGTACGCCCGTAGCCTCGCGCGGTTGCGCGAGACTACAGAGAGGAGAACGGCAGAAAGGAGAAAGGAGACGCACCCACCGTGATTGACCGGTTTGTGGTTGGCGTCTCCTTTCTCCTTTCTGCTTTTCTCCTTTCTACGGCCGCGAAGCGGCCGTTAGCACTCCTTGCGCGCGAGTGCTACGCACGACGTGATGGCTGTTTCGTGCGAGCGCGGGAATCGTCGCCTAGTAGATAAGCGATGGTGCGGGACGCGCGTGGCACGTTCGGTGTATTACGAGAGGACGTGACACGCAGGCGACGAGCATGACGCCCGCGCTGCAATGCGTGAGTACGTGTGCATGACGCGATGTTGCGAGGAGGTGGACCATGATTGTAGCCAACGTCCGAAGTACGCTGACACGTGACGATGCGCAGCTGGCCCTTCGGCTGATCGGCCGAGGGTCGCAGGCCGATTACGAGCGCGCGGAGACGACGCTCCGAGATCGCGGACTCGATGAACTTCTCGATGATCCGCGATTGCTGCAGGGCCTCCTCGAGTGCCGTCCCGGCGTGTGTGCGTCATATCCGCTCTTCTCCTACGTCGTCGTCCGCCACGCTCTGTGCGGCGTTGGCGAGCGAGACCGAATCCTCGCGGACTTCGTTGCGTCGATCTTGATGCACTTCGGGCTGCGGGATCGCGCCTCACGGGTCGCCGACGTCGACGATGAGCGGTACGACACGCTGGCTGATCTCGCGGGGGCGACCGGCGGGCCTGACGTGCGCCGCGCGTTCCACGTGCAGGCGCATCTGGGCAACTACGCGCTGTGGCTGAGCGGGCTGTTCCCCGACTACATCGAGGCCCGACGCGCGCGGCGTGGCGCGCCGTCGCTGGACTATTACGAAGAGATGGGCCGCCGTGGGTACGAGCGCGCAGCCTCACACCGGCTGGCGGCAGAGCACGGACTGTCCGCGCTCTTCAGCGCTGCGGCGACGCGGTTCGGGACGCTGCGGATGGCGCTCAACCGTGTGAGCGACGCCTATCTCTTTCCCAATGTCCACAGTCCTGATCGCCTCTTGCGTCAGGTGCGGGACGAAGCCCGGTGGCGGATGGCCAGTTAGGGATCCTAATCCCTAGGGTTTCGGCAATTGAATCATCGGCATCGCGTTGCCGGCGACCTGTGGCATCTGACCGTTCCATCGTTTCGCCATCTCGTAGGAAACGAGAGTGGGGGTGATGCTCTCCGCCAGGAGTCGGTTGGCCTTGGCCTGCGCTTCGGCTTCGCCCAGGATCGCTTTGGCATGACCCGCGGCCTCGATGGAGTCACCCGTCGCTTGGAATTGTTTCTTCTGCAACTCGTTCTGTGACGTCAGCGCCGCTTGCTGCATGACGTTCTTGGCGTTGATCGCATCGATCACGGTCTGTGGCGCCCGGATCTCGTTGATTGTGAACTGTTTCACGACGAAGCCGTAGGCCTTCAGATTCTCCTCGAGCATGTTCTGGGTCCGCATGACGACTTCCGCCTTCTTTGGCCCCAGGATGTCGGCGATCGCCTCGCTCCCGATGACCGTTTGCAACGATTGACGAATCGTCTGCTTCACGTACGTGTGCTGAATGAAGTCGATGTTGTTACGGAAGGTCGAGTACAGCTCGGGAACCTGCATGGCATTCAGCTCGAACGACATGGCGACGTCGAGAGAGATCGGTTGACCCTCGACGCTATTGACATTGATCTCCTCGTTCTCCGTCGATCCCTCCGTCGGCGATTTCGCGAGGACGAGGGTCTGCATATAGATCGGATATTCCTCGATCCCAGTCGTCAGCGGGTTGCGCGTGTGGAGTCCGGCGGCGAGGGGCGTCGGCTCGACCCCACCCCCGGTTCGGCTGATGACGATGCCGACGTGGCCGGGGTGGATGTAGGTCACCGTCGTGGGGAGCAGCAACAACAGGACGAGGAGTCCGACGACTCCGATGATCAGGCGGATCACCGTATGGCTCGCGCCGACAGTGACGCCGGCCGAGCGCAGGTGGGACAGCCGATCGCCGATGGTGCTACTCATTGACTACCTCCTTGAAGCACTCGGGGCAGATGCGTTCACCGCTGGGGAGCAATACCATATCCGTGGCGGCGTGAGCACCGTGTACAGGGCACGTCCGCTCCGCCATTTCCTCGATGACACGTCGGTTGCGGGCCTGCCGCAGGCGCAGCCCGAGTGGCGTGAACTCGACGAGTGCGACGACCAGGAGCACGACGAGCGTCGCGACCAGGACGACGAACAGGACATCCTCTAGTACGATCTCAACCATACAGTAGAATACGAGCCGTCCAGGCGGCGGGTTTCGGGCCTTCTACGGCACCGCGACCGCCGCCCGCCGGATGGCGGCGGCGAAGGCGGCGAACAGGCCATGGTCCGCGGCCTCGCGGTCACGCACGAACTCTTCGGGATGCCACTGCACCGCCATGACCCACCAGCTCTCATCGTCGCGCGTCTCGGCGGCTTCGATGATGCCGTCAGGGGCCGTGCCGGTGACCGTCAGGTCGACCGCCAGTCGATCGATCGCCTGATGGTGGCGCGAGTTCACCGCGACAGTCGTCGCGGACAAAGCGCGGGCGGCGCGCGACCCCTCGACGAGTCGCACCGGGTGCGTGCGCACATCGGGGCTGGCGTCGGGATCGTGGAGCAACGTGCCAGGACGTTGACTCGGGATGTCCTGGATAAGAGTTCCGCCGAGCGCGACGTTCAGCACCTGGAGGCCACGACAGATCGCCAGGGTCGGCAGCAGCCGCTGGCGCGCTCCCATCACGGCAGCGATCTCCGTCACATCTCGCGCCGCATTGGTCACCCCGAGGTGCGCGTTGGGACTCGACCCGTAGCGAGCGGGATCGACGTCCTCGCCGCCGGTCAGCACGAGACCATCGACTACGTCGAGGACGCGGCCGACGGCCGCAGCGACCACCTCGGGCGTGCCGGCGAACGGCGGAAGCACGATCGGGACGAATCCCGCGCGCTCGAGCACATCGAGGTAGGCGGCGGGCAGTCGGAGCCGCCCGATGCCGTCCTCCGTGCGCACCGTCGCCGTCACCGCGACGATCGCACGATCGTCGTCTGCAACATCAGGGTGGCGTGTCATCCTACTCAGAATATATCGTATGCCGCCCCGAGCGCCCTGTGCCCGCGCCGGGCGGGACACCATGCAGGCCGGGACCGCACGCCCCGGTCGACTGCGCCAGGGGGACGCACGCGCGAGCGAGCATCAAGCGCCGAGAGAGAGCGCTCGAGGGTCTGTTTATTGTTGGCAGCCTCGATCTGGGCGGCCGGGGCGGCGCATTGGGTCTGGGCGCAGGACACGACACACGTCGCGGACACCGTGCACGCCGCGGACACCGCGCACGTCGCGGACACCGCGCACGTCGCGGACCGCGCGCAGCCGGTATCAGATACCGCCCGCGTCGTCACCCCGTGCGACGGTCGCGTCGTGCGATCGATCGACATCCGGCCACGCACACCATACTACGCAGGGTTCGGCGGCCAGTGGCGCCCGCTGGCGCGCGCATTCACGGCGATCCACGCCGTCACGCGACCGGACGTCATTCGCCACTTCCTGGCACTGCACGTCGGCGAGAAGTGTACGGAGCTCCGACGTGAGGAGTCGGAGCGCATCCTCCGCGCCCAGCCGTTTCTCGCTGAAGTCCGTGTGACGGCGTATGACGATGGCCAGGGCGGGATCCGCCTGGCCGTGGTGACCGCCGACGAAATCTCGTTGTTTGGCGGACTGGGAGTCCGGAGTCCGGCACCCCATGTCACCGCAGCCACCCTCGGCGAGGGGAATCTGAGTGGGCAAGGAGTCAGCGTGCGCGGCGATTGGGCCAACGGGCTTGGCTTGCGCGACCGATACGCCGGCCGCGTCGTGGACTACAGCGTTTTCGGCCGCCCCTACGAGTTGGCGCTGCAAGGCACCCGTGATGTTCTGGGCGGCTACTGGACCGGCACCTTCGTCCATCCCTTCTTCACGGACCTGCAAAAGTTCGGGTGGATCATTCAGGTCGGCGAACGTCGAAGCTACGTGAACTTCCTCAACACCGAGACGCCCCTGACCCCCTTGCTCGATAGCCGCAGACGGTTCGCTCAGGTGGGAGGCATCGGCCGGGTGCAGGGTGGCCCCGGGCATCTCGCGCTGTTTGGTGTCTCCGTCTCCACCGAGAGCGCGGCACCCGGCACGCAGCCCATTGTGGTTCCACCCGGTCAGAACGCCCGGCCGGACACCGTTCCCTCACTCGTGGCGCGATATTCCCAGCTCGCTGTAACGCGCATCAATGTCATCGGCGGAGTCCGAACCGTGCGCTACCTGCGCGTGCGCGGATTCGATGCCCTGAGTGGTGAGCAGGACATCATGCTTGGTACGGAGCTCGGCGTCGTGGCGGGACGCAGCGTCCAAGTCTTTGGCGCGACCGCCCGGGATGTCCTGCTCGGATCGGGGGCGTACGCGGGCTTCGGGTCATCCACCTATCTCGTAGCCATACAGGGCTTGAGTGAAGCGCGGGACGATCTGGGCGTGGGCGGCTGGGATGACATTTTTGTTTCGAGCCGCGGCGCGATCTACTGGAAGCCGGCGCCCGTCCATACTGTCATCGTGAGCGAGGAGTATTCCCTGGGGCTCGACGCTCGGGTTCCGTTTACGTTGACTTTCGAGGACCCGAGAGGCGGTGTGCGCGGATTCGAGAACTCACTGGTGGCGGGCGGCGAGCGCAGCGTGACGCGGTTCGAGGAGAGGTGGCTTCTCGGACCGGTGAAGGAGATCGGCGAGATCGGGTTGGCGGGCTTTACGGACGTGGGCCGTATCTGGGCGGAAGGCGCGCCCTACGGAGTCAACTCTCCCACTGCAGTCGGCGTCGGCTTCAGCCTGCTAGCAGCAGTCCCAGTGCACTCCAAGCGACTTTGGCGCCTGGATTTCGAGTTTCCCGTCACGCACGACCCCAACGCGCGGTTCCAGATACGCTTCACGAGCACCAACGGGTCCGAGCGCTTCTACATCCAGCCGCGCGACATCGCGCTTGCTCGCTCGCCGACTCTGCCGACCGAGATCTTCGAGTATCCGGCGCAGTGAGGCTGGTGGCTGGTGGATCTAATCCGCGTTCCCCCGCGGGGACGCAGGGATTGTGCGGACGGTGCGTTGGGGGGTGGGCTAAAGCCCACCCCTACGCGTCGGAGGATCGGTGAGGGTCTTACCGCCAATGGCGCGTACAGGTGCAGCGGCCACGCCGACCTGTAGGGGTGGCCTTCAGACCACCCCTTGCGGGCGTTCGCCGACCGCACTGACGCCGCCATCGTGCCGCCTTTGAGTACGATCGCAGATTCAATGCGGTTACAAATCACCAGCCGTCCCTAGTCTGCCCCCGCCGTCAGGCGCCGCAGCCACGGGATGCACGCGAACAACAACACGGCAGCGGTCAGCGACATGACGCAGAGGATGGTGAAGAACTCGGCCTGCGACAGCTGCGAGCCGAATGCGGCCAGCCCGCCGGCGATCTTGTTCGCGGCGGCGTTGGTCAGGAACCAGGCGCCCATCAAGAACGCGACATATCGGGGGGGCGCGACTTTGGTCACGTAGGAGAGCCCGACCGGCGACACACAGAGCTCGCCCAGCACGCTGAAGAGATAGAAGAGCGTGAGCCATGCCGGGCTGAGAACGGCACACGAGGCGGCGTGCCGGCCAAGACACGCATCGACCGCGTGACCCGCATCGATGAGAAAGACGCAGCCGACGCCAATCAGCGCGAGGCCTAACGCCATCTTGAGCCGCGTCGATGGCTCCAGATTGGACTGGCGGAGCCGGCGCCAGAGGTAGGCAAAGACCGGCGCGAGCGTGATGACGAACATCGCCTGCGTGGCCTGGAACCAGCTCGATGGCATCGTGCTGTTTCCAAATTGGCGGTTGACATACCGATCAGCGAACAGGTTCAGGGAGGTGCCGGCTTGCTCGTACACAGTCCAGAAGAACACCACGAAGAAGAACATCACGAGCAGCGCGAGGATGCGCCGCCACTCGTCCCGCGTGAGTTTCGCGTGTGCGGACGTGGCGGAGCCCGTCGCATGATCTGCGCCGGCGGTCCCGGCAGCCGTCTGATGAAAGTGGAGCACCCCGATACCCGGCAGGTATCGGTCGCGGAACCAGAGAAAGAGGAGGAGTCCGAGCAGCATGCCGACGCCAGGGAGTGCAAATCCCCAGCTCCAGCTAAGCTCGGGATTCATGCCGGCGCGCAGCAAGGCGTTGTGTACGGTGTCGCTCTGCGCCAGCCAACCGCAGGCTAGGGGCGCGAGGAAGGCGCCAAGGTTGATGCCCATGTAGAAGATCGTGAAGCCTGCATCGCGCCGGCCATCGCCCGGCCGATAGAGCTGCCCCACCATCGTCGAGACGTTGGGCTTGAAGAAGCCGGTGCCGATCACCACGAGCGTGAGGGCGAGATAAAACGTGGGCACCGTCTGGACCGCGAGCACGAAATCGCCGGCGGCGATGATGAGCGCCCCGATGACGAGCGAGCGACGCGTGCCGATGAACTGGTCGGCGAGATATCCGCCAGCGAGCGGCGTGAGCCACACCAGCATGGTGTACCACCCATACAGGTTGTCCGCGCGTGCATCCTGCCATCGCATCACGTGCACGAGATACAAGACCAGGAGCGCCCGCATGCCATAGTAGGAGAACCGCTCCCACATCTCGACCAGGAACAGAAGCGCCAAGCCGCGCGGGTGCCCGAACAGTGCGGTGTCGTCTAGCGCGGGGGGTCGGTCGGTGGCAATCGCCAGGACGTTGGCGTCAGCAGAAGTGGTCATGGGGACGGGCGCTGCGCGCCACGTAGAAAAGGAGAACCGCAGAAAGGAGAAAGGAGACAACACAAGACAGGGATGGCCGATCGTACCGCCCGTACCGGGCCTCTCATCCGGCGGGTAGGGGCGACGCCATGCGTCGCCCTCGAAATGCCCCACCGCCTGCGCGATGCGGAAGGCGGATCAGCCTACGGCCCAAGGTGGTTTGATGCAAGCGGCCCAATGGCCAGGCGCCTTCTCCTCCAGCGGTGGCCGAATCTGCGTGCACGCGGTGTCCTTGGCGGGATGGGGGCAGCGCGGGAAGAATGCGCAGCCCGGCGTCGCCGAAACCGACGTCGGGAGCTCGCCGGCCAGCACGATCCGATTGCGTCGGGCGGCCGGGCTCGCGGCGGGGGCCGCCGACAATAGCGCTCGGGTGTACGGCATCCGCGGTCGATCGTACACCGCCTCGGTAGGACCGATCTCCACGACGCGTCCGAGGTACATCACGGCGACGCGGCTCGCCATGTGGGCCACGACCGCGAGATCGTGACTGATGAGCAGGTAGGTGAGGCCCCGCTCGCGCTGGAGGTCCTGGAGCAGGTTCAAGACTTGCGCTTGCACCGACACGTCGAGCGCCGAGACCGGCTCGTCGCACACAATGAATTCGGGTTCGACTGCGAGGGCGCGCGCGATTCCAATTCGCTGTCGCTGGCCACCAGAAAACTCGCGCGGGAACCGGCCCGCGTGCTCCGGTCGTAGCCCCACCTCTTCGAGCAGCTGTTTCACCCGAGTGTCTGCTGCCGTGCCCTCGGCGAGTCGATGGATCCGCAGACCCTCACGGATGATCGCCCCAACGGTGAGTCGTGGATTGAGAGAGGCATATGCGTCCTGAAACACGGGTTGCATGCGACGCCGGAGTCGACGGAGCGGCGTTGGGCGCAAGGACAATAGGTCAATGCCATCAAACATGATCGAGCCAGCCGTCGGCTCAATGAGGCGCAGCACGGCACGCCCAATCGTGGTCTTGCCACATCCGGATTCGCCGACCAAGGCCAGCGTTTCGCCGCGTCCGATGGCAAAGGAGACTTGGTCGACCGCGTGGATCGTGTCGGACGAGCGTCCGACGCGTGACACCCCGGGGTAGAACTTGCTCAACCCGTGGACGGCGACGAGCGCCCGATCAAGTCGATCCGGGGCGGAGACCTCCGCACGGAGACCCGGAGCGCCGACTGTCGCGCCGGATGTCACTGGCGGACGCCCTGTCGGGTCATGCTCCGACGGTAACCGACGGCGGGCGAGGTGTGGCGGCATCGCCGTTCGTCGCCCTCGCCGTGCGACGCGCCGGCTCGACCGCCAGATGACAGCGCGAGAGGTGTCCCGGGCCGACTGTATACAGCGGTGGTGGCTCGACAGCGCACCGTTCCCACGCAAAGGGACAGCGGTCGTGAAAGCGACATCCGGCGGGCCACGCCGTCGCGGGCGGGACGACGCCGGGGATGACCGCCAGGCGGCGCGTCCGCTCGCCGTCGACACCAAGTCGTGGGACGGCCCGCAGGAGCCCGCTCGTGTAGGGGTGATCCGGTGCGGTGAAAAGGACCGCCACAGGGGCTTCCTCGACTACCAATCCCGCATACATCACCACTACGCGCGTCGCGACCTCGGCGACGACTCCGAGATCGTGGCTGATGAGCATGATCGCCATCCCGAGGCGGTCGCGAAGCTCCGCGAGCAACGCGAGGATCTGGGCCTGAATCGTGACGTCCAACGAGGACGTCGGTTCGTCGGCGATCAGGAGCGTCGGATGTAGGATGAGTGCCATCGCGATCATCACGCGCTGCCGCATCCCGCCGGACAGTTGATGCGGATACTGGTGCGCTCGCTGCTCGGCAGCAGGGACGCCGACCTCGCCCAGCATCGCGACGGCCTGTGCCCACGCCGCTCGGCGACCGGCGTCGGTATGGACGCGTACGGCCTCTGCGATCTGAGAGCCGACGGTATAGACGGGGTTGAGCGCGCTGAGTGGCTCCTGGAACACCATGGCGATCCGATTGCCTCGGATCGAGCGAAGCTCCCGATCGTCGATCCGCATCAGGTCGACTCCGTCGAACTTCACGACGCTGCGACCGTCGATCTCACCCGGCGGGCGGATCAGCCGCAAGATCGAGAGTGCGGTGACCGACTTGCCGGAGCCGGACTCGCCGACGATGCCCACCGTCTCCCCCGGGCCCACGTCGAGTGACACGCCGTCGACGGCGCGCGCCGTTCCGCCATCGCTCTGGAACGTGACACGCAAGTCGCGGACGGAAAGCAGGGTCACGGCTACCCTCGGCTGCGCGGATCCGACGCCTGTCGGAGTCCGTCAGCGACTGCGTTGATCGCCATCACGGTCATCACGATCGCGAGTCCCGGGAAGATGGAGAGCCACCACAGGGCACGGATCTGATCAGCGCCATCGAGCATGATATTGCCCCAGGATGGATACGGTGGCTGCACGCCCAATCCCAGAAAGGATAGTCCCGCCTCGAGCAGGATCACGTTGGCGACGCCCAGGGCCGCGGCCACGATGATCGGCGACGTCACGTTGGGCAACGCGTGTCGAAACAGGATGCGTGTACCGCTCGCGCCGAGGGCGCGCGCGGCGAGGATCCACTCGCGCTCTCGCACGGCCAGCACTTCGGCGCGGACGATGCGGCTCATTCCGAACCATCCCGTGAGACCGAGCGTGAGCACCAGTGCGCCGAGCGACAGGTGGGTCCAGAGCGTGACGATGACGAGCAGCAGCAGCACACGCGGTATCGAGAGGAACGCGTCGTTGATCCGCATCATGAGCTCATCGATGATGCCGCCGGTATACCCCGACACGGCGCCGTACAGCGCACCGACCGTCGTCGCCATGACGGTCGAAAGAACCGCAACGGAGAGGGAGACGCGACCGCCGTACAGGATGCGACTCAGGACATCGCGACTCACGGGATCCGTCCCGAACGGATGGGCGAGCGACGGCGGCCGGCTCTTCAGCGCGATGAGGTCGAGCGGCGCGTTGGGCGGGAACGGCGCCAACACCGGTGCCAGAACCGCCGCGCCGATTATCACAAGCAGCACGACGAGGCCGGCCATGGCGCCGGGGTCGTTGCGAAAGCGTCGCCAGACGGCCCGCCACGGGCCGGCCCCGGGCCACCAGCCGAACGGCAGCGTGGCATCAAACCCGGCCGCCGGTGCGATTGGCGACGCGGCGGAGGGAGGCGTCATGTGGCAGCCGTTGTTGGAACCATCGAGCCGTGTCGCAGCCGGGGGTCGGCGATCAGGTAGAGCACATCAGCGATGAGACTCCCGAGCGCGACGGCGACGCTCGCGATGAGTGTGCACGCGATCACGACGGGGTAGTCACGGGACGCGACGGCCTCGATGGCGAGGCTTCCGAGCCCGGGCCACGCGAAGATCTTCTCGACAAAGACTGTCCCGGTGAGAAAGCCAGGGAGGGACAGGCCGAGCAGGGAGATCACCGGGAGCGCGGCGTTCCGCAGAGCGTGTCTCACGATCACGGCCCATTCGGGCACCCCCTTAGCCCGGGCCGTGCGGAGGTAGTCGTCCCCCGCGACGTCGAGCAGTGCCGCGCGCTGAAAGCGGGCCACGAGCGCAGCGGTCAATGCCGCGAGCGTCATCGCGGGGAGGATGAGATGCCGGACCCGATCGACGAACGCCGGCCAGGCTGCGAGATACGGGTGCATGACCGGATCCACGATGCCGCCGGCCGGGAAGATCGGCACCCAATAGGCGAAGACGAGTAGGGCGACCTGCGCCAACCAGAAGTCGGGAGTGCAGTAGAGCGCCAGTGAGGCCGCTCCGAGCGCGCGGTCGGTGAGCGACCCTCGTCGCGCGACCTGAATGAGCGCGATCAGGACGCCGAAGGCGAAGCTCAGGATCAGACCAGAGCCGGCCAGCACGAGCGTGTTGGGTAGCGCCCGTGCGATGACGGTACTGACGGGCTCGTTGAACGTGAGCGAATACCCCAGCTCGCCCCGCAACACGCCCACCACGTATTTCACGAATTGCGTCCCGAGGGGCTGATCGAGACCGTAGACGTGCCGCCAGAACTGCCGCGTGGCTTCTGAGATCCGGGGATCCGCCAGGTTTGCCCCGATGGGGTCTCCTGGCGCGAGATGAATGAGGAAGAAGGTGACCGTCGTCACCACGGCGATTACGGCGACGGCTTGCAGCAGGCGGCGAGCGAGCAGCGCGCGCACGAGGCAGCGGGGTCGATCAGGCGAGAAAGAGCATTACCGTGGCGTGGCAGCGAGCCCAATGTTGTCCCGTGGAAGCCGGGACTCCGGGGGAATGTACCAGTCTGCGAGGTGCGTATACCACGCGTCCGCGCGGAGAACGCCCGTATGGACGCGGCGATGTACCGCGATGATCTCCCGAGGATGGTAGAGCCAGACTGCTGGGACGTCCTCGTTGATCTGGGCGTACGCGCGATGAAGGAGCGCGTGGGTCTGGACGGGATTCGTCGCTGCGAGTGCACTGTCCACGAGGGCGTCGAACGCCGGGCTCTCGTAGGATCCAAAGTTCACGCCGTCGCGCACGGCGGACGTCGCCCACGATTGGCGCAGATCGTCCATGGCGCCGTCGGTGTGCCAGACCATGACTGCGGCGTCGAAGTCATGGTGCCGCAACTGCGTGACCCACGCGTTCATCTCGGAGGGGTCGACGGTGACACGGGCTCCGATGCGCGAGAGCTGATCCTGCACGAGGACCGCGATCTGCTGGCGCACCTTGCTGGAGGTCGGTACGGATACCGAAAAAGCCAGCGGCCGACCGGCCTTTTGCCGGACGCCATCGGCGCCGCGGCGCCAGCCGGCCGAATCGAGCATGCGATCCGCGCGAGCTGTGTCGTAAGGGAGGGCGAGGGCCTGCGGGTCCGCGCTCAATGTGCCCCTCGCAAACGGTCCGTTGGCGACATACGCCAGCGTGTCCCAGACGTTGCGAATGATCGCCTTCCGATCGATGGCCATGGCGAGCGCCTGCCGGACGGCTCGGTCGCCGAAAATCGGGATGCGGATGGGGCGACGATCCGGCACGAAGGTTGAACCACAGGAAGCCGTACGACGGGTCGTCGTGCAGCAACGCGACCAAAGCCGAATCGTGCTCGATATCGGACAGGTTCGCTGGCGGGACCGCTTCGAAGAAGTCCGCGTCGCCGGAGAGAACCTTAGTGAGTGCCGCTCCGGGACTGGGTGTGATTGCCAGGACCACGCGATCCAGTCGCGCGCGACCGCGGTAGTTCCCGGTATCCGCGAGGAACTCGACCGTCGAGCCTGGTGTGACGCTGCCCAAGCGGAACCGCCCGTCGCCAACGGGGTGATGGGCGAACTCGGAGCTTTGGAGCTGAGCCACTGGGATGCCGTGCAGCAGGTGCGCCGGGCAAATCAGCATCTGATAGGTGGCGTCGAAGAACTGCTCGGGATAGCGGTGTTTGAACCAGAACACGGCGGTCAGCGAGTCCGCCGCAGTGACCGAGTCGATTGCCGCGAGCTGGGACGCGCTCTCGACAGCTGCGGCCGGATTGGTGTAGATCTGGTAGGTGAACACCACGTCGTTCGCACGCACAGGCACCCCGTCGTGCCATCTCGCCCGCGGATCCAGGTGAAACACGATGGCGAGCGAATCGTGCGTCCAGTCCCACCGGTCGGCGAGCCGCGGGATGAACCCGTGGTCGCCAATCGTGTTCAGGGAATCCCCGGGCTCCGCCAGCCGGTCGAAGAGGAGTCGGGTGGCCATCATGTCCTGCGTCGCGACCGCGTACGGCGGCAGGAACGTGGTGACATCCACGGGAAGGGCTACGACGAGCGTACCGCCGTCACTGACCGTGCCATCGGCGCCGCGGCCCGCCGTACGGGCTGAACCCGATCGACATGCCGGAAGCATGGCGATCGCCGCCAGAGCGCTGGTGCTCACGAGCATACGGCAGGACGAATTGAGTCGGGCCATGGACGCGCTGGTTGGAGTGCGTGGTCGCCGACAAACGACGGTGCGCGAGGGAGTCCGGTCACGCCGGTCGCCCTCGACAGCCCCTTCGCTAGACCTACAATGCGGCGCGCAGTACAGCGGAAGCAAGCGGCGGATGAGGGTCACCGACGCCAGGTCCAGGCCTCGTCAGCGTACTGGGTCCAAAGCGCGCGGGCAGTGTCCGTCGTCGGCGTATCCAGCTCGAGGTGCGTGGATGCGGGCGCCCCAGCACGGGTGAGCACGTGGTCCAACGATGCGCGCAGCGCCGCCTCTACCTCGCCCCAGTTTGCCTGAGGCTTCAGCACGTCCGCGAGGGTGGCGACGGGTGATGGACGAAGGCCGGGGGCCAAGCGGGCCAACAGATACTGGTCGTCGGCCAGGAGGATCGATCCGTGCTGCAGGACGGCCGGGCCCTCGCGCCATTGGGCACTGCCGGCAAGCTTCCGTCCCAGAGCGACAATCTCTCCCTGGGCAGGCTGATCAAAGCACGGCGAGCCCTCGATCGGTGATCCCAGTCGATCGGTCCCAGGCGACGCGAATGCCGAATCGTGTCCGTGCGTGCCGCCGTCGCCGGTCGGGAATTGAGCGGGGGCCAAGCTCACTGGCGCGCCTAGCGTGAGCAGCGCCTCGAGGAGCAGCCCGTTGACCGCTTCGTAGACATGGCGAACCCGGTGGTGCGCGCTGGTGCCCTCGGCAACCGCCAACGGGGTGGTCACGCTATACGTGACTTCCCGATGGTGCAGGACCGCGCCGCCGCCCGTCGGCCGTCGGACGACGTCCGCGCCAGCTGATCGGATCGCGTCCGGGTCGTAGATGCCGCGGGCGCGCTGATGCCGCCCGAGGGAGAGGCACGGCCGCGACCAACTGTAGACTCGCAGAACGGCCTCGCCGGTCGCCGCCGCACGTCGCACAAGCGCGTGATCCAGCGCCATGTTGTCCGCGCCAGACGCCGGCCCAGTGGTGAGTGTGCGCCAGCGATACGACCCGAGGAGGGCGTCGCCCCGACGATTGGCGCCCCCAGCTCGGGGGCGTGCCAGCGCGCTTGCCTCAGCTACCGACGTGCGCAGCGTACTCCGTGGCGGAGAGCAACCCGTCACGAGCCGATGGATTGCTCGGCCGGAGGCGCAGCATCCAGCCCGCGCCGTAGGGATCGGAGTTCACGAGGGCCGGCTCCTTATCGAGCCGCTCGTTGATGGCGACCACTTCGCCCGCGACAGGGCTGAACAACTCCGACACCGCTTTGACTGCCTCGACCGTGCCAAACACGTCGTGCGCGCCGAACTTGGAGCCGACCTTGGGTAATTCGAGGTACACGATGTCGCCAAGCTCGCCCTGCGCGTAGTCCGTGATACCGACTTCGGCCAGACCGTCGGGGGTCAGGCGGACGTACTCGTGCTCCCGTGTGTAAGACAGGTCCTTAGGGATGTTGGCCATACGAAACGGACAGTGTGCCTCGAGAGGAGTCAGGCAGTGAGAGAGGGCGCGAGGTTCTCCGCTTCGCGGGTCAAATCGGCCCAGAGCTCAGCGACGCGTGCGTCCAGCGCCTCCAGCGAACCGGTGTTGTCAATCACGAAATCCGCACGTGCGCGTTTGAGCGCCGCCGGCATCTGCGCGGTAATCATGTCGAGGGCTTCGGTCTCATCCAGCTCTCGCTCGCGGACGAGTCGCTCGAGGCGGAGAGGTCGAGGCGCGTCAACGAGAACAAGGCGGTCGAAATCATTGGCCAGGCGCTTTTCGAACAACAGCGGGATGTCGCACACGATCACTCGCTCGCCGCGTGCCCGCGCTTTGGCGACCTGTTCATCGCGGAGTCGCGTCACCGCGGGATGAACGATGCGGTTCAACTCTTCCAAACCATCGTGGTCGTGAAACACGCGCCGGCGGAGCGCAGCGCGATCGAGCAGGCCATCGGACGACAGCACGGCGGTGCCCCAGCGCTCGGCGATCCGCTTGAGCGCGGGAGTCCCGGCCTCCACGGCCCGACGCGCCAACTCGTCCGCGTCGATCACGGTGGCTCCAAGCTGGCGGAGACGGCGTGCAACCTCGGACTTGCCGCTCGCAATGTTTCCTGTCAAGCCAACGAGAAGGCTCATGCGAACCCGATCCGTGTTGAGGCCGGTCCAGGACACAGGTTCGATACCATCCGGGCGAGTCGTAGCGACCGCGCGTTCCCTGAGCCCAGTCCGAGCCGGCAGACAAATGTTTCCCACGACCTGTTGCCGCCGCTAATCTAAGAGAACTACGCGATCTTTGCTCGGTTTGCTGAGAGGGGGGAGCCCCAGCCTGCCTCAGCTACGGTGTCCCGAAGAGCCGGACCCGCCATTTGGCTTCGCCGGACTGCCCGAGGCCGGTTGATCGGCCTGTGTCGGGGTATCCGATCCGTTGTGTTCGGGCTCTGAACGGATGGCTGCGACCTGAGCAGGAGTCAGGCGGCCAGATCGCCGGGTGGGTGCGCCTGCCGAGCCATGCCCGTTGGTGCCGTTGGACCCCGGCGGCAGCGTGACGGTCGCTTCCGATGTCGCCTGGACGACCGTCCCCGCGGCAGGCTCGGCGCCCGCCTCTCGCATGAACACGTTGATCACGTATGCGGCCCCGCCCCGCTCGCGCATTTGCTGTGGCGTGACATGGAGATAGCGCTGGCAGGTGTTGCGGAAAGCGCTCCCGGACGGGAAGTCCAAGACCTGCGCGACGCTGTCTGCGCTTCGGTGGACATCCTCCAGCATGTGGGCCGCAACGATGAGCCGGCCCCATGTCAACAACCGGTGCGGGGCTGGGAACCCGGCCTCCGTCAGTCGGCGCGTCAACAGGCGACGAGGTACCGCCAGCAGGCGGGCAAATGCCTCCGGCGTGAGCCGCTCGTGCGCCCGTGTCACAGCCGCCAGGACGGCGTCGCGGACCGTGGGCCTCAGGTTCGCGATCGCAGGACGCAAGACGCTCGCGACGCTCCGCGCCTCGGCTTTCTCGACGTGCATGAGCAGAGTCGCCGGCGCATCATCCAGGTCCGCGACAATGAGCCCGTCCAACCCGCAGCGGCCCGCGTCGAACATGTCGCGGGCTCGTTCCGTGGTGATGCTCACGTAGGCCACGAGCGCAACCCGTGGGAAGCGCAACTTGAGCAGGCGGACTCGCTCGAAGTTGGCTGGTCCGTCGGCATATAAGTCCAGGACGGCCAGAATGGACTGGCTCGGTCTCGCACACCCTGGTCAGCGTCCCCCAGTCCTCGCAAGTGACGAGGGTGTGGCGTTCTCGGATCGCAGCCCGGAGGCGCTGCAACCGACCGGGTTGAGGCAGGAGAGTGACGATCACGCCCATGCCCAGTGGACGCCACGGGTGGCGCGCCCGTCACGTCTGATACGCAGTGTCGCAGGTCGTGACACTGCTGCGGCGCCCTCGTGACGACTTACGCCGCTGGTTGGCCTACATTCGTCTGCGTATCAACAACGGCGGCGCTGGTGTCGCCCCTACGGCGAAAACACGGGCGACGCATGGCGTCGTCCTACGGTGCGCATGATGGCTGTGCTCGCAATGCCTGACGGCACGTGGGACACAGTCGAGTCGCCCCTATCGCGGATTCCGCGGTAGGGGCTTCGTGCGTGAAGGGCGCGCCGATTCAGCGGGCGGCCTTCGCTTCGCAGAGGGCGGACCGCGTCGTTCAGCAGAGGGCGGCGGCGCGCTCTGGGTAGGACGTACCGACGCCATGCGTGTCGCGTCGAGTCGAGCCCGGGCCTTCCGTTCCTGCTCGAGTAAATGCAGCGCCGCCGCGGCCAGTGCTACGCCATCGAACTCCGTGAGAAGGGGCTCGAGGGTGAGCAGCTCGCGGCCCGGCGGGCCCGCGGCCAGCTCGCGACGCAGCTCCGCCCGCAGCTGGGCCTCACGCGCGCGTGCTGCATCTAACGGAGCAGTGAATGACAGGGGTGCTGGCTCCACGCCCGCCAGGTCTCGGAGGTGGTCGAGCAAACGGGGAGGGAGCAGCGCCACGATCCGCGCGGGCTGTCCCCTGACCGCGGCCTGCCACTCCACAGCAGCCCTCGGCAAGTCATAGAGCACCACGGTCGACGCATGCTCGGTCGGTCCCCCGCGCGTAAGACGGATGGAGGCCTGGTCCCCATCGTATCCAAGGGCACGCAGGACGTCGCCCGCCTCCCGCTCACCAGCGCCCCCACGCACATAGACGACCGCTGACGGCGCATCGATTTCGTCGAGGACGGTTCTCAACGTCAGTGCCCGCGCGGACGCCGGACCCAGCACGTAGCTGACCGGGACGGTCGCGATGGACGGCGGCGTCGTGTCTACCCGCGGACTTGGGGCAGTCGGCGCCTGGGGCGGCCGCGCAACGATTGCTCGGCGCGCATGTCGCTCGACGAAATCCTCGACTGCGGCGTCGAGCTTCGCCGTGATCACGGTGCGAGCGGCGCTCTTGGGCACGTCTGCCAGAACGGCCTCCAGATCCTCAGAGCGACCAGCCATGGCGATGTCCTCGACCCAAGCCACGGCCAACGCGCGGATCCCGTCGAGCTTGAGCGCGGACATCCGCAAGAGAGCTAACAATTGCTCCGGGGCGCCCACGACCACCTGTGCGGCTCCCGCACGCAGCACGCGGCCGACCCGGCTCGCGCCCGTTGCCGCCACGACTTTCGGTTGGGATCCCCCGCGCTCTGCGACGATCGCCTGTGTCACGGCCACGGCCGCCTCGGCGCTGGCCACGACCACGAGGAGCTGCGTCGCAGCCAAATCGGGATCGACCCGGTCGATCGAGGTCGCCAGTGCCGCCGCCGCGGCGGACCAGTCCGCGGGGATGACCACGACGGCGTTAGCGCTTCGCGAGACGGCCGGTCCTTCCGCCGACGGCTGTTGTTCCATGAAAAGAAATATGCAGGGGCGGCCATCGGCCTGCTGGAATGTGACTACGGACTAGTGATTAGTGGGCTAAGGTCGAGTGACTAGTAGACAAGCGTCAGGGTCAGTTCGCGACGTTGACGCCTGCGCCACGGTTAGTTCACTAGCCACTAGCCACTATCCACCAGTCACTAGATTTTCCATCCATGACTGCCACCAGACGCGCCACTTCGTTTACGCCGTCATCGAACGTCGCTCAGCTCAAGGAATCTGCGACGATTGCCGTCTCCGCGCGGGCGCGCGCGCTCCGTGATGCGGGCCGCACGATCGTCGACTTGGGCGCCGGCGAACCGGATTTCCCGACGCCGCAGTTCATTTGCGAAGCCGCCGAGCGCGCCGTGGCAGCCGGGGCGACTCGCTATACGGCGACCGAGGGGATCCTCCCCTTGCGGGAAGCGATCGCGGCCGAGGCGAACGCGCGATATCGTGGATCCGATCCAGTGACCGCGCAGGATGTCCTGGTGACGAATGGCTCGAAGCAAGCGCTTTTCAATGCCTGCTTCGTCCTGTTTGGCGACGGAGACGAGGTCCTCATCCCGACGCCCGGGTGGACCAGCTATTACGAGATCGTGTCGCTGGCGCGCGCCGTGCCCGTGCCGGTTTATGGCGACCCTGCCTGCGGACTCAAGGTCACGGCGACCCAGCTTGCCGCCGCGGCAACGCCGCGGACCCGGGGCCTGGTGCTCAATTCGCCGTGCAACCCCACTGGCTCGGTCTATAGTCGCCAGGAGTTGCGGGAGATCACGACGCTCGCAGCCGAGCGCGGGTGGTGGGTCATCAGCGACGAGATCTATCGTCGAATCGCGTACGACGCGACGGCGCCATCAGTGCTCGATGTCGTTGGCGACCGCGAACGGATCGTGTACATCAATGGTGTAGCCAAGGCGTATGCGATGACGGGCTGGCGCATAGGGTGGGCTGTCGCGCCTCGTGCCGTCACGCAGACCATGACCGCCCTCCAGTCGCACATGACATCCAACGCGGCGGCAATGTCGCAGCATGCAGCGCTTGCCGCGCTGACCGACACGGCTCGGGCGGAGCGGGCAATCAGTAGCATGGTGTCGCAATTCCACGCGCGTCGCGACGCCGCGCTGGCATTGCTCGATGCGGCCGGCGCACGGTATGTGCGGCCAGGCGGCGCCTTTTATCTGTACGTCGACGTTGGCGGTGACGGCGCCGCATTCGCCGCGGAGCTCCTAAACCAGCATGGCGTCGCCATCGTGCCTGGCGCCGCCTTTTTCACTCCCAATTGGGTGCGGGTGTCGTACGCCGCCCCCATGGATACGGTGGTGGAGGGAGTGAAGAGAATGGCGCGCGCCCTAACGGGCGCGAGAGAGTAGAACTACGGAAAGTCGAAAGTAGAGGAGATAGATCTGCGAGGGCTCTCCTTTCGAGCCCTGCGCTCTGCTTATAGGGCAGATTGGTCTACTTTCTGGACGTCTACTTTCTCGCGCCCGTTAGGGCGCGTCCAGGCACCAGCTCGCGGCGCCACGGTAGATCTCGACCCATCGGCCATCCTTGTACCGCATGATCATGGGGTACGTGTCGCCTCCGTACTGCCACCCTTCGAGCACGATTGCGTCGATGCCGTTGCCGTCGAGATCCAGGTGGTCCACGTATCGGCGGTATTGACCGCGCGACGCCGACCCATTCACGGTTTGGCTAAAGGTTGGCGTATACTGGCCGTCGATCTTGTCACCGATGGCGAACAGGTACGACGTCTCATCACCATGCGCAGCGGCTTCCTCCGCGTTGGGGTCGATGTACGACACCACCAGCGTCGGATCCCCCGTCGCGCCCGTGTTCACGGCGAGCGCGTGGAAGTCCAGGGAATCGAGTCTGGCCTCGGGGATGTGCACCTGGCCGGCGACTTTTGCCCCGATGTCACGGGCGAGCGTGACTGCGGTACTCGTCGTTATCGGAGTGGTCTCGCGGGCGGTGGGCAGCTCTACACTCGTCGCCAAGAACTCGACGGTGATGCCAGCTTTCACCTTGCTATCGATGCGGACCGCAGCGAGCGGGATGAGGTTCTGACAACTCGGTAGCGTATATAACGGCGATTCGGGCCGCGACCACATGCCCTGCTTGACGGTCGCTTGACCCACCGGGCGACCATCTTGATACAGGATGTACGAGGCGCCGGGCCGGTTGTAGAGTCGATCGAACGTCCGCCAGCCTCCTGGAGACAGCCGAATCGGTCGCAGCTTCCCGCCATCCAAAGAGGCAAGAGGCACCATGCGCGGATCATCGCGCTCACCGAAGACCTCGAAGAGAATCGGAGGATGCTTGCGAAGGTCCAGCTCTTGACCCGCGGGGATCGATGCCGCGGTATCGGCGCTCGCGTTCGCCTTGTTGCACGCTGTGGCGACCGTTACCGTTAGCCACATCGCCCCGGCGACGGCCAAGCGGGCCGTCCGTTGCGAACTTGCTGCTCGCCGGGTTGTCCCGGCGCTTTCGTTTCCTGTTGTCACGCGTCGTGTCGAGTCAATGGACGCAAGCCTCCGCACTGTGCAGCGCTTGCTCGGCCAGTGGGCGCCGCACGTCCCGGCGGCGGAGGGCGGTCGCCCCACTCTGGAGACGCTTCCGGCAGGTGTCGAGTCACCGCGGATCGCCCGGGCCCCCATGGCGGAGAACTGCCCATTTCGGGCTCGGGCGGTCGCTGGCGAGCCCATCCAGGAGTTCCGAGGCTTCTTGGATGGCGCTCAACAGAGTCAGGTCATGTACGAGCGAGGGGTGCCCATCGTGTATGGGCTCGCGGCCGCTGTGATTCGCGAGCGTCGGGACCGGCGGCTCGTGACCTGGAGACGTGGAGTGCTGCAGGATCGAGGCGTGTACGCCCCGGTCGCCTTGGTGCCCGAGGCGTGCGAGCGCCTGGCCGACCACGGGATTGATGTGATCGATACAGGCCTGTTGACGGAGGCAGATGGAGTGGGGGTGTCGCCCGAAGGGGCGCATCCAGCGACGCTGACGGACCGTGCGCGGCGCTGCCTCGAGGTGCGGCGAGAACAGCTCGAGTACGAGCTTGCAGACGAGTGGTGCGCGTCCGAGGACGCACCCCTTTACGTCGACGGAGGAATCGGCCGGAACGAGCGAACCGCCACGGCCATGATGGCCATCGGCGTCGGACAGCGGCATCACACGCTGTACGGTGGGGCGGACGCGGTGCCCGTGCTTGCGGCCCTCAGGGCCGGGGAGCGCACGACGGTCTTCCGACCACCGGCGGGACACCGGGCCCCCGTCCTGAGCTGGTATCTGCGGCTCCGCGACGCCACCGGGCGCGAACCGACGTGGGGGTTGGTCAGGGTCGAGAGTGCGGACCGTGCGGCAGACATCACCGAGCGGGCCGATGAAGTGTCACGGTGGGTCTTGGCGGAGCGCGTTCCTCTTGCGCTGCCCGGTGAGCGCTGGCATGCCTTGGCGTACGGAATTCGCGACTGCAAGGAGATGTTACGAGCGGTCATGACAATCGCGTAGGCGAGCCCGTGGCGGGAAACGGGAGCTCGACGCAGACGGACGCATCGACGCTCGTGCCGCGGCGCCAACCCCTGGGCCGTGTGGTCGCGACCGAGCGGCGTCCGAGCACGCCGCACGAGTTCCACTTCTGGACAGCGCTCGATGCGGCGGTCGGCATCGGCACGCTCGTGCGCGTCGAGGGCGGGCTCCCGATCAACGGCACAATCCCGCGTGTCTATGGAGTCGTCGTCGAGGCGTTCGGATACACGGACCTCCAGTCCCCGCTCCACGACGTCATGGGGTTCGATGGGTCACCCGCGAATGCGCCGCTCGCACCGACGGAACGGACGGAGATCCGCCTGTTTACCGCGGCGGTCCTTCGACAGATCCCCGAGGAGCCCATGCAACCGGTGCCGATGGGGACCGTGTTCCTCGCCGATGACGATGACGTGACCTGTGCGCTGCGGATGGATGGATACACCGCCGAGCCCCGACGAACGGCGATCCCGATTGGCGTCTACCATGCGGGCGGGATCGACGCGCCCGTCCACCTCGACGCCGATTTCCTTCTCGGTCCGGAGGCGGCGCACCTGGCCGTGACGGGCGTGTCAGGGCTCGCGACCAAGACAAGCGCGGTCGAGTGGCTGCTCGCGTCGATTTTTGCGCACTTCCCGCCGGCCAAGGAATCGATCGCGGCGGTTTGCTTCAACGTGAAGGGATCCGATCTATGCTTTCTCGACCAGCCGGCCACGGATCTCAGCCCGGCCGACCTGGCGCTGTACGAGAAGCTGGGAGTGCCTCCGACTCCGTTCGCGCGCGTGCGGTACTTCGCGCCGTACCGTACAGATGGGTACACACTCGCGACGCTGCGGTCACACGAGGCGCTGGCGGACACGGTGACTCCGCTGGCCTGGGGGCTGCGGGAAGTCATGGAGTACGCCGACGTGCTGCTGAATCGTGAGGACGTCGACGCCAAGGCCGACGCACTGATCGACTTCATCCGGGAGCGGGTCGTGAACCGCGAGTTCAAGGACCCGCTGCTCTCGACGACCTATCGCGTGCAGTCGTTTAGCGATTTGGAGAAGTGGTTCCGTGATCTGCTCGAGAGCATGGAGCAGCGCGATCAGGACAGCTGGCGGACCCATCACGTCGCCACGCTCCGCAAGATTCGCAATCGGCTGCTGAACATCGCGCAGCGCTGCGCCGGGCTGGTCACGAACGCCGCGGAGGCGAGCGATCTGCCGTGGGGGAGCTTTCAGGACCGAACGGTGTATGTCATTGATGTCGCCAATCTCGAGCAGGACGCGCAGGACCTGATCTTTGCGCGCGTCGTCTCGCAGCTCCGGACTCATCTCGAGCGGCGCTTGCTTGGCGTGAAGCATGTCGTGGTCTTCGTCGACGAGTTGAACCGGTACGCGCCAGCCGACGGGCCCGATACATACGTGCGCAAGATGTTGCTCGACCTTGCCGAGCGCGGGCGCTATCTCGGGCTCGTCTTATTTGGTGCGCAGCAGTTTCGGTCGCAGGTGCATCGGCGCGTCGTCGGCAATGCCGGCACGGCGGTGTTTGGGCGGATGGATGCCGACGAATTGGCGTCGCCCGGGTACGCAGTGTTGAGCCCGGCGATCCGGACGAAGCTGGCCACGTTGGAGAAGGGGCAATTGATGGTGCGGCACCCGCACTTCACGCAGCCGATCTTCGTTCGATTCCCGAGGCCTCCGGTGCTGTCCGGGCGCGAGGGAGTGGAGCGCTTCCCGGAAGCACCCCAGGTGCCGCTGCCCGAGGCCCTGACCCGGAGATTGCGGAAGATCGATTCCAAGGTCACGCACGAATGGGTGAAGCGTTTGACAGAGTTGTACGAGCCGGAAGAGGTCCTGGAGGCCGCTCAGCGTGCGGAGTTCGTGCGCCCCGACAACGTCCGTGGGTTCGTCGAAGCGCAGCTGGGGCGGATTGTTCCGGGACGACTGGCCCCGCAGCCGGAGCTGCTGGTCCCGTTGCGCTCTCTCCCCGCGGTCAATCCGTACGGCGTTTGACAGGTCAGGCCCCGAGGGCGACGCGTGGCAAGGGCGACGCATGGCGTCGCCCCTGCGTCCGCATTGCGATCGCTGCTCTGGTCCTCGCGGGTGCCGCCCGCCCCGCGTGCGCCCAGCGGGTCCTCCTGCAGCTTCGGCCCCATGCTGGTGACACGCTCCACATGCGGCTCGACCAGGAGATGGACATCGCCCGCACCGGTCCGGCGGCGTTCGGGGATCCCGCGACCGAGGCGACGATGACGTCCGTTGTGCTCCAGCGGATGATTGTGGAAGGGGTCGACTCGTCCGGTACTGAGATCCGACAGGTCACCGACTCGTTCTCGACCACGACGGCCGATGACCACGGATCGCCGGTGCCGCCGCGTCAGGGTCTACCCGTCGTCGGGGGCCAGGTCCGCCTCCACGTCGCGCCCGATGGCGCCGTGACCCTCCAAGACAGTGCCGGGCACGTGAACTCGGCCCTGCGCGAGGTCCTGGCCAATCTGCCGGTCACGTTTCCGAGGGACCCAGTCCATGTTGCGCAGACGTGGGTACGCGCAATGAAGCTGCCCACCGGGGCGAGGTACGCCGCCGACAGCGAGATCCGCCTGGAGTTCCGGCTCGACTCGGTATCTGCCGGAACGGACACGGCCTACGTGTCCGTACACGGTCCCCTCGGGGGCGCCCGCGTGAAATCCACGGTTGGGGGTCGGACGGTCACGACTCACGGGACCTTGGTCGGGGCGATGGTGATCGACCGGGACCGCGGGTGGCTCGCGGATTGGCATGCCCGGATCGACGTGGAGTACACCATGCAGCCCCCGAAGGGGACGAACGAGCCGCCGAGCCGCGTGCGGATGACTGCGGTGCAGTGGTTACGGACCATCGATCGGCCCTAGATTGCGATACACATGCGGCTGGTTCATCTGTCGGATCTCCACCTCGGCTATCGGCAATATCAGCGTCTGACGCCTGGGGGGATCAACCAACGAGAAGCGGACGTCGCGCTGGCGTGCAAGCGCGCCATCGACGCGACTATCGCGCTCGCGCCCGATTTCGTGTTGCTCGCCGGCGACATCTTCCACACGGTTCGTCCGACGAATCCGGCAATTCTGCACGCGTTCGAACAGTTCGCGCGACTCCGTACGGCGCTGAGCGACGCCGTGATCGTCATGATCGCTGGGAACCACGACACGCCGCGTGCGGCCGAGACGGGGTGCATTCTGCGCCTCTTCGCACCGCTCGGCATTCATGTGGTGGACGCCACGTCCGATCGGCTGTCGTTCCCCGATCGCGGAGTTTCGCTACTCGCGGTGCCTGATGTGATCGGCGAGCGGCCGGCGTTGACGCCGGACCCGTCCGCCCGGCACAACATCCTACTGTTGCACGGCGAAGTCGAGGGCATGCTGCCCGCGGCGGCGTTGGCGACCGATCGATCCACCGTCGAGATCACGAAGGACGAGATCGGGCCGGAGCGCTGGAGCTACGTCGCACTCGGGCACTACCACGTCTACCGGGCCATCGCGCCCAACACGTTCTACTCCGGGTCGCTCGACTACACGAGCGCGAATCCGTGGGGTGAGCTGATCGAGGAGCGTGAGATGGGCATTCCGGGGAAGGGCTTCATCGAGTACGACCTCGATAGTGGCCGCTCCCGGTTCCATCCGATCACCCCGCCGCGGGCGCTGGTCGATCTCCCGCCACTGTCGGCCCGCGGGCTGATGGCGGGCGATGTCGACGCACGCATCGGGGAGCTCGTCGAGCAGTGCGAGGGCGGGATCGAGGGCAAGATCGTGCGCCTGGTCGTGCGAGATATCCCGCGTCATGTCGTCCGCGAGCTCGATCACCGAACGCTGCGGGAGTATCGGCGTCGCGCCCTGCACTTCCAGCTCGATACACGGCGCCCGGAGATGATTCGGTTGCACGGACAGGGCTCACCGGGACGGCGGCCGTCGCTGGCCGACATCGTGCGCGACAAGCTGCACAGTCGGCTGCTCGAATCGGACATCGATCGCTCGGCGTTGGTGGACCTCGGGCTGCGCTACCTGACCGAAGCCGAAGCGGTCAGCGCAGCGACGGTCGCATCCGAAGGGGGAGAGCCGGACGCGTGAGGCTCAACAGCCTGCATCTGGTCAACTTCCGCCAGCACGCGGACAGCCGGATCACCTTCGATACGGGGCTGACCGGCATCATCGGTCCGAATGGCTCCGGCAAGACGACGATTCTCGAGGCGGTCGCGTGGGCCCTGTACGGCAACAGTGCCGCGCGGGGCACGCGAGAGTCGCTGCGATTCAATCGCGCGGCATCGCGCGCATCCGTGCGGGTCGAGCTGGACTTCGATCTGGCGGGCCATCGGTATCGCGTGGTGCGCGGACTGACCAATGCGGAGCTCTATCTCGACGGGGCCTCCGCGCCGATCGCGAACTCCATCACGGGGGTGACGGATCTCCTGCAGCGTCGGCTCGGGATGACGCGGGCGGAGTTCTTCAACACGTATTTCACGGCCCAGAAAGAGCTCAACGTCATGGCGGCGATGGGCCCGTCGGAGCGCGCGAAGTTCCTGTCGCGCGTCCTCGGGTACGAGAAGCTCCGCACGGCGCAGGATCTGGTGCGGGACCGCCGCAAGACGATCACGGCCGAGATGGCGGGACTGCGGGCCGGCATGCCGGACCGCGACACGATCGAGCGGATCGAAGCAGAGACGGTGGCGCGGCTGACGGCGGCCACGCAGCGGCTGGCCGGGTCGGAGGAGCGAGAGCAGGCGGCAGCGGCCCATCTCGCGACGATCGCTCCGGAGTGGGAGCGCGTGCAGCGGGAGCGCGACCGGTTGCAGGAGCTCCTCACGGATCTCCGGGTCGCCGAGCGTGACGAAGAAGCACTCGTACGAGACGGAGATCGGATCACGCGCGAGCTCGCGGACGTCGCGACGGCGCGCGCCGAGCTCGAGCCACTGCGGCGCGAGCTCGCGGGGTTTCCGGGTCTCGTGGGCGAGCTCCAGCGCGCCGACGAGTCGTATCGCGAGGAGGGGCGTCGACAAGCTCTGATCGAGACGGAGCGGTCGGTGGAGGAGGAGTTGCTGCGGCTGCGCGAGCGTCGTGCCACGCTAGACGCCGCTCCGCCGTTGGAGGAAGAAGTGACGCTCGCCCTCGAGGCACGACGGCGTGAGCTCGAGGAGACACAGGGCGAGCTGGAGGCGCAGCGCACCGAGTGGGTGCGCGATCGCCAGGAGGCCGAGACCAAGCTCCAGGCCCTGCGCGCGCAGTACAGCGATGTGCGGCAACAGCGCGACCGACTCGTGGCGGCGGGTGAGGAGGGGCAGTGCCCGACGTGTGCACGCCCGTTGGGCGGGCATTTCCGCACGGTGCTCGATCTGCTCGACGAGCAGTCGGAGACCGTGCGGGTGGACGGCGCCTACTTCAAGGCACGCCTCGAGCAGCTGGATCAGATGCCGACGGAGGTGCGTGCGCTCGACGAGCGGCGGCGCACGTTGACGCAGGACGTGGGGACGCTGGAGCGGAAGCTTGCCAAGACACAACTTGCCGTCCAAGAGCTGCAACAGGTGACTCGTGACGTGGCGGCGAAGGACCAGCGCAAGGCCGCTCTGGCGCGAGAAATTGCGGCCATTCCGCCGGGTTACGATGCGGTTCGTCACTCGCATCTCAAAGGCGAGGTGGAGCGGCTCGCGCCGCTGGATGCGCGGGCGGCGCGGCTCGGTGCGCTGGTCGAGCGCGAGCCGCAGTTGGGGCGCGAGCGGGCGCGGGTCGAGGCGGCGGCCGGATCGGTGTTTGCGCGCTTGAAGGAGATGCGGGGACGCCGCGACAGCATCCGCTTCTCGGAGTCGGTCTATCAGAACGTTCGCACGGAGCATGAGCGGGCGGCGGCGGAGGCCCGGAGTGCCGAGATTGGCGCGTCCGCCGCCCGGTCGGAGCTCGCCGCATCGCGAACCGCAGCCGAAAGTGCCGAAGCGGGTCGGCGCGCTCTGGAGCGATTGCAGACCAAGCTGGACGCGCTGCAGCGGGACAAGCGCCTGCACGACGAGTTGGACCGTGCGTTTTCGGATCTGCGCACCGATCTGAACTTTGCGCTGCGGCCGGAAGTCTCCGAGCTGGCCAGCGGGTTCCTCAGCGACCTCACCGAGGGCCGCTACGCGGAGCTGGAGCTGGACGATCAGTACAACGTGATTGTGCTCGAAGACGGCGTGCCCAAGCCCGTGATCTCTGGGGGCGAGGAGGACCTGGCACATCTCGTGTTGCGGCTTGCGATTTCACAGATGATTGCGGAGCGGGCGGGGCAGGCGTTCTCGCTCCTCATCCTCGATGAGGTGTTTGGGTCGCTCGACGACGTGCGGCGGCACAATGTCGTAGGGCTCTTGCATCGGCTGCGCGACCGGTTCGAACAAGTGATCCTCATCACACATGTCGAATACGTTCGCGAGGGACTCGACCGCGTGGTCACGGTGCGCTACGATGAGGACCGGGGATGTTCCGTCGTCGAGCAGGTTGACCACGACGAGTTGCCCGCCGGGGTCCCGCCGGACGTGGGGGGCTCGGAAGCCGCGGTGACGAGCTCGGCGGCGTGACGCGCGCTGTCGCGCACGCAGAAAGGAGAGAGGAATGGCGGTCGTTCGGACCTGGAAAGTCGCGCGGCATCTCGAGGGCCCGTATCAAGCGGGGCGCGACGACATCCCGGCACTGAACCAGGTGTTCAGCGATGCGTTCACGGACCGGTATCGCCGCGACGGCATGATGGGGGTGCGCGTGCCGTTCCTGAATCCGGCGATCTGGCGGTACGCGATCGATGACGCAGGTGAGGGTGCGCTGATCTGGCGTGGGGAGCGCAACGAGATCGCCGCGTTCAACATGACGCACCGCTCCGGCAGCGAGGGCTGGATGGGCCCACTCGCGGTCCGACCAGACGCGCAGGGTGCCGGGATCGGGAAGGAGGTCGTCCGGGCCGGGATCGAGTGGCTGCGGCGCGGTGCGTCGCGAGTCATCGGCCTCGAGACGATGCCGAGGACGATGGACAACATCGGGTTCTATTCCTCACTCGGTCTGGTACCCGGGCGCCTGACCCTGACACTGACCTTCGACGCCGCGCCGGCCGATCGGGCCGCGCCGCTCCTCGGACGTCTGCCGCAAGCGGATCGTGACGACGTGGTGGCGGCGTGTCGCGCGCTCGTGGATCGGTTGCTGTCGGGCTACGATTTCACGCGCGAGATCGTGTTGACGGACCATCTCGCGCTGGGCGACACGGTGCTGCTCTATGCGGGCAGTGATCTCGCGGGCTTTGCGCTTTGCCACACCGCCCCGCTGGTCGAGGGCCGCGCGCGGGAGGAGCTCCGGGTGCTCAAGCTGGCGTTGGCCGACGAGGCGAACCTCGAGGCGATGGTGCGCGCCCTGGCGGACTATGCGCGGCGGTGCGGCGCGCGCCGGCTCGCGCTGCGCGCACAGAGCGAGTACGCGAGTGCGTACGAGCGGCTCGTTGCGCTCGGCGCGCGAGTCCGGTGGACCGATCTCCGCATGACCCTCACTGCTGCGCCCGAGCGGCGCGCCGAGCGCGGGATCGTCTGGTCCAACTGGGAGGTGTAGTGACGGCAACCGCGGAGTTCGGAGATCGGGTACCGCGCACGTCGAACTGGAGGGTCCAGGATGCAGGCTGGCGATGACACGCCGTCACCCAGCGTCGATCTGGCCGCGCTCGTCCGGCGGGCGAACGAGTCGGATCGCGAGGCCGTTGACAGCCTATTCGCGTGTTGTTACGCGGAACTGCATCGGCTGGCGGAGCGCCATCTGCGGCGCGCAGGGGGTGCCCTCACGCTCGGCACGACGACCCTCCTGCACGAGGCGTATATCAACATGGCGGGCCACGACGGGCTCGCCTTTGTGGACCGCCCTCGATTCTTTGCGTATGCGTCGCGCGCGATGCGGCGGCTCGTCATCGACTACGCCCGCCGGCGTCAGGCGCTCAAACGCGGCCGGCACCTCGAAATCACTCTCACAGGTGATGACCAACTGGCTCCGCATGCTATGCAGTCCTCGGCAGAGCTCGTGCATCTTGGCGACGCGCTCGATGAGTTGACGACGCTCGATCCGCGCCTCGCGGAGCTCGTCGACCTCCACTTCTTTTGCGGCTTCTCGTTTACGGAACTCGCCGCGCTCCGCGGCGTGTCCGATCGGACTGTGCAGCGGGACTGGCGGACGGCCAGACTGCTGCTCCATCAAGCGCTCCTCGACGATCCGGATTCTGAGCCTTAAGGGCTGTGCGCACCGAGCGCCGCGGCGAGGTGCTCCGCTTCGAGCGTCCGCTCGTGCGCCGGCCCTGCGCCCACGCGTAGGGCGGGAAGGGCCACATTGACTGTCGCGCGGCCGCCCGCTGTGTCGCCGTTCGCCAGCATGGCGCGCGCCTCCACGAGCCGAGCCTCGCCCACGAACGCGCTCCTCGAATTCGTCAACGAATCGAGCATCGTAACTGTCCGAGCGTCACGTGCGAACCGGAGTGCTGCCGTGTCGTCGTGCGCCGCGAGGGCCGCCTCCGCCGCAGTGATCAGAGCCGAGTGAAAGGTCCGCTGTCGCTTGCCCTGGTCGTATCCCGCGGCACGGAGGACGTCCATAATTGGCTGGCCCGCTGCAACGGTATCGCCCGACGCAAGTGACAGGGCCGCGTCCAACATCCGGGAGTCGACAATTTCGTCGTCAGTCCTGCGCAAGCTCGCGTTCGGTGCCAGAGCGCGAAAGCGCGCGGCGTCGCGCCGACCTTCGTCGATCCGGCCAGCCCGCAGTTCGCTGATCGCGAGTCCGAACAGCGCTCGGCCGGACCAGTAGGCACTGCCCTCCTGGGCGGCCTCATTCCTCAGCATGGTGAAGTATTTCTGCGCGGAGTCAAAGTGTCGCTGGAGCATCGCCACGTATGCGTAGTGGATCAGCGGCTGCTCCGGGAGTCGGCCGCTGGGGTCGCTGCCGGTTGCGCGATCGATCACATCGTGGAGCCGTCGTTCGGCCTCCACACTCTCGCCGAGCTTCAGCAGCGCCAGTCCCCAGTTGTGCTCATTAATAACGGCCCCCATCGTCGTGCCCAGGCCCGCGCTATCCATCAGGGACTGGGTCCGGTCGAACATTGCAATGGCCTGGCGTGGCTGACCCGCGACGCTCAAGCTACCCGCCAGATTCCCGAGGAGGTCGAGGTATTTCGGATCGTGCGTTTTCCCGATGCTGTCGCGAATCGCGATGGCGTGCCGCAGTAGGAGCACCGCTTTCTTCGGATCGCCCGCCTCGGTCTCGAACGCCGCCTCGTCGTCCAGACAGGCGACCCGCACGTCCGGATCGTGGACATTGCGCAGGACGGAATCGGCGCTACGGAGCATCGGCCGCACGCTGTCGTAGCGGCCCTCCATGCGAAGGTTATCGGCGATGTCGCAGCGCACTTCGGCCACCTCGGGGAAATAGCCGTTGGCGATCGCGATCGATTCTGCGCGCGCGAGTAGCGCTCCGCGCGTTTTTGCATCTGCCAAGTCGGCGTACCGATCCGAAAGCTGGACGAGGACCGACGTGAGGAACTGAGGGTTGGTCCTGTACTGCCTCTCGAGCGCTGCGCGTGCGCGATCGAGGATGTCGCGCATTGTGAGCGGCTGATCGCTGAGCTGCGACGTGAGGAGTGCCTGGAACTCAATTTGGGCATTGGCGCGCGTGTTGGCGAAGATGGCTGCGTCGCGTTGGTGACGCGCGATGCGCATTTGCGCGATCGAAAATGCCGTCGCACCGATGAGCGCCGCGCCAGTCAGGCTGGTGGCCGTCAGTCCTGCTCTGTGCCGTCGGACGAACTTGCTGGCCAGGTAGACCACGGACCCACGGCGCGCGCGGACGGGTTCGTGACGGAGGTAGCGGCGCAAGTCGTCCGCCAACGCCGTGACCGTCTGATAGCGCACGCGAGGATCTTTGCGGAGTGCTTGGGCAAGGATGGCGTCGAGATCGCTGAGGCCGATCGGCGCCGGCTCAACTTCATAGAGGGCGCGGACCACGTCGCCCGGCGTGCGGCAGCCCGCAGCAGTGGGATGTCGACCTGCGATCAAGACGTAGAGCAGGACGCCGAGCGAATAGACGTCGGTCGCGGTCGTAATCGGGTCCCCGCGGACTTGTTCCGGCGACGCATAATCCGGCGTCAGGGCAAGCCCGGCGTCCGCCGTCAGGCCTGTCCGGTCTCCCGAGGTGCTGTCGGCCGCGAGTAGCTTCGCGATGCCGAAGTCGAGCAGCTTCACCGCGCCGTCGTCTGTGATCAGGATGTTCGACGGCTTGAGATCGCGGTGCACGATCAGGTTGGCGTGGGCGTGTGCGACGGGCTCGAGGACGCGCAGAAAGAGCTGCACTCGGTCGGAGAGGCGGAGCTCGCGTGCAAACACATCGATCGGGCGGCCGTGGACATATTCCAGCACCAGGTAGGGTTGGCCCGCGGGCGTAACGCCGGCGTCGAGGAGGCGCGCGATGCCTGGGTGATTGAGCCGGGCGAGCACCGAGCCTTCGCGGCGGAATCGGGCCTGGCCCCCGGGAGTAAGCAGCGCGAGATGGAGCAGCTTGACGGCGGCGTGTCCCTCGAAGCGCCCGTCGGCCCGCCGACCGAGCCATACAGTACCCATCCCGCCGTGGCCAATGGGCCGTTCGAGGATATAGGCGCCGAGTTGCGTGTCTTCCAGACTCGCATTCCAGGGCACGGTCGGGGGCACCGACAGGAAGCCACTGTGCTCGGCCGCCAAGTCGCGATCCAAGAGGGTGCGGACCTCCGCAGCGACTGTCGGCGATTGACGCGCCAAATCTTCAAGCCACGCCGATCGCTGGTCCGGCTCGAGATCGAACACGGCCTCAATCAACGGTCGTAGCACTCGCCATTGATCGGCGTTCATGATCGCCATCGGGATCTCCGCGGTGCGCCGGGCTCCCACGATACCCCGATCTCACGCTATCGGCCAGTGTCGCCCCAGTCGGTGTGCGCGACGTTTGTCGTCGGGCGAATCCTTCGAGGCCATGGCTTTCTTCGGGGCGCCAGTCCCCGCTTTCTCCTAACGCGGTTCCGGCGTCAAACTCGACGCCAGCTCAATACCGGCCGAGATTCCGCGATCCGCGAACGTCGCCGGACGGCCCACTGGTCTCACGTCGAATTGGGAAGTCTGACGGGCTTGAACTGCGGGGTCAGGGGTTCGGGATTTGGGGGTTCGGCGAGGAATTGAAGCCCAGCGACGCAGTCGCTGGGCTTCATCTATTGCGGCGGACTCATCCGTATCCGATATTGGCGGCTTCACGCGCCCTGGAGAAGGTTGTGGCCTCGAACACGCGTCGTTTCCGGGGACTCCCGCGCTTCGCACAAATGCCACGCTTCGCTTGCCTCCTGGTGACTGCGGCTGCTGGGTGCAGCGGAGAGGCCACCGAACCGAAGGTGACGATCGACAGCCCTCTGGGCGTGACGTTCGATCAGTCGCAGGTCGATCAGGGCGATACGCTGACGTGGGTGGTGACGCTCCCGCGTCCCGAGGCTGCCGTCGTAGGCGACGAACTCGTGCTCACTTTCAGCGGAGTGGCGGCTGGCACCGATTCGGTTGCCATTCCGTCCAACATCGACGGCTTCAGCTTCGGGCTGGTCGTACCCGCGGGTGTGCCAGACGGGAAACTCAGTCTGACGGTGGAAATTCCAGCGGCGAACCAAACCGCAGAGGCGTCGGTGAAAATCAAGGACACTCGGCCGCCTTTGATCGACTCCGCGGTCGTGCATGATGGGCTCCCGGCGCCATTGTTCAACGGGCTTGCCGGGCACGGCCTGTTGTTATTTGCCGCAGGGCTAACTGACACCCTGCAGGTTTGGGCGTCGGACAACCACGATCTCGCATGGATCGGATGGGCGATCGCAGCGCCCATGAATGTGCAGGATTCCATCAGGGTGACGGGAGCGAGTGCAGGCGCGCACTTCAACCTGGCGATTCCGGATTCGCTCGCCGGTAGCGGCGCTTCCGTGACGCTCTTCGCGAGCGACGCCGATGGCAACCGGCTGACCTATCCCATCCCTGTTGCATCGATCACGGCACTCAATCAGCACCCCGTGCGCAGCGCGGCGCTCCTCGACACTATACCGGACCTGGCGATCGATACCAACCGCGGTGTGGTCTATCTCGCGCAGCCTGACAGTGCTCGTGTCGCGGTCTTGTCGCTCGCAACTATGAGCTACGAGACCCCGATTTCCTTCGACGGCCGGCCCATCTCGGTCGATCTCACCCCGGGTGGCGACTCGCTCTTCGTGGTGCTGGATACGGCAACGTCACTGGTAGTCGTGCAGCTGGCAGGGAGTCCACAAATTGTGGGCGCCATTCCGGTGCACCCAAACTTTTACGCTCGGGGCGAGACGATCATCCATCGGGTTCGCGTCGCGGCAGATGGGCACGCAGTGCTGACAATGGTCTCGAGCAATACGCCGCCCGGGAGCTACATCGCCGAGCGGCTCGATATGACGACTGATACGACACTCTTGAACCCTCTCACCGTTGAGGACCCTTTCCCCGTGGCGCCCCCGGCACTGGCGCGTTCGGGAGACGGGACCATTGTTTACTCGCCGGGCGACGGAGGGATTTGGTACAACGCCTCGACGCATGTCACCGAGGGTGGTGGGGGGGCCTGGAACCCCACGGAACCATTCTCTGTCGCGGTTAGCAACGCGGCGAGCGGAGTGGTGATGGTGGGGCATTGGGTCTTCTTCAATCCAGGCGGAGGAGCGCTAGGGCTTGACACGCTCCTCGGAGCGACCATTGCCTCCAACGGCACCGATGCATATGCCGTGGCATCCGCGTGCACTGCGGGAGATGTCGCTTGCGCCGACACGGCGTCGGCGATGGTGTTGCAGTACGCGATGGGCCCGTCCTATGGCGCGCCCGACCCGTTCGATCCGCAAGCCGGGCGAATTGTGAATGTGTCGTCGTTGCCGCTCGGCGCCCGAAGTCTCGTCGTATCGGGAGACAACAAGACACTGGTCGCCATTGGGGCACACACGGTAATGGCGGTGGACCTGACCACGTCGACGCCGCTCTCAGGCTCCGTCGTCGCAGGACGCCGCCGGGTCATGATTGCAGGATCGACGGAACTGGCCGGGCCACGTCGTAGTCCCGCAAGGCATTGCAATCCTGGGGGCTCGGACACCGCTTGGAGCTTGCGCTCGATGCTCACGATGCGGGTCCGCCGGCGATGAGCACTCGCAGTACCCGCTTGGGTTCTGCGGCCACCGCGTTTCCAGCGATCAGGACGTTGCCTGGCTTGACGTCCCGGTGACTACGCCTTGCACGTGCGCGAACTCAATGAATGCTCACCGCGTTCTCGCGGGCACGTCAAGAGAAGAGGCCCGGCTTTTTTCGCGATACACAGTCCAAGTCGGCGTTACGTTAGTCGGAATCCGCTCGAACATTCGATGCGTCGGCACCCGCCAGCGCCAGGCGGATGCGGTGCCCCTTATGGAGCAGCATCGACGTCGGGAACATTGAAAACGCGATCTCCGCCGACTGGCCCGCGGGCATGGGTTCCGCATCGGTCCGCAGATAGCTGTGCGCAGGGCCGAGCGGCACGTACGGCAGAGGCTTCGTTGTGATCTTTCGGTTGATCGTGCGCAGGATCCCTTCATCGACGTACGTGACGCGGCCATCCGGGCCGACATCTTCGAGATACGCGAACACGGCGCCATCGCTCGTCGTCGAAGCCATCTCGAGCGTCACCACCGGCGAACCGGTGATTTCCAGATCCGTCTCGAGCGGCCCGCTCGTGTACGTCAGCAGCTTCTTGTCTTCTTCGGCGCGGTTTGGGTAAATCACATCGCCCCCGCCCAAATTCGTCTTCCAGCGGTTATGGGCGCCTGTCGTCGTTGAAAAATCCACCGTGTACGAATCGCTCGCGCTCGCTGGTGATGGCATTCTGGTCGACAAGCGCATGATCGGCCGCGAAAAAATACCGGCGGTTCTGCAGCCCGGCGGGCGGCCAAACCGGGGTGTCGTGCCACTGGCCTTCGCCGAGCATGTAGTAATGCACACCGGAAGTGATCGGTTCGGGCGGATCGCTGCGGAGGACACGGTCGAAGAAGTCCGCAAGCATGCGCAATTGCTCCACTCGAGGTGGATTGGCTGGGCGGTGCTCGTCGAGCGGCAGAAACGGGTCAACATCGTACCCGCCGCCGTGCGACAACGGGCCGATCACCACCTGCTGCACGTTTTTGAAATTGCGATAGCGGCTCAGGGAACCGTCGCACGTGCCCGCGTCGAGCCAGCCGCACCAGACCATCATCGGCACTCCCGATGATTCGATCTGCCTCTGCAAACCGTACGGCGTGATTTGAGCCAGGGTCATGAGGCCTTTCGAGGTCTCGAAGGTGTCGCCGCGGAATTCGGTCGTCGCCAGACTGCTCGTCAGGGGAGGGTTGTGCCGCTGCGAGATGATGTCGCGGAGGTGCTTGCCACCTCTGTCGGAGTCCACCGGCTTGACACCGGCCATCAGCTGACGTGTGTACCAGCACTTCCAGCCGGCGAACTTGAATACGCCGCACACGTCGTCGCGGTCCATGTCGCCCACCACATCACTCCAATTTTGGATCATGCCGACGTCATAAACGCCGCCGGGCCGTTCGAGCCCCAACATCGTGTCGAAGTCATCGTAGAGCGGCGCGACCGCACGGACGGCGGGATTGTTCGGCACCGCTGACAGCTCGGCCGTGTTGCCGTCATACGAAATGCCCCAGGTTCCCACTCGCCCATTTGACCAGGGCTGTCGGGCGGCCCAGCCTGCTACTTCGCCCAAATCGGCAATTTCATCGGGAGAATATTCCGACACGCGCACACCTTCGCTCGCCCCGCTGCCGCGCGCATCGACCAGGAGCATCGCGAATCGCCGGTTGTTGAAGTATTCCGTTCGCGGATCGGGCAGTTCTGCAGGTGCTCGGTGCAGCGCAGTCAGCGCACGAAACGCCCATCCGATCTCGTTGGTACGCCAGTAGCGCGTCGTCTGCATCAGCACCGGCACGCGCTCATTCGCACGAAGATCCGCGGGCAGCCAGATGTCAACCGCGATCTGCACGCCGTCGCGCATCTTCACGTAGACGGCCTGATTGCGACGCAGACCTGCGGGCACCAACTCTTCGCCGGGAAGCGTCACACGAGCAGTCAAGACGGCTACCATGATCGCGGCAAGAACAATGATGGCCACAGCCGTCAGTCCGATTCCGCGGAGCCATTTCGTCGTGGTTGCGGTCATTGCCACCCATGCGGCATCGAGTCGAACTATCGCTGGAGATGGTTGCCGATGCTACGCGATCAATCCTGTGCTCGCCAGTGGAAGTTCGTCGTACGTACCCCACTGTGCGTACCGTTGCGGCGTGGGCGGCATTGTTCGACGCTGCCTTTATTCCCCTGGTCGTGGCGTTACGCGGCCGGTGTCGCGGCTGGTTGCGCGACGAGCCGCTCGAAGCGCGGATTGCCGCGGAGCGACACGAAGTTGGGGTCGACTCTGAGCCACCCCGGAGAGAGCCAGTACGGGACCTTGAGGAGCGGCTCCAGTGCGTCGAGCGCTTTCTCGGGCTCCCCTCCCAGCGCGTAGATCCGCACGAGTTGGTGTTGCAGGTAGGGGCCGAAATATGGGTTCTTCGCGAGAGGGCGGAGTGCGACGGCGCGCTCACCTTCGCGCGCCGCATCCGCTTTCCGGCCCAGGTACGCGAGCGCGAGGCCCAGCACCGCATGCTGTTGAGCGTCGTTGGGCGTGGTCTTGAGGGCCGCCTCGAATGCCGCCCGCGCGGTGTCGGCATAGACGCGCGCGCGACGCATGTCGCCACGGAACGCGTACTGCTGCGCCAGTACGAGCGCCCGGCCGCCAAGATCATTGCCGAATGCTGCCGGCCCAAGTCGAAAGAGCACCTGCTCCTCTGCACTGTCCAGCACCCACCCGAGATCGTCACTCATGGCCGTGTATGCCACGACAGTCGTCGTATCGATTCGCCCCAGGGCCGCCCGTATGAAGCCGCGCGCGCCAGCGAGATCGCCTTGGGCGAGCGCCACCATTGCCCGCGACTCAACGCCTCCGACATCCCCCGGCTGAAGGGAGATCGCCCGGTCGAACGCGGTTCGAGCGACCGGATAGTCGCGACGCCAGAGCTCCAGGTCACCAACGGTGATCGCAGCACCGGCGCTACGTGGGTCGAGGCGCTCGGCCTGCTGCGCATGACGCCCTGCCGCCTCCCACCGACCGAGGCGCTGCTCAACGGCCGCGGCTACCCTGAGTGCTTGTGAGTTGTTGGGCGCAAGGACGAGGGCGGCTGAGTCCTCCGCCAGCACTTGTGCATAATCGTCTGCGACATTGAGAAAATAGATGCTCAGGGCTATATGTGCCTCTGGCAGGTCGGGGGCGAGAGCGAGCGCCGTCGTGGCGGCCGCGTGCGCCGAGTCCCCCACGGCTGGCAACGGCGTCCCTTGCGAGTAGATCAGCGCGTATTCAGTCGCGAGCCCGGCCCACGCGAGTGCGAAGGTGGAGTCGAGCTGGACGGCCTCTCGATACGAGGCCTCAATTGCGCGCAGCGCTGCCGGCCCGCTCATTCTCCGCCCTGCGTCTCGGCCTCGGAGATAGGCGTCGTAGGCGTCGAGATTGCCTGTCGGCCGCTCGGCCAGCGTATGCTGTGTTGCCGGGGCGAGTGCGACCCGGAGCTGCTGCGCAACCTCGGCTGCAATATCGGCCTGCACCTGAAATACGTCGGTCAAGGGTGCATCGAATGGCACCGCCCACTTGTCCGCCGCAGTATTGGCCTCGATCAGCTCCGGGCTCACTTGGACGCGACTGAGCCCCCCGGTTGGGGCCTTGGCCCAGCGCACCTTGCCGACCAACAGGTAGCGCACGCCCAACTCCTGCGCGATCTGGTGGGGCGACTTCGTCGAGTGCCGGTATTGCCCCGAGCTCGTCGAGGCGATGACCTCGATCCCGGGCACTGCCGTGAGCTTGCTCCGGACGGCATCGGTCAACCCATTGGCGAAATACGCATCGGCCGAGTCGCCCAGGTTGTCGAAGGGGAGCACCGCAATACGAACCGGCCCGCTACTCGCTGAACCGTCCGGGCTTGTGCGTTGTCGCCAGGCGAAGAGGAGCCCCGCGCCGATGAGAAACCCCAGGGTGAGCGTCAGCGCGGCGACCGAGACGCGCTGGCTGCGCGGCCACCGGGCCGGTGCGTGCCTCGTTACCTCGTTGCGCTCGAGCGCTGCGCCAAACTCGCCTGCCGTGGCCCATCGATCGGCCGGCACCGGCGCCAACGCTTTCCGCAGCGCCGCGTCGACCGTCTCCGGCACCGTCGGACGCGACCGACGCACTGAGGGTGCCTCGCCCGACACCATCCTGGCCAGCACGACCTGCGGTGTGGGGCCGGTAAAGGGCGGCTCACCGACCAGCATCTCGTACACCACGGCGCCGAGCGAGTAGACGTCGCTCCGCACGGTGAGGTCGCGCTCCGCCGACGCCTGCTCTGGACTCATGTACTGCGGCGTGCCAACGGCGAGACCGGTGGCCGTGAGCGAGCTGGTCCCGGGCTCACACGCGCTGCCCGCGGCCAGTGCGCGCGCAATGCCGAAGTCAGCGAGCAACGCGTCTCCCTGCCGTGTCAGCAGCACATTCTCCGGCTTGATGTCCCGATGCAGCACGCCGTGCTGGTGCGCGTAATCGAGCGCGCCGGCGAGGTCGCGAGTGAGCCGGATCGTCTCGTCGACGGAAAGCTGCGTGTCGCGCCGGAGCCGCTCGCGCAAGCTTTCGCCCTCGACGTACGGCATCGTGTACCACAGGAGACCTGTCGCCGTCTCGCCGGAATCGTAGACCGACAGGATATGGGGATGCTGGAGCTTGGCCGCGACGGTGATCTCGCGCCTGAAGCGCTCCGGCCCCAAGGACGCGGCCAGGTCCGCGTGCAAGACCTTGAGCGCGACCGAGCGGTGATGCTTCCTATCCTCCGCCAGGTACACCGTGGCCATACCGCCGCGGCCCAGCTCACGCACGAGCGTGTACTGTCCGTCGAGGGCAGCTAGGAGCTGGGCCGGCAGATCCGAGGTCGCCACCGAGATGCCCTGAGTGAGAGGAGAGTCCCCGAACCTATGGCGTAGGCCGCTGACGGGCTAGCGACGTGTTCAAAGCGAGGGGCCACCGGAAGGTCACCGCTGATCAGTCACGCCGGTTGCGATTCTGAGTGCCCGTCTTTTCAGTGCCCTTCTTATGACCGTCGACATGTGCGACGTGGGCGCTTGCCGTTGGGATGGCCGGGGGGCATGTTCGACGCGGACCTGACTTCCTTGCATTGCAACTCTCTATGACTCGATCAGCCTTTACATCTCTGCTCGGTGTCGCCGTCGTTCTCGCCGCCTACGCCGGTCACTCGGATGCGCAGGCAACAGCCCGAGCAAACGCGTCGACGCCATCCGGAACGTCCTCGACCACGCCGGACATTACCACGGCTGACCTTCGCCGACGCCTCTCCCAGTTTTCCGACGATTCGATGTTGGGCCGCGAGGCGGGGACCATTGGGAACGTCAAGGCGACCGACTACATCGCCCGCGCCGCTCGGCAACTCGGTCTCAAACCCGCGGGCGAGAACGGGACGTATTTCCAGACGGTCGTGATGATCAATCGCTCCATCGACACGACTTCGACAATGATCGTCAGCGGGAGTCCTGCTGTCTTCGGCCGGGACTGGTTTCCGCTCGCGTCGCGGGGCGCGCAATCGCCCGTTCGTCCGACCGGGTCGGTGAATGTGTCGGCCGCAGTGTACGGCGGGCGCCTCGGCGACTCGACGGTGACGCTGACACCGGAGCAGAGCAGGGGTCGGATCGTTGTACTCGATGCGTCACTTGGCGCCGGAGGCCGGCCAGTCGCGACATTCCGAGGCGCGCTCGATCACTACCCCGGGGCGGCTGCAATCGCGCTCGCTACGCTGGATCTGATGACGGCGCCGGCGTTGCAGGCAGCCAGGCGTCCCCTCCTGGTGCTGCCGCAGGCAGAGGCCGGGCCAGATCCGCGCCCCGTGGGAGTCAGCGTCACCCAGACCGAAGCGGCGCGACTCATGGGCGCACCATTGGCCGGGCTGCGACCCGGCGTCGTGCACGAGGTAGCGGTTGACCTGACCCTTCGCGTGACCGACGCTCAGCCCGCTGCGCCGGCGCGCAATGTCATTGCAGTATATCCAGGTGCCGACCCGGCGCTCCGCGGCGAGTACGTGGCACTGGGTGCCCACAGTGATCACCTTGGCGTGGCGGCGCACGGCGTGGATGCGGATTCGCTTCGCGCGTGGAACACGGCGCGCTGGAAAATGATGGATCTCGGAAGCGGCCCCGCGCCCACGCCGGAGGAGCTGGCGGCGATCCATGTCAACATGGATTCTCTCCACCGGATCAGGCCTCCGCACCGCGACTCGATCTTTAACGGGGCCGACGACGACGGGTCGGGGACGGTGACGTTGCTCGAGATCGCGCAGGCGTTCACGCATTCGCCGGTCAAGCCGAAGCGCTCGATTCTTTTCGTTTGGCACACCGGTGAGGAGAAGGGTCTGCTCGGATCGGCGTACTTCACCGAGCACCCGACTGTGTCGCGCGACTCCATCGTGACCCAGCTCAATCTCGACATGGTGGGCCGTGGGAGAGCCGATGAGTGGAAGGGAGCGGGTCCACGGTATCTCATGCTGGTCGGGTCGCGTCGGCTGTCGACCGAGCTCGGGGACATGGTCGAGCGCATCAACAAGACGGAGCCCGAGCCTTTCATCTTCGACTACACTTACGACGCGAACGGCCATCCGGAGAATGTCTATTGTCGGAGCGACCACTACGAGTATGCTCGTTACGGTATCCCGATCGTGTTCTTCACCACCGGTCTTCACGAGGACTATCATCAGGTGACCGATGAGGTCCAATACATCGATTTCGCGCACCTGGCGCGCGTGGATCGATTGGTGTTCGACGTCGCCATGCACGTGGCCAATCTCGACCACCGGCCTGTCGTGGACAAACCCAAGCCCGACCCGCACGGCGTCTGCAAGCAGTGACGACGCCGAGCACGTGAAGACTGAAACGGCGGGCTTCGGGATTCGGAGTTTGGGGAGGAGTTGAAGCCCAGCGACGTGATCGCTGGGCTTCAGTCGGCGTGCAGCGCCGTGCCGCTCACTGTGTCGCCATCGCCTCGCCTCAAAGTGTGGAAGACGATCGTGGAGACGAGGGTCATGCCGCCAAGTACAAGAAATGCTCGGTGGACGCCGTGAATGAATTGCGCGGGATCCGAGGTGTGGCGATCGGGAATGAAGAACGCAGTCACTAACGACGCTGAAGCCACGCCGAAACTGATGGCCATCTGCTGCATCGTGCTGGCGATCGTGCTCGCGTTGCTTGCCTGTTCTTCGCTCACGTCTGCGTAGACAAGCGTGTTCATGCTCGTATACTGGAGCGACGTGAAGAATCCGTAGCAGAATACTTCCGCTACGATCAGCCACACCGGTGTATCGATCCCAAAATTCGCGAACAGCATGATCTGCACGCCGATGAGGAGAGTGTTTGAGACCAGGATGGCGCGGTATCCAAAGCGCGCCAGAATGCGCGGCATCGTCGCTTTGAGACTCATGGCGGCGAACGCCTGCGGCATGATGAGCAGCCCGGACTGAACCGGCGTGAACCCAAGGCCCACCTGGTACAAAAGAGGAAAGAGAAATGGGATGCCGCCGATTCCGAGGCGGGTCAGGAAGCTGCCACTCACGGCCACCCGAAAGGTGCGAATCCGAAAGAGGGCGAGATCAAGCATCGGGTATGCCGCCCGCATCGCGTGCAATCCGTAGCCGGCTAAGAGGAGGACCGACACGGCCAGGGCTCCCACAATTTCGCGCGTGCTCAGCGTGTGTTCGCCAAATACCTCCAGCACGTAGGAGAGCAGCGCCACTCCCGATCCAAAGAGCATCAACCCGGTCACATCAAGGGGATGGGTGTGCGCTTCGCGATAGTCGGGCAGGTGCCGATAAACCATGTACAGACCGAAGAGGCCAATCGGAATGTTCACGAAGAACAGAAGCCTCCAGGGCAGGTACGCGACGATCACGCCGCCGACGATGGGACCCAGCATCGGACCGACCAAGCCCGGGATGGCGACGAAGCTCATGGCGCGAACCAGTTCGGATTTGGCGAACGTCCGCACGATCGTGAGCCGCCCGACCGGCACCATCATGGCTCCGCCACTGCCCTGCAGGATGCGACACGCTACGAGGACGTGGATGTTGGTCGACACGCCGCAGAGAAATGAGCCCAGCGTGAAGATGCCGATCGCGGAGGCGAACACCCGGCGGGTTCCGAACCTGTCCGCCATCCAGCCGCTGATGGGAATGAAGACCGCAAGACTCAGCGTGTAGCTTGCCAGCACCGACTTCATGCTGAGCGGGGCAACGTGGAGTGCCGCGGCGATAGTCGGCACCCCGGTATTGAGAATCGTCGTGTCCAGCGACTCCATGAAGAACGCCACCGCGATCAGCCATGGCAGGACTCGTTTGCTAGCGATCAGCAACGCAGGTGGGGGCGGCCGAACCGCAAGCGCGCGTGGCTGGCTCACGCTCCTCGGGCTCGGCTGGGCCGATGAGCGGGGCTACACGTATCCGGAGTCACCGGACAATCGTATCCCCGAACCACTCGTACGCTGGCGCTCACACGGCCATCACCTGTCGCCGGCAGAGTGGACCGCGTCGGCCAAACGGCCAGCAGCCATCGCTCTGCGACGCTGAAGTAGCGAATGTCAGCGGACCGCCGCGGCAGCACGCTGCACCGGTCAGCGCTGCCAGCTCAACGCCTCGAGTTGCTCCGCTGTGAGGTGGCGCCAACCCAGCGGGAAGCAGAGCACGCGACGGACGACGGCCTCGGACATGAACACGAGGCAGCGCATGCCGGGCGGGTCCATCGCGCGACACGGTCGCTCGGACACACACCACCACGCGCCTTTCGAGTCCAGGAATGCCACACCGGGGCAGTCCATGACCCACGCGGGTTCCTGCCGCCGGATACTGGCGTTGGGCAACGATGGCGCTGGAACAGCAGCAGCATCCCGCGGCGAGTCCATTGAGCCCTGCGAAAGGTCCGACACGACATTGGCGAACGGCGAGTAAACATGCAGCACATTCTGGGCCAGCCCCGAGCGCGGCGCGATCAACCGCTCTCAATGTCGCAGCACCCGGCCCGCTCGGTAGTCGACCATGTGGCCCGCGTCGAGCACCAGGTGGCCATTGATGATCACGACGTCGATGCCGGTCGAATAGACGAGGGGTTTGGTGAAGGTCGCGTGGTCCTGCACGCGGGCCGGGTCAAAGAGGACGAGGTCCGCGATCATTCCCGGCGCGATACGTCCACGGTCATGCAGCCCGAGGATGTTCGCAGGCAATGACGACATTCTTGCGGACCGCTTCCTCCAACGAGATCACGTGCTCCTCCCGCACATACTTCGCGAGGATTCGCGGAAACGTCCCGAACGCCCGTGGATGCGCGCTCCGCACAGCCGCCGGGTCGACCGGCCGCTGGTCATTGTCGATCGCGACGTAGGGGGCACGCAAGGCCAGGCGCTTCTGTGCTTCATCCATGCTCTCTGGCGCGACGTCCACATCGCCTGGTGCCTCGAGCAGGTCGAAGAATGCGGACCACGCATCGACGCCTCGACGCTTGGCCACGCCGGCGATCGAGAGGCCGACGACGCTCGTATCGGCCCCCGAAGGAACGCCCGTGATGAGCACCTTGTCCCAGTTCATGCCGACGTGTCGGTACCAGTTCTCCCAGTCCGTCCCCGTCTCCACTTCGTGCCGGAGCCGACGCCGCACGGCGGAGTCGGAGATGGTCTTCAGAAAGGGGTCACTCCCCTGGACGTAGTGGCGCGGGTCGAGGAAGGCTCTGAGTCCGATGCCGTTCCGGATATACGGGTACACGTCTGCTGTCACCTCTATACCCGCCGCGCGCGCGCTGTCGATGAGGGCGAGCGCCCGAGGCATGAGAGGCCAATTCTCCTGCCCCGCGGCCTTGAGATGATAGATGTGGACTGGCACTCCGGCCTCGACGCCGATGCGAATCGTTTCGCGGATTGCGTCGAGGAGCTGATTGCTCTCGCTACGCATGTGTGTGAAGTACACACCGTGATAGGGTGCCGCGGCGCGCGCCAGTGCCGCGAGCTCGGCGGTCGTCGCATACGTGCCGGGCGCGTAGATGAGCGCGCTCGACACGCCGACCGAGCCTTCGCGCATTGCGGTGGTGACGAGCGCCTGCATCTGGGCGAGCTGCGCTGGCGAAGGACGGACGTCTTGGTCACCGAGCACGACCCGTCGGATCTGGGCGGCCCCGACGTTGTAGGCGACGTTGACGCCGATTCCCTTTCGCTCGAGGATCCCCGCAAAGTCGCCGAACGTCTGCCAGGTGACATGTTCGCCGGCGGCGGTCGCCGTGTCCGGCGGCACCGAGCCACCCGTGGGAGCATCCGAGTCCCCCTCGCCGACAAATATCGTCGTCACTCCCTGACGCAGCTTGCTCTCGGCGCTGATCGAGTCGACAATGAGCGGTACCGCCGTTTCGGCCATCATATCGATGAAGCCCGGGGCAACCACGCGGTCGGCCGCGTCGATGACCCGCGTGGCATCGGCGGGATCGAACGAGCCGATGGCGGCAATGCGGTCACCGCTCACCCCGACGTCACCCCGAAACCACGGGTTCCCGGTGCCATTGACAATGCGGGCGTGGCGGATGAGGAGGTCGAATCGTGCTACCCGCCGTGGAGGGGCGGCCGATGTGAGAACGGCGGTCAACGCTGCCAAGCTGCCATAACCCAGGCTACGCCGGGAACGACGCTGGGACAGCCACCCAAGCCCACCAGTGAATGCGCGCATGACGAGAGGGTGAGGAGGGAAGGAAAAGGCCGGACAAGGATAGGATCCGTGTGACGTCCGCGACAGTGGATGCGTCGCTTCGGTCGGGACAAGGCGTTTTTCCCTTAGTCGGAGCAATGACCCGTGAGCGACGAACCCTATCAGTTGATGGGCGAGCGGCGTGAGGAGACCCTGCGAGTGTACGGGTCGGCCGAGGAGTGGCGCGCGGCGATCGATGCGGCGCTCGCACCGCTACCTGTCAGCACAACGCGACAGTGCGACGCCTGCCAGCGACGCGGCCAGGTCTACGATCTGCGGCGAGTCGCGACGACTGTCGACGGCTATCAGCGCGGGCATCGCTGCGCGAAGTGTGTCGCGGACGTCGTCGGCCTGGTGTTTACGCTCGAAGCGTTGGTGGCAGCGGCGCCGCGCAAGAGAAAAAGCGCCTAACCGGTGGTCGAATCGTCCACCGGTCCTTCCAGACCGATCACGGTGTCGCGGACGGCCGGAGGGGGCGCGGACGCGTTTCGAAGCGCGTCGTAGACGCGTGTGGCGACCAGCATCGCCGTGATCGGAGCCACCCAGTACAGCCAATGCGACTGCCACGCGAGATCCGGAATAATATTCATTGATTCGCGATGACCGTCGCGGCAAGCTGCTCGCCCTCGAGCAGATGGGCTCCGACCGCCATGCTACTGTCGAGCTGCGCTTCGAGACGTGGGAATCGCGGAACGATCGCGACGAGACGAGCATCGACGTCCCGGTGACGGCGCTCCAGGGCGTGACGCCCGAGCAGCTTCGTGGGTCGGATGGGCCGATCGAGTTCCGGGTCGTGCGCGATGCGGGCACCTTCGTCTGCCAGGGCCGGGGCGGCCGCGGCCGGGCGGCCGGCACATTCGACTTCGCGCCCAATGCAGCCTACGCGGCCGCGCTCTCGCAGCGCGGTCTCCAGCAGCCGACGAGTGCCCAACAGTTTCAACTCGCGCTCTACGACATTAGCTACGCGTTTCTCGATGAGCTCAAGGCCGAGGGATACCGGCCGCCCCAGATCGATGACTTGATCGCCGCCGGCCAGCACGGCGTCGATCTGGACTTTGTGAAAGGGCTGGATTCGTTGGGTTACCGCGTGGGGGAGATCGAGTCACTCGTCGAGCTGCGCGACCACGGAGTAGACCCGCACTACGTGCGCGCATTGGCCGCGGTGGGCTATACGAAGCTCAGCACCCGGGTGCTCTTGGAGCTCCGCGACCACGGAGTCGATGCGCATTACATCAATGAGATGGGCCGAGCAGGGTTCGCGAGCGCGTCGACCGACGACCTCCTCGCCGCCCGTGACCACGGTGTCAAAGGCCGGGACGCGAGCGCGTACCGGGACATGGGATACGACCATCTCACGATCGAAGACCTCGTCGATCTTCGCGATCACGGGGTCACGCCACAATTTGCATCCCGCATGCGCGAGGCCGACGGGCATCTCCCATCCGTCAGTCAGCTGATTGAGCGGCGCGACCGAGGCGATCACGACTAGGACGTAGCCCAGCGGCCGTAGGGCGACGCACTCGTCGGCCAACGGCCGTCGCCACTGCATCACGTCGTCGTCAACTCAAGATCAACACGAGCCCCGTCACACCGATCACGGCTCCGACGACGATCAGCGCCGTGCCCGCGCCGCCGCCCACAATCGCGCCGGCAACAATCGCGGCGCCTCCAATGATCATCAGCACGGCGTCCCGCCCGATCCCGCGGCGACCACCTCCGTCTTGATCCATCGCACGATCGGCCATCTGTTGTCGAGTGAGTTGCGCGGACCGCGACTGGAATCCGGCCGTGGCGGACGAGAGACTCGGGCCGCTCGTCTCCGCGACCTGCGCGTCGGCCGGCACGGTGCTCGTCGGTGCCTTGTCGGCTTGCGCGGGGATCGGATCCGTCTCGAGATTGGGCGCGGGAATCGCAGTCGCCTCCCCGTTTGCGGCGTTTCGCGGCACCGGTGCGGAATTCACCGCAATCTCGGCGGGGGCGGCGGGCGCTTGATATGACGTTCCCGGTGCGCTTACGGGAGTGTTGCCGAGCACACCGGACTGAGCCGTCGCCAGACACGGCAGAACCGCGACGGCGATCACAGCACACTGCAATCGCGACGAGACGCTCATGGTCTTTCCCTGTGTGGGAGCGGCCGCGGGCCGCTCGTGAGGTGAGCTGGAGAAGGCACGAGCGCTACCAAAAGCAAGGATCGGGCTAGTCGGCTCAAACGCGAGCCGGCGACCGAGGTGGTCGTCGCATCACCCCGAACGCAGCGAAAACGAATGTCTGGCGCCAGCCTTCCTCAGACCGTGGATGCCTCGGCACATCGGCGTGAGATCACCGACGCCCGCCTCGCAGCATGCACGTTGTCGTGCGAGCTTGCCGCATTGCGGGGAGGGCCGCTCGTCGGTCTAACCGGCGTGCGTGTCTCGAGCGCCGAGTCAGCGTGGGCAGCAAATACCTGCGCATTCAGGTAGGAGCCGGAGGCTCCGGGATGAGCTGGGAGATCCAGTTGATGCATCCAGAAAATCGGAGCCGGGGGGAGCGCGCCATCCCATCGCGCCTGCGGGCCGTAGATCATGTAAACATCCCACGCGTCCTGTCCAAGCCCCAGCACGGTGTCATACTGGTGGACGAGCACCGATGAATCATCCCAGAAATGTTGTGCGCGCGGGTCAGAGACGAAGCGGGTCGCCGTGGGCACGTCCGACGCTTCACCGTACAGCTTCGGCACCCACACGACGAAGGTCACGAGACGCGGATCTGGCTGTTTGGCGAGCAGGACCTGCTCGACTTCGGAAGCCCCCCGAAGGCACTCCCCTCACGTTGGCGCGACGAGCATCACGACTCGCACCTTACCGACGTCTGCGTTGAACGCGCCTCGGAGTGGCGCGGCCGCCGCTCCGAGCTGTCGAAAAGGTGCTGGTGCCGCCTTCGGCATACAGCTGCCCGCGAGGAGGAAGGGTGCTCCGACCGCCATCTGCCAGATGCGTCTCATCGTTCTGCCAGCCACAACGCAGCCGCGATAACCCACGCCACGCTTGCAATCGTGAGGCTCACGCGGATCCAGCGGCCGACACGGACTGAGCACGCGGCGGCACCGACCTTGTTGCTACGGTTGGCTCGCCAGTACCCGGCAGCGATCAAGATGGCCGAAAGGGCCAGAAGTGGGCCCCGATAGGGAGCGAGGCCCGCCGCTGCCACCGCGCCGCCGGCACCCAACAAGAGGAACGTCACCGGACCGATGCAACACAGGCCCGCGAAAATTGCCGCTGTCGCGATCGCGAGCGCGCCCGCTGCCGCACCGCCCGCAACCCAGGGTCCCCTCGTTGCGCCTTGCGTCTGTATGGATCCCTCTCCAGCGGCGAGATCGACGTGCGTGGCGTGGTCCATCTCAAGTATCTCCTGCGGCCGCAGCCAAGGCGGTCAGAATCATCTGTGTGGTGGGCGCCGCGAGGGGTGTGCCTCTCGCGTCCCGGTAGATCCGGCATCCTGGTCCGGCGTCCAGCGGAGAGTCGCCCGCGACATCGCGACCCGCCACCAGCACGCTTGGCAATGCATATAGCCGCGCATACGCCGGCGCGTCCGGCGCCGCTCGGTCCCACTCGACCCACACGGCACGCTGCCCGGTCTGCGCGAGCGCCTGACGGACTTGCTCCCGCGCTGCTTCCACATGCGGACACGCGCTGTCGAAGATGAGCTCGACGGTCGGGATCATGAGTCGTCGGTCTCTTCGAGTGCGTGCAGGATCGGGCATTCCCCCGTGAGGTCCTGCGTGCGGCACGCCATGACGAGCTGGGTCAGGGCATCTCGGATTCGGTGCAGCTGAAGGAGCTTCTCGTCGATGCGCGCGATCGCGGACTCGGCCCGGGCCTCGACTCGGGCGCAGGCGCGATCCGACCGGACACGGAGCGCGAGCAACTCGGCGATCTCGCGCAGCGTGAATCCCAGGGCCTGGGCGTGCTTTATGAAACGGACGCGATCGACCGCGTCCGGCTCGTAGTCTCGATACCCCAATGATCGGCGACTGGGTGGTAGCAACAGTCCGCGCCGCTCATAGTATCGGATCGTCTGAATGTTGACCGATGCTCCTGAGGCGATCTGGCCGATGCGCATGGATGTACGGTAAACCCTGTACCGTGGTATAGGGTCAAGGGGACTGGGGATTACTGGCTGGGGACTAGTGGCTGGGGACTAGTGGCTAGTGAAAAGCTCGCGGCGAGTGACAGGTTCGCGGTCGCTGGGTGTACGGTTGATTCACTAACCAGTAGCCACTAGCCACTAGTCCCTACCCACTAGCTAGCTGGTAGAACGCCCCCACGATGACGCCGTAGACGATGTGCGCGAAGAGGATGACCACGGGGGTCCAGCGGCCGTAGTGGAGCGCCATGAAGCCCGGCGGTTCGAGCTCACGGGTCGGCTGCGGCCCGCGGAGCTCACTTGCCATACGAGGATGCAGGCCGGGGAGAAGGGGCATGAGGATGACCAGCACGAAGAGCCCATGAAACACTCCAAAGATCCCGCCTATCCACCAGCGCGCCGCGTGCAGATGCTCGAACGCCAGTGCATATAGCAGTGCAAAGACCCAGCCCATGACAATGTTCGCGACGAAGCCGACGACGCCAGCGCGTCCACGGTCCGGAGTGAACATGGTGCCGAGGATGAACGGCAAGCTCACGCGCGAGAGGCCGAGCGGCTGCCCGCTGGCCGTGATCGTTGTCATCACGACCGTCGCGACGAGTCCCCACAGCGAGATGCTAATCAGGTTCATGCGGCGCCCTCGTCGAGGGTGGACGGCCGACCGACCGCTGCTTCGGCCGACGACACCGGTTGCGTCGCAGGTGGCCCACGTCGGCCTTGCTCCACCGCCAACGCCGCGTCGATCAGCCCCACGTGCGTGAACGCTTGCGGGAAGTTGCCGATGGCCGCCCCGGTGTTCGCGTCGATCTCCTCCGCGTAGAGTCCCACGTCATTGCCATAGCGCAACAGGTGCTCGAGCGCCGCTCTCGCCTCTGCTACATCGCCAGATTGCGCGGCCGCCGTGACCGCCCAGAAGCTCGTGATGCCGAACGCGTGCTCGCCGGTGGGGAGGCCATCGCCGACCCGGTAGCGGTAGAGCAATCCCACCGCACCGAGGCGCTCCGTGATGAGTTGCCGCGTCCCTCTCATCCGTGGGTCCGCCGGATCGACATAACCGTGCCGCCCCAGCTGCAAGAGGCTTGCGTCCACGTCGTCACCGTCGAACACGCTGACGTAGCTGTGCAGCTGCGCATTGAACCCGTGCGTCTCGACCTGCTGTCGGATGATGTCTCGTTCCGCAGCGAACCGTTGGGTCGGCACGCGCAGATGTTGGGCTTCGTGGAGGCGAAGGAGCCGGTCCAGGGCGACCCAGCACATGGCCTTGGAATACGTGTGGTGCCGCGGCTCCGCCCGGATCTCCCAGATGCCGGCGTCCGGCTCCCGCCAGCGACGACACACGGTCTCGCCGAAGCCTGTGAGCATCTGCGCCGTCGTTCGGTCGATCCGCTCTCCGCGTGAGATGAGCTGATAGGCAGCGTCGATGACCTCCCCATAGACATCGAGCTGCAGCTGGCCCGCAGCGGCGTTGCCTACGCGCACCGGTCGTGAGGCGGCGAACCCGCCGAGGTGGGGGACCTCATACTCCGCTGGCGGATGGTCGCCGTAGACATCGTACAGAACCCGCAATTCTGGGCGCGTGATCCGCGTGGTGTGGATGAGCCAGGACAGAAACGCCAACGCCTCGGTAGGATACCCGAGGTCGTGCAGCGCCTGCACGGTCAGGGAAGCATCCCGCAGCCAGCAGTATCGGTAGTCCCAGTTTCGCACGCCGCCGAGCCACTCCGGCAGCGATGTGGTGGGCGCGGCGACGATGGCGCCGGAGGGGGCGTACACCAGCAGCTTGAGGGCGAGTGCGCTGCGCAGGACGGCTGCGCGATAGGGGCCCCGATACGTACACTGGCTTGTCCATCGCTCCCACCAGGTCAGCGTCGCGGCGAGTCTCGCGTCAGCATCCGCGCCGAGTGAGGGGAGGATCGCGGGCTCACCGCTGGCGAATGTGAGCGAGAGATATCGACGGTCGCCGCGTCGCAGCAGAACCTGTGCCTGTACGCTACTGCCATCGGGTGCAATGCCGAGCGGCACATCACTCCGGAGCGTCAGCAGCTGGTGGCCCACCTGACAGTACACGCCGAGTCGGCCACAGTCCTGCAGGCGTGGTCGGCATGTCGCGTAATTCGGGCGAGGCTCGCAAATGATGTCCAGCCTGACCTCGCCTTCGACGCACTCTACACGGCGCAGGATCTCGTGGTGCGGCCACAGGGCACGCCGTTTCTCTCGCTCCGAAGTGACGGGCATGCAGTCGGTGACGCGCAGCAGGCCCCCACTCGTCTCGAACGTCGTCTCGAGCACGTTGGTCTCACCGACGTACCGACGGTGCAATGCGAATGGCCCGTGGGCCTGAACGACGAATCGCCCGCCGCGCTCGGCGTCGAGCAGCGCGGCGAACCACGAGGGGCTGTCGAATCGGGGCCAGCACAGCCACTCGAGCGAGCCATCGTGCGCGATGAGTGCGGCCGATCGACCGTCGCCAATGATGGCGTAGTCCCCAATGGCACGCGGGGGACCGGTCGGTGTCGTCGTGGGGGGCGCCGCCGTTGATCCGGGGGGCCCCAGAGTGTTCGTATGCGCGGGGCAACCTCCGCTCTGGTTCTGCGGTGTACCCCGGGCAACTCGCGTGCCCCTCTACCGCATGGCTCAGCCCTCGGAGCGGACGAGGAAGATCGCGGTCCCGGCATAGAGGACGAGGTACAGAGGGAGGTGCCCCATGTGAAGCGTCACGACGGCCGCGATCAGATAGACGGCGAGCAGAATCACCAGGCCCGCCCGCTGCACCCGTCGTCCGAGCAGGAGGACGGCGCCGAGGATCTCCAAGGCGGGGAGCCATGCGTGATGGTCGCGCAGGCTTACCGCACCGTGCATCGCCTGCAGACTCAGGGCGACAATGCATCCAACGTAGAGCGCCCGGAACCATCGCCCCGACGTCCGGCGGAGCGGCGTCTCGCCGGGTGGCGGCGCACCGGCGGTGTCCATGGCCTGACTCGTCACCGCGCCCGCGGCCGCGGATGCGGGCGTGTCGGCCGACGCGGCCGGACCTGTGGCGACAGCTCGGCGGTGGTGCCGGTGCCGGCCCGGTCCACGAGGAGGTGGCTGTCGGCGGCGGTCAGGGTCAAGCCGTACACGGACCGCAGCGTCGCGATCTGCGCTCGGGTCTCCGGGCTGAATGGCGTGCGTCCCTCGAAGGCGTGGAGGAGCACGCCCTCGAGTAGCCCACCCATCGATAGATCGAGGTATGCGGCCAGCGCTTTGAGCACCCTGAGGAGTCGCCTCTCGAGGCGGACCCCGGTCTGGACGCGATCGACGAGGATCGTCTCTGGTACCATGGTACCAAGATACCGCGGCTGTCAAGCGGGCGGCCTGCGCCGGAGCGGGCCCGCATGAGATTGCGAGCCAGGGCTCGACCGGCGCGACCGCCGGGGGGTGCGGTGCGTGAAACTCGGCCGGGCGCTCGACCGTAGGTGACTTCGGCGCGCAGACTCGATGCGGCACGCGATGCGCAGGACATATCGCCACTTGGGGCCACGACCGGTGAGCGCGGGCCCGCCGCCGTCCACTCATTCTTTTCGCCAGAGGTATCGCATGACGTCGCCGACACAGACCGAGGAGCACAGCGTACCAGGTGCCAACCTCGTCGCGAAAGCCAAAGAGATCCTGCACGAGGGCAATGTCCGCCGCCTGATCGTAAAGAACGACCAAGGCCAGATCGTCATGGAGTTCCCACTGACGGCTGGCGTCCTCGGCGCGGTCCTCGCCCCGGCACTCGCCGCGCTCGGGGCGGTCGCGGCGCTCGCCGCGCACTACACACTCGTGGTCGAGCGGCGCCCGGCGGGCACGCTCGGGCCCGCGCCGACGACCGATCGACCGCCGACCCCGGGAGCGACTGACAGCGCGCGCTGAGCTGATGTCAGGTTATTGCTGCATCAGATCGGCGATGAGCTCTTTGGTGAACGAGACGACCGATTCGTTGGCTTCGGTGATGGCGGGCATCTCCACCCGGACGCGGACCGAGTTCCCCGGGAGCGCGTAGGTGGCATAGTACGTGAAGAGCTCGCGCGGAACACCGCGGCGGTGGTACGTAGCCCACACGCTGCCTCCGAGCACGTTGTGCCCGTGGGTGTGCAGGTCGTCCTCGCTGCGGTGCAAGAGGTGGAAGTCGTAGAGCACCGTCCCTTGGCGGGCGGCGAGGTAGATCGTGTTGTAATACGCGTCGACATCATTCATCACGAAACTCGTCGTGTCGTCCCTACTGGCGAGTTTATCCCCTGATTGATACGGCGCCACGAAGACATTGATCTGATCGTTCTTGTTGCGGGTGTAGATGTACTGGACGCCGTCGCTGATGCTCCCCAGGCTCACCGAGTCGGTCCGCTGGTACCCGCGCACGCTCGTGGGCAGCGACGCGATCCCGGACGATGTGTTCATCGCGGCGGCTGCTGCCGGTGTAGCCACAGCCGGTGCGGCGGAATCGCGGTGCAGGGTGTCTGTCGCAGTCTGGGCGCCTGCGTCGTATGCGAGTCCCGCGCCGAGCGACAGCAGCGCTGCGCGTGCAAATGTCGGGTGCATGAAGAATCTCCCCCGAAAAAGAGTCGAGCAGTCGGTGGCGACCCGGGCCTGGTCGGCCCACTCTTGGCATTGACGGGACTGCTCCGGACGCGCCCAAACATGTGACGCTTCACCGTTAGACTCAACACCCGACTGGGGTGCCTATGTACAGGGCCGGTTAAAACAGGGCAATGCATGCGTCGCCCCTGACTGCCAGCTCGCGACGGTCGTCCGGAGGAGGACCGATGTGCGGTACCGCGCTATCCGGTCGGAGCCTCACCCCTGGCCACCGGACTCCTCACCCTCGGACGTGGTCGGCGCGGGGCGCGTGGTCGTGATGACGGAGATGCGCCAGATCAACAGGAAGACGCCGACCGTCAGCAACAAGTGGATCCAGCCGGGCGCCTCGAGCGCAAACGTGCCGATCCCCCACACGATCAGCATGACGATGGCGACGAGCAGTCCGAGATCCATGAAGGGAGTGCGGGAAGAGGGTATGACACAAGCTGTCGTGTCGGCCGGCAACGCGCCAGTCGGAATTGCGGTCCGCACGGCGGACCAAAATGGAGCGGAGCGACGCAGTAGTGACGATGTATGTGACTCGATCGTGATTGACGGTGTTGACAGCGGCACCTACATTGCGTTGCACGACCGTGGGTCACGCGCACAGTCCGCAGCGATGCCATCTGTGAGCACCGTCACGGCCGAGCAGGACCTAACTAGACACACCATGATGTGGGGCGAAGAGGCTTAATTTTTGAGCCGATAAGTCCACCGAGTGGGTTCGACAATCTGTGCTGACGTCATGCCCCAGTGCGGGGACGGCGGAAGGCATGGTGAGGGCCTCATACATTCGACTGGGCTTCAAAAAACCCTCTTCGCACCCCCAAATTTCGAAGGCCCCGCGCGCGGGGCCTTCGTTTTTTCCCGACCCCATGCCACCGAGCTCCACGGGGCTGTCCCATTCCACGGGCTGTACCATGGCGAAAGCACACGATGACAACGGCGCGCGTCGGCGTCCGGCTGCTCGCAGCGCCGTCGCTGCCCGCACGACCTCCACGACGCGAGGCACCGATGCCGCGTCGATCGAACGACGCGGGCGCGACGCGGATGCCGTCGCTGGACGTGTAGAAGTCGAGATGCGCGATGAGACATCGCTCGCTCGTGCCGACCGCGGACGCTCGGCCGAGCTCGAGGCCGTCGTGCGGCGCGAGATCGAGCTGCTGGGCGAAGATCCGACCCGCCCCGGTCTGGTCAAGACGCCCGCTCGCGTCGCCAAGGCGCTGACCTGGCTCACGCGGGGATATGGTCTCGATGCGGCCCAGGTCATCGGCGACGCGCTGTTCGAAGAGTCACACGAGAGTATGGTGATGGTACGTGACATCGAGCTCTACTCGCTCTGCGAGCATCACCTGCTCCCGTTTTTTGGCCGAGCTCACATCGCCTACATCCCGCGCCGTCGCATCGTGGGGTTGTCGAAGCTCCCGCGGGTCGTGGAGGTGTTCGCCCGCCGGCTACAGGTCCAGGAGCGCCTCACGGAGCAGATCGCCGGCGCCATCGAATCCGTGCTCGAGCCCTACGGCGTCGGGGTAGTCATCGAGGCGCAGCACCTGTGCATGATGATGCGTGGCGTAGAGAAGCAGAACTCCAAGACGATCACGAGCGCAGTGCGCGGCACGTTCCGCTCGGACGCGAAGACACGGGATGAGTTCTTCCGTCTGGCGTACGGACCGTGGCCGGGCTCTCGATAAGCCCGACCACCGGCGCGAGGCGTGCCCTCCCCGTTGACAGGCCGCACGGCCCTGGTCACTGGCGCCTCGCGCGGGATCGGGCGAGCGGTGGCGGACACGTTGGCGGCTGCAGGCGCGCGGGTCCTCGGGGTCTCGCGCAGCGGTACAGGCCATCCGGATGGTGTGACCAGCGTCGCTCTCGATCTCCTCGCAGCGGGGAGCATCGATCGGATCGTCGACGCTTCTGATCGTACGTTCGGGGGACCGCCCGACATCCTGGTCAACAACGCCGGCGTGTTCGCTGTGGCGCCCATCAGTGAGACGTCCCCCGACACCTTCGATCATCTCGTCGCGCTCAACCTGACCATTCCGTTTCGCTTGGTGCGTGCGTTTCTCGCGGGCATGCAGGCCCGGCGCCAGGGGCACATCGTGACAATCGGATCCGTGGCGGATCACGTGGCCTTTCCCGGTAACGGTGCATACGGGGCGGCCAAGTTCGGTCTGCGGGGACTCCACGAGGTGCTTCGCGGGGAGCTCGGCGGATCCGGCGTCCGAGCGACACTCATTTCGCCGGCGGCGGTCGGGACCACGCTGTGGGACATGCTGGCTCCGGCAACCCGCGCTGACTTCCCCGCATCGGACCAGATGCTGGAGGCGGGCGATGTCGCTCAGGCCGTGCTGTTCGCAGTGACGCGGCCTGTGTCCGTGAGTGTGGACGAGATCAGACTGTCACGAGCCTGAGCGGCGACGATGCAGCTCGCGCTCGTAGACCTGCTTCGGTGCCCTCGTCCGCACGAGGAAACGGCGTTGATCGCGACCATCGATGACATGGGGCCGGGTGGCATTGATCGGGGCATGCTGGCATGCCCGGTTTGCGACGCGCGTTACCGAATCGATCAGGGTGGCATCGTGTTCTCGCCGCGCGCGCGCGACCGCTGTTGGGCAGCGCCAGCCGCGAAAGCTCCCACGCCCGAGTCCGTGCTGCGCGCGGCCGCGCTGTTGGGACTCACCGAGCCCGGAGGGATCATCGTGCTCGGTGGTGCCAACGCGGGCGTCGCCGCGCCGTTGCACGACCAGATCGATGTGGCGTGCGTACTCTACAACCCGCCGGGCCACGTCACGGGCTGGCACAACGTGACGCCGGTCTATGCCGACGCTCTTCCGCTAGCACCGGGCGTCATCCGAGGGGTCCTGCTGGATGCGACGACGGGTCCGACCGCAGCGGGTCTCGTGCGCGCACTGCAGAGCGGGGCCCGCCTCGTCGCTCCGACCGAGACGCCCGTGCCACCGGGCGTCCGCGAGCTTGCACGCGATGAAGAATCCTGGGTGGCCGAGCGTGAGGCTCCGACGGATGCCACTCCCGTCCGGTTGACGCGGGCTCACGCGCGTTAACGCGCACGCAGAAAGGAGAGAGGAGACAGGAGACCGAGGAGCGCAGCCTTATGGGCGCACCAGGCCATCCAAGCCACCCAAGCTCTGTGTCCCCTTTCTCCCTTCTGTGTCGCTCCTCTCTATTCGGCCCCGCTGTGCGGGGCCGAATCCGGGTACAACGAATCGATCAGCGCCTTGTACTCCCGCTCGATCACGCGTCGCTTGATCTTCAGCGTCGGAGTCAGCTCCCCCGCTTCGATCGAGAGCTCGCGCTCGAGGAGTCCGATGCGCTTGGGCATCTCGAAGCTCGCCAGTCCCGTGAGCCTCCCCAGCGTTTCTTCCTCCATTCTTCTTCCGGGCCGCCGGTAAGGCGACCAGCTCTGCGCGCGTCGTCCAACTCAGTCCGTTGGCCCTGGCCCATCGTTCGAGCTGATCGAAGTTCGGCACCACGAGGAGGACGCTGTATTTCCGCCGATCACCGATGACGACGACTTGGCCGACAAACGGACTCGCGCGGATTCGATTCTCGAGAGGCGCGGGCGCGATGAACTTCCCGCCGGCCGTCTTGATCAGCTCTTTCTTGCGGTCGGTGATCGTGAGAAACCCATCGCGGAGCTCGCCGATATCTCCGGTGTGGAACCAGCCATCGGCATCGACAGCCGCACGAGTCTCGTCGGGCTTGTTGAAGTAGCCACGCATCACGTTCGGCCCACGACTCAGGATCTCGCCGTCGTCGGCGATGCGTACCTCGACGCCGGCAATCGGTTGGCCGACGGTGCCGAGCCGCAGGTGGGCGGGCGTGTTGACGGTGATCACCGGGCTCGTTTCGGTCAGGCCATATCCCTCCAGAATCGTGAGGCCGGCGGCGTAGAAGAAGCGATTGATCTCGACCGCGAGGGGTGCACCGCCCGACACGAAGAACCGGAGGCGTCCCCCGAGTCGAGATCGCAAGCGCCCAAACACCAGTCGCCGTGCGAGACCGTAGCGTACGGACAGCCACGCATCGACGGGCCGTCCGGCCAGGCGGGCGCTGGCCCATTCCTCGGCGATGGCGGTCGCCCACGTGAAGAGGCGCAATCGCAGGGGTGAGGCGTGGGCCTGTTCGAGCACATTGGCGTACACCTTCTCGTACACGCGCGGTACGGCGAGCATAAAGGTGGGGCGTACCTCCCCCAGGTTGGCCACGAGCGTATCCATGGACTCGACGTACGCGATGGAAGCGCCGACGGCGAACATCAGGTAGTGGTCGGCCATCCGCCCGAAGATGTGCGAGAGGGGCAGAAAGCAGAGCGACACATCGGTGCCGAAAAATGGCAGCACCGTCCGCGCGGCCGCGACGTTGGAGAAGATGTTGTCGTGCGTGAGCATGACACCCTTCGGCTCGCCGGTCGTGCCGGACGTGTAGATGATCGTCGCGAGGTCGTCCGGTCGCACGGCGAGCGCGCGGTCGCGGTAGCGCTGCGCCGCTCCGGTCGCGTCTTCTGCGGCGCCCACCGACTCCAGCTCGCTCAACGTCAGGTCCACGCCCGCGAGCGGCTCCTCGTCGAAGCTGATCACGCGTCGGAGGGCCGGGAGCCGTGAGCGGATCGCCGTCAGCTTGGCCGCCTGTGCGGCCGTGGATACGAAGATGGCCGCGGCGCCCGAATCGTAGAGCATGGGCGTGAGCTGCTCAGCCGGGAGGCTGGGATAGAGTGGCACGTCGGCGAGACCGACCGTCAGGCAGGCGTAGTCTGCAATCGCCCACTCGGGTCGGTTCTCCGAGAGGATCGCCACGCGATCGCCCGCACGCAGCCCTTGTTGCAGCAGTCCCTGACCGACATGTCGCACACGCGTCAACAGGTCGCGGTGAGAGATCGGCCGATACTTGCCGTCGCGCTTGTACTGCAGCGCGTCTGGCCTGTCGTAGCGCTCGACCGCCTCGTAGAAGAGCTGAGTGAGCGTGCCCGGCGCGGGGCGCGCGCCCGACCCCATGACCTGCCGCTCCGTGCCCGGCGCGGCCTCTCCGGCGGCGGATTCGCTAGCGTCGCTCATAACACCTGCCTCCGGCGCAGCGGGCCAGTACTCGTGCTCGTATCACGCTGCTCGAAAAGCTCGGCGCCGCGTAGTAGATCACGAAGCGGAGCGGGCTATTGCCGATGGGCGTCTTTCGGTACATGGCCGTGGCTACGGCGACAATCGAATCCGTGCTACCGGGCTTGATGTTGGGCACGGAATCCGTGTTGAAAGTCACTGCGCGTGTGCCATCCCCGTTGACATCGGTCGTGTCGGTGCGCGAGGGGTTCCCGTCGGGATCGGTCAGGTACGCGAACAGCAAGGTATCGGTCGGAGTGCCGGTGCCCTTAGCCGCCCTGGCGGGATAGATGATTTGATAATGCACGATGTACGTGCGGGTCAATGAGTCGCCACCGAGCGAATCCGGGTTGTGCCTGAGCCAGATGCCGAGCCCCGGCGACACGTTCGAATCGGCATTGGTCAACGACAGCTGCATCGTGGCGACGGAGTCGGCGACAGAGGCGGAATCCAGCTGGTACAGGATGCTGTCGGGTCGCAGCACGACGGGCAGCGTGAAGGGCAGCGACTGCAGGCTCTGCGCGCCGGCAATCACCCGCGCGACACTGTCACCCGCCTTTGCGCCGATCGCGATGTTCGCCGAGTTGATCGTGAGCTGGGTGGGGTTGAGTGAGATGAACCGAACCGGCACGCTGGTCAGGGGTGTGCCGGAGACACTGAACGCCTGCCCCGTAAACGGCGCCACGACCCCGTTCGTATCGCGCAGCGTATCGCCCGCGACCACCGACGGCGACGGAGCGGAATCGATGGTGAGCCCGAACACCTGGTTCGGGTTGGTCGGGATATCGTCGCACGCGGCTGAGATTGCCACCGCAGCGCCGAGGAGGACGGCCGTCAGGGCGGAGAAGCGCCGGCCACGGGTGGCCGGCGCTGTCACAGAAAGCGCTCCGCGAGTTGAGTCGCGAGCGCGGCGTATGCTTGCGCCGCCGGGTCTCCCGGATCGCGAATGACGACGGGTTGTCCCGCGGCGAACGCATCGGCTGTCGCCGCACTCCGTGGCACGACGGTGTCGAGCACCATGTCGGGTGGCAGATGCGTGCGAACGTACTCCGCTACGCGGATACACGCCGGATTGCCCGTCTCGTACATCGTCAACAAGATGCCGTCGAGTGTGAGCTCGGAGTTGGTGGCTACGATGGCTTGGATGGCCCGCAGAATCTGCGGAGTCGTCTGCAACGCCAGTGGCTCGCACTGTAGCGGGACCAGGACGTGCTGGCTCGCCTCGAGCGTGCGGCGCACGACCGACCCGAGGCCGGGCGGTGTATCGACGATGACGATGTCGCAGCGTGTGCGCGCTTCATCGAGCAGCTCGTGCAGGATGTCGGTGTCCGACACGAGCGCTTGATAGCCGGTGTGACTCGCTTCTTCGGTGACCGTGCCGACGAGCAACACACGGAGCCAGGGGATCTGCGTCGGCAAGATGATCTCGCGCAGGCCCGTCCGTCCGATCAGGTAGTCAAAGAATCCCCGCGTCGCATGACCGCGTCGCAGGCCTGCGCCGTAGCGGACCGATCCCTGCGGATCGACATCGACCAGCAATGTGCGCAAGCCGCGACACGCGAAGGCCGCAGCGAGGTTGACGGCGGTCGTGGTCTTGCCGACGCCACCTTTCTGGCTGACGACGGACAACACCTGGCCAAGCCGCCGCGGCGCGGCGCGCCTAGACGCTGGCGTCGAGGGCGGGGTTGCCGTCGCTGAGGTCGCGGTCATCGAGAAGGGCGTGCTGGCTGTCCGGGTCGAGCGTGTCTCCACCGGCGCGTAGCTGGTCAAGCGCCTGACGTGCGTGACGTACCCACCGCTCGGCTTCGGCGCTCTTGGGTGGAGCTGCGAGGAATTGCTCTAGGTGCGAGCGAGCGCCGCGCGGGTCGCCCCGCTTGAGCAGGAGAAAGGCGAGGCCATAATGTGCCCCAGCGAGCTGCGGCTGGAGGTCGAGCGCCCGCCGATAGCATCGCGCCGCCTCTTCGTGGCGTCCGGTCTTCGAGTAGGCGATCGCCATGTTCTGCAGTACCCGATGGTCGTTCGGTTGGTCCCGCAACGCCAGCTTGTACGATGTCAGAGCCGCGTCGTAGTCGCCCTGGCGCTCCAGCGTCAGCGCTTCACTGAGGTAGTCCAGCCGTTGGGGCTTTACCTCGTGATCGGACGAGCCGCCGAGAAGGCGGCGGAGCCACGACATACGGCGGTAAGGTAGGGGTCCGGCCACTCCCGAGCAACCGACGTGGGGCGTAGCTTTGGCCCATGTCGCCGCGTCGCTATGTCGTTGACCACACAAAGGGCGTCATGCACATCGAATGGCCGCTCTTTGGCGAGCTATCGCGTGCGCTGGCGCTCAAAGTCGCTCGGGCCTACGACCCCGAGCTCGTCGTCGGGATCGCTACAGCCGGCGTGGTGCCGGCAGCGGTCATTTCGGCCATTCTCGACCGGGAATTCCAATCCATCATGGTGAGCCGACGATTTCGGGCGGAACGGGTGCGGGAAACGCCGGCGGTCCTGGGATCGGCCCCGGCCGATGTGCGTGGCCGGCGCGTCCTCATCGTCGACGAGACCTGCGACTCGGGGGCCACGATGCGGCTCGCGGTTGCTGCGATCGTCAACGCGGGGGCGGTTCAGGTCAGGACCGCGGTCTGCTTCAAGACCGGCACGTTCGAACCGGATTTCTACGCGCTCGCGACCGAGAGTACGATCGTCCTGCCATGGGATCGCGAGGTGCTCGTTGAAGGAGAGCTAGTCCCGAACCCCATGTACGAGGGGGTGTAAGGGCACGGGACGAGGGACTAGGGGTTAACAAACCTCGAGGGCCAGTGACAGTGAGCTGTCACTGGCCCTCGAGGTTTCTTCTAGTCCCCAGTCCCTAACCCCTAGACCACGGCTGCCTCATAGCCCACGCCCTGACCCATGGCCTCGTAGACATGCGTCATGACGTCGGCGCTGCCCACGAGGAAGCGACACCGCGCGGCTCCCGCTGACCGGCACTCGACTTCCAGCACCGCGACCGGGTGGTCTGCGACCCGCCCGAAGAAGTCGGCAAACATCCCGGTGGTCAGGTGGCAGCCGGGGTGATCCAGTCCGCTCGAAGGATCGGCTTCGCCCCAGTCGTCCGAGTCGAGAGTGGCGACCGCATCCCGAAGTGTGCCGATCGTCAACGAGCCCCAGCCGGCGTCCCGAAAGTATTCGGACGCCCGGGCCTCGAACGTAGGGACGTCCAGCGACGCGGCGTCGTCTATGCCGCGATCATGAAGCCACGCCTCGAAGGAGGTGAACAGCGCCTCCCCGCCAGCATAACCGGCTTCCTGCAAGTAGGTCGCGGCAGCCGGGCCGGCATCCCGTACGAGGGCCGCCCGTAGTGTGGCGAGCGAAGCCCGTGTGAGCGCCACCATCTGATGGTTCGCCAAGTCGATCGATTGTCTCATGTGCCTCGGTGCCTCTTTTTTGCGGGCGGTGTGGTCCCGATCGGCGGGCTAAAGTCTGCCGTTACGGGTTGGCGCCCGTGTCTCCTTTCCCCTTTCTCCTTTCTCCCTTCTCGGGCGCCCTACCGCCCGTCGCGCCCGTTCCCAATCGGCGTCGTAACTCCGCTTCGTCGATGATCTCTATCCCCAGTCCCTGTGCCTTTGCCAGCTTCGATCCCGGATCGGATCCGGCGACGACGAAGCTCGTGGCTTTGGACACTGAGCTCGTCACGCGGCCGCCAGCCGCTTCGATCAGCGCGGTGGCCTGATCGCGAGACAGCGACGGTAGCGTCCCGGTGATGACGACGGCCATACTGTCCAAGACACCGCCAGCCTCGACGTGACGTGGCTCCGCGAAGTTGACCGCGGCACGCCGCAACCTGGCAATCAAGCGCTTGGCCGTGGGATCGCCAAAGTATTCCGTGATGGCATGCGCGATCGTCGCCCCCACTCCACGGACCGCGAGGATGTCGGATTCCGTGGCTGCCGCCAGGGCGTCCAGCGTCCCGAATCGGCGCGCCAGCAATTCCGAGGCTGTAGAGCCGACGTGGCGAATGCCGAGCCCGAAGACGAGCCGCGCCAACGGGCGCTGACGACTCTCGGCGATCGCGGCGACCAGGGCGGTCGCACTCTTTTCCCCGAGCCGGTCGAGCGCCGCAAGTTCCGGGGCGGTCAGCTGGAAGAGATCTGCGATATCCGTGACCAGTCCGGCCTCGACGAGCTGCTTGATCCGGGCGTACGACAGGCCGCGAATGTCCATGGCGTCCCGCGACGCGAAGTGGACCAGCGCTTCGAGACGCCTCCCGGGACATGACACATTCGGGCAATAGATCGCTACTTCTTCGGCGTCGCGCTGGACCGGAGTGTCGCAGACCGGACACCGGATGGGTACTTCCGTGACCGGCGGAGGGTGATCCTTGTCGCGGCGATCGACGAGCGGAGCGATGATCTGCGGGATGACCTCGCCGGCCCGTTTGACCTGGACCCAGTCCCCGACCCGCAAGTCCTTCTCCGCGATCAGATCGAAATTGTGCAACGTGGCCAGCTTGACGGTGGCACCGCCAATCTCCACGGGCTCGAGGACAGCGTAGGGGTTCAGTGCGCCGGTGCGACCGACATTCACGCCGATTGCCCGAAGCTGCGTGATCGCAATGTCCGGGGCGAATTTGCGCGCGATGGCCCAGCGGGGCTCGCGGCCCCCGACCACGCCCAGCTCGTCCTGCAATCTGAGGTCGTCGACCTTCACGACCCCGCCGTCGATTGCGAAGTTGAGGGTCCCGCGCACGCGATGCTCGACGTCGTATGCCCATGTCGCCACCTCGGCCAGCGTGTGGCAGCGGGCGCGGTGGGGAGCAACGGGGACCCCCCAGGCGGCCAACGCATCGAGCAGATCCCACTGCGACCGAAATGGAAGAGGCGGAGCGTCAGCTTCCGGTGGAAGTGCCACGGAATACCCGAAGAAGCGAAGTGGCCGTGTCGCCGTAATCGCCGGGTCGAGCTGGCGAAGCGATCCCGCCGCGGCGTTGCGCGGATTGGCAAACACCGGGTCCCCAGCTGCAGCGCGCGCTTCGTTCATACGCTCGAATCGATCGAACGGCATGTACACCTCGCCCCGGATCTCGATGACGGCTGGCGTCGGTGGGCCGTCTCCGCGAAGCCTCAGCGGCACGTCGCGCAGGGTCCGGAGATTGGGCGTTACATCCTCGCCAATCACGCCGTTGCCGCGGGTCGCGCCGGTCACGAGGACCCCGTCGCGATACGTGAGACTCACCGCGGCTCCATCGATCTTGAGCTCCGCGGTGTACCCCGACTCGTGCACAGCCTCGCCGACCAGCCGATCGAGGCGCTCGTCCCACGCGCTCACCTCGTCGTCGCTAAAGGCATTGCCCAGCGATAGCATCGGAACCAGGTGTCGGTGCTTGGGTAGCTGGCTTTGGGGAGAGGCCCCGACCCGTTGCGTCGGCGAGTCCGCCGTTCGCAGCGCCGGATACGCCTCCTCGAGTCGCAAGAGCTCGCGGTACAGCGCGTCATACTCCTGGTCGGCCATCGTCGGCCGGTCGAGCACATAGTATTCGTACGATGCCTGGTCGAGCTGTCGACGCAACTCGGCGGCGCGAGCGGCGCGCGCAGCGGAGGAGGACGGCCCGGACCCTTGTGTGCGCGGCGCCGCGTCGGGCAGCGACAGGGTTACCCCTTCGCCTCTTCGGCCATTACCTGCATCGCGACCGAGACGAGGCGCTCGAGCTCTTCATCGGACTCTTTCGGTAGCAGGGTTTCTGCCCACACATGATCCTCGGTCTTGGCATATCGATCGAGGAGTCGTCGCACGAACGAGATCAGCGCGATGCGCTGGAGCTCGGTCCGGCGTTGAGCCTGGGTCGAATCCTGTGTCGCCCGGACCATGGCGTCGAACCGATGGGCGTTCCGCAGCGCCTTGGCAGTCAGGGAGGCGACCACCTGGCAGAAGCGCACATCGCTCTCGGAGAACGGCGTGGCGTCCCGCTCCGTGCGGAGAAAAATCGCGCCGATGACCGCACCGCGCCATCGAATGGGCGCGACGACGATCGCGCGGACGTTGCGCAAATCGAGGTGCTCACGAACGTCCCGCAACATCGGCTCGTTACTCGCATCGGGGATGAACACGGTCTCGCCGGACTCGAAGGCACGCTTGAGCTCGGGATAACGGGTGAGATCGACCACGACGTTGCGGATCGTGGGATCTTCGTAGCTCGCGACGAGCCGGACGTCCGCGGGTTCGCCGGTGAGGAAAATGGAGCTGCGGTCGAGCCCGAACGTTTCACCGAGCTTGCGCGCGATGGTCTGCAGGATGTCGCTGAAGTGCAGCGACCCAGAGATCTCCTGGAGGATATCGACCAGTGTGACCAGATGGTCACGTTCGCGCCGTAGCTCCTCGATCTTCGCCTGAAGTGTGGACGCTTCCGCTGTGGGGTCCGCTGATGGCGGGCCGCTCGGTGGCGTGGACGGTGGTGCCGGCGTTGACTCGGTGCTCTCCATCACTTGCCCGCACGTCGTAAGGGGGAGTGTCCGCTGCACGATCCGGAACTGCCGCGTCCGTCGCCGTTGGCACGTCCTCGGCGTCCAGCGCGAACCGGACAACCCGATTCCGTCCCTGCGCCTTCGCGGCGTACAACGCACCATCTGCCGCTTGAACCAGCGCGGCGACGTCCACGATGCCCGGATGCGGCCATGCCGCCACGCCGCAGCTGATTGTGCGACGGATGACCGCCCCGGCGAAGGAGAATGTACGACCCTCGACCGCTTTGCGCACCCTTTCGGCAAACGCCACCGCCGCATCGGTGGTCGCACCCGGCAAGACCAGCATGAACTCCTCGCCTCCGTACCGCCCGACGCGATCGATCTCGCGGGCCTGCTCGCGGAGCAGTTGGGCGAGCTGCCGCAGCACCGCATCGCCAGCCTGATGGCCGTACGTGTCGTTGACGCTCTTGAAATGGTCCAGATCGCACATCACGCAGGCGAACGGCTCGCCGAGGCGTCGGGAATGCTCGAACGTCTCGTCGAGGCGCTCCTCCAGCCGGCGACGGTTGTCGATGCCGGTCAGGCCATCGGTGCGGGCGATCCGCACCAGCTGATCGTTGATCGCCGACAGGTCGGCCTTCTGTCGCTCCACCTGCTCCTGCAGCCACTTGATACGCAGGAGCGAGCGCACCCGGGCTTCCAGTTCGGCGAAGTTGATCGGCTTGGTGATGTAGTCGTCGGCTCCGGCGTCGAGCCCGACCACCATGTCCTCGGTGGTGTCGAGCGCGGTTTGAATGATGATCGGGATGAACGGGAGCGATGGGTCGGCCTTGATGCGTCGCGCGACCTCGAACCCGTCCAGTCGCGGGAGCATGACGTCCAGGAGGATGAGGTCTGGCAGCGGCGTGCCCTGAGGCAGGGGGCCGTCCAGGATCCCGACGGCGCGGAGCGCGCCCTCGCCGTCATGTGCCTCGAGCGTCGAGTACCCGCGCGCGCGTAAGCGGTCGCGCAGGATGATGACGTTGTCGGCATGGTCATCGACAATGAGGATTCGCGCGTTCTGGCGCGTCTGTCGCTCTTGCACTGAGCTCCCGGCGACTCCGGCCGGGCGATTCCCGACATCCATGTCAACGCTCCTGCCACCACGGCTGCCACGCCCTCACCGGGATGATCAGAGGCGGTAGTGCCTCCACTCCCCAGTGACGACCTGTCTCAGTTGCCTCGCGTCGCTTGTCCGGCTGAGCCGCCCACCCTCCGACTGACGGTCGCGGTCGCGACGTCCCCCCTCGGATCCGACATCCCGTCGGACGCCGGTGCGCTACTGAGCCGGGTCGGAGGGTCGCTCGAGCCCGGTTCGGATGCGGGGGGAACCGGAGTGCCGACGTTCGAGCCGGACGACTGTCCTAGGAATCGCTGGACCTCGGCCACGACGGCACGAGGCTCACAGGGCTTGGCGAGGTATCCGTCGCAGCCGACCTGCATCGCGCGCTCGCGATCGGATGCCAGCGCATGCGCAGTCAAGGCGATGATCGGAATCTGCCGTGTCTCTGGATCGTGCTTTAACACCTGTGTCGCTTCCCACCCATCAATGATGGGAATCGAGATGTCCATCAGGATGAGGTCGGGCTTCTCACTGCGCGCGGTCGCGATGCCCTCTTCGCCGTTGAGGGCCTCCATGACCCGATACCCGAAATGGCGTAGGATCGTGGAGTACACGATGCGATTATCCTCATTGTCCTCGACGAGCAGGACTGTCTTTGGCACAGACGGCATGACGGCGGGGGTTCGAGGTCTAACCGCGGCCCGGACGGCACACAACGACGCAGGCGCCTACCGAAACCTTGGCAGGGCCCTACGACGATCTTTGGGCGCGGAGGAAGCAAGTTTCTTACCACAGACGGGGGATCGAGGGCTGGCGGGTGGAAGGTCCTGCCCAGGTAACCCGTGCGCGCGTCCTAGGACACCCCCAAGGCCAACGACCGGTGCTCCGCCGACCCCATCCCGATTCCATCGGGTCACAACCGTGCCAGCTGGCGCTGGGCATCTTCCTTGTAATGGGGGTCGTTGTATTCAGTGGACGGGAGCGCTAAAACGGTCTCGAATTGCTCACGTGCCTTAGCCTTGTCACCAACATCGGCGTAAATCTTCCCGAGATCGAGGTGGTGCACAATACGGTTCGGCTCGACCGCGACCGACTCTTCCATGTACCGGACCGCGTCTTTCCAGCTGGCGGTCCCCAGAATGCCTCCGCCGAGCAGGTTGCGAGCAATGAAGCGCTCGATCCCGCTGAGCCGCATGACCTCGGCGTTCCAGACACCCATGACATGCAATGCACCCGCGTGCTGCGGGTCCTCCGAGAGCGCGGCGAGCGCTTCAGCACGCACTTTCTTCGCGAATTCGATCCGCTTCTTGCCGCCGACCGATAATGCTTGGCGGCCCAGGGCTCGGGCGACCGCGAAGTGGCCATCGGCCCCCGCAGGATTCGCGGCCACTGCGCGTCGGGCGAAGCCGAGTCCGGTCTCCAAGTCCTGGCGCTTGACCGCAGGATCGGGCTCGAATTCTCCCAGGTCGACGGCTTCGCGCGAAGCGCTGTAGAGCGCCACGTAGTTCGTCGAGTCGAGCCCGATCGCGAGAGTAAAATCGGTGAGGGCAGCATCGGCTTTCCTGGCGGCGCGCGCGCGATCCCCGGCGGCGATGTAGGCCATAGCCGTTTGCGCGGTCGTGTCCGGGAGGCCCGGGGTCTTTCCATCGGTTCCGGCGGCCGACGCCGAGGTCGATGGATCCCCATCGCGCCGGGCGATGCCGCTGTCGACAGTAGCCGCGACGCTCGGCGGCTGAGCGCGCGACGTGTCCTGCGCGCGGACCACGGGGCTCAGCGCGGTGCTGGTCGTTAGCAACAGGATGACCCAGGGCCGTGCGGTCCGAGCGCTTTGCATGCGTCCTCTGCCGCCAGTACACGACGGTCAACGCCACGCGGCGCGTGGCTTGCGAGCGTGGTCGCCTGTAGATCTATCCTCGCCGTCTCCCTTCGCGAGCGCAAGCGTATCGGCCAGAGAGGCCGGCGCGCAAGCGGGGTGGAGAAGAGCGCGAGGATTGATCACAATTAGAGGCACCGCGGCCACAGCGCGTGTCGCGCCTCCCCGCGACGCACGGACACGGCGCCGAACATACGTCAATTTCTTGAGGGATGCGAAACATGGAGATGCATCTGCGTGGCACGACCGCCCGATTGGCAGCGTACGGTGCGTATGTCGTCACGATCGGGCTCGTGGCCGTGTTGGGATTCTTCGTCTGGCTGACCATCCCCGTGCCGACGGGTGGCGAAAACATGGCCATGGGCATTCTCACGTGGATCGCGGGCGGGCTGGTCGTTGGCATCCTCGGTGCCGCGCACGTAGTGCTCGCGCGTCAGCTCCTCATTGCCGCGGGCGAGCGGTAAGGCTTCGCATGCCATACCAGACCCTGACGCTCGCGGTCGCCGATCGCATCGCAACGATCACGATCAATCGCCCCGAGAAACTGAACGCCCTGAACGACGCGACGATCGGCGAGCTCGGAGCGGTGGCGGATGAGGTGCGCACGCGTGCGGATGTGGGCGGCGTCATCCTCACGGGGGCTGGCCGGGCGTTTGTCGCGGGTGCCGACATCTCGGAGCTGGCCGGCCAACGTCCGATCGATGCGCGCCGACGGGCGCTGCGCGGCCAAGCGGTATTTCAGCAGTTTGAGGAGTGCCCCAAACCCGTCGTCGCCGCAGTCAACGGGTTCGCGCTGGGCGGCGGGTGTGAGCTCGCGATGGCCTGCCACCTGCGAATTGCGAGCGAAGCCGCAAAGTTCGGACAACCCGAGGTGAAGTTGGGCATTACGCCGGGGTATGGCGGCACCCAGCGCTTGCCGCGGTTGGTGGGGCGCGGGCGCGCGATGCAGTTGTTGTTGACGGGTGAGACGATCGATGCTGCCGAGGCCTGGCGGATCGGCCTGGTCAATCGTGTGGTGCCGATCAACGAATTGATCCCGGCGGCGACGGCGATGCTGCAGGCGATCCTGGCCAACGGCCCACTCGCCGTCGGCATGTGCATCGACGCGGTGAATCGTGGGCTCGACCTCCCACTCGCCGATGCTCTCGTCCTCGAGGCTGGGCACTTTGGCGTGCTCGCATCGACGGCCGACATGGCGGAGGGTACGCGAGCGTTCCTGGAGAAGCGAGCGGCCCAGTTCCGCGGCGTGTGAGCTTGACACCCGGCGCACGCCTGCCCGCCTGACGCACACCACTCAACACTGGCTTCGCACGCTCGAGGTGCGGGACTTCCGCAACCTCTCGCGCGTCGCGTTGACATTGCCGCCCTCCGGACTCGTGGTCGTGGGCGACAACGGACAGGGCAAGACCAACCTTTTGGAGGCGATCGCGTACCTCCACCTCCTCAGGTCGGTGCGCGCGGCCCGTGACATCGACGTTGTCGGCTTCGGCGCGGCGGGGTTCAGCGTGCGTAGCGAAGTCGCGCGGATCGACGTGTCAGGATCTCCGACTCCCGACCTGAGCGACGCCGCGTCACAACCCGTGGACGCCCATACGGTCCTGATCGGCTTCGAGCGTGCGACGCGCCGCAAGCGCGTTACGGTGGATGGGACGATCCCCGATCGGCTGAGCGACGCGCTGGGCGCCGTACCGTCCGTAACATTCTCCCCCATCGACTTGGATCTCGTTCGCGGCGCTCCGGGGGGCAGGCGGCGGTATCTGGACGTAGTGCTGGCGACGACCTCGCGTCGGTATCTGGCTGCGCTTCAGCAGTATCGCGCGGCGCTCATCCGGCGCAACGCGGCGCTGCGCTCCCTCGCTCGCCGTCCATCGATCTCGAAGGCCACGCTCGACGCCGCGTTGATCGCGTGGGAGCCGCTACTCGCCGACGCGGGCGCCGTACTCTGGGCGGAGCGTGCCGCGTGGGCGCATGAGTGGGCGGACGAGTTGGCTCGGGTGTGTGCGGCCATCGGCGAGCGCGAGACCGTACGGATGCGGTATGTCGCGCGGTTGCCCGGCACGCCGGTGGCGAGCCCTCCGCGCTCCCGCGCCGAGCTGTCCGAGGCCTTGTCGGCCACACTCGAGGAGGGGCGCGCGGCCGATCTGCGACACGGCTCGACCCGGGCGGGCCCGCACCGGGATGATCTCGTCCTGATGCTTGGCGAGCGTGAGCTGCGGGTGTACGGCTCGGCGGGGCAGCAGCGGACCGTCGCCATCGGTTTGCGGATCCTCGAGGCAGTCGCGCTCCGTGGCCGCGGCGGAGCCACGCCTGTATTGTTGTTGGACGATCCGTTCGCGGAGCTGGACGAGCGACGGTCACGCGCGATCCTCGAGGTGCTGGCGGGGCCGGACGGTGGGATCGGGACCGGAGCAGGGCCCATCGCCGGCCAAGTCATACTCGCGGTGCCGCGGCCGGCGGACATCCCACCGGGTCTGACGCGACTGAGTCGCGTGCACATTGTAGACGGTCACGTGACGGGGGCTGATTGACGGCGCGTCGAAGAGCGGGGGGCGAACGGACGAAACCGGAGCGCGTGGGGGCCGTGATCGAGACGTACCTGCGTACCAGTGGGCTGGCGCCTCGGGTCACGCAGGCGACTGTGATCGCGGATTGGGCCCACCTCGTCGGCAAGCAGGTGGCGGCGGTGACGGAGCCACTGCGGGTAACGGCCAACGGGACGCTGTTCGTTGGCGTCACGAGCAATCCGTGGATGGCTGAGCTCTCGTTGCTCGAGCCTCAAATTCTGGCCGCGATCAACCGAGACACGACCCGGCCGCCCGTCAAGAGAATTCGTTGGGAGACGAGACGGTAACTCTATGGGTGCCAACGCCATACAGTCGCCGGTCCCGGTTGCTTCTCGCGTCGGGTTGCGTTAGATTCTAATGAATGTCGAACGGAGGCCTTCGGCTTCCGTTCGCCCGTGCGATTCCCCCTTTTGACGGACGATGGCGAAAACGGAAAACGCGCCCGAACGATACGACGCTGGGCAGATCCAGGTCCTCAAGGGCCTGGAAGCGGTGCGCAAGCGCCCGGGGATGTACATCGGCTCGACCTCGGAGCGCGGGCTGCACCACCTCGTCTACGAAGTCGTCGACAACTCGATCGACGAAGCGCTGGTCGGCTACGCCGACCGAATCGCGGTCACGATCCATCGCCGACAACTCGATCACGGTCGTCGACAACGGGCGCGGTATCCCGGTCGACGTGCATCCGACCGAGAAGATGCCGGGTGTCGAGCTGGCGATGACGGTGCTGCACGCCGGCGGCAAGTTCGACAAGAGCACCTACAAGGTGTCGGGCGGTCTGCACGGCGTCGGCGTCTCGGTCGTCAACGCGCTCTCCGAGCAGCTCAAGGTCTGGGTCAAGCGCGACGGCAAAGAGCACTACATGGATTTCGCGCGGGGCGACACCAAGACGAAGCTCAAAGTGCTCGGCAAGGTGGCCGCGAAGGAACCGGGACGACCGTCTGGTTCAAGCCCGACCCGCTGATCTTCACGGAGCTCGTCTACGAGTACGAGCATGCTGGCGCTCCGCCTGCGCGAGCTGTCGTTCCTGAACAAGGGCGTGACGATCACGCTCACCGACGAGCGCGAGAGCCCGGCCAAGGCGGAGACGTTCCACGCGAAGGGTGGCCTGCGCGAGATGGTCCAGTTCCTCAACCACAATCGCAAGCCGCTCCATCCCGAGATCATCTACATCGAGACCGAGCGCGACGACATCGGGATCGAGCTCGCGATGCAGTACAACGACGGCGTACAACGAGACCGTGTTCTCGTTCGTCAACAACATCAACACGCACGAGGGCGGCACGCACCTGACGGGCTACAAGGCCGCGCTGACGCGCACGATCAACGCGTACGCGGCCAAGGGCGGATTTCCTCAAGAAGGACAACTTCACGCTCTCCGGCGAAGACGTCCGCGAGGGGCTGGCGGCCGTGCTGTCCGTGAAGGTGCGGGAGCCGCAGTTCGAAGGGCAGACCAAGACGAAGCTGGGCAACTCGGAAGTCGAGGGCGCCGTGAAGACGGTGGTCAACGAGTTGCTCGGCGCCTACCTCGAAGAGCACCCGCGGGTCGCGAACATCGTCGTCGAGAAGGCGGTGTCGGCGGCGCGGGCGCGCGAAGCGGCCCGCAAGGCGCGCGACCTCACGCGCAAGAAGAACGCGCTCGACGTGAGCGCGCTGCCCGGCAAGCTCGCGGACTGCTCGCTGAGCGATCCGGCGCTGTGCGAGCTGTATCTGGTCGAGGGCGACAGCGCGGGCGGCAGCGCCAAGAATGGGACGGGATCGGTCGTTTCAGGCGATCCTGCCGCTTCGGGGCAAGATCCTCAACGTCGAGCGGGCGCGCATCGACAAGGTGCTCTCGAACGAGGAGATCCGCACGATCATCACGGCGGTGGGCACGGGCATCCACGACGATTTCTCGATCGACAACGCGCGCTACCACAAGATCATCCTGATGACCGACGCGGACGTGGACGGCGCGCACATCCGAACATCTCCTGCTGACGTTCTTCTTCCGGCAGATGCCGAGCCTGATCGATGCGGGGTTCATCTACATCGCGCAGCCGCCGCTGTTCCGCGTGGCGAGGGGCAAGGAAGAGTACTACGCCTACGACGAGAAGGAGCGCGACGCGATCACCAACCGGCTGGGCAACGGCGATGGCAAGGCGGCGGTGAACATCCAGCGCTACAAGGGCCTCGGCGAAATGAACGCCGAGCAGCTGTGGGAGACGACAATGGACCCGCAGACGCGGACGATCCTCCAGGTCACGATGGAGGATGCGGTCCAGGCGGACCAGATCTTCCAAATGCTCATGGGCGATGAAGTCGAGCCGCGGCGCGTGTTCATCGAAGCGAATGCCCGTTTCGTGAGCAATCTGGACGTGTGAACCACGTCCTCGCCATCGACCAGGGGACGACCGGTACGACGTGCCTCGTGATCGCCGCGGACGGGCGGGTGGTGGGGCGCGGTTATCGAGAGATCAAGCAGTACTACCCACAGCCTGGATGGGTCGAGCACGACCCGGTCGATATTCTCGACCGCACACTGGAGGCAGCCCGCGAGGCTGTGGCCGCTTCGGGCGTCCAGCCAACGGCCGTTGGCATCACGAATCAGCGCGAGACCATCGCGGTCTGGGAGCGCGCACGACCCCGCGAGGCGCCGCATGCGATCGTGTGGCAGGATCGGCGCACGGCGGCACAGTGTGCGGCGCTCGCGACGCTCGGCGGTCACGATCACGCGTGCGACGGGCCTCACGCTCGATCCCTACTTCTCGGCGGCCAAGCTGGCGTGGCTGCTGCGCCAGCACGACTGGGCGGATCGGGCCAGGCGCGGGGACGTTCTCGTCGGTACGATCGACACGTGGCTCATCTGGAATCTGACGGGCGGCCGCGTCTATGCGACGGAGCCCACCAATGCGTCGCGCACATCACTGTACGACATCGACCGCCACACCTGGAGCGATGTCTTGTGCGGCCTGTTCGGCGTGCCACGCGAAGCGCTGCCTGAGGTTCGCCCGTCGGCGGGCGACTTCGGGGAGGCTGACGCCGCGCTCTTCGGTGGTCGCTCGGGCGATCGCTGGCCAATCGCCGGCGTCGCGGGCGACCAGCAAGCGGCACTGTTCGGGCAGGGATGCGTCTCGCTCGGCGCAGGGAAGAACACCTACGGAACCGGGGCGTTCCTGCTGCTACACACGGGCACAGCACGGCCGAGTCTCATCGAGGCGAGCGGCCTGCTAACCACGATCGCCTGTGATGCGGCGGGTGGGCCAGCGTACGCGCTCGAGGCCTCGATCTTCGTGGCTGGCGCGGCGGTGCAATGGCTGCGGGACGGGCTGGGGCTGATCGCACATGCGAGCGAGACCGAGGTGCTCGCGCGAAGCGTCGATTCCGCCGATGGGGTCGTGTTCGTCCCTGCGCTCACCGGACTCGGTGCCCCCCATTGGGAACCCAACGCGCGCGGGACGATCGTGGGGCTCACGCGCGGCACGACCCGAGCCCACCTTGCCCGGGCTTCCCTCGAGGCGATGGCCTATGCGACGGACGACGTGCTCGGTGCCATGCGGCGGTCGGGAGGGGTGTCAGCGGAGCACTTCACGAAGCTCCGAGTGGACGGCGGCGCATCGCAAAACGACTGGCTCATGCAGTTCCAGGCCGACGTGCTGGGCGTCCCCGTCGAGCGACCCGACATGGTCGAGACCACAGCATTGGGAGCGGCGGGGTTAGCCGGGCTCGCGACAGGGATTTGGCCCGACAACGCAGCCTTCGGCAAGACGCGCCGGCTCACGCGGTTCGACCCCGGGGCGGGTCGCGAGGCGGCGCGATCGGGCGCCCGTTCGTGGGCCCGCGCGGTCGACACCGCCCTGCACTGGGCACGGGCGGGGGGCGGTGGCGCATAGGGCGACGCATGGCGTCGCCCCTACTGCGCGCGCCAGCGCGCGTGGCTATTATCCGGCATGCCAGCGAAGACAGGGCCGGCCTCCGTCGAGCGGAGGTCGAATGTCGAGTTGCGCGCCGTCATCGATCGAGATGCTCGAGCGGATCCGGGACTACCGACGGCTGATCGGAGCCTGGACGCCCGAAGAACGGGCACAAGCCGAGCGTGAGCTGGAGATGATCATGGCTCGGATCCGGCGAGCAGCTAGTCGGCAGGAGTAAGGAGAAAGCCGGCGGCGTGCGTCGGCGACCCGCGCGACCGGTAGCCCTGGTCCGCGCGTCGCACGCGGAATCGTAGGCGATATGCAGGGATTGTGGTCGATGGCGCGAGGGGAGCGAGGTGAGGCAATGAAACCGCGGGGCAAGTTCCTGGTCGGGGGAGCGGTGATCTTGGGGGTCGCCGTGTACCTCATGGCGAGCGTCGATCAAGACGACTGGCGAGTACTATCTCACGCCTCAGGAACTGGCGGCCAAAGTCGCTGGCGATCCCTCCATGCTTGGCTCAGGCGTCAAAATGGGTGCGCGGGTGATTCCAGGCTCGATTCATCGGGATCCGGGTGGTCGCGAGGTCGCGTTCCGTGTCTCCGATGGGGACCAGACGTATCCCGTTGAGTACCGTGGCATCATTCCGGACACATTCACCGACAGTGCGGATGTGGTCGTCGACGGCCGATTGGGATCGGACGGGACCTTTCGCGCGACCACGCTGTTGGCCAAGTGTGCCTCGCGCTACGAGAATGCACCCAACAAGTACCGCAGCACGCCTGGCTACCGCCAAGCGTCGACGCAGCGCGGCTGAGATGCTGCCAGGCACCCACATCGCGAGTGGTGACCGAGGAGTGAGCGTCGTCATGCAGGTGGCGATCCCGGGATGTGCTGATCGCGCCCCCGCAAGGGGAAGTCGTCGATGATTGTAATCGGCGAGCTGTCGATGTGGGTCGCGCTGCTGTTCGCGGCCTGGGCATGCGCTGTGTCGTTCGCCGGCGGCGCACTGCGCCGGAACGATCTCGCGCAGACGGGCGAGCGGGCGATCTATATGACGTGGGGGTTCATCGCCCTCGCGGCGCTCGGCCTGTGGACTGCACTCCTGCGCCACGACTTCTCGCTCCGTTACGTCGCGTCGTACACCAGCGCCAATCTCCCGACGTTGTACACGCTGACGGCGTTCTGGGCGGGGCAGGAGGGCTCGATGCTGTTCTGGGCCCTGATCCTTTCCACGTACGCGGCCATCGCCGTGTTCGCGAACCGGCGCCGCAATCGGGCACTCATGCCGTACGTCTGCGGGACGGTGGCTGCGGTGCTCGTCTTCTTCCTCGCGACGCTGTGCTTCGGCGCGAGCCCGTTCAAGCGCCTGCCATACGAGGTCATCGATGGCAACGGGCTGAACCCGCAGTTGCAGAATCCCGGCATGGCGTTTCACCCACCCAACCTCTACCTCGGCTACGTCGCGACGACGATCCCCTTTGGATTCGCCATCGCAGCCTTGGTCACGCGTCGATTGGATGGCGAATGGCTGGCGGCCGTTCGGCGGTGGTCGCTCGTCTCGTGGTTCTTCCTGACGGTCGGCATCACGTTGGGCATGTGGTGGGCCTACGTCGAGCTGGGCTGGGGCGGCTACTGGGCCTGGGATCCGGTCGAAAACGCCTCGCTGCTACCGTGGCTCACCGGGACTGCGTTCCTGCACTCGATCATGGTGCAGGAGAAGCGCGGCATGTTGCGCAAATGGAACGTCGTCCTGGTCGTCTCGACATTTCTGCTTGCGATCCTCGGCACCTTCATCACGCGCAGTGGGGTCATCTCGAGCGTTCATTCATTCGCGCAGTCCCCCGTGGGCACCTGGTTCGCAGTGTTGCTCGGGACGGCGACAGCCGTGACCATCTATCTCGTGGCGACCCGCCTCAAGGACCTGGAGTCCAAGGCCGAGCTCGAGAGCATGGTGAGTCGGGAAGCCGCCTTCCTATACAACAACGTGCTGCTCGTCGGGATCGCGTTCTCCGTTCTGTGGGGTACGCTCTTCCCGATTCTCAGCGAGGCGGTGCGAGGCACCAAGATCACGGTTGGCCCGCCGTTCTTCAACGCGGTGAACGTTCCGCTCGGCCTGCTCCTGTTGGGTCTGACCGGCGTCGGGCCGCTCATCGCGTGGCGTCGGGCGTCGCTCGCCAATGTCCGTCGTCAGTTCGCGGCGCCGGCATTCGGCGGGGTCGCGGTCGGCTCACTCCTGTTCGCGCTCGGCCTGCGCGAGCCGCACGCACTCGTGGCCTACACACTCGCCGGCTTCGTCGCGACAACGATCCTGCAGGAGTTCTACAAGGGCGTTGGCGCGCGGATGCGGATCCACGGCGAAGGCGTGGTGGTGGCCTTCTTCCGTCTCATCGGGCGGAATCGCCGCCGCTATGGTGGCTACATCGTCCATGCGGGCGTTGTCGTGCTGTTCTGCGCATTTGCGGGGCTCGTCTTCAAGCGCGAGTTCGACGTCACGCTGCGAGCCGGGGAGTCGTTCAGCACCAAGGACCCCTACGGCCATCAGTGGCAATTCGCGAGTCAGGGTGTCTCACGCTTCGATGCACTCAACCGGCAGGTGACGGCGATCTCGCTCAAGCCGACCCGCGATGGGCGGCCGATGCCGATCATCGAGAGCGAGAAGCGGCAGCACGTCGACAGCCGCGGCGATCCGACGTTCGAGCCGTCGACCGCCGTCGGCATCTACTCGCGCCCGGCCGAAGATGTGTACGTCGTTCTCACCGGCGTCCTGCCGAGCGAGACCGCCGAGATCCGCATCACGTTCAACCCGCTCGTCTGGTGGGTGTGGTACGGCGGGATGATCATGGCGTTCGGGGGGCTCATCGTCATGTGGCCACAAGCGGACCGGGCGCGGTCCCAGAGCGGGTACGCTGCGCACCTGGCGCCGGCGGCGCAGGTCGCGCGCGTCGGATCGTAGCGACTGTCGATGCATACGCGACGCGAGTTTCTGAATGCGCTCGCTGCGTGGGTAGCCACGGGAGCGCTGGCGGAACGAGTAGGCGCAGATGCCGCAGCAAGGAAGCTCCCAGGATGGCAGCGCCAGCGGCGCTGGTGTGCGCACCACGATGAGTGGCCCGATGAACGACAACGCCTACCGGTCGGTCGTGCGGCCGCCCAAGCCGGGCGCGGGCCCCTCGATGTCGGCTGCTGCGCGCGATGAGCTCGAGCATCACCTGCACTGCCAGTGTGGGTGCACCCTCGACGTGTACACCTGCCGCACCACCGACTTCACGTGCCCCATCTCACCGGCAATGCATCAGGATGTCATGCATCTCGTCGAGGGTGGCTACACGGGGACGGAGATCCTCGGCGCGTTCCGGGCAGCCTACGGCGAGCGAGTCCTCATGGCCCCGGTGCGCGAGGGGTTCAATTGGGCGGCGTATATCACGCCCTTCGTCGCGATCGGCACAGGCGCGGCGGTCGTCACCCTCTTAACGCAACGGTGGCGGCAGGCGACGGCGCGGCGATCCTCGGACGAACTGGCGGCCGCAGTCACGGCGCCCGATGTGCCGGCGACTCCGGACGAGATAGCGCGACTCGAGGCGGCGATTCGGGACGACCCGCCGTGACGCGGTGCGCATCGTGACGCTGTCTCTCTTTGTGGGTGCGCTGCTCGCCGCGTGCGGACTTGCGTTCGTATTGCTGCCGTTGCTGGCGGGTCCGTCGCAGACGCCACCGTGGCTGTCCGCCGGTGACAGAAACCCGGCGCGGGCGAATCCATCGCCCGACGTTGGGGGTAGCACGCCCGGAATCACGGCGGTGGAGGTGCTCCGCGAGATCGAGTTCGATCGCGCCACCGGGAAGCTGTCGGACGCCGACTATGACACGCTCAAGTCCACCTACACGGCTCGCGCCCTCGCCGAGCTTCGCGCCCCCGCACCGCGAGGCACGAACGGGCAGCCCGGTGCCGATACGAACGGCCACGGTCCGCGGCGCGTGTGCGCGATGTGTGCGGCGACGTCTCCGCCGGATGCGATCTATTGCGCGCGCTGCGCGCACTATCTCGCTCGCGAATGTCCGACCTGCCGCGGCCCGGTGACACTGCCGGCGGCGCGGTATTGCGGTTGGTGCGGCACGCGCCTGGCCGCGCGAGGAACTACGCGCGCTCCACCGCCTCCAACCGCCGAAGTGCAATCCGCACGGGGATGAGCGTGGCGGCACCGCACACAACCGCCGCCGCCGCAAATCCGCCGGCCACCTCCCACCAATCGCCCGGGCGCGTCACGGCGTGGGTGTAGTGCCGCGCCAGGTAGATGTACAGAGGCCGCGCTTCGAGGATGCTGACGAGGGCCAGCAGCAGGACCGACGTGATCATGTAGACCAGTCCACCGAATGACGTCGGGATCTGTGCGGCGTTCTCGGTCTCGAACTGCGGAAACACGGTGCCGAAACACAGGGCCAGCGCGGACACGGCAAAGGCGAGGAGCGCGATCGTGAACACGGTGACGGTAAAGATGAAATCGCCGACCTGCAGCATCGTGTTGGTGACCGTGACGATGCTCACCGCCAGCACGAGCAGCGGTAACGTGCCGACCCAATACTTGGCCCAGAGGAGGTCGCGAACCTCCAACGGTGATGATCGGAGTAGCCAGAGTGTGCGGCCTTCGAGGCTCACGCCCGGGAGCACGAAACGCGCAGCGATCGACGCCAGCACGAAGCCCGCGAGCAACATGTTGAAGAAGGGGATGACGTTCCGCAGAAAGAACGTGATGCCCACCCCGTTCAACGGCAGGAACTTCACGTTGAACACATACAGCACAATGAGCACGGCGAGGAGCAGGAGCTGGGACCACTGGGTGGTATCCCGAAAGAAGACCCGGATCTCCTTGAGGACGAGCTCGCGCCGCTGGATGCCGATCGGGCGGAGCACCGCCTCACCGATTCGCCGCGCGATGGGCTCGCGCTGGGCGGCGCCGCGGCCGCTCTGACCCGCACCTTCCTGGGCTTTTGAGAACCCCTGCGCGAAGCACGCGCGGTGCAGCAGTGCTCCGATGAGGGCGGCCACGATGGTCGCACCCCAGAGGGCGGCATACGGCCAGGGAGATCGATCGTGCGTGAGCCACCCCATCATCGCATGACCGGTCCACTCGCTGGGCAGCCACGGCGCCGACGGCGCCTGCAACGCTGCGAGATAGCTCGTGAACGTCTGGAATCCCTCGGGCCGCGCCAGGCGCTCAGGACGGAGCAACCGCAGGAGCACAACGAGGCCAGCGCCACTCAGGACCGCGACCACGCTCAGGATGTCGCGCGTGCGCCGGGCCGGAAACACATTGACCAGTGTCAGAGTCACCGCGCTGCCGAGTAACGCGGGGAGCAGGAAGAACGGCACCAACGCCGCAGTGGCGACGAGCGGGAAGAGCGGGCCGCCGCCGTATACGATGCCAAATGCCGCGATGAGCGGGACAGCCATCAGCGCGACCATCCAGCTCGAGTTGATCAGCGTCTCGATCAGCTTTGCCCCATACAGTGCCGGCCACGGGACGGGGCTACCGACGAGCAGATCCAGGTCGCGTGCGAGAAAGAAACTGGACAGCGCGGTGATGACGTTGGAGAGGAGCAGGATTCCAAAAAACCCGATGAGGATCATGCCGAGCAGTTTGCCGGCCAGCAGCGGGCCCAGATCGGGGATGTCGCGGAGGTATCGGAGGACTCGGGCGAGGACTGCGTAGACGCTCCACCAGAAGCCGCCGGTCAGGACGACGACGACGAGCAAACGGGCCGGCCCTCCGGACGTGGTCATGGCCGCGCGACTCCGAGCCGTGAGCCACTTGGGTCGGAGGAGGAGGCCGATCGTAACGCGATGGCCCGCGCCGGTCGGCGGGCCCGCGCGGCCAGCTTCGGCTCGGTCGACGATTGTGGCGCTCATGGGGTGAACCACTGCGGGCTGCGCGGATGCGCCAGCGCCGCGACCTACGCGTCGAGCACGGCGAGTAGCTCGCGCGCCGCTCGTTCACCCGTGAGGTGGAGGAAGATGCCTTCGAGGCCTTCCGCGCCAGCCGCCGCGGTCGCCTGGAGATCGGCCATGGTCCCGCACGCTCGGATTCGGCCGCTCTGGATGATCGCGATACGGTCACAGAGCGATTCGGCGACTTCGAGAGTGTGCGTCGACATCATGATCGTGTGCCCGCGCCGCGCGTATTCACGAAAGAGGTCTTTGAGGATCCGCGCGGCTTTCGGGTCCAGGCCGACCATGGGCTCATCGACCACAATGACTGCGGGCCGGTGGACGAAGGCGCTCGCGATAATGAGCTTCTGCCGCATGCCATGGCTGTAGCTCTCCACCAGCTCGTCTCGCCACGACTCGAGATCAAAAAGCGCCAGGAGCTCGCGTGCGCGCCGGTCGATCTCGGGGCCGGCCTGCCCATAGAGGCCGGCAACGAACCGCAGGAATTCCATCCCGCGCAGCTTCTCATAGATGAACGGTCGATCCGGAATGAACCCGAGCTGCGATTTGGCGGTGATCGGATCGGCGGTCACGTCGATCCCGGCGATCCGCACCGCGCCTGCGGTGGGCCTGAGGATGCCGGCGATCATCCGGAGCGTGGTTGTCTTGCCAGCGCCGTTTGGTCCGAGGAACCCAAACAATTCGCCTTGCGACACGGTCAGGTCGATCGAGTCGACTGCCGTGAAGGTTCCGTACCGTTTCGTGAGGTGGAGCAGCTCGATCATGAGAGCCGCGGCGTTGCCTTGTGCTGCGCCTCGCGCGCCCGCTGATATGCCGCCGCCGCTTCCTGTGGCCGCCGCATGCGGTCCAGCACGATGCCGATCCCCTTGAGCGCGCGCCAATGCTCGGGTTCGAGCCGTGACGCTGCCTCGAATGCCTCCAAGGCGTGGGCCAGCTCGTCCGCGTGGTTGCAGGCGTCGCCGAGGTAATAGAAGGCAGCGGCATTCGCGGGGTCGAGCTCCGTCGCTCGCCGGAGGGGATCGATCGCGGTCCGCCAGCGGGCGGTACGACAGAGTTGAATCCCTTGCGCGGTGAGGGACTCGGCTTCAGCGGCCCGCTGGACCTGGGCCGCCGCGTTCGCTTCCGCCGCGCCAGCCGCCGGTGAAGAGCTCGATCCGGACTTTCGGCTGAGGTGGCGCAGCCTCAGCGTCGTTGGCAGTTGCCTCGGGGGTGGCGGGTGCCGAGTGGCTGGAGGCGGAAGCGCCCATAGAATTGCTCACGGCAGGCCGGATCAAATGACGGCTCGGTCAGGCGAGCGCCAACGACGTTTCTTTGTCGATCCAGCTCAAATACTTGTCGGACCCCGCGACGACTGGCAGCGCCAGCATCTCCGGCACTTTGTAGGGGTGCAATTCGCCGAACGCCGCGGTCAGAGCAGGCAGCCGAGCTCCCCGCGTCTTGAGCAGCACGACGACCTCGGCCTCGTCGGCGAGTTTGCCATCCCATCGGTAGAGCGACCGAGCTCCACTAAGGAGTGTGCCGCACGCGATGAGCCGCCGGTCCAGCAATGCGCGGACGAGCTCGACGGCCTCATCTGGGTTTGCGACAGTCGTCAGGACGACCAGTGCGTCAGTGTCGGGCATATGGGGGCTAGGGTGAGGACGAGGGAGTGCTGGGAAAAGGTACGGGGCTGTCATTCAACCCCCGCGGGCACGACCTTACAAGGCTATGGCCGAAGAATCGCTCATCGTCCGGGGGGCGCGCGAGCACAACCTCCGTAACGTGGATGTGACGATCCCGCGCGACCAGTTGACGGTCATCACGGGGCTCTCCGGCTCGGGCAAGTCGTCGTTGGCGTTCGATACCATATATGCCGAGGGGCAGCGGCGGTACGTCGAATCCCTGTCTGCGTACGCGCGGCAGTTCCTCGGGCTCATGGAGAAGCCCGACGTCGACGCGATCGAGGGATTGTCTCCCGCGATCGCAATCGAGCAGAAGAACGCGGGCCACAATCCGCGGTCGACCGTGGCGACGGTCACCGAGATCTACGACTACCTCCGGTTGCTGTACGCTCGGGCCGGCACCCCCCATTGTGCGAACTGTGGGCGGCCGGTGCAGCGGCAGAGCGCGGGCCAGATCGCAGACACGGTGCTCGCGTGGGCGCCCGGCACGCGACTCGAGGTACTCGCCCCGTTGGTGCGCGGCCGCAAGGGCGAGTTCCGGGAGTTGTTCGAGTCGGCGCGGATGCAAGGGTTCGTGCGCGCGCTCGTCGATGGCACGGCGGTCGACCTCGCGGATCCGCCGAAGCTGAACCGACGCCAGAACCACAATGTCTCGGTCATCGTCGACCGCTTGGTCGTGCGCGCCCAGGACCGGGGTCGCCTGACGGACTCGATCGAAACCGCACTCCGCCTGGCCGACGGACTGGTCGAGATCGTCGCGCACGGCCGCGAAGGCGGCACGCCGGAGACGCACCTGTACTCGGAACGCTACGGCTGTCCCGTCTGCGGGATTTCGCTGCCGGAGCTCGAGCCTCGGCACTTCTCGTTCAACTCCCCCTTCGGTGCGTGCCCTGCCTGCAGCGGGCTGGGGACCCGGCGTGAAGTGTCGGAAGCTCTCGTCCTCGGGGATCCCAGCATCTCCCTACTCGAGGGCGTCATCCTGCCTTGGGGTGAGCCCGACGGGTATCTGCGTAAGGTCATCCTGCCGGGTCTCGCCAAGCGCTATCGCTTCGATCTCAATTCACCGTGGGGCGATCTGTCGCAGTCCGTGCGTGAGGTGCTGCTCTACGGGGCTGGCGGCCGCCGGGGAACCGCCGTCGACGCCGCATCGGATGACGCCACGCGTTGGGAAGGAATTCTGGCGCACGTGCAGCGTCGCCACGACGAGACCCAGTCCGAATCTCTCCAGGTGGAGCTGGGCCAATACATGGTCGAGGTCCCGTGCTCTGCGTGCGGGGGTCGCCGGCTCAAGCCCGAGTCGCTGGCCGTGACCATCGCCGGACGCAACATCGGGGAAATCGCGGAGTTCTCCGTGCGCGAGGCGCGACAGTTTTTCGAGACGCTCGCCGTGCGATCCCCCGGTCACCCCGGTCTCGATCCGGAGATCGTCGGACCGATCCTGAAAGAAGTCCGGGAGCGACTCCGGTTCCTCGTCGACGTCGGCCTAGACTACCTGACGCTCAATCGCGCTGCGGAGTCGCTGTCGGGAGGAGAGGCACAGCGTATCCGGCTCGCGACGCAGATCGGCTCGCGACTCGTGGGCGTGCTGTACATCCTCGACGAACCGTCGATCGGTCTGCATCAACGGGACAATGCCAGACTGCTCGCAACGCTTCAGCAGCTGCGCGATCTCGGCAACACGGTCATCGTCGTCGAGCACGACGAAGAGACGATGCGAGCGGCCGACCACATCATCGACATGGGGCCAGGCGCGGGGAAACACGGCGGTCTCGTGATCGCCGAAGGAACCCTCGCCGACGTCGTGGCCGATCCGGACTCCATCACGGGCCAGTATCTGCGGGGCGTCCGGTCTATTGCCATCCCGACGGAACGCCGCCATCCCGATCCGGCCCATATGCTGCGGATCGAGGGCGCGCGTGCGCACAACCTGCGCAACGTCACGGTCGACATCCCCCTCGGCTGCTTTGTCGCTGTGACGGGCGTGTCGGGGTCCGGGAAGAGCACGCTCGTGGAAGACATCCTGCACCGATCACTCGCGCGCCACTTCTATCGTGCCCGCGTGATACCCGGCGAGCATGCGCGCATCACTGGGCTGCAGCATCTCGACAAAGTGATCGACATCGATCAGAGCCCGATCGGTCGAACGCCGCGCTCGAACCCTGCGACCTACACGGGGCTGTTCACGCCGATCCGGGAGCTCTTCGCCGAGATGCCCGAAGCCAAGATGCGGGGATACGGCCCGGGACGGTTCTCGTTCAACGTGAAAGGCGGCCGCTGCGAAGCGTGCCAGGGCGATGGCCTGGTGAAGATCGAGATGCACTTCCTGCCCGACGTGTTCGTGCCGTGCGAGGTGTGCAAGGGGAAGCGGTTCAATCGGGAGACGCTCGAGGTCCGATTCAAGGGGCTGACCATCGCCGATGTACTGGAATTGACGGTGGAAGACGCCCTGGCGTTCTTTGAGCACCAGCCTCGCATCCGGCAGAAACTCGCGACGCTCAGTGACGTAGGGTTAGGGTACATCCACCTTGGACAGAGTGCGACCACCCTATCCGGAGGAGAAGCGCAGCGAGTCAAGCTGGCCACGGAGCTGTCGAAGCGAGACACCGGGCGGACATGCTACATCCTGGATGAGCCGACGACCGGACTTCATTTCGAAGATGTGCGCTTGCTGCTCGACGTGCTTCATCGGCTGGTTGACCGTGGGAACACGGTGCTCGTCATCGAGCACAACCTGGACGTCATCAAGACAGCGGACTGGATCATCGACCTGGGGCCGGAAGGAGGCGAGCGCGGAGGGGAGGTCGTAGTCAGTGGCACGCCGGAGACAGTGGTCGAGACGCCCGCGTCGTACACGGGGCAGTACCTGCGGTCAGTCCTCGAAGGGAGGGTCCCGGTACCGACACCGTCCACCACAGCTCCCGCCAGGCTGCTCCGCGTGGTATAGGGGCGACGCCGGGCGTCGCGCGCGGGCGCCATTGCCGTACAGACCGGGACCTCCAGGTGGAAGTCGTAGTGCGGAAGTCGTACTGAGATCGAAACGGTTAGTGGGCGCGCCTTTACCGCTCCGGGCCGGTGGGTCAAGTTTCAACGCACACACGCAACGCCGAAGAGGCACATGGTCACTCGCGAAGACATCGAGAGCTTTCTCGACCGGCTGACGGCCGAGGCAGACGGTGCGAGCTACAGCGAAGTCGAGCCCGGACTATGGGTCGTACGGCCGACCCATGGACTCGATCTGGACGTCGTGGTGCACTACTCGCCGCCAGTCGTCATCATTCGGATGAAGGTCATGAACGTGCCACAGAGCGACGCCTTGTCGGCCAGCCTCAACCGACGGCTCCTCCAGCTCAACGCGACTGATCTCGTGCACGGCGCATACGGGATCGAGCGGGATTCGATCGTTCTAAACGAGGCACTGGAGCTAGCGCACCTCGACTACGATGAGTTCCTGTCGAGCTACGAGGGCATGACGCTGGCGCTGACGGCCCACCTGCGCGAGCTGGCGGCATACCGCGGCGCGCATTAGGGACTGGGGACACGTATGGGCATCTTCGATCGTCTCTCGACACTCTTGAAGTCGAACATCAACGAGCTCATCTCCTCGGCCGAAAATCCCGAGAAGATGCTGAATCAGATCATCGTCGACATGCGCTCGCAGTTGGTAAAAGCGAAGCAGCAGGTGGCGGCGGCGATCGCGGACGAGAAGCGACTGCGGGACCAAGCGGACGCCGAGCTGCGGCAGGCGCAGGACTGGGAGAATCGAGCCGTGCTGGCGGTGCGGGAGGGGCGCGACGATCTCGCGAAGCAAGCGCTGGTCCGTCAGAACGAGCACATGACCCACGGCCAGGCGCTGGAAGGGACGTGGCAGACCCATCGCGACGAGACCGAGAAGCTCAAGAACGCGCTCCGCGATCTCAATGACAAGATCGAAGAGGCGAAGCGGAAGAAGAACCTCCTCATCGCGCGTCAACGTCGCGCGCAGGCGCAGAAGCGAATTGCCGAGACCATGTCGTCGCTCTCGGAGAAATCTGCGTTCGAAGCGTTCGCGCGGATGGAAGAGAGAATCGACCAGAGCGAGCGACAGATCCGCGCATCGGCCGAGATCGACGAGGAATTCACGGGCGATCGGCTGGCGAAGGATTTCAAGCAGCTCGAGCAAGGGGCCAGCGTCAATGATGCCGATTTCCGGCTGTTGCAGTTGAAGCAGCAGATGGGCCTTCTGGGCAGTGCCGGCGCACCTGCGAAGCAGCTCGGGGCGGGTGCGGTCCCCGGTGGGGCGTCGGCTGGGGGGAGCGGGGCTGCGGGCGTGGCGAAGCCGACGTTGCCGGGCGCAGGGGCACCTGGCGGGCCGCCGGCGTTGCCGGCCGCGGGATCGCCATCGACCACCGGCTCAGGGTCGTCCGCGGCATCGGGCTCGGGCGATTCGATTCCGACGGCCGACGTCGAGGAGTTGCCAAACACGCGCAAGCCGGCGTAACCGCTGCTCGCGCAGTTGTCGGAGAGGTCCGTGGCGCGAGTGCGAATCGGGCGGGTGCTGACCGCCCTGGTGTTGACGGCGGCGGTGGTGTGGCTGCTGATCGCCACCGCCAACATCTTCCTGCTGTTGTTCCTGTCGGTGCTCGGCGCGTTGTATCTGGGCGCCCTGCGCGACTACCTGGTCCGCCGCACGCGCGTGCCGGGACTCCTCGCGTTCTGGGTGGCGGTGGTGCTGACCGCGGGGGCGGTCGCAGGCCTCGTCTGGCTGCTCGTTCCGCCGGTGATCGCACAGACGCAAGGGCTGCTCACGGCGCTGCCGGCGCAACTCGCTTCCTGGGAGGCGTGGGTCACGCACGCGCTGGCCAGCTTCCCGGGCATGGCCGATCTCGGGGCGAAGTTGGGCGCGCATCCGCTCGTGGGCCCCGTATCCGACTATCTCTCGGGGCGACTGCCGTCGCTCTTCGGCGACGTCTCGAAGCGCGTTCTCTCGGTCCTCGACGCCACCGTCGCACTACTCACGGTCGGCGTGATGAGCATCTATCTAGCGCTCTATCCCGGGATCTACCGCGAGTGGTTGATTGCGTTGGTGCCTCCGGTCCATCGAGATCTCGTGCGCGACGTGCTCAACGGCCTCACGGACACGCTGCGCGCGTACATCGTCGGCCAGCTCACGACGATGTTCATTCTCGGGGGCCTCACGGCCATCGGCCTGTGGGCGATCGGCGTACCCTACTGGCTGACGTTTGGCGTCTTCAGTGGTGTCGCGGCCCTCGTGCCGGTTTTTGGTGTGTTGCTCGCGACGACGCTCCCAGCCCTCTTCGTGATCGGCAGCAGCGGAGGGTTGACACGGGCGCTACTCGTGGTCGGCGTCGGCGTGCTCGTACACGTGGTCGCGGGGAACTTGATCTCGCCGCTCATCATGTCGAAGAAAGTCGATCTTCCGCCGGTACTGACGATCATGGCGGTGCTCATCGCCGGCGAGCTGCTCGGACCTCTCGGGCTTGTCGTGGCCGTGCCACTTCTCGCCGCCATCATGGTCGTGGTCCGGCGCATCCTGATCGAGCGCATCTACGAGGGCCGTGGATTCCGTCGCATCTCGCGCGACAAGACGCTGGTCTTGCGGGTGCCCGTGCCTGACAGCGCCGTGTGGCTGCCGGATCCATCGCTCGCCGTCGATATGGTGGCGCTGGAGGAGCGGGGGTAGGGACAGAAGGGCGCGGACCCCCCGCGTTCTTGCCCTTCTGCCCGTGCATATTTCCTCGATCATGCCCGAATTCCGGTTGTACAACACGATGACGCGCGCCGTCGAGCCGTTTGCGCCCGCGGATGGCCAGACGGTGCGTCATCTACACCTGCGGGCCGACGGTCTACAAGCCCGCGCACATCGGCAATTTCCGCACGTTTCTGTTCGAGGATCTGCTGCGGCGGGCGATCGCGCCTGCGGGGGTGGCGCGTCGAGCAGGTGATGAACCTGACCGACGTGGACGACAAGATCATCACGAAGGCGCAGCGGCGACGGGCACGACGATCGATGCGGTCACGGCGCCCGTGATCACGCGGTTCCACGAAGATCGTCGCTACCTCAAGATCGAGGACGCCGAGCATTATCCGCGGGCGACCGAGTACATCCCGCAGATGATCGAGCTGGTCGCCAGCTCGTGGCTCGAAAGGGCTGGCATACCGGGCGGACGATCGATCCGTGTACTTCGCGATCGCACGGTTCCCGGGCTATGGGAAGCTGTCGCGGCTGGACACGCGAGAGATCAAGCCTGGCGCGCGGGTGGCGCAGGACGACTACTCGAAGGAGAACGCCCAGGACTTCGCGCTATGGAAGGCGGCGAAGCCGGAAGACGAGCGCGTGGGCGCTGCGTGGGATTCGCCGTGGGGGCGCGGGCGGCCGGGCTGGCACCTCGAGTGCTCGGCGATGGCGATCGCGCTGCTCGGGGAGACGCTGGACCTCCACTGCGGCGGTGTCGATCTGATCTTCCCGCACCACGAGGACGAGATCGCGCAGTCTGAGGGCGCGACCGGGGTGACGTTCGTACGCGTGCTGGTGCCACGGGGAGTTCCTGCGGATCGACGGCGCGAAGATGGCGAAGCGCGTCGGCAACGTGCTGACGGTGGCGGACCTCCGGAACGAGAAGAGTCTCGGGGGCTGCGGTCCGGCATCTCGTCTTCACGACGCACTATCGGAAGGAGCTCAACCTGACGGATGCCGGCGCTCGATCGACTCCAAGCGGGCGGTGGGGCGCATTGCGCGAGCTGGCGGACCGGCTGGAGGCTCCGACGACACTGGGCGGGACGACGGCGATGCGGGACGCGGCGGACGCGCTCGAGTCGCAGCGTGCGGGATGCGCTGTTCGACGATCTGAACGCGCCTCAGGCGCTGGCTGCGGTTTTCGACTTCGTCCACGCGGCCAATGCCGACCTGGACCGTCGGGGCAGCGACCGGAGTGCGCTGGACGAAGCGGCCTCAGCGCTTGAGTTCATTGAGGCGACGCTGGGGATTGTGCCGCCGGTACGACTGGGAGGGGCTACAGTGCCCGTTCAGGGTGTAAAAGCGACGCCTGAGGTTGGCGCCCTGCACGTGGCTATTGTAAACGACGAGACCAGGCAGGAAACGGCCCTCAGAGAATTTGTTGAGGAACAGATCCGTGCTCGGCAGGCGGCACGTGGCCGACGCGATTTTGCGACCGCGGACGCGATCCGGGCTGAGCTCGAGGCGAAGGGAATCGCGCTAGCGGATAGCGGGGCGGGGACGAGCTGGAAAGTGCGTGAAGTGAGGGAACGGTCCAAGCGCGCGTGGGACAATCGCTTGACACCCTCCCCGTGGCCGTCTATTCTACGAGTCTGGCGCAAAACCGCCGTGCGCCGACGTAGCTCAATGGCAGAGCAGCTGATTTGTAATCAGCAGGTTGCGAGTTCAACTCTCGCCGTCGGCTCTGTCGCGAGCATGTTTTGCGCACGGTGGAGGCGGGCGTGGGTGGGGTACCCAAGCGGCCAACGGGAGCAGACTGTAAATCTGCCGGCTTAACGCCTTCGAAGGTTCGAATCCTTCCCCCACCATTCGGAAGGACCTCGGAGGACGGGAGTGCGGCGATCACCGTGCGGGTGCACGTGCGGGAGTAGCTCAGTTGGTAGAGCGCAAGCCTTCCAAGCTTGATGTCGCGGGTTCGAGCCCCGTCTCCCGCTTCGGGACGCTGCGCGCCCGAAGAGAAAGTAGACCTGCAGAGAGTAGAAAGTAGACAAACGACGGGATCGCGACCGTGACGCACGCGAGCGAGGAAGAAAAAGAAAGGAGAGTACGACGTGTCGTGCGGGCTTCAGCCCGCTTTCTGGCGCAATAGTGAACGGTGGTAGAAGACTTGTCCCGCTCGCGTAGCTCAGTTGGTAGAGCACACCCTTGGTAAGGGTGAGGTCATTGGTTCAATCCCGATCGCGAGCTTGTATCGGAGCGGCACACGGGCGTCAGCAGGCCCGGGCCGGTAGACGTACAGAAGGGCACGGGACTCGGGGGTCGGGGGTCGGGGGTCGGGAACGACACGCGGCAGTACTGACCGCGCGAATTGGATGAATCGGCAGGTAGGGGCGACGCATGGCGTCGCCCATGCATTGGATAAAAATCGAATCGGGATTCGGGATCAACGACAATGGCCAAGGCGAAATTCGAGCGGACGAAGCCGCATGTGAACGTGGGGACGATTGGGCACGTGGATCATGGGAAGACGACGTTGACGGCGGCGATCACGTCGGTGCAGGCGAATCAGGGGTTGGCGCAGAAGGTGGCGTTCGACCAGATCGACAAGGCGCCGGAGGAGCGGGAGCGGGGGATCACGATTGCGACGGCGCACGTGGAGTACGAGACGCCGAAGCGGCACTACGCGCACGTGGACTGTCCGGGGCATGCCGACTACGTGAAGAACATGATCACGGGGGCGGCGCAGATGGACGGGGCGATCTTGGTGGTGAGTGCGGCGGATGGGCCGATGCCGCAGACGCGGGAGCACATTTTGTTGGCGCGGCAGGTGAACGTGCCGTACATCGTGGTGTTCATGAACAAGGTGGACGCGGTGGACGACCCGGAGTTGTTGGATTTGGTGGAGTTGGAGGTGCGGGAGTTATTGAGTTCGTATCAGTTTCCGGGGGATGAGACGCCGGTGATTCGGGGGAGTGCGTTGAAGGCGTTGGAGAATCCGGATCCGAAGAGTGAGTATGGGCAGAAGATTGGGGAGTTGATGGGGGCGTTGGACAGTTATATCCCGGTGCCGAAGCGGGAGGTGGAGAAGCCGTTTTTGATGCCGGTGGAGGATGTGTTTTCGATCACGGGGCGGGGGACGGTGGCGACGGGGCGGATCGAGCGGGGGAAGGTGAAGGTGGGGGACGAGGTGGCGTTGGTGGGGTTTGGGAGTGACAAGAAGACGGTGGTGACCGGGGTGGAGATGTTTCGGAAGTTGTTGGATGATGGGCAGGCGGGGGACAACGTGGGGTTGTTGTTGCGGGGGGTGGACAAGGAGGAAGTGGAGCGCGGGATGGTGTTGGCGAAGCCGGGGTCGATCACGCCGCACACGCGCTTCGAGGCGGAGGTGTACGTGTTGACGAAGGAGGAGGGGGGCCGGCATACGCCGTTTTTCAAGGGGTATCGGCCGCAGTTTTACTTTCGGACGACGGATGTGACGGGGGCGGTGGAGTTGCCCGAGGGGACGGAGATGGTGATGCCGGGGGACAACATCCAGATGACGATCGAGCTGATCACGCCGATCGCGATGGACGAGGGGCTGCGCTTCGCGATCCGCGAAGGCGGCCGCACCGTCGGCGCCGGCGTCGTCACGAAGATCCTGAAGTGAAGGTGACGAGTGACTGGTGACTAGTGGCCAGTGAACAACAGCCACCCGTCACCCGTTACCCGTTACTCACCACTAGTCACTAGCCCCCGTCGTTCCTATGCCCAGAGAGAAAATCATTCTCGCGTGCGAGAGCTGTAAGAACCGCAACTATTTCACCGCGAAGAACAAGCGCACGCATCCCGAGCGCGTCGAGTGGAAGAAGTACTGCCCGCGGTGCAACGGGCATCGCCTGCATAAGGAAACGAAGTAGATGGCGGTCGACGTCGTGCAATCCGGCGGCGGCGGACAGCGCGGGCGGACACCCCAGACCGCGCAGACGCTGCCGGCCCGATTCATGTCGACGATGCGGTCGCTGCCCGCGCTGTATCAGAGCGTGGTGGCCGAGATGCGTCGTGTCACGTGGCCCGGCCGCGATGAGATCCGCAAGATGTCCGTCGCCGTCATCCTGCTCTCGCTCGGGATCGGGGCCGTCATTGCCCTGATCGATTTCATTCTTTCAACAGGTCCTGGTCCATTGGATTCCACAGATTTTCGCCAGGTGATCGCCGTGGAACACCGGTGGTATGCGATCCAGACCACGGCGGGTCACGAGAACAAAGTGCGCTCGCTGATCACGCGGCGGATCGAGCAGGATCCGCGCGCGCCCGAGGAGCGCGCGATCCGTCAGGCGCTCGTGCCGACCCAGGAAGTGGTGGAGATCAAGAACGGCAAGAAGGTGAACGTCGAACGGAAGATGTACCCTGGCTACGTGCTGGTGGAGATGGTCATGAATCAGGAAACCATCCACACGGTCAACAGCATCCAGGGAGTCATCAAGTTCGTCGGGCAGGAGCGCGCGCCGCAGCCGTTGCGGGCCGAGGAGGTCAACCGACTCCTGGGCATCGCGACGGACGCGGAGCCGGAGGAGCCGAAGGAAGAGATTCCTTTCCTGGTGGGCCAGGCGGTGGCCATCACGGAAGGCCCGTTCACGGATTTCAACGGCACGGTCGAAGAGGTAATGCCGGACAAGGGCAAGGTGCGCGTCTCGGTGTCGCTGTTCGGGCGTCCGACGAGTGTGGAGCTGGATTACCTGCAGTTGAAGGCCTACTGACGCGCGCTTCGCGCGCGTAGAGAGGGGAAAGGGGAAAGGAGAGAAAACGAGAAGCGAGAGAGCGGAGAAGGGTCTCCTTTCTCCTTTCAGCACCTCTCCTTTCTACGACGCCGTAAGGTGGAGTCGTCGCTTACCACAGCGACGAAAAAAAAACGTGGGAGCGATAACGCGAGTGAGGGATCGATGGCGAAGAAGATCACGGGATTTGTGAAGCTGCAGATCCCCGCTGGCCGCGCGAATCCGGCGCCCCCTGTGGGCACCGCGCTCGGGCCGCAGGGGATCAACATCATGGCGTTCTGCAAGGAGTTCAACGCGCGGACGCAGTCGCAGGACGGCACGATCCTGCCGGTCGAGGTGACGATTTTCAGTGACAAATCGTTCACTTTCATTACGAAGACGCCACCGGCTGCGGTGCTATTGAAGAAAGAAGCCGGCGTGGAGAAGGGCTCAGGCACGCCGAACAAGCAAAAGGTCGGAAGTGTCACCCGTGCGCAGGTGCGCAAGATCGCTGAGCTGAAAATGCCCGATCTGAACTGTGACACGGTCGAAGCGGCGGAGGCCATGGTCGCTGGGGCAGCGCGGTCGATGGGCATCGAGGTCAAAGGCTGATGCGCCAGCATGGGAAGAAGTACCAGGCCGCCGCGGCCCGACGCGAGGTCAGCGTCCAGTACCAGCCGCAGCAGGCGCTGGAGATGGTCAAGCAAGCCGCCTTTGCGAAGTTCGATGAGACCGTGGAGGTCGCGGTCCGCCTCGGCGTCGATCCTCGCCACGCGGACCAGGCCGTCCGCGGCACGGTCGTGCTGCCAGCGGGCACCGGCAAGTCCGTGCGCGTTCTCGTGATCGCGGCCGGCGAGAAGGCGCGCGAGGCGCAAGCCGCCGGTGCCGACTACGTGGGCATCGAGTTCATCGCGAAGATCAAGGAGAACTGGATGGACTTCGACGTCATGATTGCCACGCCCGACCAGATGGGGCAGATCGGGCCGCTGGGCCGCATCCTGGGCCCCCGTGGCCTCATGCCCAACCCCAAGGCCGGCACGGTCACCTTTGACGTGACGCGCGCGGTCCGCGAGGTCAAGGCCGGCAAGATCGAGTTCCGCGTCGACAAGGGCGGCAACATCCACGCACCGATCGGCAAGGTCTCCTTCGGCGTAGACGCGTTGGTCACCAACTTCAGCGCCTTGATGGACCAGCTGGTCCGGTCGCGGCCGCCAGCCGCCAAGGGCGTATACATCCGCCATGTAGCGATCTCGAGCACAATGGGGCCCGGGATCATGATCGATACGACGCCCTACCGCGTGTAGGACGACCGAGGCGAACGATGAATCGGACCGAAAAACAGGAGCTCGTCGACGAGCTCCGAACCAAGATTGGGGGCGCGACCGCGCTCTACTACACGGACTTCACGGGGCTCAACGTGAAGGGGATGACCGAGCTCCGTCGACGGCTCCGCAAGGCCGGGCGTGCAGTACGTGGTCATCAAGAACACCCTGGCGGCGCGAGCGGTGAACGAGAGTGGTCTCGTGGGGACGCAGACTGCGGGGCCCGACCGGCCTGGTCGATCAGCGAACGATCCGGTCGTCGGCGGCCAAGGTCTTGACGGACTTCGCCAAGGAGTTCGAGCAACGGCCCGACCGTCAAGGGCGGGTTGCTCGACGGCCGGGCGATCGATGCCAGCCCAGGTCAAGCAGCTATCGTCGATGCCGACGCGAGAGGGGATGCTCGCCGAGCTCGGCGCCGGACTGCAGTCGCCGCTGGCCGCATTTGTCGGGGCGCTGAACGGCCTGTTGTCCATGTTCGTCGGGGCGCTGACCGCGCTGCACACGCAGCGCGAGACCGCGTCCCCTCAGGGGTAATCGTTCGGGCGACCGTTCGGCCTGCCGTGACGGGTCGTCACGGGTAACGAATTCTTTCTCGAGGGGTACACTGATCATGGCTAACGCGACGCTGTCCAAAGACGAGATTCTCGATGCGATCGGCAACATGTCCGTCTTCGAGCTCGCTGAGCTGATTGAAGCGTTCAAGACGCAAGTTCAACGTCACGATCGCGGCCGCCCCGGTGGGGCGGTGCAGCTGCGGGTGGTGCCGCCGGGGGTGGCGCAGCCGGCGGCGCCGGCCGTCGAGGAGCAGACCGAGTTCGCGGTCACCCTCAAGGAAGCCGGCGCGAAGAAGATTCAGGTCATCAAGGTTGTCCGCGAAGTGACGGGTCTCGGGCTGAAGGAAGCCAAGGATCTCGTCGACGGCGCGCCACAGACGGTCAAGTGCGGGCGTCTCGAAGGACGAGGCCAACACGATCAAGACCAAGCTCGAGGAGCAAGGGGCCACGGTCGAGGTGAAGTAGCTGCGAGGGGCCCGTTTTCCTGGCTCGGTGGCTGCGGGGACGGGCGGCGTCGGAAGCGACGCCGCCTGCGGGAGCATTGCGCCGCCGGCGCCTTCCGCGCCGGAGCGAGGAGAACTGCACAAAGGAGAAAGGAGACAACCACAGCCCTTGCCGGGTGCCGGTAGGGGCGGCGTCGTGTCTCGCCCTGCAAGTGTCGGGGTGGCGCTGAGCGTCGCCCTGCGTAGCAACGTGATGCGTCGAGGGGATGGGTTCGGAAGTGCCTGGGTGCGCGCGGGGTGCGCCCTGATTCCGTTAAGGTGACTATGGCCGACACAATGAAGCAGATTTCGTTCGCCAAGCTGGCGGGCGGGATGCAGATGCCGCACCTGCTCGACATCCAAACGCGGGCGTTCGAAGCGCTGCTGCAGCTCGATGCAGCCTCGCAGGACCGCGAGGACATCGGGCTCGAGCGCGTCTTCAAGGATCTCTTTCCGATCACGGACGTCCACGAGAATTTCTCGCTGGAGTTCGTGAAATACTCGCTGGGCGAGCCGAAGTACTCCGTCGAGGAGTGCATCGAGCGCGACATGACGTACTCGGCGCCGCTCAAGGCCACGCTGCAGCTCGTGATCAACGAGGAGGTCAACGGGGTCAAGCGCCCGCGGAACATCATCGAGAAAGAAGTCTACCTCGGCGAGCTGCCGCTCCTCACGCCCCTCGGCACGTTCGTGATCAATGGCGCGGAGCGCGTCGTCGTCAGCCAGCTGCACCGGTCGCCGGGCGCGGTGTTCGAGGAGTCGACGCACCCGAACGGCCAGCGGCTGATCTCGGCGCGCATCATCCCGTTCCGCGGCTCGTGGGTCGAGTTCACCGTCGACATCCACGACGTCATCTACGTCCACATCGACAAGAAGAAGAAGTTCCCCGCCACCGCCCTGTTGCGCGCCTTCGGCTACGGGAGCGACAGCGACATCTACCACCTGTTCTTCGGCGTGCGCGAGCTGGATCTGATCAAGGTTCGCCAGAACCGCCAGGAGCAGCGCGAGCTCGCCGGCGCGATCATCGCCGAGCAGATCGTGCTGCCGGGCCGCGAGCACGACCCCGACGCGCCCAAGCCGAAGACCAAGAAGGCGAAGGCCGAGCAGGCCGCGGCGGAGGCCGAGCGCACGATCGCAGTCGGCACCGAGCTGACGGACGAGCTGGCCGAGCGGCTCCGCGAGCTCAAGTACCGCAAGATCAAGGTGTTCGCGTCGTACATGACGGTCGACCTGCGCGACGAGATCGACGCGCATCGAGCGCGGCGAGCGCGAGGAGCCGCAACGTCCTGGCGCGCGACGTCGTCGACGCGGACGTCGGGCGAAGTGCTGGCCGAGGCCGACCAGGCGCTCACGCCGACGCTGATCAAGAAGCTGCGCAAGGCGGACGTCACGAAGGTCCAGGTGCTTCGCCCCGTCGGGCCGCGTCGAGTCGGCGCTCATCAAGAACACGCTGACCAAGGACCCGACGCACTCCGAAGACGAGGCGCTCAAGCAGATCTACTCGCTGCTGCGTCCCGGCGACGCGCCCAACAAGGAGACGGCCCGGCAGGCGCTCGACCGGCTGTTCTTCTCGCCCAAGCGGTACGATCTGGGCCGCGTGGGTCGCTACAAGATCAACCAGCGGCTCGGGCCTCAACCGCCCGGCCAACGAGACCGTGCTCACGCGCGAAGACTTCGTCGCGATCATCCGCTACCTCGTCGAGCTGCACGAGGGCCGCGGCCACACCGACGACATCGACCACCTCGGGCAATCGCCGCATCCGCTCGGTGGGTGAGCTGATCGCGAACCAGTTCTCCGTCGGCCTGTCCGCATGGCGCGCCTGGTCAAGGAGCGCATGTCGATCAACACCGATCCCGAGAAGATCTCGCTCGACGATCTCGTCAACGCGCGCACCGTGTCGCGCGGTGATCCAGGCGTTCTTCGGGTCGTCGCAGCTGTCGCAGTTCATGGACCAGACCAATCCCGCTCGCGGAGCTGACGCACAAGCGCCGGCTCTCGGCGCTCGGGCCCGGGCGGGCTCACGCGCGAGCGCGCCGGCTTCGAAGTGCGCGACGTGCACTACTCGCAGTACGGCCGCATGTGCCCGATCGAGACGCCTGAAGGTCCGAACATCGGACTCATCACGTCGCTCGCCTGCTACGCGCGCGTGAACGATCTCGGCTTCATCGAGACGCCGTACCGCGTCGTCAAGAACGGCAAGGTGACGAGCGAGATCGCGTGGCTCGATGCCAACCGGGAAGAGGACGCGACGATCGCCCAGGCCAACACGGCGCTCAACCCGGACGGCACGTTCGTCGAGGAGCTGGTGCTGTGCCGGCATCAGGGCGACGCGCCGCTCACGCCGCCCGACCGCATCGACTACATGGACGTGGCGCCGGAGCAGCTGGTCTCGATCGCCGCCGCGCTGATTCCGTTCCTCGAGCACGACGACGCGAACCGCGCGCTGATGGGCTCCAACATGCAGCGCCAGAGCGTGCCGCTGCTCAACCCGCAGACGCCGCTCGTGGGCACCGGGCTGGAAGAGAAGGTGGCGGTCGACTCCGGCGCGGTCGTGATCGCACGCGCGGTCGGGTGTCGTGTACGCGCGTGACGGCCGACGAGATCATCGTCGATGCCGGCGCGGGCTGAGCGGGCCGGCGAACGGCGTGGCGGCGACCGTCCGCTGGCGCGGCTCACGCAGAACGACCGGTATCGGCTCAAGAAGTACTGGCGCACCAATCAGGACACGGCGATCAACCAGCGTCCGCTCGTCCAGCACGGACAGAACGTCGAAGGCGGGCGACGTGCTGGCGGATGGTGCGGCGACCGAGCATGGGCAGCTCGCGCTCGGCGCGAACGTGCACGGTCGCGTTCATGCCGTGGTACGGACACAACTTCGAGGACGCGATCATCCTGTCCGAGCGCCTGGTGAAGGACGACGTGTACTCGTCGATCCACATCCAGGAGCTCGAGCTGCACGTCCGCGACACCAAGCGCGGCCAGGAAGAGATCACGCGCGAGATCCCGAACGTCGCCGAAGAGTCGCTCGACGGACCTCGACGAGCGCGGGCATCGTGCGGATCGGCGCGCATGTGAAGCCGGGCGACATCCTCGTCGGCAAGATCACGCCGAAGGGCGAGACGGAGCTGTCGCCGGAAGAGAAGCTGCTGACGGCGATCTTCGGCGAGAAGGCCAAGGACGTGAAGGACTCCTCGCTCAAGGTTCCGCCGGGCATGGAGGGCGTGGTCATCGACGTGCAAGATCTTCTCGCGCATCGAGGACCAGGTCGTCGAGAAGGATCGCGGCGAGCGGATCGGTGAGGTCCGCCGCCTCGAGGGCGAAGAGAAGATTCGCGTCAACGAAGTCCGCGACAGCGGAGCTTGATCGAGATCCTGGACGGTCAGCGTGTGGCGCTGGCGCTCAAGAGCGGCACGGTCGAGGAGGCGATCCCGCAGGGGACGACGCTCGACCGCGAGTTCCTGCGCGGACTTCAAGATGTCGACGCTGGACCTCAAGACGTTCCGGGTGGAGCACAAGGCGACGAACGAGCGCGTGCGCGCGATCATCGATGCGGCGAACGAAGAGAAGGCACGCATCGAGGAGAAGGCGGAGGAGCGGATCGACCGGATCCTGCAGCCCGATGAGCTGCCGCCGGGCGTCATTCAGCTCGTGAAGGTCTATCTGGCGGAGAAGCGCAAGATCTCCGTCGGCGACAAGATGGCAGGCCGTCACGGGAACAAGGGCATCGTGGCCCGAATCGTCCCCGAGGAGGACATGCCGTTCCTTCCCGACGGTCGGCCGGTCGACATCGTGCTCAACCCGCTCGGTGTACCGAGCCGCATGAACGTCGGGCAGATCCTGGAGACCCACCTCGGGTGGGCGGCGCGGATCCTGGGCTTCTACGCCAAGACGCCGGTCTTCCAGGGAGCCAACGAACGCGAGATCGGGTTGCTGCTCAAGCTGGCCGGTCTGAGCTGGTCGCACGATGCGCTGGAGCTCACGGCGACGCCAACGCTCGCGATCGCGGATGAAGAGATGCGGGCGATGCTGGAGAGCTTTCGCTCCGGCGTCGCCGCGGAGAGGAGCGCGTCGAGCTGTTGGCCGATGCGACGCTCAACGACCTCGCATGCCCGGGGCCGGTCGGCGGTCACCAAGGCGATCTATACGCGCGTTCGCGACTATCTCGCGGCAGCCGCCGCGGAGGTGGCGCAGCGCGAGGCGCGCGGAGATCGGGCATCGGATCGAGTTACCACCAGGCGCGAGCGGAGGACGAGACCGAGGCGGATGCGGTCGCGCGCATCGGCGTGCACGGCGCGTGGCGGAGCTCGAGAAGGAGCGCGAGCCGCGATGCCGGCACGATGCTGGCATCGGCGAGGAGCTGCCGGCGCTGGCGGCGCTGCGTGCGCGATCAGGCCGACGCCGACGTCGATCAGGCGGCGAGCGAGCTGCTGCGGCTCGCGGGCCTCAGCGCGGGCGGCAAGGTGCGCCTCCGTGACGGTCGGACGGGCGAGACGTTCGCGAGTCCGGTCACGGTCGGCGAGATCTACATGCTCAAGCTGTCGCACCTGGTCGACGACAAGATCCACGCCCGGAGCATCGGGCCGTACTCGCTGGTCACGCAGCAGCCGCTGGCCGGCAAGGCGCAGTTCGGCGGCCAGCGGTTCGGAGAGATGGAAGTGTGGGCGCTCGAGGCGTACGGCGCGGCGCACACGCTGCAGGAGATCCTGACCGTCAAGTCCGACGACGTGAACGGCCGGAGCCGGGTGTACGAGGCGATCGTGAAGGGTCAGAACCTGCCCGAGCCGGGGATCCCGGAATCCTTCAACGTGCTGGTGAAGGAGCTGCAGGCGCTGGGGATCAAGGTCACGTTGGGCGCGACGCGAGGATGGGTACGGCGCGTCAAACGGGGCCGGCATTAGCAATGGGGAGGGGTAAGCACATGATCGATTTTCGCAGCGCGCGCGAGACCCGCGCGTCGGCGTTCGACTTCATCCAGGTCCGGATCGCCTCTCCCGAGGAGATTCGCGGGCCCAAGGATCCCAAGGAGCGCGAGCGGCTGGAGATGGCCGGTCTGCGCACATGGTGGTCGTGGGGCGAGGTGCTCAAGCCCGAGACGATCAACTATCGCTCGTTCAAGCCCGAGAAGGACGGCCTGTTCTGCGAGCGCATCTTCGGTCCGGTGAAGGACTGGGAGTGCCACTGCGGGAAGTACAAGCGGATCCGCTATCGTGGCGTGATCTGCGACCGCTGCGGCGTCGAGGTGACGCTGAGCAAGGTGCGTCGCGAGCGCATGGGGCACATCGAGCTCGCCGTGCCGGTCGCGCACATCTGGTTCTTCAAGACGCTGCCGAGCCCGATGGGGAACCTGCTCGACGTCACGCTGCGTGACCTCGAGAAGGTCATCTACTACTCGAACTACATCGTCATCGAGCCGGGCGACGCAGGACGTCCGTGTCGAACCAGCTGCTCGACGAAGAGGAGTACCTGACGCTCCGCCAGAAGGCGAAGGACGAGGGCGACGCGGCCTTCCACGCCGACATCGGCGCGCCGGCGGTTCGCGAGCTGCTGCGCCGCCTCGACATCGACAAGACGGCCGAGGAGCTGCGCGCGTCGGTCGCCGTCGAGAGGTCGCAGCATCGGAAGAAGCAGATGCTCAAGCGGCTCAAGATCGTCGATGCGTTCCGGAACTCGGGCGACGGCGGGCGACGTGCGCAACAAGCCGGAGTGGATGATCCTGGACGTCGTGCCCGTGATTCCGCCGGATCTGCGGCCGCTCGTGCCACTCGACGGTGGGCGCTTCGCCACGTCCGATCTCAACGATCTGTATCGCCGCGTCATCAACCGCAACAACCGCCTGCAGAAGCTCATTCTGCACCGCGCGCCCGAAGTCATCCTCCGGAACGAGAAGCGCATGCTGCAGGAGGCGGTCGACGCGCTGTTCGACAACGGCCGCCGGTCCAAGGCGATCCGTGGCCGCGGCAAGCGGCCGCTCAAGTCGCTGTCCGACATGCTCAAGGGCAAGCAGGGCCGGTTCCGCCAGAACCTGCTCGGCAAGCGCGTGGACTACTCGGGTCGGTCGGTGATCGTCGTCGGCCCGGAGCTCAAGCTGCACCAGTGCGGGCTGCCGAAGGCGATGGCGCTCGAGCTGTTCAAGCCGTTCATCATCCACAAGCTCGTCGAGAAGGGCATCGCCGAGACGGTGAAGCGCGCCAAGAAGATCGTGGAGCGCGAGAGCCCGGAGGTGTACGAGATCCTCGAAGAGATCATTCGGGACCACCCGGTGCTGCTCAACCGCGCGCCGACGCTGCACCGGCTGGGCATCCAGGCGTTCGAGCCGGTGCTGGTCGAGGGCAAGGCCATTCGGATTCACCCGCTCGTCTGCGCCGCGTTCAACGCGGACTTCGACGGTGACCAGATGGCGGTGCACGTGCCGCTGTCGTTCGAGGCGCAGCTCGAGAGCCGGCTGCTGATGCTCTCGTCGAACAACATTCTGAAGCCGTCGGACGGCCGTCCCGTGGCGGAGCCGAGCCAGGACATCGTGCTCGGGTGCTACTTCGCGACCAAGGCGCGGCCGGATTTCGACACGGCGGTCAAGAAGGCGCCGCACTTCGCGACCGTGCGACGAGGTCGAGATGGCGCTGGGCCAGGGTCGCGTGGACTATCACACGCCGTGCGATTCCTGGGTCGATGATGCGGCGCGGACAGCGGTGGGTCGAGACGACGGTCGGACGTGTGCTGTTCAACGCGATCGTGCCCGCCGGAGATCGGATTCCAGAACCGGGACATGAAGAAGAAGGCGCTCGGGCGAGCTGGTGTTCGAGTCCTACCGCCGGGCGGGGCTGGCGACGACGGTCGAGTTCCTCGATCGGCTCAAGGACTTCGGGTTCCGCAACGCGACGCGCGGTGGCGTGTCGATCGGGATCGAGGACCTGCACATCCCGGCGGAGAAGGAGACGCTGCTGCGCGAGGCGGAGTCGCGCGTGGAGCGGTTCCAGCGCGCCTACCAGACCGGCAACATCACCAACGGCGAGCGCTACAACAAAGTCATCGACACGTGGACGCACGCCAACAACGACATCGCCGACGCGATGGTCAAGGCGATGCGCGAGTCGAAGGACGGGTTCAACCCGGTGTTCATGATGTTCGACTCCGGGTCTCGTGGCTCGCGTGACCAGATCCGCCAGCTGGCGGGCATGCGCGGCTCGATGGCGAAGCCGCAGAAGAAGCTCACCGGCGGCATCGGCGAGATCATCGAGAGCCCGATCAAGTCGAACTTCCGTGAAGGACTCTCGGTGCTCGAGTACTTCATCTCGACGCACGGCGCGCGCAAGGGACTGGCGGACACGGCGCTCAAGACGGCCGACGCCGGGCTACCTGACGCGCCGCCTCGTGGACGTCGCGCAGGACGTGGTGGTGACCGAGGATGATTGCGGCACGATCCTGGGTCTCGAGGTCGCGGCGCTGAAGGAAGGCGAGGACGTCATCGAGCCGCTCGGCGAGCGCATCGTCGGCAACGTGGCGGCGGAGGATGTCGAGGACCCGCACGAGACGGACGACAGCGGCCGGCGGACCTTGCTGGTCGAGGCTGGGAAGTTGATCGACGAGGACACCGCCCGGGCGATCGAAGAGTCGGGCATCGAGACCGTGAAGATCCGCTCGGTGCTCACCTGCGAGGCCAAGCGCGGGACTGTGCCGCATGTGCTACGGGCGCAACCTGGCCACGATGTCGATGGTGGACCTCGGCGAGGCGGTTGGCATCATTGCCGCCCAGTCGATCGGCGAGCCAGGGACGCAGCTCACGCTGCGAACCTTCCACATCGGTGGCACGGCGGCCCGTATCGCCGAGCAGACGTCACGCAAGTCGAAGGTGGCGGGGCGGATCGAGTACGGGGACCGGTTGGTGGTGGTCACGGGCCCGGACGGACAGCAGATCGTCACGTCGTACGAAGGCGAGATCAGCATTCGCGGCGCTGACCGATCGGGCGTCATCGCACTGGCGGCGCGCGCTTGCAGGTGCCGCTCGGGCGCGATCCTGATGGTGGAGGACGGCGACGAAGTGAAGCGCGACCAGGTGATCTTCAGCTGGGATCCGTACACCAACCCCATCATCGCCGACGTTGCCGGTGACGTGCGCTTCGTGGACCTCGTCGAAGACGAGTCGGTATCCGAGGAGCTCGACGAGCTCACCGGGCCTCCGGCAGCGGGTCGTCATCGAGGATCGGGACAAGAAGCTCCACCCGCACATCGAGATCTGGGATCGAGCAGCAGGATCGAAAGATTCGCGACTTCGTCGATGCCGGTCGGCGCGCAGCTGACCGTCGAAGATGGCGCGCAGATCTCGGCGGGTACGATCATCGCCAAGGTCAACCGAGAAGCGTACAAGACCCGAGACATCACGGGTGGTCTGCCGCGCGTCGCGGAGCTGTTCGAGGCGCGTCGGCCGAAGGATCCGGCGACGATCTCCGAGATCGACGGCGTCGTGCGGTTCGGCGAGATCAAGCGCGGCAAGCGCGAGATCTTCGTGCAGCCGACGCGGCTCGACGGACGCTGGTGGTCGTGGACGACACGCAGGAAGCCGCAGCTGTACGAAGTCCCGGCCGGGCAAGCACCTGCGCGTGCACGAGGGCGACCGTGTGCGGGCCGGGTGACCGTCTGTCCGAGGGTCCGGTGAATCCGCACGACATTCTGCGGATCAAGGGCCCGCGTGCGGTGCAGGAGTATCTGCTCAACGAAGTGCAGGAGGTCTATCGCCTGCAGGGCGTGAAGATCAACGACAAACACATCGGCGTGATCGTACGCCAGATGCTGCAGAAGGTGCGCGTGATCGACCCGGGAGAGACCGGAGTTCCTCGAGGGCGAGCACGTCGACAAGCAGGCGTTCCGCGACGAGAACGAGCGGGCGAAGAAGAAGAAGCTGCAGCCCGTCGACGTCGCGAGCCGCTGCTCCTGGGCATCACCAAGGCGAGTCTGACGACGCAGTCGTTCGTGTCGGCGGCCTCGTTCCAGGAGACGACGCGCGTGCTGACCGATGCGGCGATCCGTGGTGCCCAGGACGATCTCCTGGGCCTCAAGGAGAACATCATCATCGGGCATCTGATTCCGGCCGGCACGGGGATGTACCGGTATCAGGAAGTGGAGATCGAGGGGATGGAGATTCCGCCGACGCCGTCGGCGGCGGAGGATCCGTTCGGGATCGGGTTGTCCCCGTTCGCGCCGCTGCCACCGCTCACGGCGATTCCGGCCGGGGCGGAGAGCGAGTAAGGCTAGGGGCGAGGGATTAGTGGCCCTGGCCACTAATCCCTCGCCCCTAGTAGTTACACACCTCTCCGACTCGGGCGAGGAGCTTGGGGTTGTCATCTCGGCTGGCCGCCGGGTCCGTGTACAGTCGGACCTGGACGAGATAGAAGTCGATGGCCTGCTCAGTTGCGAACCGGCCACGGAGGTAGGCGTCGACGGCGTTTTCGCAGTCTGGCGTCGCGTTGTGGCTCAGCAGGACCCACACCCGATTGGCCCGTGCTCGCGCTGCCGCAGTGGTCTCCATGACGGGGCGCCACCGCCGCAGCTCGATGGGCGGCGCAGTTGAGCCGGTCGTGACGTTGCTCGTGGGATCGTGCAGGCGCCGGTAGAGGTCGAAGGGAGCTCTGACGTACGACGCGTAGAACAGGGCGTAATCCCCGGGCTGCGCGTGCGCGAGTACGTAGTCGGTGACCCCCCGCCAGTCCTCGTTCTGGGTGGTGCGGTAGTAATCGCCTAGGCTTCCGAAATCCGCCACGAGTAGGAGCGCGAGGGCGGCGAATGCCAGCCATCGCGGCCAAATCTGCGTGAGCGCTCCGGCAGCGAGGAGGCACAGCGGCGGGAGGCAGATCGTCAGATAGCGAGGGTCGATGATCGGCTGTAGCGCCACTGAGACGACAACCGAGCAGATGATCGGTACGCCGAGCCAGAGCAGGAGCAGTCCCCAGCGCCACCGCGCGCTTTTCACGGCAGACGCACCCCAGGCCGCGAAGACGGCCAGTGGACCGGTGAACAGCAACACATAGAGCTCATTCCTCGCGTGGGTCACGGTCGGGTGCAGGATCGGCTTCTTGATGACCTCGAGGGCGGCGTGAAAGCCGCGGGCCCCGTTGGCGATCCAATCAATGTTGTGATGCGGTCGGGCCAGAAACAGGACGAGCGGCCACAGGGCGGCAATGAACGCGACGCCGCAGCCTACGATGACGGCAGCGGGCACGCGCTTCCGGACCGGTGGGTCGCTCACGCCCGAGCGCCAACTCGGCAGCTTCATGAAGAGCAGGACGAGCCCCTGAGCAGCCAGCACCAGGACAGCGTAAAGGTGGGCGTAGACGGCGAGCGCGGCGGCGACGAGGTAGAGCACCCATGCGGACACGGCGCGCCCACCAGGGCGCGCCTCGGCGGCGCGGAGGAGTAGCCACCAGGATATCGTCGTCAACAGCACGAGCAGGGCGTAGCTTCGCGCTTCTTGCGACGCCCAGACCGCACCCGTGTCCAACGCCAACATCGCGGCGGCCAGCAGCGCTGTCGCCTGGCCGAAGAGGCGGCAGCCTACGAGGTAGAGGGCCGGCAGCGTCAGGACCCCAAAAACGACCGACAGCAGGCGGGCCCACGTCTCCCCTTCCCCACCCATGCGTACCCATGGACGGAGCAGGGTGTAGTAGAGCACCATATTGGCTTCGGTGGAGCGGATCGTGGCCTTGAAGGTCTGCCATGGCGATCCAGCCAGCTCCAGCGACACCGCCTCATCCAGCCAATAGCTCTTGTGGCTCAGGTGGTACAGCCGAAGTGCTACGGCGACAGCGCAGACCGCCACCAACACTAGCGGCACCGAGACGATCGGAGACAGGCGCCCTTCGTCCGACACGAGGGGCCGCCACGGTCGGCGGCCAGCGTTCCGACCGTCAGCCATGGGCCCCCTCGGCGCAGGGCGCGACGGCCCGCCCACGGTGATGCGGGTTCCCGCAGATGTTATCCTTGTCCATTCTGCTCGTTCTCCTCCTCGTCACGCGCCCCGCCCCGCGGTGGGCTACACGGCCGCATGAGCGCGTGCGAGGCGCATCTCATATCGTATGGTATGACGGTGAATCTTAGGGTTCTGAAACGATCGTGCACACGTGCGGTTGGTATGGGAGTCGCGTTCATCGTCGGCATCCAGCTAGCGGCTTGTGCGGGAAATGTGCGGGTCGCGAACGTGCGTGCCGAGGCGAACCCGTTCAACGTGCTATCGGCCATCGTCACCTTTACCGCCTCGGGGGTCGACTCGGCCCGAGTATTGTACACCACTCCCGGTGACACCGACTCTGCCACGCCATACGTGCCGGTCACGGGGGCGGCTGGGCGCATCGCGATCGTGGGGTTGTTGCCGTTTCACACGTATGTGATCACAGTACAGGCATGGGGCGGCGGGTATCGATCGTCCGCCACATGGGGGTATGCGACCGGCGGCTTGCCTGCGCGCGTGCAGGCGGCGTCCCTTGTTGCGACCGGCACGTTCAGCCGCGGGTTCACGCTCGTCGCTCCGCTTCGGGACTCCTCGCCAGCCTACGCCAAATTACCGGCCGACAGCGCGATTGCGGTCGCCTTCGATGCCCTGGGCCGGCTCCGATGGTACCGAATTTTCCCGGTTGTCGGGTCGGTCGAGTTGAAGCAGCAGCGGGACGGACACTTCACGATGGCGCTGCCGCTCTCCGGCTGGGCGCCGCGCGGGGTGCACATCCGTGCGACGACCGACAGCGGGTCCGCTGCGCCGCAGCGCCAGGCAGTGCCGGGCGGATTTGACGGGGCGACGGTCGCATTCGCCGACTTCCTCCCGGACGGTCAGATCGTCAACTGGTACGACGCAGGGCCGGGCGAGTTCACGGGGTCGCACGAGCTGCTCATGACCGGTACGGCGTCGCATCCGGTGCTGCATCTTTTTGGATATACGAGGCGGCCCTTCGATTTCACGTCGCTGCACGGTCCCGCCAACGGTAGTGGGGTCGGGCACCAAGCTGATCCGCGAGTCTCCTCCCGGGACCGTGGTATTCCGGTGGGACGCGTGGGACCACTACGGGGCAGCCGACTGGATCGAGCCGACCGGGGCCGCATCCGCCGGATGATTTCGACCATCCCGAACTCGCTCGCCTTCGACCTCGACAGCAACTATATCGTCTCCTTCCGGAACATGGGTGCCATCGTGAAGATCAACGCCCATACGGGCGCGATCATGTGGCAGCTGGGAGGGCGTCGCAACCAGTTCACGATCCGCAACGACCCACTGGGCGGCTTCAGTGGTCAGCATAGTGTGCGGGTGTTGCCGAACGGGCACCTCCTGATCTATGACAACGGGTTGCGGCACAAACCACCCGTGTCGCGGGCGGTGGAGTATGCGCTCGACGTTCCCCACCGGATCGCGACGATGGTGTGGCAATACAATGCCGGCATCTTCACGGTGGCGTTTGGGTCTGTGCAGCGCCTGTCCAACGGCAACACGCTGGTCGGATTCGGTTACGCCGGCGAGATCCACGAGGTGGACCCAAAGGACAAGCTCGTCGCCCGGGCGACCTTTGCATACGGGATGCGCCCGGCGTTCTATCGGGCGACGCGCATCGCGTCGCTGTATCAGTACGAGCCGCCGTGATGGCGGGTGGGTTCACTCGTGGGATAGCTACTGCCGCAGCCGACGGCACCCTCCGACTCCGTCGCTCCGTCGCACGGAGTGACCGACAGTGGGTGCTCGGGGCCGCGCTCGTCGGTGCCGTCGTCTTTGCGTACCAGCTTCCGGTGAACATCGTCGAGCCGACGAATTTTCGCTGGATGATGAAGGCCGACCGCGGTGCATCGTTGCTCGAGTGGCTCTTTGAGCGGAACGAGCCCTGGACACTGCCGTTTGGCATCCTGCACACCATGATGGCCCCGTTGGTTACGATCGCGGACGGCTTACTGACCGTTCCGAGTAAGCTCCTGTTCAGCTGGGTGAGGGTCGTCTGGCAGTATAGCGGACTGTTGCTTCTCGTGTTCTACATGCTGCAAGGCGTCTTCGGGTACCTGGTGTTGCGCGCGCTGGGTGCGCGCTGCGAGCTGAGTCTTCTCGGGGCGGCGTTCTTCGCGTTGAGTCCTGCGCTCCTGCAGCGATTCGAGCATGTGAGTCTGAGCGCGCATTGGGAGATCCTCGCCGCCTGGTGGCTGTATCTCCGCCAGCCGCCGGTTGGACGACCCCGGGCCGTGCTGATCCCGTGGCTGCTGCTGGTCGTGATCGCCATCCCGACACACCCATACATCGCCGCAATGGTCGCGGCGTTTGCCGTGGCAGCGTACGTCCGCGCCATCTGGATCGATAAGCTGTTTTCATGGCGGGTCGCGGCCGCGCACGCCGTGATCAGTCTCGCGGTCTCGTTCGGTGTCTTTTGGCTCTTCGGGTATTTCGTCGGTCAGAACCACGGGGAAGCAGGATTCGGGCGCTTCAGCGCCGATGTGTTCTCGTTTTTCAACTCGGCGGGCTCCTCGTCGCTCGTCCGCCGGATCCCGCGGATGTCCGATACCTACGACCTGTTCGGCGCATACGAGTCCTACTACTACTTGGGACTCGGCATGATCGTGCTCGTGTTCGTGAGCGTGGGTCTCGCTATCCGCGGGGCCGCGCCGGCGTCGGTCAGCCACCGCGGTGCCCGTCGACCCTGCCGGACACTGGCCGCCGCTCTGGCCCGCCGTTGCCGTCGCACTGGTGCTGTTTTGCTACGCCCTCGGCACGCCGGTGCGGGTCCTGGGCTATGACGTGGTATCACTTCCCTTCTACGCGCGTATGACCACGTTCACCGCGTGGTTCCGCGGGTCCGGCCGCTTTGCGTGGCCGCTCTACTACTTCGTGATGGCCCTCACCATCGCGGAAGTCGCCCGATGCATGCCGCTCCGCCGCGGGGTGTTGCTGCTCGTCGCCGCGCTGCTACTCCAGGTGAAGGACACTCGGCCCTTACGTGCGTTTGTCCGTCGTGACTACAGCTATGCCTGGCCGCGACTCGATAATCCGGCGTGGCACCACCTGGGTGCATCGTTCCGGTCCCTCCGACTCGTCCCCCCGATCGTCGCGAACCGCATTGCCTGTCGGCACTATGATCAGCCGTCTGACTATGAGATCAAGTTCGGGGTCGTCGCGGCGGAACAGCGCATGATGTTCAACAGCGGCAGCCCGGCGCGGATTGACTCGCTGGTGCAATTGTGCCGACCGATGCTCGACAGTCTGGAGCGCGGCTTCGTTGATCCGGGGACCGTCTATGTGCCCAGCGCTCCCTATCGCGAAGCCATTGCGTGGTGGGATCGTGGCCAGGTGGTGTGCGGAACGCTCGAGGGGGCCAACGTGTGCGTGGCGCGGACGGGGCCGAACGCTCGAGCTACCCTGACGCAGTTGCTCCTCTCTCAGGAGCCGATCCCGCCCCCGGTCGTGTTGCATGTCGACCTGCGGACGGGTGACCAGGGCGCGGTGGATTCGACGACTGGATTTGGCTCGGACAGCGCATCAGGCCGGGTGATCAGCGGACGACATGCGGATGTGTTCTTTGGCCGACCGTTCGAGGGTCACACCCTGGTCGTCGTCGACGCGCGTGCCGTCGATACGACCGAGGCGGTGCCGCTGATCGTTAAATTGAACGGCCAGTCGCGCCGGATCATGGTCCGTGCCGAGGCCGACCCCGACACATTGCGGTTCGACGGCGGCCCGCAGGTGCCCGTCTTCGACTTTTCGCTGGGCAGCTTCAATGCGAGTGGCGCAGCCACTGCCGGGCGAATGGGACGACCAAAGGCCGCCCCCGTTCGGCTTCGCCAACTCACGATCAGCCTAGAATAGAGCGTGATGGCCGGCGCGTGGGTCGGTACGGCCCTACGAGTGTGGCCTGCCATCGTCGCTTGGGTTGCGGGGATGTGGCTCGCCCTAGGACCAACCTGGGCCTCTGGCTTCGCGCGGGTCCAGGGCGATCTGAGTGATGCGCGCCTCAACAACTACATCCTCGAGCACGGGTACCGGTGGCTACTCCGCATGCCCGGCGATCGGATGCTCTGGAGTCCTCCCATGTTCTTTCCAACGCAGAACACGGGGGCATACTCGGACATCCTCCTTGGGGTTGCGCCGCTGTACTGGCCTTGGCGCGCGCTCGGCCTCGCGCCCGACACGAGCTATCAAATGTGGATGCTCAGCGTCGCGTCATTGAACTACGTCCTTGCGGTGGTCTGTTGTCGCCGTCTACTTCACGTAGACTGGCCGGCAGCGGCACTCGGTGCGTTCGTGTTCGCGTTCGGCAGTATTCGTATCGCGCAACTCTTGCACGCACAGCTGATTGGCCAGTTCTACTGGCTCATCGCGTTGTACGCGATCGCACGCCTCATGGCCCGTGGGTCCGGGTCATCGGATCCGTCCACGCCGACCGTGCGCGACTGGCTCTGGACAGGAGTCATTGCCGCGTGCGTGGTGTTGCAGGTATACGGAGGCTACTACGAGGGGTGGTTCCTGGCATTCGTCCTGGTGTTGGGAGTGCTGTGGGCGTTCGCTCTCCCAGCAACGCGGCCGGCCCTCGCGAGCCTCGGTCGTCGTGTATGGAAGGCTGCGGTGGTTGTCCTCTGTCTCGGTGCATTGGCCCTGGTGCCGCTCGCGCAGCCGTACATACACGCAGCGCGGACCGTCGGGCTTCGCCCCTACGGCATGGTCACCGCCTATCTCCCGCGCGTGTCGTCCTGGCTGTTCGAGGGGAGTGCCAGCGTCCTCTACGGCTGGGTTGCGCGCTACCCACTATTCTCGGCGATTCCCGAACCGACCGAACACCACCTCGGTCTCGGTCTCGCGACGACCGCGGTCGCGTGCGCCGGGCTTTGGCATACGCGCCGGCAGCCACTGACACAGCTCATGATAGTGTGTGCGGCCACGATCGTCGGGCTCGCCACCTACTGGCCCAACGGCATGAGCGCGTGGATCATTGTCTATCGGTTCGTGCCGGGGGCTGCTGCGGTACGCGGGGTGTCGCGCATCGCACTCGTGCTGCTCGTGCCTGCCGGGGTCGGCGCCGCCCTATGGGCGCAGAGAATGGCAACGACGGCCGCTCCTCGTTGGTGGCGTCGCGCTCGTGATGGCCGCCGAGCAGTGGCAGAGTCTCCCGGCGTACGACAAGGCGCGTCGCGCGCGCGCGTGTCAGTGCCGTTGCGCAGGCGATCCCGCCAGACTGTCCGGCGTTTCTGTACGTGCCGCGAGAGGGGCAGGGCGATCCCTGGTTATACCAAACCGACGCAATGTGGGCGTCGATGGAGACCGGCGTGCCGACTGTGAACGGCTACTCCGGGAACGTCCCGCCCGGCTGGACGTTCTACCGAAACATGGAGGGTTCGGGGTCGAGCGACAGTGCGGTGACTCAGGCCCTGCGAGCGTGGGCATCCAGGTGGTCGATCGAGCCCTCACGCTTGTGCCGTGTGCCGCCGTCCACGCCAGGGAGCTCCAGCGAGACCGCGCGGACGCACGTCGGTCCATAGCCGACGGAGGGTCGGCACCGCGAGGCACACCCCGACCGCGGCGAAGTACGCGAGGGTGAGTCGATCTTGCAACGGGAGTTGGCGGTGATGAATGAATGGCAGAACCAGCGCACTGAACTCCGGCACGTACCAGCAGAGCGACTCGAGGGCGTAGTTGTCTTGTTGGCAGATGCCCTGACCGTCTTGTCGGAAGACGGCACCGTTGGCAGCGACCCAGACGGAAAGGAAGAGCAGACCGAGCACCAGAACGCGGACGGATGGCCGGTCCTTTCTCGTCGAAAGGTGGTACGCGAGAAGGAGCGAGGCTGGGAATCCCGCAAAGAGGAGAAAGCGGGGCCCCCAATACCATCCACCATACCAGGACCACCATTTCGCATATACGAGAACGAGCCCACAGAGAAACAGGCCGCACGCTCGATAAAAATCCTCTACGACCGGGGTAAATCGATCTCGCTTCGCGAACATGAGGAGAAGGCCGGGAGCAAAAAATGCGATGCCTTTCCCAAACGAGAGGAGCTCCGACAGCACCCCCAATACGATGGGGTAGCTAAATCCGGGGAGAGCCGAGTACGGCAAGACCGTCCGGGCGCCTGCGTTTCCCTCGTAGCCTGAGCGGAATGGACTGCCACGGCGAATCCAGGCCTCGAGTGCGGTGAGTATCAGGGCAACGCACACGGGCGCCGCCCATTCTCAGCCAGTGTTTCGTCCGCCAGGCATTGCGCGCCGCGACGAGGCCGAGCCCTCCAACTGTTGCGGGCGAATTCACGACGCCGATCACGGCGGCTGTCATGCCTGCGATGACGCGGTGTCGCGCACTGAGCGCAAGACCTGTCGCGACCGCGACCGCCGTGAAGATTTCCGCGTAGTAGTTCTCGGTGTGATACGGAAACATGGAGCCTGCGACCAACAGCAGGAGGAACCGGCGAAGGACATCGGTGTCCAGATGATCGCGGAGCAGGCAGTAGAGCGTCACCAGGCCACTGAAGAACACGAGCATATTGAAGCGCTCTACGAAGGCGAAGGCGCTGTGGCGAAGCATCCCTAGCAGGTATAACGGAATCGAGACGACTTCCTGCACGATCGAGAACCGTGCACTCGTGAGCCGGCCGTGATCGACGAGGGTCACGAGGGAGTCCCAACGCACCCCGGCATCGCCATCGATGATGTGAGGAAGCGAGACGTACACGAGGATGCCAATGGCGAGCAATCCCCACTCGACGAGCCGCTGCCAGCCTATGCGCGCGTGTCCCAGTCCCTCAGGCGTCGCCACGGACGCCGGTGGTGGAGATGGGCAGGCGGAGCCGGGTTCCGTGATCGGCGTGTTCCTCTTCGAGTCGCTAGCGAATCGTGACGGGACCCGACTCGACGTCGCCGGCGTTGCATCACGATAGTGAGCCGCGGCAAACCTAGCCGCATGACCAGCCAATGGCCAAGGGTTCGAACGAGGCTCGCCGTTGACTGGCTCGTATGCCTCGACGCGACGGGGACAACGCTGGGCCGCTTCACCGCCGAGGAAACGACGTGGGGGGCGGCCGGGGTGCTCCGCGCGTGGATCGCCGCGCACGGCGTGCCCCGGGCGCTCTACGTGGATGCGAAGACGCTCTATGTCCCGGTGCCGACGACGAGCGACAAGAATGCGCGGGGTCGCCGGGTGCACGCAGTTCGGGCGCATGTGTCAGAAGCTCGGCATTGCGCTCATCGTGGCCAAGACCCCGCAAGCCAAGGGGCGGGTCGAGCGCGTGCACGGGACCAATCAGGATCGCCTGGTCAAAAAGCTCCGCCTGGCGGGGATCCCCACCCTGGAGGCGGCGAACACGTATCTCGAGACGCGCTATCTCGCGGCGCACAATCGCCGCTTCGCGGTCCGCCCCGCAAGTCCGGTGGACTTCCACACGCGCCGCGATCCCACGCTCGTCGACCGCGATCTCTATTGCCTGGAGACGACACGCGTGCTCAGCCGGGATTGGGTGGTGCGCCACGAGAACCGGGGCTATCAAGTGCTCGCCCGTGGCCCCGCACGGCGCTACTGCGCGCCCGGGAGCCGGGTGCTCGTGCGCGAGACCGAGGACGGCCAGGTGCGCCTGCTGGTGCAGGCCGTCGATGGCCGGACGCACGAGCTTGAGTGGGTACCGGTCGCGCTGCCGCTCGCGCGCCCCGTGCCGCACGCCGCCGCGCCGATCGAGGCGCCGCCGATCGAGGCGCCAGCCGCACCCGGGACCACGCGCCGGTCGCCGACGCCGGCGCAGCTCGGCTATCGCGCCCGGCTCAACGCGCAAGACAACGCCCACTATGCCCGACAGCGTGGCTTCAAGGCATACAACGCGCGCCGGCGGGCCGAGGCGCTCGCGCGCGCTGGTAGCGAGTGACTCCCGGCCAATCAATGGACGGACGCAGCATCGAACGACAACAACCCCAAAGGGGACATTTCTATTGAACTGAACCAGGGGACATTTCTATTGAACGTTGACAACTGGCTCGTATGCCTTGCCGTTCGGTGGCACCCGTGGTACTTCGTGGTCATGGCCGGACCGGCGGCGCCAGAGGCGTCACCGCGCGCGAGTGAGCGCGCCGAAGCGCGTCCCGCGATGCGCATATGGGGGGCGGGCATCTGGACCGTGGTGGTCCTTCTGGCGGGCTGGGCGGTCGGGATGTGGCTGGCGTTCAATCCCACGTTCGCGTCTGGATTTGCCCACGTACAAGGCGACTGGGGTGATCCGCGCCTCAACAACTACATCCTGGAGCACGGGTATCGCTGGCTGCTCGGGCTGCCCGGTCACCGTTCGCTCTGGAGTCCGCCGGTGTTCTATCCCGCACGCAACACGGCGGCCTATTCGGATATTCTCCTGGGCATTGCTCCCCTCTACTGGGTGTGGCGCGTCGTGGGGTTTGCCCCAGATACCGCCTATCAGTTGTGGGTGATGACGCTCGCATCAGTCAATTACGCTGTGGCGGTCGTGTGTGGCCGGCGGCTGCTGCGCGTCGGGTGGACAGCGGCCGCGTTCGGTGCCTTCGTGTTCGCTTTTGGGAGCAGTCGGATCGCTCAGATGAACCACGCGCAACTGATCGGGCAATTCTACATGTTGACCGCGTGTTACGCACTCGTCCGCATCTTTGAACTTCCGACTGACGCGCAAGCCCGAGTCCGCGCCGACGCCTGTCGTCCGTGGTGGATTGCCATCACGGGAACGAGCCTCGTACTGCAGTTCTGGGCGGGGTATTACCTGGGATGGTTCCTCGCGTTCGCGGTTGCACTCGGGGTGGGCTGGAGCGTCGTGCTGCCAGCGCGCCGCCGACGACTGAGGACCGTGCTGCGAGAATCCCACGTTGCAATCGGCCTCACGGCCCTGGGCAGCGAGCTCGCGCTCATTCCGCTGGCGTTGCCATACCTGCGGGCGGCGGGCAATGTGGGCTTGCGGACGTACGAGAACGTGATGATGTATCTGCCCCGCGTCTGGTCGTGGATCTATCTCGGTCGCGAGAGTTGGCAGTATGGCTGGATGTACAACTTTGCAGCGATTCACGACACGCCGGAAGGCCACGAACACCGGCTGGGCGTTGGGCTTCTGACAACCGTGATCGCGGTCGTAGGCCTCTGGCTCGCGCGGCGGCGACCAATTGTGCAGCTCTTGTGTGCCGTCGCGATCACGATCGTGCTCCTCACGACGATATGGCCGAATGGGATGAGCGCGTGGATACTCGTGTATCATGTCGTGCCTGGAGCAGCCGCGATTCGCGGCGTGTCGCGGATCGCGCTCGTGCTGCTCATCCCGGCGGCCGTTGGCGTCGCGCTGTTCACCGAGCGGCTCCACGGTCAACCCCTGGTGCTTTTTCTGCTGGCGATCGCGATGGCGGGCGAGCCACGTCAACAGCTCAGGTGGTATGACAAAGCCGAGGGGCGCCGACGTGTCGCCGTCATCGACGCCGCCATCCCGTCGGGGTGTGCTGCCTTCCTTTACACGCCGCCGACTGGCCGCGAAGATCCGTGGTGGTATCAGACCGATGCGATGTGGGCATCCATGGTGAGCGGGGTGCCAACGTTGAACGGCTACTCGGGCAACGTGCCGCCCGAATGGCCATTCTATCACAATCAGATCGCGAGTCGGACTCACGGTCGCGAGATCTTGGCGGATCTCCTTCGCTGGTCTCGTCGGTGGTCGCTCGACCGGACGCGCATCTGCCAGGTCATCACCCCAGCACCGGAGTGAGTGCGCCACGGTCCGCCGACGGCAGTGCTACCGGGTGCCGGTAAACCGGGCTACGTTATCCTCGAACAGCGCGTAGGCAAAGTCCTCATCGCCGTTGCCATGGCACGGGAGGGCTGGCGGGGTAACCGAGGTGCTGTGGGTCCGCCGCGTGCCTGAGACGGGATTGCCATCGCGCTTAATGAGGAATTTGATCTCGTGGCTGCCTCGCAGGGGCCGGGGTGGTACATACTCACCGCCAATACAGGCCCCCGTCGCGAATTGTGTGAGGGTCGTGTCCAGTTTGATCTCGCCGCGAGCGTCGGGTGTTCGGCTCTCCACCTCGTAGCTTGCGTCGTCGACGTTGAGCTCGATGAGATAGTGGACGCCCGGTTTGAGCCCGGCTGTCGACAGGTGGAACGTCAAAGTCGGTCCTGCTCGCATTGAACCACACATCGCCGGCGGCCCCGCCCGGGACGACGTGGAAAGCGGCGTCCTTCTGGATGAGGCCGATGTGGGCTACGCCGGTCGTGGGCGCGTTCCGTGAGGCAGGCGTTGAGCCACCACACAAGAAATCGATGATCGCCGCGGACACGACGGGGATGAGGAGCAGCCGGCCGACGTTCGCGCCGCGCATCACGACCCAGTGGGATCTCGTCGCGTTGGGCGTGCTGACGGTGTTGGCGGTCGTCATACGGCGCGCGCGGAATCGGGACGACGAACCTGTGGCTCGATGAAGCCAATTCATGGTTGCTGACAACGTATTCGGTCGCCGACATGTTGGCCAACATCCGCCACAGCCCGGCGAGCCCGCTCTACTTCCTGCTCCTCAAGCTATGGGTGCTGGTGTGGGGCGATTCGACCGTGGCGCTCCGATCGTTCTCGCTCCTCGTGAGTCTGCCGCTGCTGCCACTCGTATATGTCCTTGGGCGTCAAACGGTCGGTCGCGCGGACAGGCTCGTCGCTGCGCTGCTTCTTGCGCTCTCACCCTTGCAGCTCTACTTCGCCCAAGAAGCACGCGTCTACATGCTGGCCACGCTGCTGTCCGCGCTTGCCACCGTGGGATACTTGGGGTGGCGGGCGGACGCCGAGCGTCGCCTGGTCGGAGCCTGGGATGGCCCGCGCCGACATGGCTGGCTGTGGCTCTATGGCGCGAGCGCCGCTGCCTCTCTGTACACGCTGCCGCTTGTCGCGCTCTTGTATCTCGGCCTCGCGGTCGACGCGCTGCTCGTGATGGCGAGGGAGCGTTCCGTGACATTGGTCGGACGCCCGCCGCGCCGTCTTTGGTTCGTGGGCGATCGCGCAGGTCGCCGTGGCGCTTGTGTGCTCGCCCCTGTTCCTCGCGATCGATACCGGCACCGCGGCGAGCAGTCAGGCGTGGCGTGGCCCCATGGGCGCGATCGGCGCGACGAAGGGTTTTCTCGAATTTTTTTTATCGTTTATTCATGGCCTCTACTTCTACCCGTGGGATCTAGTCCCGGCGATCGTTGACAAGTGGGGTCATGCGGTCGTGCTTCGACTGGTCGTCGTGTTCCCGTTGGCGATCCTCGCCCTGGTCACCGCCTTCGCGTACCCTCCCTATCGGGCGGCGCGCGGCGCGGCGCGCGCGCTGTACTGGGCTCTATTGCTCCCGTTGGTCATCGGCGCGGCGGTCTCCGTGTGGCACGAGCTCGCCCTGACCCGATATCTCCTGTTCGTCAGTCCCTATCTCGCTCTGTTGCTGGCGGCGGGCATTGTCCGCGCGCCCAGGTGGATCGGTGCCCTCGTCCTCGCGAGCTTCGTGTGGGCCAGCATCTACGGCGTGTCGCAGTACCATACTATCCACGCCAGGGATTCGGACTATCGCCCGACCGCTGCAATGCTGGCGGACTCCGCGCGGTCCGGCGACGCGATCGTCGTGCAGCCCCCGGAAGCAGGGAGTGCAGTTGGCTTACTACCTGCGACATCGGACGGTATCGTTGTGGGGGATGCGCGCCGACGCCACGCCAGACAGCGTGCTTCGTCCCATGTCCGGGGTGCGTACGTGGCTCGTACTCGACTACCGCTCCCGCTGGTATGGCACACCGCCCGATTCGCTCGACAAAGCGTTGCTCGGCGCAGTCGTGAGTGACCGCGAAGTCGGATCCGGCGAGCGACGGGTGCGCCTGATCGAGGTGGAGAACGCGAGCCCGAGCCCGGTGGCACGGGGGCTGTCGGACACGACTGCGACCTGCTGCGGCCCGCGCCCCACTGGTTAATGTTGTCGGCCATGGAGTCAGACGTGGTAGCGGCCCGCCGATGGCTGATCGTGTGCGCGCTGCTCGGGATTGCGATGGTCGTGCTGTTCCCCGGCAACTACTTCGAGGACCCGGGGATCCATTTCCTGCGGGCGCGCTGGATGTGGACGCATCCATGGATGGTCGTGGATACCTGGGATCGGCCGCTTTTCACTGCCATCTACTCGCTCCCGGCCAATCTCCCCTTATCCAGCTTTTCCACATACCTGGCGGCCAAGCTGGCCACGGTCGTGATCTCGCTCGTAACAGCGTGGCTGACGTGGAAGCTCGCCCGCGCGTACGGGCTCGAGCGCCCAGCCCTGGTTATCCCCCTCCTGTGGCTCCAACCGACCGTGTTCCTGCTCTCCAGCCAGACCACGCCGGAGCCGCTGTTCATGCTGATCGTGGTGATCGCGCTCTGGCTGCGCCGCCAAGGTCGGCTCGTGGCCGGGTTGACGACGGCGTCGTTCCTCACACTCGTGCGCCCCGAGGGGTTCCTCCTGCTGCCGATGTGGGCGTGGTGGGCCGTGACCGATCCACGTGCGCCCCGCTCGAAGGGGGCACGCGTGGGGGTCGTATTGTCCCTCCTCGTTGCCCCAGCGCTGTGGTGGTATCTGGCAGCACAGATCACGACTGACGCGCTATTTCCGATTCACAACTGGCCTCCACTCTTCATGTCGGCGGCGGCGGGGTTTCTTGGTGGCGGCATGGAGAACGAGTTCGGTCGGTGGGGGGCAGTGCTCGGGGTGATCTTCGTTGTGCCCTTCCTGATTGGCGTATGGGCGACGGTCCGCCGCCCGGACGCGAAATTTGCGGTCGGCTTGCTGCTCCTGGTGTTCTGCGCACATCTGCTCTGGGGTGGCTCAGGCGTCTTCGGCTGGGCACCAGTGCCGAGCGCGTATGTGTGTGTCGCCCCGATCATCGCGCTGGCCGTTCTGGATGGCTGGAACGCGATTGCCAGAGGCCTTGCCTCGCTGGGCCACCGACGCGCGCTCCTGCCGCTGGGTGCTGCCCTCCTGCTGATCGCCACGTTCGGGGACTTCGCGTTTGCCGATGCCGTGCCGACATCGCGAGACTGGCAGCCCATTGCCGGCGCGACGGAATGGTTCGCGGCGCACCCCCGCCCCGTTACGAAGTTCATCTGGAGCCAGTCCTATGCGGACGTCCTCCTTTCGCGGGACCCCATGGAGAATTCGTTACGGTTTGGTGACCGCGCGGGCGCGCTCGCGACCTTCGCGACTGCGACGTCGGGTACGCTTGTGCTCTGGGATGCTCAAGCCGGGCCGTCGGCTTACCATCTGTCGAGTGCTGACATCCAGAGAGCGGGTTTTGTCCCGATGTACCGCACATCGGTTGCGATACAGGGCTGGTTGCCATCGGACTCGGGCTCGCGTGCGATGGCCCGAGTGCGCGACCTGCTGCAGGTTCCCGCTGATTCCGTCCGCCACGAGGAGATGTGGCTTCTCTATCGACCGTAACGCCGGGACGGACTGACGAGCGGCTACCGCGCGGCGGTTTGCGTCGCGCCGAGACGAATCTCATCTCGCGAGACGAGCCAGTAGTTGAAGACGCCGTCACCGTTCCCATCGCAGTCCAGCATGCGCTCAGGGTCCATCACGCCGCCGGCTCCGCCGCTCCCGGACCCGTCGGCTTTGATGCGGACCGACATGAGGTGCTGACCGGTGAGCGAAATTGGGACCGTCGGTTGGCCCACGCAGTATCGATCTTCGAAACGGCTGAGCGAACCGTGGATGGTGAGCTCGCCGAAACGGTCTGTTCTGGCACTGCCGACCGCATAGGCGGCATGATCGTCTATTTGGAGCTCCAAGCGGTACGCGCGGGTCGGCGTCAGGTGCTGAGCTCGGACGTACCACTCCAAAACCGGCGATGTCTCGTCAGATGGACTCGTGAATCGGTACCAAAAGGCGCCAGCGGGCCCGTGTCGTCCGTGACCGTTCATGGGGGCCGGGGAGTCAGTGGGAACGAGCATGAGCATTGCAAAGCCCGGGGGCGGTGTGTCGGCGACAGCGACCACGTACCCGGCGGATTCAGGGCGGCGAGGCGTCGCGTCGGAGTCCGCGCAGCCAACGAGGGCAGCCGCAGTGGTGAATACGGTGAGTAAGGAGTAGCGTATGGACCCAGCCACCCACCCTATTCGACAGGCGGGCGCTGATTTAACTTGTGGCCGCAGGTCTTTGCTGGCCACCGTACTTCGCTGAGGACACAGGTCCATGAGCTTATGGCTGGCCATTGTAGTTGTGTATGGCATAGCACTGTTCGGGTTGTCGCTCTACAGTTTGAATCACGCCGCCCTTGTTGCGGTGTTTCTGCGGCGGCGACGTCAGCCGGCGCAAGACGTTGGCATCACGAGTGATCCAGTTGTCACGATTCAATTGCCCCTCTTCAACGAGCTGTACGTCGCCGAGCGCGTCATTCGTTCCGCCTGCGAAGTTGATTACCCGCGTGAACTGCTCGAAATTCAAGTGCTCGACGACTCCACAGATGAGACGCTCGAACTGACTCGTCGTCTCGTGCGCGATCAACAAGCCCGCGGCGTTCCGATCGTTCACTTACACCGCGATAATCGGAAGGGATTCAAGAGCGGCGCGCTGGCGCATGGGTTCGAACATGCGCGTGGCGAATTCATTGCTGTGTTCGATGCGGATTTCGTGATTCCGCGCGACTTTCTTCGGCGCACAATCCCGCACTTCGCGGACCCGCCAGTCGGGATCGTGCAGACCCGGTGGACGTATTTCAACGACGGTTACTCGGAGCTGACGCGTGCGACCGCACTCGCCCTCGACGGACACTTCGTCGTCGAGCAGGCCGCGCGCTGTTGGGCCGGGTGGTTTCTGAACTTCAACGGCACCGCGGGCATTCTGCGGCGCCAGGCGATCGCCGACGCGGGCGGCTGGCAGGACGATACGATCACCGAAGATCTGGATCTCAGCTACCGTGCGCAGCTCGTCGGTTGGCGCGCGAAATACTTGCCCGATGTCGTGTGCCCGTCGGAGATCCCCGCCGGACATGCACAGCCTCAAGGCCCAGCAGTTCCGCTGGACCAAGGGCGCGCAGGAGACCGCGCGCAAGGTGCTGCCGCGCCTCTGGCGCTCGGATGTGGCGGCGTCGGTGAAGTGGCAGGGCACGATGCACCTGCTGAGCAGTCTGGCGTATCCGCTGCTCATCATCCTCACGCTGCTCAGTCCGTTCGTCGTGTTCGCGGCCGGGGCGCGCCACCTCAAGATCATCTGGCCGATTTCCCTGTACTACCTGCTGGCGTTCTCCGGAACGTTCCTGTGTTACTACACGGCGGCGCGTGTGCTCGGCGGATCGTGGCGACAGCGCATCGCGCGGTTCCCGCTCTTCCTCGCGCTGTCGATTGGGATGAGTGTGCACAACGCGCGCGCAGCGCTCGAAGGCTTGTTGGGCAAGCGCAGCCCGTTCGAACGAACTCCCAAGTATCGCGTGACGTCATACCGCGTCAGCCGAGCCGCTGGCCGCTATCGCAGTCGCGCATCGTGGAGCGTGCTTGGAGAGTTCTTGCTGTCGGCGTGCTCCTTCGTCGCGTTGGGCCTCGCCATCCATCTGCGGCAGTTCGGCGCGATCCCCTTCACGCTGCTGTTCGCGATGGGGTACGGCATGGTGGGCGTGTACTCGCTCTCTCACCTGCGCTTCGCCTCCCGACGCGCGACTGACATCGAAGGGGCTCCGTCAGCCCACCCGCTCGCGGCGCCGACGGCCGCCTGAGCTCGCACCGGCTTTCGGAGCGGCACGCGGAGTGACACCGGCAGGGGTCGTGTACCTGGCTCCTCCTGAGGACGCACGTAAGGCGAACCCGCGGTGTCGTGACCGGGAGCCGCCCCGCTCGTCGGGTCGATGATGTCCCGTCCGAGCACTACCATCGAATGGCAACTCCAGCAGCTACCGGCTGGCGCCGATGTCGTCATCAAGGACGACAAGGGCAAGCTCATCGCGCGCGGTACTGTGAACGCGGATCGCGTGTCCCTGCGTGGTCCGGCCGGTGAGAACATTCCCATCCTGTCAGGACAGGGCTGGCGGGTGATCGTCCTGGCTCACGGGGGTGCGACCGGAGAGCGGCGAACGAGCGGAGGCTCCCGAGGCCGGTGAGACTCGAGGTTGCCAGCGGCGCGGCCCCGACTGGCTCAGCGATCTGTAGCGTTTCACGTCGGATCGCTGGCAGCGAGACGCTGCATCCCACTGCTTCACCCCGCTATGGTTGTTTGTAGAGCACGCCGTCCTTCATCACCAAGGCCACGTGTCGAAGGGCGGTAATATCGTGCGTGGGATCACCGGTCACCGCGATGAGGTCGGCTTTGAGGCCCGGAGCGACGTGGCCGATCTGGGTGTCCATGCGGAGAATGGCCGCGTCGTTCGAGGTAGCAGCGCGCAACGCGGCAGACGGCGTCATGCCGTATTCGACTAAGAGCTCGATTTCCCGAGCGTTGTCCCCGTGAGTGAAGACGCCGACGTCACTCCCATTGCAGATCATGACGCCAGCATTGAGTGCGTTTTGCATCTCGGTCCGCTTGCGCTGCATCCCAGGCGTCTCGGGACCCCCGCGGTGGTAGCCCTGAAAGTAGGTGGCGATCGCCTCGGTCGCCGCCAGAGTTGGAACGAGGCAGATGTGCCGCGCCGCCATCATGGCCAGCACGTCGGGCGTGACGTTGTCGCCATGCTCGATGGTGTTCACGCCGGCCTCGACCGCCCGTCGGATGCCCTCAGCCGTCGTCGCGTGCACGGCGACGTAGCGTCCCGATGAGTGGGCCGTTTCGACGGCGAGTTGGAGCTCCGTTTCCGTGAAGGTGGGCTCCGCCTCGTGGTTGGGACCCCAGCCGTAGTCCGCGTACAGCTTGATCCAGTCAGCGCCCTCGCCAATTTGCTCGCGCACCACACGCTGGATGTCCGGACCGCTGGCTTCCTGTGCCCCTTCTGGCGGATCGAAGGCGTACGCATACCGTGGCGGCCCGTAAGACCCGGTCGCGACAATCGCCCGCGTCACGACGAACATGCGGGGGCCGGGGATGATGCCCTGCTCGATCGCTTGCTTGATGCCGACATCACTATTGCCCGCGCCCTCCGTGCCCAGGTCCCGCAGCGTCGTGAACCCGGCCACGAGCGTGTTGTGGACGTGCACGACCGCACGCGCCGTGCGCAGCGCGAGCGGCTCCTGCAAGACCTGCACGTTCCAGATGGTCTCGTTGTACGGGTGTAGGAAGATGTGACTGTGTGCGTCAATGAGACCCGGCAAGACGGTCATCCCCGGCAGGTCTATCGTCGTCGCCCCTCGCGGGATCGAGACCTGGCCGGCCGGCCCCGCCGCGTCGATCGTGTTGCCATGCACAACCACGACCCACCCCTCGTGGATATCCATCCCGTCGAACACCGACGCCGGCTTGAGCACGACTGGCTCGGCGGCCGGGGTCGGTCGCGCCGGCACTGGCCCGGGAGCCTGGGTCATCATGGCGCTCTGGGCGCTGAGCGCCTGCGCGATCAACAAACCGGCTATGGCCGAGACTCGCGGCGCGCGGTAGTGGGGCCGGCGTGGGGAGAAACCCATTGGTATACTCGGGTACGGAGGAGGGAGGACAGCGAGAATGGGTTCGACGCTCAGGTGTATGGCAGGCCGACGCCGGGAGCGCCAGGGGCGCGAGGGATCCAGCGGTGGCGCGGAGCCGCGTGCTGTCCAACTTGAACTAACCCGAGATATCGCTTACGTTTTCCGGTCTGCCCCGAGGTTGGATGACCTCGGTCGCTAGTCCCGTATCGCCCTCCATGCCGACCATCAATCAACTCGTCCGGCAGAGCCGCCGCGACGTGATCAAGAAGGAGAAGGCCCCAGCGCTCCGGTCCAACCCGCAGAAACGCGGGGTGTGCACGCGCGTGTACACCACTACGCCCAAAAAGCCGAACTCGGCCCTGCGCAAGGTTGCGCGCGTCCGGCTCACGAATGGGTTCGAGGTGACCGCATACATCCCGGGGGAAGGGCACAATCTGCAGGAGCACTCGATCGTTTTGATTCGCGGCGGCCGTGTCAAGGACCTGCCGGGCGTGCGCTACCACATCGTACGCGGGAGCCTGGACGCCTCCGGGGTCACCGGGCGGAATCAGAGTCGCTCCAAGTACGGGACGAAGAAGCCCAAGGCCGGCGGCTCGGCGGCGGGAGGGAAGAAGGCGTGAGTCGTCGGAAGAAGTCGGTCAAACGCACGATCCTGCCGGACGCGCGTTATGACAGCCAGACGGTGTCGAAATTCATCAACGCCATGATGCTGCAGGGCAAGAAGTCGTTGGCCGAGCGGCTCTTCTACGGCGCGATGGACCTCGTCGAGGCGCGCACCAGTCAGCCCGGCGTCACTGTGTTCAAGCAGGCGCTTTCGAACCTGAAGCCGGTGGTCGAGGTCAAGAGTCGGCGCGTCGGTGGCGCGACGTATCAGGTGCCAGTCGAGGTGCGGCCCGAGCGCCGAACGGCGCTGGCCATGCGATGGCTCATTACGTTCTCACGTGAGCGGAACGAGAAGTCGTTGCCCGAGCGGCTCGCCGCGGAAGTCATCGCGGCGGCCAAAGGTGAGGGCAACGCGATCAAGAAGAAGGACGACACGCACCGGATGGCCGAGGCCAACAAGGCGTTCGCACACTATCGCTGGTAGCGATTCAAAAACCAGCTGATCGCGGCCCCTGCGATAGCCCATGATACCGTCGTCCACAGAACCCGAATGATGTCACGCCTCGGGTCACTTTCGACGAGGGCGAAGAGGAGGAGCTGCGCCGGTGCGGAGGCGAGCAGACCTAACAGCCCTCCTAAAGCGGCCGCGGACCGTGTGCGTACCGCGGGCGCAGCGACGGTATACACGGTGACCAGGAGCAGTGCCGTCACGACGATGGCCACCAGCTCGTAATCGATCAACGGCGACGAGCGAAGATAGACGTAGTTCTCGAGCAGATCGCCGGGGAAGACCACATGCCAAAGCAGCGCGTCGAGAGCGATCAGTACGAGGATCGCAGCGATGGTTGCCTCGACCACCTGTCGAATGCGAATCGGTACCTCCAGAGGGCGTGCGGTGCGCAGCGGACGATTGTCGCAGAGCGCCCGTCAACGCACAAGTAGCTGCCGATGAACGGCGCGGGAGGGCTCGGTGCCGTCCTGACGCGCGCACTGCTGGGGCTCGGCCCCTGGTGGCGAGTCCCGTGCATGATCGCGTTCCTGGCGGGACTGGTTCTGTGGGCCAATCCTCCGCGCCTGCGCCGACTGGAGCGCCTCCTACTCGGCCGATGGACCCCAGCCATCATCTCCGCTGCGACGATCAGCATCGCCTGGCCGCTCTGGGGTGCGGCGCGCACCGCCGCACAAAGCAGCCACGCCACGATCCTGGGTGCGTTGGTGTCCGTCGCCGTAACGGGCGGACTCCTGTTTGCCCTCGCGCGTGCCGTGATTCGCGGGGGCATCGCTCAGTGGGTCGGGCTATTGGCGTGGGTAGGATGGATCGACCTGATCGTTGTGCGGGTGGTCCCCAGCACGCCTTCGGTGCTGGCGATGGCGAGTTGCGCGCTGTGGCTCGCCGGGTGGTGGGCGCTTCTCCGGTGGCGTGATCGCCGACAGCGGCTCTGGCTGTGCGCCGTCACCGCGTGTGTCGCTGGCGGAGCCATCCTGCGACCTCTTGCAACGCTGGCTTACGTGATTCCTGTTGGGCTCGCCGCGATCCTTTCCGGAGGTCGCGCTCGCGATCACCGCGCGAATGCCACGACGGCGGCCGCGGCTGTTGGGGTCATCATCCCCCCACCGCAGATCCCGATCGCCGCGCGTTGGCTAGCGATCCTCCCTGTCGGTCGCAGCGGCGCAAGCCTCCTCGACATGCCGGCGACTGTTGTGACGTACGCCGCGGCGTTTTTGAAGGCCATCTTTGGTGATTGGCGCGACGGCCTACTCCCGTTTTTTCTGATGGCGATTGCACTCATGCCGATCGAGCTCGCCTGGGCCACCGCGTCGTGCGCCCTGTTGCTGATTCTCTCGGCGCTTTACGGACGCGAAATGGCGGCTGCGAATGTACTGGAGGCGCAGCCGACGGCCGTCGCACTCGTCGCGTTCGGCATTTGCGCCGCACTCGCCCTGGTCGGCCGGAAATGGGCTGTGCGACAAACGGACGAGACAGCCCTTGACGCGGCATCTCGCTTTGTCGGTTGGTGTGTTTCCGGACTCGTGGTGGTGGTCGTAACCCGCGTGGCCGCGACCATTTGGTGAGGTAATGGAGCCGGGTCCCGCCAGCGGACGATGTAGCGGCCGACCGTCGCTGAATCAGGATAGCGTGCGGCGAGTGCCGCGAGGAAACGTGGCTCGGGTGGCCCGGAGAACAGCGGCTGTTGATTGATGGTAACGACTGTGATTTGCCGCTCGCTCAGCAAACGCAACAGCCTGTCGGTTCGTCCGGTCGTGTCGTCGAAGAAGTCGTACATGGTGCGCGTGGGGTTCGACAGCCCGGTGAGGAAATACACCTCGGGACAATCCGGGGTGGCAAACGTGTAGTTGTTGCGGGAGTGGGCGCGCACGACCTCGACTAAATTCTGATCCTCGGCGCTGTCTGGCGCGCTCACAACAATGCCGCCGCGGACGGCTGTCATGAGTGCGCCGGCATGCGGTGGCATCCGGTGGACGGCAAACAGAGTGAAGAACACGAGCGCCGCGGACGCACTGAGCTTCCCGCCAGGTTGCCCGAAGGCACCGAACACAGCCACCGCTGCCAGCACGAGGAGTGGCGCAACGTAGAAAAAGTAGATCAATCCGAAAAACGGAAACTCTACAAGCGCCCAGACGGACGCGACGGCCATCACGGCAAACACTTCCGCGCGCGGCTCAGAGGCGGACGTCCGGCGCTGCGTGATGACCAATGAGGCGAACGCGCACGCCAGAACGGTCGGCAATGCGCGCGCGGCTTCAACGATCTGCGGGTCCCAAAGGTCCCGCACCTTCGGATTCCATAGGTGCGGCAGCGTTGCGAGGAAGGCGGCGCCGATCACTGCCCCTACCAGTCGCGGGCGGATCGGCAGCGTCACGAGAACGGCGACGGCGACGGCAATCGGAATCGTGCCGGGCCAAGTCGGATATCCCATCGCAAAGACGAAGCGGCGCATTGGGAGTACCACGACGCCGGCATAGAGGGCGCCGAGCGCGTGCGCGTGAGCGTAGAACGCGAGGAACGGGGAGACGACCACCGCCACGCCGGCGGCCAACGCAGCGGCTCCCATCCAGATCTCACGCCACGAAAACCACTCGGCTCTCCACGCCTGAGCGATGAGTCCCACGCACGTTGCCGCGGCCGGAAACAGGAAATAGAAGTACGTGGGAAAGCTGGCCCCAGGCCTCAAGAGTCTGGCGATCGCTGCGAGGATCACGAGCGTGGCGGCCAACGCCACCCCCAACCAGATCCAGCGCTTGCGGGCCCCCGAGTCGACCGACTGCAGCGTCCGGATATTGTGCACTGGCGAAACAATCCCGTCGTGCCCCCTGTAGTCGGGGTCGGCGACCGGGCGGTACGCGCTGTAGACCACGAACAAGCCAGCTCCCGCCAGGAAGTACAGACCGACGATCTTGATGAGCACTGACAGGCCGCCGCATACGCCCGCTGCAACGAGCCAGCGCGATCGGCGGGTCTCGGCGTATTTGAGAAGAGCCAACAATCCGGCGGTGGCGAAGAAGAGATTGTACCAGGACGGCATCGCGGCGCCATAATTCGGGACGCTCCATACGACGGCAGCAAGCGTCGCGAGTGCGGCGACCCCGGGCGTCGCAAACCGGCGCGAAATCACATACAGGATCGGCACCCACAGCGCCGCCGCCCCGAGGAGGACCAATCGCAGTGTGAGGAGTCGCGTCCCGAGTACCGCGAAGGCAGCCGCATGCAACATGGTCAAGCCGCCCGTGTACATGTCGTCGAAGTCGCGATGCGGCAGTTGCCCGTGCAGGAACCGCTCGGCGCATTGTGCGAGCAAACCGTCATCGTGGGGAATCCAGCCGTGGGCGATCCAGCTGGCGATGTAGGCGACCGCCGCGATCCAGGTGAGGGCGAAGATCGCGCGGGCCCGGTCATCGCGGGACAGTGTCGACCACCAAGGTTTGAACATCGGCGCTGCCTGCGCATTGGCGCCCACTAACGACTCGTCACTCCGTGTGGTCATGCAAGACCGCGGCTGTCGGCTGTGGTTTGCGGGTCTTCAGAATGGACCCTCGAGCGGTCAGGACTCCGCGGTCTCGCGGCACTCTGAGTCGCGAACGACGCGATCGATCACGTACACGGGGCGCGATTTCACCTCTTCGTACACACGGCCGAGATACTCGCCGATGAGACCGAGGAAGAGCAGATTCAGGCCGCCAAAGAAAATGATCAGGACTGTCAGGGACGTGAATCCCTGCGGTGACTCATGCAGCCACAGTTTTACGTAGACCTGATAGGCGGCGAACACCATCGCCAAGGCAATGCTGATCACACCCACGGCTGATGCGAGACGCAGGGGGACAATCGAGAAGGCAAACATCCCGTCCGACGCGAGGCGCATGAGCTTCAAGAGACTGTACTTGCTCGACCCGGCGTATCGCTCCCCGCGCTCCACTTCTATGCCCACCTGGCGGAATCCAGCCCATGAGCGAAGGCCCCGCAGAAAGCGGTTGCGCTCGGGTGCGGACCGGATCGAGTCGACCACTCGACGAGACATGAGGCCGAAGTCGCCGGAATCGAGAGGCAAGGGCACGCTGGACAAGCGCAGCATCAGACGGTAGAACACGTAATAAGACAATCGCAACGGCCACGACTCCTTGCGGCGCACTCGCTGGGCGTACACGACATCGGCTCCCGATTGATACTGGAGCACGAAATCGGGAATCACTTCGGGCGGGTCCTGTAGATCCCCGTCCATGAGTACGGCGACGTCGCCATTGACGTAATCGAGCGCAGCTGTCAATGCGGCCTGGTGCCCGAAGTTCCGAGACAGTGATACGATCACCAGCCGGTGATCGGCGCGCGCGGCCAATTCGAGCTGTTCCAGCGTCCGATCGGTGCTTCCATCGTTGACGACGACAATCTGATGCGGCCCGCCCGATTGGGAATCCAGCACCGTACCGACCCGTCGAAGCAGTTCGGCGACGCCGTGCTCCTCGTTGAAGACGGGGATGGCCACGGAGATCCGGCACGGCCTCGACTTCGCCAGCGGTTCCGTGCTCTCACTCCGAGTTTCTGCGGGCGTGTCGATTGGCGCGGGCTGTGCGACAGATGTCGTCGCGGCGAAGCTCACGGACTGCGCCCACGGAAGTAGAGGAAGTGCCAGAGCACAATGCCCGCGCCCGTCAGGGGATACTCTTCCTCGACTTCCGATTCGAAGACATCGCGAAAGAGCGCGCGCCACGTCTCGACCGGCCGAGGATAGTCCCCACGATCGAGTTGCGCGAGGACGCGCGCGATGGAAGGCCGTGCGGGCATCACCAGCTCGAGGATGTGGACCCGGCCATTGGGGCTGAGCAGCGTGACGAGGTTTCGCAGCAGACGCACCACACTGGGTGTGTCGATATGGTGCAGGAAGCTGTTGAGGAAGATGAAGTCGAACCGTTGATCCTGGGGGACGGAATACACGGTGGCATTGGCCGCGATGAAGCGTCGCCCCGTTCGACGGGCCGCGGCCTCCACGTACTTCGGGTTGATATCGATACCCAAGTAGTCGGAGCCGGCAAAATGGTGGGTGTTGGTTCCAGGTCCGCAGCCCACGTCGAGAACGCGGCGCACACGCGACAGGTCGTTGTGCCGTCGGATTGCCGCGAACTTCGTCTCGGCAAAGGGTGCCTGCCACGCTCGGTACACGAGCGGTTGCTCCAGAAGTCGCGTGCCGAGCCCCACTACTCTCCTCCGCAGACCGTGTGGCGATCACCCTCGGCCATGCCCCTCAGGGCCATGGCCCGGGCTGCCGAATGTAGTCGTGGCCCTGGAACTTAGGCTCCAAACTTAGGCTCCCTCGGACGGAGAGGCACGCCTCTGCGCACCGTGACAGGTGTGACTGCGTGCTCGACCGATCGCGGGCCTGCGGCCATGCCACAACTGCGGAGTTGACAGAGGTCATTGACGGGTTACCTTTACCAGGCTGTAACCGATGGTGATACACCAACTGCCGATGCGAAACGGCCTCAACTATTCGGGGCCGATGACAATTGATCGTCGCGGTGGCCACGCGGTGGCTAACCAGCGGCGCGCCGAGGGTCCCCAGTCGCGGTTCGAGTGCGACTGCACCCGGCGATCCCGCGGATGGATACCAGCCCCGGAACGGCTCGGGGTGTTAGGTCCACCCGCATTTTTGCTGAATGAAATACCCCCCGCGCGGGGGTTGAGAGAGTCGACACATGGCACGCACGACCCCGCTCGAACGGTATCGGAACATCGGCATCATGGCGCACATCGATGCCGGGAAGACGACGACGACCGAGCGCATCCTGTACTACACCGGGAAGAGCTACAAAATCGGCGAGGTCCACGAAGGGACCGCGACGATGGACTGGATGGAGCAGGAGCAGGAGCGCGGCATCACGATCACCTCGGCTGCGACGACCTGCTTCTGGATGCGGCATGGCGTCGAGCATCGGATCAACATCATCGATACACCGGGCCACGTGGACTTCACGGTCGAGGTCGAGCGGTCGCTGCGCGTGCTCGATGGAGCGGTCACCCTGCTCGACTCGGTCGCGGGCGTCGAGCCGCAGACCGAGACCGTCTGGCGTCAGGCCGACCGATACGAGGTGCCGCGTCTCATCTTCGCCAACAAGATGGACCGGGTCGGGGCGGATTTCGACCGCTGCGTCCGCATGATCCGGGATCGACTCACCAAGGCGGCGTACCCGATTCAGCTGCCAGTCGGCTCGGGTGAGCTCTTCACCGGCCACATCGACGTGCTGCGTCGAGTGCAGGTCGTCTTCGACGACGAGATTCGCTGGGCAAGACGCTACACCGAGGTCGAAGTCCCGGCGATGTACCACGAGGCGATGGAGCTGGCGCGGCACGAGGTGATCGAGGCTGCCGTCGAGCACGACGAGCAGTTGCTCGAGAAGTACCTGAACTCGCATGAGCTGACCCTCGAGGAGATCCAGCGCGCGATCCGCACGGCGACCGTGGGCGGACACATCGTGCCGGTGCTGTGCGGGGCGGCGTTCAAGAACAAGGGCGTGCAGGCATTGCTCGACGCCGTCATCGACTATCTCCCGGCGCCGATGGACGTCAGGGCGATCACGGGTCACCTGCCGCACCACGACGAGACCCACTCGGAGCGCCACGTCTCGGACGACGCGCCGTTCGCCGCGCTGGCGTTCAAGATCGCGACCGACCCGTTCGTCGGGAAACTGACCTACCTGCGCGTGTATTCCGGCGTGCTGTCGACCGGCTCCTACGTCTACAACTCGACGAAGGACAAGCGCGAGCGCGTCGGTCGGCTCCTGCAGATGCACGCGAACAAGCGCGAGGAGATCGAGGAGGTGCGCGCCGGGGACATCGCGGCGGCGATCGGGCTCCGCGACACGCGCACCGGCGACACGCTCTGCGATGACGACAAGCCGATCATCCTCGAGGCGATGAAGTTCCCGGCGCCCGTCATCGACGTCGCGATCGAGCCCAAGACCAAGGCCGACCAGGACAAGCTGGCGATCGCGCTCGCCAAGCTCTCCGAGGAAGACCCGACGTTCCGCGTGCATTCCGATGCCGGAGACGGGACAGACGATCATCTCCGGCATGGGCGAGCTGCACCTCGAGATCATCGTCGACCGCATGCAGCGCGAGTTCAAGGTCGACGCGAACATCGGCCGACCGCAGGTCGCCTATCGCGAGACGATTCGCAAGCGGGTCGAGAAGGTCGAAGGGAAGTTCATCCGCCAGTCGGGCGGCCGCGGCCAGTACGGCCACGTCGTGATCAACATGGAGCCGCGCGCAGCAGGGGCCAGGGCTTCGTTTTCGAGGACAAGATCGTCGGCGGTGTGATCCCGCGCGAGTACATCCGGCCCGGTCGAGGCAGGGGATCAAGGAAGCGCTCGACAACGGCGTGCTCGCGGGTACCCGATGGTGGACGTGAAGGTCGAGCTGATCTACGGGTCCTACCACGACGTGGACTCGAGCGAAATGGCGTTCAAGATCGCGGGCTCGATGGCGTTCAAGGAGGCGGCGAAGCGCGCCCATCCCGTGCTGCTCGAGCCGATCATGAACGTCGAAGTCGTCTGCCCGAACGACTACATGGGCGACATCCTCGGCGATCTCTCGGCGCGCCGCGGCAAGATCGGCGGCATGACGCAGCGCGGCGAGGCGCAGGTCATCGCGGCGACCGTGCCGCTATCGGAGATGTTCGGATACTCCACGAAGCTGCGGTCGCAGTCCCAGGGACGCGCGGTGTACTCGATGGAGTTCAGCCACTACGAGGAAGTGCCGAAGAGCAAGGCGGAAGAGATCATCAACAAGGTCAAGGCATAGGATCAACGACATATGGCCAAGGCGAAGTTTGAGCGGACGAAGCCGCATGTGAACGTGGGGACGATTGGGCACGTGGATCATGGGAAGACGACGTTGACGGCGGCGATCACGACGGTGCAGGCGAAGCAGGGGTTGGCGACAGAAGGTGGCGTTCGACCAGATCGACAAGGCGCCGGAGGAGCGGGAGCGGGGGATCACGATTGCGACGGCGCACGTGGAGTACGAGACGGCGAAGCGGCACTACGCGCACGTGGACTGTCCGGGGCATGCCGACTACGTGAAGAACATGATCACGGGGGCGGCGCAGATGGACGGGGCGATCCTGGTGGTGAGTGCGGCGGACGGGCCGATGCCGCAGACGCGGGAGCACATTTTGTTGGCGCGGCAGGTGAACGTGCCGTACATCGTGGTGTTCATGAACAAGGTGGACGTGGTGGACGACCCGGAGTTGCTGGATTTGGTGGAGTTGGAGGTGCGGGAGTTGCTGAGTTCGTATCAGTTTCCGGGGGACGAGACGCCGGTGATTCGGGGGAGTGCGTTGAAGGCGTTGGAGAATCCGGATCCGAAGAGTGAGGATGGGCAGAAGATTGGGGAGTTGATGGGGGCGTTGGACAGTTATATCCCGGTGCCGAAGCGGGAGGTGGACAAGCCGTTCTTGATGCCGGTGGAGGACGTGTTTTCGATCACGGGGCGGGGGACGGTGGCGACGGGGCGGATCGAGCGGGGGAAGGTGAAGGTGGGGGAGGAGGTGGCGTTGGTGGGGTTTGGGAGTGACAAGAAGACGGTGGTGACGGGGGTGGAGATGTTCCGGAAGTTGCTGGATGATGGGCAGGCGGGGGACAACGTGGGGTTGTTGTTGCGGGGGGTGGACAAGGAGGAAGTGGAGCGCGGGATGGTGTTGGCGAAGCCGGGGTCGATCACGCCGCACACGCAGTTCGAGGCGGAGGTGTACGTGTTGACGAAGGAGGAGGGGGGCCGGCATACGCCGTTCTTCAAGGGGTATCGGCCGCAGTTTTACTTTCGGACGACGGATGTGACGGGGGCGGTGGAGTTGCCGGAGGGGACGGAGATGGTGATGCCGGGGGACAACATCCAGATGACGATCGAGCTGATCACGCCGATCGCGATGGACGAGGGGCTGCGCTTCGCGATCCGCGAAGGCGGCCGCACCGTCGGCGCCGGCGTCGTCACGAAGATCCTCAAATAACAGGGCGACGCAGGCGTCGCCCCTACACGGGATCTGGACTATGGCAGGCAGAATTCGCATTCGATCTGAAGGCCTTCGATCACGCGGTGATCGACCAGGCGTCGGCTGACATCGTGCGCACCGCCGAGAAGACGGGCGCGCAGGTCTCCGGCCCGATCCCGCTGCCGACGAAGACGCAGCGCTGGACCGTGCTGCGATCGCCGCACGTCGACAAGAAGTCGCGCGAGCAGTTCGAGCTCAAGACTCACAAGCGCGTGATCGACATCCTCGATTCGCGCGCGCAGACGGTCGACGCGTTGACGAAGCTGGACCTGCCGGCTGGCGTCGACGTCGAGATCAAAGTCGAGTAGCCATGATCGGCATCATTGGCAAGAAAGTCGGAATGACACAGATCTTCGACGCTGCCGGGCAGCAGATCCCGTGCACGGTCGTCGAGGCGCCGCCCAATCCCGTGCTCATGGTGCGCGAGCCAGCCACGAGCGGCATGGCGCAGATCCAGCTGGGCTACGGGGAGCAGCGTACCCGGCGGGCGAACGCTAAGGGCGAGCGGACCCCGCGGGGTCGACGCGCGCCGCGGTCGGAGGTCGGTCACGCGACGAAGGCCGGGCTCACGGCGGCGCCGCGCGTGCTGCGCAGCATACGGCTCGATGACGCACCCGGACCTAAGCCAGAGATCCCGGCCTACAAGGTCGGCGACCTGGTCAACGTCGGCGTCTTCGCGGTAGGTGACACGGTCAAGGTCACGGGCACGACACGGGACGCGGCTTCCAGGGCGTCGTGAAGCGACACAGCTTCGGCGGTGGCCCGAACACGCACGGCAACACGAAGCACCGGCGGCCCGGCTCCATCGGACCCGGCACCGACCCGTCGCGCATCATCAAGGGCAAGCAGCATGCCGGGCCACTACGGTGCCGAGCAGCACACGCAGACGCACCTCCGCGTCGAGCGCATCGACGTCGAGCGCCACCTGCTCTACATCCGCGGCGCCGTCGCCGGTCCGAAGAACGGGATCGTCGTCGTCCGCAAGCAGGGGTGAGGAGCGCAAGTGATGACCGAGCAACTCGCGAATGCGACGCCAGCGACGTTCGATGCGGAGACATTCTCCGCGCTCGGCACGCCGCGGGCGGCCGTGCGACTCCCGGGTCGACTATTCGACGGCACGGTCAACATGCCCGTGATGCACCAGGCGGTGAAGGCGTTTCTCGCCAATCAGCGTCAGGGCAACGCCACGACGAAGATCCGGAAGTTCGTGACCGGCGGGAATCAGAAGCCGTGGAAGCAGAAGGGCACGGGTCGGGCCCGGCAGGGATCGATCCGCGCCCCGCACTGGGTGGGTGGTGGCACCGTGTTCGGTCCGATCCCCGCGCAGCTACGCGCAGTACGTGCCGCGTCAGGTGCGTGCGCTGGCGCGCAAGAGCGCGTTCAACGCGCGGGCGCGCACCGGGGCCGTCAAGGTGATCGACGCGTTCCACTACGACGACGCCCAGCACGCAGCGGCTGCAGCAGCTGCTCGACGCGCTCGGCATCGCCGACCGCAAAGTGCTGATCCTCACCGATGGGCGCAGCCGAACGTGTATCTGAGCGGTCGCAACCTGCCGCACGACGCACGTGATGCCGTACAGCGACGTCTCCACCTATCACATCCTCTGGTCCGACGTGGTTCTCGATCGAGGCCGGGGCGATCGGTCACGCGCTCGAACCGCTGACCGAGTCAGCCGAGGGAAAGTCGGAGGCTGAGAGCCGGCGCGCGGCGGCGCGCGCTCGACGCACGGAGTCTCGGAGCAGCGCACCCAAGGCCGGCACGTCGCGCAAGCGTCAAGCGGCGGGCTCGGGTAAGAAGCGTGCCGGCGGAGCCCGCAAGGCCGCGTCGAAGGGGTCGCACACGACGAAGCCACGGGCCACGAAAAAGGCCGCGGCGAAGAAGAAGAGGAAATAACCGATGCCGACGCTCCACCGAACCATCATCCGTCCCGTGATGACGGAGAAGACGCTCTGCCGCGCCACCACGAGCGCGGGCGAGTACACGTTCGAAGTCGCACCCGACGCCAACAAGGCGACGATTCGCCAGGCGATCGAGCGGCTCTTCGGCGTGAAGGTCACGGGGGTCTGGACCGCCAACGTACGGGGCAAGCCGCGGCGGGTCGGGAAGACGATCGGTCGCCGACCGAACTGGAAGAAGGCGATTGTGACGCTCCGGGCGGGCGACACGATCGAGGTCTTCGAAGGCTAAGAGGAATTCGCCATGGCTATTCGGCAGTTCAAGCCGGTCACCAAGAGCTCGCGCTTCCGCTCGGTCTCGGATTTCGCCGAGATCACGCGGACGACGCCCGAGAAGTCGTTGCTCGAGCCACTCAAGAAGTCCGGTGGTCGCGACAACTCACGGCCACATCTCCATGCGGCGACGCGGCGGTGGTCACAAGCGGCAGTATCGTATCATCGACTTTCGCCGCAACAAGTTCGGCATGCCCGCGACGGTGCGTGAGATCGAGTACGACCCGAATCGGTCGGCGCGTATCGCGCTCGTCGAGTACGCCGACGGCGAGAAGCGCTACATCCTGCACCCGCGGGGGCTGCGCCGTCGGCGACACGATCGTGTCGGGTCCGGGGTCGGACGTCCGCACCGGCAACGCGACTGCCGCTTCGCGAGGTCCCGCTGGGGACCGAAGTGCACAACCTCGAGCTCAAGGTCGGTAAGGGTGGCCAGCTGGCGCGCTCGGCGGGTGCCGCGGTCGAGGTGGTCGCCAAGGAAGGCGAGTACGTGACGGTGCGACTGCGCTCGACGGAGATGCGCATGATCCACGGCAACTGTCTCGCGACGATCGGCACGGTCGGGAACGCCGAGCACGAGTTGTTGTCGTGGGGCAAGGCGGGCAAGACGCGGTGGATGGGTCGGCGGCCCAAGGTGCGCGGCGAGGTCATGAACCCGGTCGATCACCCGCACGGCGGGCGCACGCGCGGTGGGCCGCAACGTCGTGAGCCCGTGGGGCAAGAAGGAAGGCGTCAAGACGCGCAACACCAAGAAGCCGTCGCAGCGCTTGATCGTCCGCGGCCGCAAGCGCGGCAAAGCCACGCAATAAGTTGTTCCGGAAACCATCGACGATCCAAGCACTCCAGACTCATGGCTAGAAGTCTGAAGAAGGGTCCGTACATCCACGACAGCCTGCTCAAGAAGGTTGCCGCGATGAACACCGGAACGAGAAGCGTGTGGTCAAGACCTGGTCGCGCGCGAGCACGGTGCATCCCGGACTTCGTCGGGCACACATTCGCGGTGCACAACGGGAACAAGTTCATCCCGGTGTACGTGACCGAAAACATGGTCGGCCACAAGCTGGGCGAGTTCTCGCCCACGCGGCTGTTCCGCGGGCACACCGGGCAAGGCGATCGATAAGAAGGTGCCCGGCGTGCCGGGCGCGACCGGTGGGCCTGGTGCCGCGCCCGCGGCCGCGCCCGCCGCGTCGGGTGGGTCGGGCGCGCCGTCACCCCGGCAGCCCTGGGAGGGAGGTAGGCCATGGCCGATGTCCGCGCGATTCAGCGCACGACGCGACAGTCGCCGTACAAGATGCGACTGGTCGATCGACCAGATCCGGGGCAAGAACGTGAACGAGGCGCTCGCGCTTGTTGCAGTTCTCGAAGAAGCACGCCGCCCGGGCAGATCGAGAAGGTGCTCGAGTCGGCCGTTGCCAACGCCGAGTACAAGGGACGCACCGCGAACGAGCCGGTGGATGTCGACCTGCTCTACGTCAAGCACGCGATGATCAACGAAGGCCCGAAGCTCAAGCGGTTCATGCCGGCGGCGATGGGACGCGCCACGCCGATTCAGAAGCGCACGAGTCACGTCGAGATCGTCGTGGCGCCGCGCGCTGTCGCGGCGGCCGATCGCCCGGCAGCGCCACGCGCGCGCGCGGCAAGCCCGGCTCGGAGCGCCACGAAGCACAGCACCGCAAGCACCGAGGGCGCCACGAAGACGCGCACGCGCAAGCCCAAGCGGGGACAATAGGACTATGGGACAGAAGACCAATCCAATCGGCTTTCGACTCGGCATCTCCAAGCAGTGGCGCTCGCGGTGGTACGCGAACCGGGATTTCCCGCAGCTCCTCAAGGAGGACGAGCTGCTGCGGAAGTATCTCAAGGCGCGAGTCGGACACGCGGCGATCGCCGACATTCACATCGAGCGCAAGCCGGGCAAGGTCGTCGTCACGATCCACACCGGGCGACCGGGCGTGGTCATCGGGAAGAAGGGCGCTGAAGTCGACAAGCTGCGCGACGAGCTGACGCAGCTCGTCGGGCAAGGAAGTCGGGATCAACGTCGAGGAGATCAAGCGTCCCGGAGCTCGATGCGCAGCTCGTGGCCGACAACGTCGCGAATCAGCTGGCGCAGCGTATCTCGTTCCGCCGCGCGATGAAGCGCGCCGTGCAGAGCGCGATGCGGATGGGAGCGCAGGGCATCAAGATCAAGTGCGGCGGACGCTTGGGCGGCGCGGAAATCGCGCGCGTCGAGGGATATCACGAGGGGCGCGTGCCGCTGCACACGCTGCGCGCGGATATCGACTACGCGACGTCGACTGCCAAGACGACGTTCGGCACGATCGGCGTCAAGGTGTGGATCTTCAAAGGTGAGATCGTCGAGGATCGTCGCGGCAAGACGTACTCGACCGGCTCGTAGCGCCGGTCGCAGGGGTCAGGGGTCAGGAGTCCGGGGTCCGGGAACGACAACGGCAACTACTGACCGCACGGAATGACCGATGGGCTGGTGGGGGCGACGCGTGTGTCGCCCGCTGTGGGTAGACCGAAGGCGGGATGTTGGTTCAGGCGCAATAGGGGATTGTGAAGCATGCTAAGTCCAAAGCGAGTCAAGTTCCGCAAGATGTTCAAGGGGCGCACGAGGGGGCTGGCGACGCGTGGGAACACCGTCGTCAACGGCCACTACGGGCTGCAGGCGCTGGAGCCGGGCTGGGTCACCAACCGGCAGATCGAGGCGGCGCGTGTCGCGCTCACCCGGCACATCAAGCGCGGCGGCAAGGTGTGGATCCGGATTTTCCCCGACAAGCCGATCACGAAGAAGCCGGCCGAGACGCGCATGGGAAAGGGCAAGGGGTCGCCGGAGGGGTGGGTGGCGGTGGTGAAGCCGGGTCGCGTGATGTTCGAGCTCGAGGGCGTGACGCCGGAGATCGCGCAGAAGGCGATGGCGCTTGCGGCGGCCAAGCTCAGCGTGAAGAGCAAGTTCGTGGCCCGTGAGGAGGCGCACACCGATGCCTAAGGGACTCGCAGCCGCGCGAGATTCGCGAGATGGACGGACGTGGATCTCCAGGCGCGCGTCGCGGAGCTGGAGGAAGAGCGGTTTCGACTCGCGCTTTCGGGCGGCGACGGAGACGCTCGAAGATGCCGCTGCGCCTGCGCGGGCATGCGCCGCGACATCGCGCGGCTCAAGACCGTGTTGCGTGAACGTGAACTGGGCGCGCAGGCGCCCGCGGTGAGGACACATGACGGGAATGCACAGGTGAGCCGCTGGCGCTGGTCGGTGTCGGACGCGAATGCGGCGCACGCGGCGACGGCTGCGCGGCGCGCTCGCCGACGGCGCGGAAGACGCGCGTCGGCACGGTCGTGAGCGACAAGATGCAGAAGACGGTCGTCGTCGCGATCGAGCGTCGCGTCGCGCATCCGGTCTACGGCAAGATGATCACGCGGACGACCCGGCTGAAGGCGCACGACGAGGAGAACGCGTCGAAGACCGGTGACACCGTGCGCATCGTGGAGACCCGCCCGCTGTCGAAGGACAAGCGGTGGCGTGTGGTCGAGATCGTCGAGCGCGCGCGCTGAGCGCCACGGACTGAGGCAGCCAGCGATGATTCAGCAGGAATCGATGGTGAAAGTGGCCGACAACTCGGGCGCGAAGACGCGCGCTCGTGATCCGCGTGCTCGGCGGCACGCGGCGGCGCTACGCCGGGCTGGGCGACACCGTCATCGTCGCCGTCAAGAACGCGCTTGCCCAACGGCACGGTGAAGAAGTCCGACGTGGCGCGCGCGGTGGTCGTGCGCACGGCGAAGGAGACGCGGCGCAAGGACGGGAGCTACATCCGCTTCGACGAGAACGCCGTGGTGATCATCAACGAAGCCGGGCGAGCCGCGCGCGACCCGTATCTTCGGGCCGGTCGCGCGCGAGCTGCGCGAGAAGAAGTACATGAAGATCGTCTCCCTCGCGCCTGAGGTACTGTAGCGATGCGTGATGCTCACGCATCGGAAGACGGCGGGTACCCGGCTCGGGACGCGCCACGCCGATCAACGCGGAGCGCGAGCACGATGCACGTCACGGTCGGGCGACACCGTGCGCGTGATGCGCGGCGAGGACAAGGGCAAGGAAGGGAAGATCCTTCGCGTCGTTCCGCAAGACGGGCCGCGTCACGGTCGATGGCGTGAACATCGTCAAGAAGCACCGGAAGGCGCGGCGGCCGGAAGAGCAGAGCGAGATCATGGAGTTGCCCGGCGCCGATCCATGCGTCGAACGTGATGCTGCTCGATCCGCAATCGGGCGGGCCGACGCGGATGCGCGTGCGGATCGACGATGACGGCACGAAGGAGCGACTCGCGGTCAAGAGCGGCGAGCGGTCCCGCGGCGCAAGCGCTGACGCGCTAGGAGTAGACGGAACGGCGACGTAGAACGTAGACGACGACAGCCAACCCGCAACGGCGGCCTTTAGACCGCCGGAAGACGACAATGGCGACGAACACCAAGAGCTGAGAAGCTGAGAAGAAGGCGGCAGCAAGGGTGGCAAAGGCGGCGGTGGCGGACGCGCCGCGCGCGCCGCCGCGGAGGCGCAGCCTAAGCGACCGCACGCCGGCGCCGGTCGGCCGGTGCCGCCGCCGCGGCTGCGCGATACCTATCTGCAGCACGGTCAAGCCGAAGCTGATGACGCAGTTCGGCTTCTCGAATCCGCACCAGGCGCCGACGTTGACGCAAGATCGTCGATCAACTGTCGGCGTCGGCGAAGCGATCAAGCAGCCAAAGGTGCTCGACAAGGTCGTCGAGGAGCTGGCGATCATCACGGGGCAGCGGCCGGTTCGCAAGCGGGCCAAGAAGTCGATCGCCAACTTCGGGCTTCGGCAGGGCCAGGAGATCGGCGCGGCGGTGACGCTGCGCGGTGCGCGGATGTGGGAGTTTCTCGACCGCTTCATCAGCGTGGCGATCCCGCGCATCCGCGATTTCCGCGGGACTGTCGACGCGCTCGTTCGATGGTCGCGGCAACTATTCGCTGGGCCTCAAGGAGCAGCTGATCTTTCCGGAGATCAACTACGACATGGTCGAGCAAGTGCACGGATGGATGTGACGTTCGTGACGACGCGCAACGCGTGATGACCAGGCGCTTGGCGCTCCTGCGGGAGCTGGGGATGCCATTCCGGAGCCCGAGCGCGCGAGCGGAGCTCGCGAGCGGCCATCGGGCGCGGTGGCCGCGCGCCGATGACGATCAGAGACTGACTTCTTTCACGACGAGACTGCGATGGCTCGGAAGGCAATGATCGAGAAGAGCAAGCGGAAGCCGAAGTTCAGCGTGCGGCAACACAACCGGTGCCAACGGTGTGGCCGCGTCACGGGCGTATCTCCGCAAGTTCGGCTATTGCCGGATCTGTTTCCGCGAGCAGGCGCTGAACGGGTTCATCCCGGGCGTCCGCAAGGCCAGCTGGTAGGAGCGATCGCAACGATGACGATGACCGATCCCGTGGCCGACATGCTGACGCGCATCCGCAACGCGTGCGGATCGAAGCATCGGCGTGTCGACGTGCCGACTGTCGCGGCTCAAGCTGGAGATCGCGCGCGTGCTGAAGGAGAACAGCTACATCCAGGACTACAAGGTTCTGGCAGCAAGAGCGCATCCTGCGGCTCGTCCTCAAGTACGCGCAGGGCGGCCAGCCGGTCATTCGCGAGCTGCATCGCGTCTCGACGCCGGGACTGCGGAAGTACGTCGCGGTGAGCGGAGCTGCCGCGCGTGCGGAATGGCCTCGGGATGGCGATCGTGAGCACATCCAAGGGTGTGATGACGGATCGTGAGGCGCGACAGACGCGCCAGGGCGGCGAGTTGCTCGCCGTCGATCTGGTAGGAGGCGCCATGTCGCGTATCGGCAAGAAGCCAATCCCGATCCCCAAGGGCGTCACGGTCACCGTCGATGGCTTGACGCGTGACGGTCAAAGGACCGACGCGGCGAGCTCGTCGCGCGTCGTGCACCGGGCATGATGGCCGTCGCCGTCGAGGGCGCAGGTCGATCGTGACGCGTCCGTCGGACGAGTCCGAGCACAAGGCGCTGCACGGTCTGACGCGCACGCTCGTCGCGAACATGGTCGAGGGCGTGACCGCGGGGTTCCGGAAGCAGCTCGAGATCGTCGGCGTGGGCTACAAGGCGGAGACGCGACCGTACGGTCTCCAGCTCGCGCTCGGCTTCTCGCACCCGGTCGACTACCGCGCACCCGCGGGCATCAAGCTCACGGCGCCGCAGCCGACGTCGATCGTGATCGAAGGAGCGAACAAGGAGGTGGTCGGACAGGTGGCGGCCGAGCTGCGCAGTCTTCGTCCGCCGGAGCCGTACAAGGGCAAAGGGCATCAAGTATCGTCGGTGAGCAGGTCCGCCGAAAGGCAGGCAAGGCGGGAGGCAAGTAATGCCTCGCATCGGAATACCGCAAGACGCGCGAAGAGAAGCGGATACGCCGCCACCTGCGGGTCCGCAAGAAGGTGACGGGCACGCCAGAGCGTCCACGGCTCGGTCGTGTACCGCTCGCTCAAGCACATTTACTGCGCAGCTGGTGGACGACGTGGCGCAGCGGACGCTGGTGACCGTGTCGAGTCGCAAGGTCGTGGCAGGGCAAGAAGACGGAGAAGTCGACGGCGGTCGGGAAGGCCGATCGCCGAGCGTGCGAAAGCCGCGGGGATCACGAGGGTCGTGTTCGATCGCGCAGGGTACAAGTATCACGGCCGAGTGAAAGCCGTGGCCGACGGCGCCCGCGAAGGCGGGCTGGAGTTCTGAGCCGATCGCAGCGCACGGATTTGTTCGAGCTGGCCGGCGGCCTGACGGCGCCCCTAACGGAGCTCCAGGGAGCGACGAGTCATATGGCAGAGAATGAAACGGCATCCCCTGCGCCGGCGCGCCGGCGCGCGGGGCCGAGCGGCGGCGGCGCGCGGTGGCGGCGGTGGCGGTGGCGGTGGTCGTGGCGGGTGGCGGCGGCCGGGGCGGTGGCGGCTCGGGCCGGCGGCGGCCGGGGTGCGGCCGGGCGGGCCGCGGTGGGGCGGCGGCGGTGGCGGCCGTGGCCGTGGCGGTCCCGGTGGTGGAGGCGGCGGCCGCGGATGGCGGCGGCGACCGTCGCCGTGGTGGCGATGGCCGTGGTGAGGGTGGGCGTGAGGGCGGCGAGCTCCTCGAGAACGTGATCGCCATCAACCGCGTCGCGAAGGTCGTGAAGGGCGGTCGTCGCTTCTCCTTCAACGCGCTCGTGGCCGTCGGCGACGGGCAGGGCAAGGTCGGCTTCGCGACGGGCAAGGCGAACGAAGTGTCGGAGGCCGTGCGCAAGGCCGTCGATGCGGCGCGGCGTCGCATGGCACCCATTCCGCTCACGGGCAGCACGATCCCGCACGAAGTCGTCGGCGAGCACGGCGCGGGCCGCGTCTGGATGAAGCCTGCGGCGCCGGGCGCCGGCGTGATTGCCGGCGGTGCCGTGCGTGCGATCATGGAGTGCGCCGGGATCTCCGACATCCTGACGAAGAGCCTGGGCTCGACGAATCCGCACAACATGGTGCTGGCGGCGCTCGATGGGCTGCATCAGCTGACGACGGTCGAGGACATCGCGCGCGAGCGCGGGATCGACGCAGCGAGCATCGGGTATCGGTCGCGCGCTCAGAGTCCAAGGAGGCTGCGCATGCCTAGACGATTCGTGTGGCATCCGAGCCGGGGTCCGACGCAGACGCCGAAGGCGCCCGATCGTCGGAGGTCAGGTGGAGATCCGTCAGGTCCGGAGCGGGATCGGCCATCCCGCTCGCGAATGCGCAGACGCTGGCAGGCGCTCGGACTGCGGCACCACCAGGACTCGGTCGTATCCGAGAGTTCACCCCGGCGGTAGCCGGCCAGATCAAGCGTGTGCGACACCTGGTGTCGGTGACGCCGGTGGAGAAGCTGAGAATGGCAGATCGAAGAAGGAAGCACCCATCGGGCTGGACAACCTGGTCCCGGCTCCTGGCTCGCATCGCGATCGCAAGCGGATCGGACGTGGCCCGGGATCGGGTACCGGCAAGACATCGGGCAAGGGCACAAAGGGTATCAAGGCGCGTGCGGGCCATCATGGACCGGGCGGCGGCAAGCCGCACTTCGAGGGCGGGCAGATGCCGCTCACGCGGCGAGTGCCGAAGCGGGGCTTCACCAATCCGTTCCGCGTCGAGCGCAGGTCGTGCGTCTCGATGCGCTGGCGCAGCTGCCGGCGGATGCGGAGGTGACGCGCGACGTCGCTGGCGGAGGCGGGGCTCATCCGCGCAGGAAGGGGCCGGCGAAGTTGCTGGCCAACGGCGCGGTAGCCGCGCGCGGTGACGGTGCGCGGCGTCAAGGTGAGTGCCGGGGCGCGGGAGAAGATCCTCGCGGCCGGCGGTCGGGTCGAGGAGTAGCACGGCCGTCAGCGTAAGCAGGTTCGGGACCACCGTCGCGTGGTCCCATCGTCTCACGCAGGGGCCATCATGGCACAGGCCAACGCCGCGGCGGCAGTCTCGAACATCTGGAAGACGACGGAGCTGAAGGACAAGATCCTCTTCACGCTGATCTGTCTGCTGATCTACCGCCTCGGCTCGCACGTCACGGTGCCCGGGCGTCGACGTGATCGCGCTGACCGATTTCTTCGCCAATCAGGGGAAGGGCGGACTCCTCGGGCTGTACGACCTGTTCGTGGGTGGCGGGCTCTCCCGCGCGACGGTCTTCGCGCTCGGCATCATGCCGTACATCTCGGCGAGCATCTTCATGCAGATCGCCGGGCGCCGTGGTGCCGCAGATCGACAAGATGCAAAAGGAGGAAGAGGGCCAGCAGACGCGTCAATCAGTGGACGCGCTACATCACGGTCGGCCTGGCCGTCGTGCAGGCGTGGGGCTTCGCGCTGTTCACGGAGTCGCTGCCAGGCGCAGTCGCGAACCCTGGCATGCGGATTCAAGATCGAGATGGTGCTGTTTCTGACCACCGGGCGCGATCTTCGTGATGTGGCTCGGCGAGCAGATCACCGAGCGCGGCGTCGGCAACGGCGCCAGCTTGATCATCTTCTTCTCGATCATCGAGCGGTTCTGGCCGGGGATCTTCGAGACGTTCCGCTACATCAGCACTGGCGCGACGAACGTCGTCAAGCTGATCGTGCTCGGACTCCTCATGGTGGGCGTCGTCGCCGGCGTCGTCGCGATCACGGTCGCGGCCCGCAAAGTGCCGATCCAGATCCCGCAGCGAACGATGGCGCGTGGGCGGATGCGCGATGGCGCCAAGAGCTACATCCCGCTCCGCATCAATGCGGCCGGCGTCATGCCGATCATCTTCGCGCAGTCGGTGATCGTCGTGCCGGGCGCGATTGCGCAGTTCAGCGGGAACCGTTGGCCGTGGGCGCACGACCTCGCCGACTACTTCCGGCCGGCATCCCTCGCGTATTTCGTGCTCGATGGCGATTCTGATCATCTTCTTCACCTACTTCTACACGTCGATCATCTTCAACCCGGTCGACCTCGCCGAGAACCTGAAGAAGCAGGGCGGCTTCATCCCGGGGGTGAAGCCGGGGACGCGAGACGGCCGAGTACATCGACGAGGTGATGTCACGCATCACGCTCCCGGGCGCGGTGTTCCTGACGTTCATCGCGCTGCTGCCGATGTGGATCGCCGAGGAGATCAACGTGCCGTTCCGCTTCGGTGGCACCTCGCTCCTGATCGTCGTCGGCGTGGCGCTCGATACGTTCACGAACATGAACCAGCACCTGCTGCTTGCGGAAATACGACGGGTTCATGAAGCGGGGCAACCGCTTGAGATCGGGCGGCATGGGAGCGGTCGGCGGCTACTGACGTGAGCTCGGCCCGCGGTGGGAGCGGTGCCCCCGGAGCCGCGGGCGACACGATCCTCGTGCTACTCGGCCCGCCTGGCGCCGGCAAGGGCACGCAAGGCGAGCGCCTTGCCGACAGCCTCCGCATCCCCAAGATCAGTACCGGTGACATCCTGCGGGCGGCTGTAAGCGACGGGACCGCGCTCGGCCTACGAGGCCAAGGCGTTCATGGATCGCGGTGCGCTGGTCCCGGATGCGGTCATTCTCGGGATCATGAAGGACGCGCTGCGTGCACCGACCGCGGCGCGCGGCGCGATCCTCGATGGGGTCGTGCGCACCGTACCGCAGGCCGAAGGGCTGCAGCGACTGTTAGGCGAGCTGAAACGACCGCTCGACCGCCGTGCATCCTGTTCGAGATCGGCGACGACGAGCTCGTGCGCCGCATCAGCGGGCGCACGGTCTGTGATCGATGCCAGACGCCGTACACAGGACTCGAGCCCGGCACGCCGTGTCCGAAATGCGGCGGCACGCTGGTGCGACGACGCGACGACGAGCCCGATGCCGTGCGCAACCGACTGCGCGTGTATCAGACGCAAACGGCCCCGGTCCTGACGTGGTACGAATCGCACGCCGTTCCCATCATCAGGGTCAATGCAGTCGGTACGCCCGACAATGTCGCGGCGCGCGTCAGGAAGGGGCTAGAGACTCGTGGTTAGCGACGAATGACGAGGAAAACCGGTCGGAAAAAGTCTCGTGGGCCGTAACGGCGACGCGCCTCTAGCTCCAAGATTTGTCACCAGCCACTAGCCCCTAACCACTAGTCCCTAGCAGTCCACTAGCTTTGTATGGGAAGCGATAATCGGCTTCGCGACCACGATCGCATGATCCAGCTCAAGTCCTCTCGGGAAATCGACGTCATGGCTCAGGGTGGCCGGATTCTCGGGCAGACCCTGCGGCTAGTCGCGGCTCGAACAGTCCCTGGGGTGACGACCGGTGAGCTCGATCAACTGGCGGACGAATTCATCCGCAGCCACCAGGGTGCGGTGCCGGCGTTCAAAGGCCTCTACGGCTTCCCCGGGAGCGTCTGCCTCTCGATCAATCAAGAGATCGTGCACGGCATCCCCTCTCCGAAGCGCGTCCTGCGCGATGGCGACATCCTATCCATCGACGTCGGGGTGAAATACGAAGGCTACTATACGGACGCTGCGATCACGGTGCCGGTCGGCACCATCCACGCCGAATCGGAGCGTCTCCTGGCGGTCACCCAGGAAGCGCTCGCCGCGGGCATCGCGGCGGCCGTGCCGGGCAACCACTCGGGCGACATCGGCGCGGCGATCTCCGCGGTGGTCCATGGTGCCAATCTGTCGCTCGCCAAGGACCTCGTAGGGCATGGCGTCGGCCTCGAGCCGCACGAGGAACCGCAAGTTCCCAACGAGGGAAAGCCCAAGCGCGGGACCAAGCTGGTGCCGGGGCTTACGATCGCGATCGAGCCAATGGTCAATCTCGGCGTCCCGACCACTCGGACGATGCCGGATCGATGGACGGTCGTCACGGCTGACGGCAAGCGCTCCGCCCACTTCGAGCACACGGTCGCGATCACGGAAGAAGGCCCACGCATCCTTACGGCTGCGTAGACAGGAGAAAGGGGAGAGGAGACGACGACGGCGCGCGTCACCGCAGTTCCGCGCGCGTTGTGGTGTCTCCTTTCTCCTTTCCCCTCTCTACGTGGCGCGATTAGCGCCCGAGAGCACCGTCTCCACTTGCGCGACAGCCCGTTCCCTGGCCTGCTGGGCGGATTCGACGAGACGTTGCGCTTCGGCCGCGAGGGCCTGGCCGCGCGCGGGATCGGCCAGCGCCGCGACGTTGATCCGCACGTTGTACGCGGCGCCGCGAGCGGCCGCCTCCGCGAGAAGCGCAGCGACGCCGGCATCGGACACGGCATTCTGATTGCCGTTTGTGGCGACGATCGCGGCGAGGTCGGCGACTTGCGCACAGGCGCGCGCGGTCTCGAGAGGCACGACTGCGGCGCCCATGATGGCCTCGGCGATTGCAGCCCGCCGCACCTCGGCTGCTGCCGCGGGCTCCTTGGGCAACTTGTACGCGGCGACCACGGCACCGTAGGCGTTCGCGTCGGTGTCGACCAGCGCGGCCAAAGTCGAACCGAGTGCGGTTGCATCGCGGATGACATCGCGCATCGGCCCTTCCACCGCGGCATACTTGGCCCGTCCGACGGTCAGGCCGGCGACCATCTGGGCAAGCGCTGCGGCAAGCGCGCCGACGTGGGCTACCACGCTTCCCCCGCCCGGCGTAGGAGACGCCGCTGCGACGGCACCGCGGAACGACGACAGCGTCGGGCCCGGCGTCAGGGCCGCTCGGATCCTGTGCTCGAGCAGTTGTTCGTTCGTGAACCGCTGCAGTTGAACGTGCCGTATCCCGGCGTCGAGCAACGCCCGCTCGGGGACGAGGCCGACGATCTCGCTCCAGGTGGGCGTGACGCCGTGCATCGCGGCTTCGCTCCGCACCAACTCGTACGCGCGGGACAGTGGCGTCCGGTCGATGTCGACGAGATTCATGGACACTTGCGCCTGGCCGTCGACCTCCAGTCCGAGCGCTTTGACGTATCGCAACCCTCCCGACGACCCGCGGACCGCTTTTGCGACGTCTTTGGCTACCCCGAGGTTTGTCGCAGGGCCGAGGTAGACGTTGTACGCCACGAGGAACGGACGCGCGCCGATCGCGACCGCGCCAGCGCTGGCGTGTATCTCCGCCGGTCCGAAATCTGGTGCTCGCACCGGATCGGTACGGATCGCATCTCGCAACCCCTCGAACTCGCCGCGCCGGACGTCGGCCAGATTCTCGCGGTCTGGCCGGGTGGCCGCCCGGTCGTAGAGGTAGACCGGGATCCCGAGGTCGCGACCAACGCGTTCGCCGAGCGTGCGAGCGAGTGCGACGCACTGCTCCATCGTCGCGCCCTCCAAGGGCACGAACGGCACCACGTCCGTCGCGCCGATGCGCGGGTGCTCCCCCGTATGGCCCCGGAGGTCGATCAGCGATTGGGCCGTGCGTATGGCGGCAAAGGCCGCCTCGACCGCGACATCGACCGGGGGCGACGAAGGTGATCACCGTCCGGTTGTGCGACGCATCAGACGACACGTCGAGTACCGCAGTGCCGGGCACGGCGGCGATGGCGTCGCGGATCTGTTCTACGACCTCAGGGCGACGGCCTTCAGAAAAATTGGGTACGCATTCGATCAGTGGCATCGTTCTATGTCGCGGTGGTGAGCGTTTCGAGCAGCCATGAGTGGATCGTCGGGTTGCCGGCGACGACTGAGGTGTGCCCAATCGGGGCGGGTCGGCCGGCCAGGTCAGTCACGATGCCGCCCGCTTCGCGTACGAGGAGGATACCCGCGGCGATGTCCCACGGTGCGAGCGTCAGCTCCCAGAATCCGTCGAACTGGCCGGCCGCGAGTCGCGCCAGATCGAGCGCCGCCGAGCCCGCGCGCCGCATACCGGCGGTCTGTCTCGCCACGGCCGCGAACTGCGGCTGATACAGACTGAGCGACTCGACTTGCGAGAAGGGGAATCCCGTGCCGATGAGCGCACGGGCGGGCTCCCTGATCGTGGATACACGGAGACGCTGACCGTCGCGATAGGCACCGCCTTTGACCGTAGCGGTGTACAGCTCGCCCGTCACGCCATGTCGCACGACACCGGCCGTCAGCACGCCATCGACCAGGACCGCAATCGAGACTGCGTACTCTGGGTACCCGTGGAGGTAGTTTGTCGTGCCGTCCAGCGGATCGGCGACAAAGACGACGCCACGCGCCCGCGCCGCGCCCCGTCCCTCCAGGAGGCCGGGTGAGAGCTCCTCGCCGAGGATACGAGCCTCAGGCATGCGCTCCTGAATCACGGAGCGCAGTGTGGTCTCCGACGTGCGGTCGACGTCGGTGACGTAGTCAGCGGGCCCCTTCTCCTCCCAGCGGAGCTGTGTGAGGCCGTGCGCGCGTCCTTTTAGGACCGCCGCCGAGGCGGCGGCAGCCTCGACCGCTATGGCGAGCAGCTGAGACGGATCGACCGTCGCCTTGGCGCGAGGACGCGAAGCTGGCCGCGTCTTCGCGGGCCGCGCGGGTGCTGGCCGCGACGCGGTCGGCGCCTTCGACACCACGTCAGTGCGCGTCGCTTGCGACGTGCCGCGGCGTCGCCTACCTTCGCGCGATGACACGAGCAACTCCCCGCGTCTTCAGCGGCATCCAGCCGTCCGGCGAGCTCCACATCGGGAATTACCTCGGTGCGGTCCAGAACTGGGTGGGCATCCAGCGCCGCTACGAGTCGCTCTTCTGCATCGTCGACTATCACGCGATCACGGTGCCGTACGATCCGCGCGAGCTACCCGTCCGCACCACCGAGCTGGCCATCTCGCTGCTCGCCGCGGGCATCGACCCGGCAGTGGCCACGCTGTTCGTGCAATCCGCGGTCCCGGAACATACCGAGTTGGCTTGGATTTTCAACACGATCACGCCCCTTGGCGAGCTCGAACGACAGACCCAGTTCAAGGACAAAGCGCAGCGCCAGGAGAGCGTAGCCGCGGGGCTCCTCAACTACCCGGTGCTGCAGGCAGCAGACATTCTCCTGTACCGAGCCGACACCGTCCCGGTCGGCGAAGACCAGGTCCAGCATCTCGAACTGTCGCGCGACACGGCACGCCGGTGGAACGCGCGTTTCGCGGCGGAGGAGCCGTACTTTCCGGAGCCCGCCGCGCTCCTGACACCGACGCGTCGTATCCTGGGACTCGACGGGCAGGCCAAGATGTCCAAGTCCATGGGCAACACCATCGGCCTGCTCGAGTCGCCGGAAGAGATCTGGGCGAAGCTCCGCCCGGCCGTGACCGACCCCAAGCGGGTGCGGCGGACCGACCCCGGGACGCCGGAAGTGTGCAACATCTACCACCTGCACGCGGGTTCAACCCGCCGGAGATCGTCGCCGAGGTCGAGCAGCAGTGCCGCAGCGCTGGCTGGGGCTGTATCGACTGCAAGCGGGTGCTGTTCGAAGGGATGGAGCGTACGCTGGCGCCGATCCGCGCGCGCGCGGAGGAGATGCGGGCCGACCCCGAGTTCGTCGACGACGCCTTGGCCGACGGCGCAGCAGCCGCCGGACGGATCGCGCGCGAGACCATGCGTGACGTGAAAGAGCGGATGGGGCTCGCGGCATTGCATGCGGCGAGTGAGCGAGCCTAGCGCCTCGCACTGTTATCTTTTCCTACATGTTCGACTCCGACACTCGGACCGTCGTCGTCGTCGGCGCCCAGTGGGGCGACGAAGGAAAGGGAAAGCTCGTCGACGTCCTGGCCGAGCGCGCCGACTGGGTCGTGCGCTACCAGGGCGGTGCGAACGCCGGCCACACGGTGGACCTCGGTACCTCCTGCTTCATCCTCCAACAGATCCCGAGCGGGATCCTCCATCCGGGTGTGCGCTGCGCGATCGGCAACGGCGTGGTGCTCGATCCCGAGACGCTGTTCACCGAGATCGACCGTCTCGTGAAGAGTGGGGTCGATGTCGAGGGGCGCCTGTACGTCAGCGATCGGGCGCACCTGGTGTTGCCGTATCACAAGCTGCTCGACGGGGAGAGCTCGGCGAACCGGGAGATCGGGACGACCGGCCGCGGGATCGGCCCGGCGTACGAGGACAAGATCGCGCGGCGGGGCATCCGGGTGCTCGACCTGCGACATGGCCGCCACCTCGGCGGCGCTTGTCGAGCGGGCAGTGGATCACGCGAACGGCGTCCTGGCGACTTACGGGTCGGCACGAGCGTGCCGACGTCGAGGAGACGCTCGCTGCGCTGGAAGCGCTCGCACCGCGGCTCCTGGCGCTGGCGGACGACGTCGGATTGAGCGTTCACCGGGCGATCGATCGGGGCGCGGCTGTTCTGCTCGAGGGGGCGCAGGGCTCGCTGCTCGACGTCGATCACGGGACGTACCCATACGTGACCTCGAGCAACACGACGTCGGGTGGCGCCGCGGTCGGCGCGGGGATTGCGCCGACGGCCATCGACGCCGTGCTGGGCGTCGTGAAGGCGTATACGACGCGTGTGGGCAACGGGCCGCTCCCGACGGAGTTCGACGAGGTGTTGGGGGCGCGCATGCGAGAGCTCGGCCACGAGTACGGCGCCGTAACGGGACGCCCGCGACGGTGTGGGTGGTTCGACGCCGTCGTCGTACGGTACGCCGCGCGGATCAACGGGCTCAGTGGTCTTGCCGTGACGAAGCTCGATGTGCTCGACACGCTCGATCGCATCGCGATCTGCACGGGCTACGATCTCGGCGGGACGGAACACACCGAATTCCCGGGTGATCTCGTGGCGCTGGAGGATGCCGTGTCGCGGTACGAGTGGTTCGAGGGCTGGCGACAGTCCACGGCCGACGTGCGTCGCCTCGAGGACTTGCCCGCGGCCGCGCGGCGGTATCTCGATCGGATCGAGGAGCTGGTCGAAGCGCCGATCCGCTTCGTGAGCGTCGGTACGCGCCGCGATCAGATCATCGAATTGGCCGGCGCTGCGCACGTCTGACGGCATGGCGCGGCCGCAAAGGGCTGTGCAGGGAGGAGTATGGCACGGGTAGGTGCGCCGAGCACGACGTCAGTCGCGGTCATCGGGGCGGGGCCGTGTGGTCTCGCGGCCGCAATCGCGCTCAAGGAAGCGGGGGCGCGGCCCGTGGTGTACGACCGATCGTGTCTGGCGAGCAGCATCGCGAGCTACCCCACGTACATGACGTTTTTCTCGACCGCGGAAAAGATCTCGATCGGCGGGTTGCCGTTCGTGACGGCCGGGGAGAAGCCGACCCGACGCGAAGCGCTCGCGTACTACCGGGCGACCGTCCAGTACTTCGGCCTGCTCCTGCGGCTCTACGAGCCCGTGCGCGACATCGTGCGCGCCGGAGAGCACTTCGTCGTGCGATCGGAGACTCCGCGGGGCCTGGTCGAGGCGCCGTACGATGCGATCGTCGTCGCGACGGGCTACTTCGGGAACCCCAACCTCCTGCACGTGCCAGGCGAGTCGCTGCCGCATGTCGCGCATGTGTACCGCGAGGGACACGAGGCATTCCGCCGGGACGTGGTGGTCGTCGGTGGAGGGAACTCCGCGGTCGATGCCGCGCTCGACCTGTGGCGCTGCGGTGCCAAGGTCACTCTGGTCCACTTTCGCGAGCATCTCGACCCCAACGTCAAGCCGTGGGTGCTGCCGGACATCACGAATCGCTTCAAGGACGGCAGTATTGCCGCGCACTGGAACTCGCGGGTCACGCGGATCGAGGTCGATGCGGTCCTGCTCGAGGGTCCCGCAGGCCCCGAGCGCTTGCATGCGGATCGCGTCTATCTGATGACGGGGTTCACGCCGGACACCACGCTCCTGCAACAGTTGGGCGTGACGATCGATCCGAGCACCGGCATACCATCCCACGATCGCGCGACGATGGAGACGGACGTCGAACGGGTATTCATCGCCGGAGTGCTCGCGAGTGGAAACGACGCGAACAAGGTCTTCATCGAGAACGGACGTGGGCACGGTGCGCTGATCGCTCGGCGCCTGGTCGCGCCGCGCTCGGTCGCCGGTAAGCGATGATGACCTCTTGTGTGGAATGCGGCATCCAAGGGCGACGCAGGCGTCGCCTCTACGGTCTGTAGTCAATGAGCGCCCCATCCATGGGCGACGCAGCCTCCGCCCCTACGCCACGCCCTCCTGCCATGCCTTCTGATTCGCCCGACGTGATGGAAAAGCTCGTGTCGCTGTGCAAGCGGCATGGGTTCATCTTCCAATCGTCGGAGATCTACGGCGGGACCGGGTCGGTGTGGGATTACGGTCCGCTCGGCGTCGAGCTCAAACGCAACATCAAGGATCGCTGGTGGCACGCCATGGTGCGTGCGCGCAATGACGTCGAAGGACTCGACGCGGCGATCCTGATGCATCCGCGCGTGTGGGAGGCGAGTGGCCACGTCGCCGGCTTCACCGACCCGCTCATCGACTGCAAGACGTGCAAGGGTCGGTTTCGGGCCGACAAGCTCGCGGACGCGCGGTGTCCGCAGAAGCCGAGCAAGCGGCCGGGGGAGTGGGAGGCCTGTGACCTGACGGCGCCGCGTCAGTTCAACCTGATGTTCAAGACGTTCATGGGACCGGTCGAGGAGAGTGCCGCGGTCGTGTATCTGCGGCCCGAGACCGCGCAGGGCATCTACGTCAACTTCCTGAACGTGCAGCAGTCGACGCGGCAGAAGGTGCCGTTCGGGATCGCGCAGATCGGTAAGGCGTTTCGAAACGAGATCACGCCCGGCAACTTCATCTTCCGGACGCGCGAGTTCGAGCAGATGGAGATGCAGTTCTTCGTCGAGCCCGGGACCGACATGACGTGGTTCGACCGCTGGAAGGCGGATCGGCTGTCGTGGCACCTTGCCCTGGGCCTCGACCGACGCGCGCCTTCGCTTCCACGAGCACACGAAGGAGGAGCTGGCGCATTACGCGCGTGCGGCGTACGACATCGAGTTCGACTTCGGCGGCACTCTCGGCTTTCAGGAGATCGAAGGCATCCACAACCGGGGCGACTTCGATCTCGGACGGCACCAGGAGTATTCGGGCAAGAAGCTGGAGTACTTCGATCAGCCACAGAATCGGCGCTATATCCCGTACATCATCGAGACGTCAGCCGGCGCGGACCGTGTGACGCTGGCAGTGCTCGTGAACGCCTACCGCGAGGAGCAGGTTGCCGGAGAGCCCGAAGGTCGTACTGTGCTCGGCTTGCATCCGGCGCTCGCGCCGATCAAGGCCGGCGTATTTCCACTGGTGAAGAAGGACGGGATGCCGGAGTTCGCGATGCGGTTGACGGCCGAGCTGCGGCGCGGACAGCCGGTCTTCTACGACGAGTCGGGCTCGATCGGCCGGCGTTACCGACGGCAGGACGAAGTCGGTACGCCGTACTGCGTGACCGTCGATGGCCAGACCATGGCCGATGGATCGGTGACCGTCCGCGATCGCGACACGCTCCAGCAGGATCGCGTGTCGGCGACGGCGCTCGCAGGGTACCTCGCAGAGCGGGTGGCGGTCTAGTGCGCGATCGGGGGCCATGACAGCACGGGCGCGGTTGACGCTCGACGAGCTGCGGCGCGGTGGCCAGACCTTCATGGAGGAGGTCTCCCGCGAGTTCTATGCATGCGCATGCCGGGCTCAAGGCGACGGCGGATCTACAGCCCATCTACGAGCGCCACGCGCGCGTCCTGGGGATGGACGCCATCGATCTGTTACGCGACGAGCTGTCGGGCGCGGCGCCCGGCACGGATGACGTACCGGTCGGCGCGCCTGATGCTGGAGTGGCAGGTCGAGTCGCAGGCGGGTCGAGTGATCGCGCCGCTGGAGGAGCGAGAGATCGCGTGGGAGGCCGAAGCGATCGTCGAGGTGCCGGACCGTGGCCCCGTTCCATATCAGCGGGTGCCGATCGAGCTCGCGAACCTCGCGGATCGTCGCGCGCGGCTTGCATTGGATGAGGCGCGGGCGGTCCTCGTCGAGCGAGAGCTGGTGCCGATCCGCCGCGAGCGTTTGCAGGGTGAGCGGAACTTCATCGAGGGTTTGCAGCTCGCGAGCGACTACAATGCGACGTTCACGCTGCTCAGTGGGATCGACCTCTCCCGCCTGATCGAGGAGTGCCGCCGGTGCCTGGCGGACACGCGGGCCATGTGGGACGATCTCCTGCCGGAGGCAGCCCGGCGGGTCTTGGGGGTGCCGGTGAGCGAGCTGACGCGCTCAGACGCATTGGCGCTGCTCCGCGGGTCGGAGTTCGACGCGTACTTCCCCGCGAGGGAGATGGAAGCCGCCATTCGTCGCCAGGTCGGCGACATGGGCATCGACCCCGTGGCTGGTGGGCGCATCCGTTATGATGTCGGCGAGCGCGAAGGCAAGCGCTCGCGCGCATTCTGCGCCCCGGTCCGAGTCCCCGACGAGGTGTACCTCGTCCTGCGCCCGCACGGTGGACAGACGGATTACCAGACGCTCCTGCACGAGCTCGGACACGCGCTCCACTTCGCGTACACGCGCCCCGACTATCCATTCGAGTACCGCTGGGTGGGGGACAACTCGGTGACCGAGGGCTATGCCATGCTCTTCGACCACCTCATGCAGACGTCGGGGTGGCTGCTGCGGTATTCGACGCTCGGCACGCCGTCAGCTGCCAGCCTTCTTGCGGGCGGCGGCGCTCGAGGAGCTGCAGTTCCTGCGTCGTTACTGTGCGAAGCTGATCTACGAGACGGAGCTGTACGAGTCCATGGGGGATTGGGAGGGACTGAGCAACCTCTACGTCGAGACCCTGACGGCCGCAACGTCATTTCGCTACCGAGGTGCGGATGCATTCATTGACGTCGACTGCCCGGTTCTATGCGGCGCGGTACCTCCGCGCGTGGCAGCTGGGTGCCCTACTGGCGACCGTCTTGACTGAGCACTTCGATGAGGATTGGTACCGCAATCCGCGCGCGGGTCCTTGGCTCGATCGACCAGTTGCTCAGCGAAGGCCAGCGCGAGCTGGCCGACGAGTTGGCGGCTCGAGTCGCGGGGCGGCCACTGTCATTCGGACCGGTCATTGCGGCCGTGGAGGGCCTGGTCGCGTAGGGGCGAGGCAACCCCGCCCTCGGCCGACTCGCCTGTTCCGGGCGCAACCGTCGGTGTAGATTGACGTTAGTGCACTCCGGTTCCGGATGGTGACTAAACCGCTCTCGGTGACTGCTGAGCGCGTTCGCGCGCCGTCGCCCGACGTCGTGCCGGCGATCTCGTCGGAAGCCGCCGTCCGGGAACTCATGGCGGTCCGAGAGATCGTCCACGCATTCCTGACCGCGGACCGGCCCGAAGAGGTATTTCGGTTCGCGCTCGAGCGAGTGAGCCCGGTAGTCGGCGCCACGTTTGCCTCGGTGTATCTCATCGACGGGGCGTCGGAGCTCATGCGCTTGACGGCCGCCTACAACTGGCCCAAGCGGTACGAGCCGTGGCTTGGCGAGATGCGGGTGCGTCTCGGGTTTGGCCCCAGTGGCGAGGCAGCGAGCGAGCGACGAGCGATCGAGATCCCCGACGTCTTCGCGGATCCATATCTCGAGGACTGGCAGGAGGTGGCGAGCGAGCTCGGGTTCCGTGCTCTGATCGCGTTGCCGCTGCAGACGAGTCAGCGGGTCCTCGGTGCGGTGACATTCTACTTCTCCGATGTCCGCGCGCTGAGTGGCGAGCGGCGGGGCCTGCTGCGGATCGTGGCGGCGCAGATGGCCGCGACGGCGGAGAAGGCGTCGCTCATCGACGAGCTGCGTCGCACCAACGCGGCGCTCACCGAGTCGAAGGCGGAGCTGGAGCAGCAGTATCTGGCCGTGGTCGAAGCGCGGCGGATCAAGGACGAATTCCTCACCAACGTCACCCACGAGCTGCGAACGCCGCTGACCGCGGTCATGGGGTATATCTCGCTCCTTCAGGAAGAGTTCTCGGGCCCGCTCACGGTCGCGCAGCGGAACGACCTCACACTGGCGCGCGACGCCAGCGAGCGCCTGCTCGCACTCGTCGACAATCTGCTCGAGATGACGACCCTCAAGCGTGAGGCGACGGAGGTGCACGTCGAGACCTTCGACCCGCGTGACGCGCTTCACGAGGCTGTGGCGGCGACCAAGGGGCGGCCGGAGGGCACCGAGCTCCGGGTCGAGATACCGGGCGACCCGGTCCCCTTCATGCGCAGCGACCGGCGCAAGGTCGTCGAAGATTCTCGGGAACCTGCTGAGCAACGCCTTCAAGTTCACCGCGTCCGGGACCGTAACGGTATCGCTCGAGCCGGAGCACGGGCGCGCGCTGTTCCGTGTGCAAGACACCGGTGTGGGCGTCCCGCTCGCATCGCAGCGGTTCGTCTTCGATGAATTCCGCCAGGCGGACGGATCGCTGACGCGCCGATACGGCGGCACGGGCTTGGGCTTGGCGCTGTCTCGCCGATTGGCGCGCTTGCTGGGCGGCGACATCGATCTCGTGTCCGCCCCCGGCGAGGGGTCCACGTTTACGGTGGAGATCCCGCTCGAATATCAACCCGTGGATGCCGGATCTGTCGGATAGTTACTTTTCCGGCATGCCATCCATGCCCAGCCGCTCCCTCCAACGGACGCGCACGTCACTCGCCCCGGCCGCGGTGCTCGGGGCCGCGAAGCAATTTTTTCTCCGGCGGAGCAGCCTGTATCCCGTCTTCCTGGAGCAAGAGGGCCCGACGTACGTCACGTTTCGCGGGCAGGGCGGTGAAGAGGTCGTGATTGGTGTGGCGCCCGACACGGGCACGACGACTGTCACCGGGTCCACGTACATGTTCGACCAGCAGGTCGCGCGATTCTTTACCACGCTCCCGCCGCCGGCGTCTGGCTCGAGCGCCGCCGAGGGCGTGATATGAGTGGGTCGGGCCCGATCACGCCCGCGTCTCCCAGCGAGTCGCAACCGGAGCCATTCGTCGCAACACTCCGATCGCAGCCCACGGTGATACGGCTGGCCGCCCGCGGCCAGCCCCACTTGACCTTGCGTGTGGAGATGCCGGAAGTGTGGGACGTGGTGCGTGTCGAGACGCCGCCCGCGACGCCCGTCCGCGCCGTCAAGCGGCGCGCGCTCGAGGTGCTGTATCCCGACTACGGCGACGCCGATGCGTTCATCATGAAGCTCAACGGGGCAGCCGTGCGAGACGAGGACACGTCAGTGGCGGACGCCGGCGCCCGCGAATGGGTCGATCTTCTTGCTGACGTTCAGGCGCCGTCGGCCAGTGAGGAGCTAGGGACTAGGGACTGGTGACCAAACCGCAGAGCCGGTGACCGAGCATCGTCGCGGCCCTTGCGATAAGTCCCTCGCCACTAGTCCCTCGTCCCCCGTGCCCACTGCCTTCATCTCGAATTCCGACTGCGGGCGACACGACACTGGCTGGGGCCACCCCGAGCACGTTGGACGGCTGCGGGCCATCCCGCGAGCGCTGCGCGATCGGCCGGACGTGTACCAGGCCGTCGAGCACATCGAAGGACGGCACGCCACTCCGACTGATCTCGCTCTCGCTCACGCCCCCGCGTATGTGTCGTCCATCCGCGAGCTGGCTGCGGCGGGCGAGCTGGTACACGTCGATCCAGACACGGTGGTGAGCGCGGGTTCGTGGGATGCGGCCACCGCCGCCGCGGGGTGCGTGCTGGATGCCGTCGATCGGGCCGTCGACGGCCGCGCCGTTCGCAGCGTGTGCGCGGTGCGACCGCCAGGGCATCATGCGCTCGAGGACCGCGCGATGGGGTTCTGCCTGTTCGGGAACGTCGCGATCGGGGCGCACCACGCGCGGCGGCGACACGGCCTGGACCGCGTACTGATAGTCGATTGGGATGTGCACCACGGCAATGGCACGCAAGCGCTCGTTGAGGACGACCCCGGCATCCATTTCGTGTCGATGCATCAGTGGCCCTGGTATCCCGGGACGGGAGCGGCGGAGGATCGCGGCCCGCATGGCACGGTGTGGAACGTGCCGTTACCGCCTGACCTCCCGCGCGAGCAATACGTGCATGGCTTTCTGGACGCAGTGGATCGCGCGACCACTGACTTTCGCCCCGATCTCGTGTGCATCTCGGCCGGGTTCGATTCCTTGCTGAATGATCCGCTGGGAGGGTTCACGCTGGACGTCGCGGATTTCATGGAGTTGACGCGCGAACTGGTAGACCGCGCGGACTCGTGGTGCGGAGGCCGCATCGTCAGTGCGCTCGAGGGTGGGTACGCGGTCGAGCGAACCGCGGCAGCCTGCGTCGCCCACCTGGCCGCGATGCTATAACTTGGGTCGATGAGGCGCCGGCACGGCCATGCTGCTCGCCTATTCGGTATCATTGCCAGTCACGCGACCCTGCCGGAGCAGATGCCGGCCGGGATACGCCTGGTCAGCTACCGGGGGCTGAGCGCGATCGTTGCGAACGAGACGCCGGGGCGCCGCGGGCCGCCGCCGCCGGACACGACGTTTCATCGATCGGTCGTCGCCGCGCTCTTCGCCCACGGGTCGATCGTGCCGGTGCCACCAGGCATCGTATTCCCTCGGATCGAGACGCTCGGCAACTGGCTCGAGCTGCACCACGCTGCGTTGAGCGATGCGTTGAGCTACGTCGAAGGGCGCGGCGAAGCGCGGCTGCACGTCCGCCGGTCGGACGCGCCGGCATCCGCGCAGCAAGCTGGAGGTCAGCGGGCCAGCGCCGCCCCGAGCCTGAGCGCCATGGCGCTCGGCATCTTTCACGGGCTCGGTGACCGCGTCGTGGCGTGGGCACTGATGTCGCGCCCGACGACTGCCAGCGCCATGCCCGTCGGCGCGCCGCTGTTGGGCCGCGTGGCCGGCGATCTCTTCCCGTCCGAAACCGGAGAACACGCGGCGGTGGATGCGGTGCGTGAGGGGGCACGTGACGTCAGGGAAGTCAGTGCGTCGTTCCTCGTGGAGCGGTCACGCTGGCGCGAGTTTGCGGAGGCCGTCGCCGCGGAAGCGCGACCGGCCTCCGGGATCGAGATCGTGCTGAGCGGCCCGTGGCCGCCATACGATTTCGTGCGCTTCGAGTTCGGAGGATAACGCTCTGTTCTGTCCAGACTGCGGCACGTGGAACCGCGCGGTCGCAGTCCAATGCACTCGCTGTACGAGTGCCCTGCCCGCCCTGGCTGCAACGGCCACGGAAGCTCCCGATGCCGAGATCTCGAACCTCCGACGCCTCACGGGGAATCGGTATCGGATCGTCCGACGACTCGGCAGTGGCGGCATGGCACAGGTCTATTACGCCGAGCATGTCGCGCTCGGTCGGCCGTTGGTCATCAAAGTGCTGCACGCCCAGCTCGCGAAAGAGGCGGAAATGCGGGAGCGGTTCCGGCGTGAGGCGGAGGCCGCCGCTCATCTCGTCCATCCCTTCATTTGTCCGATCGTCGACTATGGGACTACGGATGAGATCGTCTACCTGCTCATGCCGTTTCTCGGCGGTGGCTCGTTGGCGGATCGGTTGGTGCGGGAGCGGACGGTGCCCCCGACCTTTGCTGCGTCGACCGCGGCGCAGGTGGCCTGCGCGCTCGACTACGCCCACCGCCAGGGTGTCGTGCATCGCGACATCAAGCCGGACAACATCCTGTTCGATGAAGACGGGTACGCGATCGTAACGGACTTCGGGATCGCGACCGCACGGCGGCACGGGCGCCTGACGGGGACGGGGCGCGCGATGGGTACGCCGCACTACATGTCGCCCGAGCAGGCGATGGGGCGCATGGTCAGATGGGCGGAGCGACCTCTATGCGGTGGGCGTGATGCTCTACGAGATGCTGCTCGGCTTTCCCCCGTTTGACGGGGCGGACTCGTATTCGGTCGGGTACAAGCACGTCCACGAGGCTCCCGTGTCGCCGGACGTCGTCGATTCCCGCACGCCACCAGCCCTCGGGGCCGTGATCATGAAGTGCCTGGCCAAGTCCCCGGACGAGCGGTTCCAGCGAGGGATCCAACTCGCTGACGCGCTGATCGCTTACCTGGCCCAAGCGGGCGCGCCGTCGGCCTCACGGCTCTCCTGGCTGGCTCGCCGCACAGGCTCCCAACCGCTGATTCCAGGGACTAGGGAATAGGGATTGGGGATCAGGGGTTAGCAAACCGTGGGGCCGACGACGCGTCGCCGTCGCCGGCCCTACGGTTTGTTAACCCCTGATCCCTAGTCCCCAATCCCTAGCCTCATATTTCCCCGCATGCCGTTGGTAGTGGGGACACTGATCGCCCCGGGCGAGACCGCATGCGCGCCGGCTGCTCCCGACCAAAGGGAGGCGTCGGTGAGTACGACCCCGCGATACGTCGAGGTCGCGCTGGCGTTGCCCTTGTTCCAGACGTTCACCTACGAAGTCGACCAGCCACCGGCGAACCCACTGGTGCCAGGGACCCGGGTCATCGTTCCGTTTCGATCGAGACGGGTCGTCGGAATCTGCGTCGGTACGGGCGATGACCCGCCAGCGCGTGGGATACCCAAGCCAATCCACGAGGTGCCCGACCCAAAGCCGGTCCTCGACGTGGGGCTCCTGTCGCTTTGCCGATGGATGGCAGAGTACTACGCAGTTCCTCTCGGGGTCGCCATGCGCGCGGCACTCCCCGCAGCCCTGACGGGCGCGGCCGTGCCCCACCCTGCGCGCAAGACACGACGGGTGGCCGAGCTCCGTCGGGGCGTGCCGTCACTACTTCAACGCGAACGGTTGTTCGTGCGCGCCCCGAGGCAACGCGAGGTCTACGAGTATCTGGAATCGGTCGGCGGTCGCGCGTCGGTCGACCTCTTGTTCGTCCAGCTGCGGTGCGCGCCATCGGTCATCCGGGCACTCGAGGACCGGGGTCTGATCGCCATCGTCACCGAGGAACTCGACCGCGACCCCTTCGCCACACGACCGCTCGGCGTCCCGGCGACTCATCGACCGACAGAGGCCCAGGCGGCGGCGATCGCGGCGCTGACGGCGGCACAGCCCGGCGAGGTGTGCCTCCTCCACGGCGTGACGGGAAGTGGCAAGACCCTGGTGTACATCGAGCTACTCCGCCACGTCATCGGCGAGCGCGGCCAGTCGGCCATCGTGCTGGTCCCTGAAATCGCGCTCACTCCACAAACCGTGGATCGGTTTCGTGCGGTATTCGGCGATCGGGTCGCCGTCCTCCATAGCGCGCTCAGTGAGGGCGAACGATATGACGCGTGGCTGGCACTGCGAGCCGGCGCGAAACGCATCGCCGTCGGTGCGCGGTCCGCCGTATTTGCGCCCCTTCCCGACCTCGGTGCCATCGTCGTCGATGAGGAGCACGAAAGCACCTACAAGCAGGGTGAGTCTCCGCGGTATCACGCGCGGGAAGTCGCGGTCGTCCGCGCGCGGCACGCCGGAGCCGTGGCCGTCCTCGGGAGCGCCACCCCGAGCCTCGAGTCGTGGATCAACGCGAGCAGCGGTAAGTACCGGTACCTGTCGCTCCCCGAGCGCGTCGGCGGCGGCGCGTTGCCGCAGGTGACGGTCGTCGACCTTCGTCGCCGAGCGGGTGCGCCGGCGTTCGCCGCAGGTCCGCCGGCCGATCCGTTCGCTCTGGTGGTCAGTGAGCCGCTCGAGACGGCGCTGCGGGCGACCCTTGCACGGCGCGAGCAGAGCATCCTCCTGCTCAATCGGCGCGGGTATGCGGCGTTCGTCCAGTGCGCCGCGTGCGGCGACGTGACGGTCTGCCCGCATTGCTCCATCACGCTCACGTACCATCGCGCGCCGGACCGCATGGTGTGTCACTACTGCCAGCATCAGGCGCCCGTCGAGCTTCGCTGTGCGCGCTGCGGGGAGGCGATGCTCCGCCGGCGCGGGCTCGGCACCCAGCAGGTCGAGCGACTGCTGATCGAGCGGTTCCCAGCGGCGCGCGTGGCGCGGATGGACATCGACACGACCAGCGGGAAATGGGCTCACGCGGACATCCTGGATCGCGTGGGGCGAGGAGAGGTCGACATTCTGCTCGGCACGCAGATGATCGCCAAGGGTCTCGACTTCGCCAACGTGACCCTCGTGGGCGTCATCGACGCCGACGTGGGCATCAACCTCCCCGACTTTCGCGCCTCGGAGCGATGCTTTCAGCTGCTCTGCCAGGTTGCGGGGCGCGCGGGGCGCGGGCCCAAAGGTGGGCAGGTGCTGATCCAAACTCGCGTCCCCGGCCATCATGCCGTTCGATACGCATTGGCCCACGACTACACGGCGTTCGTCGCCGAGGAGCTGCACGGGTCGGTGCGAGCCGCGGTATCCGCCGCTGGTGCGTCTGGCCAACGTCGTCTTCAGCGGTCTGGCCGAAGCCCCAACCGCGGCACTGGCTGCACGCGGTGCTGACTGGCTGCGCCGACTCGCGGCGCGTGATGGGGCGGGCGACGTCGAGATCGTAGGGCCCGCGCCGTGTCCGGTCGAGCGGATCAAGGAGCGTTGGCGGTGGCACCTGCTCGTCAAAGCCGAGCACGCCGGCCGGCTGACGCGTCTCGCGCAATACTTCGTCCGGCACTTCCCCGTCCCTGCGTCGCACGGGCTCCGGCTCGCGTGGGATCGTGATCCCGTGGCGCTCCTCTGAGGCGCCCGCCATTTTTCGCGGTGTGACAGCCTTCTCTCCGCCTGACTTCTCGACCCCTCGCCTCGCCAGCGCCCCGGACGCCACCTTCGTTCCGGCACCCGCTGATGGCGTGCTGCCGGACCGCTTCTTCTCGACGACCAACCTGCCGACCTACGTCCGCGTCGCCGGCAGTTGGCGTTTGCCGCGGGAGCCGCGCATGGACTCGGCACTCGTCCTGGACAGCGCCGACGTGCTCTGGGTGCGGGAAGGGCGGCGAGTGAAGGCGGGCGAGCGCGTTGCGGTCGGGACCGCGGAAGACGGAAGTGAAGGGATTTACGTCCACACGACCGCCTTCCTCACGGCCGATCCCTCCGGTGAGTTCAAATTCATGACGAGCGATGTGTCGCGCGAGAAGCCGATCGAGTATGCGGTCATGGCACGGCTGCTGATCGAGGAGCGCTCGCGGGGCGGGTATCCGATCGTGGGTCACGGGGCCAGCCCTGGTGCACTCGCGCGCACGCGCGGACATGATCTGGTTCATCCGAACATGGGTTCGTGTCGGCGCTCCTGGCAGGCAACGCAGTCGCGGTGCATGACATCGAGTCGTCGATCTACGGCACGAGTCTCGGGGTGAGTGGGAGCGGCGAAGCCACCGCTGGTGGGCACGGGCTGCACATGCGGGCGATCAATCAGGTGCGCGCGGCGCGGGTCGATCGCCGAAGCGGTTCGTCGGGGATCATCACCGGCGGCATCATGCACGCCTGCGTCGTGCACGGTGTGCCGTTCGTGTTGACGGGGTCGATTCGTGATGATGGGCCGCTGCCCGATGTGATCACGGACGCGATCGCGGGGCAGGAGGCGATGAAGCGGCACACCACCCGGGCGACGATGGCGATCCTCATCGCGACGGCGCTGCACGCGATCGCGACCGGCAACATGTTGCCCGGCGTTCGTCACGAACCCCGACGGGTCGCTCCGCGAGCTGCCGACGATCTGCGTCGATTCGTCGGAGTTCGTCGTGAGCAAGCTCAAAGACCGGGGGACGCACCAGGCGTTTGGCGTCGTGACGAATGCGCAGGACTTCATGCACATCCTCCGGCTGTACGTCGAGCGCGAGCTCGACGCCCACGGGCTCAGCGAATCGTCCGGGGCGGGGGCGTCCGGCCTGGTGCTGGCACGGTGAGCGCGCTGGGCGTGCCTGGGTCGCCGGACACAGGGCAGCGGTTCCTGCGGTCGATTGCCGAGCGACTCGGGGCGGACCGCATGGTCGAGGTGCACCTCCTCCCGCCGATGCGTCAGGGACGCGTTGAAAGCGCGGTCGCGGTCGTGGCGGTCGCCGACGATCCGGCATCGCCCTCTGCGGCTGCGACGGAAGCGCCGGGGGAGGGGCCGCGCCACACCATCTACACAGCCACGTATCGTTACACCCGCAAAGGGCCCGATCGCGGGGCGTGGGCGGTCGACGTCGTCGCCCAGGCCGATGCGCCGCTCGATGCCCTCCCGGCGGTCATGCGCGGCGTTCAGCGGCGATCAGATGGCTTGTGCGCGGATCTCCAGGTGGCCACTGGTGACGCTTGGCCGACGCGGATCGGTTGAGCGGGGCCGACTTTCGCGCTTTGATCGCCGATGGTCCGATCGACACGCGCGCGGCGGTGTCCTCGCGTGCCGCGGCGGCCGGACGGGCCGAGGTGTCATCAGAGGGCACCGGTGCGACCGTGGAGGGTGGCGCGGCGTAGCGCGCGAGGATGGCGTCGTGGATGTCACGCGCGTCATCGAGCACGGTGCCACGGAGGTCGAGGGCGGGCGGCGTGATGACAAACGGAAAGACTCTGGTCGCCACCCGCGCTGCCGTGCGCACCGACCTGATCATCGAAAGAGACGATCTCGCTGCCGTCGTAGGCGCCGAACAACACGAGATCCCCGCCATTCGGCTGGCGGACCAGAGACTCGACGGCGCGTGCCGTGCGTTGATCTGACCCGTAGACGGTGAGTGGATTGGCGCCCGCAATCACTTCGATCCGACCGTCGCGGAGGCTGGCCCGACCGCGGCGACCCTCGACATGCACGCCATCGACCGTGCGGGTGGCGATGAGTCCGATGCCCGGGTGGGCGAGCAGTCTCGCATACAGGTGCGCCCGCCGCGGGTCGCGCGCGACGTCGGCGAGAGTCAGCGCACGCTCGTCATCGGCGAAATAGAACTGCGCCAGGCAGGAGCTGTACGTCACGACGACCGCGTTGCGGGCATCGACGCGATACTTCTCGGGCACGATGATCTCGCGCAGGCCGTAGTGCGCGCGCATCCAGTCGCGCCCCCGGCGCAATGCGCGACGCACGCCGAGCAAAATTCGGCGGAGCCACGAGCGCGGCCGCGTCGAGGACCTGGGCGCCGACGTCGGCGTACTCACTGTCTCTCGGCAAAGCTGGCGACCGTCCGCAGCGCGCGCGGGCCAGGACGCCTCGCAGTTCGTCGGCCAGGATCCGCTCCACCGTCGTGCCGAGGATCTCGCGGAACGCAACGCGATAGCTCACCGCCGGCGTCATCCCGTGATCAGAGAGGATGACGACGTCGTACCCGCGTCCGGCGGCGACGCGCACCATGCGGAGCAGCTCGCTGATCCGCGCAGTCCGTTCGTCTCGAGATCGGCCAACGCCTGGCGACTCCGCGGCCCGAAGTGGTGCGCGAGCTCATCGTACTGCATGAAGGTGCTGTAGATGACCGGTACGCCCAAGGTACAGATCGAGCAGGATCGCCATCGTCTGCAGCTCACGCACGACGACGTTGCTCAAGATCCGCAGGAATGGAAAGATCCCTTCCGCGTGGGTCGTGCGGCCACTGAGCTCACCGCGTAGCCGCTCCCATTCCTCTCGCAGCCACTCGACGACGGCCTCGGCGCCGATCCGGAGCATCGCGCAACGGATGGAGGCCGATCAAGAGGAGCATGCGCGTGCCGCCCAGGCGGCGATACACCGACATCCGCTGACGCGTGGCGACGGTGAACGCGACCGTCTGGGCATCGCCGTCCAGCAGATTGACGTAGCTCGAGCCACCGGCCAGCGCGCCGGGCGCCGTGATGCGATCGTGGATGTACTGTACCCCGTCCGGCGCGTTGCACGTGATGACGCGCCGGAGGAGCTTGTCGTAGAAGCGAAAGGCGGGGATCCCGGCGTTCTCGCCGTAGAGAATGCCGGCCTGACAGTACGGCGTGGCGGACGGCAGTCCGCAGAACCATCGCCGCAGCGTGTATCCGTCCTCGCGCAGCAGGCGTGCGATCGTCGGACAGTGCCCGCGCCGGATGGCCCGTCGCAGATCGGCGTACGCCAGCGCATCGATCTGCAATGCGAGCAGCCCGCGCCGGCCGTCGTGCGGGCGCCGCTCGCGTCGGAAGGCGCGATACTTGAGCGTGTAATACCACCGGAGCAGCGGGCCGGCGCGGGGGTATTGACGTCGCTCGACGAAATCGGTCATCGCACCCACTCCGCGACGCGGCCGAGCAAATCGCGGGGCTGGATCGGTTTGAGCAACACCGCGGCGCAACCTGCTTGATGGCACTGCTCCCGCATTGCACGGTCGTCGTGTCCTGTGAGCGCCACGGTGATGCGGGGCGCCGTGCCCTCAGCGGCCGCGGCGAGCAGTGCATCAAGACCGCTGCCGTCGGGCAGGGTGACGTCGAGCAGCATGAGATCGACCGGTCGCTCGGCGCAGGCGCGTATCGTCGCCGCGGCGGTACCCGCCACGCGGACCCGATGTCCCGCCGTCTCGAGCAAGAGACGCAAGGCATCGGCGGCGAGCGGGTTGTCTTCGACGACCAGGACTTCGGCCGGCGCGCGAGTCTCTGGGGGCTGCGGGGCGTGCGTCATGCAGCGTCCTGCTCGACCGCGTCCACGAGCTGCTGACGCCGGAGCAGCGACCAGTAACGGCCTTCCAGCGCCAGCAGGTCATCGTGGCGACCCTGTTCGACGATGCGGCCTTCATCGAGCACGATGATCCACGTCGCATCGCGGATGGCGCTCACGCGGTGAGATGCGATGACCGCCGTCCGACCACTGACGGCATCGCGCAATGCACGCAGGATCTCGGCTTCGGTATGCGTATCGACGGCAGAGAGCGCGTCGTCGAGGAGAACGATCGCCGGGCGGCGCGCGAGGGCGCGGGCCAGCGCGGTGCGCTGCTTCTGGCCACCAGAAAGATTGATCCCGCGTTCACCCAGCATGGTGCCGTACCCACCCGGGAACTGCGAGACGGTCTCCTCGAGCTGGGCCACGTTCGCGGCCCAACGGACATCGGTGTTGGGCGCCGACGCCTCACCCGCCACTGTGGCGCCCTGTTCCGCGTCCAGTCGCAGCATCGCCTCCGCATTCCGATTGGCCATAGGCGAGATTGGATCCGATCGTGTCGCTGAACAGGAGACTCTCCTGCGGCACGATGCCGATCTCCTGACGCAGCGTTGCGACGCTCAGGTCTCGCAGGGGGACTCCGTCGATCAGGATCTCCCCGGACTGGGGATCGTAGAGGCGTGGGATGAGATCGATGAGGGCGCTCTTGCCGCTCCCGGTCGCCCCGACGACGCCGAGCGTGGTGCCGGCTGGCACGGTGAAGGAGATGTCGCGCAGCACGGGGCGCACCGGCTCGCCCGCACGGGTGGGATAGTGGAAGCTCACGTGACGAAACTCGAGTGATCGTCCCCGGGCTCCGGGAGCAAGCGCCGGCAACTGGCGCGGCTCGGGTGGGCTGATGATCGTGGGCCGCTCCTGAAAGATCTCGTTGAGTCGTCCCATCGACGCCGCGCCCCGCTCGAACAAATTGACGACGTAGCCCAGGGCGATCAGCGGCCAGGTCAGCATGGACAGCAGAATCGCGAAGCCCACAAACTCACCCACGTCAATGCGACCGCGTAGGACGAGGACGCCGCCCGCACCGAGCACGATGACCGCGCCAAGTCCCGCGAGCACCGTGAAGCTCGGGCTCATGATGCCGTTGAGCGTGGCCAGGCGCATGTTCCGCGCGAGGTACTCGTCGCTCAGGCCCGCAAAGCGCGCGATCTCCGCCGGCTCCTGTCGATAGGCGCGCACGATGCGCGTTCCCGAGAGGTTCTCCTGTGCGCGAGTCGTCAGGGTGCCGAACTGGTCCTGGACGGCCTCGAAGCGCTCATGGATCGCGCGGCCGAGTCGCGCCATGATCAGGGGCAGGGCAATCATCGGAAGCAGCGCCAAGCCCGTCAGCGCGACGCTGATGTGCAGCATGAATCCGAGCGTGAAGAAGCCGCCAGCGATCGTGCTCACCAGGTACATGATCGCGGGACCCGCGGCCACGCGGACGGCGGCGAGATCGTTGGTGAGTCGTGCCATGATGTCGCCGGTCCGTGTCCGACCGAAGTACGCCGTGTCGAGCTGCTCGAGATGGGTAAACAGGTCGTTGCGCAGGTCGTACTCGACGTACCGACTATGGCCGTTCAGAAACTCACGCATGGCATAGCGAAACGGCGCACTGGCGAGCGCGGCCGCGACAATCAGTCCGGCCATCAGGTAGGTATGGCTGATGGGCGCGCCGCGATTGAGGTCGTTGACCGCCTTCGTCAGAAACCAGGTGCTCAACGGCGCGAACGGTGCAGCCGCGATCGCACAGGCGAGTCCGAGTGCGAGTCGCACGCGCCCGCGGCGCATGTAGGGCCACAGGGACCCGAGCGAAGTCAACCCTGGCATGTGCCTTGCCCCCCGTGTCCGCCGCTCCATGACAGCGCTGACAGTCGCGCCCGTCGATCGACGCGTAGGCGAGGAGAGTAGATGCAGAGGGAATATACGTGGCCGCCGACCCGCCCGCTTGCGCGCTGCATGGTGCTGAGCGTGATGATGTCTGTGGCCGCGTGTATGGGGAACGGCTCGCGTCCCTCCAGTGCGGGTCAGGACGCGACGACGCAGATCTCCGATGGCAGCCTTGCGCCGGTCGCTCGCCGCGATGCGAGTGGTGCGCGAGGGGCGTCGAGCGCCCGCGGGTCGTCTCTGCCAGGGCTGCTGGGTCTCCTGACCGGGGCCGCGCGCGGTCAGGGGGCGGCGCGGATGGTGCCGTCCGGTACGGGGCTCACCCTGAAGTCAAATGCGCGCGTGTGCACGGACACGTACCATCCCGGGGACACGTTTACCGGGACCGTGACCGACACCGTGACCGGCACGGACGGCGGCGTCGTGCCCGCCGGCGCGCTCGCCAATTTCCAGGTCACCGAGCTCACGCCGGCGCCGGATGCCAGCCGCGGGCGGCGCATCGGCATCGCACTCGATTCGCTCGCCATCGATGGCGTGCGCTATCCGGCGAGCGCGCACATCACCTCAATCGTCACTCGGAAGGTCCGGTCGATGCCTCCGGGCCAAACGGCCGTCGCGCCCATTGGGGTTGGTGCAGAGACCGCAGACATTCTGGGTGTGATCCTGAGCCATAGTGACCGGTCCACGGTGATCGGCGCGCGCCAAGCGACGGGCGACGCCGGGGCGGCAACGGCGACAACCGACTTTTGCATTCCGCGAAACGGACGCATCACTCTCACGCTGACGGCGGGAGAACGGCTCCAGTGACCGGGCCCACGGCAGCCTGAAGGCCGCCGCTCAGTAGCCGACCGCGCCTCCGGTCGCCCGCGGATCCACGGCGCCGGCCCATCCATCCGGCACGCGCATCACCGCCGTACACGTCGCGCTGGCGCCGCCGGGAACCACGGTGTAGCCCATCGTGGCGAGCGAGTCCAGGACTGGCGTAGGGAAACCACCCCGGTCGTAGTGCACCGAGTCCGGTCGCGCCTGATCGTGAATGCGGGGCGCCGACAAGGCCGCCATGAGACCCATGTGGTAATCGATTGCATTCACGATGACCTGCGTCGTGGTCGTGATGATGCGCGGCCCGCCGCGTGCGCCGACTACGAGAAACACCGAGCCGCGTGGGTCGAGCACGATGGTGGGTGACATGGAGCTGAGCATGCGCTTACCTGGGGCGATCGCGTTCTGCGGGCCTTCGACGAGACCGAACATGTTGGGCTTGCCCGGCCGCGTCGCGAAGTCGTCCATCTCGTCGTTCAGGAAGAATCCCGCATCGCGTACGTAGACGCCGGAGCCATACAGGTCGTTCAGCGTCGTCGTCGTCGCCACGGCGTCACCGTCAGCATCAACGACCGAGTAGTGGGTCGTCTGCGCGCCTTCGGGGAGCTCGGGCACGAGGCGGCTCGTCGGTGTGGCCCGATCCCGCGCGATTGTCGTGCGCACCCGCTCCGCGTATACCTTGCTCGTCAGGCGATCCACTGGCACGTCGACGAAAGCGGGATCGCCCAGCGTACCGTTTCGGTCGATGAACGCGCGTTGAAATGCATCGCCCAGCACGTGTATGTACTCGGCTGAGCCGAAGGGAGGCATGTGATCGAACGTCTCGAGGATGTTGAGTGTCTCGAGCACCGTGACGCCGCCGGATGAAACTGGTGGCATGGTCAGCAGTGAATACCCGCGGTAGCTGCCGTGGAGCGGGGTGCGCCGGATGGCCTGGTAGCGCCCGAGGTCTTCGGTCGTGATGATGCCGCCGTCGCGTTGCATCTCGTCGGCGATCGCCGCGGCGACCGGACCGTGATAGAACGCATCCGGGCCCTGCGCGGAGATTTGCGACAGGGTGCGCGCCAAGGCCGGTTGCAGGAATCGCGAGCCGACAGCCGGTGGCTCGCCGCCGGGCAGGAAGAGCGCCGCGCCGGCGTAGGGCTGGATGTGAGCGCGCGAGCCCGCAATCGAGCGCGCAAAGCCCGAGTCGACGATGAAGCCATCGCGGGCGAGCCGCAACGCGGGTGCAATGACTGCAGACCAAGGCAAGCGGCCGAGCGCGTGGGACGCTGCATACAGGCCCGCGACCGAGCCGGGTACGCCGGACGCCTTGGGGCCGACGATGCTTTCCCGCGATCCACTCCCGTCCGGGCGGAGGTACATGTCGCGCGTCGCGGCCAGCGGGGCGACCTCACGATAGTCGAAGGCGGCCGTGCGGCCGTCGGCCATCCGAATGACCATGAATCCCCCGCCGCCGATGTTGCCAGCCTCGGGGAGCGCGACCGCGAGCGCGAAACCGACTGCAACCGCCGCGTCCACGGCGTTGCCGCCTTGACGGAGCACTTCCACACCGGCGGCGCTTGCCAGTTCGCTGTTGCTCGCGACCATGGCATGCGGTGCGACCGTGGCTGCGCGCCCGGCACCGAGCGTCCACGACGGGGCGCCAGCGGTGCCGGCGCCCCGCGGAGCCGACGCGGCGGCCGCGGGCGCCGGTGTCGTCGCGACGGTGTGCGGTGGGGCCGAGGAGTGGCACGCTACGGCGGTCACGAGGCATGCGAAAGCCATCGCGCCGAATCGTGCAGCGACGCGGCGCGTGCATCGTGGTGGGACCGGTCTTTCCTTGCCAGACCTCATCGTCGTCCGATAACTTAGCCACCACGCCAATGTCGCGACAGGCGAGCCGCCCGGCGCATCCCGCCGACCTGAGTCTCACGGAGCGTCGTAACCCGCGCACCGTCGACATCGATCTCGCCTCTTCGCTCGAGATCGTCGATCTCATGGCTGCCGAGGACGCCCTGGTCCCGGCGGCGGTGGCGAGTCAGCGCGTCGCGATCGCACGCGCGATCGACCTGGCCGCGGCAGCGTTTCGAGACGGCGGCCGCCTGTTGTACGTGGGGGCTGGCACGTCCGGACGATTGGGAGTGCTCGACGCCAGCGAGTGCCCGCCGACCTTCGGGACGGATCCAGAGCTCGTACAGGGACTCATCGCCGGCGGGCCGCCCGCGCTGACACGATCTCAGGAGGGCGCGGAAGACCGGAGCGAGTCCGGGGCGGAGGACCTCGCGGCGCGCTCCGTAACGGCGCGCGACTTCGTCGTCGGAATTGCCGCGTCCGGAACCACTCCGTACGTCCGTGGCGCCATCGACTTCGCGCATGCGCATGGCGCGCACACCGGCGTCGTCGCCTCATCGCCGCCGCCGGCGGAGCTTCTCTCGATCGTGGATGTCGCGATTCTCCCGATCGTTGGGCCTGAGGTGGTGACGGGGTCCACGCGCCTCAAGGCAGGAACCGCGACGAAACTCGTGCTCAACATGATCACCACCGGCGCGATGATCCGCCTCGGCAAGACCTACGGGAATCTCATGGTGGATCTTCGTGCGACCAACGCCAAGCTGCGCGCGCGCAGCGAGCGCATGATGGTCGAGGTCTGCGGCGTCACGCGTGCAGAATGCGCGGCGTCTCCTCGATGCGGCCGACGGGCGCGTGAAGACGGCGATCATCATGCAGGCATTGGGTGTGGACCGAGAGGAGGCGGAACGGCGTCTCGATGCAGCTGGGGGCGTGGTGCGACGCGTGGTCGGTGGGCCCCCACCTGGTGTCACGTGACGCCGGCCAGCCGGGCGCCGGGCGCCGCACCGCCGCGGCACGGCGCGTCGCGGCGGAGCGAGAAACCCAGCACTCGCGCCAGCACCGTCTTCGTGGGGCTCATGTCCGGCACCTCGCTCGATGGGATCTCGGCCGCGGCCGTTCGTTTCACCGGGATGCGGACGGGATCAGCGCCGACCGGCTGCGAGCTTCTCGCGCATCTGGTCCGACCGTACACGGCGGACCAGCGACGGCGGCTGGAAGCGGCGATCGAAGGCGCGCCGAGCGCACGCGAGTGGTGCCAATTGGGATTCGACCTCGGTGCGTGGCTTGCCGACGCCGCCCACCAGGTGATCGACCTCGCAGATGTGCCGCGCGCACGGGTGCGCGCGATTGCGTCCCACGGCCAGACGGTGTGGCACGAGCCCGGACGCTCGACCTGGCAGCTCGGGGAAGCGGCCGTGATCGCTGAGCTGACGGGCCTCGACGTCGTGAGCGATTTTCGGGTGCGGGATGTGGCCGCGGGCGGCGAGGGCGCACCGCTCGTGCCGATGGCTGATGCAGTGCTGTTCGCTTCGCGTCACGACTGGCGCGCGCTGCAGAACCTCGGCGGCATCGCCAACGTGACGATCGTACCACCGGCGGCTTCGCGCCGGAGAGAGGGGAAAGGAGAAAGGAGAAAGGAGAGACCAGCACCGACCCGTACGCCAACCAGTAGCGGGGGGCTTCAGCCCGCCGGCAGGGCGCAAGGGGGCCCGCACAAGCCTGTGACGGTCACGGGTATCGGCGACGCGTGCGTCGTCCAAGTCCGAGCATTCGATACGGGCCCCGGCGTCATGGTGATCGATGGTGTCGTGCGGACGCTCTATCGCGAGCTTCGGTATGATGAGGGTGGCGCACTGGCGCGCCGCGGCCGCGTGATCCCCGGGGTGGTCGAGGAGCTTCTCGGAGACCCATACTTCGTGGCCGAACCGCCCAAGACGACCGGTCGCGAGCGCTTCGGCGCAGCGTACGTAGCCGCGTTCATTTCACGGTGTCGGGGGGCCGCGCCCCGAGCGACGGACGCGGACTTGGTCGCAACGGCGGTATCACTCACGGCGCGCAGCGTTGGCGACGCCTATCGGCGGTTCGTGCCCGAGCCGATCGCGGAAGTTCTGATCTCCGGGGGCGGAGCTCGGAATCCGGCGCTCGTCGAGGCGCTCGCCAGCGCGCTTGCCCCCCGTCGCGTTCGGCCGTTTGACGAGCTGTACTTCGATGGGGAGGCCAAGGAGGCCGTCGCGTTCGCCTTACTCGGTGCGCTCCACCTCGCAGGCCTGCCCGGGAACATTCCGACAGCTACAGGCGCTCGGGGACCTCGCCTCTTGGGGAAGCTCACTCCCGGCACGGCGGTCAGCGCTTCGCGATCAGGTACACGATCGCGATGATCACAATGGCCGCCACCAGGATCAGCGGCAGGAGTCGTGGTACCCAGACGGTGGTCGGAGCCTGAGGGACGCGTCGGGGGGCGATCTCGAGCGTATTGGTGCGAGCGGCTCGCCGCGCCGGATTCGGAGACGCGGTGCTCGTGGGCGGGGCCGTATCTGGCGCCGCGGCCTCAGCGGCGGGCGCCGCGTCCGGAGGAGGTGGCGTCGGGTCGGTCGGCGGCTCGATCCCAGGAACCGGAAAAGTCTGGTGTCCGACCTGATCGCTCTCCTCCGCGTCGGAGAGGCCGGGGCCATCGAACTGCGCTGCGACGACGGTGATATTGTCCGGGCCGCCGCGTGAATTGGCTTCGGCGATGAGGCGCAGGCACACCGCTCGGAGGTCGCGATCGTCCATCACGGCTTGGGCGATTTCGTGGTCCCGGACGAGTCCGGAGAGGCCGTCGCTGCACAAGACCAGCGTGTCACCGCGTCGCAGCTGCTGGTGCGTGATGTCGACCTTGACGACGGCTTCGGGACCGAGCGCCTGCAAGATGATGTTTCGCCGCTCGCTCACTTCGGCTTCCTCGGCCGTGATCTCACCGGCTTCGATCAGCCGCTGCATCAGCGATTGATCCTTCGTGAGCTGACGCGCCACGCCGTTGCGGATGAGATACGCGCGACTGTCGCCGACCTGCGCGATGTACAGCGTATCGCCCAACACGCCAGCGATCGTCGCGGTCGTGCCCATGCCGCGGTATTCGGGATGATCCGTGGCGAACGCGTGAATGCGTTCGTTGGCCGTGCTCGTGGCAGCGAGGAGCGCCTGTGCAAAGGCATCGGCGTCCGGGTGAGCGGAGCCGATCCAGCTCAGCTGCAGCTCGCGCAGCACGACATCGACGGCCATAGAGCTCGCGATCTCACCAGCCGCTGCCCCGCCCATGCCGTCGGCGACCATGAACATCGCCCCGTGATCTCCCGGTGTCTCGGTCGATTCGTCCTGCAACGGCAATGGCGCGGCGTCCGCGAGATCAGCGACGACGAACGCGTCTTCGTTGTGATCGCGCGTGCGCCCGACGTCGGAGCACCCGTAGACGCGGACGACGACCGGTCCACCGCCGCTCACGGCCGACACGCCAGTCTCTCCTCGGGCTCAGTAGTCACGAGCGCGCTAGAGACGGGGCCGTGTGGCACCCGTGCGCGGCGCGTGTGGCCGGATGGAGGGAGGAGCAAGGTACGGAGACCGTCGGGTGCGCGAGTCATCTGATTCTGGGAGTCAGAAAGTAACGTCCGGCGGGGCGGTTAGGCACTGAGACGTTGTGCCTGCGGGGCGACCGCCGTCGTCCTGGAGGAGGCGCGACGCGCGTGCCGGCGGTCGAGGCAATCGGCGCCGCGCATCCCTAACCCTCCGTGAGGCTTGCCGTTAGTTTCCGCGCAATGTTGGAGCGGTGGGCGAGGAGCGCGATAGCGACCGGCGTGGGCATAGCTGTGGCCGCGTGCTCGGGTGGACCCCATCCATCTGTCGCGCCGGCACCTGCCCGACCGAGCGCCACTCAGCCAACCGCGTCGCCGGCCGCTCCGGTTGCGGCTGCGCCGCTTCCGCCGATTCCGCACGTGACCGGCGCCCTCGCGATCACGGTCGTGTATCCCTCGTCGGATGCCGTCATCGAGTCGCGAGACTCGAACTTCATATTCGGGTCCGTCGGGACTGGCGATGCCACGCTGACCATCAACGGATACAGCGTGCCGGTCCAACCCAATGGGGCGTACTTGGGGTGGCTGCCCGTGCCCGACAGTGCGAGCTCGCGGTATGACCTGGTGGCCGTCGCCGGATCGGACACGAGCCGACTGTCGTATCCGATTCGACTGATGCCGTCGCGTCAGGCCCTCGCTGATTCCGAGGCCATAGACGACTTCCGCGAGTTGGAGAAGCCATTTCCGGACAGTGGTCATTTCGTGACGCTCGCCGCCCGTGACACCACCGTACCCGACACCGATCGGTACGTCATCGGTCGCCCCGTGCCGGGCGGCACGTACAAGTGGTTTCTATTGCCCGGAACGCTCGTGGAAGTGACGGGCCGGAGTCCGGGGTTTGACCGCGTGCGCCTCGACACGGCGCTCGACGTCTGGGTCGCAACGACAGACATCCGCACGCTCGCCATCTACCCTCCACTCCCGCCGCTGCCGCCGCCTCCGCCGGTCTCGGACGACGCGGGGAAGAACGGGGTGCATCATTTGGGTCGGCGAGCTTCGCCCGCAATGCCACCGCGCACGACGGCACGCGTGCCTGCTACGGTTTTACGACCGCCGCCGCCACCGCCTCCGTCCACCCCGCCCCCGTCGCCTCCGCCGACCTACTCGACCCCGAAGGGGCTCGAGCCCGCGCAGCCGGCGAGCGAGCACATCCCGCCGCACCGCGTCGTCGGCATCGTGCGGGTGGCGCCGGCGCCAGACTGGGTGGATGTGACCTTCGGCATCGACGACCGCCCGCCGTATCTCGTCGAGGAAAACGACAACGACCTCGAGGTCACCTTCTATGGTACGCAGGCGTCGACCGACCTGATTCAATACGTGGGTCGCCTGGGAGCGGAGCCAGGCCCGCCCGACACCCTGGTCAGGGACGTGACGTGGGAACAGGTCACGAGCGATCGGGCAGTGTACACTGTGCATCTGTCGCACGCACCCTTCGGATACCTCGTGCTGTGGACACCAAGCGGGTTCGTCCTGCGAGTGCGTCGACCGCCGCGCGTCGATCCGGCCTTGCCGCTCCGCGGCCTGACGATCGCCGTCGATCCCGGGCACCCACCGGCCGGCTCGACGGGGCCGACCGGCCTCTACGAAGGTGTCGCGACTCTCGCGATCGCGGAGCAACTCGAGAAGATCCTGATCGCGCACGGTGCGGCGGTCGTCATGACGCGGACCACCGAGGGCCCCGTCGCCCTCACGTCCCGGCCGGTGATCGCGCGGCGCGCCAACGCCAATGCCATGGTCTCGATCCATCTCAATGCCCTGCCCGACGGGATGAACCCGTTTACGTCGCACGGCACGGGCACGTACTTCTTTCATTCGCAGTCAATCGCGCTCGCCCGGGAGGTTCAGGCTGGGCTGGTTGCGACAATGGGTCTGCGCGATCTTGGGGTCCACTACGACAACCTCGCGGTCGTGCGACCGACCTGGATGCCGGCCGTGCTGTGTGAGGGCGCGTTCGTGATCATACCGGAGCAGGAAGCGGCGCTGCGAACGCCGGAGTTCCAGGCGCGGTACGCGCAAGGTGTGGCGGACGGACTCACGGCGTACTTCAAAGGGTTGGCGGAGACGACGCAGGTTCAGCACGCGCCGCCGTTACCGACGCCGGTCCCGAATCCGGTCCCCGCGGCCGTGCCCAAGTCGGGCGCCGCACCGTCATAGGCGACTCGTGCCCGCGGGCGGCGCTCGACACCGGGAAAGTCGCACGGGGTCGGCTGTGGACGTGGTGCGGCGCTTCTTCGCCTTTCGTGGGCGGTGGTGGCCGCCATACTCGTCTGCGCGGCGCCGCGGCTGGCTCGGCGCAGGTCGACCCGAGCGCGCACTGGGAGACGCTGCAGACGGCGCACTTCCGCGTGCACTTCAATCCCGCGCTCCAGGACCAGGCGCGCCGAGCCGCGGCCAACGCCGAACGCGCCTACACGTTGCTCTCGTCGGAGCTCGTGCCGCCGCGCGGGCCGATCGATCTCGTGCTGGCCGACAATGTCGACTACTCCAACGGGCAGACGACCCCGTTTCCGACGAATCGCATCATCATCTACGCGTATCCGCCGGTCGATGCATCGTCGCTGCGATACTACGGCGATTGGAACATGCTGTTGATTCAGCACGAGCTCACGCACGCGTTCCACCTCGATCGTGCGCGTGGCTGGTGGCGGATGGCGCAGCGGGTGTTTGGCCGCAATCCGGTGGTGATGCCCAATCTGTACACACCGGCCTGGGTCACCGAAGGCCTGGCCGTCTACTACGAATCCCGATTGACTGGCTTCGGCCGGCTGAATAGCAGTGCACACCGGACGGTCGCTGAGGCGGCCGCCGAGGACAGCGCGCTGCCCCGACTCGATCAGCTGAGCCTCATCGCGCCGGAATGGCCCAACGGCGATGGGCCGTACGTCTACGGATCGCTCTTGTTCAACTATCTGGCGGCCACGCGCGGGCCCGCGACGATACCGGAGTTCATCGAGCGGTCGAGTGGCTATCCGATTCCCTATCTCCTGGACCACGTGTCCCACGAAGTGTTCGGCATCTCGTTCGAGGACGCGTGGCGCCATTGGCGTGACTCGGTCACTCACGCGGTGGTGGCAGCACCGGATCCTCATCCGCTCGCGGTCCGCACGCTGAGTCGCGAGGGATACGACGCCGAGCACCCACGGTGGGTAGACTCGACACACGTCATCTACGGGACCGACACCGAGCGCGATGTGCCAGGTGCGTACGAAGTGACCGTGACGGGAGATGAGCGGCGCCTGGGGCGCCGCAATGGGGTCGCGTACAACGTTCCCACGCTCGATGGCGTGGTGTATTCGCAACTGGAGTACACGTCGCCCTACGACCTGCGAATCGATCTCTACCGACACGCGCACGGTCACGATACGAGACTCACCCACGGCGCACGACTGACCAATCCCGATGTACGGCGCGATGGCCGCATCGTGGCGGTCTGGGTGCACAGTGCATCGAGCCAGCTGGTGCTGGTGTCCCGAAACGGTCGTCAGCGTATCCCGATCACGGCGTTGGCGATCGACACGGAGTGGTCTCAGCCCCAGTGGTCGCCGGACGGGTCCCGGATCGCGGCCGTTCGGTGGGCGCGCGGTGGCTACATGAGTGTGGTAGTGCTGGACACGACCGGGCGCTCGATCGCGGCGACCCCGGCGGAACGTGCGGTCGTAACCAGTCCGAGCTGGGCGCCGGACGGACGGCACCTGGTCTTCACGTCGGATCGGTCTGGCCAGCCCGATCTCTATCAGGCTGCTGTGGGGAGCGACACGGCCGTGACAGTCACACTCGTCGGCAGCTTCGGTGCTGGGATCGCGGATCCCTCGATCTCACCGGACGGGCGGCACGTGGCCGTCGTGCTGCTCCGCGGCAACGGCGATCATGTCGCCGTGGCGCCATACGATACTGGCGCGACCTTTCCGGTCCCGCCCGAAGTTGTCGGGGCGGACTCGATCGTCGTCCCGCCGGTGGCCAGAGACACTGGGCGCGTCACTCGATACTCGCCATGGACTGGGTTGGTGCCGCGCTACTGGATGCCCGTGGGCGATTATTCGGACCAGGGCTTCTTTCAGGTGGGGGCATATACGTCGGCCAACGACGTGTTGCAGCGGCACTCGTACGCGCTGCAAGCTCTCTACGATTTCCGGCAGCCGACGCAGGTGGAGTGGACGGGCGCGTACGAGTATCGCGGACTCGGGGTGCCGGTGATCGATCTGGGCGCCGAGGAGTTCTGGACGCACGACGACATCGCCAACCCGAGCGGGCAGATACTGGGTTTGCTCCAGCATCGGACCATCATGCCGTCGATTGCCGCGACACTTCTCCGTCCGCGTTTTCGCACCAATCTCACGTGGACCGTCGGCGGCGACTGGGAGTTCCGGAGCTATTCGACGAGTCCGACGCCGCTGTTGGGACAGATCGATCCGTACTACGCGTCGAACCCGAACTTTCCGTCGGTATTCACGACCGTGAGCTGGAGCAACGCGCGGATGCCGGACTTGGCGATCTCTCCCGAAGACGGCATCGCGATCAACGGGACCGGTCGTATCCGGTGGCAGGATGCGGCCGAGGGGACGACCGAACGCAGCTTCGTCGGCGTCTTCGACGCGTATAAGGCGCTCGCACTGCCAGGCTTTGCGCACCATGTGATTGCGGCGCAGGCCGCGGTCGGGGTGGAGAACCAGGATGCGATCTCGACATTCACGGCCGGTGGGCGGAGTGGCCAGACGTTGCAGGTGGTACCAGGGATCGCCGTCGGCGACGAGCCCCAGGACTTCGGCGTACGCGGCTATCCTTTGGGGTCGGCACAGGGGACACGCGCGTTCGCGGGCTCCCTCGAGTATCGCGCCCCACTGTTCGAGGCGGGTCGCGGATTTCATCTGCTCCCGGCGTACCTCGGCACCACGTCGATGTCGGTATTTACGGATGTGGCGGAGGCGTGGTGCCCGGCTGTTGGTCCCATTCTGGCGACCGTGTGCGAAGCCCCGGACGCCCAGCGCAAGCTGATGAACTCCGTGGGAGCGGAGCTCAACTTCGTGACGTCGTTGCAGTACGACGTGCCCTACCGCCTGCGGCTCGGCTTCGGCGTGCCGTTGGCGAATCGACGGTATTACGACGCCGGCCCCATCGACTTCTACATCACCTTCGGGCTGCCATTTTAGGATCCTGGTGCGGATACTGCCGCCGCGCGTCCGACGGGTGGTAATCCGCGGCGCTGCATTGGCACCCCAGCCGTCCCTGGTCGGGTTTGTTGTCTCTCGTTCCTTCCTTATGTTGCGTTAGGCCACTTGGCCGCGCCAGCCAAGCCAGCCCTACTCGCGAATCGAAGCAAACGGCTGATCCCAGGATAGATCGGCCGGCCCTCCGCGTCGTCCTAGAGTAACGGAGCTCGACAGGTCGGACGACGGGTGCGACACCGTTTAACTTTCACAACTGCAGAGATTTAGCACACATCATCGCGGCGCAATGCTTGCAGCCCATCGTCGGCCTCGCGCGTAACGGCGTCGTGACGAGCACGTTACGTGGATAAGACGGTGCACGAGGCCCCCTTGTGATATGGAAAATGCAACTCGTTCGCCGACAATTAGTTAGGAAGCTACTGGCGCGGATTCACGAGTGCGGCTACGTTGCCGCTCCGTTTTCCTTTTTCACGAACTTGTGCGGCGCGCGGGACCTCGTCCCAGGTCTGGCGCGGCCGTCTGCCTGTCTCGGTCGGCTAGCTTTCACGTCCTAGAGTTGGAGCGTCGTCATGGCATCGGCCAAATCTGTCCCTCCCGCTGGCCCTGCACCGCTGTCCGCCAATGCGCGCACGGTTCTCGAGAAGCGGTATCTCGTCAAGGACGCTACGGGGAAGCCGACAGAGAGTCCTGAGACAATGTTTTGGCGCGTCGCGACGACAATCGCCGAGGCCGATCGGCGATACGGAGCGAGCGACGGCGCCGTACAGACGGTGAGTGAGGAATTCTACCGGCTGATGACCGAGCGTCGGTTCGAGCCGAACTCGCCGACGCTGATGAATGCGGGGCGGCCACTGGCCCAGCTCAGTGCCTGTTTTGTGCTGCCGGTGACCGACGCGTTGTCGAATGGCCGCGATGGCATTTACGACACGCTCAAGTCGATGGCACTGATCCATCAAAGCGGGGGAGGGTGCGTTGCGGGCGATGCCCGCGTGTGGACGACTTTCTGTGGCATCGAGCCGATCGAGGTGTTGTTCAATCGCGCGACGATCGACGGGCGCGACGGTGTTGCGCAAGGGAGCGGCGTCGGATACGACGTGCGGGATCTCGGGATTCGGACGGCGGCGATGGATCCATCGACGGGGCGCACGGGTCTCAAACCGGTGACGCATGTCTGGCGGTTCAACGTCCCGGCCGAGCGCCAGATCGTGGTGCGGACGCGAGAGGGGACCGAGGTCCAGACCAGCGATTGGCATCCGTTCATGGTGCTTCGCGGGACGGCGCTCGAGGAAGTGCAGGCTGGCGCGCTGCGGGACGGAGACGTCATCCTCGGACCGGAGCGGCCTGACGCGTTCTGGCCGTGGACGGAGTGTCGCACGGTCGCCGGGCTCACCGTCGATACGGACCTCGCATGGCTCATCGGCTTCACGCTCGGCGACGGCTCGTTTGGCTACGCACCGGCGCTCCGGCAGCATCGGCTCCGGTGGTTCTCCAGCACGAGTGACGTGCTCGAGCGCGTGCAGCGCGTCGCAGCGTCGCACGGGATCAAGGTGTCGATCCAGCGCGATCCGCGCGGCGGAATGGTGGTAGCCACGTTGACGCAGGACTTCGTGCATGCAATGCGGCAGGCATGCGCGCTGCCGGGCAACGGTCCGAAGGATGCGACGATTCGTGTGCCCGAACACATCGGGAAGGCGCCGCTCGCCGTGGTGCGCGCGTTCGTGGCGGGGCTCATGGACAGCGATGGTACCGTCGACGTCGATGGTAGCCCCTCGTACACGACTGCGAGCGCAGAGATGGCGCAGGACCTTGCGGGACTACTGAGCCTGCTGGGCTACCAGCCGTCGGTACGTCGTCGTGAGCCGCGCGGCAATGGCAAGCTCCCGACCTACACGGTCCTCGTGTGCCCGCTGCCACAGGTGAGCGAGTTCGCGTCGGACATCGCGCCGTTTATGTCGAGCGAGCAACGGAGGGGCCGGTTGCGGAGCGACGCGACCAAGCGGCGCGCGCTGCGATTGCCGTTCCGCGTGTGGCGGGACGAGTTGGCGCAGCATGGCCTCATCGGCTCGCGGATGGCCGGGCCGGGCCTCGTTTCCGACGAGTTGAATCACTGGAGCTGCAACGAGCAGGGGCGCGTGAGCCGTAGCGCGTTGGGAAAGATTGCTGATACGCTCGAACCGTTCGACGCCGAGCGGGCAGCGCTGCTGCGTCGAGTGGCGCAGAGCGGTCAGGAGGTCGCGAGCGTCAATCGTGCGTCAACGGCGAAACAGTACTACGACCTCACGGTCGAGGACTGGAACACCTATGCCGCGGGCCGCAACGGTCTCGTGATGATTCACAACACCGGGTTTTCTTTCTCGCGGCTGCGGCCCAAGGGATCGATGGTGCGGTCGACGACGGGCGTGGCGTCGGGTCCCGTGTCGTTCATGAAGCTGTACGACGCATCGACGGAAGCGGTGAAGCAGGGCGGCACGCGTCGCGGGGCGAACATGGGCATCCTGCGCGTCGATCATCCCGACATCCTCGAGTTCATCACCTGCAAGGAAGACATCACGCAGGATCACGAACTTCAACATCTCCGTCGCGGTCACCGACGCGTTCATGGCGGCCGTGAAGGCGCGGACCGCCGTACGATCTCAAGGATCCGCAGATCAGGTGCCGTCGTCGGGCAGCTCGATGCGAACAAGGTGTGGGACAAGATGATCGCAGGGCGCGTGGCGCACCGGTGAGCCGGGTTGCTTCTTCATCGATGAGGCCAATCGCTACAACCCGGTCCCGCACCTCGGCAGCTACGAGGCGACCAACCCGTGCGGCGAGCAGCCGCTCCTCCCGTACGACGTCTGCAACCTGGGCAGCGTCAACGTCGGCTACTACGTGCGCGATGGGCAGATGGACTGGGACGCGTTCCGGCGTGACATCCATCTCGTCGACGCACTTCCTCGACAACGTCATCGACGTCAACCGGTATCCCGCTGCCCGAGATCGACGCTGCTCGTCGAAGCGCATCCGGCGCATCGGGCTCGGCGTCATGGGATTCGCCGACGCGCTCGTGCGGCTCGGGCATCGCCTACGACTCGCCCGAAGGCGTGGAGTTCGGTCGCAAGGTGATGGCGTTCCTCGACGTCGAGTCCAAGCGGGAGAGCGAGCGGCTCGCGCACGAGCGCGGCGCGTTCCCGGAATGGGCGCGCTCGATCTGGGGGCCGGACGACACCTGTGCGCGCGATGCAGCGGGCAGACGCATCCGGCCGATGCAGCTCCTGCGCAACTGCAACACGACGACGGTCGCCCCGACGGGGACGATCTCGATCATCGCCGGATGCTCGTCGGGTCTCGAGCCGCTGTTCGCGGTCGCGTTCATGCGCAATCAGGCCGGCGTCATGATGCCCGACGTGAACGAGGACTTCGTCGCGATCGCGAAGCGCGAAGGCTGGTACTCCGAGGCATCTCATGGAACGGATCGCCAAAGAGGGACGCATCGATTTCCCCGAGGTGCCAGCCAAGTGGCAGCGTGTCTTCGTGACCGCCAATGTCATCAAGCCCGACTGGCACATGCGGATGCAGGCCGCATTTCAGGAGCACTGCGACAGTGGGATCTAGCAAGACGACCAATTTCGCGCACACGGCGACGGTCGCCGATGTCCGCGCGATCTACGAGCTCGCCTACCAGCTCAAGTGCAAGGGCGTGACGGTCTACCGCGACGGCTCGCGCGACAATCAGGTGCTGTCGACCGGCGCGACGGAGAAGGCCAAGGCCGAGCGCGAGAAGGGCGGGCGCCTGCGCCTGCGGCGTCTGCCAGCGACAAGCGCGAGATCGGTGAGCTGCTCGGTGCGCTCGCCGAGCGCGACGCCGAGATCGATCGGCTCAAGAAGGCGTCTGTTCGAAGTCGAGGCGGAGAACCTGCAGCGGCGCGCCAAGCGCGTCGCGGCCCGACAAGCTCCGCGGGACGACGGCACGCTACGAGACGCCGCTCGGCACGATGTTCGCGAACATCACCGAAGACGACCGCGGGCAGCCGTTCGAAGTGTTCATCAACCTCGGCAAGGCCGGTGGGTCCGCGATGGCCGATGCCGAAGCCATGGGCCGGCTCATCTCACTCGCGCTTGCGGTCGGGGATCCCGCTGATGGAAATCCACCGTCAGCTGCGCGGGATCGCGTCGGACCGGGTCGTCGGACTCGGCCCGAAGAAGATCCTGTCTGTGCCCGACGCGATCGGCATGGCGCTCGAGGACTGGTGGCGTGACCACACGCAAGGCGTCCAGCAGGATCTCTTGGGCGACGCGAGTGGCAAGTCCGCACCAGCGCCGCGCGAGAGCCCAACCGCGACGACGGGCGTGACGACGTCGATCGGGACCAATGGCTCGCCGGGACCCAATGGCGGGGCGGCGCCGCAGGGGATGCCCGACCGCTACGCCGACGCCACCGAGTCGTTCATCGGCACGTGTCCCGACTGCGGCTCGCAGCTCGAGTTCGCCGAAGGATGCGTGAAGTGCCACGTGTGCGGCTTCTCGGAGTGCGGATAGCGCGCCGCTTTAGCGCCCGCCCTATCAGTGCGCGCTGCATTTACCGGGCGGGGCCGGGCTCACCGCCACGATCGCCGTGATCGCGCTGGCCGCGGGTTGTGTCGACACTGACTGTACCTGGATCTGTGACGGATCGACACACGGCGTGTGCGGCAGACGCGGTGGCGGCAGGTCCGGATCGGCCGCTGAGTAGGAGAGATACTGCGCCAGATCGAAGCCCGGCGCTTGATTGATCATCGATTCAATCCGCGGGTGCACCGCCTCCAGGAAGGTCCGGAACGTCATGTCGCTCGACTGGGTCGTCGAGACCGCTGATTGCGTCAGGACGACTCGATTGGTGCGGACCGTTGGCACCCCCGAGATGACGAGGTCGCCGGCGATCGTCGGGGTGAAGAATTGCGCCATGGCATAGCTGCCGACCAGATGAACCGAGAAGACCAGCCGCGGACCATCGATCGAGATGTTGGGTGAGCTCACCGCGATGTCATGGCCCCAAGCCGAGCACTGCGGGTTCGTGCGACACGGATAGAAGCGGCCCGAATCCGTGAAGAGTTGGCCACGCAGCAGATCCACCAGGTCACGCGTGGGCACGGTGAGGGTATAAGCCGCCGCACGACCCACGCGCAGGTCCCGTCCCCCAGGAGCGTTGGCTGACCAGAGAAAGACCACAGCGAGTGCGCCGCCCCACGCCCTCGCGCGCATGGCAATCTGCGGCCGACCTCGATGGCCATGCTCCCGCGGCCAGGGCGCCCACTTCGTGTCGTTGTCCCATCGAGTTCCGAATCGCACCATGCGCCTCCACTCGTCTCGTTCGAGGACATCAGCTCGGCCCAGTCACCGCTGGCCGCGTCACGTGGCATCCTATTACACCGGTGCGACGCGGATGACTTGATGCCCGCCGTCGCAGGCAACGTCCGGTAGCGCGGATGACGAACGGGACATCGCGGTCAGTACGCGCGCGACGTGCCGTGGGCGCCGACAATCTATCAGGGGTGCCTCAATCGCTGTCGGCCAGGGCTCCTTCGCCTTCCGCGGAGGTCGCCTGGGCTTGCGCGTTCAGCGCACCCAGATCCATCGCGCGACGACTCGGCAGGGTGAATGCGAATACTGACCCCTCCGGCGGAAACTCCGCCCAGACCCGACCACCCAGCGCCTCGACCGTTTCTCGCACAATGCTGAGGCCCATGCCCGTACCGCGAATCCGAGCCGACTGTTCCGAGCGCGCTCTGAACAGCCGCTCGAACAGGTGCGCCCGGTCCGCGGCCGCGACGCCCAATCCATTGTCGCGAACGGTAACCACGGCTTGACTGCTGTCGGACCCAGCTCTGAGTTGTAGCTGGCCCGACACTTCCACCCAGCGGTCGGGTTTCTCGGGGTCCGCATACTTGATCGCGTTGGACAAGAGGTTCGTCAGGCAGAGCTCGACGGCTGCCGCGCTCACCTCCACATCTGGTAGGGCGCCGGCGACGTGGAGCGCCACGCCCGCTGCGTGAGCCGACTCGCGAAGCGCGCGCGCAGCCTCGGTTGCCGCTTCAGGCAGCCGGACGTGGCGCTGTTGTCGCGCGTCGGACTCGCCGACACGTGTCAGCTCCAGCAGGTTGTCGAGGGTCATGCGCATCGTGGACAGGTTTCTGACGACGATGTCGGCGAGCTGCTGCCGCTTCTCAGCCGTCACCTCAGTGACGGCGAGAATCTCACCGGCCCCCAGGGCAGCACCGATCTGATTGCGCAGCTCATGACTCAAGGCTCGGTTGAACAGGCGCAGTCGCTGCTCCCGCTCCGCGACCCGCGCGCGCATCAGCTGATGGAATCGTGCAGCGGTCGTTTGCTCGATGACCGTAATGGCTTGGAACAGCCGATGACAACAGATTGCGAGCTCACCCTTCGTACAGGGCTGCCTGATGTCATCAACGGTGCGCGAGAAGAACGCAAACAAGATCCCGCCAAAGATCTCGAATTCCTTCAAGATCTCGTATTCGTCAAACCCTTGGGCGTGGCGCAAGGCGCCCAGCTCGCGCGCCCGCTCCACGACTGCGGACTCCCCCCGAACGACGTGCGCGGGCTCGGCGATGGAGTCCGCGATCCCATCGATCAACAGCGGCATGTGGTCCAGCAGGTCGTCCGTCGGAAAGATCCGGCCCGGGGCCAGGTTGACGCGATCGCTGATGCGTTCGAGCCACCGAGTCGTGAGCTCAGTGCGTGCCTCGCGCAGGCGGCGTGCGAGCTCGGAGGCGAGCGGGCACGTTTGTTCGACGGTCATCGACCGACTCTTCCCAGCGCGCACCCTATGCCCCTTCCGCGCGCCCGCGCTCTGCCGTGCCGACTCCCCGTATCGAAGGGTCGCATCACGATAGGCCGTCTCCGGGCGCGTGTGCGCGCGCTACCGGGCGACGTGGGCGTCGCCCCTACATTCATGTTATGCTGATGGGCAAGAGGCATTCCAACAGTCGGGGGCGGCAGCGGCGACTTCCCCCCGCTAGCTTTGGGCCCAGGACGGCCGACCTTCGCGACTCGGTAATGATCCACGAGCATCATCTTACGGTAGCCCGCACCGCCCGGTACTACACGGTGGGCGAGCCCGGGACGGCGGCCCGCGAGCTCTGGCTGGCCTGTCACGGATATGGGCAACTGGCGGCCGAGTTCGTCGCCCGACTCTCCGCCATTGCATCGGCTGACCGCTTGGTCGCAGCGCCCGAGGCGCTGTCGCGATTCTACTTGGAGCGGGCCCGCGGCGGCTCGCATGCCACGAGTCCCGTCGGCGCGAGCTGGATGACACGCGAAGACCGAGCGGCCGAGATCGCCGACCAGGTGACCTATCTCGACAGTTTGGTCGACACCCTCAAGGCGCGCGCTCCCCACGTGACGCGGGTGACCGCACTCGGCTTCTCTCAGGGGGTCGCGACGATGTGCCGATGGCTCGTGCATGCGCGCACCCGCGTGAACCGTGTGATTTGCTGGGGTGGCGCAATGCCAGACGACGTCCTCGCCGGTGACCTGCGGGCATTTCGCGGCGTCCCGATCGCGCTCGTGGCCGGCTCGCGGGACGAGTTCGTGTCGCGCGAGCGCGTCGTGCAGGTGAGCGCTGCCATGCGAGCGGCGGGTCTCAATGTCTCCGACGTGACGTTCGAAGGCGGGCACCGACTCGACGACGCGACGCTCCTGCGGGTCGCCGCCGCCAATGCCGGAGCCGAAGATCCGGTGCTCCGTGCATGAGCCACCACGTGTGCCGCCGTTCCCGGACCCCCTGTCCTGAACCCCGAACCCCGACCTCCAATGCCCGACCTTCGTTATCCGATCGGCCAGGCCGACCTGTCCGCGCCGGTTACGCCGGAGCGCAGATCGGATCTGATCGCTGACATCGCCAACGGACCGTCCGCGCTTCGCGCCGCGGTCGCCGGCCTGTCCGCCCGACAACTTGACACCCCCTACAGGCCGGGCGGCTGGACCGTTCGCCAAGTCGTCCACCATGTCCCGGATAGCCACGCCAACGCCTACATCCGGTTCAAGCAGGCGCTCACGGCGGACGACCCGACGATCATGGTGTATGACGAGGCCAAGTGGGCGGAGCTTTGGGACGGACACGATATCCCGATCGACGTCTCACTCGCGATGCTCGACGCGCTGCACGTGCGCTGGATCGCCCTCCTTCGCGGCATGAAGCCGGAGGCGTTTGCGCGAGGCTATGTGCATCCGGAGTACAAGCGCCGGTTTACGCTCGACCAGGCTCTCGCTCTCTATGCATGGCACAGTCGCCACCATGTCGCGCACATCACCGAGTTGCGATCGCGTGAGGGCTGGCCGTAACGGTGGCGATGCGTCGCTCGCGCGCCGGTCCGCGGGCGAGCGCCGCGAGTAGCGGCCATCGACCGCGCAGGGCTGCCATTGGCGTCGTCGTGCTGGCGGCGGGCGGATCGGTGCGCATGGGGCGGCCCAAGCAAGCCCTCCTGGTTCCGCGGCGGAAGACGAGCGATGACGAGGAGCCACTGCTTCGACACGCGGCCCGAGCGGCAGTCGAATCGGCGGCACGCCCGGTCGTCGTCGTGCTGGGCGATGTCGCCGAGTCCCTCACGCCGCAGATTGCCGATTTGCCCGTCCACGCAGTCGACCACGCGGGGTGGGTTCGTGGCATCGGGTCGTCGATCAAGGTGGGAGTCGAGTGCTTGACCGCTCTTGCCCCGTCCATCGACGGAGTGATCATAACGGTCTGCGACCAACCCCATCTCTCGGCTGCGGTCTTCAGTCGCCTCGGTCGCGCGTATCGCGGATCGGACGCCGTCATCGTGGCCTCGGCCTACGCCGGCACCGCCGGCGTGCCCGCGCTGTTTGATCGGAGTGTCTTTCCGGAGTTGTTGGCACTCGGTGACCGCGACGGCGCGCAGGCGTTGATCGCGCGCGAGCCCGACCGCGTGGTGACCGTTCCGTTCCCGCAAGGCGCTATCGACCTGGACACGCCGGAGGCGTACGAGGAGTACAGGAAGGGGACGTGAAGACAGAACGGCGGGATTCGGACCTGGGGGAACGGCAACACGCGGCCCTGGCCGCACATCGACGGGGGATCACCGGGTAGGGGCGACGCGTGCGTCGCCCTTCTGGCATCCGCCGCAATGCACGAAGGGCGACGCGCGCGTCGCCCCTACCCGCCCATCTACACGCAACGTGCGGCCGACGCGATCACGGTATCGTCCCGGACCCCGCCGTTATTGTCCTTCCCTCACCACCGCCATCACCTCATCCGCGGGTACCGGCGTCCGTCGCGCCACGAAGACGCGGAGCCAGCGCGCGGACTGGTACAGCGCGGTGGAGAGAGAGGGCAGGTTGATCGATCCATCCAATCCCTCGGCCGTGAGGCGTTGGACCGCGCCGGATCGGCGCTGAACGGGGATGTCCAGACCCAGCATCTGCGTCTTGGCCGGGTAATCGAGCAGGAGCTCGCCCGGGGCGAGCCCCACACGCGCGGCCAGCCCGTCCGCGACGGCCGACGCGCGCGGCCAGTCCGTCGCGATCCACTCCCCAACCCCGTCGGGCAGAACGGTCGCAGGGATCTCGAACGCGCGCTTGTACAGGTGCCGGTACCGCAAGGCATCCAGCAACGCGCTCGGCGCGTGTCGCCGCAGATGATCCAGCAGTCCTTCGTCGGTGAACTGAACGATGGTGTCAGCCCGCAGCACACCCGTGGCGAGGGCATCGCTCACGAGCCGCTTGTACATCGCGGTCGCGCTCCGCACGGCGTGATGCCAGTAGACGTTGCGATACATCTGGTACTTCGCAAAAAGCAGCGATTCGATCGCCGCGAGCCCCTTCTCGACCACGCCCAGCGTCGGTGCTCCGGAGTCAGGGTCCGGGACAATGGTCATGGAATGCGTCAGACGGTCCACATCGATCTCGCCATACGGCACGCCGCACATAAGGGCGTCGCGCTTCAGGTATTCGATCTTATCGAGGTCGAGTGATCCGGAGATCAGACCCTGCAACGCGCTCGTACTCTGTCCTCGGATGAGATCGACGATCCGCTTCGGGGCGGACGGTCCCAGCTCGGCGGAGAGAATTGCAGCGAGCTCGCCCTGGGTGACGAGCGGATCTGCCACGTCTTCGTGGTTGGGGGCCCCGATCTCCTCGAGCGCATGCGAGAACGGGTAATGCCCGACATCGTGCAGGACCGCCGCCGCGCAGATGATCGCGCACTCGTCGCCCTCCAACACGCGCGCGTCCCGTTCGGCGAGCAGCGCCAATGCCCGCCGGGCGAGATGGTACGTCCCCAGTGCGTGCTCGAAGCGAGAGTGCGTGGCGCCCGGATAGACGAGGTACGCGAGTCCGAGTTGGCGGACATTCCTGAGGCGCTGCACCACCCGCGAGTCTGCCAGGCGCATCGTGAGCGCGTCGACTCGGATGTTACTCCAGAGGGGGTCGCGGATGATCTCGAAGTACATGGGGGAAAGATAGGGATTAGGGGCTAGGGGTTAGGGACTGCGACAAAACTCGGGGGCCAGTGACGACGACGTGTCACTGGCCCCAAGGTTGTTCACTAGCCACTAGTCCCTAGCCGTGAGCCCCCTAGTAGTCCCTAGCCCTTCGGCCCCGCCTCCATGACCTTCTGGTCCACCGTGCTCGCGAACTTCTCGAAGTTCGAGCGGAACATGCCGGCCAGCTTTCGCGCTTGCTGGTCGTATGCAGCGGCATCACTCCAGGCCTCTCGTGGACGCAGCAGCGTGTCATGGACGCCCGACACGTGCGTCGGTACTGCGAGCCCGAAGATCGGGTCCGCCGCCGTTTGCACGTTATCCAATCCACCGGCCAGGAGTGAACGCACCATCGTGCGCGTTTGCGCGAGCGGCATTCGCTTGCCGACCCCGTAGGGTCCGCCGGTCCAACCGGTGTTCACGAGCCACACACGGGAGTTATAGCGCTTGAGGCGCTCGCCGAGCATCGCGGCATACTTCGTCGCAGGCCACACGAGAAAGACAGCGCCAAAGCACGCGCTGAAGGTTGCCTGCGGCTCGGTCACCCCGCGCTCCGTGCCTGCCACTTTGGCGGTGTACCCCGAGAGGAAGTAGTACATGGCCTGCTCGGTGGTGAGCTTCGCGACCGGCGGAAGGACCCCGAAGGCGTCCGCCGTGAGCAACACGATATTGCGCGGGTGGCCGCCGCGGCCGGTCGGGACGTGATTCGGGATGGAGTCGAGCGGATACGACGCGCGCGTGTTCTCGGTAATCGACTGGTCCGCGTATTGGACCACGCGCGTCACCGGGTCCAGCACGACGTTCTCGAGCACCGTGCCGAACATCTTGGTTGTGCGATAGATGTCCGGTTCTCCGTCAGGCGAGAGGTTGATGACCTTCGCGTAACAGCCGCCTTCGAAGTTGAACACGCCCTCGTCTGACCATCCGTGCTCGTCGTCTCCGATCAAATTGCGCTCGGGATCGGCCGACAGCGTCGTCTTGCCCGTGCCTGAGAGCCCGAAGAACAGCGCCGTGTCGCCCGCGGGCCCGACGTTGGCCGAGCAGTGCATCGAGAGCACGCCCGCCTTCGGCATGAGGTAATTCATTACCATGAACATCGACTTCTTCAGCTCCCCCGCGTAGCGCGTCCCGCCGATGAGGATCAGACGCTGCTCGAGGTTGAGTACGATGAACGTGCCGGACCGCGTCCCGTGCCGTGCGGGATCGGCCTGGAATTCCGGCGCGTGCAGGACCGCGAAGTTCTCCTCGAAGCCGGGGAGGTCGCTCGGGGCGGGCCGCATGAACATGTTGCGCACGAACAGCGCGTGCCACGCGTTGGGCGTCACGTATCTGCACGCGCAGCCGATGCGCGGGATCCGCTCCGATATAGAGATCCTGGACGAATAGATCCGGCGCACCGCCAAGATAGGTGCGCACGTCGGCCAGAAGCGTCGTTGAAGTGCTGGGGGTCGAGCGGCTGGTTGACCGTGCCCCACTCGATGTCCGCCGCCGACGCACCGGCGCGAACGACGAACTTGTCTTTCGGTGAACGGCCGGTGTGGGGCGTCGTGACGCCGACGAAGGGGCCCATGTCGGCCAGATGGCCCTCCCCGCGTCGAACGGCGGCTTCGACCAGGGTAGGGGTGAGAAGGTTCCAGTGTACCGAGCCGCGAGGCTCGATGCCTTGTCGCTGAAGTCCCTGCAAAGGCTCGCGGGGACTAGGTGCGGCGCCCGGAGGGCCGGGCGCTCTAGTATGGGTCGTCATCCGTTAAGCGTAGCGAGGACACTGAGATAGCACCAGCCTTCGCCCCTCGACGGGCGTTTGGCGGCCGCTAGGCGGGTACTTATCCTACGCGCAAATCCGTTTCGCCGCTGGCGGCGAACGGCTGAGGCACCCCCGCATACTCTCGGAGCCTCATCAGCATCCGTGTATCGGTGGCGGTCGCATCCTCGAGCTTGGGGGTCTCGATCACCTTGGCGATGCGGCCGAGGCGCTCGTCGGTCATGATCCGGCGAAATACGGCCTCACCGAGTTGACCTTCTGCGATCAGCTCGTGACGGTCGCGGTGCGATCCGAGGCCGAACTTCGAGTCGTTGAGGTGCAGGAGATGGAGGCGGTCGAACCCGATCGCATCGTCGAAATGCCGCCAGACGCCGTCGAAATCGCCAACGAGGTCGTAGCCGGCCGCAAAGACATGGCACGTATCGGCGCAGACTCCCATCCGCGGTTGATGCTCGACCCCGACGGCCGTCACCAGGTCCGATAGCTCCTCGAAGCTCGCGCCTATCGCCGTGCCAGTTCCGGCGGTCGTCTCCATGAGGATTCGCACGCGCCCTGGCACGACCTCCAGCGCCGCCGCGATCGCATCGGCGTTCCGCTTGATGCCACTCGCGCGGTCGTCCATGTAGTTCCCGGGGTGCGAGACAATGAAGTCGAGCCCCAGGGCTTCGCTTCGGCGCAACTCCGCCACGAACGACTCCAGTGATCGCTGGCGGAGCGTACGGTCCGGCGATGCCAGGTTGATGAGGTAGCTGTCGTGCGCCGCCGTCACGCGTACGGCGGTGGCCGCCACTCCGGCCTGAAACGCCTGGCACTCTGCGGGATCGCAGACTCGCTCAGCCCATCGGTTTGCCATCTTTGTGAAGAGCTGCATCGCCGTCGCGCCGATGGCCCGTGCACGCTCGGGAGCCAACGCCAGGCCGCCGGCGCTCGAGACGTGCGCCCCGAGCGGCCCGATGTCTGGAGATAGGCTATCCAGAAGGCTCGGCGTCGGATGACTCATCGCGACGTGCCGCCTCGCAACCACTCCAGCGGATCGACGGCACGGCCCTGATCGCGTCTGATCTCGAAGTGCAAGTGCGCTGGCAGGTCCGGGTCGCTCCGCCCGACAGCGCCTATCACCTCCCCGCGCTCGACATGACTGCCCTTCTTCACGTCGATCCGACTCAGGGAGCCGTACACGGAGTAGTCGCCGCCACCATGCTCGAGAATGATAGTTGGCCCGTAGGTGCCGATGGGTTCGGCCACGACGACGACGCCACTCTCGACAGCTCGCACCGCGGTCCCCACGGCCGCGCCAATCCCGATCCCGTTCCAGCGGGTCGTCGTGTTGTTCGGGTTCACGACGCGTCCGTACCGATAGAGGACGGTGCCCTCGACCGGCCAATCCAGAGCGCCCAAGTCCCGTGTGGTCAGGGTGCTCGCGGTCGTCGCGGCTGGGGCATGGGGCCGGCTGGCGGCCTTGCGTCGGGCGTCCTCGATCGAGTTGATGACCGCGCTCAAGCGCATTTCTGCGAGGCCGATCTGCGCCAGTCGGGTGGCCGTCGCCTGTTGCGAGCGCTTGGCCTGCGCGAGACTCGCTTCGCGCTCGTCGGCGAGTGACCGGAGCCGCTCCTGCTCCAGGGTCTTCTCTTCGCGGTTGTCCTGCACCTCATTCTGCAGTCCGACCAGCACGCGTCGCTGGTGACTGACCTGGTTGCGCAGGAGCTCGACTCGCGCGACCAGCGCCTGGTCCCGCAGCGCGATCAGATGCAGATACTTGTATCGCGCCACCAGTGCACCGAACGACTCGGCCGTGAGCAGGGCCTCTGTCGTGTAGAGCGGTCCACGCTTGTAGATGTCGACCAGTCGGTGACGGAGCATCGCCCGCTTGATCACCAGCTCGTCCTCGGCCTGCACGAGCTGCCCCGTGGCATTCCGCACTTCGGTGTTGATCTCGACGAGCTGCTCATCGAGCGCGCGCACCAGGCGCGACGTGGCGTCGAGTTGCCGATCGAGATTATCCACCTCCTCGGACAGGTCGTGCACGCTGCTACGGAGATCCGCCATCCGCTGCTCGAGCTGTGTCCGCTCCGCCCGGAACCGATCGAGCTGCTTCTCGGTCGGCCCGTAGTCTCACCTCGGGCGTCACGCCGGGGCTGGACGCGGGTGGGTCCACCGCTGCGCCGCCGGGCGTAGAAGGCGCTGGCTGCTGGGCCGCCATCGAGGCGGCGAAGAGCAAGAACAGCGGGATCAGGGGTCGGGGGTCCGGGGTCGGGAACCAACCGCCAGGCCTGCCCCGGCGCACCGCGGCTTGCCTCGGACGGACCTCGGATTCCCGACCCCTGACCCCTGGTTGGCTACACACGCCGCAGGTGCCGACCCACGGACAGGGCGCTCCCGGCGAGGCCGATCAACGCGCCGCACGAGTACGCCGAGGAACGCCACGCCTGAGGCGAAGAAGATCGTCTGGAAGCCGAGCGCGCGATCGATGAGTGTGCTCGCGAGCCACGTGAGCGACAGAGCGCAGGAGCCCGCCGCAGGACTCCCTTGGCGAAGCCCTCGATCAGGAACGGCATCCGGACGAACGCGTCGGTCGCACCGACCAGGCGCATGATGGAGATCTCACGCTCACGAGCCAGGACAGCCATGCGGATCGTCGTGCCGATGATGATGATCGCGACCGCCGCGAACGCGAGGCCGAGCACGAGTCCGACGATCGTCGCAATGGTGCGCAGCTGATAGAGCTTGGTGACCCAGTCTTCCCCGTATCGCACGTCGTCGACGAAGGAGTAGCTCCCGACGCGATCGGCGACGGCCTTGACGGATTTGGGATCGCGATAGTCCGGCTTGAGCCGGATCTCGATCGATCCGGGCAGCACACCCGCCTCGAAGACATCCGCGAACTCACCGAGCTCGCGCCGGGCGCGGGCGAGCGCCGAGTCGGGCGAGACGTAATCGACGTGCGTGACTTCCGGGAACGAGCCGATGTCGCCCATGGCGGTGGCGACGGCCTCGATCGGTGTCGCGTCGGCGATGAAGGCGCGGATCTCGACTCGCTCTTCGACATGTCGCAGCGCATCTCGGATGTTGATGGCGACCAGGCCGAAACAGTCCGAACGCGAAGAGCGAAAAGGCGATCGTGACGACTGCCCAGGACGCTCAGCAGCGGCGCGCGGCGGACCGCGAGGAGCACCTCGCGCAGGGCGAGCTTCACGGCGCCGTCAGCGGAAAGTCCGCCTGACTCATCGGCGGGCGCTTCGGGCGCTGCCTGCGCCTGCCGGGCGCGCGCGGCGGCCATCTCCTCGGCGCGTCGGGCCGCGCCCGCTCCGCGACTGATGGGGTCCGTCGCTTCAGCGACGAGCGCGGCCGTGGAGCATTTCGAGCGTGCGATACTCTGTCCGGCGAATCGAGCTCGAGGTTGTGCGTCGCCATGACGACCGCCGTGCCCGGCGGCGTTGATCTCGCGCAGCAACTGAAAGACGCCGCGGGTCGCGCGATCGTCGAGGTTCCCGGTTGGCTCGTCCGCAATGAGCACAAACGGGTCGTTGACGAGCGCGCGGGCGATCGCGACGCGCTGCTGCTCGCCGCCCGAAAGCTCGCGCGGAAATGCCTGGGCTTTCGACGCGAGTCCCACCTGCGTCAGCAGGCGATTGACTTTGACGGGAATGCTCGCCGGCGTCGCGCCAGTGACCTCGAGCGCGAACGCGATGTTGGCGTGCGCCGTGCGATCGTCGAGGAGTCGGAAGTCCTGGAAGACCACGCCGAGCTTCCGGCGCAATCGGGGCACATCCCCTCGCTTGAGCGATGCGGAATTCACGCCGCTCACGCGAACCTCGCCAGCGGTGGGGCGCTCTTCCATGAAGATCATCTTGAGCAACGTGCTCTTGCCGGAGCCGCTGGGACCCGTGAGGAACACGAATTCACCCTTGGCCACGTGCACGGATACGTTGTCGAGGGCCAGCCCGGTCCGCGCGTATGCCTTCGACACGTCGACGAGCCGGATCATCGCAGGGCCTGCTCGAGATCCGCGATGAGGTCTTCCACGTTCTCGAGCCCGACACTCATCCGTACGAAGCCATCCGGGATGCCGATCTCGGCCCGCTGCTCGCTGGTCAGACTCGCGTGGGAGTTGTACCGCGGCTCGCACACGAGAGACTCCGTGCCACCGAGGCTCGGGGCGTGCGTCCAGATCGTCAAGCGACGGATGAACCGGTCGGCCGCCTTACCGCCCCCAGCCAGCTCGATGGCGAGCATACCGCCGAATCCGTCCTGCTGCTCGCACGCCGCCTCATGGTCGGGATGATCCGGTAATCCGGGATAATGGACTCGCGCGATGTCCTTGCGGGTCGCGCACCATTCGGCGATGCGCTGCGCCGTTTCGTTCTGGCGCCGCACGCGGACGTCGAGCGTCTTGAGGCCGCGCTCGATGAGCCAGCAGGCGAATGGATCTGGGGCCTGGCCCCACACCATCATCTTCTGACGCACTTCCTCGATGTACGACGTCGGTGCCCATGACTGCGCCGGCAAGGACATCGTGGTGTCCACTCAGATATTTCGTCGCCGACTGGATCACGACATCGGCGCCGTGGGCGAGCGGGCGGAAATTGATCGGAGACGCAAAGGTCGAATCGACGACGAGTGCGACGCCGGAGTCCTTGGTCAGCAGTGTCACCGGGCGCAGGTCGAGCACGCGACACGTTGGGTTGACCGGCGACTCGAGGAAGATCGCGCGTGTCTCTCGCCGGACCTGCTTGCGCCAGGTTCTCGTTTCAATGGGATCGACGAGCGTTACGTCGATCCCGACGCTCGTGAACTCCTGCATGAAAAGCTTGAACGTGCCCCCGTAGATCCACGAGCTTGCCAGCAAATGGTCACCCGGGCGCAGGAGCGCGAGCAGGGCACATGCGGTCGCCCCCATGCCGCTGGCTAAGACCAGCGACGCCTCAGCCCCTTCGAGCTGCGCCAACCGCCGCTGTACGACCTCCGCATTGAGGGTGTTGCCGTATCGCGTGTAGCGCAGCCCCTCGCCGGTTCCGTACTCCTGGTAGTAGTTGACCGACTGATAGATCGGGGTGACGACCGGCACGTTCCCGGTGGGCGCGGTTTCAGGGCGCTCGCTTCCCCCGTGGACAGCGATCGTCGACAGACCTGGCGGCCGGGTCGGGCGTGGCATGGTTAGGTAGGGGCGACGTCATGCGTCGCCCCGAACGTGCGCCTGTGCAAGACAGCGGTCACAATCAGATCCTGGAACGGCACGATACGGGGGTTAACCGACGTTACGCGGGGGCAGCTCGGTCTCGACCTTGCGCACCCGCACCACTTCGGACGGCGCGACGCCCGCCACGTCACGGACCACCACCGCACCACGGGGGAGCTCGTCGTCGACCTGCAGGACGGCGAACTCCTGCCGCCGCGGTCCTTCGATACGCACGAGCTCGCCATCTGTGAGCAATCGCAAAGCGGCCTCATCGGCCCGCATACGGACTTGTGGCCCCCGATCGTGGTCCCCGCGCTTCGTGGCCACGAAGCCAACCACCTGGAGCGGAGGACTGTAGAGGTCAGCCATGCCATTCTCCGTGCACCGACTGGGCACCGGTGGGTGCTGGACGCGCTACGAGGGCGAGATACTGGCGGTCGAGGCGCATCAGGAGTCGCCGGGCCGATAGCGCCTCCAAGCACGCGCTCGGCCTCAGGAGGGTCGGATCCGACCGATGCTGCCACCATGGCCGCGTCCGCGGCGCCGAACTGGTACACTGCCTCCCACACTCGCTGCTCTTCGTCGGCGATCGAGCCGACGACGGGTCGAGTCATCCCCCTGCGTCTCGAGGACGAGGGCGAGTCCGTAGCGGGAGAGGGCGCCTTCGATGGCGTGGAGATGCCACTCCTGTATGACCGCGGAACACGAAATAGGCGTCGCAGGGTGCGATTCCGGGCGCGAATCGCAGCAAGCAGCTTGGCGACGACCTCGTCGGCGCACGAGTAGTCGAGCAGCCCGACATTTGAGAAGTCGATGACGGTCAGCGATGGGCTCGGCGTCCCCTCCACGAGATGTTCGATCTCGCTACGTACGGCGGCGCCCGTCGGGCGCGTCACGAGATTGGAATACAGGTCGCACACCGACCGTCGCAGGACCGAGCTGAGGTCGATGTGGTGGATCACGACCGCGACTCCCCGTGCCGCTCGCGGCCTTGGTGGCCGTGGCGGGGCCAGCCTCATCCTGCTTTTCCACAACGCGCTCCGGGATCGTGATCTGCACCTGCGATCCCGGGAACGGGGGCAGGTCCTCGAGCAGCGGCACGTCATCATCCCATTCTGCGGACGATGGCGATCCGCGCCGTCCCGCTCCGCACGGAGAGCTTACCCTCCCACTTGCCCAGGAAGTTGCGGGTTCCGGCGAGCCCCTGGCCGCGGCCACGATCCCGAAAGCGACTCACGCCCCGGATGACGGCTTCTTCGAGGGCCATCCCATCGTCCCACCGATCGGTGAGCACGCGCCCTGGGGTACTCTCTAACGACCGTCGAAAGCCGACCCCCGCGTCGCACACCGCGATCTGCACGACACGTCGACCGAGTCGACGCTGCCATCGATACGTCTGAACGGCCACCCAGCCCCCGCGGCCAGCGTGCTCGACGACGTTTTGACACACTTCCGACAACGTCATCACGAATCGAACCGACGCCTGGGCGTCGATGTTGAGCTCTCGCGAGAGAATCTGTTGTGCGCGCTGTTGAATGCGATCGACGACCTCATGCACGTCGCCGCTCTTGGCTACTGAAGTGATCTCGAGAAGGACATTCGACTCCGCCGGAGGTCGCGTGCGCGGCACACTCCCGTGCACCTCGAACAGCTCTTCGGCGTGTCGGAAGAAGCCAGTGCGTGTCCAATAAGAAATCGTCTCGTCGGCTTCGGGCGGCGTCAGGCCGGGCCGCGAGTCACGGGATCTGGGCGAGCGTCAGGAGCGCCGTCAACCCGTAGGGGGAGGCCCATCGGACGTGACGCGCATCCACGAGCAGCTTCTCGTCGGGAGCGAGGGCGGCGAGCCGTTCGAGCACCTGCTCGAAGGTGACGTCGTCGAGCGACGGCGGCACGGCAATGACGGTCGTCACCGAGGACTCAACTCTCCACGGAGGTGGTGTGCCAACCGGTCGCGCCGCGATGGCCGACGTTGCGGGCGGCGGCAACCACCGCGGCCTGCATCGCGTCGGCTAACTTATCACCCGCGAGCAGTCGAGAGAAATAGGTAGCGCCCCACACATCCCCACAGCCGGTGGGATCACCGCTCGTCAGCGGGTGTCGTCGGTGCTGGCGACGGCGGGAACGAGCGCGGTCCGGACCGGCCCTCGAGCCGCGTCGAGCCCTCCTCGAGCCCGGTCGCGCGGACCGAGGTCGGCGATCCGATCGAAGTCGGCCGGCGCGAAATAGACCACGCCGCGACTGCCCAAGCGTCACGCTCAGACAGCGCACCCCTCCGCCCAGCGCCGTAGCTGCCAAGCCCATCGCATCGGGCGCGAGCAAGGCCATCTCATCTTCGTTCACCTGCATGAGATCGGCGCAGCGGCACCACGCAGCCGCCGCCGGAAGCGGGCGCGGCGTCCGCAGCCCGTCGGGTTGCAGCGCGAGCAGCAACGAGTGGAGATCGCAATAGATCGGCCCGCGGAAGTGCTGTCGAATCAACTGCATCGTGTCCAGGTCCATCTCGAGGCCACTGATGAAGTTGACATACAGGGCATCGAGGTCTCGGAGCAGCGGGACGAGCCCGGTCCAGGTCCAGGGCGGCACCCCTCCGGTCAACACCTCGCTCCGTCGCTCCGCGCTCTGGTAGCGGAGCTCGACCCGATTGTTTGGGCCGGCCACCTCGACGAGCGCCGCATCTGGGGCGATGCGGCGGAGTGCCGCCAGGTAGTCATGCGCCCGCGCAGCGAGGTCTGCGCCAACCTTGATGATGGGCACGATTTCCCAATTGGGCGGCAGCGCCGCATCGAACGCGCTCAGGGCGTACGTGATGCCGCCCCATTCCTCGACGGGCCCGACCCGCGGATCACGCCCGTAGATGATGTCCCACACGAACGTGCCAAGCACGCCGACGCGATGCCGGCTGGCAGGGGGAGGCACCGACACACTCAGGCCTCCAGGTGCGCGCGCGCCCTCGGAGTCAGTCCGCACAATCGCTCATGACTCCGCCCATCTGCTGCATCTTGAATGTGGCGACCGCCCCGACGACGCCTGCGGATCCGCCGAGCGCACCCGGGACGATGCGGCACGCCTCGACCGCGGGACGGAACGCGCGGCGGCGCACTTCGCCGCGCAGCGGCTCGAACAACGCGTCGCCAGCGTCAGTCACGCCGCCAGCCAGGACGACGACATCGGGATTGAAGATGTTGAGCAGGTTCGCGAGCCCGGCACCGAGAAAGCGTGCCGTGTCGCGCACGACCTCGCGCGCGATCAGATCACCGCGCGTCGACGCCGTCGTAGACAGTCGCGCGCCGTCAGGCGCGACAGGTCACCGTCAACAAGGTCGCGGAGCAGCGACGTCTCCGCGTTATCCAGCGCCTCACGGGCGCGCTCGGCGATTGCGGGACCGGAGGCGTAGGCCTCCAGACATCCATAGTTGCCGCACTTGCAGCGGCGACCCGTCGAGTCGATCGTCGTATGCCCGATCTCGCCCGCGACGTCCGACGCACCGTGATACAGCTCGCCACCCACGATCAGACCGCCGCCAATGCCCGTCCCGATCGTGACGCCGATGACGTGGCGGGCGCCTTGGGCTGCGCCGCGCCACCACTCACCGACCGTGGCGCAGTTCGCGTCGTTGTCCAACGTCGCGGGCAGACCGACCCGCGTCGCGACGGCATCACGGAGTCGGGAAGTCGCGCCAGCCGAGGTTGGGCGTGAAGATGACGATGCCACTCTCGCGGTCGAGTGGACCGGGGGAGCCGATTCCGACGCCCACGAAGTCCGCGCGCGTCGCGCCCGTCTCCGCGGCGGTCGTCGCAATGACTCGTCGACCATCCGCGCGATGCGGTCGACAACGGCGTCCGCACCGAGCTCCGGACGCGTCGGCTGCGATTGCACGCGTACTCCGGCGTGCCGTCGACCGGCAGAGCCCGACACGATGTTCGTTCCGCCGAGATCGACGCCAACGATGTAGCGCTGTCGCGGCTTCCGAGGCATGAATACGTCCGACGCGAATTCGGGACGTTGACAGCTGGTACGTGGGTGACGCGATGGCCGCGACGAATGTGCGACGTGAGCGACTGAGACCTCTCGCATGCATCGCCAATGGCTCCAGCGGACAGCGGCGCGGCCCGTGGCGGTCGCACGGCCGACAGGGCAGGCTGGGGTGCGCGGCGATCACATGGCGTGGCGACAGCGGTCCAAAACCGAATTCCGGCACCGTCGGACCGAAGATCGTCACCGTTGGCGTGCCCATGGCGGACGCCAGGTGTTGCGGGGCCGAATCGTTGGCGATGAGTACGCGGCAGCGGCCGAGGAGCGCCGCGGTGGCGAGCGGTGTCAATCGACCGGTCGCATCGATGATGCGGGAGCGGTCGGGGCCGGCCGCGGCCATGATCTCTGCGGCGTGGGGCTGCTCGGGACGTGCGCCGATGACGACGACGCGCCAATCCGTGCAGTAGTGCGGCCGTGAGTGCGGGATAATACGGCCACCGCTTCGTGGCCCACGCACTACCCGGCGCAATGGCGAGCAGCGGCGCGTCGGCCTCGCCGGCGCCGTGGAGCAGCTGATCGACGGCTGCGACGTCATCCGCACCCGGATAGACCCGGAGCTGTCGTGCGTCCGGCGGCGGCACCGTGTCAGGCGACGGTGCCCCCAGTTGCCAGAGGCGCTCGGCGTGGTGTCGGTCGGCGTGGAACGGCACGCAGTGCGTATAGAGCGCTCGGCCGGTCGAGGTCGCGAAGCCGACGCGCTGGCGGCAACCGGCGAGTACAGCGAGCGTCGCGCTCCGCATCGAGCCCTGTGCCAGGTAGGCGACAGGCATCGCATCGTCGCGCGCATGTCCGGCGTGCGGCCCGCCGCGTGGTCGTGTGCCGTCACCCCCGCGGTAGCGACTGCGCAGAGTCTGCGCGAGGTGCCACAGTCCGGTGACCCCGCGTGCACGGCCGCGCTTGTCGTAGGGAATTACCGTCCGCACCGCCGGATGGTTTGCGAGCACCGAGGCTGCCGCGGCGGTCGTCACGACGTCGACCGGTCCACTCCTCGCCAACTCCGCCAGCAACGGTGTCGTGAGGATCACGTCACCGAGGTAAGCTGGTCTGGATCACGAGCGAATGGGTGCGTGTGCCTCGCGGATGACAGCAGGATGCGTCGACGACCAATCAATCCACCTGCGAGCACGGCGAGAAACGCTTCCTGCGGGATCTCGACCGTGCCGACCTGCTTCATCCGCTTGCTTTCCTTCCTTCTGCTTCTCGAGGAGCTTGCGCTTGCGCGTGATGTCGCCGCCGTAGCACTTGGCGAGCACGTTCTTGCGCAGCGGCCGCACGGTCGTGCGCGCGATCACCTTGGTGCCGATCGCGGCCTGGATCACGACCTCGAACAGCTGGCGCGGGATCAGCTCCTTGAGCTTGTCGGCGATCTTGCGTCCCCAATCGTACGCCTTGTCGCGGTGGATGATGACCGAGAACGCGTCGACCGGGTCGCCGTTGATCAGCATGTCCAGCTTCACGAGATCGCTCGCGCGGTACTCCAGCATCTCGTAGTCGAGGCTCGCGTAGCCGCGGCTGATCGTCTTGAGGCGGTCGTAGAAGTCGAGAATGATCTCGGCGAGCGGGAACTCGAAGTCGAACTCGACGCGCTGCGTGTCCACGTAGCTCATGTTCTTGTAGACGCCGCGGCGCTCGTTGACGAGCGTCATGATCGGCGCCGATGTAGTCCGACGGGCGCGACGATGCGCGCCTTGACGAACGGCTCCTCGACGTGGTCGACCTCGGCGGCCGTGCGGCATCCGAGACGGATTCTCGAGCAGCAAGACCGTGCCGTCATGGCGGTAGACCTTGTACTCGACGCTCGGGACCGTCGTCACGAGGTCGAGGTCGAACTCCCGCTCGAGCCGCTCCTGGACGATCTCCATGTGGAGCAGACCGAGGAAGCCGGCGCGGAAGCCGAACCCGAGAGCCGTCGAGGTCTCGGGCTCGTACTGGAGCGACGCATCGTTGAGCTGCAGCTTCTCGAGCGCGTCGCGCAGATTCTCGTACTGCGGCGGTGTCGGTCGGATACAGCCCGGCGAACACCATCGACCGCACGTCGCGATAGCCGGGCAGCGGCGGCCGCCCCGGGGCGGGTCGCGTCGAAGATCGTGTCGCCGACGCGTGTCTCCGTCACGTGACGCACGTTCGCGACGACGTAGCCGACCTCGCCGGGCTCCAGGGCTCGGCGCAGGCACCTGGCGCAGCTGGTTGTACCCGACCTCGGCGACCTCGTAACGCGATCGTCGCTCGTGCCGAAGGTGATCTGCATGCCAGGCCGGATCACGCCATCGACGACGCGCACCGACGGGATGGCGCCGCGGTAGCGGTCGTAGTAGGAGTCGAAGATGAGCGCGCGCAGCGGCCCGTCGGGGTCGCCCGTCGGGGCTGGCACCTGGCGAGACGATCCGCTCGAGCAGCTCGTGGATGCCGATCCCTTCCTTGGCGCTGACGAGCAGGATCTCGTCGGCGGCGACGCCCAGCAGCTCGATGACCTCCTGCCGTCGGCGCTCCGGCTCGGCGCCAGGCAGGTCGATCTTGTTGAGGATCGGGATGATCGTCAGGCCGGCGTCGAGCGCGAGGAACAGGTTCGAGAGCGTCTGCGCCTGCACGCCCTGCGAGGCGTCGACGACCAGAATCGCACCCTCGCACGCGGCCAGCGACCGCGACACCTCGTACGTGAAGTCGACGTGGCCCGGCGTGTCGATCAGGTTGAGCTCGTAGGGCTCGCCGTCGTCGGGCCGTGTAGCTCATGCGGACGGCGTTCAGCTTGATCGTGATGCCGCGCTCGCGCTCGAGGTCGAGCGTGTCGAGGACCTGCTCCTTCATGTCGCGCTTCTCGATCGTGCCGGTGGCCTCGATGAGACGATCGGCGAGCGTCGACTTGCCGTGGTCGATGTGCGCGACGATGCAGAAATTGCGGATGTGAGCGAGCGAGTCACAATCGGCGAAATAACGGGGTGGCGTCGGGGTACGAGGACATCTACGTTTCGGATCTCGCATGGACAGCACCACTCGCGCGGATCTGTTCGACCCGGCGACGCTCGCCTCGATGGGCCGCATCGAGGTCGTGGCGCGGTGGGTCGTCGACGGATTCCTCACCGGGCTGCACCGGTCGCCGCGCAAGGGATTCTCGGTGGAGTTCGCGGAACATCGGCCGTACCAGCCGGGCGACGATCTGCGGTACGTCGATTGGCGGATCGCGGCGCGAGCCGACCGCTGGGTGGTGAAGCAATTCGAGGAGGAGACGAACCTTCGCGCGCTCCTCGTGCTCGACGTGAGTCCCTCGATGGTCTGGCGTGGGGCACCGAGTCGACTCACCAAGATCGCGTACGCGGAGCGGCTGACGGCCGCGCTGGCGCTGCTGCTGCTGCGGCAGCGCGACGCGGTCGGGCTGGTGTGCTTCGATGAGCGGGTCCGCGAGCACCCTCGTGCCGCGCGCGCGTATGACGCAATGGAGCCGGCTCGTGGGTGCCCTCGAGCGGTTGCGCGAGATGATGGCGCGACCGGCCCGCCAGTCGTCAGCGGGCGACGCACTGCTGCACGCGGCACGCGTCGTCCGCCGCCCGGGACTGGTCGTGCTCGTCTCCGATCTGCTCACGGACGTCGAGCCTGTCGATCGCGCGATACGATCGCATCCGCGCCGCCGGCCACGATGTCGTCGCGCTGCACATCCTGGATCCTGCGGAGCGTGACCTCGCGGTCAGCGGCGACGCACTCTTCGTCGATCCCGAGAGTGGTCGACATGGTGCCCGCCGCGGTGGCCGATGTCCGCGAGGCGTACCGTGCGACCGTGGCCGAAGCGCTGGCCGAATGGCGAGCCGCGTTCGCGCGGAGCGGTGGGCGGTACGAGATCGTGATGACCGACGCGCCGTTTGGCGCGCCGCTGCGGCGGGCATTCGCGGCGCGCCAGGACATGGGTCATTAGCCGACGCATGCATCCGCGCCGCCCGAAGTCCTGGCCACCGCACGCTGAAGGGCGACGCAGGCGTCGCCCCTCCTAACATGGGCTTTCTCTCGCCGCTGTTTCTCGCGCTGGGTCTGGGCGCCGCGGTGCCCTTGCTCATCCATCTCCTGCGACGCCGGACCGGCGTGCGCATCGAGTTCCCGGCTGTGCGCTATCTCGCGCGCGCCGAGCAGGAGCACAGCCGGCGGCTCAAGCTGCGCAACCTGCTCCTCATGCTGATCCGCGTGCTCGCGATTGTCTGCATCGCGCTCGCCGCGGCGCAAGCCGGTGAGTCGAGCGTTGGGGCCGGTGGTGGGCGCGGGACATGCGCCCGGCCGCGATCGCCATCGTGCTCGACAATTCGCTCAGCACATCGGTGATCGTCGATGGGCAACCCGTGCTCACGCGTCTCAAGACCGTTGCTCGCAGCGTGATGTCGCGCGCCAATGCCAGCGACCGCGTGTGGCTCGTGACGGCCGATGGACGCGTCCAGGGCGGCGGACCCGGTACCTTGTCGAGTGCGATCGCGGCCACCCAGTCGTTGGCGGGTGCGGGTGACCTGCCACGCGCCGTGGCCCGCGCGGCCTCGGTTGCGCGGTCGTCGGGTGTCGCCGATCCGGTCGTCGCCATCGTGACCGATGGACAGGCCACGGCGTGGCCGGGTGTCACCGACGCCGGGGGTGTGCGGATCGTCGTGTATGCGCCGGACACTCCGGCGCCGGGCAACCGAGCCGTGACCGCCGCGGTGGCGCGCCCGACGCGCTGGACTCCACGGGTGAGATCACAGCGACCGTCAGCGGACATGTGGCGCCTGGCGCGGGGGACTCGACGCTCTACGAGATCACGCTCGGGGCGCGCGTGCTGGCCCGCGGCAGCGTGGCCATTGCCACCGGACGATTCCGCGAGTGGCGCCGGCGCCGATCTCCGTGCGGGCCGCGCCGCCGGAGCGTGGCTGGGTCGCGGGAAGCGTCGAGCTCGAGCCCGACGAGCTGCGCGGCGATGACGTGCGATATTTCGCGCTATGGATCGGTGAGCCGCCGGTGGTCGTGGCCGACACCGGGGTCGGTCCGTTTCTGCAGAGCGCGGTCGAGGCGCTCATCGCCAATGGCCGCGCAGCGGCCGCCGGCCCCGCCGGGGCGACGACGAAGAGCGTCGCGATCGTGGCGGCGGACCGTCTGACGCACGCTGCCCGCGCTCATTACCGCGCCGACGGACCCGGTGCGCCTCGGCGCCGCCAACCGCGCGCTCGAGCGCGCAGGCGTGCCATGGCGCTTTGGTGCGCCGGCGTCGAGGTGACGTCGATCGGTCGAAGGTCTGGCGCCTGCGGACGGGCCGCTCGCCCCACCCGAGAGTGCCAGTGCCGGCGCTCCGGTCACCGCGCAGCTGCGCTATCCGCTGCAGGCGCAGCCGACCGCCGTCGCGGACACGCTCGCTCGCACGGGCACGGCCCCGTGGATCGTGTGCCGGTGCCGGGCTACGTGATTGTTGCCTCGCCGATCGATCCCGCCGTCACGACCTGGCCGCTGCGAGCGGCATTCGTACCGTGGATCGGCGATGTGCTGGATCAACGGCTGGCCGGTTCGGGGAGCCTCGGTGGGCGCGGCGCGGACGTCCTCGATGTGGCCCCAGGTGCGACCGTGCGACGGCCGGCGGGTGCGGAGGAGCTCGAGGCACCCGATGGGACGGTTCGCGTGCTCTCAGGTGCCACGATCGACGCGCCGCTCGAGCCAGGCGTGTACTTCCTGCGGCGCGGCGGGACACGAGTGGGTGCGGTGGTGGTCAATCCCGAGCCGGCGGAGTCAGACCTGACACGCGTCGCCGTACGATCGTTGCCCCGGCACTTCAAGGCGCGCGCGGTGTACGTGGACTCGGACCCTGGGCAATGGGTCACAGCCGTGTTCGACGCGGACGCGCAGCGGTCGTTGGCCGCGTTCTTCCTCGCACTCGGACTCGCGCTCCTCCTCACCGAGAGCGTCCTGACGCGTCGGCGGCCGGGGAGCGCGTCGGGCGCGGCCAGCATGCGCCGAGCGGCGTAGGCACGAGACCTCCGCTCTATCGTGGCTCTTCCGCTTCTCCTGGACGCCGTCGAGCGGCTCCCAGCGTTCACGCGACTCGTCAACACGCTGCCCGGCCCCGGCCAGCGCATCCAGATCGCGGGCCTGCCAGGATCCTCTGGCGCGGTGCTACTCGCGGCGCTCGCGCGACAGTTCCCGGGACGGTTCTTCGTCGTCGTGACACAGGGCCTGCCCGACGCGGAGCGCTGGCTCGCTGACCTGCAATCACTGGCCGCGGACCTGCCGTGGCGCTGTACCCGCCGCGTGAGGGCTTCGGCGAGGCGGAGCCGCACGCCGAAGTCGCGGGCGAGCGTGTGGAGACGCTCGAGCGCGTGGGGCGAGGGGGCGTGCGCACCCTGCTGACGACGGCACGAGCAGTGCTCGAGCGGACGCGGCTTCCGGGTGCCGTGCAGCGATGCACGACTCGAGCTCCGTCCGGGAGATGTCAGGCGTCCGGCGGATCTCATCTCCCACCTCGAGTCGGTCGGATTCGAGCGTGTGCCGATGGTGGAGGAAGTCGGCCAGTTCAGTGTGCGCGGCGGCATCTTCGACATCTACGGATTCGGCATGGCCGACCCTGCGCGCCTCGAGTTCTGGGGAGATGAGATCGCGGAGCTGCGGCACTTCGACTTGCTCACGCAGCGGTCGACGAGACCCGCAGAGGTCGTGGTGGTGCTGCCAGTCGACGGCGCGCCCGTCGCGGACGCCGACAGCGCGTCAGCCGACCGCGTCACGTTGCCCGATCTCTGGCCGCCCGACACGATCGTGCTGATTCCAGCGGGCGCGCACCTCGAGCCGGAGCTGCGGCGGACGTGGGAGGAGGCGCAGCATCACGTGGAGCTCGCGCGGCGTCGTGGAGAGGACGCCCCTCCCCGCGAGGAGCTCTATCAGTCGCCGGATGCGACGGTGGCCGCGCTGGCCGCCTTCGCGACGATCGTGGAGGAGGCGGACGCGGCGCGCGCCGAAGTCTGTTTTCCGATCCGGCCGCCGGACCCGATCGATCGCGACATCAGTCGCCTGGCGCGCATCGCGCGGGACGGCATCCCGACGCTGATTCTGTGCGACAACGCGGGCCAGTGCGAGCGACTCGACGAGCTGCTTGCAGACCGAACGCGCGATGGCATCGCCTCGGTCGGATCACCCGCGACGCTGGCGGTCGGGGTCCTCGACGGCGGATTCCTGGTCCCGCCGGTCGGCGCCGAATCGGGACTCCGGGTGCTCACCGACCACGAGATCTTCCGACGTGAGCGCCGCATCCGCCGCGCGCGTCGGTATGCCGGGGGCACATCGCTGGAAGCGGTCACGGCGCTCAAGCCGGGCGACTACGTCGTGCACCTCGAGCATGGCGTCGGGATCTTCCGCGGCATCGAGACGATCTTCGTCAAAGAAAGCACCGTCGAGGTGGCGGTCGTCGAGTACGAGGGCGGCGATCGCCTCAACGTGCCGCTTTACCGCATCGACCAGCTCGAGCGATACCGTGCCGCGAGTGACGTCACGGCCGACGCGCCGCCGCCGCGGCTCCACAAGCTGGGCGGCCGGCGCTGGGCGCAGCAGCGCGACCGCACGCGGGCCGCGATCCAGGAGATGACGACCGAGCTGCTCGAGCTCTATGCGCGCCGCCAGATCGCGCACCGGCCGCCGCACGCGCCCGATGGTGTCTGGCAGCGACAGCTCGAGTCGTCGTTTCTCTTCGAGGATACGCCGGACCAGCGGAAGGCGACTGGCGATGTGAAGTCGGATATGGAGCGCATCCGACCGATGGATCGCTTGCTGGTCGGCGACGTCGGCTACGGCAAGACGGAGATCGCGGTGCGCGCAGCGTTCAAGGCGATCCAGTCGGGGCGTCAGATCGGCGGTGCTCGTGCCGACGACGATTCTGGCCGAGCAGCATCTGCGCACGTTCGGAGATCGATACGCCGATTTCCCGATGCGGGTCGAGGCGTTGAGTCGATTCCAGACGCGCCAAGGAACAGCAGGTCGATTCTCGCCGACCTCGCGGCCAAGAAGATCGATGTCCTCATTGGCACGCACCGGCTGCTGAGTCCCGACGTCACAGTTCGCCGATCTGGGACTGATCGTGATCGACGAGGAGCATCGGTTTGGCGTGCGGCACAAGGAGCGGCTCAAGCAGCTGCGACTCGAGACGGACGTCCTCACGCTGACGGCGACGCCGATTCCGCGGACGCTGCACCTGTCGCTCGCCGGGCTTGCGCGACATGACGCTGATGCAGACGCCGCCGCGCGACCGGTCGCCGGTGCTGACGTTCGTCGAGCCGTGGGACGATGGGTTGATCGAGGAGGGCATCGGGCGGGAGCTGGACCGCGGCGGCCAGGTCTTCTTCGTGCACAATCGGATCGAGACCATCGTGGCCATCGCCGACCACGTCCGCCGGCTCGTGCCGCGCGCGCGGGTCGCCGTCGGACACGGCCAGATGCGGGAGCGCGATCTCGAGGAGGTGATGCGCCGCTTCGTCAACGGCGAGGTCGACGTCCTGGTGTCGACGATGATCGTCGAGTCCGGGCTCGACGTGCCGAACGCGAACACGATGTTCGTCAATCGGGCGGACACGATGGGTCTCGCGCAGCTGTATCAGTTGCGTGGGCGCGTCGGGCGCTCGCACCGGCGGGCGTACTGCTATCTCATGGTGCCCGACGCGGTGGACGAAGAGGCCGAGCGCCGGCTGCAGGTCCTGGAGCACCACACGGAGCTGGGGTCCGGATATCGCGTCGCGCTTCGCGACATGGAGCTGCGCGGTGCAGGCAACATTCTCGGACCCGAGCAATCGGGCTTCGTACAGGCCGTCGGATTCGACCTCTATCTGCGCATGCTCGACGAGCAGGTTCGTCGCGTCCAGCACGCCAGTGGCGCAGCCCAGACCGGTCCCGGCGGACGTGTCGTTCGACGTGCCGGCCTATCTGCCGGATGACTACGTGCCGACTGCCAGAGGCCAAACTCGATGTCTATCGGCGGCTCACGCGGATTACCGAGGCCGCCGAAGTCGATGCGCTGAAAGCCGAGGTGCGCGATCGATTCGGTGCGCTGCCCCCGCCGGCGGAAGCCTTCATAGCTCAGGCCGTCCTGCGACTCGTTGGTGGCTCGCTGCGGGTCGAAGAGCATCCTGGTGCGGGGCGCGGAGGCGCGTATTACCTTTCGCGCCGACGCGGTGCCGCGGATGAAGACGCTGTCCGCGGCGTTTCACGACGTTCAGTTCCAGACCGAAGTGCGACGCACACATCCGTTGTCGCTCCGAGCTCACGCGCCTGGGCGGGACGGAATTGCTCGACGGGCTGGTCCGGGCGCTCCGTCAGAGCGCAGCGGTCTGAGCCGGCCGACAGTCGTTCCGCTCGCCACTTCTTTCATCCCTTTTCAATGCCACGTCCATTCCTTGTTCTGGCTTCAGCGGCTACTCTCGCCCTTGCGGGTGTCGGGTGCCGAGCGTTCAAAGATGCGATGACCGCGCACGTCGATGTCGTCGCACGCGCTGGTCCCGCAGGAGCTTTCGGTGTCGCGGCTCGCCACGCTGGTCGGTGATTCGCGACTGCCCACGACCGCGAGATGGTCGAGCAGCTGGCGGACATGTGGGTGGACTACCAGCTGCTGGGTCATGCTGCGGCGGAGGACGATTCGCTGAACTCCAAGCAGGTCATGGACTCGGCGTTGTGGGGGACGGAGATGAACCAGCGAGCCCAGAAATGGTTCGACCCAGATCTCCAAGACGTGGATCGGCGGCGACACGGTGGGCTACCCGGCCGCGTATGCGAGCGGCAAGGTGCTGGTAGCGCGGCACATTCTCCTGACGACACCGCTGGGCGACACGACGACCGGCGGGATCCGACTCGATCCATCGCAAAGCGGTCGCGCTACGTGCGACGCTGACCCCCGCGAACTTCGCCTCCGTCGCCCAGAAGAACAGCAAGGATCCTGGCTCGGCGAGCGAGGTGGTGACTTGGGCGCGTTCGAGCACGGCCAGATGGTGCCGGCGCTTCGAGCAGGCGCTGGTCGCGCTCAAGCCCGGGCCAGATCTCGCAGCCGGTGCACACGCAATTCGGCTGGCACATCATCTATCGGCCGACGTACGCCGAAGCGCACGACGCCGTGGCAAAGAAGCTCGGCGCGCAGACCATGCAGATTCAGCAGGGCGCCTACATCGCTCGGATCGACTCCGCGGCGCACTTCGAGTTCAAGCCCGCGGGCGTCGCGGCCGTGCGCGCGGTCGTGAAGGATCCCGATGGGCACAAGACGGATCAGACTGCGATCGCGACGTATGCCGGCGGCAACTTCACAGCCGCCCGGCTCGCGCGATGGATGAGCCTTTTTCCACCGCAGATGCGGGGTCAGCTCGACGCCGCGCCGGACAGCCAGATCCCCTCGTTCGTGCGCAACGTCGTCCGGAACGAGATGGTCGTCCGTCAGGCGGACAGCGCAGGGATCAAGCTGGACTCGACCGAGATGGCCGATCTGCGCCAGACCTATGCGCAGATGATCACGAACGCCTGGACGCAATTGGACCTCGATCCGAAGATGCTCGCCGACAGCGGCAAGACCGTCGCGGCTCGGGATCGGATTGCGGCCGCGCACGTCGATGACTACCTGGCTCGGATGGTGGAGATGGTGGCGCGGTACATCGACGTGCCGCAGCCGGTCGACCAGGCGCTTCGGGCGAGCTACCGGTCGGAGCTCAATCAGGCGGGGGTCGACCGAGCGGTCACCCAGGCCGTGGCAGTCCGCAAAGCAACCGACTCAGCTCGGGCGGCCAAGTCACCGCCATCTGCTGTGCCGCTTCCTGGGTCGGTCAATCCAGGGCCCAGCCCAGCCGCGCCGAAGTCAGGCGGCCCGGGCGCGGCTACCGGCGCGCGCGGGAATACTGCGGCCCCGCCAGGCAGGTAACAGGGCACTTGAAGGCGCAGGGACAGTTCGGTAGGGGCGACGCATGCGTCGCCCCTTGTTAGCGCGAGGCGAAACCGCAGCCGTGCAGCGGGGTAGAGAGCGGTCGGGTGCGCGTTCGGGTGGCGGGCCTGCGGCCACCGACCCGGGCCTCGTCGCCGCGGTGCGAAGGGTTGCCAGGAGGGCGTGATGGGAACGTCTAGACGCGGTGCCGTCGAGGGTGAGGCATGCCTGGCCCTTACTCGGGGCCGTTCTGCATCCGTAGGCGAGGCAGGGGTCGCCCCTACGGCAAAGAGAGGGGAAGCGTGGCCTGAGCGGACGCCTCGCACCTGGCGGGTCGCCCGCCGCATCGGCGGTCTGGGGGTCGCGCTCTCGGGTTGTCTCCTGCTGAGCCAGCCAGCGGCGGCACAGGCTGGCGCTGCCGGGTCGCACCCGCCAGACACAGCGGTCGCTACCCCGCCCGGTGGGGCCTCCGGTAGGTCCATCACCATTCCAGCACCGGTCAGTTCCTCGGTCGCGGCGGATAGCATCCCCGGGGCCGCTCGTCCGTCCAACGGACAGGGCACGCCGCCTAGCGTAACCGGCGATCGAAGCATCACGACCGAAGCTGCCGTTGGTGGCACGGTCCCGTCTGACAGCATCCCGGCGTTCGCCCCGAGCCCTGCGGCCGCGGCCGCCGCCGCGGCGGCGGCCGCGCCCGTGACTCCAGCGGAGGACTCGGCCGCGAAGGCTCAACGGCTCGCCCTGATGTATCCAACGACCGTGACAGTTCCACTCGACCGCGTCGCGGCAGTCGTCGGCGATGAGCCGATCCTCTGGAGCGACGTCATCGAGCGCATCAATGTGGACCGCGCGCAGGGGATGCAGGTCCCGACCGACTCCGCCGGTCAGATGCTGGTCGCGCGTAACGTGACCAATGAGCTCATCAACGAGGAGCTGCTCGTCCAGAAGGCCAAGGAGCTGAAGGTCGACGTCACCGACGATGACGTCATGCCGGCGGTCGACGAGCAGGTCAAGCGCGTGCGTGCCACTTTTTCGTCGGACCAGGAATTCCGCGACGCGCTCAAGAAGGCGGGCTTCGGGAACGCCGAAGAGTATCGCAAGACGCTCATTGAATCGCAGAAACGGCAAGAGCTGCAGCGCAAGGTGATCCAGAAGATCAAGGAAGACGGCAAGCTGATTCCGGTTGGCGTGAGCGAGGCTGACATCACACAGGCGTTCAACACGCACGAAGTCGCAGCTGCCCCGTCGGCCGGCGACCGTCACCTTCCGGCAGATCGTCATCACGCCCAAGCCGACGGCTGAGGCGAAGGCGGCGGCGAACGCCAAGGCGGACTCCATCCTCGCCGAGTTCAAGACGCACCGGGTCGAGCGCGGAGCAGTTCGCCCAGATCGCGAAGCGCGAATCGATGGACCTGACCACGAAGGAGCAGGGCGGAGACCTGGGCTGGTACCGCCGCGGCACCATGGTGCCGGAGTTCGATCGGATGGATGTTCGCGCTCGCGCCGGGGCAGCTCAGTCCCGTCATCGAGACGGTCTTCGGCTTCCACATCATCCGAGTGAATCGGAGGAAGCCTTCCGAGGTCGAATGCCAGTCACATCCTGATTCGCTGGAAGATCGACACCGGCGACGTGATCGTGGCGCACCACCTCGCCGACAGCGTCCTCGCCGCGTGGAAGGCGGGCGCCAACTTCGACACGCTGGTCATCCGGTTCCACGATCCGAACGAGGAAAAGGGGAGCTTGGAGCCCTACCCGCGCGACTCGCTGCCACCTTCGTACGCGGCGGCCTTTGCCGGCAAGAAGGCGGGCGATTACGTGGATCCGTTCCCCATCCTCGGTCGCGACACCGGACACCCCAAGTTCGTCATCTCGCAGATTCTGACGTCGGATGACGGTGGGGCGTACACCCTGTCCGACTGGCGCGTTCGGATTCGGGACCAGCTGGCGGATGAGCGGGCGATCGCGCGCTTGCTCGACCAGCTTCGGAAGCAGACATACGTCCAGGTCCGGATCTAGCGCCGCCGGTCCCCGCGGCGCCGACGGGCGGCGCATTCGGTTGGCTGTCACCGTAGGCGATCCGCGCGGTATCGGGCCGGAGATTGTACGCGCCGCACTCGAGGATCCGACGATCCGTGCCGCGTGTGACCTCCTGGTCGTGGGACCGACGGGCTCCGATGTCGAGGTGCAGGAAGCGATCGGCACGTGGACGGCGCTCGGAAGCGCGGCGGAGGCCGGCGCGTTGAGCGGTCGGGCGATCGAGCGGGCGGTCCTACTCGCGCGAGCAGGCGCAGTGGATGGCATCGTGACCGCGCCGATCGACAAGGCCGCGCTCCTGGCCGGTGGCTATGACTACCCTGGGCATACCGAGATGCTGGGCGCGCTGACGCAGAGACGGGTCGCGATGATGCTCGCCTCCGACGTTTTGCGCGTCGTGCTGGCGACAACGCACGTCCCACTCCGCGACGTCCCACGTCTCGTCACCGAAGCGGCGATCGTCGACGCGGCGTCGATCACCCGCGAGGGACTGCGGGACTGGTTCGGGATTGCGGAGCCGCGCATCGCGCTCTGCGCGCTCAATCCGCACGCTGGTGACGGCGGTCGATTCGGGACAGAAGACGCGTCGGTTCTGACACCGGCCGCCCGGACTGCGAGGATTGCCGGTCCGTTTCCGGCGGATACCATCTTCGTGCGGGCGATGCGCGGCGAATTCGACGCCGTCATCGCGCCATACCACGATGTGGGGATGACGGCGATCAAAGTCGCATCGTTCGGGCGCGGGGTGAACGTCACGTTGGGCTTGCCCTTCCCGCGGACGTCACCCGACCATGGCACCGCGCTCGACATTGCCGGGCGTGGCCTGGCGGATGTGTCGAGCTTCCTTGCGGCAACGCTGATGTGTGCGGGCATCGCGCGCCGACTCGTGAGCCGGACGGCGCGACCGATGGACCACAGCGCAGTGCCCGGCGTCCCCGCCTGATGTCCAGAGGTCTGTCTAGACCGCCAGGGCTCGAGGGACCCCGCCGGGTCCCGTACGCGCTGGCGGCCGCGGCGCTTACCGTCACGATCTTCGGGTGCTCGATACGTCGCCCCGGCGGACCGCCGATTCCCATCGTGGCTCCTGTCGACGGTGGCGGCCCGACGTCGGCGGTTCCCCTGCCCGACACGGCGGCGACGGTCGCGCAGATGCATCTCACCGTCAACGCCAACCCGGCTGTTATTCATGCGATTGTCGATGAGGGCATGCATCGCTCGCACGTCGGTGCGGACCTCGAGTATCTGACGGACGTGATCGGTCCACGACTCACCGCCTCACCGGATGGTCGTCGAGCAACGCAGTGGACGGCAGAGAAATTCCGGGCCTACGGGTTGGATAGCGTGTGGACCGAGTCCTGGCGGTTCGGGCGCGTGTGGGAGCGAGGTCCGATCGCACTCACACTCCTCGCCCCGCATGCGCAGCAGCTGACCGGGGCATCGTGGGCGTGGGCCCCCGGCACCGCGGGGCCGGTCACGGGCGACGTACTCTATGTCAACGCACGCACGCCGGCGGATTACGATGCGCGGTTTGCCGATTCCGTGAAGGGCAAGTGGGTGATGACTCGCGGGCCGAATTTCGTCTGGAACTCCGACGGGCCGCCGATGACCTCTGCGGATACAGCGACCGCCGACTCGACGGCGATGAACTTCGCATTGCTCACCTCGTCGCCCGATCTCGTCCAGTATCGCGGGTCGTTGGCGGGTCGACTGGCGCACGACGGTGCGCTGGGCGTACTCGGCGACGGCGCCAAGGAGTTCGGCCTCCTCACGATGAGCGGCTCGCCCGAGGTACTGTATCCGCTCCCCTTCGTGGTGCTGCCGCACGATACCTATGCCATGTTCCATTGCCTCCTCGCCCAGGGCCAGCGAGTGACGCTGCGTGCGGACATCGCCAACAGCTTGAGCGACACGGCGGCAGACGCCGCCAACACGCTGGCGGAGATCCGGGGCACGTCTGAGCCGGATCAGGTCGTCCTCCTCGGGGCCCACCTCGACTCTTGGGACCTGGGCACGGGTGCGACGGACAACGGAGCCGGCGCGATTGCCGTGCTCGAGGCCGCGCGTCTCCTCAAGGCGGCGGGCGTACACCCCGCGCGCACGATCCGGTTTGCGCTGTTCACGGGCGAGGAGGAGGGCCTGCTCGGTTCTGAGCAGTACGCCGAGCGTCACGTGGCGGAGCTCAAGAACTACCAGGCTGTCCTGGTGGTCGACAACGGCACCGGCCGCGTGGAAGGCATTTCACTGCAGGGGCACAACGACCTGCGGGACGGGTGGCGCGCGCTGTTCGCGCCGATCGAGGCACTCGGTCCGTTCGTCGTGCGTGCACGCAACAAGACAGGCACGGACCACCTCTCATTCCTGGCGTATGGTGTGCCTGCGTTCAATTACGATCAGGTGTCGCGCGGTTACAACCACACGCATCACTCTCAAGCCGATACGTTCGACCACATCGTCGTGAGCGATGTCGAGCAGATCGCCACGGTGATGGCGGTCAACGCGTACGAGCTGGCGACGATGCCCGACACGTTACCGCGCGGGCCGGCGCACATTGTAGTGGGGAGATAGGGTTTTACGGCGACACCCGGGATCGTTCGGGCTGCGCTGAAGCAGGTGCAGCACCGACGCCGGATGATGTCGCGGTGGTCGTGTCGGGTGCGACGATCTCCATGCTCAGAGTGTCGACGCGCCGGCCATCCATCTGACGGACGGTGAAGGTCGCGCCGCCGGCGGCCACACGATCTCCGATAGCCGGGAGGCGGCCGAGTGCACCGAAGACGTAGCCGCCGATCGTGGTATACTCCTCTTCCGGCACAGCCAGCTCATACCGGCTATTGAGCTCGCCGATGTTGGTGCTGCCGGCGACGGATACCTCGCCCTCGTGGGCCGGCGTCAGTGGCGGGGCCAGTGCCTCGTCGTACTCGTCCAGAATCTCGCCGACGATCTCTTCGAGCAGGTCCTCCATGGTCACGATGCCGGCGGTGCCGCCGTACTCATCGACAACGATCGCCATGTGATCTTTGAGTCGTTTGAAGTCCGCGAGCACGTCTTCCACGCGTCGCGAGCTGGGAAGCACGTGCGCTGGGCGCATGATCGCCGCGGGCGTGAAATCGGCGCGCCGTTCCCCGGCGATGGTGATGAGATCCTTGGCGAGGAGGATGCCGACGATGTTGTCGATGGTGTCGGTGTATACCGGGTACCGCGAAAACCCGCCGTCGAGCACGATCGCGAGGGTTTCGTCGAGGGTGGCGTCACTCGGTAGCGCAATGATGTCTGTGCGCGGGGTCATCACTTCGCGGGCGCTCTTCTCCGAGAACTTGAACACCGCGTCGATCATGGCCGCGTCGTGCCCTTCCAACGTGCCGCTTTCTTCTGCCTGTTCCACGAGCAGACGAAGCTCCTCCGGAGAATGGATGCTGTCGTACGCCGCGTCCGGCGCGGGCTTGCCGCGAGTGCCGAGGACGGTTTGTGCGGAACGGTTGAGCAGGACGGTGATGGGTGTCGTGAGCCAGGCCCAGCCCATGAGCGGCGGAACGAGCCATCGCGCGACACTTTCTGGGTGGAGGAGCGCGGCGCCCTTGGGCGCCAGCTCCCCGAACACGACGTGCAGGTAGGTCACGAACGCCAGCGCAACGGCCCCGGCGATGGTGAGGCGGAGCGGCATCTCGATCGTCCAGGGGAGGCGCGCCAGGGCGTCGCTCACGAGGCCACCCAGGGCGGATTGCGCGACCCAACCGAGCCCGAGACTTGCCAGCGTGACGCCCAACTGGCTGGCTGAGAGTAAGGCCGAGATGTTAGATGTAGCGCGTAAGGCTAAGCCAGCTAAACGGTCGCCCTCCGATGCACGCGCTTCCAAGCGAGTGCGTCGCGAGCGAACCAACGCGAATTCGGCGCCGACAAAGAAACCGTTCAAGCACACGAGCGCTATGACGGCCAGCACGCGGGCGAGCACAGTCGGAAGGTACTAGCCATGTCCGCGTCCCACCACGGCAGCGGCCGCGGCCATGGAACCGACGGCCAGGGAGGCGACGGCCCATCGCGCGACCTGGCAGAGACTCAGCGTACGCCACCGGTCGATCGGTCAGCGCACCAGTCGCCGCACGTGCACACGCATGACCACAAGGGGGTGCCCACGGACACCACCATTATGGCAGTCACGGGAGCGGCCATGTCCATACCGTGACGGACGGGGACGTGCGGGGGCTGAAGACGGCCCTGGTGCTGACGCTCGCGTTCTTGATCGCCGAAGTAGTCGGTGGCGTCGTCTCCAATTCTCTGGCTCTGCTCTCCGACGCGGGGCACATGCTGACCGATGTCGCGGCGCTGGGTCTGTCCTTGTTCGTGGTGTGGTTCAGCCGGGTGCCGGGGACGCCTCAGAAAACCTACGGCTATCTGCGATGGGAGATCCTGGCGGCTTTTCTCAACGGGGCGACGCTGCTGGCCGTGTCGCTGTGGATCATCTCCGAGGCGATCCTGCGACTGCGCCACCCCGAGCCCGTCGCCAGTGGCATCATGCTCGGCGTCGCCGGCGCCAGCGTCGCGACGAACCTCCTGTCAGCGTATCTGCTGCACGCGGGGTCGCACGGGAGCCTCAACGTGCGTGGCGCCTACATCCACGTCCTGGGGGACCTGCTCGGGTCGATCGGCACGGTCATCGCGGCCCTCGTCGTCCGCTTCACCGGTCATCCGGAGGCGGACCCGTTGGCGTCGATTGTGATGACCGTCTTGATCATGCGCGGCGCGTGGCGTCTCGTGCGCGAGTCGGTCGACATCCTCCTCGAGTCGACGCCGGCCCATATCTCCGCGGGTGCGGTCCGGGCCCAGCTCACGGCCATCCCCGGTATCGAGTCGGTACACGATCTTCACGTTTGGAGCGTGACATCGGGCGTCATCGCGATGAGCGCGCACGCGATCGTACGCGAGCCCGATCGGCATCAACACGTGCTGGAGCACATCCACGACGCGATGCGCCTGTTCGGGATCGACCACGTGACGATCCAGCTCGAGCGCCACGAGATGCTGGAGCGAGAGGAGCATTTGCATCAGTAAGACGGGCGCGGGCGCGTTCCGCGCCCGAGAAAGGAGACCCCCAGAGAGGAGAAGGGGGACAACCACCATTTGACGCCGTCCGCACAACGGCCGTCGTGCGGCGGGTAGGGGCGACCCCTACGTCGCCGTTAGGCATCCCGGATCCCGGACCCCGCCGTTCTGGCTTTCTGTCCTCCGTTGCCCCCTCTCTCGGCCACGCGTCTAGAGCTTGTTCACTCGCCTTACCCGCATACCGTGTCCGGCCCATGAGCACGACGGATTTCCGCATCGAGAAAGACCGACGGGTCGTCTCGCTCCAGATGTTGGGAGGCGAACAGCTGAACGGAGAAATGTTCGTCCAGCGCTTTTCGCGGCACCACATGGGCAGCGAAGAGGTTCCGGACGTGCTGAACGCGCCAGAGCCGTTCTTCCCGCTGGTTCGGGCAGGCGATACGCTGCTCATCGCCAAGCATCAGGTCCGGGAAGTGGAGCTGGAGGACAACAGCGGCCAGGAGGCTGCCGTCGCGCCCGTCGTGCGGGCGGAAGCGGTGGAGGTCACGCTGCGCGATGGGACGATCCGCGCGGGTCGACTCTATCTCGAAATGCCTGCGGAGCGTCCACGACTCCTCGACTTTCTCAACCGGTACGCGCAGCGATTCCTGATGCTTTACAGCGCTGGCGGCATCCGCCTGATCAACCGCGAGTTGATCGAGCGCGTCAAAACGATGGATTGAGCCCCCACATGGCCCAGCTCGACCGCTTTCTCGACGTGATGGTTGCCAACCATGGCGAATCGATCGACCTGATCGAGAACGACGTGGCCGTGCTGCAAGTCGACGGCGTCTCCCGCCCGATCACCCGGCAGGCGCTGTCTTCCCAACAGCTGCTCATGCTCCTGCGGGAGATCGCGCCGGATGGCGCGGGCGACCAGTTGTCGGAAGGGACGCCGACCGCCTTCCACTACAAGCACGGCGACACGACGTTCTCGGTCCGGACGACCCTGAACGCTGGCAAGTGGTTCGCCTCGATCGGTGTATATGTGCCGGACCTGGATCCGGCCGCCAACGGCGACGGGGTGGGGAGCAGTCCCGAACCGCGGATGGCGACGCTCATCGTCGAGCACGACAGCCAACTCGCCGGTGCGTCGACGGACAAGGAGCGTACGGCGGCCGCCTTGGCCGACATGGACAAGCTGCTACGCATCCTCGCCGAGAAGGGCGCGTCGGACCTACACCTCCGCTGCGGGGAGCCACCACTCATGCGTCTGCACGGCGAGATCGTGCGGCTCGAGGGGTTCCCGGAGATCGAGGACGAGGGGATGACGGCCATGCTCCGCGCCATCATGCCGCCGCGCAACCGGCAGGAGTTCGCCGACAACTGGGACACCGATTTCGCCTACGAGCTCGAGGGCGTGGCGCGGTTCCGCGCCAACGCGCTCAAGGACCGCCGTGGCTCGGCTGCCGTCTTTCGTGTTATCCCGTCGAACGTCATCACGGTCGAGCAGCTCGGCTTGTCGCAGGAAGTCCAGAATCTCTGCTACCTGAGCAAAGGCCTGGTCCTCGTGACGGGTCCGACTGGCTCGGGCAAGTCGACCACACTGTGCGCGCTCGTGGACCTCGTGAACCGCGTGCGCAACGACCATGTAATCACGATCGAGGACCCGATCGAGTTCGTGCACAAGAACAAGAAGTGCATGATCACGCAGCGTCAGGTCGGCCAGCACACGCAATCGTTCAAGGCGGCGCTTCGCGCCGCGCTGCGTGAGGACCCGGATATCATCCTCGTCGGTGAGTTGCGCGATCTCGAGACCGTGTCGATCGCGATCGAGACCGCGGAGACTGGACACCTTGTATTCGGCACGCTGCACACGACGACCGCGGCGAGCACCGTCGACCGCATCATCGATCAGTTCGCCGCGGATCGCCAGGAGCAGATCCGCGTCATGCTCTCGGAGTCACTCAAGGGTGTGATCGCGCAGATCCTCTGTCGGAAGATCGGGGGCGGCCGGGTCGCGGCTCGCGAGATTCTCCTCGCAATCCCGGCCCTCTCGAACCTGATCCGCGAGGGGAAGACCTTCCAGATCCCCTCGATCATCCAGACGTCGCGGCGGATGGGTATGGTGACGCTGAATGACGCGCTGGGGGACCTCGTGGACGCTCACCAGGTCGAGCCCCGAGAGGCCTATCTCAGGGCGCAGGACAAGACCGGATTGATCATGCTCCTCAAGAACCGAGGACACGACGTGAGCTTCGCCGATTTGGACGAGAGTACGTCGCCAACAAAACCTGGCGCGCCTTCCCCCGGGAAGCCGAGCTCCCCCACGTCGCGGCCGGGCATCAAGAAGTAAGCCGCGGGCGCGGCACGCGCCCGAGAGAGGAGACCCGCAGAAAGGAGAAAGGAGACAACGCCAACGACCCCGCCGCGCGCCGGAAGGCTGTGAGGCGGCGGGTAGGGGCGACGCATGCATCGCTCTTAGCGACCACCCGGGGTGGGGTCGCCCAGCGTGTGCAGCGTGTGACGCCAGACGCGCACGGAGGGGTCGATGGCTAGTCCTGCGCGCAGGAGCTGGACGGCGTCCAGTGTGTCCCCCCGGACGAGGTCGAGGGTCGCCAGCGCAGTGCGCGCGCGCGCGCTCGATGGGCCGAGCGCGACGGACCGCGTGATGAGCGCCATGGCCGTAGTGGTGTCGTGTCTGCGGAGCGCGCTGGCCCCGGCCATATACAGGAGAGGCGGGTTGTGCGGGGTGAGTGCGAGGGCTCGCTCGTACTCCCGGGCGGCGCCAGCCTGGTTGCCCTCCGAGTCATCGACTTTGGCCACCATGTAGTGACCGATGAAGCTTCCTGGCGACCGGTCTCGAATCGCGACAAACGCAGTGTTCGAGTCGTGCCAGGCGCCAAGCGACGCGATGGAAAACATTGCGCCCATGGTGGTGACTGCCACGGCACCGGCGACGTGCAGCCAGCGTCGAGCCGTCCACGCAGCCGCCACTGCGCCACCCACGATGAGCGCGACGCCGATGCTCGGGCTATACAGCGTCCGATCCGCGACGATGATGCCTGTGCGGATGAGGAGGTTGGAGACGGGCGCAAACGTGGCTGCGGCAAAGCAGGCCGCCAAGGTCCACGGATTCGGGCGCCGCGCATGCCACCAGAGCGCGCCGATGGCCGCGGCTACGCAGGCGAGACCCAGGATGACCGTTGCCGCCGGGGGATGCAGGATCATCGCCTCGCTCGGGGAGTAGTCGAGTCGCGGCGGTTGGGGCACGATCAGGAGGCCGATGGCCGTGGGGATCGTCGCGAGCGCGAGCATGACCGCGCGCGTGCCGGTGACGAGAGTGAAGGCATAGTGTGGTGCATCACCAGCGAACGAGCCGAGCACGATGACGCGGGCCACGATGAGCGTGCCCACACCCGACCCGGCAGCACCGGCGAGTCGCCATGCACGGCGTGAATCGCGCTGGGAGAGCGCAGGCAGCGGGGTCGTGCCCGCAGCCCAGGCGATAAAGGGCGCGACGGCTCCGACCTCTTTGCTCGCCATCGCCGCGGCGGCGAGAGCGAAGACGCCCCACCACTCTCGTCGACGGGTCGTGGGTGAATCGGATACGGGCTTGCCGCTGGCGAAGAGCGCGATGGCGAGGAGTGCGGCTGCGCAGGCCAGCTCCGACCGGCCGACGATGTTGGTGACCGCTTCGGCGTGTACCGGATGAACGGCGAACCAAACACCGGCGATCCCAGCGGCGAGAGGCGGCCACCATCGAAGCGCCAGCCGAACGACGAGGGCCGTGACCAGCGCATGCCAGACGAGGTTCAGGGCGTGGAAGAGGAGCGGCCGCCCGCCGCCGAGCACCCACTCGAGCCCGAACGACAACGTGGTGAGTGGGCGGTAGAGGTGTCCTTCGGCGTACCAGTAGGGTACCCTGAGCGCCAGCGGGAGCGTCCCGAGTGAGTGGATCTGCAAATTGTCCCGGATGATCGGGACGTCGTCCAACGCGAAACCGTCGCGGAGGGCGGGGAGATAGCAGATGACTGCCACGAGCACTGCGAGGGCGACCGGGTCGGCCCTGGTGATCAAGCCGGCGAGGGTGTGCGTGGTGGTACGTCCAGCGATCCGGACCCGGGGACCTGACGGACGAAACGGCTCGCCGAGCGCGGTCACGAGTGCGTCACGATGCTGGGGGAGCCGGCGTGGCTACCGGCGCCGCCGCCTTGAGCGCCGCCCCGACCGACACGTTGTTGAGGGAGTCCAGCATCCTGCGCCAGGAGCGCTGGTCGGGTTGAAGCGTGAGGCCGGTCTGGAGCAGCCCCTGGGCTGGCGCCGTCTCGCCGCGGTGCAGATGTAACAGGATCAGTGTGGTGCGTGCGCGCGTCTGGTGCGCGTCGTGGCGCACCGATGCGTCCAACCACGAGAGTGCCCGCGTCGTGTCGCCGAGCTCCAGGGCGTTGATCGCGGCCTCGTATAACAGCCCCGGATCTCCGTCGAAGAGGCCAATCGCCGTCGAATAGTCGTGCTGCGCGTCGGCCCACACCGCGATGGCGCGCTCGGGGTTGTGGCTCCGATCGTAGTCGCCCAGCAGATAGTAGCCGCGGTAGCTGGTCGGCGACCGATCAATCATTGCGGTGAAAACCGATCGACTGTCGTGCCAGACGCTGACCGTTTGCAGCGTGTACGTGACGCTAGCGACCATCAAGGCGAGTCCAGCGGTGGCTGCAGTAATCCCCAATCCACCACGGACACCCGGCCAGTCGTGTCGAGTCGGGCCAGTCGGGTCATCGGCCGATCGCCACCGGCGCAGAAGCGTGGCGAGCGCCGCCCCTACCAGCAACGATGTGCCGATGCTTGGCCCGTAGAGCGTGCGATCGGCCAGCACTACGCCGGTGTGCACGAGGAGATTCGAAACGGGGGCGAACGTGGCGACGCTGAACACCGCGGCCCACGTCCACCGCGATGGCCGCCACGCATGCACGACGAGGATGGCGAGCGCGACTGCCAGCAGGACGCCGCCCAAGGCGACGAGCGGAACGTTCGGGTTCGCGAGAGCGGCGCTCGTTGGCGAGTAGTCGATGTGCGGCAGGTGCGGCACGGCAAGCAGCGCGAGCGCACGCGGGATCGTGGCGAGCGCCAGGGCGAGCGATTGCGCGTGCGACGCGACGAGGAAGGCTCGGTGCGGTGTGTCGCCGGTGAACGTGCCGAGCACCGCGAACCGTTGAACGAGAGGAATCGCGACGCCGAGGAAGGCCGCTGCAGTCACGCGGCTCACATCACGTGATCGCGCGTCGTCTCGCAGGCGGATCGTCGCCCAGGCAATCACCGGCGCCACGACGCCGGTCTCCTTGGCGCCCACGGCCAGGGCCGCGATGAGAGCGACGGCGACGAGCCTGACGGCGGAGAGCGGACCGGGCGCGGAGACCACGAGCGTGAGCGCGAGCAGCGCGACACCGGCGAGGAGCTCGGCGCGACCGACGACATTGGCGACTGCCTCGACGTGCACCGGCTGGACGGCGAACAGCAGGCCCGCGAGCGCGGCTGACAGGGGTGGCCACCATCGGAGCGCCACGCGCGCGACGAGGGCTGCCCCAATGGCATACCAGGCGATGTTGAGGAGGTGAAAGAGCCATGGATTGCCGTTGCCGAGCATCCAATCGAGGCCGTAGGAGAGGCTCGTGACGGGTCGATACAGCGCACCGTCCGGCCAGTACGGGAGCGCCAGGGCTCGGGTGAGCACGGTACCGTGGCGGACCCAGTCGTTACTCGAAACGACGGCGACATCATCGTAGGCGAAGCCGTTGGCGAGCGTGCCAATGTCAGATGGCCGCTGCGAGGATCGCGGGTGCGATCTGGGCCCACCAGGCGGGCGAGCGCCACGGGGGGACGGCTGGATCGTCCCATAGCCAGCGGACGGCGCGCCGCAGTGACAGGGGCATCGTCACGAATAACGCGTGACCGGAGTAGAGGTCACCCCCGACGGCTATATTAAACGGCTATGCAAATCCGGAACGTTGCCATCATCGCGCACGTCGACCACGGCAAGACGACCCTCGTGGACAAGATGCTGCGGCAGGCCGGCGCATTTCGCGAGAACCAGGTCGTCGAGGAGCGGGTGCATGGATTCGAATCCGCTCGAGCGCGAGCGGGGCATCACGATCCTCGCCAAGAACACGTCGGTCCGGTGGCACGGGACCAAGATCAACATCGTGGACACGCCCGGGCCACGCCGACTTCGGCGGCGAAGTCGAGCGGATCCTGCGCATGGTCGACGGCGTGCTGCTCGTCGTCGACGCCTTCGATGGGCCGATGCCGCAGACGCGCTTCGTGCTCCGCAAGGCGCTCGCGCTCGGACGGACGCCGATCGTCGTGATCAACAAGATCGATCGGCCAGGCGCCGATCCGCTGCGGGTGCACGACGAAGTGCTGGATCTCTTCATCGAGCTCGAGGCGGACGAGGCACAGCTCGACGCGCCCGTCGTCTATGCGTCGGCGCGCGACGGTGTGGCGACGATGGATCTCGAGGTGCCAGCGGTCGATCTGACGCCGCTCTTCGAGTCGATCGTGCAGAACGTGCCGCCGCCGCCGGGCAACGCGGCGGAGCCGTTCCAGATGCTCGATCTCGACGATCGACCACTCGCCCTATCTGGGCCGGCTGGGCGATCGGCCGCATCGAGCGGGGCACGGTGCACGTGGGCGATGCCGTGGCGCTGTTGCCGCTCGATCCGACGCAGCCAATCGCAGCGGGCTCGGGTGACGAAGCTGTATGCGTTCGAGGGCCTGGAGCGCGTCGAGGTCGATCGGCGCCGGCGGGCGAGATCGTCGCGCTCGCGGGGCTCGAGGGGGTCGAGATCGGCCTGACGCTGACGGACGTCGAGCACCCGGAGCGACTCGCGGGGATCGCGGTCGAGGAGCCGACGATCTCGGTGGACTTTCTCGTGAACAACTCGCCGTTCGCCGGCCGCGAGGGGAAGTTCGTGACATCGCGCCAGGTGCGGGAGCGACTCTATCGCGAGCTCGAGCGCAACGTGGCGCTGCGGGTGGCGGATACGGACTCGACCGATACGTGGACGGTGTCGGGGCGTGGGCGAGCTGCATCTGTCGATCCTGATGGAGACGATGCGGCGCGAGGGGTACGAGTTTCAGGTGTCGCGGCCGCGGGTGATCACGAAGCGCGGACCCGAGGGTGAGCGGTTGGAGCCGTACGAGGAGTTGGCGATCGACGTGCCCGAGGAGCATTCTGGGGGTGGTGATCGAGAGGCTGGGCCGCGGCGGGCGGAGATGCTGGAGATGAAGAATCCGGGTCAGGGGCTGGTCCGCTTATTGTATCGCATCCCGGCACGCGGGCTCTTCGGGTATCGCTCGGAGTTCTTGACCGACACGCGCGGAACGGGGATCATCCATCATCGCTTTCTGGAGTACGGGCCGTGGGCGGGGCCGTTGGCGGGGCGATCGCGGGGCACGCTGGTGTCGATGGAAGGGGGGACGGTCGTCGCGTTCGCGCTGGCGAATCTTTCGGAGCGGGCAACGTTGTTCGTGGCGCCGGGAGCGCCGGTATACGAGGGGATGATCGTGGGTGAGAACTCGCGGCCGGGGGATATGGACGTCAACCCGACGAAGGAGAAGAAGCTGACGAACATGCGGACGAAGGCCAGCGACGATAACATCCAGCTGGAGCCGCCGCGGGAGTTGACGCTGGAGGGCGCCCTTGAGTATATCGAAGACGACGAGTTGATCGAGGTCACGCCGCAGTCGATCCGGCTGCGGAAGCGGTTCCTCAGCGCGAACGATCGGAAGAAACTGTCACGGGAAGCTAAGCGGGAACGGGCGTCGCTCTGACGCGCCAATCCACCCACACACCCTCCGGTAGCGATCCGCCTGCACAGACGCGCGGTGCGTAACGTGCGATAGCGTATGTCTGTCGCGGCGGCACACGCAGGCTGATCGGCCAGACCTCCCGTCATCTTCCCACGACACTGCCGCTCACGCATCCGATGTGGACCACGTTTCGTCCTGCTCGATCACCACGCGATCTCACCTCTGTGTTGCAGCAGGATCACCACCCTTTTCACGTGACGGAGAGCATTTCTATGTCGGACCTGTTGGACGCGCCGGCGGCTGGCGCGCCGCGGGCGGGTGTTGTGCAACCGATGTCATGGGACGAGTTCTGGGCCCGTGTGGCGCGATCGGTGTCGCGGATGTCGGGCGACGGGCCGATCGACATCGGAGAGGTCGAGGCTGCGGCCGAGTGGGCGGCGAAGCCGGCCGAGATGCCGCCGCGTCGTCCGGCGGACGAGGAGGATGATGAAGACGAGGATGAGGATGATGACGACGACGATGACGACGAAGACGACGACCTCGACGAGGACGACGACCTAGACGATCTCGACGATCTCGACGAGGAAGAGGAGGACGACGAGGATCTGGACGATGAGGACGACGACCTCGACGAGGACCTTGACGACGACGAGTTCGACGACGATCTGGTAGACTTGGACGACGAGTACGACACTGAGGAAGAAGATCGACGTCGGGGCGGCTCGGACTACGAGCCGGATTGAAGGGCAAAGGGGACGGGCGTGTTAGCGCCCGGAGAAAGGAGAAAGGAGAAAGGAGAAAGGAGACGACCGAAGCATTGTGCAGATGTGTAGAGGCGGCCGTCAGGCCGCCGTTGCAGTCCAGGAGGCGCAGTGATCGCTTTTGGCGATCGTGTCCGTGAGGCGCGGCAGCGGATCCGGACGCAGGCAGGCGGGCGGCTCACGCAGAGCGACCTGGCGGTTGCGGTCGGCGTGGAGCGCAACACGGTGAGTCGGTGGGAGAACAGCGGGGTCTGTCCCAAGGATCCGCAGGTCATCCGCAGACTTGCCTCGGTACTGCGAGTCTCGATGGACTGGCTGTTATCCGACGAGGAAGCGGCTGCGGCGACGGCCGGGGTGCAGGCGTGGTTTGGGGCGGGAGACGCCGAGCGGGTCGTGCGAGTACCCGGGGCGGTGTCCGAGGTCGTGGCATATCGCATCCCGCCGGTCGCGTACGAGCGACTGCACCGGTACGTGGAGCGGGTGGAGCAGGCTGGAGGGACGGTCGCGCAGGCGGAGGAAGTTGCGCGGCTGTTAGTGGATGCGGCCGCGAGTCGGCTGCGTGCGCAGGTGCCTCGTGAGAGGCCGATCAGCGTCGTGGTGGCGGACATCGACGCCGCGTGGCGGTATGTGGCGGCGGTGCTGCGGTCGGAGGGGCTGACGCTGGACGTCGCTATCTGGCCGGCGGTGGACACCCAGGTCGAGGCCTAGGGCGCCTCTACACTCTTTGCGCAGCGCTCAGGGGCGCCCGCTGCGCGCCGTACCTGACTGCGCGCAGTGGCTACCGGCGGCGGGCGAGGGCCTCCGACGTGACGACTGATTTGGCGACGAGCTCCTGGTAGAGATATCCGATCACGTAGTCCGGGGCCGTGTCGACCGTGATCTCCCGGCTCGCTTGGAGATCCTCCACCATCTTCGCCAGCGCTCGCCAGAGCGGAGTGTCTCTGTACTCGTCGTAGGAACGTGGCATAACCGACTCCGCGATCAGGAGTGCGCGGGCCACGTCGGGGACGGGTCCGGCCGCGCGATGGGGTGCAGGACCATGTGGGATGGTATCACCAATTGTAGCCGATCGCTCAGCTGCTCAAGACAGACCAGTATCTCTCCTCGTCGTCGAGGATGCGGCCGGCACCGCGAACGACACACGTGAGGGGGTCTTCATCGACGTGAATCGGCAAGCTCGTTTCCCGGCTCAGTAGGACATCCAGGCCGCGGATCAGCGCACCGCCGCCGGTCATGACGATGCCGCGATCGACGATATCGCTGGCGAGTTCGGGGGGCGTGATCTCGAGCGTGCGCCGGACGGCATCGATGATCTGTTGAATTGACTCTTGAATGGCTTCGCGGATTTCCGAGGCATGGACGGTGATGACTTTCGGGATCCCGGAGACGAGGTCGCGTCCTTTGACGTCCATCTCCCGGTCCTCACCGACTGGCGCTGCCGATCCGATCTGGATCTTGATGAGCTCGGCGGTGGGTTCGCCGATCAGGAGGTTGTAGTTCTTGCGCACGAACTGCGCGATCGCGATGTCGAGCTCATCGCCGCCGGTACGGATCGACGTGTTACTGACGATGCCGGAGAGCGCGATGACGGCGATCTCGGTCGTGCCGCCTCCGATGTCGACGACCATGTTGCCCGTGGGGGTTTCCACGGGGAGTCCGACGCCGATCGCGGCCGCCATGGGTTCAGCGATCATGAACACTTCCTTGGCACCGGCGCCGATGGCCGAGTCGCGGACCGCGCGGCGTTCGACCTCGGTGATGCCTGAGGGGACGCACACGATGACGCGGGGCTTCATCTTGAACACGTGATTGCCGATGATGAGCGAAAGAAAGTGTCGCAGCATGCGCTCGGTGACGTCGAAGTCGGCGATCACGCCGTCCTTCATCGGTCGCACGGCGAGCACGCCCTCGGGCGTGCGGCCGAGCATGCGCTTGGCATCGAGACCGACGGCCCGGATCGTCTTGGTCTCCCGATCGAGGGCGACGACGGACGGTTCGTTGAGGACGATGCCTTCGCCTTTCACGTACACGAGCGTGTTCGCGGTGCCGAGATCGACGGCAATCGCGTTCGCGGGGAAAAGGGATCGAGCCCCACGCGGGAGGAGGGACCAACGCGTCACATTGGTACTCGGTTGATGCCTGGCGACCCCGGAGTGGCGCGGTATGCGGGCACTGCTCAGGAGAGCAACTCGCCGAGAGGTGATGGAAGATGGGGGTCTGACGCGCACAATGGCGAACGCGGGTGGGGGGGGCGGGCAGGTCCTGAGCGCGGCCTGCGCCGCTGCTGGTGGGCGCCGGGCGGCGACCCGGCACTCTTGACGGGGCGCTCGGTTTCGCGGTGACCAGCGGCGGGTTACACTTCTCCAGTCAGTCCGTGGGGCCTGTAGCTCAGGTGGTTAGAGCGCACGCCTGATAAGCGTGAGGTCGGTGGTTCAACTCCTCCCAGGCCCATTTGTCCGCCGCTTCGCGGGGCCGAAATAGAGAGGAGCGAGGCAGAAAGGAGAAAGGAGACGAGAAGCCACGGCGGTCTCGATGGCGAGTGCGCCACGGGGCCGCGCTCCTCGGTCTCCTTTCTCCTTTCTCCTTTCTGCTCTATGACGCGCGGCTGACGCCGTAGCCCGAGCGTCCGCCCGTGCCGTTCGCCTTCGAGAAGCTGCTCGGCTACCAAAAGAGTATCGACTTCGCCGATGCCGTCTGTGCGGCGACGAGACGGTTCCCGCGCGGATACTTCTTCCTTGCCGATCAGTTGAATCGGGCGGCGCTCTCGATCGCGGCGAATCTCGCCGAGGGGAACGGGCGATTCACGGTTGCGGATCGGCGCAATTTCTTTGGGATTGCGCGGGGGAGTGTGCGGGAGTGTGTGCCGCTGCTCGAGATCGCGATGCGGCGACAGGTGCTGGCGGCGGACGTCCACGCACGCCTCCGAGCGGAGCTCGAGGAGATCTCGCGCATGGTGTCGGGACTGATCAAGGGGCTAGAGAACCGGCGGGCCGCCGGAAGCACGTGCGGAAAGTTGCCTGGTGCAAGCCATTCGCGCTGACGACGAGCGGTCCGCGCCTCCCCGCTGCTGAGCGGAGGGAAACCTTGGCCACTGGCCATTCATGCGTATCCTTGTGTGGATGCAGACATGACACTTTACTACGTTCGCTTAATGCGCGAGACCGAAAAGGCCTATCTCTTCCTCGCCGAAACTGAGCGGGATGCGGAGGAATACGCCAGATCGTCTCCGCGAGATGACCCCGAAAGCGTGGCGCGTGAGTTGGTGTTCCGGAAGGACGCTGAGAAGTGGGTCGATGAGGGGGTCTACCCGCCACCGAGTTTCGCTGGGAAGCTGCGACCCAAGTGCATTCGACGGCCCACTAGCGAGGCAATCCATTCTCTACGGAGCGACCGGACCAGGTCATACGCGCCTATCGTCACGACAAGGATGGGCACCACGGCACGTACATCCTCGAGGGTCGGGCGAACGCGTCCGGCTATTACTGGTATCCGGGCGACGTATCGCGAACGGTGCCCTGAGACTTTGCGTGTGGGGGGTCAACACGTGGTCGCCATAAAAACGTGGACGTCATGCCACGATCGCAGATACCCAATGACCGACGAGACACCGGCCGACCCGCCGGCCAAGCTAACTGATCCCGACCGGGGACGCTGAATGGGAAGCAATTGAGGCGGAGCTTCGACGGCTTGGCGTGAGCGGTGAGGAGTACGCTCGTCTCCTCTGGGCGCGCTCAGAATGCCTGTAAGGCCCTAATGGGATCGATCATTGACGCGCGACGGGCTGGAAAGTAGCTCGCGAGCAGCACAACCACGAGCAACACGCCCGCGGTGGACTCCAATACGATCGGGTCTCTCGGGGATAGGCCGTACACGAGCGAATTGAGCGTGGGTGCTGCAATCAACGCCGCCGCGAGTCCGACGCCGATCCCGAGGCTACCAAGCAGCAGCCCTTCTCTGATCACCAAGCGATTCACGTCGGCACGTTGGGCCCCCAACGCAACGCGGACGCCGATCTCGTGCGTGCGTTGACTCGTGCGGAACGCGAGCACGCCGTACAACCCGATGATCGACAGCACGAGGGCGACCGCGCCGAACAGACTGAACATCTCCACGCCAAGCCGCCACGGGCGGATCTGCGGCGCGAGCGCGGTGCTGAAGGCGACGACGTCCGGATAGGGCAGATCGGGCACCATCTCCTCCATGGTGCGTCGTACGAGGGGCACCCATTGTTCAGCGTCGCCCGCGGTTCGCACGTACAGCATGGCGTCGAACGGACTGGCTGCCCGCTCGGTCGTGTCCTCTTGCTCGTAGGGCACGTAATAAATGGCGCCCGGCCGTTCGCACTGGATTGTCTCGTCATAGAAGTTGCCGTGCCGAGTGCCGCGAACGACGCCAACAACAGTCGTGCAGGGCATCGTATCCGGTCGCTGGCTGTCACCCGAGGCAGCGATTTGAATGCATTTGCCTAGCGCGCTTCCCCCAGGCCAGTAACGCTGCGCCATGGCCGTGTTCACGACTGCCACACGGTCCGTGCCCCATTGGTCAGCACTGCTGAAGAGGCGCCCACTCACGAGCGAGATGCCCACAGTTCGGAAAAAGTCGGGCGTAACGGCGCTGATCTCAGCCGGGTTGGCGACGTCCGCAACGTGGCCTGGTACGTTCAGCGGGAGATTTTCGGCGTTCCCGAAGGGACCCGCAGTCGCGATCGCCGCGCGCTGAACACCCGGCAGCATGGCGACCCTGTCTCGCAACTCGTGAAAGAAGCGGTCGGACCGCCTCGGGGTATAGCCCAACGCCTCCAGGTCCGCGCGCACGCGGAGGACGGGGCTCACGTCGAAGCCGAGCTCGAGACGGTCGAGGTTCCGCAGACTTGCCACGAAAAGCCCCGTGCCGACGAGCAAGAGAAGTGTGAGCGCGACCTGGCCGACGAGCAAGCCACTGAGGACCCGGCTTCCCGTCAGCGTTCCTTCGCGTTCCCCCGCCTTGAGCGCCACCGTGAGTTGGGGACGCGTTGCGTACAGCGCTGGCACGAAGCCGCATGCGATGCCCGTCAGGAGTATTACGAGCATCGTGGCACCGAGTACGCGGGGCTGGAAGATCGACCCGCTCAGATCGATGTCCGACAGCAACGCGCTTCGCACGATGCCGCCGCCCCATTGAGCGACGAGCAGGCTCGCCGCGCCACCCAGGATTGCCAGGACGAGACCGTCGATCGATCAACATCCCGACGAGCCGCGCTCTGCTGATTCCCAGTGCAAGTCGCACGGCCGTTTCTCGACTTCTGAGCACGGCTCGCGTTAGGAGCAGACTGCCGATGTTGGCGCAGGTGATGATGAGGACCACCAAGGCGACGGCAGCCAGCCAGAGCGCGATCGTCCCGTCCAGCTCCCGGTCCGCCCCGCTCGACAGCATCCCGATGGTGCGCAGCGGCTCGACGACGATGCTGTTGGCCTCGCGCAGCCGGTCACCGGGCGTGGCGTCGTGGTAGACGGCAGTGAGCTCGGATGCCAACCGCTCGGGTCGAACGTGCGGCTTGACCCGAGCGACAACCGTGAAGAATCCACCGTGACGAGCCGCCAGCATCTGCGCCGCATCCGGATCGCCGGCGATGACTGGAGGCAGGTAGACGTCCACGCGTGTGCGCCCGACTCCGTTGAAGCCGCGCGGCGCGACACCGACGACGGTGAGGAGCTTCGTGCCCACCCGCACCACGCGCCCGATCACGTCCCTGGTGCCCGCGAATTGTTGCTGCCAGAACGCATATCCCAGGACCACTTCGGGCGTCGTGCGGGCGCTGTCATTCGCCGATGTGAAGAAGCGGCCCAACACCGGCTGGGAGCCGAGAACCGACATGAACGTGTGCGTCACCGCGAGCGAGTTGACCTGCCTTGCCTCGGTGCCGTGTCCAAAGCTCTCTGTGGACTCGTGGTACGCCGTGGCACCAATCACGGACGACGACTGGCTGATGTCCAGGTAGTCCGGGTACATCAGGCCGTGATATCCGACCATGCCGAACCATGGATCTTTGCCCATTGCATTGACCCAAGCGACCGCACCCGGATCACGTACGCCTGACGGCGGTCGCAGCAGGAGCGCGTCGACGACACCAGCCATTGTCGCGTTCGCGCCGATGCCGACGCCCAGTGAGAGAACGGCAGCGACCATGAGTCCTGGCCGTCGGACGAGACCGCGGACAGCGAACCGCGTATCCTGCAGGACATCCTCGACCCGGTCCCGCAGGGACAAGCTGCGATCGCGCCGTTCAGCCGAGTTGCGTAACTCCGATCGGACCGCATCCAGCGGGCCGCCTAACCGCTTCAATGCCTCCGCCCGCGCCGCTTCCAGAGTGAGCCCGCGGCGCATCAGGTCGTCGATGCGCTCCGCCAGGAAAGTGGCCAGCTCGGCGTCCGCTTCGGCGCGCGCTCGTGCGCGTGCGCGTACGGCGAGGTGAAAGACCCTTCGGATGCCGGCCGGGATGCTCCAGTCCGACACGGTCGCCTCGTCAGTCCGCGCGTCGCGCGGTGAGGATGGTCGTGAGGGCGCTTACGTGGTCCACGAGGGCGGCCGCCTCCGCCCTGAGAGTCTCACGTCCTTTTTGGGTCAAACGATAATAGCGGGCCCGTCGCGCGTTCTTGGTGACACCCCAGTGCGCGGTGACGAGCTTGCGCTCTTCCAGCCGGTGCAGCGCTTGGAGCAGACCTGCGTCGGTCACATTGAGGCGACCGTCCGAGCGTTCCTCGAGCCACGTCGTGATCTCGAACCCGTGCCGCGGGCCCCACGTGAGCGCCTTGAGCACCAAGGTGTCAAGCGTTCCCTTGAGCAGGGTCATTCAAGTCGGCGTCAGGGAAAGACTCTTTGAGTAAGACACTTGGGGGTACAATCGATAAGCTGGTGATTGTACCTGGTTGACGCAAGAGCTGGAGGCGGAGCGCAAGCCGCCCGGCGCCGCCTGCTCATTGTTATTTGGTTCTCCTTCGGGTTCAATTACGGCTCAAGACACTTGGATTCATTGAACCGGTAGCGTGTTGAACCTCATTTCGGGAAGGCGGCCGTGGGTGACACGTGATTCTGCTAACCATTGTGTTGGGGCTGTTCGGGGGAATCGCCAGCACGTGGCCCGCTTTAGCGTCAGGTCAGTCCATTGGAGTTGCCGCACCGCTCCGATACGATGTCCCGTTTCGTGGGTGACCACGAGCAACGCCTCGACGTCCGGACCTCGGGCGTGAGCCGCTTGGCGCAGCTTCGTGTACTGCTCCGTCGTGACCACTGCTCGCCGTGGCGATTCTTCCTTCGGGATCGGCAGACCTTCAGCGGGTGCCGCTCGAGCAGAAAGCGACCCCGCCCATCAACCGGCGAGGGTCGCCCACGTCAGTACGGCGTTCAGGTGCTTGAGATCGTAGGCAATGATGCGATCGCGGACCCGCTTGTCCTACTCGGCGCGCAACGCATGGACCGGATCGACTCGTGTTGCGCGGCGCGCTGGCACGTAGGCAGCAACTAAGGCCACGAGAATTAGCACGGCGCACGCGACGCCAAGCGAAAGAGGGTCAGTCGGCTGTACGCCAAAGAGCAACGCCCGTAGCACACGCGTTGTTGCCAAGGCAGCAAGCAAACCAACGCACGTGCCAGCGCCCGCAATCACGAGTGTCTGACGCAACACGGTTTCGCGAATGCGGCCTGCGTGGCCCCGAGCGCCAGGCGAACGCCGATCTCATGCGTACGCTCTCGGACTCCTGATGCAATCGCACTGTACAGACCTGCAGCTGCGAGGATCAGCGCTACGACCCCGAACACCGCGATGAGCAGCGCCATAAGACGAGGCAGGGCGAGCGGGCCGCACAAGATGGCATCCACTGCACGCCGTACACGGTCAAGATCGGGTCGATTTCGTGAACCGCCTGGCGAATCTCCGGAGCGAGTGCGCTCGCCTCGGTGTGCGATCGCACAGCGAACCTGCCCTGCCATGCGCCCCAGAATTGGCGTACGGGGAAATAAACCATTGGCCATGGCTCTGCGCATGGCGTTGACCGTCGCGCCGGGCGCTGCCGCTCCGGCCGCCCGGCATTTGGCCTTGCGGGAATAATGCGTAGTCGATCGACGCCGCTTCGAGCTTCGCGAGGTA
>CAVRXR010000007.1:0-211473 GCA_963725205.1 uncultured Gemmatimonadales bacterium | reverse complement strand
CACAGCATCGAGGATGGGGGCACTCCACATACGAGGACGCCGTCGATCTCGCGCTCGAAGCGGGCGTCGAGACCCTCGTCCTGTTCCATCACAAACCGGAGCGGTCGGACGATGACGTGGACCGGCACGCCGACGCGTGCCGCGCGCTCGCTCATCGCCGAGGGGGCGCGCTGGAGATCATCGCCGCCGCCGAAGGGCTGAGCCTGCAAGCGTGACCAGCTCGCGTACCCCTCCTCGAGGGAGCCCGCCGCCGCTCACGGGCGCCGCTCCGCTCGATCGCCGTCACGTTCACTTTCCGGTCAGGCCAGCCGCGGAGGCCGCGCGCGCAGGAACGGACCAGGCGAACGGTCCGCAGCCCGGCATGTCGGACGCCGAGCACAGTGCGGAGGATCTAAAGGAGCTCATGAGGGTGTGCGTCGCGCTCACGACAGAGCGGAACCTGCTCACCCTGCTCGAGATGATCCTGACGCAGGCACGCCGTATCGCCCAGAGCGACGCCGGCTCGCTGTACCTCGTCGAGCACAGGCCGGCGCCCGCGCCCGACGTGCTGCGCTTTAAGCTGTCGCAGAATTTCTCCCGTCCCGATCTGCCCCTGATCGAATCGACGGTGCCCATCGATCGCTCGAGCCTCGCGGGCTACGCCGCGGTCACGGGCGAGCCCTTGGTCATTCCTGACGTCTACCTTCTCCCGTCCGACGTGAGTTACCGCTTGAACCGCACGTTCGACGACAAGTTCGGCTACCGGACCAAGTCGGTGCTCGTGATCCCGATGAAAACGCATTGCGATGCGGTGATCGGCGTACTGCAACTGATCAACCGGAAGCGCGTACCGGATGCGGTCCTGACGTCCGCCGACACGGCCGACCGATACGTCGAGCCGTTCGACCAACGCTCAGTGGAGCTCGTAACTGCCCTCGCCGCCCAAGCGGCGGTCGCGATCGAGAACAGCATGCTCTACGAGGACATCGAGCGCTTGTTCGAGGGCTTCGTCACGGCCGCCGTGACTGCGATCGAGACCCGCGATCCAACGACCTACGGGCACTCCGGTCGTGTCGCGGGCATGAGCGTCGCATTGGCCAGGGCCGTGGACCGCGGCGGTCGTGGCGCCTATCATGGAGTGCACTTCACGGCAGCGCAGTTGCGCGAGCTCCGCTACGCGGGCCTCCTACACGACTTCGGCAAAGTCGGCGTGCGGGAAGAAGTGCTCGTGAAGCAGAAGAAGCTCTATCCGATGCACCTGGATGTCATTCGACTTCGGTTCGCGACGCTCATGCACGCCGCGGACGCGGAGTTCGAGCGCGGGCGAGCCGAGCATCTGCTGCGGTTCGGGCGGGACGGGTATGCCGGTCGCCTCGCCGAGCTCGAGGTGTTGCGGCGCGAGTCTCAGCTCCAGCTCGAGCGCGCGTTCCGCGCCGTGTTGGCGGCCAATGAGCCGACCGTCCTCCCGGCGGGAGAATTCGCCGAGCTCGCACGCGTGGCCTGCCAGAGCTATCGGGACTTCGACGGTCACACCCGTCCCGTCCTGACCCCCGATGAGTCGCGATGGCTTACGATCCGCCAGGGCAACCTGGACGAGAGCGAGCGGCGCGAGATCGAGTCGCACGTCACGCATACCTACCGGTTTCTGCAGCAGATCCCGTGGACGAACGAGTTGCGCGGAGTCCCCGAGATCGCGTTCGCGCATCACGAACGGCTCAACGGCCGTGGGTATCCGCGAGCGATTGCCGGCGACGCGATCCCGATCCAGACGCGCATCATGACGATCGTCGACATCTACGACGCGCTGACGGCGGCCGATCGCCCGTACAAGAAAGCCGTCTCGTCCGACGACGCCCTTGCGATCCTCGAAGCGGAAGCGCGCCAGGGACTCATCGACCGGGATCTGCTCGGCACGTTCGTCGACGCGCGGATCTTCGAGCGCGCGCCAGACGGAGACTAAACTGTCGCGGCCGCCCGCGGGCCGCCCGCGATGAGCCGCATGCCGAGGATACCCGCGGCGAGCACCACGCACAGCATGCCGAGCCAATCCCCCCAACGCACATCGAGCGGGGCCTGCGACGTCGTCTGGGTATCGTAGACGGACGTAGCAGGGACGAAGAGCTCTGTCGAGCCGTGTGGACGGCCGAGCGGATCGATGTACTCGGAAATGCCGGTGTTGGCGGCGCGAACGATGCCCACGCGCGTCTCGATCGCTCGCAACCGGAGGTGCGCCTCGTGTTGATACGGCGCGAGACCCCGACCGAACCATGCATCATTGGTGAGGTTCACGATCAAGTCGGCCCCGTTCCGCCGGAACGCGCGCGCCTGCTGCGGGAAGATCGACTCGTAGCAGATCAGCACGCCGACGCGGCCGAACGGAAACGTAAACGGCACGGCGGATGTGCCACGCCCGAACCCCCCGAAATACTGGAGCAGCGCGTCGAAGTGCCGGTGCCCCGTGAACCACCGCGGATTGAGGAACGGCACGCGCTCGACGATCGGGACCAGATACTCCTTGTGATACGCCGGTTGGACCCCGATGCGACCCGTGGTGTCCACGACGGTCGCCGCGTTGTAATACTCGAAATCGGACGGCCCCGAACCCGTGACCGTGTAGTCGATGAGACCGAACAGGATCGGCGCGTGCCCTGTCCGGGCCGAGCGCGCGCAGGCGAATCCGTCCAGTCGGGATGGTTGATCGAGAAAATCCGGGAGCGCGGTCTCTGGCCACAGCACCGAGCTGCGGCGATGGTCCCGTTGCTTCCTCCTGGCGCGTGAATGACGCCAGCGGCTCGATGAAGCGACCCCGCATGGCCTGCTGCATTCTTGTCGTCTTCCGAAATGTTGGGCTGCACGATCCCGACTCTCGCCAACGGGCGCAAGCTGAGCGACCGGAGCCGCCAGATCCCGTACGCCGCGACCGCGACGGCCAGGACCACGACCAACACGAGCGGACGCGCCACCACCCGCGCCGTGCGACGCCAATCGGGACCGTCAGCAGCACCGGCCCGCACCCTGGCGCCGACCGCACTGTCTCCTGTCGCCTCCCCCCTCTCCCCTTTCTCGCGCGCCCTGGCGAGCGCGAGCCACGCGTCGGCCAGCAGGCCGTTCGTCACCGCGATCCAGACGCTGAGGCCGTGCACACCGCTGATATCGGCCGCCTGTGCCAGAACAGGATGCGTCGCGACCGCGAGACCGAGCGGAAACCACGGGAACGCGATGTCCGAGAAGTATGCAGCACGATCTCCAAAGCGACCCACGTGATGGGCACCAAGAGAGCCATCGGCCAATGCGTCAGTCGACGTCCGACGTGCATGGTCGACGTCGTGGCCGCGACGAGGAGTGACATCCCGACGATCGTCGCGACGATACGCCAGAAATGAGAACTTCGTCCACAGCAACAGCGCAACGGCGATCCAGTACAGCGCCAGCCCGAACCCCGAGACCGCGAACCAGGCGCCCAGCCGCGCCGATCCATTTGCGGGCTTGCCGGCGTCGGCCGCACGGGCGATGGTGACCACCAACGGCACGAGGCAGCAGAACGCGAGCACCAGGAACGGCAGCGGGGGGAACGCCAGCGCAAAGAGCACGCCGGATGCTATTGCGGCGCCCCGCCCGGCCCACCGTTGTCTACGGCCCGTTGCACCTGCCCGATCGCCCGCCGTGCGGCCCGATGCGACCGGCTCCTCCGCCGCCGCAAGCCCGGTCGTCGCCGTGCCGCTCACCGCGCCAGCTTCCGACCGTTTGTCGGTGTGGGCACGCCGGGGTCGCCCACGCCGGTATGCTCGGACGGCACTCCGCTCACAGCTTGATCTCGCGGCCCTCGTCGGCGGAACGATAAATGGCTTCGAGGACCCGCATCACGTTGACCTGATCGGTGGGCGCCTCGTACTTGGCTTCGCCGTGCAGCACCGCGACGAAGTGCGCCAGTTCCGCACGATAGGACTGAAGAAACACGCTCTCGCGAGCCGCGGCGCCCGTCGGTGAGACGTCGGTCGGACGTCCGTTGAGCGACTTCACGACGCGGAGCGGCGCGAGCCTGGCGCTGCCGCGCGCGGCAAGGACCTCGAACCACCAGCGGTCCTGCTCGCCGACGTACGACCAGGAGATGTCGAACGAGCAGCTCAAGGTCGGCGCGCACTCGAGATGCACCAGCATGCTGTCCTCGACGCGCCCCCGCCGCGTCCGCGGTCCATGTGCGCCGACACACGCTGGGGCTCCGGGAAAGTCGGCCAGCCAGAGCGCGAGGTCGAGCAGCGGCAGGCCGTGATCCAGGAACACGCCGCCGCCGGATTCCGCGCGCCGGATGCGCCAACCGTCGGGCCGGCCCATGTGATACGCGCCCGCGCGGATGCCCATCACCCGACCGAGCTCGCCGCCCTGGAGAAACCGCTCGAGTGCCTGCACGTCGCTGCGGAACCGGTGATTGTTCGCGACGGCGACGATGCGCTCCACGCGGGTCGCGGCAGCCAGGATCCGCTCGACCCCGCGCGCCGACAGCGCCAGCGGCCGCTCGCAGAGCACGGGCAGCTTGCGCGCGAGCACGCTCAGCACGTGCGGCTCGTGCAGGTGATTGGGCGTCGCGACGACGACCGCGTCGAGCGTGTCGAGCTCCAGCAGGTCGTCGATGTCCGTGAACACGTCCGGCACGCCGAAGCGATCCGCCAAGGCCCGCGCTTTGGCTCCGTCGCTGTCGCAGAGCGCGACCAGCTCGACGCCACGCATCTTCGCGAGCACGGGCAGGTGCGCCAACTGCGCGATCGCTCCGGCGCCCAGCAGCCCGACCCGCGTGCGGTCGGTCATCGCCCGTCCAGGCCGAGGGTCGGACGCGGCAAATCGATCATTCGGTCAAGGCTCACGGACCAGGACGGTCCCCGGATAGTAGGTCTGGAGAATGGTGCGGTAGTCTTGTCCGGCGCGCGCGCGGCCGATAGCGCCCCACTGGCACATGCCCACGCCATGACCATTCCCCCGTCCTTCCAATGTAAGGCCGGTCACGCTGCCTCCACGCGCCGGCTCGTTCTGGATCGCAAAATAGGTGCTGTGGAGGATCTCGCCATCTGGCTCACGCAACACGGACCGGATGTCGTTGCCACGCACGTGAAACGTCCCCCGGCTCGTCGTGACCGCCAGCGACCCGACGCGACCGGATGGCGTCAACGATTCGATGCTGATCGCGTGGATCGTCCCCAGGCTGCCAGCGGTGTGCTCCATCCCCGACCCGGGTGACCCACCGGGCGCCCGTGACCCATAGTGTCGCAGATAGCGATCGAGGAGCGTCGCGAGCTCGCCCCGGGTGAAGGTGCGCGTCCAGCGAAAGTGCGCCGATCCCTCACAGTAATAGTGATCGGTGCCGGGGATCTGATCGCTCACGCGCCGCAGATACGGGACCGCCGGTTCGCGCCAGACGTCTTCGGGCTCCGCCGTGGTCCCGCCGCACGCCGAGTGATACGGTGCGTTGACGACCCGCCCGCCATATGTCAGCACTTCACCCGTCGTTGCGGCGATCGCCTCGTCCGCCACAGGCGTCTCGACGGCGACGCCCCCGTATACCTGGTCCGTCACAGTCGCCAGGACATCGTAGCGCGTCCCGCTTGGCGGTCGGTCCGGATCATCGAGACGCACGTAGATGTAACTGCGGGCTGCGACGGCCTGCGCCTCCAGTGCGGCCCGCTCCGGCTCGCCGACGGCGCCGATCTCGAGTGGCACGACGCCACGCAGATAGTCTTCGACCAACAAGCGGTTTACCACGAGCACCCCGCGCGTCGTGGCGTACAGCTCGACGGATCCGCGATACCGGTGGTCGTCCCACGTGACATACGCGTCGAACGCGCCCGGACGCGCAATGAGGGGGCCGTCACGCGTCGTCGCGAGTCCGCCCGGACTGCTGATGCGCAGCCGCGAGCTTCGTCGCTCGACCGTCCACGATCCTCGCCCTGTCCCGCGAACCACCACGCGCCCCGTGCTCGTGGTGAGCGTCCAGGGGCCAGTGGCAGAGATCTGCCCCGAGGACACACCCGCGGCGAGTGCCACGCCAACCATTGCGCCCGAATCCGCTCTCGCGGGACGGCGGTGGGGCGCGACGTCGCCAGTCGTCGTGGCGACGACGCGCGGCACCGCCGCGGGGTCCGGCGCCCCGGTTCGGCATGCGGTCGCGAGGCCCAGCGCCGCGCCCAGCGCGCGCTGGGCCCATCGAGACCCCAGCGGGCCGCCCGCGTACGGCCTAACGCACCGCCACACGGACTGCGTCGTCGAATCGCGACAACGTCTCGGTCAGCTCGGGCGCGCCGTGGGCTGCCGACATGAATGCTGCCTCGAACGGTGAGGGAGCCAGGGACAGGCCGTGCTCGCGGGCGGCATGAAACAGCCGCCGAAACAACGCCGCATCGGCGGTCTGCGCCTCCTCGAATGACCTCGGCATCGTCTCGCGGCAGAAGAACCCCCACATCGAGCCGACGTGGTCGGCGGCGAACGGCATCCCGTGGCGGCCTGCGATCTCGCGCAACCCCGCGACGAGCTCCCCGGTGCGCTGCTCGATGCGGTCGTGCAGCACGGGCGTCAACGCGCGCAGCGTCGCCAAGCCGGCCGCCATCGCGAGCGGATTGCCCGACAGCGTGCCGGCCTGATAGACGGGACCCTGCGGCGCCACCTGGCTCATGATCTCGCGGCGGCCGCCATATGCGGCGACCGGTAAGCCGCCGCCGATCACCTTGCCCAGGGCCGTGAGGTCGGGCGTCACGCCGAATCGCGCGCGTGCGCCACCAATCGCGACGCGGAATCCGGTCATGACCTCATCGAAGATCAGCAGCGCCCCGGTCGCATCGGCCAGCGCCCGGAGCCCCGGCAGAAACGAAGGATCCGGGCGAATGAAGCCAGCGTTGCCGGCGACGGGTTCCACGATGATGGCAGCCAGGTCGTCGGCATGCGACTCGACTACCGCCCGCGCGGCGTCGAGATCGTTGAGCGGCGCGATCAACGTCAGGGCGGCGAGCGCTTCCGGAACGCCCGGGGAGTCCGGCAGGCCGAGCGTAGCAACGCCGGAGCCAGCGCGCACGAGGAAGGCATCGGCGTGTCCGTGATAGCAGCCGTCGAACTTGAGCACGTACCGGCGGCGTGTGTGCGCACGGGCAAGCCGCAGGAGGCTCATCGTAGCTTCCGTGCCGCTCGAGACGAAGCGGAGCATTCTCGACATGCGTCAGCCGCGCGCGAATCGCTTCGCCGAGCTCGACCTCAAGCGCGGTGGGCATACCGAACGTCGTACCCTGACGCATGACTCGATCGAGCGCGTCGAGGACAACGGGAGGCGCGTGCCCGAGAACCAGGGGGCCCCAGGAGAGCACGTAGTCGATGTACTCGCGTCCGTCCACGTCCCAGATCCGCGCGCCCTCACCCCGCGACACGACAAACGGCTCCCCACCAACCCGTCCGAACGCGCGCACGGGCGAATTGACCCCACCGGGGAACATCGCGCGGGCGCGCGCCATGATGGCGGCCGATCCTGCGCCGGCCGCCGTCGAGGCGACGCGTGACGCCGCCCCCACGGCGTCGGCTACGTCAGAGGGCGACGCAGGCGTCGCCCCTACGGCATGCGACGTCATCGGCCATAACTCCCGGGCCGTCCCGGCTCACCGGCGATGGGCAGCATCGCGCGGCGCACCCCAAGGGGCGATGGAGACGTCGTGCCTCCGGTGACGCTGGACCCCAGAGGCGCGCTCACCCCACCGCGCACGCTGGCCACGAAGTCGTAGTCGTCCACCACGTCGTCCACACATACGTCGACGATCGAGCCTCGAGGCAGGTCGCAGCGGTCCAGCGTGGTGATCCCATCGATGTCGTCAGCCTGACAGGCGAGGCGTGCGCGTGCGCCCCCGGCGACGGGACGCTGGGCATCGCTCGCGCCGTCGGGCCAATCCACGATCGCCTGTGTCGTGGTGCCGATCAGTCGGTCGTACCGTTCCGCGGTAATCACCCGTTGCCGTTCGGTGACCTGCTCGAGTCGCTCTCGCTTGGCCGCGTCGCTCACGTCGTCGAGAAGTTGTGCCGCACGCGTGCCATCCTGCGCCGAGTAGGCGAAAACGCCCACGCGGTCGAACTGCACCTCCTCAAGGAGGTCGAGGAGCATGCGCACGTCCTCCTCGGTCTCGCCCGGGAATCCGACGATACAGGTCGTGCGCAGTGCGATCCCGGGCACCGCATCCCGGATCCGCCCAACGGTCGCGCGAATGCTTGCGGCACGCTCGGGACGTCGCATGCGCCGGAGCACGGCATCCGATCCATGCTGAATGGGGATGTCCAGATATTTCACCATCCGCGGCTCGCGGGCCAGCGTATCCAGGACGCGGTCATCGAGTCCCGCCGCGTACACGTACAGCAATCGGATCCACGGGATCGACGTGTCGGCGATGAGTGCGGTCAGCAGGTCCGGGAGTCCGACCCCCGTCCGCACATCGCGGCCATAGTGCGCCAGGTCCTGGGCGACCAGGTTCACCTCGCGCGCGCCCTGCAGCTCCAGGAGCTGCGCTTCCCGCACAAGCGCATCGAGCGCAAAGGAGCGGTGTCGCCCTCGCATGAGCGGGATCGCGCAGAAGGCGCACCCGTGATCACACCCCTCGCTCACCTTGAGATAGCGCACGTGCGGCAGCTCGCCTGCGAATGCGCGCATCCCCGGATGGTCGGCGACGGGATCGGACGGCAACCAGCCGCGCGCCGTGAGCGAGGGGATCAGCGTGTCGGCGTCAGAGGTGCCCACGAAGAGGTCGACCTCGGGCAACGAGGCGGCGAGCTCGTCACGATGCCGCTCGACCATGCATCCGACGGCGACGACGCCGCGGCATCGACCGCGGCGTTTGAATCGACCGGCGTCGACCAACGCGTCGATCGACTCCCGCTTGGCCGCGTCAATGAATCCACAGGTGTTGACGAGAATCAGATCGGCGTCGGCCAGGTCATCGACGGGGACCGCCCCGTGGGTCGCGAGCTCGGCCCGGTAGCGCTCGGTATCGACCGTATTCTTGTCGCACCCGAGGCTGACAATGCCGAAGGTGGCTGCGCGGGACGCGGGAGAAAGCGGCACGGGGCGTAAGCTAGTGGGAGAGCGCCCCCTACCTATAATTCCCGAACTTCAGCTCCACGCCGAAGTCACGCGCGCGCAGCAGGGCAATGACCTCCTGCAGCTCATCCTTCGACGAGGACGTAACGCGCACCTGTTCGCCTTGGATCGACGCCTGCACCTTCTTCATCTTCGCGTCCTTGATGGCCGCGGCGACCTTCTTGGCCGTCTCGCCGTCGAGCGCCGTCTTGAGGGCGATCTCGCGGCGCACACTGTCACCGCCGGCCGGCTTCACGTCGCCGACCGTGAGGTTCTTCACCGACACCCCGCGCTTGATGAGCTTCTGCTGCAGGACATCGAACAGCGCTCGCATGCGAAAATCGTCGTCGGCGACCAGGACCAGCGTGTTCTCGGCGCGATTGAAGGTCAGGCTGGCCTTGGAGCCCTTGAAGTCGTAGCGCTGGGCGATCTCTTTCTGCGCCTGATTGACGGCATTGTCGACCTCCTGCAGATCGACGCCCGTCGTCACATCGAAGGAGCTCGAAGCGGCCACGCGCGGGCGATCAGCCGAGGTACGACTCGAGCGCCCGAGCGCGGCTCACGTGCCGCAGCCGCGAGAGCGCCTTCTCCTTGATCTGCCGGACGCGCTCGCGCGTGATGCCCATCAACGAGCCGATCTGCTCCAGCGTCATCGGCTCCTCGCCGTCGAGCCCGAAATAGAGGCGCAGGATCTTGGACTCGCGCTCCTTGAGCCCGGCCAGCGCCTCCTCGACGGTCTCGGTCAGCGCCTTCTCGAAGGTCTGTTCGTCCGGCGTCGGGTTGATCGTATCGGCGAGATAGTCGAGCAGGCGGTTGTCCTCGCCCGGCGTGAGCGGCGCATCGAGCGAGAGGTGGGTCTGCGAGATCGACATCGTCTTCGCGACCTCTTCCTCGGTGATGTCCATGCCCTCGGCGATCTCTTCGTGCGTCGGCTCGCGGCCGAGCTCCTGGAGCAGGCGTGCTCGCGCGCTTCCCGATCCGGTGCAGCGTGCCCGGCGCGGTTCAGCGGCACGCGCACGATCCGCGACTGCTCCGCCAGCGCCTGCAGGATCGCCTGCCGGATCCACCACACGGCGTAGGAGATGAACTTGATCCCCTTGGTCTCGTCGAACTTGTGCGCGGCGCGGATGAGCCCGAGGTTGCCCTCGTTGATCAGATCCGAGAGCGCGACGCCCTGGTTCTGATACTTCTTGGCGACGGACACGACGAAGCGCAGGTTGGACCGGACCAGCGTGTCGAGCGCCTCCTGATCGTTGCACCCGGATGCGCTTCGCCAGCTCGACCTCGTCCTCGCGCGTGATCAGCGGATACGCGCTGATGTCGCGCAGGTACTGATCGAGCGAGCCTTCTTCGTACGGACGACTTCCTGCTTTTCGCCGCTGCCATGCCGCTGGCTGCTCCTTGGTGCGCCCGGTTGCCGCTCCGAGGTCCGCACTCCCACGCGTGCTTACTCCACCCGCTCGCCGATCCGGTGCCACCGTACTCGCGTCAGGAGCGGTACATGGCCCGCGGAGTCTGGCGCATAGCTGTAGTACACGAATATCGGACGTCCCTCGATCAGCAATGCTGGCACGAAGCCCCAATAGCGGCTGTCGTTCGAGTTGTCACGGTTGTCGCCGAGCACGAAATAGCTCTGCTCAGGGACGACCAGCGGGCCCCAGTTGTTTCGCGATGGATGCTCCGCTTCATCAGACTCGCCGCCACGCACGAGATACGCTCGCTGCCACCGAAATTCGGGTTCCGTGGGGTCCGTTTCCCCTGCAATATGGATCGCGTACGGCTCGGCCTGCGGATGTCCATCGACAAAAAGCACGCCATCGCGCATCGCGAGTGTGTCGCCCGGCAGGCCGACGACGCGCTTGATGAAATTGATGCTCGGGTTCACGGGCCAGCGAAACACCATGATATCACCGCGATGCGGGTGCTCGAGGCCGGGGAGTCGATGCGCGGTGAACGGCAGGTCGGCCCCGTAAGCGAGCTTGTTAACCAGGAGCCGGTCGCCCACCAAGAGCGTACGCTCCATGCTGCCCGTCGGGATCCGATAGGCCTCGACGAAAAACGCCTTGAGGACCAGCCAGATCGCTACGGCAATCACGAACGACTCGGCCCAATCCCGGAGCAACTGCCAGCGGAAGCCGCCGCGGTTGATCCGACGGAGCGCGCCCTGACGTCGTTCGGCCGTATAGCCTGCAGGTCCCGGCGCGACCAAGGGGTCGACCGGTGTGCGCTCTGTCACATCGCCTCCATCTGCCCAATTAACCCGGGCCTTCTGACTCCCGCAAGCCGCCCGGCCCGACGCTGCGGGCCGTCAGCGTCCTCAGTCTGGAGTACCCAGATACGTATCAATCTGCGCGCGCTGCAGCGTGCCAGAAAAGTCGATGTAGCCGACTTTGGTTTCGGAATAAAAGTCATACACCTGCCAGCCTCCTTCGCGATGTCCGTTCCCGGTCTGCTTGACGCCGCCGAACGGCAAGTGCGCCTCGGCGCCGATGGTCGGCGCGTTCACGTACGTGATCCCCGTGTCCAACTCCGCGAGGGCGCGGAAGGAGGCGTTAACGTCCTGTGTATAAATCGCCGAGGACAGCCCGTAGCGCGACATCGTTGTTCACCGCGATCGCCTCGTCCAGGTTCCGCACGCGGATCACCGACAGCACCGGCCCGAAAATCTCCTCCTGCTCCAAGCGGGTGAGTGGCCGGACATCGGCGAAAATCGTCGGCTCGAAGAAAAACCCGTGGCTCAGGGCGCGTGCGGTCGCGCGGGCGCCGCCGATGACGATCTGGGCACCTTCGCGCTGTCCGACATCCACGTATTCCTCAACCTTCGCCCGGGAGGCTTCATGGATCAACGGCCCGACGTCTGTGTGCTCGTCTCGCCCGTCACCGAGGCGAAGTGAGCGGACGCGCTCGGTGAGCCGGTCGAGAAAGACGTCGTGGATGCCACGCTGGAGAATGAGGCGCGAAGTCGCGGTGCAGCGCTGCCCGGTCGTGCCGAACGCGCCCCAGAGGACGCCTTCGAGCGCGAGATCGAGATCGGCGTCGTCGAGGACGATCTGGGCATTCTTCCCGCCCATCTCGAGCGAGAGGCGCTTGTGCATGCGGCCACACACCTCCCCGATCCGGCGCCCGGTCTCGGTGGATCCGGTGAACGACACGACTGGCACCCCCGGGTGTGCGACGATGGCGCTCCCCGCTACGGCGTCACCGTGCACGAGCTGTACGACATCCGGCGGCAAGCCTGCCTCGAGCAGGATCTCGACGAACACCGTGGCGGTGTGCGGGACGTCCTCCGCTGGCTTGAATACACAGGCGTTTCCGCAGACGAGTGCGGGGAACATCTTCCAGGTCGGGATCGCCAGCGGGAAGTTGAAGGGCGTGATGATGCCACAGACGCCGATCGGCCGACGATAGCTCATCGCCCATTTGGCGCGCAGCTCGCTCGGCACGGTGTGCCCGAACAGCTGACGTCCCATCGTGGCCGCGTAGTACGCCGTATCGATCCCTTCCTGCACATCACCGCGCGTCTCGGTGAGCGGCTTCCCCATCTCGCGCGTCATGAGGTCGGCCACCTCCTCCTTCCGCTGCGCGAGCAGGTCGCCGACACGTCGCAGCACATCGCCACGCCCAGGTGCGGGCGTCCGCCGCCACCGCTCGAACCCACGCTGCGCCGATTCGACGGCGCGGTCGACATCGGCCGGCCCGGAACGGGGAAACGTGCCGATCACATCGCGCGTGTCGGCCGGATTGATGTTGTCGAACGCCTCTTGGCTGACCGCGTCCACCCACTGGCCCGCGATGAAATTCTGAAGGGCCGGAACACGCGGGGCGGCCTTGCGGGCCTTTGCGGTGACCGCTGCCCGGGCACGACTAGTTTTCGCGAGTGAGGCCATAACGCTCGATCTTCTTATAGAGGTTGGACCGCGGCATGGCGAGCGCCCGCGCCGTCTCCGACACGTTCCAGTCAAAGGTGCGCAGCTTCGCCAGCAGGAAGGCGCGCTCAGCCTGCGCCTTGAACGCTTCGAAGGTCGTACAGCTCGCGAGCGAGCCGATCCCCGCTCCATCGTCCGTCGGACGTCGGCCGGCCAGTCGCTCGACATCCGCCGCCGTAATGGTCGGACCGCCAGCGAGGATCAGCAGCCGCTCGATCGTGTTCCGCAACTCCCGCACGTTGCCGGGCCACTCCAGCGCGGCCAGCGCGTCGACCGCGTCGGAGGAGATCCCTCGGGGCGCGATCCCGTCGCGCGCGGCCGTGGTCTGGAGGAAATGGCTGACGAGGAGGGGTATGTCCTCGCGACGCTCCCTCAGCGGTGCCACCGCCAAAGGCACGACGTTGAGCCGATAGTAGAGGTCCTCGCGGAACCGGCCGCCCGCGATCTCGGCCTCGAGTGCCTTGTTCGTGGCCGCGAGCACGCGCACGTCCACGGAGATCGGCTTGGCCCCGCCGATCCGGGTGACCACGCCGTCCTGCAGTACGCGCAGCACCTTGGCCTGGGCTGCGGGGCTCATGTCTCCGACTTCATCCAAGAAGAGCGTGCCGCCATTCGCCTGCTCGAACTTGCCCGCTCGATCGCTGACCGCGCCCGTGAACGAGCCACGCATATGGCCGAACAGCTCACTCTCGATCAGCTCGCCGGGGATCGCTGCGCAATTCACCTCCACGAAGGGCTTGTCGCGTCGAGGAGACTGCCGGTGGATGGCGCGAGCGACCAATTCCTTGCCCGTGCCATTCTCGCCACTGATCAAGACACGCGCGGGCGTGCCGGCGACCTTGTCGATCTTGTCGATGAGTGCGCGAATGACGTACGACTTCCCGACGATCTCGTAGCGGGACTCGATCGTCTCGCGCAGCCGGCTGTTCTCCTCGTACAGCTCCAGGTGCTGCAGCGCATTGCGCAGCGTCACGAGGATGCGATCGGTGTCCAGCGGTTTCTCGAGGATATCGTAGGCTCCGAGCTGCGTCGCCTCGACCGCCGTCTGGATGGTCGCGTGTCCGCTGATCATCACGACGGCCACGCTGCGGTCGCTCTCGCGGATCCGCTTGAGCGCCTCGAGGCCATCCATCCCGGCCATCTTCACATCGAGGAACACCAGGTGCGGGTGCCATGAGGCCACCTGGGCAATCCCGTCGGTCGCGTTCGTGGCGGTCCGCACGGTGTAGCCCTCGTACTCGAGCAACTGCCCGAGTGCGGCACGCACTCCCGGTTCATCATCGACGACGAGCACCCGTCGCGTCATGGTATCGTTCGATAAATGGCGATCCTGTTGTCCACGATGCGGATGTCCGCAACGTAGCGTGGGACGTTGAGAAGCAACGCATCCGCGGCCAATCCGGTTGGATGCTGCCCACCCTCGAACTTCCGCACGAGATCCGGAATCAACGGCGTCGGCACCGGGAGCCCGTGCACCGTCAGTTGCCGGACGTGAAACTCCGCGACGCCGGGACGCACGACATCAAATGTCCCAGCCAGCGTCATCGGCTCGCGGTCTGCCAGCACCGCGCCGATCGGCCCGAACGCGCTGCGGCCACCGAGGGCCTTGATGTCGAGCGACGTTCGGACGTCCAACGCGCGATCGACGATTGCGGCTTCGGTGCTGTCACTCAGCGGCGGAACCTGCCCGGCGATATCCGTCAGCATGAACGCGGTAAAATCCGCAGCGAGCAGTGTCGCATATGGCGGGCTCCCGCGCTGGCCCAACGCGAGCAGGATCCGCTCCGCATGTGACTCCCCGCCGGCAGAGACGGGCTCCCAGTCAACTCTTGCGAGAGTCGTGTCGGGACGTGGTGGGGTCGCGTGTACGCCCCCGCCGATCCACCCACGCGCGCGCTCAAGCCAGGGCGACCACTGGTCACGGGTAAGCCACGCAGCCGCCGCAAGCAAAATGAGCAGCACACCGCAACCCAATCGGCGCCCACAGCCCACGTCTCAGTCATCCCCGAAGACGAGAGCGACACGGGGAAACCCGTGCGCTCGGCCCATGGCCAGGACCGCCTGTCGCAGGTCGGGATCGGTGAGACGAGCCTCAGCTCCTGCGGCGCCCGGCACCAGGAATGCCACCGACTCGAGCACGTCGATGCCACACTCGAGGCCCAGCCGCGTCAGATCCGTGGCAAAGGCGCGCGCACGGTCCTCCGGCAGCAGACCGGTGTTCGAGGTCGGAGGCGCGTCGGCAGCGGCGCGATTATGCGGCATCGACCCCGGCCAACACGTTGAGCGATCCGGACCGGAAGCCTGCCAGGTCGATGGCAACCCGCTTGTAGCCGGCGCCTCGAACGGCGCGCGCCACACGCTGGCGACCGGGTTGCGCGAGCCATTGAGAGAGAGACGAGGTCGCCATCTCGACGCGTGCGAGGTCACCGTGATCGCGCACGCGCAGGTCTCCCGTGACGCCGATCGCACGGAGCGCCGCCTCGGCGGCCTCGACGCGCCGCAAGCGCGTAACCGTCACCGGTGTGCCGTACGGCAGGCGGGACGCCAGGCACGGCGCTGATGGCTGATTCCAAGTCGGCAGCCCGAGGGCCCGCGAGCGCTGACGGATCTCCGCTTTGCGGAAGCCGACGAGCGCGAGCGGCGAGAGCACCCCGTATTCGGCAGCCGCCCGTGCCCCCGGCCGATGCTCCGTGAGATCGTCCGCGTTCGTCCCATCGACGACCGCGGCGTATCCGCGCTGGCCCGCGATCGGCGCGAGTTTCGACCAGAGCTCGTGCTTGCAGAAGTAACATCGGTTCGTGGGGTTCGCCGCGTAGCGCGGATCGGCGAGCTCACTCGTGTCGATCTCGAGCCATGGGAGGTCCCACTGCCTCGCAACCGCGCCTGCGACACTCCACTGCACGTCGGAGACTGAGGCGCTTCGGCCCGTGACCGCGAGCGTCCGCGTCGCGCCCAACGTCTTGAGCGCCACACACGCCAGATAGGCCGAATCGACCCCGCCGCTGAACCCGACCAGGACCGAGCCGCGCTGCTGCAGCCACTGGACGAGGCGCGCCTCCTTGGCAGCAGTATCGGACACGTCCGAAGGACGTACGCAGTCGTCGAGATCGGCGGGATGCATTTGGCTCCTGTGTATGATCGCCGCCGGGGATCACGCGGCGCCAGCCCCGGCCGCGCCGCTGGGACGGTGTGCCGCGAACCCCGGCGCTACCGGCCGGTAGCGAATCGCTTCCCCCACGGCTGCGGCCGTGACGGTGTCCTCGCCCGCCAGGTCCGCGATCGTGCGCGCAACCCGAAGCACGCGATGGTAGCCCCGCGCCGACAGGGCGAGCCGTTCGGCGGCGCCGTTCAGTAGCTCGCGCGCCTCAGCGCTAATGCCACCGTGTGACTCGAGCCAGCGCCCGCTCGCGTACGCATTGCAGGTGACTCCAGCCCCCGCGCCGTCACTCGCGAATCGGTGCAGCTGGCGGGCCCGCGCGCGCTCGACTCGCTCACGCATCTCCTGCGAGCTCATCTCCGATCCACGCTCGGCCAATGTCCGCAGCGGCACGGCGCCCACGGTCACGTGCACGTCGATGCGATCCGCCAGTGGCCCGGAGAGGCGAGACCGATAGCGCAAGACCGCGCTCTCCGGACATTGACAATCGGCGCGTGGGTCTCCCGCGTGTCCACAGGGACACGGATTGGTGGCTGCGACCAAGGTGAATTGCGCGGGATACACGACCGCGCGGCGGGCGCGCGCGATCACGACACGCCCGTCTTCCATCGGCTGCCGCAGTCCATCGAGCACCGCCCTCGGAAACTCGAGGAACTCATCCAGGAACAGCACTCCGCGGTGCGCGAGACTCACCTCGCCGGGACGCGGCATGCTGCCCCCGCCGAGGAGTCCCGCGCCCGATACGGTGTGGTGCGGCGACCGGAACGGCCTGGGCGGGGGCACGGGATCGTCCGCACACACGAGTCCCGCAACCGATCGCACGGCGATCACCTCCAGCGCTTCCGCCTCCGTTAACGGCGGCAGGATCGTCGGGAGTCGCCGGGCCAGCATGGTCTTCCCCGCCCCGGGTGGACCGATGAGGAGCACATTGTGGGCGCCAGCTGCGGCCACCTCGAGGGCGCGTTTCGCCGCGCTCTGACCGGCCACATCGGCGAAGTCGATGTCGCCATCGGGGTGGGGCGATCGCGCCGGTCCTCTCGCGTCAGCGTTCGGGAGCTCCCCACGCCGGAGTCCTTCGACCAGCGTCGCCAGCGTGCGCGGCGCGGCGAGTCGCACCGCCGAGACCAGCGCGGCTTCGGTGACGTTGGCGGGCGGCAGCACGAGGGTGCGCTCGCCCTGGTGGGCGACGTGTCGCGCGAGTGGCAACGCCCCGCGAATCGAGCGAATGGATCCGTCGAGTCCCAGCTCGCCGACGATCGTGAGGCGGTCGGCTCCGCGCGGCGTCAGCTGACCGGTCGCGATGAGCAACCCTACCGCGATGGGCAGGTCGAACGCAGTGCCCGTCTTCGGCGTGTCAGCGGGGGCGAGGTTGACGGTCACCCGTCGCGGGGGCAGCGCAAACCCGGCGTTAAGCACGGCGGTGGTCACCCGCTCTCGACTCTCGCGCACGGCGTTAGCCGCGAGGCCGACGATCGTCCACGCGGGCAACCCGAGCGCGGCGTCGACCTCGACGGTCACATCGTAGGCGTCGATCCCCAAAACCGCCGCTGAGCGTACGGCCGCGAGCATACGCCCATGCGTATGCGCCGTCGTCAGCGGAGCGTCACACACCCCTGCGGATGCCTGGAAGACCGCTCGCTGCCTGCAGATGGGCCGGTAGGGCGACGCGCCCTTCTCACGTCCCGCGTGCGGCGAGTTGGGAGCCTCCGCGGATCGGTGGCACCGGCGGCCCGAACATCAATCGCCGCCACCATCCCGACCGACGCTCGGCGCGAGTCACGGTTCGGATCATCGACTGCCAGCCGCGACGCATGGCTGCAGCGTCGGCAAAGCGCGCTTCGGGGGCGATCGCCAGTCCATGGTGGAGCCAGTCGGCGAGGGCCTCGTGGTACGTGTCAAACTCGAGCTCACTCCCGAGTTGTCGCGCGAGGATGGCGCGGGCATCACCCTCCCCGAACGGCGGATGCCCCGAGAGCGCGTAGGCAACGATCGCCGCGATCGCGAAGCAATCGACGCCGGCGCCCTGCGGTTCGCCCAACAACTGCTCAGGCGCCGCAAAGGCCGGTGTCCCGGTCGGACCACCCGGCGTCTCGCCGGGGATGAACGCCACGCCGAAGTCGCTGATACGCCAGCGGCGGTACCGGTCGATCAGGATGTTCTCCGGTTTGAGGTCGCGGTGCACGATGCCGTTCGAATGCGCCGCGCTCAACCCATCGAGGATGAGATCGACCTGCGGACCGAGCTCGCTCAGGGGACGTGGGCCACTCCGCACGATGAGATCGGCAACGGAACCGCCCTCGGCCAGCTCCATCGTGTACCAGGCCACGTCGCCACGCCGATCCCAATCGTAGATCGGCACGATCGCCGGGTGGGCCAGCTGCGCCGCCAGCTGCGCCTCACGACGAAACCGCGCCACGGCCGCGTCGTCCCGCGCGACGTGCGGGTGCAGCATCTTGAGCGCGACCTCCCGCTCGAGCGACAGGTCCCGCACGCGCCACACGGACCCGAAGGTGCCCGTCCCCAGCGGAGACAACACGTCGTAGTCGTCGCCGAGTGCCCAGCGGAGTCGCTGCTCGCTGCCCTGGGCAGCCACGTCGCCGTCTTCGGCATCGCCCAGGGTCTGACTCGCCCGCGACGGGGCGCTCACCCGGTCCAGCGCACGCAACAATGTGCCGATCGACGGGAAGCGAGCTGTGGGCGCAGTCTGGAGCGCGCGATCGAGCACGTCCGCCAACGCCTGGGGACAGTCCGGCCGCACCCACCGAATCGGCGGCACATCGAGGGCGGGAGGCAGCTCTCCGGTGAGCAACGCGAAGCAAAGGGCGCCGAGCTGCCACTGATCGCTCCGCGCGTCCGGTGCCCACCGACCTCCCTCCCATTCGGGAGCCATGGGCATCCACCGAGGATCCGGCGTGAGCCCCGGGGGGATCGCATCGCGTATCACCGCCCACTGCCACCCGAGAAGCCACAGCCGCCGCGTCGGGGACACCCACACGGTCTCGGGAGCGAAGGCCCCGTGTACATAGCCGCTGTCGTGCAAGTACGAGAGGGCGCCGCCAGCGGCGCGCAACACCTGCACGGCAAAGGGCGCATCGCCCGCACCCAAGCGCGTGACCCGCGCGGCAATCGTCTCACCCTCGATCCATCGGCGGAGATACCCGGGCCCGCGACGCACGTCACGATTCAACGACCAATAGTGGTACGTCGTTGGAATCGACGGATGGCTCAGATGGGCCAGGTGGCGCGCCTCGGCCGCGAGCCAACCCGCGTGATCCGGATTGGGGGCGGTGATCAGCGCCAATGACCGTCCGAGCGCGTCGATCACCTCCTGCGCGTGTCGATATTCACTCGCGACGCCGGTCGCACCCCAGCGCCAATCCGTCGGCAGCTGCCACCCAGCGAGGTGGGCAGGCAGCTCTCGCGTAGTCTGATTGAGCCCGTTCATCCGCTAACTAACAGTAACACGATCGAGACGCGAGTTCCCTTGGCCGGCTGACTCTGGACCGTGATGCTGCCGCCCCACCCTTCGACCACGCGCCGACTCACCGCCAGTCCCAGTCCGCTTCCACTCGTACGGGTCGAGAAGTGTGGCTCGAAGACGCGCGGCAGCACATTGGGCGGGATGCCTTCCCCATCGTCCTCGACCAGGATGACCGCATGGCCGGCGCCGTGGTGCACGGTCTCCTGGGACGTCTTCGCGGCTCGCGCACGCGCCGACGACTGGCGGGTCACCCGCACCCGCACGCTCACGCGGCGGGCGCCCGCCAGCCGTGCGTTCTCCAGCACGTTGAGTAGCACCTCGCGCGCTTCCTCGGCCCGAGCGTTCACCATAATAGGCGCGGTGGCGCCGGTCAGATCCCAGGTGATGCCGCTACCGGCATCCAACCGCTCCAGCTCCACGACGTCGCGCACGACTGGTGACAGATCCGTCGGCTCGGCGGGGGCGCGTTCAGTCGACCCCGAACCATACTGACTGAACGAGCGCGCGATGCGGTCCAGTCGGTCGATCTCAGCGAGGATGCGCCCCGCGTTCTGATTGAGGATTTCGTCGAAGTCGGCTCGCCCCGCGGCGCGCGCGCGCTGCAAGTGCTGGATACCAAGTCGGATCGGTGTCAGCGGGTTCTTGATCTCGTGCGCGACCTGTCGAGCCATTTCACCCCACGCGAGCACGCGCTGGCTCTCACCAAAATCTGCCGCCATCCGACGGAACGCACCGAAGACAGGCGCGAACTCCGCCGGCGGATCGCCCGCGAGGTCGGGCTCGCGCTCGCCGGCGGCGACGGCAATTGCCGCGCGCCGCAATGCGTCGATGGGCCGCGCTAACTGCCGCGCCACGAGGCCGCTGAGCCAAAGCGCGGCCACTGCACCCAAGACGACCGAAAAGAGCACCAGGATGCCGAGATCCTCGCGCCGCGACTCGAGGTCGACCTCGTCGGTTCGTGCCGGCGCCGCCAGGACGATCCGTTCGCCGACCGCACGATACCCAAAGAGGACCGGCGTCCCGCCAAGTGCCTGCGGCCGGCTGGTCCGCACCTCGTTGCCGAGACCTAGATCGAGCTCGACGTCCGGAGGAAGGAATCGCCCGAGGGGCGCGAGGTCGAGGAATATCGTGTCACTGGCATCTCGAAGCACACCATCCTGGTACAGGAGGAGTGGAGTGCCCACGCGATTGGCATCTGCCGGCAGCTCCGCGAGCCCACCCGTCGCCGCCGCTCGCAACGCCGGCCAGACCAACAACGCGCTTTCCTCCGCATCATCCGATCGCAGACGTCGATACGACCACACCGCAAACGAAACGGCGGGCACCACGAAAAACATGAACAACACGACGATGAGCTGAGTTCGATAGCTGCCGCCCCAGCGTCGAGCGTGCACGCGAAGCCACCGTGTGAGCACGCCATCGCCCGCGGCACTGATTGCCCACAGCATGAGGACAGCGATCAGGTCCGCCACGACGAGTAGGACCGCCCGCTGGACCAGGGCCGCCATCGCCTGGAGTGGCACTTCGACGTGGACGCGCTTCGGCCCCAGGTTGGTCGGCATGAGCCAATCGCCGTGCAGGTCGCTCCCCAACCGAGTCCAACGCACCGTGGCGAGCGCGCTTTGGCCGGGGCCTTCGGTTATTGACCCAACGGTCGAGTCCGATGCATCCGCGTCGTTGAATGCCGGCCCCCGCAGGAGCAGTCCCATCGGCGGCATGACGGAATCGGCGCCACTCGCCTCGGCGGAATCGATCGCGGAGGCGTTCGCGTCCCGACGGGGCACAAGCTCCAACAGCGAGATCGTGTACTGTGGCGACGCGGTGATGTCCGGCGCCATGCCCACCAGCATCGCGAACGAGCTCTCGCCGACCAGAGACGAGATCGCTCGCGTTTGGGGCGCGACCACGGCAGTGGTCACGTCACCAGTCGGATCGGGCACAGCGAGCACGATCTGCACGCCGGGAAAGCCGGCGATCCACGTCAGCTCTGGCGCGTGTCGCAACTGGGCCAGATGAACGACCGCGACCACTGCCATCGAATCCGTTTCGAATCGAGCGAGGCGTAGCGATGTGATCTCATCATCGGATGGCGACCAGATCCCCAATCGCACCGGATACCCAGCCGCCGCGAGATCCGATTGCGCAAACTCCTTGAGCAGGTCGGTGCGATTCTCCGGCGGTGTGTCTCCGCTGACCTCGGCGCCAAATCGTTCGAGCAGTGTCACCGCTTCCGGGTCTGGGATCACCAGCCCGGCCAGGTCGCGCTCGGCGAGGACCGCGCGCTTGTCGGCTGTCGTACCCCAGATGATGACGGCGGAAGCGAGCGCGGACACGACGGCTGCTGGCACCACACCCCACCGGCTGCGCCGCACACACGCTGCAGCGACCGCCGCGGCACACCACAGGAGGAGATACCAGTCGGGCCACCCCCGACCGACACTCCAGAGTAGCGGGCCACAGGCGGCAGCGAGTGCGGCCAACGCCATCGGCAGGAGCGGCGGAAGGCCTCGCGTCGCTCCGAGCACGCCGCGCGCAGCAACGGCCGCCGCAACGAGGAGGGCGGTGGTACCGAGGGACAACGCGACTTGCCAACCCACCCAGAGCGATAGCGGGACTTCAGTTCCCGGGAGCGTGATGCCGCCGGCCACATGTCGCAACGCGACGAGCGCACCGACACTGATCGCGACTGAGGCGGGCAGGGCGAGCCACGCAGGCCGGAGGCGGAATGGCGCCCGCGCCGCAGCCAGGGCTGCCAGCAGCGCGATCGCACCGGTCACGCCCAGCGCGCCCACGCTCGCCGTGTACGGACCGCCGACCGGCGAGAAGAAGTAGGTCGGATCGAACAGCCGGCTCGCATTGGAAAACGCGTTGAGCGGGACCGCCGCTAGCGTGGCGAGTGGCACCGCCAGGGCGACGACCCGGCGCCACCACATTGGCGCACGCGGCCGCCACTCCGCGACGACGAACGCCAGCATCGCGACCGCAATGACGAGCGCGCCTCGACTCGTGACGCGCTCAGTGGCGCGCAGCCGCGCCTCGTCACGACTCGGAGGCACCGCTCGAAAGGCCACCAGCGGGACCCCGTTGGGCGCCAACGTCGCCGGAGGGTCCGCGGCATCCTGCGAGACGTCCTCTCCGAACAGCGGCAGCGCAACCGTGAAGCTGTCCACGTCGGTCCGAGAGGCTACCTCGGTATCCAGCGGGTCCGACAGACGATCGCCGGGCGGGTCCGCGTGCAGGACAGCCGTCGCGATCGCGCGGTCGGGGCCGCGGCTGGCCGTCGCTTGCAACACGACGTAGAACGGCGTTCGTACCACGGCGAACGGAGCGCCGCTGGAGTCGACCGGGGCGCCCACGCGTCCCGCCCATGCGACGGCTCCCTGCCCGCGATACAAGACGATCCCGCGGTCGCCCAAGCCGCGCGCCAGCGGAGCGAGCCATCGGAACGCGGCCGCAGGCGACGCGGGTGCCCGCAGGGCCCGCGATGCATCGTGCGTTAGACCCTGCGCCAGCTCCGCGAGCTCGCGTTGCATGGCGGCGGTGCTGCGGCTCGTAATCCGCGCAACGGTCGTCGGCCACGCCCGGTCAATCCGCGCGAGCATCCACTGTCCGTCCACGGCCAGCGCGATGAACCCGATGAGCGCAACCGCCGCCACGCGCGCTCCGAGGCGGCGACGCCCGAGCGTCTGGACGACGGTGGCGACTGTGGCGGCGCCGCACACCGCGAGGTAAGGTACGGCGGGATCTCGCAGCCATGCCGCGCCCGCCAGCAGGGCGATGGCCGTGCTGACGGTCCACCACGGTGTCGGGGCACGGCCCGTCGGGCGAAAGGGCCCGGGCCGCGACTCCGCCGCCAGGGTCTGATCGTCAGTCAATAGATCGGATCCCGCCGCACTCACACGACGATCGGAAATGGCAGCTCCGCAGCGATTGAAGTCCCTGTCCCCGGAACGCATCGCCGCGGCGGTCGCCGCGGACCCGCGGCTCATCATTCCAGTGGGTACGTGCGACGTGCATGGTCCTCATCTGCCCATCGGGTGCGACACGATCCTGGTTGATCGCCTGGCCGACGATCTGTCGGCGGAGTTCGGCGTACTCCGTGCTCCGACCGTCGAGTACGGCGCCTCCGACGCCGCGACCCACGGCTCGCCCCACGCCGGCTCGGTTCGCAAAAAGACGTTGCACCTGCTGCTCAACGACTTGCTCGCCTCGTGGGAGCAGGCCGGGGTGCGCGAGTTCGTCCTGCTGACCGCCAACGGCGACGACGCACATCAGGAGGCACTCGCAACGGTGATGACACTCGACGCGCGTGTCCGCGTCGTGGACGCCGCGGGGGCCGCGGCGGGCGCACCGGCCGCCGGTCGAGGACGATGGCGGCGTGGCGGTGAGGCTGAGACATTGCTCATGCTGTACCTGGCTCCGCAGCTCGTGGATCTGCGATTGGCGCAGGATAATACCCCGCAGCCTCCCGGGCGGCGACCGAGTCCGTGGCGGCGCCTGCGGACCCCCAGTGACGAGTGGCGCCTGGCGGACGGAGTCGACGGGGCGTCCGCGACGAAGGGTGAAGTGCTGTATCGACATGTGCGCGAGCGTATCGCCGAGCATGTGTTCAAGGCACCGAGCGCAGTGGACTAGCGGGATCGGACGCGGCGATTGCGCACGTTCCTCGCGCTCGCGGCGCTGGCGGCGCTCCGCGATCTGGGAGGCAGCCCGCCAATCCCCCCGGGGGCGCTCAGGGTTGTCCCGCCGGGCGCGGCGCGTTCCGCATTGGCTCGCCAACCGCAGTCGGGCATCGCTGACGCGGGCAGCTTCACCGTGTTGCAGGGCGGATCCAAGGTCGGCAAAGAGGTCTTCACGATCCACCGGCTGCCGCCGCCAGATGGCGGGTACCTGGTCGAAGGATCGGCCGTCTATCTGACGCGGCGGTTGGTGCCCGTGCTGCGAACCGATTCGGGCGGGACTCCCATGCGCTATCAACTCGATGAGTTCGCAGCCGACCATCGACAGCGCCAATTGACCCTCCAGGTCGTTCGGGGCCGTGGAAGCGAACGAGTTCAGACGAGTGGCGGCGAGTCCGCGACAGAGTTCCTGGTGGCGTCGGGCGCACGACTGCTTGATGACGATGTGTTTGCGCAGTACTACTTTATCGCGCGGGCGACCATCGGCTCGTTCCATGACACGGGGCGATCGCTGCTCGTGCCACTCCTAATTCCACTGCGAGGAGGAACGGTTGCGGCGCCGATCGTCATCGTTGGCGACGAACGCGTCGACGTTGCCGGGCAACCGTGCGACGCCATGCATTTTCGGATCCGGGATGGCGATGGCCAGCCGCGCGATGTCTGGGCCGACCAAGAGGGACGGGTACTCCGCGTGGCGATTCCAGCCCGTGGCCTCGTCGTGCTGCGTGACGATCTCCCGTCGTGACCGGACGAACCCGGCGCCTTTCCGACCGGTTGTGGAGGCAATTCGTGGCGCGCTATCACCAGGGCGATGCAGGCGTCGGCCGTACCGGCCGCGAACGCCGCCTGAAACCGCGGGCCCGGCTGGTCCGTAGGACCCCGCAAAGGGGCGGATCTCCGGCCCCGCCATCGATGGACTCTTCGAGAATGATGCGACTCGCACTCCTCGTCACCGCAGTTGGGCTCGCCGCGCCGCTAGCTGCCCAGCAGACGGCCGCCGCGCGCGTTGGACCGGCACCGCTCGTCGGTGCCGCGCCTGCGCCGGATTCCGCTGGCCCCGTGCTCAGTCTGGCAGACGCCCTCCGGGTCGCCGACCAGAACAACCCGACCTTTCTCCAGAGCATCGCGGCGCGCGACGCCGCTGGCGCCCAGGTCCGTGCGGCGTACGGGCAGCTCCTCCCGCAGGCATCCGCGCAGCTCTTCGGGACATACCAGCAAGGCGGGGAATCGGTCGTGAGCGGCAGTTTTCTCGGCGCCGGATCGGATTACCTCGAATCGTTCTACGGTCTCAACCTCAATTACACACTGAGCGCGGCGACGTTGTTCACCCCCGCCTACGCACGAGCCAATCGAGACGCGGCCCGGGCGGACGTCGCCGGCCAGGCGGAAGCTCTCGAGAGCACGGTCGCCCAGCAGTACGTGACTGTCCTCGAAGATCAGGCCAAGGCTGCGCTGCAGGACACGCTCGTGGGGGACGATCAGGCCCAGCTCGACCTGTCGCGAGCGAAAGTCGCAGTGGGTAGTGCCACGCTGCTGGATCAGCAGCGTGCAACCGTGACGCTCGGACAGCAACAGGTCCAGGCGATCCAGGCTCATAACCTCGTGGACATCGACAAGCTGCGCCTGTTCCAGCAGATGGGAGTACCACAGCCGGCCGGGGTGCGCCTCGTCGATAGCTTCGCCGTCGCGATGCCCTCCTTCACCCTCGACAGCGTGCTGGATCTGGCGCGGCGCAGCAACCCGCAGGTGAATGCCCTGCGCGCTCGCGAGCACGCGGCCGACGTCGGGGTGCATCGCGCGAACGGACTGTACACACCCCAACTCCAGGTGAGCACCGGGGTCAGCGCGTACACCTACCAATTCACCAACAGCCAGTACCTCGTCGAGTTGAACGAGGCCAATTTCGCCCAGGGGTACTCGTCCTGTCAGACGCTGGATACCCTCTTCCAGGCAGTCCATCTGCCGGGCCAGGGCTGCGGGACGGCCACACCCACGGCCTCTCAAATCGCATCGTATCGGGCCATGAACGGACACTTCCCGTTCGGGTTCCAGAATATCCCGCGGCAGCTCACGGCGACGTTCACCCTCCCCCTCTTCGATGGGTTCCAGCGCGAGCAGAACATCGAACAGGCCGAGGTGAACCGGGAAGACGCGCGGTACAACGAGCGCGCGCGCGAGCTGCAACTGACGGCCGATGTCACGAGCGCGTATCTGACGCTCACGACGTCGGTCCGCACCGTTCAGATCCAATCCCAGAACTCGACCGCCGCGCGTCAAGCGCTCACGCTCTCGGAGGAGCGCTACCGCGTCGGGGCGGCGACGTTCGTCGACGTCGCCGATGCACGGGCCGCCTACGAGACGGCGGAAAACGGTCGGATCTCTGCGGTGTATGACTACCATAAGGCGTTCGCCGCGCTCGAAAGCGCGGTCGGACGGCCGCTCCGATGATCGCCATGCACGCCCGTGTACCCGAATACCCCTGCCCCGCTTCCCATGCGTGACAGACAGACACCAGGACATCGAATGACACCGCGTACTAAGTGGTCCATCACCGGAGCCATCGTCACCGTCATCCTCGTCGCGGCCGTCGCCGTGGCAGCGACGCGCGGTCCCAAGAGTGTGGCCGTGAAGATCGAGCCCGTCTCGCGACGAGATCTCGTCGCCTCGGTGACAGCAAGCGGCCAGGTCGAGCCGCATACCAAGGTCGACATGAGCGCCGACATCTCCGGACGCATCATCACGCTTGCCGTCAAGGAAGGACAGAACGTGGCGAAGGGGCAGCTCCTGGTGCAGATCGACCCGTCCACCTACCAGGCCGCGGTGGAGCGCTCACAGGCCGCGCTGGCCGCAGCGAACGCGCAGGCGTTGCAAGCAACGGACAACGCGGAACAGGCCCAGCACAACTACGACCGATCGGCTCAAATCAAGAAGGCGAATCCGCTGCTCATCTCCGACGAGCAGCTCGAACAGCTGCGCACGACGCTCGACGTCGCGAAGGCGACCGCCCTGGCGGCCCATGACCAGATCGATCAGGCCGCGGCCGCATTGCGCGATGATCAGAGCGCGTTGAGCAAGACGACGATTCGTGCCCCGATGCCGGGGAAAGTCACGCGCCTCGTCGTCGAGCAGGGCGAAACCGCGATCGAGGGCACGCTGAACAAGGACGCCGCGACGCTGCTCACGATCAGCGACATGAACGTGCTGGAGACCAAGGTCAAGGTCGACGAGACCGACGTCGCGCACATCCAGGTCGGCGATACGGCCGTGATCCAGCTCGACGCGTTCCCCGACACGACCTTCCGTGGACGCGTAACCAAGATCGCCAACAGCGCCGTCAAGAATCCCGCGGCGACATCATCCGACAACGGGACCTCGACGGACCAGGCAGTCGACTACCTGGTCACGATCCAACTCCTCAACCCGCCGCCGGACACGCGGCCGGATTTCTCGGCGACGGCCAAGATCATCACCGACACCCGGGCGAATGTCTTGTCGATTCCGATCATTGCTCTGACGGTACGGGACAACCAGACCATGCCGAACGGAGACTCGGCCGTCGTCCTGGGACGCTCCGGCCCGCCGACGAAGCAGGTCGGGAAGCGCGATGTCGAGGGTGTGTTCGTCGTCGGCCCGACCAATAGGGTGACGTTCCGACCGGTCAAAGTCGGGATCGCGGGTGAAACCTACTTCGAGGTCCTGAGCGGCCTTCGTCAAGGTGAGCGCATCGTGGGCGGCACGTACCAGGCGATCCGCGACCTCAAGGACAGCACGCTCGTGCACGAGGCAAAGCCCGAAGCGACCGGAGCACAGTTCAAGTCATGACCCGCCCCCTCATGGCGGTGGACGAGGCCGAGCTGGTCGGTCTCAGTACGACTGCGGAGCGGCGCGTCGTCCTCGACCAGACGGGCATCGTCCCATCGCAAGACTGGGTCATCGTCGCGCGCGGCCTCCGGCGCGAATACGACATGGGCGGCGAGATCGTCCGTGCGCTTCGGGGCGTCGACCTCGCGATCCGCCGCAATGAATACGTCGCCATCATGGGACCGTCGGGCTCCGGCAAGTCGACGCTCATGAACCTGATCGGATGCCTCGATACGCCGACCGCCGGCGAGTACTGGCTGAACGGCATTCAAGTGTCGGACATGTCGGACAACGAGCTCGCGCGCATCCGAAACCGTGAGATCGGGTTCGTGTTCCAGACGTTCAACCTGCTGGCGCGCGCCACGGCGCTGCACAACGTCGAGCTGCCGCTCGTGTATGCCGGCGTCCCGGCGGCCGAGCGGCGGGCACGGGCGATCGAAGCGCTCGAGTCGGTTCAGCTCGGTGACCGGATTCTGCACCGGCCCAACGAGCTCTCCGGTGGCCAGCGCCAGCGCGTGGCGATCGCGCGGGCGCTCGTCAATCGTCCGTCGATCCTGCTCGCCGATGAGCCGACGGGGAACCTCGACTCGGTGACATCCGACGAGATCATGCGCGTCTTCGGCGATCTGGCCAGCCACGGGCAGACGGTCATCATGGTGACGCACGAGCCCGACATCGCGGCGCACGCGCGCCGTGTAGTCGTCCTGCGCGATGGTGTCATCGCAAGCGATGACCGGCGCGAGCAGACGGCCACCCGCGGCGAGCTCGCACCGCCCGCTGTGGCCTGATCGATGAGCTGGTTCGAAGCCTTCCGTCTGGCCATCGAGCAGATCCGCGTGCAGCGGCTGAAAAGCTTCTTCACGCTGCTGGGCGTCACCATCGGCGTCATGTTTCTGATTGCCGTCGTATCGGTCGTCGAGGGCATGGGCCAGTACATGGAGCACAGCATCGTCGGCAAGATCATCGCGATCCACAGCTTCGAGCTCCGAAACTTCCCAGACATCAACATTGGCGACATTGATGACGCGACCTGGCAGGACTACATGCACCGGCCGCGCGTCACAGAAGACGACGTGCATCCGGTCGTGGACGCTCTGCCACCGGGCACGCGCTGGTACATGCTGAGCCAGGACCGCTTGTTCGTCGAGTCGCAGTACACCGCCCCCCGGCGCGTCGACGTCTATGCCGTGGGCGGCGACTACTTCAAGATCCGCGATCTCGACGTCGTCAGCGGGCGAACGTTCACGGAGCAGGAGACTGAGTCCGGCGCGTTGGTCGCCGTGATCGGACAGGACATCCAGAGTCACTTTTTCCCGACGGTCAACCCGATCGGCCGGACCCTCCGGATGGGCGGCATCCCGTACACGATCGTAGGAGTCGGCGAAAAACAGGGGAGCATCTTCGGCCAGTCGCTGGATCGGTTCGTGATCGCGCCGTACCGCGCACCGGTCCACCGGCTCCTCAACCGGCAGCGAGGTGTCATCGACGCGATCGTCGTGCAGGGCGTCAACGATCAGGTGCTGGCGGACGCTCGAGAGCGGGTCCGGCAAGTCATGCGCACGCGTCGCCACCTCCGACCCGAACAGCCGGACAATTTCTCCGAACAGACGCCGGAGTCGGCGCTCGCGTTCTGGCAAAAGATCCAGACCTACCTGGTCTTCGCCGCCGTCGTGCTGCCCGCAATCGGGCTGGTTGTGGGCGCCATCGTGATCATGAACATCATGCTCGTGGCCGTGGCTGAGCGGACGCGGGAGATCGGCATCCGCAAATCGCTCGGCGCACGTCGGAGCGACATCCTGGCGCAGTTCCTGATCGAATCGGCCACGCTGAGCACCATCGGGGCAGCGGTCGGCATCGGGCTCGGCGTGGCCATCGCAGAGATCGTGCGACACACGACGTTCATGCCCGTGTATGTGGTGCCCTGGTCCGTGGCAGTCGCTCTCGTGGTCGGGGCGGGCGTGGGAATCGTGTCGGGCGTGTATCCCGCGAGCCGGGCGGCACGGCTCGACCCGATCGCGGCGCTGCGCCAGGAATAGCCGATGTCGCTGCGCACCCGGGTCGGTCAGACGCTGGAGGGCGTGACGATTGCGATCGATGCGCTGCGCGCCAACAAGGTGCGCGCCGGGCTGACGATCCTCGGCATCTCGGTGGGCGTGTTCGTCGTCGTGGCGATGGCGGCCGCCATCCACGGGATCAACGAGAGCGTCGCGGCCGATATCGAGTCGGCAGGTGCGACCACGTTCTTTCTCCAGCGCTATCCCATCGTTTTCAGCGACTGCGATGGGAGCGACGCGCAATGCCCGTGGCGGCACAATCCGCCGCTCAGACTCAGCGAAGGCGAGGCGTTGGCATCGCTACCGTCCCTGGCCGGCGTCACGGTGGAGATCGACTGGTCCACATTCAGCGAAGTATGCCGACCGCCGGCTCCGATCGGCCGAGCTACACGGCTACACGCCCGGGTGGACGCAGACCGACGGTGGCGACATTAACCCCGGTCGCTCCTTTACCGCCCAGGAAAATGAGAGCGGCGCGCACGTCGTGATCATCAACGACCGGATGGCAACGAACCTGTTCCAGAACCGCGATCCGCTCGGCAAGACGGTCCTGCTCGACAACAGCCCGTACCAGATCATCGGCCTGTATCACTACAAAGCGAGCTTTCTCACGGGTGGCGATCGCGCCATCGCCATCATCCCGATCCAGACACTGCTCCGACACTTTCCCGTCTGGGTGGGGGACGCGGGCTTCACGATCAAGCCGCGAGACAATGTCACACGAGACGACGCGATCGACGACGTCATCGCCGCGATGCGTTCGATGCGGGGCTTGCGCCCGGCCGTGCAGAACAACTTCGCTGTCCTGACACCGGACCGGTTGTACAGCATCTACAACAGCGTGTTCGGCGTGATGTTCTCCGTGACGCTCGTTCTGGCGTCGGTTGGGCTCATGGTGGGAGGCGTCGGGGTCATCGCAATCATGATGATCAGCGTGACCGAACGCACCCGCGAAATCGGCGTGCGCAAGGCGCTCGGTGCCACGAAACTCGTCATCTTGTGGCAGTTCCTCGTCGAATCGATCACGATGACCGGTATCGGGGTCGGGATCGGCCTCATCGTGGGCTGGGGATTGGCCTTCGCGGTCCGCTCGGCGACCCCCATCGCTGCGTCCGTGCCACCCATGGCGGTTGTGATGGCCCTCGCCAGCAGCGTCGTCACGGGCGTTCTGTTTGGGATCTACCCGGCATACCGAGCTGCGCGCCTGGACCCTGTGGCAGCGCTGCGACACGAGTGATCGCGTAGTCTATTGGGGCGACGCATGCGTCGCCCCCAGCGGTCCAGACGCGTGCCGATCGGCATCAGCGGATCCGCCCTTGACGGGCGCCGCGCACTCTGACATAACCCGGTATAGCCATGCGCACGATGCCTGTCGACCTCTCGACCTCTGTGGCCGTTGTGCCGTCATCGGTCGCGGTCGTGGGTGGTGGCTTATGGGGCCTCACGGTCGCGCACACGCTCCGCGTGCTGGGCGCTCGGGTCAGCCTCTACGAGGCAACCCGACGTGTCGGCGGCACGGTAGCCACCGCCGTCGAGAACGGGTACTTGGGCGAGGCCGGCCCGACCTGCGCCGTGCGCAGTAGCGTGCTGGACGCGCTCGTGGAGGAGTTGCACCTCGCACCGGAGGCCGTCGACGTCGAGTTGCGCGCTGCGCGGCTCTTTGCCGTGCGCGGCAAGCGCCTGTCCGCGGTGCCAACAACGCTCGCCGGTCTCCTCCGAACGCCACTCCTGTCGTGGGCGGCCAAGATCCGTCTACTCAGTGAGCCGTGGCGTCGCGTCGGCTCGAGCGATGACGATGAGAGCATCGGCGCATTCGTGCGGCGGCGACTCGGGGCCGAGGTGCTCGATACCATCATCGCGCCGGCCGTTGCGTGCTGGATCGGCGGCGATGCGGACCGACTGTCGCTCCGGCACACCCTCCCAGCGATCGCCGCGGGCGAGGGCGCGCACGGGTCACTGACTGCGACGACAATGGTCGCGCGTCGGCACCCCAGCCCTGCCCCGCTGGAGACGGCTCGGCTCCTCTCATTTCGGGACGGCATGCAGACGCTCACCGATGCGCTGGCACGCCGCCTCGGCTCAACCATCCACACTGGCAGTGCGGTCACGGGCATCTCCCGGTCCGCAAGCGGTTGGATGCTCACGGTCGCCCGTACGGGGGGCGCGACGCGACGTGTCGCCGTTGACGCAGTCGTCTACGCGGCGCCTGCCCACACGATTGGTGCCATCGCATGGCCTGATTCGGTCGATCGCCTCACAGCGGCGTTACGCGGGATCCCCTACACGCCGCTGACCGTGCTCACGCTCGGATTTCGCCGCGAGCATGTCCGCCACTCGCTCAATGGTCTGGGCATGGTCGTGCCGGCCGGTGCACCCTACGCTATCCGCGGTGCCCTGTTCGCGTCGTCGCTGTTCCCGGGTCGAGCCCCGGTCGGCCATGTCGCGATGACGTGCGTGGTCGGGGGTCCCGGCCGCGAGGGATTGGCGAGCGCGACGACCGAGACCATCGAAGGCGCCGTCGTCGCGGATCTGCGCCGCCTGGTGGGCCTGCGGGGCGAGCCGTCCTTCGTGCACCGGGCGACATCCATGGGTGCGTTGCCACAATACGAGCTCGGGCACGACGCGGTCGATCACGCTGCATCGACTATCGAGGCGGCCCATCCAGGCCTCTATTTGGGCGGCGGTTGGCTGGGCGGCGTCGGGATCGATGCTTGCATCCGGAACGCGCGAGCGCTCGCCCATCGAGTCGCAGCGGAGTGCGCTCTGGATCAGCGGTTCGCCACGCCTCGTGGCATCGTCGTCGGCCGGATCCCGATGACGCACCACCCCATCAAGCTTCGCCCATGGCCCCGGCCGCAGTCGACGTCCTCGCCATCGCCGCCCACCCCGACGACATCGAGCTGACCTGCGGGGGCGCGCTTCTGCGCGCTCAGGAGTTCGGCCGACAAACCGGGATCATCGATCTCACCGCCGGCGAAACGGGCACCCGCGGCACACCAGCGCTTCGGGCGTCTGAAGCAGCCAAAGCAGCGGCGGTGCTCGGCGTGCGCGCGCGTGAGAATCTCGGCTTGCCGGACGCCGGCATCGTCAACACTCCCGAGACTCGCGTGGCCCTGGCCCGCCTCATTCGGCGGTTCACGCCCCGTGTCGTGATCGCACCGGCCATACAGGGCCGTCACCCGGACCATCGGACCGCGGCCGAGCTAGTTCGCGATGCGTGTTTCGTTGCCGGCCTCGCCAAGCTTGCGCCTGATGTGCCGAAGCACCGCCCCTTCAAGGTGCTCCATTGCCTGTCCTTCCGCGAGGACTGGCAGAAACCGTCGTTCGTGGTCGACATCTCGAGCGTGTTCGAGCGCAAGCTCCAAGCCGTCTTCTGCTACGCCTCGCAGTTCGAGGGCGTCTCACAAGCTGGCGAGGTCTATCCCAATGGCGAGCCGCTCGCGGAGATCCTCCGCCACCAGGCTGCCCATTATGGCTCGCTGATTCGATGCCGATATGGGGAGCCGTTCTTCACCTTCGAGACCATGCGCGTCGACGACGTCGCGGCACTCAATGTCGGGACGTTCTGACGCTCGTAGAGCGTCAGAACGGGGTGACGTATGCCGTCGTCCTAACCCGCCCATGGCACGGGGCGCAGTTATCTCCTCTCTCCTTTCTGCAGGTCTCCTTTCTCGGGCGCGGTAGCGCCCGTCCTAGACCTCTATCTCGTCGACGTAGCACCAGCTCCACGACTCTCCCGGCTCGACGGAGCGCATGATGGGGTGTTTCGTCGAGTGGAAGTGCTTCGTCGCGTGCCGGTTCTTCGACGAGTCACAACAGCCGACGTGGCCGCAGATCTGACACATCCGCAGGTGGACCCACCTGTCGCCCATCTTTAAACACTCTTCGCATCCCGCTGTCCGGGGATGCACGGGTTCGATCTGGTCGAGGTGAGAGCACGTACCAGCCATAGCACATCTCCTCGTCGGCGGTTACACACCTGGTGAACGTGGCCGCTCGGTCGCCCTGAACATGAAAGCCGAGTGCTCGAGGCGGGCGCCACGCGGATCCGCGACCGCAAACTGCGAGCCTTCGTACACGGTGGCGCCTGCGTAACGCCCGTCTTTGGTCACGATGTAGTAGTCGAGGTCGAATTTCGGCCGGCCACGCTCATCCAAGAGGCGCGCTTCCGTCATCGCCACCGCGCGCTCGAGCACGGTCATCAAGGCCGCCTCCGGATCCTTGCCCTGTCGGACGAGCTCGATCGCGAGGAACGCCCCACAAATCTTGATGTTGGCCTCACCGCGTCCGGTCGATCCCGCGGCGCCGACGGCATTGTCGCAATACTGACCCGCCCCGATGATGGAGCTGTCGCCGACGCGACCCGGGATCTTCCACGACAGGCCGCTGGTCGTGGTCACGCTGCCGATATCGCCCTTGGCATCGACTGCGTTCATGTTGATCGTGCCGTGCGTATACGGGACTGGCTCCGCGATCTTCACATTGCCCGGATGATCCAGCCAGTTGTCGTCGGGATTGAGGTTGGCCTTCCAGCGAAGCCACGCCTGGCGACTGTAATCGGTCAGGAGATTCTGCTCCTTGAAACCCATTTCGATTGCGAACGTCTTGGCGCCGGCGCCGACGAGGAAGATGTGATCCGTATAATCCATCACCGCCTTCGCGACGAGCGAGGGTGTCGCAATGTCTTCCAGGGCACCGACTGCGCCCGCGCGGCGCGTCGGTCCGTGCATCACACTGGCGTCGAGTTGCACGATCCCGTCTTCGTTGGGTAGGCCGCCCAGACCGACCGAATGGTCATCGGGGTCCAGCTCCTGGATGTTGACCCCTGCGATCGCGGCGTCCAGCGGATCGGCGCCCTGCTGACTCATCATTTCGTAAGCCCGTGCGACACCGCGGATGCCGTTCGCCGATGCGATGATCACTGGACGTCCCGCAGACACGCGGGTACTGGCCCGATCGGTGACGCCGAAGGATGGCATCGCCAAGCCTTGGCGGCTCAGAACCGAGCTCGTGGCCGCCGCGGCCCCCGCTCCGAGAAAAGTACGCCGGGAAATCGACATGGCCGCTCCTCGCGGGCGCCCTCGCGCCCGAGAAAGTAGAAGTACAGAAAGTAGAAAGTAGATCACGACAGCGGAAGGCAAGAGCAGGCTGCGTGGGTCGTCTACTTTCTACTCTCCGTGGTTCTACTCTCTCGGCCGCGAGAGCGGCCGCGCCGCAGCACGCGGATCGCCGCGAGGGCAGCCCACACGCAGAACAACGCGACGGCCGTGACCGCGCCGCGGCTTGCGGGATCGAATGCGATGACGCCAACCAGCCCGCCGAGGCCCGCGAGCGCGGCGAGCACACTCAGGACGCGGGGCGCTCGCACGTCACCCCAGGTAACCGCCGCGAGTGCGAGGCAGGCGATCGCGGTCAGCCCATTGCCGATTCGCGCCTGGAGGAGCGATGCGGCATGTCCCTGCGCGAACCCCCCAGCCGCCGCGGTGTGACCCTGCACGTAGCGCGCAGCGTCGGCTGTCCCCATCTGCGCCATGAATGCGATGTTGCTCGCATTGAGTGCGAGGCCGATCACGATCGTGCCAAAGATGGGGGCCAGAAGCGCCCGCCTCGTGCTGCCGATCCCCAGCTGTCCCCAGAGGCCGACCATCACGAGCGCGGAGCCGGCCAACATGAGGACGTGAAGGCCGCGCCAGTCAGCGGTGTGAGCAATGACGTCGAGCTGACCCGACAGCGCGGGCGGAAGCATCGGGTGGAGCGCAGCGCCGACGCCGAGCAATGCGGTGCCGGCGAGCAAGAGGGCGGCGAGCACCGTTGATCCGGCGTGCGGGCGAGAGGTCGGCGCAGTCATTCTTAGATAAGATGCTATACGCGTGACTCTGTTGCTGCAGCCTCGTCGGCTCAACGTGAGTCCTTCGGCAACTCCCCCGGTCACGAGCGGCGCGCCGGTCAGTATCGTCGGTCGCCACGTCCCCGCGCTGGACGGCGTCCGTGGTCTGGCCGTGATCCTGGTCATGGCCTTTCACATTCTGGCGCTCCCCGGTCACGGCCCTGGGCTGGTCGGGGGTGGACCTCTTCTTTGTCCTCTCCGGATACCTGATCACCGGGATCCTCTGGGACACTCGTGCCCTGCCCGGCCACGGACGCGCCTTCTACATCCGCCGCGCGCTTCGCATCCTGCCGCTCTATTACGGCGTGCTCGTCGTCGTATTCATCGTCCGTCCTCTGATGGGTTGGAGCCACCGATTGGACGACATCGCGCTGCGGCCGGAGCAGATCTGGTACTGGACGTACCTCTGTGACTGGCGCATCGCGCTCGGACATCCGCGGACGTTCACGTTCTTGACGCACTTCTGGAGCCTGTCGATCGAAGAACAGTTCTATCTCGTCTGGCCACTCGTGGTCTGGCGGTGCTCGCGGCGCCGCTCACTCGCCATCGCGACGACACTCGTTGCGGGAGCCTTCGTGCTCCGCATCATACTGGTGGCTCGCGGCATGGCCGACCTCGCCTACGGTCTGCTGCCCTGTCGCGCCGATGCCCTGGCGGCCGGGGCGATCGTCGCGCTGGCGGTTCGCGGACCCGGCGGCGTCGCTGCGGTGCGTCGCTGGCTCGTGCCTGCGACGGTGGTGAGCGTCATCGTGACCGCGGGGCTTGTGATCGTCCGGCCGACCGTCGAGTTCATCGACCCAGGCATGGTCGTGATCGGCTACAGCGCACTCGATTGGACGTTCGCGGGACTGGTGTTCGCCGGTGGCACCATGCAGTCCGAGGTCCTCGAATGGCCGCTGCTCCGGGCAGCGGGGCGCTACAGTTACGGGCTGTACGTGTTTCATCCGATGGTGATGTGGTGGATCACGCGTGACGTGCCCATCCTGCACCGGGTAGAGTGGCGGTTCGTCGTGGGCTCGGCGCTGGGATCTGTGCTGGCCGCCTGGGTGAGCTACCAGGTGTACGAGTCGCGGTTCTTACGCCTCAAGGATCGTTGGGCAGGTCTCGCGGCGCTGGCGCCGGTGCCGGAGCCGCGCCGCTACGGCGCGGCGGCGTAGCGCCTGTATATTTGGCCCATGCCTGAACCGATCTATCTGGATCACGCAGCGACCGCGCCGGTCCGCGCCGAAGTACGCGAAGCGATGGCGCCGTTCTTCGGACCGCGGTTCGGTAATCCGTCGAGCATGCATCGCTGGGGTCGCGAAGCGCGTGCGGCGCTCGACGAGGCGCGCGAGCGAGTGGCGGCCTGCCTCGGCGCGAACGCCGATGAGGTGTGTTTTACCTCCTGCGGGACCGAGGGTGACAATTTCGCGATCTCTGGGCGCCTGGCGGGCAGCCCGCGCGCGCGGGCGCACGTCTGTCGTCTCGACGCCGATCGAGCACAAAGCCGTGCTCGCATCCGTCCAACAGGCGGCCGCCGAAGGCGCCACGACGCACATGCTGCCGGTCGACTCGAACGGTGTCGTCGTGCGCGCTCGGTATGACGAGCTGGTGCAGGATGGCGTCGCCGTGTGCTCGGTAATGTGGGTGAACAACGAGATCGGGACGGTCCAGGACATCCCGTCCCTCGCCGACCGTGCGCACGCGCGGGGGATCGTATTCCATACGGACGCCGTCCAGGCTTTCGGCAAGCTGCCGATCGATGCCCGCCGACAGGCGTTCGACCTCCTGACGATTTCCGGCCACAAGATCGGAGCGCCGAAGGGCGTTGGCGCGCTCTTCATTCGTCGCGGGGTGGTGCTGGAGCCGCTGATGCACGGCGGCACGCAGGACCGAGGACGGCGACCCGGGACAGAGAACGTGGCATTTGCGGTGGGGCTCGCTCGGGCGGTGGAGCTGACGGCCGCCGAATCGAACGCAGAGTGTGCCCGGCTCGCGAGGATGCGGGATGCACTCGAACGCGAGATCCTCGCGCGCATCCCGGATGCAGTCGTGCACGCCCGCGGGGCGCCGCGCGCGCCGCACATCTCGAACATTTCGGTCCCCGGCACCGACAGCGAGTCCCTGCTCATGGCGCTGGACTTGGGCGGTGTTGCCGCCTCGGCGGGCTCGGCCTGTCAAAGCGGAAGCGTGACGGCATCGCATGTCCTGACCGCAATTGGGGTCCGTCCCGACCTGGCCGTCGCCGCCATTCGCATGAGTCTGGGTGCACTCACGACCGACGAGGCCATCGCGCGCGTCGGACAGCTCTTTCCCTCACTCGTTGCCAAAGCGCGTCGACTCACAGGGACGACAGCCTGATGGGCGAGCGCGTCATCGTCGCAATGTCGGGCGGCGTCGACTCATCGGTCGCCGCGGCCCTCCTCGTAGAAGGCGGATATGACGTCGTGGGCATGACGATGAAGCTGTTCTGCCATGGCGACGATGTGCCTGACCGTCCGTGCTGCTCCCTGGACTCGATCGACGATGCACGCCGCGTGTGCACGCAGATGGGAATCCCACACTACGTGGTGAACCTGGAACGTCCATTCGCTCGCGACGTGGTACAGGATTTTGTCATGGAGTATGCGCGTGGACGAACCCCTATCCCGTGCGTGCGCTGCAACACGTTCACCAAGTTCCGAGACCTGCTCAGGAAGGCGGACGCGCTGGACATCCCGCGGATCGCCACCGGGCATTACGCTCGCGTGGAACACGGCCAGCTCAAACGCGGCGTCGATGCGGGCAAAGACCAGAGCTATTTCCTCTGGGGCGTCGACCGGTCGGCCGTCGCTCGCCTGCTGCTGCCGGTGGGCCATCTGACCAAGTCGGAGACTCGCGAACGCGCACGAGCACTCGGACTCGCCGTTGTCGCGGACAAGACGGAGAGTCAGGACATCTGCTTCGTCGGCGATGGCGACCACTCGCGCGTGATTGCCGCGCGCCTCGGCGCCGGCGCGGAGGCGCTCCAGCCCGGGCCGATCGTCACACCCGACGGGCGCGTCGTCGGACGCCATGACGGGTTTGCCCGCTACACGATCGGCCAGCGGCGAGGACTGCCCGGGGGCTCGGCGAAGGCGCAGTACGTCGTCGCCATCCGCCCGGCCGATCGCACGGTCGTCATTGGCGATCGAGACGCTCTGCTCTCGCACACCATCGTCGCGCGCGAGATCAATTGGCTTGCGACACTGGAGCCCACGTCTGGGCTTCGCGCAAGTGTACAGATTCGACACCGTGGTGCCGTGGCGATCGCGGAGGTGACGCGAGTCGACGGCGTCGGCGCCCGCGGTCCAGCCGAGCTCACGCTGCGCCTCCAGACTCCGCTCCTCGCGGTGACGCCCGGACAGAGCGTCGTCTTGTATGACGATGATCGCGTTCTGGGCGGCGGCGTCATCGAAGCCGCTCAGGCTACGCCTTCGTCGAGTCGGAGCGTCGGGCGTCGCCACCGCGCGCTCCTGCCCCTGGCCAGCGCATAGGACGAGAGGCGCCCGGGCGCAATGCGAGGAGCCAGCCCGACCGTTCCTCGGAACGCCCCCATGCAACACGACGCGGCCACCGCGTTCGTCAGTAGCAGACGGGTCTCGACGCCGTCGCACCCTGGTCTTGTACGCGGGACGGTGGCGAGGCTAAGGCAAAGGCCGCTGCTGACCGTCGCGGCGCTCGCGCTCGTGATCCAGCTGGCGAGTGCTGAGCGGCACTCAACCTACGTCATGCCAAACGCGGCCCTCGTCATTGCGTCGAACGTGGCCGACAGCGGACGCTATGAAGGAGGTAGCTGGCTCCGACTCAAGGGCACCGTCGTGCCCACCGACCCGCCGCTGCGGTCTTATCATCTCCCGGGCGAGCCACTGTACCTCGCCGCAGGGCTCGCGCTGCATCGGCCCTCCATGTTCACGTATTGGCACGTCCCAGTGGCGGTGCTACTGATCGTCGCGGCGGCAGCGTCGGCTGGCGCGTTGTTCGGTCCAGAAGGAGCGCTGGTTTCCGGGGTCATCGCGGCGGTGGATCCGCTGATGGCTGTCCACGGCCCCGTGTACGACGACACCTTCCTCGGCGCTGCCCTGTTCTGGTTCGTCGTGGCCGTCTTGCTCCGTCGTTGGGTCGACGTATGCCCCGGTGAGCATGCAGGACAGGCCACGAGCGGATTCGTCAGCGACGTCGCGGTCTTGGTTGCCGCCGGCTGGGCCGCTGTCACGCGCAGCGAGGCGCTCGTCGCGCTCGTGGGAGTGACGCTCTGTTGTCTCGCACTCCCGCCGTTGCGATCACTCCGGCGTTTGGGAGTGGCCATCGGTATCGGACTGCTCCTTGCGGTCGGGAGCTGGACCGGTCGGAATGCCATCGTGCAGGGCCACCTCCTCGTCGGCTCGTCGCATGACGGCATCACCCTCTGGGAGTCGAATGAGCCGCACGCGCCCCAGGCGCTCGCTCTGGGCCAGGTCGATGGTCTCTCGGCCGACCCCGCTGTCATCGGCGGCATTTGGCGGCAAACCGTCGCCCGAGACGAAGTAGGTGCCAATCGGGTTTTCGTGCGCGCAGCCGTTCGAGACATCGCGGCTCATCCACTGCGAGTTGCAGCGTTCGCCGCGCGCAAAGTGGCAACGTCGATCACCGGCGTTCGCCCCGAGCTACCGCTACTCGCCGCCCGGAATTTCGTGTCGATCCTGGCGACAGCGTTACTGGTCGTCGTGGCTGCGCTGGGGTGGACCAGGCAACACAGGGGTCGCCTCTACGAGGTCCGCGCACCTGGGGCCGACGCAGGAGATCTGCCGCGCCATGTTGCCGGCATCGCTGCTGTGCTGCTGGGCCTCGAAGTGTTGGGCGTGCTCGCTTTGGGGCCGGTGGGTGTGCGCTACTGGGTGATCTGGCGCCCGGTGCTCTGGGTCATGGCGGGGTTAGCGGTCGTGCCGATCGTTAGTACTTCAGCCCTCCAGCCGACGCAAATTCCCGCATCATCCGCTGCTGCTCTTCGGTCAGATGATCCGGCACGTTGATCGTGACTTCGACGATCAGATCACCGGTTCGACCGTCTTTCTCCAAGCCCTGTCCGGGTACGCGGAAGCGCTTCCCCGCTGCCGTGCCTTCCGGGATGCGGATCGCGACCTTCTTGCCGGTCAGCGTGCGCACGCTGATGCGTGAACCCAATGTGGCCTGCGCGATGTTGAGCGGAACGGTGGCGATGATGTCGAGACCATCGCGTCGGAAGAAGCGATCGGGTTGCACTTGGAAAGTGATGACGAGGTCCCCGGCCTGGCCGCCATCGGTGCCTTTGCCTGCCTGCCCACGCAAACGGACCTTGCTGCCCGTGTCGGTCCCTGGTGGGACCGTAATGAGGAGGCGTTTCCGACTGCGGACCTCGCCGACGCCGTTACACGTCGGACAGCGCTGTGACGGGATGCGTCCGCGGCCCAGACAGACGGGACATGTCCGCGTGACGGCGAAGCTTCCCTGACCGAGCGAGATGACGCCTCGGCCGTTGCACTCCGTGCATATCTTGAACGTGGCACCGGGCGCGCCGCCCGTGCCGTGACAGGTCGGGCATTGCTCGTTGACTTCGAGCTCGATCGGAATCTTGCCGCCCAGCGCCGCGGTGCGGAACGGCACCTCGACCGAGGTCTCGACCGACTGCCCTCGCTCGGGGCCAGTCGCGCGGGCGCCGCCGCGCGCGCCGTTCCCGAACATCGAGCTGAACAGGTCGCCAAGGCCACCCAGTCCGCCGATGTCGAAGTCCTCGAACCGGAACGAGCCGCCGGCTCCTGGCCCACTGGCGGGCCCCGGACGTCGCTGACCGGGCGCGCCCGGCCGCGCACCACCGAACGGCGCCCCGTTGCCGAACCCGCCGAACGCCCCCAGCCGGCGCATTTCGTCGTACTGTTTGCGCTTCTCGGCATCTCCGATGACCGTGTAGGCCTCGGATATTTCCTTGAACCGTTCGGCGGCTTTCGGATCGTTCGCGTTAGCGTCCGGATGGTAGCGCTTGGCGAGCTTGCGATACTGCTTCTTGATCTCGTCTTGCGGTGCCGACGCGGACACGCCGAGGACTGCGTAGAAGTCCTTCGTCTGGGGCATGGGCGGAATGTAAAGCGTCCAGCGGTGAGCAGGCGCGCGCTAGCCGTTCCACTGCTTTACGACGACACGCGCCGGGCGAAGCAGTTGACCGTTGAACACGTAACCCGGCTGGTATACTCGCGCGACGAGATGATCGTCTTCGGGACTGAGAGCCCGCTCCGTTGCGACGGCTTCGTGCAGCTTGGGGTCGAACGTTTGATCGACGGGGTTGATGATCTCGAGGCCGGCAGCGCCAAGCACTTTGAGGAGCTTCCGCTCAACGAGATCCACACCCTTCGTCAGCGTGGCAGCGTCAGTCGATGCCGGGTCGACGTGCGCGAATCTCGACAGGTCGTCCAGTGCGTCGATGAGCTGCTTGACCAATTCCGCTTGCCCACGTGCGCCCGCCTCCAGGCGCTCGCGCGTCGCCCGCTTGCGATAATTGTCATATTCGGCAGCGAGTCGCAGGTGTCGATCGCGTAGCTCGGTCAACTCGGCGGCGCCAGCGGGATCTGCGGCCGCCCTGTTGGCCTCATCATCGCCAGGTGGAGCAGTGAGGTCGCGGGCTTCGTCGCTCGCCGCGGTCGCGTCACTGTCAAACTCCTCGGGACCCGACTCGCTGGGGCGCGGGTCCCCGTCGGCCTGCGACTCCATGCGGCCGTCAGGGTCGTGATCGTAATCCATATGGGGATCGTGTCGAGCGCGGCGGCGAGAGAAGCTCATTCTGCGTCAGGTCGGCGACGAACTAGCTGGGGTGCCGGGGGGCCACGGCGAGCGCGGCGGTTCCCACGTCACGGCGTGGAGCGAAATCTCGACGCCGCCGAAGGGTCGTGCAACGGGTGTGCCCCCCAATTCTGCCGCATCGGCAGCCTGGGCCGGCGCGCGTGTCAGTCCATGAGCGTGAGTCGTACGAGGTTCAACGCCGACTGAGCCGCTCGTCGCCGAATCTCGTTGCGATCGCCGGTGAAAGTCGATCGTCGGGCACGGCTCGGCGCGCCGTCGCCGAGCGGTCCTGGACCGGCAATCGCGATCCAGACCGTACCGACCGGTTTGTCCGGGGAGCCCCCGGAGGGACCGGCGATGCCCGTCACACTCACCCCAATGTCTACGTGGAGGTGCGTGCGGACACCCTGCGCCATCGCGAGAGCGACGGGCTCGCTCACGGCGCCTGCCGTCGCCAGATCCGTGCTCGCGACGTCGAGCAGCGTGAGCTTGACGGCATTGTCGTATGCGATCACGCCACCGACGAACACATCGCTCGACCCGGGGACGCCAGTGATGCGCCCGCCCACCAGGCCGCCCGTGCAGCTCTCAGCGACGCCCAAGCGGAGCCCACGGGCACGGCACATGTCGATGACGACAGCAGCCAGGTCGATTCCGTCCTCCCCGTACACGTACCGGCCGAGACGCTCGCGGAGTCGCGCGATGGCGGCAGCCAGTCGGCGGTCGGCCTCACGCGTCGGCAGTCCCCGGACTGTGAGTCGCAGGTCCACCCCGTCTTCTCCGGGCAGATAGGCGAGCGGCATGCCATCCATGCCAGCAGCCAGATCGCCCAGTTGCTCCGCCGCAGCAGATTCGGCGATGCCAGTGGTCCGCAGGGTTCGAGACCGGAGGACGACGGGCGCCTCACCCGTGCGACTGCGTAACCGGGGCAACACAGCGTCGGACAGCATCCCGCGCATCTCTCGCGGCACGCCCGGCAGCATGGCGACCCACCGCCCTCTGACATCCTCCAGCCAGATGCCGGGAGCTGTCCCGTGGTTGTTCGTGAGCACGTCAGCCCCACCGGGCACGAATGCTTGCTGGCGATTCGTCTCCGGCGGGACACCCGGTAGACCACGATCCCGCCAGCGCTGCTCGATCCGCGCGTAGATGGACGGGTCGAAATGCATCTCGCGACCGAAGAGCGCGGCGATCGCGGGTTTGGTCAGGTCGTCGCTGGTCGGACCGAGACCGCCGGTGGTGATGACCGCTCCGGTGCGCTCGAGCGCATCTGCGACCACGGCAGCGATGTCTGCAGGTCGGTCGCCGACAGTGGATCGCCGGACGATTTCGACACCGACGCCGGCCAACTCCCGCGCGATGTATGCGCCGTTAGTATCGACTGTAAAGCCGAGGAGCAGCTCATCCCCGATGGTGATCAGTTCGATGCGCAAACAAGCCACCGTAACGGCGCAGGTACTGCGCCAATGAGTAGAGCGTGAGCGACACGGCGCCAGCCATCGCCACGACGCCGACCGACCCGACGAACAACGCGACGACTCGCCAGAGTGGCCGCCCCGTCCAGCCATACACAGTGGCGGCTCGTTCCGCGGCGAACCAGAACAACGCAGTGCCGATCCACGTCCATTGGAACACGGTCTTGAGCTTGGCCGACCAGATTGCGCCGATCACGACGCCGCGCCACGCAGCCGCCTGTCGGAACACCGTCATGAAGACCTCGCGGCTCAGCACGACGACGAGCACCCACAGCGGGAGTCCAACGCTGCCGAGGGGGGTCGAGAACGGGGCCGGCTCGCGCCACGCCGCGGGCACGGCGTACAGGGTCGCCGCCGACGGCACGTTGTCCCAGGTCGTCCCTTGCAGGAGGTAGATCGGGAGCATCGTGGCCACGAGCAGGACCTTGTCAGCGAGGGGGTCGAGCAGGCGCCCGAGATTCGTCACCAGGTTGCGGTCGCGGGCCAGCTTGCCGTCGACATAGTCCGTCGCCGCTGCAACGACGAACGCTACAAACGCGAGCAGTCGCAACGGCCACGCCGGCGCGAGCGCCAGGATCGCCAGTATCGGGGCGATCGCGATGCGTCCGATGGTAATGGCGTTCGGAAGATTCACGACCTCACCATTGGCAGCAATCTAAACGGCAGGGGATCCGGGGGTCGGGGTCCGGGATCCGTCCATGTTGAGGCCGTGCGGGCAATGGCTCGCCTTAGACGGACCCCGGATCCCGGACCCCGGATCCCCTGCCGTTCACGCCAAGGCCTTGAGCACCAACTTGCTGACGGTCTTGAGCGTGTCGAACACCCCCTCCCCACTGACCGCGACGGCCTCGACGTAGGGCGCCCGCTCGACCCACTCGCCGGTCGGGATCTGGTCGATCAAGTTCTCACCCGGATGAGCTCCATCCGGCAGAACGCGCTGACGCGTGGCATCCTCGACCTCCCAACCCGGGTTGAGCGCCGCCTGTAGGTCCCCGATCGATGCGGCGTTCGGCAGATCACGCTTGTTGTACTGGACGACGAATGGCATCCGACGCAGATCGTAGCCGTATTCCGCCATGTTGTCGTACAGGTTCTGCATGGCCTCCTGATTGGCTTCCATGCGCTCGATCTGCGAATCGGCCACGAAGACAATGCCATCAACCCCCTTCAGGATCAGCTTGCGACTGGCGTTGTAGTAGACCTGGCCCGGGACCGTGTAGAGGTGGAAGCGCGTCTTGAAGCCGCGAATCGTGCCCAGATCGACCGGCAGGAAATCGAAGAACAGGGTCCGCTCGGTTTCCGTAGCGAGCGAGATGAGCTTCCCCCGCGTATCGGGCTGCACCTTGCTGTAGACGTGCTCGAGATTCGTCGTCTTGCCCCCGAGACCGGGGCCGTAATAGACGATCTTGCAGTTGATCTCGCGTGAAGCGTAGTTGATCATCGACACGACTAGACGCTCCGTGCCTTACTGGAACAGTCGGTCGATCTCGTCATCCGCGCCGGCCAGCACATTGGGGACGGCTGGTCCGCCGTCCACGCTGCCCCGCTGGAAGACCTGATCGAACAGCCGACGTCAGGTCGTCGACGGCGGCCTTCATCTTGAGCCGGACCAGCCCGAGAGTCGTGCGGTTGTCGAACAGGACGACGAGGATCACGCGCCGCGCAACGTCCGCCAGGTACATCGACTCGCGTTCGCCCTGATGGAACAGCGTGTTGAAATCGCGTTCGCCGATCAAACGGGCCAGCTGATCGTTGGCACTGAAGTCCGCGGCGGTCAGCGTCGCAAAGGCCGTCGGATCGAAGGCGGGGGGTTCTCCCACCGTCGTGACCAATTGCCCAGTCCGATCAACCAGCAGGGCGCAGCGGGCGTTGCTTTCGTACAGGAAGCGCTGGAGGGATTGAGTGATTGCGCCGTAGTCATCTTCCGTAAAGGACCAACTCGCCGCGCCAACCGTCATGTGGCCCACCTATTCGAGTGACGCCTCCATCCGCCGCAGCACTTGCCGGCCGCGCCGTCGGAGGACGGGTCGCGCTTCCCACCTGACGTAGTCACGCAGGAGCTGCGTCGTCGCCGCCGATGGCTGTCGGCTGAGATACCCCAGGGCCGCCAGCCGCTGGAGCGGATACCGACTAAACAGCCCTCGCCGGTACCGCTGCTGCTGACTGCTCCAAAGCACGACGCCAATCGCGAGCCCACCCAAAAAGCCGAGGGCCGTGAGTCCGCCGACGCCACCGACGGCCGTGCCCCCGCGATTCCGCGTCCTCACGACAACCACTCGCCGGCCGCCCGTCAGCTTCACCGCATCTCCCGGCGAGCCGACAGCGCCTGCGCGATAGTGACGCCGTCCGCGTACTCAAGGTCACCTCCCACGGGCAATCCGCGGGCGATGCGCGACACCGTCAAGGGTAGACCGGCCAGCTGGCGTTGGAGATACAGGGCGGTGGCCTCGCCCTCCAAGCTGGGATTCGTGGCGATGATCACCTCCCGGACGGCCCCGTCGGCCACACGGGCCAGTAGCTGCGAAACCGTGAGATCCTCAGGACCTACGCCGTCCAGCGGGGACAGGCGGCCGCCGAGGACGTGGTAGAGGCCATGGAACTCGCCAGCCCGCTCGATCGCGCCAATGTCCGACGCTTCCTCGACCGCACAGATCAGCGTGGTGTCGCGCCGATGGTCGCGGCAGATCCCGCAGATGGCGTCTTCGGTCAGATTGAAGCACCGCTCGCAGGTCCTCACCCGATCGGACACGGCGAGGAGGGCAGCTGCTAACCGACGGCTGTCCTCGGGTGGATGCTTGAGCAGGTGGTAGGTCAACCGAAGGGCCGTCTTGCGCCCGATCCCGGGCAGCTTGGCCAACTCGGTCGCCAGGTCGTCGATCACGGGCACATCAACTCCACGGGCCGGCGGTCACAGAGCGCGTCGTCTAACGCCGTCTGCCGCGCCGGCAGGGGAACCTCACAACGGGAGCTTGAACGGCAGCGGCAGGCCACCCGTGAGCTTGCCCATCTCCTGCTTGGGCAAGCGCCGCGGCCTTTTTCTGAGCCTCAGCAACAGCCACGACGATCAGGTCCTCGAGCATCTCGATATCGTTCGCTGTTACGACACTCGGATCCAGCTTGACGCGCCGGATCTGTCCTTTGCCGTCCGCCTCTACCGTCACCATGCCGCCACCCGCACTGGCGGTGACCGTCTGCTGCTGCAGCTGATCCTGCAACTCCTGGAGCCGCCCCTGCATCTGTTGTGCCTGTTGCAGGATTTTCGTCAGGTCCGCCATGGAGCGAAATCTAATGGCTTGGGGGCTGGGGGCTGGGGGCTAGTGGCTAGCCTCTACTCAATCAACTCCAGATCCAGGGCGTCGATCGCGGCCCCGAGCACGGCATCGCGCTCGCGGAGCGCTGCCACCTGCTCCGCCCGCACAGCGGCCACACTCATCCGACGCGGTGGTACGACGGGGCCGTCCTGCGCCTCGGCGACTGCCACGGCTATCCGCTCCATACGAGGCCACACGGCGCGCACGGCAGCCACAATGTCCACTTCGGCGGCCTGCAGAGCGCGGGCGAAGATGTCGTTGTGGTCGGTGAGGCGGAGGGTCAGGACACTGGCATCCTGCCCGGTCTCGGGGACCGCTTGCAGCAGCGCCGCGGCCAACATGGGAGCGTGATGGTCGCGCCGGATCGACGCGACGATCTCCGGCCAGCGCGCGCGGAGCGCCTCCGCATCGATGGCGGCAGGGGCGGCTGGCGTCACAGCGCGGTCGGACACCGGACGACGGAGGTCGCCGCCGTTCGGGACCGACGCCCGATTGGCAGGCTCCGAAGGTGCAGACCGGACCGGCGTGATCGCCGCGGTGGCCGATGCCGCGACCGTTCGAGGACCGGGGTCGGGGCCACGGCCCCCGAGCGTGCGGAGGACGGCCTCGATGGCAACGGAGTGATCGAGCAAAGCACAGCGGACGAGCACAGTCTCGAGCAACATCTGTTGTTGCCCGCTTCGTCGGAATCGAGGCTCGATCTCGGTCACGATCGACAGCATGCGGAGGACATCGGCAGCCGACCACGCGTCGCGATGCGCGTTCAGGGCCGCACGCGTGGCATCGCTCAGATCGGGCATCTCCGCCCCGAGGAGCACTGCGAGCTGCGCGCGCAGGATGTCCGTGAACGCTGCCAGGAATACGGTGAAATCCGCGCCCGCGTCGGCCAACCGAGCCACCGCCGGAAAGATGCCGGCCGCGTCCCGGCGCGCGATCAGCGCGAGGATGCCCAGGCACTCCTCCTCGCTCACCAGACCGAGCGCCTCGCGCACACGCGCAACCGTCAGTGCATCGACGTCGCCGAGCGCCAGCACCTGATCGGCCAAGCTCAACGCATCGCGCATCGAGCCATCGGCGGCTCGGGCAAGCAACGCGATGGCGTCGTCGTCCGTCCGGACGCCCTCCGCGGTGAGGACCGCGTGGAGTCGGCTCCGGATGGCAGCCATGCCAATGCGCTTGAGATCGAATCGCTGGAGGCGGCTCAGTACCGGCGCCGCAGCCTGCATGATTTTCTGCGGCTCCGTCGTGGCAAACACAAACACGACACGCGGCGGCGGCTCTTCCAGGATCTTGAGCAGCGCGTTCCATGCCTCGCGGGTGAGCATGTGTGCCTCATCCACGATGTACACCTTGTAACGTTCGGCCGTCGACGGCGCATACATCGCTCGCTCGCGCAGGTCGCGCGCATCATCGACCCCGCGATTCGACGCCGCGTCGATCTCGACGACATCGAAGCTCGCCGACCCACTCCAGATGCGCTGGCAGGACGCGCACTCCCCACACGGCTCACCGTCCCCGCGCGTACCGCGCTGTTCGCAATTGAGCGCCATGGCGAGGACTCGCGCGAGCGTCGTCTTTCCCGTGCCCCGAGGTCCGCAAAAGAGGTAACCATGCGCCACGCGATCGTGCGCGATAGCCCCCTTGAGCGTCGTGGCGACATGGGATTGCACCGCGACATCCGCGAACGATCTAGGGCGGTACTTACGAGCGAGAGCGAGCGGCATGGTCGTCGGTTCGGCGCAGCACCGACCGGTGGGGATGAAAAGCGCGGGCCTGTCGCCGCTCGACCGGTCAAGCGACGCGTACGGCCCGCGCGATACTCCAGGCCTGACGAAGCAACGAAAGACACCGCACGCCGCTGCTACCTGCGGGGTCCTGACGGGGTTAGCGGGCTCGCGCCCTCCGGGACCTGGAGCACAGTAAAGGTAATACGGATTAGGGATTAGGGACTAGTGGTTAACAAACGGCGAGGGCCGGCGACCTCGCATCTTCACTGGCCCTCGAGATTTGCTAACCACTAGTCCCCAGTCCCTAGATGTTCCACTGCTGGAGTCGCCGCACGCGCCGTAGCTCGTACACCTGCCCCACCTCGCCACCGATGACGAAAACGAGCGCGGCGTAATAGATCCACAGAAACACGATCGCACACGCGGCGAGCGCACCCGTGTAGACGGACCCGGGATTGTAGTGCCGAAGGTAGAAGCGAAAGGCGGCCTTCGCGAGCTCGAACAGGAGCGCCGCCACGCCCGCGGACACGGCTGCTTTCTGGAATCGGATATGCCGACTCGGCAAGTACTTGTACAAGCAGAGGAAGATGAGACCGATCATCACGAACGCGAGCGCACGTCCCGCGTCGACCTGCAACGTGCCCATCGCGCGCCGCTCCACCCCAAGATCCGTCAAGAGCTGAGCCCCGCGCGTGGTGGCGATCACCAGATACGCGCTGAGCGCCGTATACGCCACCACCAGCAAGGTCGCGAGGATCGTGACGCGTACATCGAACCACTTACCTGCGATGATCCCTCGGTCCCGGTCGATGTCGAAGACGCTCGCCAGCACGCTGCGCAGTGATCCGAACAACCGCGTCGAGAACCAGATAAAGCCGATCGCACCGTAGAGTCCCACCCGGCCGCGCCCGCGTATGAGGTCGAGCAACACAGCGTGCACGAACTCACGGGCGGTCCCCGCGCCGCTACCCGGTGGCATCAGGCGGTCGAGTAGGTCGGTCACATTTCCCAGCGAAGCGGTCGGCGACATATGGAGCGCGTAGCCGACGCCGCTGACCAGCAGCAGAAAGAATGGGATCGCGGCCAGGATGATGTTGAATGCCACGCCGCTCGCGAGGAAGAAGATGTTGTCCTCAGCGCTGTTGTCCCACACGCGACGGACGTAGTCGCGCAGCACCGCCCGAGGCCCCCAGACCGTGCGCCGCGCTGTGCCAAGTATTCGATGCCAGACCGCCTCGTGCGGCCGAGACCCTGCCGGCAGCGCCGCTTGGCCCTGCTGGACGTTGGCCATTCGTTCAGCTCGCGCAGACCTCGTGCGCGCGCTACCGAGGACGCCGCGGCACCCGCGGCGGCCCCGGCAGCCCTGGCTGAGGCTTGGCCGCCGTTGGTCGGGGCCGGCCCGCCGTGGATCGCATCGCCTCTCCACCGCTTGCCTCGAGATGCGACCGAAGCTCCCGCTGGGCCTGGCGCGCAGCCGAGCGGCCGGCGGCCACCGCGTCGCTCAATTGACGGCTCCGGTTGGAGACCGCCGCCCGCGCTGTTTCGATTCGATGCTCGAGTTCCTGCCGAGCCTCGGCGAAACTCGTTGCCACACCCTCGGCAGCCTGCTGAGCGGTGCGGCGGGCGGAGCGCAACTTCTGGCGGACGGCGTTCCGCGTGTCCGCGCCGGAACGCGGGGCGAGCAGCAGCGCGATCGCTACGCCGAGCGCAGCTCCGAGCAGGAACGGCCCGAGATCACTCGGACGCTCCTCGATGACGATATACGGCGCGTCATCCTCATTGGCGTCATCCCGTGCCATACCTGCCCCCATCCGAAGACCTTGCCGCCCACCCATCCCGTTGTGTATCCGGGGCGACGCATCCGTCGCCCCTAGCGAGCTCGCTTCTGCGCGAGGCGTTTCGCCGCCGTCTTGTCGGCTGTCCGCCCAAGGCGGCTTCCCGCCCCGCCCTCTGCCCCCGCGCCCACCAACGGCGCGCTCATCCCGCCGCCACCCATCGCGATCGGGCTGACGCCTGGAGGCATGACCACGTCACCGACGGCGACGTCGGCCGGCACGTCGCGCGCCGCGGGAGCCCCGTCCGGGACCCGCGTCCCGCCGCTGGGACGCTCCTCCCGGGTTGGCGCGGCCTCCTGCAGGATCGCGAGGAGGTCAGCCCGGAGCTCGGCCGGCGGGATACCGAGCAGCTTGGCTGCACGATTGACGTCTCCATCGGTCGAGGCAAACGTGCGTACAGCCAGATGGCGCCGGGCGTCCTTGAGTGACGACCCGACGGGCAGTGTGACCGACGACGGGGTTTCCGCCGACGCGGCCACCCGGAGATGTCGGGGCATGAGCTCGCTCGTGGTGATCACGGGACCTCGGGCGAGCACCACCGCGCGTTCCACGGCGTTCTTCAAGTCGCGAACGTTGCCCGGCCAGGAGTAGGTCAGGATCCATTCCAATGCGGCTTCGTCAAATCCCGTGATCGCCTTTCCGTTCTGCGTCGCGAAGCGCGTCAGGAATTCGTTCGCCAGCAGTTGGATGTCCCCGGCGCGCTCGCGCAGCGGCGGCAGGAACAGCTCGACAACCGCCAATCGGTAGTACAGGTCCTCGCGCAACTCGCCGTCTTCGAGGGCGCCTTGTAAGTCCTTGTTCGTCGCGGCGACGATCCGGATGTCGACCGGGATCTCCTTTTTCCCGCCGAGCCGGCGCACCATGCGAGTCTCGATGCTGCGCAGCAGCTTCACCTGGATGTCGGGTGGCATTTCCGCTACCTCATCGAGGAACAGCGTGCCACCACTCGCCATTCTCGAACGCGCCCGGCTTCTCGTTTGTCGAGCCGGTGAACGCGCCTTTCTCGTGGCCGAACAGCTCGTTCTCCAGGATCTCTTTCGGCAGGGCCGCACAGTTCAGGGCGAAGAACGGCCCCTTGCCCCGCTCGCTCTTGCTGTGCAGCGCGCGGGCGACCAGCTCCTTCCCGGTGCCCGACTCGCCCAGGATGAGAACGTTCGCCGTCGAGGGTGCGACTGCGTCGATGATGCGATAAACCTCACGCATCGCCTCGGACGCGCCAGTGAGCTCCGCGTAGTGGGTCAGCCCCTGCAGCTGAGACGATAGCTCGCGGTTGCGCTCGCGTACGGCGTACTTGTCGAGAGCCTTCGGGATCAGCGCCTTGAGGCGCCCGAGCTTTTCGGCATTGAGCGGCTTCTCGATGTAGTCATACGCGCCCGACTGCATGGCCTGAACGGCGGACCCAATGGACGCCTGCCCCGTGATGATAATGCACTCAGTCGGGATCGCGCGGTGCTGCAGTTCCTTGAGCAACGTCAAGCCATCCACTCGCGGCATCTTGAGGTCGGCGAGGACGAGCCCGAACCGCTCACTGACGAGGCGGGAGAGAGCCTGTTCGCCATCCTCGACGATCTCGACGTCGTATTGAAGATCAGCCAGGACCGCGCTCAAACCAGCAGCGATCGCTGGTTCATCGTCGGCGATGAGGATTCTCGGTTGGGTCATGGGCGAAGAGGGTGGCAGGTGGGCAATGTAACCATGGCGCATAGATCCCGCCGACGCGTCGTGTCCTGCGTTCGACGCGCTCGTCGATGCGATCGCTCCGCGATCGGTCGCCGCCGCGCGGCGACCGGCACCGGACTCCGCGGGCGCCAGCGGCACTGCACTGGACTCCGACGCCGCCCGTGCGCGGTCTGCGGCCGCACGGGGCCGCCCGTCTGCGAGCAGCACCGCGAGATGCTCGCACTGCTCGGCGGCCGACTCCAGGAATCGCGTCGCAGCCGGGGGGACCGTGTCGACGCCGCGCAGGGCGGCCCGCAGCGCCTCGAGACTCATCAGGATGCCGTTCATCGAGTTCCGCAGGGCGTGATCAAGCGGGGCGTCTCGTCGCTCGACGTCTGTTTCGGCGTTCATTCCGCCTCCGGAACTCGCGTGCACTTGTCTCGCGGCGTCCATGCTTGCGTCAGCTCAGTCACTCAGGTCCAGATCGTCGGGCGCGGCGGCGTGCTCGCCACCGCCCGGGGCGCCGGGCGCTGGCCGATGACAGGACACGGGCTGCACATATTGCGCGACTATCGCACTCGTTCCACCGACTGCGAGCTGCTTGAACAGGAACTCGAATTTCGCGTCGTACATCCCGGCCAACTGCGTCTTGACGTCAGCCGGCAGATCCCAGAACGCCCGCTTGAATGGGCCGATGGCTTTCTTGCGGGTCTTGTAGATGAACTGCTCGTCCGTATCGGTCGCCTTACGCTCGTCCTTCGCATTCACTTGGAGCCACTCGTAAATCTCGGCACGCAGCTCGGCCGGGATGCCGTCGTACAGCATGTTCTGGAAGTTCGTCGCCAGGTGGATCTCGGCGGTCTCGGTCCGCGGAAAGTGATGGAACGCCGCGTCGGGGAGCGTCGAAGCACCGTGCTGCACGGCTCCGGCCAGCCCGTACTCCTTCCGCGCGACGACTGAGAGATCCTCCAGCGTATGAAAGTCCAGCTTCACATCGGCGATCGATCCGTCGGCCAGTACGACGCCGCCGTGTGACGTGCCGGACTGCACGCTGATCTTCGACAACCCCGGAGCACCGGCCGGCGCCCGAGTGGCGAGCGCCACGTTGAAGCCATCCATGTATGCCCGGAGCTCCTCGACGGTGCTGTTCTTCGTGCCGACCTCGCCGATCTCTCCCCCGATCGAGATGGTCACGCCCTTCGGCTGGACCGAACGCACCGCAGCCGCAATCTCACCGCCGACATCGACATTGAGTCGCTGCTGGTCTGCCAGCGATTGGCGGTGCAGGTCGACGAGGGTCGAGGTGTCGACATCGATGTTGAAGAATCCGGCAGCGACGGCTTCACGCGCCAGCTGGATGACCGCATCGACTTCGGGTCGCGGGTCGGCCGCGTATTTCTTGGCGTTGACCTGAAAGTGGTCGCCCTGGATGAAGACCGGGCCGCGGAATCCTTCCCGCAGTGCCGCCGCCAGGATGACCGATGCGTATTCCGCTGGCCGCTGATCGGTATAGCCGATCTCTGATCGCGCGATTTCACAGATGAAGGCGCCCACGTCCAAGCGGCGGACCGCACGAAACACCGATCGTGCCGTGTCGTATGCCATTCCACGCACGTTGATGGCTGGCACCGTGAACCCGTGCACCAGGCCTCGGCCGCGCGCCATATATAACGAGTGGATGGACGCAGGCCGCACGCCGACGGCCTGGGCGAGCTCCCAGATGAGCCACCGCGCCATTCTGACGTGCCGGGCCATCGCCGAAGACCGCGTCGCGCGCCAATCGATCCATTCGGTCGCCCGCCAGCACGTCCTCACGACGCACGACCACCTGGTCGCCGTCCACGACCACCGCGGCGCCGAAGGGATGGACATATGGGGCGGTCAACGTTGCCATGTGCGCTGGAGTAGAAAGTGAGCGAGCTGTCCCCTGCTGCCGGTCTCATTGGCGTGGCGACACCGGCCGCGGCCGGCAGCGGCGTAATTCTGCAAGCTATTGGCCCCAAACGATTTAGAATGGTCTGCCGGGCAAGTTGACGTCGGAATTTACCGCCGGGACGGAAGGCCGACCAGCAGCCGCCTTCCAGCAACTTGCTTGCCGAGGCTGCCCCGTGCCGGAGGCTCAGTCGACGCGCACGGTCAAGCCATCGAAGGCCGGCGTGATACCGCGCGGCAGCTCCGCCTCCAAGTCCGCATGGAAATTGTCGTGCGTCAGGTGTGTCAGGTACGTCCGCTCGACATGCATCTCCTCTGCGGTTCGGATCGCCTCCGGCACACTCATGTGCGTCGGGTGCTCGGTCCGAAACAGGGCGTTGAGCACGAGCACCTTGACGCCGGCCAGCGCGGCGCGCGCTTCAGGGGGGACACGTTTGGCGTCCGTGATGTATGCGATCGGCCCGATACGATACCCGAACACGACCGAGTGACCGTGCGGCACAGGGATGGGCACCACCGTCGCATCGCCGATCAATGCAGGCTCACCCGGGACCAGCGCTATCGCTCGCCCCTCGGGCTTCGATGTCCCCGGGAGTGGTCGCATGTTCTCGTCGAACACGTAGGGGAACTTGCGCGCCAGCGCCTCGAGCGTCGCCGCGGCCCCGTACATCGGCAACGGGCCATCGCGGCGCACCGACACAGCCCGGACGTCGTCGAGTCCGTGCGTGTGGTCGGCGTGATCGTGGGTGAAGAGCACGGCGTCGACTCGGTCGATCCCGTTGGCGATCAACTGAATTCGCAGCTCCGGGGGGGTGTCGATCAGGAAGCGTGTGCCCGTATCGGTCTCGATGACCGCACCCACGCGCGTGCGCTTGTCGCGGGGATCCGACGAGCGGCACACGGCGCAGTGGCAGCCGATCTGCGGGACCCCGAAGCTCGTGCCCGTCCCGAGAAACGTCAGTTTCAGACGCGCTCCACTTTCAGCAGGTTCGTGGTGCCCGGCACATCGAATGGCACCCCCGCGGTCACGAGCACGCGGTCGCCCACATGAACCAGGCCGCGGCCCAGGGCAGCGGCCCGGGCGAGCGGGACGGCCGCTTCATAGCTCGAGACATGGTCGATCATGTGCGGGACGACCCCCCACACCAGCGCCAACTGTTGATAGGTGCGCGGCTCATCGGTGAGTGCGAGGATCGGGACCGCCGGACGGTGCGATGCCAGGACGCGCGCGCTGAAGCCACTCTTGGTGATCACGATGACCAGCGGGGCCGCGAGCATTCGCGCCGCCGCACAGGTGGCCGCGGCGATCGCTTCTTCTGTCGGCACCGCGCGTTCCCGATCGGCGCGTCGCGAGCGCTGCTCCTCGCGGCCCGCCGGGCGTGCATGGGCCTCGATCTCTGCGACGATCCGCCGCATCGCTTCGACGGCCAGTCGAGGAAACGCGCCCGCGGCTGTCTCGGCCGACAGCATGACCGCATCCGTGCCGTCGAGGACCGCGTTCGCGACATTGCTCGCCTCCGCCCTGGTCGGGCGCGGGTGCTCGATCATCGATTCGAGCATTCTGGGTCGCGGTGATGACGGGCCGGCCCAACAAATTGGCGAGTCGGATGATCCGCTTCTGCGCGATCGGCACTTCCTCGAAGGGAAGCTCGACGCCCAGGTCACCTCGAGCGACCATGACCCCATTGGCCGCGCGCACGATGCTGTCGATGTTGTGCAGTGCGACGTCCTTCTCGATCTTGGCGACCACCAGTAAGCGCGGCGGAATCAGTGCGCGAAGCACCGCGATATCGTCCGCGCGCCGCACGAAGCTGAGCGCGAGGTAATCGAGGTCGTTCGCGATCGCGAACGCCGCGTCCTCCCGGTCCTTGTCGGTCATCGAGGGTGCCGTCACCTGGATGCCCGGCAAGTTGATGCCTTTATGGCTCGTGAGCTCGCCGCCATGCACGACGCGGGCGTGCACGCGTGGTGGCGCCGGGTCCATCACAAAGAGCTCGAGGAGCCCGTCGTTGATGAGGATCCGATCGCCGGCGTGCACATCGAGCGCGAGCGCGTCGTATGTGATGGGGATCTCGCCGGCGCCGGCGAGGTGCTCGGGAACCAGCACCACTTCATCGCCCGGCTGGAGCAGAAGGGTGCCGGGCAGCTCGCCGATCCGGATCCGCGGACCTTGGAGATCACCCAGGATCGCGACCGGCTCGCCGCGCGCGGCGGCGGCGCGACGCACTCTGGCGATCGTTTCGGCGTGCTCCGCGTGCGTCCCGTGCGAGAAGTTGATGCGGGCGACGTTCATCCCCGCGTCGATCAGGTCGCCGATTGCGCTGTCACTTGCAGTGGATGGACCCAGCGTGCACACGATCTTGGCTCGAGGCCGAGTCATGCCCGCCGCACTCAACTGGCGATGCACAGCGCGTGCGGTAGTCGGAGTGGTCGATGCGGGCGTCAATGCAGGGGTCACGGCCAGCGAGCGAGGCGGGGGGCGGTCTGACGGCGAAGGTTAACGCCCGGCCCCGCCCACGTCACGGGCCCGGACACCCGCGTCACGGGGTGATGGGCCGTCCAGGACCTCACGAAATCTTAGCGCCACGGCACTTAACACCCCCGCCGGTACGTCGTCTTCCCTCCGACCACTGCGGCAGCGATCGCCGCACGAGGCGCAGATCGCGCCCCAGCACCTGAGTCGACCGCGGCCCTGCCGCACTCCCGGAGGTGTGCCATGGAGTATCGTAAGACCTTGACGGCCTTAGGCGTCGTGGCAAGCCTGGCCGCGTTGGCCGCCTGCACGTCGTCCGGCTCGCCCGTGAGCCCGAACACGAATGAGAACAGCAACACGAACGCGCTCGAGCTTCAGATCTCGAATGACGTGGCTGCGAGCACGGGCCAAGGCGTCGTCTCCGACATCGACGAGACGGGAAACGATGGTGGCGATCAGACTGACGCCTATGCGGCCGTACTGACGTCGCGCGGCTTCATCACGAATGGCGGGACCGTCTCGGCTGCCGGCGGCATGGGCAGCGCGAGTTGCACGCAGACCGGTCTGCCGTCAGACCTTCGGTACTACTGCACGCCCGACACGCTCGCCATCTCGAACTCCTCGGGCTCACGAGCAGACACACTGATTCGCCAGTGGAATTACGAGTTCTTCGCTGAGGACACCGCGCAGTCGCACATGGATAGCTACACCGATTCGATCAATTTCGGCGGAGCCAACGGCGTCCTCGTATATGCCGCCATGCACCGCGCGCGTTGGCACGGGGTGAGCCGCCGCGTTCGGAACCACTCGGCGACCGACCACCCGTCGTTCTCGAAAGACACCACCAAGCAGACCACCTGGAACGGCAATACGCTGGCGACCGACACGACGGCCTTCACCGGCACCGTGTGGTCCGTCAACTACACCGGTATCGCCCACGACACCACGGCTGCCATGATCTTCCAGCGGCCGCGTGGGGAGAACCCCTTCCCGCTGTCCGGCCAGTTCCGCCGCTGGGCGACCTGGAACTACACGGCGCAGGGCCCCAGCTCGGCGTCCGGCACGATCTCGCGGCACATCGTCGTGACGTACAACGGAACGGACACCGCCATGCTTCAGGTCTTTGGCGCGACCACCCTGACGTGTGACGTGAACCTCGTCACGGGCGACGTGTTCGACTGCCATTAGAGGCTAGGGATTAGGGACTGGGGGACTACTGGTCCCCAGTCCCTAATCCCTAGCTAGACCAAGGCGTGGCGCTTGCGCTCCAGACCCGCGAGCAAGGAATCGTAGGACTTCTGGAAGCTTGCAATGCCCTCGCGCAACAACTGATCTGTCACGTCGGTCAGCGACACACCCACCGCACCGATGTCGGTCAGCACCCGTTCGGCCTCGGGCACGTTCGCATCGACAGTCCGAGCCACCACGCCATGATCGTGGAACGCTTCCAATGTCGTCGGCGGCACCGTGTTCACGGTCTGTGGACCGATGAGCTGTTCCACGTACATCACGTCACGGTACGCGGGGTTCTTCGTGCTCGTACTCGCCCACAGCGGCCGCTGCACGTGCGCGCCTTTGGCCGCGAGCGCCTGCCACCGTGGCCCGGCGAAGCGCTGCACGAACAGCTGGTAGGCGCGCTTCGCGTTCGCGATCGCCGCATGCCCGCGCAGCCCGAGGATGCGGTCCCGCTCCGCCACGTTGCGCGTAGCGGCCAGTGCGTCCAGCCGCTTGTCGACCTCTGTATCGACCCGGCTCACGAAAAAGCTGGCCACCGATGCGAGCCGGTCGATCGATTGGCCGGCGCGAAGGCGATCTTCCAGGCCCGCGAGGTACGCCTCGATCACCTGGGCATGCGCCTCGACCGCGAACAGCAGGGTGATGTTCACGTTGATGCCTGCCGCGATCAGCTCGCGGACAGCCCGCGCACCCTCCACGGTCCCGGGCACTTTGATCATGACGTTGGGACGTCCGACGGTCGCCCACAGGCGCTTGGCTTCCACAACCGTCCGATCGGCACTGTGCGAGACTCCGGGCGACACCTCGATCGACACGTAGCCGTCGCCGCCTCGCGTCGCGTCATAGATCGGTCGGAACGCGTCGCACGCCGTGCGTACGTCTTCCGTCGCCAGAAGCTCAAACAGCGCTTGGGCCGTCGGCTCGGGCTCCCCGACCGCGGCGAGCTGCGCATCGTACGCTGTTCCCTCGGCCAACGCTTTCTCGAAGATCGTTGGGTTCGAGGTCATGCCGGTCAGAACGTCGTCGCGAATACGGCGTTGTAGGTCGCCGTTGTGCAGCATCGTCCGATCGATGAAGTCCAACCAGATGGATTGGCCGGCGTCGTGGAGACGCTGGAGCGGCGAGGGATTCGGTGAGGTAGGCATAGATAGAAGCTACACGTCCAAGGGGCGGACCGGCCACCGCCGGCTCTCGGGCCCATCAGCTTGCTCCGAAAGCCGCCTCGAGTGCGTCGGCGACGCTTGTTACAATCGCAGCCCGGGATGCAACCTCGGCGCTCGGATCGGTCTGCCATCGCGTGACCTGCCCTTCGAAGGCGCCGGCGACCTCACTCACCTGCATGAAGCCGTAACTGCCGGCCGTGCCTCGCAATCAATGCGCCGCGGCCCGGAGGGCTGCCAAGGCGTCGCCGGATTGCGGGTCGGCCGCCAGCACCACCGCCGTCTCTCGAAATGGCGCCACGAGCCGCGGGGCCGATGCCCGATACTGGTCGCGAAGGCGTTGCATCACGTCCGGCTCGTGGGGTGGCCGATTGTGCTGATCAGACGGCATAGGCGTCATTTGGAAGAAACGGGACTGCGGCTGTCACGATCTCGACCCAGCGTGGACGACGTGAGAGGAGGGTGGGGAGATGCGGTTGCTGTGTGCGGATGACGATGGGGACATTCGGGCGATCCTGCGGCTGGCACTGGGTCTCGAGGGCGAATTTGACGCGGAGATCGTGGACTCGGGCGAAGCCGCGTTGGCCCGCGCGACGAGCGAGAAGTTCGACGCGATATTGCTCGACGCCATGATGCCGGGGATGAACGGATACGAGACCTGCCGGCAACTCAAAGCCGCGCCCGCGACCGCGCATATCCCCGTTGTGTTCTTGACGGCCAAGACCGGTCGCACCGAAAACCAGCGCGCGCTCGATGTCGGCGCGCTCGGGTGTCTGACGAAGCCATTCGACCCGATGACGCTCGCCAAGGAGCTCAAAGCCAAGCTCCGCGCGCCCGGGGTGCCGAGCAAGTAGGCCGCAGGCTCACTTCGCCCCGCGCAGTGCTTTCCCCCGAGCTTCCGCGAGTACACGAGCAATCCCACGATAGAAGGCCGCGTCGTCGCGACGCCCTTCCTCGTCCAACACGACGGCGGTGCGCTCCAGGGCGAACAAGATATTGCCGAGGTAGAGCTCAGCTAACTCGCCGACGGTCTCCGATCGCGGATCAGTCACGCGCCCGATCTACCATCGGCTGGAACGCCGCGAGCCTCCCGGATCAACGGCCGCGTTTTCGGCTGTCGGCCCATCGGCGCAGACATCCTCGGCAGCCAAGACCTGAATCACGACAGCCGTGATGTTGTCCAGACCGCCCCGCCCGTTCGCCTCATTGATAAGGGCGTCGACCATCCGGCCGGGGGAGGCGCGTGATGAGAGGAGGTGCTGGAGGCGGGCGTCATCGACCATACCGGTCAGACCATCGCTCGCCACGAGAAACACGTCGCCGGTCTGCACTTCGCCGCTGTACGTGTCGGGCTCGACGTCGCGACTCGCGCCGACGCAGCGAGTGATGACGTTGCTGTACGGATGGTAGCGGGCTTGCTCGGGCGTGATGTACCCCGCGTCCACCTGCTCCTGCACGTACGAATGGTCCTTCGTCAGCTGCTGCAGGACGCCGTTGCGGACGCGGTACACGCGGGAGTCACCGACCTGCCCGATGAGGTACCGAGGACCAAAGAGCAACAGGACCGAGGCCGTCGTACCCATGCCCTGCTTGTCCAACTCTGAGAGCGTGCGCTCGAAGATGGCGCGATTGGCGTCGCGCAACGCGGCCTTGAGGGCACTCTCCCCACCGGGAGACGTGATGTCACGGAGAGGAGCGAGCTCTCGCGCGACGATCCGCACCGCCATGTCACTGGCGATCTCGCCCGCCGCGTGGCCCCCCATCCCGTCGGCAACCATGAATACGCCACGATGCGTGTTCGCGTCAGCGAAAACGCTGTCCTCGTTGCCGGACCGAATCATCCCCACATCGCTGCGGGAAGCGTAGGTGAGATGCACTACCGAACCTTAACGAAGTAGACCGCCGCCGCCGCTATCGCAGCCACGACTAAGATGACCCAGCCCCACCGGCTGCGCCCCCCCGTGGGCGTCTGTGCTGGAGTGTAACCGGCTCGCCCTTGTGCTGGCGCCTCACGCCGCGCTGACCGGGACGCAGCCGCACGCGCCGGGGGCGCGGCACTCGGCGGTCGCTCGGGGGGCACAGCCGATCGAGCCGCACCACTGCTCCGCCGCGCGGCGGCGGCCGCGCCGGGATCGGCGAGCTCGCGCGTCGCTCCGCGTGGCCCGGTGACTGACTCAGTCGCGCTGGTCTTGAATGCCAGCTTGACACCGCCCAACCGAAGCTCGGCAGTCTGACCCAACCGTTCCTCCGCTGCGATCCGCCGACCGGCGACGTATGTGCCGTTAGTGGACCCCACGTCCGTGATGAACCAGAGGCCATCCCGTCGTTGCAACTTGGCGTGCGAGTCGGACACGCTTTCTTCGAGGATCACGACGTCGTTGTGTTCGCCCCGGCCGAGATGGGCCAGGATCGCCTTGACCGGATACACTTCCCCCTTGAGGAGGCCGCCGCTCGTAACCTCGAGTGTGGCCAGCGCTCCGCGCAGAGCCAACGACGGCGTCTCCTCAGGGGTCGGAGTGGACGGTGCGGAGCCACTCGACGCCGGCGTCTCGACTGCTGGGACGGGTTGCGGCTGATCGGCCGACACCATGGGTACCGCGTTGCTTGGTCCAGCCCGAACCGCCTGCGCGACGGCCGCGTCTGGGGCCGCACTGTCGGCATAGAAGCGAAACTCCTCCGGGCCGATCCGGAGGATGTCCGCGCGCCCGAGGATCTGCATCCCTTCGACGCGCTCGCCGTTGACGAACAGACCGTTCGTACTACTGTCGGTGACGACGTAGCCGGCGTCGCCCGGCACGATCTCCGCGTGCCGACGAGAGACCTCGGATGACGCGATGACCACGTCGCAACTCGCGTCCCGCCCGAACACCAAACCCGAAGGCCCAACGGGGTACTCGCGGCCATCGACGAGCGAGATCACGCGGCCGCCGGTGACGCCGGTCGCACGCACGGGCCCGGCGGCGCGCAGACGCGCCATGTCCGGGACGTTGGCACTCGTGATGAACTGCGTGCTGCCGCCCTTGCGATCATCCCCGTAGTAGATCTCCGTGCCCCCGACTTCGACCTTGTCGCCGTGCAAGAGCGGCGTGGGCTCCGCGCCTAGCTGCACGCCATTGACGCGCACGACAGCGCCTGGCACGGCGCGACGCACGGCTACATGGTTGTCCCGACCCATTTCGACGATGGCGAGCAACGGCCCCGATCCCGTCGTGGGTCCTGGGAGCCGAACCTCCACCTGGCCACCCACCCCAATGCGGGTCTCGCCAGGGCGCAGCTGGACCTGTTTATCGTTGACCTGGAGGTACGGCATCGCACCGTTCGGTGAAATCGCAAAGGTACGGGCACCCGCCGAGGCTGGCAAGGAACCCGAAGGGTGTCGCGACCGACTCACATTGTCGCCGCGGGCTCGCCGACTTGCAGACGATATAAGTGCTCGTAAGCTCCCCCGAGCGCAAGCAATTCGCGATGCGTGCCACGCTCCCGTACCTCGCCGTGCTGCATCACGAGGATCTCATCGGCATCCACGATCGTGCTGAGGCGGTGCGCCACCGCGATTGTCGTGCGTCCCGCCATGAGCGTCTTCAGCGCCGCCTGGATCTCCGCCTCGATCTCGCTGTCCACCGCGCTCGTCGCCTCGTCGAGAATCAAGAGCGATGGATTGGCAGCGATCGCGCGCGCGAATGCCAGCAGCTGGCGCTCGCCCACGCTGATCGATGCGCCACGCTCCCCAAGCTCATACTGATACGCGCCCGGCAGGCGTTGAATGATGCGGTCGGCTCCGACCCGTGCGGCTGCCTGGATCACCTCGGCGTCGGGCAGCGGGCTGGAGAGCCGGATATTGCTCGCGACATTGCCGGCGAACAGAAAGATGTCCTGCTGCACGTAGCCGATGCGCGACCGCAGATCGGCGAGCGGCATCTCGCGAATGTCCACGCCGTCGAGCGTGATGCGACCGCGCTGCGGATCGTAAAAGCGCATGAGGAGGCTGACGACGGTCGTCTTCCCCGCCCCCGTATGCCCGACCAGCGCCACGGTCTCGCCCGGCGACACGCGAAAGCTGACGCCCTTGAGCACCCACTCTGGCTGACGCGGCGCCCCGCCGTCGGCTGCGAGGTGCCCGACGTCGTACGCGAACCACACGTCTTCGAACGCGACGACGACGCCGACGGGCGCCGAAGCGCCCGTAGAGAGGAGAGAGGAGAGCGGAGAGCGGAGACCAGCCGCCCGCACTTTATGTGTTGTCTCCTTTCTCCTTTCTGGCGTCCTCCTCTCTACGGGCGCTACAGCGCCCGTCCCCCGGACCCCGTGCCCTTCCGGCTCGTCGAGCAGCCGGAAAACACGCTCCGACGCGGCCATCGCCTGTTGGAGAATGTTGTATTTGTCGGAGAGGTCCTGCAGCGGTTGGTAAAAGCGTCGCACGAGCAGGAGAAACGCGGCCAACGTGCCGACCGTGAGCGACCCACCCAACGCCCGCCGCGCGCCCGTGACCAGCAGCATCGCGAGGGCAATCGATGTCAGCACTTCGATCGCGGGAAAGTAGAGCGCGTAGTACGTGATCGACTGCAGGTTCGCGTCGAGGTGGCTGCGGTTCAACGTGTCGAAGCGGCCGGCCTCACTCTTCTCTCGACCGAACAGTTGCACGATCCGCATTCCGGTCAGTCGCTCCTGGAGAAACGCGTTGATGCGCGCCAGGCGCGTCCGGATGTCCCGGTACGACCGTCGCACCTTGATGCGAAACAGGTGCGAGGTCAGGTAGACGAGCGGAATTACCGCAAACGCAGCGAGCGCCAATCGCCAGTCCAAGACGAGCATCCAGACGGCGATCGCGATCAGCGTGAAGAGGTCACCCAGGCCGGCGACGACCCCCGAGGTGAAGAGCTCGTTCAACGCCTCGATGTCGGACGTGACACGAGTCATGAGGCGACCCACCGGATTGCGATCGAAGAACGCGATCGGCAGGTACTGCATGTGCGTGAACAGCTCGCGGCGCAGGTCTCGAATGACCCGTTGGCCCAGCAGGCTCGTCAGCATCGTCTCGCCATACTGGCAGCCGAACTGGACCACCAGTGACAAGGCGAACAGTATCGCCGCATATCTGATCGCCGCGCCCGCACGCGCGGGCAGGTCCACGTCGATGACCTGCCGAGTTAGCGCGGGACCGACGAGTTGCAACGCCGCATCGCCGGACAGGAGCACGACGGAAATGGCGACGAGAAGCCAGTACGGCCGCACGTACTTCGCCAGCCGCCGCACCAGCCGCGCATCGTACGCCTTCCCGAGGACTTCTTCGTCGTGGATGCCGCCGCTCGGCCCATCAGCCATGGGGCAAACTTAGTGGCTGGTGGCTGGTGGCTGGAACACATCGCAGGGCCAGGGACACGCGGCAGTCACCGGCCTTGCGGTTCGTTCCAGCCACTAGCCACTAGCCACTAACTTTGCCCATCCTCCTCGCCGCCCCCATCACCTCTAGCCGCTAGGAACGCGCCTCGTGCCGCTGTGGCTCCACTGGATCGTGCTCGGCCTGTTCGCCGGTGCACTGGCCAAGTATCTGATGCCCGGACGCGACCCATCGGGCTGCATCGTCACCACCGTGCTGGGCATGCTCGGGGCCTCCATCGGTGGACTCATCGGCACGCGGCTCGGATGGGGACGGGTCACCGCAGCGCGGTTCGAGCCACGATCGCTCGCCCTCGCGACGTTGGGCGCCGTCGTGATTCTCGCAGCGGGTCGACTCGTGAAAGGGCTCATGGTGGGCGGCCATCGGCGCCATCGAGCCGACGCATTGCTGTGGCAGGGCGACGCCCGGGAGCGCGAGCCCCGCGAGTGATCTGATCGAGTCACACCCGGCTAGCTTTCCTTCTGTGAAGGACCGGCTGATCGTTCGCGGCGCTCGCCAGCACAACCTGAAAAACTTCGATCTCGAGATCCCGCGGCGGACGTTTACCGTCGTCACGGGGCCATCGGGGTCCGGAAAGTCTTCGCTGGCGTTCGATACGATCTACGCGGAAGGACAGCGCCGCTATGTCGAGTCGCTTTCCGCGTACGCCCGGCAATTCCTCGAGCGGATGGAGAAGCCGGACGTCGACGCGGTGGAGGGCTTGTCGCCGGCCGTCGCGATTCAGCAGAAGAACCCGACCAAGACCTCGCGTTCGACGGTTGGCACTGCGACCGAGATCTACGACTACCTCCGGCTGCTCTGGAGCCGCGTCGGTCACACGTTTTGTCCGCAGTGCGGCCGGGAGATGCGGCCGGATACGGTCCAGTCAGTCACGAACACCGTGCTCGCCCTGCCCGCCGACACGAGGCTCGCCATCGCGTTCCCGCTTCGCGTATCCGCCGCAATCACGCATGCCCTCGCCGTGGAGAACCTGCAGGCCCAGGGATTCGTGCGCGTCAGCGTGGATGGCGTGATTCGGTCGCTCGACGAGCTCGGAGATGCGGGCATCGATCTCGCCGCCGCGAGTGACCCGGCAGTGGTCGTGGATCGACTTGTGGTCCGACCGGAGGCGGCAGGCCGGATCGCCGACGCGATCGGAACCGCATTCACCGCAGGCGACGGTGAGTGTGCCGTGCTGTTTCCCGAGCCCGTGCGAGTCGACGGCCTGGCTGTGAAGCGACTCAATTTCACCGAGCGATTCGAGTGCCCCTACGACGGCACGCGCGCGCCGACGCCGACGCCGCAGCTGTTCTCGTTCAACAGCGCGCGCGGAGCGTGCCCGACGTGCAACGGCTTCGGCGCCGTTCTGGAGTACGATGAGGGACTCATCGTCCCCTACCCCGAGCGCTCGCTCCGTGACGGCGCAATCGATCCATGGACCAAGCCGCGCTACGACAAGCAACGGCGCACGTTGGCCGAATTCGCCCGCAAGGAGAAGATCCCGCTCGACGCAGCCTGGTCGACCCTCACACCCGCGCAGCGAGACCGGCTGTTGCGAGCGACCGGGCGGGGCTATACGGGCATCCTGCCGTTTCTGAAGCACCTCGAGGATAAGCGCTACAAGCAGTACATCCGGGTTTTTCTGCGTCAGTACCAGACTGCCAACGTCTGCCCGACGTGCCACGGGACCAAGCTCCGCCCAGAGGCGTTGCACGTGCTCGTGGGGGGCCGCTCTATCGCCGAGGTCGCAGAGCTTCCAGTGGAGCGCCTCTCGGAATGGCTCGATGACTTGGCCCTTTCGCCATTCGAGCAGGAGATCGCAGAGCACATCCTGTCCGAGGCCCGGTCGAGGGTGCGGTTCCTGTGCGACGTCGGGTTGACGTATCTGTCGCTGCATCGCACGGCGCGCTCGCTCTCCGGTGGCGAGGCTCAGCGCATCGCGCTCGCCAACTCGCTTGGCTCGAAGTTGGTCGACACACTGTACGTGCTCGACGAGCCATCGATCGGCCTACACCCACGCGACATGGATCGGTTGCTCAGCTTATTGCATCGCCTGCGGGATGCTGGCAACACGGTGCTGGTAGTGGAGCACGACCCCGAAGCGATTCGGCGGGCGGACTACATGGTGGAGTTGGGTCCGGGAAGCGGAGCCAACGGAGGCTCGGTGGTCTTCAGTGGCCCGATCAGCCGCGTCGCAGAAAGCCCGTTGACCGGCCAATATCTGACTGGGGCCCGGGAGATCCCGCTGCCCGCCGAGCGGCGACCCGTGGGAGCGCGATGGTTGACCCTCACCGGAGCGCGTGCTCACAACCTCCACGGTGTCGACGTCCGCATCCCGATCGGTGCCTTGACCGTCGTCACGGGCGTGTCGGGGTCGGGGAAGAGCACGCTCGTGCACGACGTGCTGTATCGGGCGCTCGAAACGCGACTGCGAGGCGAGCATACGGCGAAGCAGCATCTGGGTGAGCGGGTCGGCGAGTACGATCGGCTGACGGGAGTCGAGGCCCTCGAGGATGTCGTCCTGATCGACCAGTCGCCGATCGGGCGATCGCCCCGTTCCAATCCCGTGACGTACGTCAAGGCATTCGACGAGTTGCGCCGGATGCTGGCTGCCACGCCGCTCGCACGCGAGCGCGGCTACACGGGCGGGACCTTCAGCTTCAACGTGCCGGGCGGTCGGTGCGAGGCGTGCGAGGGTGCGGGGTACACCGAGATCGAGATGGTGTTCATGGCCGACGTGTTCGTGCCGTGCGAGATCTGCGGTGGTGCGCGATTCAAGCCGGCGGTGCTCGAGGTGACGCTCCACGGGCGGAACGTCGCGCAGCTGCTCGAGCTTTCCGTCGACGAGACCATGCGGCTCTTCCCCCTCGAAGAGCGGCTGACGTCGGTACTCTGGCAGCTGCAGCGCGTCGGGCTCGGATACCTGCGCCTCGGCCAGCCGGCCACAACGCTGTCAGGCGGCGAAGCGCAGCGTATCAAGATCGCGCGGGAGTTGGCGCACGCCGGCCGCACTCGGGGGCGGAAACTCTACATCATGGATGAGCCGACGACCGGCCTCCACCTGGAGGACATCCGGAAGTTGGCGGAGGTGCTTGACCGGTTGGTGGGCCAGGGCCACACGGTCGTGTTGATCGAGCACAACCTGGATGTGATCAAGCTCGCGGACTGGATTATTGATCTCGGGCCCGAGGCCGGCGATGCCGGAGGCGAAGTCGTCGCGATGGGGCGGCCCGAATCGGTCGCGGCCGTGGCGGGCTCCCATACCGGCCAGTGGCTGCGGCCGCTGCTCGCTCCTGAGCGGGCGCCTGCTCTCGCCGATCGCCGTCCGAGCGACTGGCGCGCTGCAGGTGCGCTGGCAGGCGCGACCGCATTGCTTGACCACCCACAGGGTCAGACCTAGGTTTCAAGGTTCTTCCCGAGTAGCTCAGTTGGTAGAGCAGGCGGCTGTTAACCGCCGGGTCGGGGGTTCGAGTCCCTCCTCGGGAGCTGGCCGAGAGTAACGACGTAAATGCTGATGCCGGCGGCCGGCTGCCGTATTACATGCGGAACAGGTAGCTGATCTTCAGGACGAAACCGTCTTCCGCGCGGCTAAAATCGTTGAACTGAAGCGCATTGGGCTCCGTGAGCGATGCACCATAGCCCAAGAACATGGCGGTGCCTGGGACAGGCTGGTAGGCGAGCAAGATATCCTGCCGGAAAAGGCGTGTGTTGCCCAAACCGAGGTCAGACGCGACGGTGGGGTCGATGACGAGCGGCGCGCCGGTGCGCGGGTCCTCCGGTGGGGCCGTAGTCTCGGCGGTGTACTGACCGACATAGCGCACGAAGATCGCCGGGGTAAGCTGGTATTCGACCTTGAGGCGTGGGATGTCAGCCGTGACGGCGCGACTGCCGTCGCGCCCGCGATCAAAGGTTTGGTGTGACCAGACGGCGTCGAAGCGTAACGACGCCGTCGGATTCCAGATCCCTTCCGCTTGAAGCACGATCTCATTGCCGCGGGCTGCCTCAGCGAAGATGGGTGCCTCACCGACTGTCAGTGAAGCGATGCCGTACAGGGCGCGGCTCGGGGTGGTCACGCTGCCTGTGCCCGACCACATGTCGTAGACGGTGTGCGGCCGGGCGAACGGTACCGTGTCCCTCCCCTCCGCGACCCGGAATCCGTTGTAAATGCTGGGATCCCATCCCTGCCAGGCGTTGGCGGCCTGCACCAAAACGACCCACCCACCTCGGATGTTCGCGGCCCATGAATGGGTGAAGTTGCCTTCGAACGACTCGCGGCCACGCTCCAAGTCTCCGTAGAGCCAGAGTGGCATTGCGCCAGCCCGGGTCGTGAGTTGCTCAACTAGGGCCCCTGGCGCGCCATACCAGGCGTAGCGCTGGCCGATGTTGATGCGCTCATAGTCGACGCGGCTGACGAACCCGCTGGCCGCCTCGAAGTCCGGGCTGAATCCGGAGACCTCCATGTGGTTTCCGTAGCTCCGACCGGTGCGGTCCGCAACGACGACGTCCCACAGCGTCCCCGGATGGGAGCCGGTGGAGTCCCGCGTCCAGGACTGGACGACCTGCGCCTGGGAGTACCAGAGCTGACCCCACATGTACCGGAGATCGCCTCCGAGGAGGCGATTCGATTGTGCGCCGTCAATCCGGTCAGTGTAGACGAGTCCCGCCGTCACGGGCGCGCCTTCGCCGAAGTTGCGGCGGAGGCGGAGAATGTTGTAGATGGGATGCGCGCCGCTCGCGCTGTCCTTCGTGTCCACGGAACCGAGGTACGCCACCGTGGTTCCATGTACGTCGCCGATCAACTTGTACCCGGCGTCGGGCTGGACGATGTTGCGCGTGTAGATCAACGTGTTGGGTGTGTTGAAGAGCTCCAGGCCTTCGAGGAAAAACGGTCGCTTCTCGGGATAGTAGAGTGCGAAGCGCTGGTTGGCGGACACCTGGCCGATATCGGCTTCGACCTCCGAAAAGTCGGGCAAGACCGTGCCGTCGACTGTGAGACTCGAGCTGACGCCCCAGCGGACCGTGCCACCGAGGCCGGTCGCGGGCTGGTAACCGTACGCGCGTGGCGCGGTTGGCGGAGGCGCGCCATTCAGCTTGTAGGTCGCCTCGGGGACGATGTCCATGACCAGGCCGCGATGAATGTCATGGATCCCGTTCAGGGTGCCCTCCTGTGTGAGGAACCCGGCGTTGGCGCGCACTGCAGGTGTCCACGTCTCCGCGTATCCGCTATGCTGAACGATCCGCTCGACCTGAAATCCCCAGCTCTGCGAGTTACCGCTCTGGTAGTGCAGGCTCTTGAACGGAATCCGGATCTCGACCTGGTAGCCCCACGCGGTCACATACCCGGCCGACTGGTAGACGTAGTCCGGATTCAAGTCGATCGATGACTGCGTGGGCGAGACTGTGTTCGAGCCGGCGTTGGTGCCGCCAGCAGTCGCACCAGTCCCGTCGCTCCAAACGCCGTCCTCCTGGGCGCCGAGAGGGTTGACCGCGAAGACCAGTGCTTGGCGATGCTGGTCGTACGTGTCGAGCAGGAGATAGACGTGGTCATCGGCGTCGATGTTGTCGCGGTTGGCCAATGTCGACCGGACGACGGGTCCGTGCGATTCGAACGCCCGGATGCCAAAGTAGATCGCACTCGGCGAGTACCAGACCAGCACCTCCGTCGAGTCAGGTGCTGGTCGCCCGTCCACGGGCTTGTACTCCGAAAACCCGGTGAGCAACGCCGCGCGTTGCCAGACGGGCTCGTCGAGGCGGCCGTCAATGGCGGCAACGGTATCGATGCGTGGCAGATGCACATCGAGGTGTCCCGCACGGCCGTCGTAGACAGCGCGTGCGTCGGCGGTCGGTGCAGCCGGGCGCGACGGCACGGCTGCACCGACACCGAGTATTATGGCGACGGCGCCGGCGAGTAGCATGGGTGCAAAAGGTGCCAGTGTGCGACGAATGTACTATGTGCCGCGATCGACCGTATGCGAGCGCCGACAGCCCGCTCAGAGCGGCCCCCTTCTTGGGCGCAACTTGCACCGCCGCTTCGATCCGGCGATCGAAGTTTCGCGTACGCCAGTCAGCAGACCCGATCCAACAGGTGACGTCGAGGCCTCGGCCAAAAGCAGAGAGTCGGCCGTGCTCGAGGTAGCGACCGACGACTCACCGCGATCACGATCCCGGTCACTGTCGTCGAGGCTCGGCGGCTGCGCATCAGAGCCCTCTTACGACCCCAACCAAGGCCATTCGCTGCCGTATCGTCACCACCTGTATCATATAGCTATGTATCGTGTGGCGAGTGCCTTCATCATCCTTGGCAACGCGCTTACTCGCGATGCAGAGCGCCCGACGCCGGTCGCGTCGCGCTACGCGCGCTAGCGTCCCTCCTCGCGCACGAGTTGCTTGCCGAGGCGAGCCTGTAGCGACGCCAGCGCCAGCCGCGCGTTCTTCCGCGCGGTGACGAGATCCGACTCGGCCTGCGTCATGGACACCTCGGCCGTGAGCAGATTCAGCACGTTCTCCAGGCCCGAGCCGTAACGCAGCGTCTCGACGCGCAGGTTTTCGCGTGCCACCACCACACTCGCTTCCTCCATCTCGACCGTGGCCCGCGCTGTGTTGTACGCGTCGTACGCATTGGCCACATCTTGCCGCGCCCCGCGGTCGAGGTCGGCCCGGACGGCGCGCACACTGTCGAGCGCCGCGTCGGCAACAGCCACGGAGTACTCGCGTTGCCCTTGGTCCAGGATCGGGAAAGACAGCGAGAGAGCGACCTGGTTCCGATACAGCTGGTTCGGTAGAAGCTGATCGCCGTACGCGACCCGCGACGCCGATACGGTGACCGCCGGAAGGAAGCTTCCCTTCTCGACGTCGAGCGTGGCACTCGACAACGTCGTCGGGAAACATCATCTCCCGGGATGGCTCGCGCGCAGCGTCAGTGGACTCCTCGGCAGCACCCACCGGGTGGACATCGCAGCACTTGCAGCGATGTGCGTCGTCGCGATCGCGGCGGTCGGTGGGCTGGCGTCCTACCTGGACAACTACCTCACTGAAATTGTCGCGCAGGGCGTCGCGCACGATCTACGCATGCGCACCTATCACCACCTGCAGCGCCTCTCGCTCGGATATTACGCCAAGCACCAAGTCGGTGGCCTGATCAGCACCCTCTCGGCGGACATCGGGACCATCCAAGACTTCGCTGCGTCCGAGGTACTGACCATGCTCATGGATCTCTTCACCGTCCTGGGGATGCTCGCTCTCATGTTCTGGCTCCGGTGGGACTTCGCCCTGATCGCGGCGTTGGTTACGCCATTCCTCTTGTTGTTCGTCTCGCGATTCCGAGCCGCGGTGAAGCGGGCGACCCACGCGGTGCGGGCCAACCAGGCCGAGATGGTGTCCATCGAGCTTCAGGGTCTGCAAGCGCAGCCTGTCGTGCAGGCCTTCGGCGGAGAGCGCGTCGAGGAACAGCGCCTGCAGGGCGCGAGCCAGGCAACAATGGACTCGGCTCTCAAGGCTCGTGGGATCAAGTCGCTCGTATCACCGTTGACAGCACTGGCCGTGGCAGCGTGCACCGCGGTAGTCTTATGGCGGGGCGCGCTCCTGACACTGGACGGCGCCATGACGGCAGGCGTGCTGACGGTCTTCCTTTCCTATCTCAGCAAGTTCTTCAAACCGGTCCGCGACCTCGCGAAAATGACCACTGCCGTCGCACAGGCCAACGTCGCCGCCGAGCGCATCCGTGCCATCATGCAAACGGACGGCGTGATCGCCGAGCGGCCCGACGCGCGCGAGGCCACTGGCATCCGCGGCGCGATCGTGTTCGAACACGTCGGGTTTGGATACGACCCTATCGCGCCCGTCCTCCGCGACGTCAGCTTCACCATCCGACCTGGTGAGCTCGTAGGGATCGTCGGCGCGACGGGCAGCGGCAAGTCCACCATCGCGCAGCCTCATTCCCCGCTTCTATGATGCGACCGGCGGGCGCATCTCTGCTGGATGGTATCGATGTCTGCGAGTATACCGTGCGAAGTCTCCGACAGAGCGTGGCGATGGTCTTTCAGGATACGGTGCTCTTCCGGGGCACGGTACGCGACAATATTGCCTACGGCCGGCCAGGTGCCACGTTCGACGAGATCGTGCGGGCCGCGACTATTGCCGACGCGCACGAGTTCATCGCCCAGATGCCAGCCGGCTACGAGACCCTGATCGGCGATCGAGGCCTGACGCTGTCGGGAGGTCAGCGGCAGCGCATCGGGATCGCCCGCGCAGTCATTCGAAACAGTCCGATTCTGATCCTCGATGAGCCCACGGCTGCCCTGGACAGTGAGACGGAGGAAGAAGTGATCGACGCGTTGGAGCGAGCGATGGAGCATCGAACGGCGATCCTGATCTCACATCGGCTCAGCACCCTTCGCGGCGCGTCGAGAATCCTCGTCCTCAAGGGAGGTCGGATCGTCGAGCAGGGCTCGCACGATGAGCTCGTGGCGCTGCGCGGCGTATATGCGGAGCTGGTCCAGTCGCAGGTGGAACGCGAGCGAGTGGGCGTCGGAGTATAGCCATGGCCGGCCCTGCGGTGCGGTCCCTCATCGTCCTCCCCGACGATTCCGCCGAACCTCTCGTCGGCGCGATCCGGTCAGCGCGGCGCTCGGTGCGCGTCAAGATCTTCGCCCTCTCCGACCCGGCGATCGTCCAGACCTTGATCGAGGCACACAAGAGGGGCGTGCATACGCGCGTCATGCTCGATCCGACTCGGGAGGGCCGCGATCGCCAGCGAACCGTCGCTCGGCGGCGGCTCGAGCACGCAGGACTAGAGGTGCGGGACAGCAATCCAGAGTTCAGCGCCACGCACGAGAAATCGATGGTCGTGGACGACACGACGGCCTTCGTGCAGTCGTGCAACTGGGAAACGGAGAACTTCACACAGACGCGCGACTACGCGGTGCGCACGAGCGACGCCGGGGAAGTGAAGGAGATCGCCGACGGCTTCGATGCCGATTGGCGCCGCCAGCACTTCGAACCGGCACCGCATTCCAATCTGATCTGGTGTCCATCGAACGGCCGCCAGCGCATCTCTTCCTTCATCGATCGCTCGGAGGAATCGCTGGTCGTCCAGAATGAGCGCTTTCAGGACACATTCATCGTGGAGCACCTTGTGCGAGCGACACTGCGGGGTGTGAAGATCCACATGCTCGCGAGACCGGTGCACTCGCTCAGCGCGGACAGTCTCACCGAGGGGATCGGCGGCTTGCGGATCCTCCGCGACGCCGGAGTCAAGATCCATAAGCTCGACGGCCTCAAGCTCCACGCCAAGATGCTGCTGGCCGACGAGGCGCGAGCGATCGTCGGGTCGATCAACCTGAGCGTGGGCAGCTTTGACAAGCGCCGCGAGCTGGCAATCGAAGTCGGGGACGAGGCGATCGTCGATCGCCTGCATGCGGTGAGCCATGAGGATTGGAAGAGCTCGAAGCCGCTGGATCTCAGCGACGCAGCCCTCTTGTCCGATTTGCAGCGGCACCATCGCGACGATGTCGTCGCACGCTGGCGATCGGCGGAGCCGGAACGAGAGTAACGGTCGGGTGCGTCACTCGAGTCGCCCAAACTCGATGCTGTACTCCACGGGGCGGCTCAGATGCGGGCTCATGACGTATATCATCATCCGTAACCGTCGGCCGTCGGCGCCGATAATGTAACGGGCGACGCTGACGGCAGTCCCGATGCGGCAGAACTGGAAGAGCGTGTCCGCCGCCACACTGTCGCGCGCGCGACAGACGTTGCCCCTCCCATCATCCCATTGGACCGTCACCCCGCTCCGTGGCAGGATCATCGGTTTCTCACGACGGACCTGGGTCCCAAGGGTGTCCGGTGCCACGAGGAGACGGAGTGTGTCAGGCAACGCGTTGGTGCGCATGAGGCGCTGGCGTGCGATGCCCCGCACGAGGGGGAACATGTGCGCGATGGCGCGGTTTACTGCCGCGTCGATGATCGGCACTTGGCCCGAGTCGGGGGCGTAGGTGTACACACCGGGCCGGCCGAACAGGGGCGCGGCAGCGCCGATGTCAGCCGGTGCGCCCGCGAGAACGCCGCCGGTGATGGTGGCGGCGGATGCGGGGCCAGACGGTGGCTGCGCCGCGATGGCGCCGGTAAGCGTGCTGTATAGTGCTGTACACAACAGTACACTAATGTAGAACGGTGGCCGCATGGGGAGTCCGCGATGCGTGGCGTTTCGGTGTGCGGGTCATGCGCGCACAAGACCCTGCGCGGTGGGAGCCGTCAACCGATCCGAAGCAGAGCGTTGTGGGGAGCGACTCATCGTGACATTGACCACCACGTGTAGCCGGTACCCGAGGATCGCGCCGCTCCACCGCAGGAGGCGTGGGGTTGCGAGTCCGAAGTCGCGTCGATCGATCGCGACCGTTGCGTGGTAGCGGGCGGTCTCGACGCCCGCGGCGGCATTGATGTCACGATTCCCCGGCTTCACCCGGAGTGTCACCTCGCGGGACACGCCCCGTAGGGGGTGAGCTCACCGGCGAGTGAGAACTCTCCGCCGCGATCGCCCCCCAGCCAGTGACCGAGAAACCGGATGTTCTGGTAGGAGGCGCCGTCGAGGAGATCGCGACCCAGGATGTGGCCATTGCGCCACCAATGCCCCGTCGTCAGGCTCGCAACCGGAATTTGGACGTCGACGTGAGTGTAACGCGGGTCCCCCTCGTCGCACCGCACAACACCGTACACGCGATGGAAGGTGCCCTGCACCGTGCCGAATGCGTACCGTCGTGCGCGAAATCGAACCTGGCTGGCGCCGGTCGAGATCCGCCAGTCCTCAATCGAGCTTGGGACGGGAGTGGTCAGTGATTTCGGCATACGAAGTACACTCCCACGCAGGCACACTCTTGGGACGCATCATCCGGGATCCCGAGGGACCAGCCATGCCCGCATATTGAGTGCCTGTATTATTTATAGCTGCATCATACTGTGGTGCCGATGCGGCGTCAACTCCCTGGAGACTCCGGGGAGTGCGCCGTGGCGCTGTACGAGCGAGGGGCACCCGTGCACATTCCCTCCGTGGCTACGCGCGCTGACCTCGATGACCGGATGACTGACATCTCGTGAGCCCCACGCGTCGTCCCCGAGGCTCTGCCCCGACGAGCACGGCTCCTGCTGGGGGACATTCCGCTGCCTCCGCCGCCCCGCGGGTGGGTGTCGTGATGGGCAGCCAGAGCGACTATCAGCATCTCGGGGCGGCGTGCGAGATGCTGGACGCACTCGGGGTTCCGTTCGAGGCTCGGGTCGTCTCCGCGCACCGGACGCCGGACTGGCTCTTCAACTACGCGGAAACCGCCCAGGATCGCGGGCTCCATGTGATTATCGCCGGCGCCGGCGGCGCCGCGCACCTGCCGGGGATGTTGGCGGCGAAGACGCTTGTGCCGGTGCTGGGCGTACCGGTCCCTGCCACCCAGCTCAACGGCCTCGACGCGCTTCTCTCCATCGTCCAGATGCCGAAGGGTGTCCCGGTGGGCACGCTGGCCATCGGCTCGAGCGGGGCCGCGAATGCGGCGCTGCTCGCCGCCGAGATCCTGGCGATCCATGACGACGGCCTTCGCCGCCGGCTCCAAGCCTGGCGCGATGCGCGACGTGACGACGTCCTGGGCCAGACGCTGCCGCCAGCACCCACTCGGTGATGCTTTCCGATCACCGGCCGAGGGCACTCTCCACGGCCAGTCACCGCACGCGAGCTCGCTGGGATGAGTGACCGGGTGATAAGCCCCGGGCGCACGATCGGGTTTCTCGGCGGAGGCCAGCTCGGGCGCATGGCCGCCCTCGCGGCGCGTGCCATGGGATACGACGTCCGCGTGCTCGACCCCGATCCGGTCTGCCCCGCTGCGGCGCTCGCCACGAGTGTGCTCGCTGCACCGTTCGACGACGCGGCAGCGATCGCCAGTCTCGGACAGCAGTGCGACGTGGTCACGATCGAGATCGAGCGGGTGGCTGTCGCAGGTCTCAAGGCCGCTGCTGCGTTTGCCCCGGTCCGGCCCGGCGCGAGCGTGCTCGACATCGTGCAGCATCGGGAACGCCAGAAGAGCTGGCTGAGCGGCAACGGCTTTCCCGTCGGACCGTATGTCGCCGTGGGGAGTGTCGAGGAGTGCGAGCAAGCCGTGACGACGCTCGGGCCGTCTTATGTCAAGGCATTAACCGGGGGCTACGACGGACGCGGACAGGTCCGTGTGGACGATCCGTCGGAGTGCCCAGAGGCCTGGGAGGCACTCCGGGCCGACCGCTGCGTCGTCGAGCGCGCGTTGCCGTTGGCCGCGGAGATCTCGGTGCTAGTCGCCCGTCGTCCGGCCGGCCAGGCGACCACGTTTCCCGTGGCGCTGAATCACCACGAGGCCGGCCAGCTGGCGTGGTCCGTGATTCCGGCACCGATCGAGGCCGCGATCGCGGCGACCGCGTGTGAAATTGGCGGCGCGGTCGCGCACGCGATCGACGTCGTGGGATTGCTCGCCATCGAGATGTTCGTGCTGGAGAGCGGCGAGGTGCTCATCAACGAATTGGCTCCGCGCCCGCACAACAGCTTCCACCACACGATCGAGGGGTGCGTGACGAGTCAGTTCGAGCAGCTGATCCGTGCGGTCTGCGATCTGCCACTGGGTGCGACGGATGTGGTGCGACCGGCGGCGATCGCCAACATCCTCGGTGACGCGTGGACGGACCGCGACGGGCCGGACTTCGCCGCTGCGCTGAGCGTGCCGGCCACACGCATCCACCTCTATGGCAAGCGCGACCCCCGGCCCGCTCGCAAGATGGGCCACGTGGCCGCAGTGGCCGACACCCCGCTGGAGGCGCGTGGACGGGCGCTCGCAGCGCTCCGACGCCTCAAACGAGCGGGCGACAGACGGACCGGCAACTGAGGCGTTGGATCCGATCCCCGACCCCCGACCCCCGACCCCCGACCTCAGTGCTGTTCGGTGCCGATCCTACTTACCCGGCGGCTGCTTCTGGCAGGCCACCGAAGCGGCGTTCGCGGCGGCGGAAGTCCGCCACTGCCCGGGCGAGCTCCGCGGCGTCAAAGTCCGGCCACATCCGGGTGGTGAAATAGAGCTCCGCGTACGCGCATTCCCAGAGGAGAAAGTCGCTGAGGCGCTGGTCGCCGCCGGTCCGGATCAGCAGGTCGACCTCGGGGGCCGGCTCGCCGTGGTCGATAGCGGCGAGCAACCGGCCGAACTCGTCGCGCGTCGGCGGTCGGTCGGCGGTCCAGGCGGCGGCCGCTCGGAGGATAGCCTCGCGTGCGGAGTAGTCGATCGCGACGCGGAGCCACAAGCGGCTCCCCGCCGCCGTGGCCTGCTCGGCCGCTGCCACCGCGCGCTGCAGACCGCGGGGCAGCCGGTCCCGCCGCCCAATGATCGAGAGGCGCACACCATTCGTGACACACCGATCGACTTCTGCCGCAAGCCCCCGTCGCATGAGCCGCAGGAGCGCCGCGACCTCCCCACTCGGGCGCCCCCAGTTGTCCGAGGAGAACGCGTACACGGTCAGCGTCGCGACATTGAGATCGGATGCGGCGTACGCGGCACGACGGAGCGCAGCCACGCCGGCAGCGTGCCCGGCCGATCGCGGCCGTCCGCGCGCCGCGGCCCAGCGGCCGTTGCCGTCCATGATGATCGCGACGTGGAGGCCCGAGGGGGCGAGCGCCGGCGAAGTACTTTGTGGCACGAAGTTTCTCCGTCAAAAAAAAACCGGTCCGGTTAGCGCTCCCGGGTCGCCTGAATGAGAGCCTCCATGTGGTCCAGGTACCGCTCGAGCGCCCGGCGTCCCGCCGCCGTCAGCCGGTACTCGGTCCGGGGTACGCGACCCGCAAACGATTTCGAGCAGGCAATGTAACCCGCCTCCTCCAGCCGACGCGCGTGCACGCTGAGATTGCCATTGGTCGCACGCATGAGCTCCTTCAACTCGTTGAAGCTGAGCGCGGTATTGACCGCCAGCGCGCTCACGATGCCCAGTCGGAGCCGCTCGTGAATGATCCGGTCGAGTGACGAAGAAGCGCGTGCCGCGGCCCGTCCACCAGCCCGGCGGGGTCCGGCCGGGACATTGTTGACCTCGCGCTCGCGATGTCGTGCCGCGCCTGTTGACTTAGCCACCGTACCTCCTCGCGATCGCGATGCCGAAGACGATGTGTAACACGCCAAACCCAGCCGCCAGTTCCAACCAGCCCCACGTGGACGGCGCCACCAGCGCAAACGCCCCGAGGGCGATGAAGCAGCAGCCCATGACCGGGACGATCCGCACTGAAAATGTACCCCCGCCGACGACGGCGGTGCCATAGAGCAGCAACCACACCGCCGGCAGCACACCGTCGAGGCCCGCGCGGAACAGCGCCCAGGTCAACAATGCCCCGACGACGATGGGCGGCGAGAATCCCAGCGCGAGTTTGCGGCCCGGCCCGCTCAGCAGCGGCGTACCCGAGGTTCGAGCTTTATAGACGATTGCACAGCCGCCGATTGCGGCGCCGAGGACGGCAGCCGCGAGCCACGTATCGAGCCAGCCTTCGCGCGATTGCTGGCGGGAGGCGAGTGCGGCCGCGGCAATGGCCAGGACGCCCATGCCGATCATCCCACGCCCGGAGATCGCGGTGAATGCGCTGGCCCGCTCCATCGTGTCGCGGATGAATTGCAGGTTATCCGACGCGCGCACGTGTAGCGGTCGGGTCACGGACTCCGCGCCCGCCGACGGGGGAGAGGCACGCTCCAGGGCCACGGTCGCCAAGTTACTGCCCTGCCCCAGGCTCGCGCGACCCGAGGCTCTCCAGCACCATCTCGCAATAGCATCGTCCACGGATGCCGCCGCGCTTCGAGCCGTGAGACATTGGGGCCGCGATCGGTACGGTGGCGTCGCATTGAGATCGGTGCGCATTACCCTCACGGACCGTCGAGGGCATCGCCATATTTGGTTGTGCCGCCGCCCGATGTCGTTCCGCTGGTGGGCCATCGCGAGCTCCGTTCGCGGCTCGCCGCCACCGCTGACCGTGGATCCCTCCCGGCCAGTCTCTTACTCCATGGACCCTCGGGCATCGGCAAACAGCGGCTCGCCTTGTGGCTCGCGCAGCGGTTGCTCTGCGCGAGGGCATTGCGAGGGGCTCCCGAAGCGATGAACCCGTGCGGGGTCTGCGAGGCGTGCCGATTCTCCGGGCAGCTCGCGCATCCCGATCTCCACTGGGTATTTCCGCGCGCGCGCAGCAAGGACGCCGACGCCTCGCCGGCGGATGTGCGACGGGAGTACGCCGAGGCGATTGCCGACCGCGTCGAACACCATCTGCTGTACCCACCGGCCGATGGGGCAGATGCCATTTACGTGGCAACCGTTCGCGCGCTCGTTCGTGACGCGGCGCTGACAGCGTCCCTCGGGTCCCGAAAGGTGCTGGTCATCGGGGACGCGGAACGAATGGTCCCGCAGGAAGGGGCCGACGCCGCCGCCAACGCCTTTCTCAAGCTGCTCGAAGAGCCGCCGGCCGATACCACGATCATCCTGACATCGAGCACGCCGGGCGCATTGCTGCCCACGATCCGCTCGCGGGTCGTCGCCGTTCGGGTCACGCGGGTTCCCTCCGAGGATGTGCTGAGTTGGGTGCGAGACGTTCGCGTGCGCACCGCGCTCGACGCGGCGGGTGTCCCGCCGGGCGACCAGCCCCGTGTCCAGCGAGCCAGCGGAGCGCCTGGCACACTGCTCGGCGCAACGCAATCGGCGGCCGCCGCCGCGGGGGCGCGCGCGGTCATCGACGCTGCCACCGTTCAACAACTGTCGCCCCGGTACGTCGTGGCACTCCGCCAGGGGTCTGCTGGGGCACGCGGTGCGTTCGCCGACACCCTGGACGCACTGACCAGCGCACTCCACGACCGACTTCGCGACGCGGTCAGGCGTGACGACCCACTGCATGCGCGGGCGGTATGCCGTGCGATTGCCGACGTCGAGGACGCCAAAGGGCGCGCCGATGGCAATGCCAATCCGCAGCTCGTCGTCGCGCAGTTGGTGCGCGGGATGGCGCAAATGTTTGCGGGTGCGGCGTGACGCCACGCGGCCGCCAAGGCTCCGCCGTGAGGCCGGCCCGCGCCCCAGCGCTGACCCACGTGGGACCGGCAGGAGATGCCGGGATGGTCGACGTGACCGGAAAAGTCGACACGACGCGTGTCGCACGCGCCACAGGCTCCATCCGCATGCAGGCGTCGACGCTCCAGGCGATCGTTACAAATGGTGTCAAAAAAGGTGACGTTCTCACGGTGGCGCGCGTAGCTGGCATCATGGCAGCCAAACGGACAGCGGAACTCGTTCCGCTGTGCCATACGATCCCCCTGACGGACGTGCAAGTCCTGCTGTCGAGCGATGATGCACTGCCAGGGTTGCACGTCGAAGCCGTCGTTCGGACTGTCGGAAAGACAGGCGTAGAGATGGAGGCCCTGACCGCCGCTGCCGTGACCCTTATCACCGTTTATGACATGGCCAAGAGCTTAGATAGAGCCATGGTCATTTCGAACGTTCGCCTGGAAGAGAAAGAGGGCGGGCGTAGCGGCCATTGGAGGCGCCTATGAGAGCCTGGCGTATGGCACGGCCGTTGCCCCCCACCCCGGTGTCACCAGCGGGCCCGATTGCAGGGGCTGCTGGCGTACGATGCCTGTCCCGAACGAGGACCTTCTTGGCCAGGGCGAGGCGAATGCAGACTCTACGTAGCAGCTATGTCCGTCGCGGGGATATCGCGCGCCGACGCGCCCGAGTCCGACAGGTACTGGTCGGGTTCGCGGTGGTGGTGTTGGCGGCCGTGCTCGTCCTGAGTCGGCGGCTGCCGGAGGCACGGGCAGGGGTCGAATCGGCCGCGCCGCTGTTCGACTTCGGCACCAACCTGGCGTCGCAGCACCTGCGCGATGAGCTCAACGCGACCAAGGGGCAGTTGGACCTGGCGAACGCGCAGCTCGAGCGCCTCAATGCGGTCGTTGGCTATTCCAGCCGGTACCACATCGGAGCGGATCTGGCCGGCTCGGTCTACGATGTGGCGTTGGCAGAGGGGATCGAGCCAGAGCTCGCATTCCGACTCGTCAAAGTCGAGAGCGATTTCAACGAGCACGCGAGCAGCTCGGCCGGCGCGCTGGGGCTCACGCAAGTCATGCCCTCAACGGCGCAGTTCTTCGTGCCAGGCATCACCCACGATGGACTCTTCCAACGCGAGACGAACCTGCGCGTCGGGTTGCGATACCTGCGCACACTGGTCCGTGAGTACCACGGGGACCTGCGCCTCGCGCTGCTCGTGTACAACCGCGGCGAGATGGCTGTGGATCTGTCGCGCGAGCAGGGGTTGGATCCCTCAAACGGCTACGAGCGACTCGTCATGAAAGGCTATCGAGGGACTGGGGTCATTAACTGACCGGGGGTCGGGGGCCCGGAGGCCCGGGGACGAATGTCCCCGGGCCTCTTCGAGTCCGTCCCCTCCTCAGCCCCGCATTGCGCCAGCCGGGGCGATCCGCGCCGCGCGCCAGGCCGGCACGAGGCACGCCGCCAGCGTGGCCACGGTCAAGGCACTGGCAAACGCGAGGAACGTCAGGGGGTCGCGGGCGCTCACGTTGATGAGGAGGTTGCTCAAGATCTGGGTCGTCGTGAGTGCGATCACACCGCCCAGGGCGAGGCCGACGCCCGTCATAATCATGCCCTCCCGCACGACGCCCCACAGGATGTCACGCGCCGTCGCACCCATGGCCATGCGAATGCCGATCTCGCGCCGCCGTTGGGCCACGGAGTACGCGACGACGCCATAGAGCCCGACCACGGCGAGGACGAGCCCCAGCAACCCGATCGCCGTGGCGAGAATCGCGCCGAACCGCATCGGCAAGAAGGCAATGCCGTCGTGGAGATGGGCCGCCATCGTCGTCATGGCGTAGGGCGCGACATTGGCGTCGAGCGAAGAGATGAGCGCTCGAACAGGAGCAGCGAATGCCTGGGGATCGCTCTCGGTGTGCAGGAGGAGCGTCATCTCGGACTCGTAGCGCTGCGCGAACGGCATATACGCCATTTGCCGCGGCCGCTCACCCAGCACGAAGGATGTCACCGTGCCCACAACCCCAACCACCGCCACGGGCGGCCCATTGGGAGCGAGTCGCACCTGCTGGCCAACCGGGTCGCGACCGGGCCACAACCGCGCTGCCATAGCCGCATTGATCACCATGACGCGGGCTGCCGTGCTGTCGTCGCGCATTGAAAAAACGCGCCCGCGCACCAGCTTGATGCCCAAAGCCTCGAAGTACGCGGGCGTGACGATCTCGGCTTCGACCGCGGTATGGCCCTTGTCCTTCTCGAGCGTGGGCAGGTTCGCGTAGATGTCGAAGTCGCTGTGGTCGCTGCCGAGGGGGACGGTGCGCGCCAGCGCCGCAGCGCGCACACCCGGGAGTTCGCCGGCTTGCTGCACGAGATTCCGGAAGAACTGCCTACCCTGCGCGCTGTCGTACCTCGACAGAGAGACATTGACCGTGGCCAGGAACTCGTGATCCTGTCTGAAACCCAGATCGAGGTGCCCCGCTCGCCGGACGCTGCGCACGAACAGCCCCGCCGCAACGAGGAGCAGAAACGACACCGCGACCTGCGACGAGACGAGGGTGGCACGGAATCGCTGCCGGGCGATGCCGCCCCTCGCACCACGTGCGCCCTCCTTGAGCGCGTGGTCGACCTGGGTGCCTGCGGCGCGCAGCGCTGGTCCAAGCCCGCTCGCGACCGCGGCCGTGACGGCCATGGCCCCAGTGAGCATGAGCACGCGCCAGTCGATGTACACATCGAACTGCACGGGGTAGTTGGACTCGAACGGCACCGATGATATCCAATGAGCCGCGCCCAGCGCGATGGCCACCCCAGCCGCGGCGCCGAGCACGGCGATGACCAAGCTCTCCGTCAGGAGTTGACGGACCACGCGACTCCGTCGCGCACCGAGGGCCAGCCGAAGCGCCACTTCCGTTCGTCGCCCACTGACACGGGCCAGCATCAGGGACGCCACGTTGGCACAGGCGGTGATCAAGGTCAGCACCGTCAGTAACGTGAAGACGAGGGCCGCGCGTGGCACGATTCCCGAGACCGAAATGTCGGGCCGCGACCGCAGCTCCCGCTCGATGACGAACCGCAGCCCGCGATCGTCGACCGGGAACTCCCGCCGCAGCCCTTCGGCCAGCGTGTTGAGCGCCTGTCGAGCCGTCGCCAGCGTGACTCCGTCCCGCAGCCTGCCCAACAGCTTGAATCCGCCGTAGTTGGTTGTCAGCGGGTCGGGAGCCGATGGGTCGAGATCGCGTAAGACGCTGGCGGGGAACCACCCGTCTGACGCGACGGCCCACGACAACCCCATGTATCCCGGTGGGGCGACGCCAACGATCGTCATCGGAATTCCATTGATCGAGACGACGCGACCGACGACGTCGGGCGCGCCTCCAAATTCTCGGTGCCAGAACCGAAAGCTGATCACGATGACGCGCTCGCGCTGCATTGCCTCCTCAGCCGTGAACGAGCGTCCCCGGAGGATCTGCACGCCGAGCGCCGGCCAGTAATTGTCGGAGACCGCCTCCATCACACACCGCTCACTACGGTCGCCGACTCGGAAGCTCACCGGCGCCATTGTCCCGGCGACGACGCTTTCGAAGACCCGGTGCTCATCGCGGATTTGCAGGTAGTCGTGGTACCCGGGGGCCCCGGGCAGGTCTTCGTCACTGTTCATGCTCGCGATCACGACGAGGTTCGCCGGCCGGGCCGCCGGAAACGGTCGGAGCAACAACGAGTCGACCACCGAGAAGATCGCGGCCGTGGCACCGATGCCCAGGGCAAGGCAGATGATCGCGGAGACGGCGAATCCCGGCGCGCTCCGCAAGATCCGGATCGCCTGCCGCAAGTCGCGACCGACGCTCGCCATTCCCTCGCGCCATCGCTCGTTTTGATCTCGCCGGCGATCGTGCGTGCGCAGCGCGGCATCGACTTGCCGCACGTTGCCGAACCGCTCTTGCGCCGCTTGCCGGGCCGCCTCCGCCGTCATGCCATGGGCCTCGAATTCGCCCGCGCGCATGTCGAGGTGGAACGCGAGCTCGTCCCGCACGTCGGCCGCGACATTGGTCCCCCAAAACCGCAGGTACCGCCGCCAGTTCGGGACACGGCGCGACCGGCCGCTCATGCCAGGGCCGGTGCGGCGCGCAGCACGTTGGTCACCGCCCCCGCGTATCGGGTCCACGCCAGCGCCTCGGCACGCAGGTGCGTGCGACCACTCGGCGTGATGCGATAGTACCGCGCTCGGCGGTTGTTCTCCGAGAGCCCCCACTCACTGTCGACCAACCCGCGGTCCTCGAGGCGCCGCAGCGCCGGGTACAACGATCCCTCCTCGACGCGCAACACATCGTGCGTCGTCACCTCGATCCACCGGGCAATGCCGTAGCCGTGCGTCGACGTGGCCAGCAGCGCTTTGAGAATCAGGATCCCCAGGGTGCCCTGCAGCAGCTCCCCTGACCGCGTGATGTTCGCCATCGGCCCCCTCCCTCCCCTGTCACGTCTATGGAAGGGAGAAGGTAGGACGGGAGCCGGAGGGGCGCAAGAGCGTGATCGGGGGTTCGGGGTTCCGGATCACCACATGATCGTGCCGGCCGCACGCTGCACGGAGACAGGCGGCTAGGGGCGACGCGTGCGTCGCCCTTCTGGCACACGCCTCTTAGCCCCTGCGGTGCCGTCTCCGCGCAGTGCCCGAGATGACGAGGGCCTGTCCGGGGAGGATCGTGCTCTTGCGCAGTCCGTTCAGGCGCATGAGCGTGGCCACGGTCGTGTGGTAGTGAACCGCGATGCGGCTCAGCGACTCGCCCGCGCGCACGATGTGGATCTCCTGCGCACCACCGTAGCGCTCGATCGATGGGTCGGGGACATCTTGCGCGGCCTTCAGGACCGCCGCGCTCGGGACCAGGACCCGCTCGCCGACCGGGAGGCGGCCGCTCTTCGCCGCAGTGATGCCGTGGTTGTAGATGCGCAGCTCGCGCGTGGGCACATCCGTGCGTCGCGCGAGGGTCGCCCAGGTGTCGCCATGGCGGGTGACGACGGAGGTGTAGGCGCGACGCTCGGTCGAGTCGAGCGCCGCAAACGCCGAGTCGAACGTCGCAGCCTGCCCGACCGGCACACGGACGGTGAACGAATCACGCGGCGGCGTCACGCCCCGCAGGATGTGAGGGTTGAGATCGGCAATCGCCGCGAGGCTCGCACCCGCCGCACGCGCAATGGCGACGAGCGGCGTCGAGGGGCCGACGCGCACGGTGTCATACACGTATGGCGGCTCCGGCTCAATATGCAGTCCGTATCGCGTCGGCTCCTTGGCCACGAGGGCGGCGGCAATGAGCTGTGGCACATAGTCCTTCGTTTCGACGCGCAAGTATTTCTTGTCGGCCAACGCAAAGAACAGGTCGTCTCCCGACGTGCCCTCGAAATCGTCGGCGTAGCGCGCTAGACCGCGTGAGATCCGGCCCGGCCCGCCATCGTACGCGGCGGCCGCCAGGTAAATGGATCCGAATTGATCCTTGAGGTACCGGAGAAATCGAATCGCGGCGTCCGTCGAGCGCACTGGGTCCCGTCGCTCATCGACCCACCAGTCGACGCGCAACCCGGCGCCCTGTGCCGTTGACGTCATGAGCTGCCACAACCCGACCGCCGCGGCTCGCGAGTAGGCGTTGGGGGCGTAGCCACTCTCAATGATCGGCAGATACGCCATGTCTTCGGGCAGGCCGGCAGCACGCAGCTTGGCGCGAATGAGTGGCTCGTATCGCGTGCCATGGTCAACCCACGTTGTGAACCGATCGCGGGCGTCTCCAGTGAACCGGGCGACGAAGTACTCGACCCGGCGCTGCGTAGCGTACGACCGCACATCAATGTCCCACGTTGGTTCGGCGGCCATCGCGGTCGCCGCGGCACTGTCGGAGCTGTGCGTGTCAGGCAAGCTTCCCGTCGAGTCGCCAAAGACGCGCAACGCCTGCTCGGTGACATCATTGTGCGTGACCATCGTGTCGGCTGCCGCCGTGTCGTGCCCGGTGCCGCCCGATGCCGCCACCGCGCTCGTATCCTGTGCGGCCGACGCACTGTGCGTGTCGTTGGCGTGGGCAGCGCTCGGAGTCGGCGTCAGCGCGGGGTGCTGCGCGTGGTGGGCACAGGCAGCCCACACGACCGTGGACGCCGCGAGCAGCGCGATCCGCACCGTGCGGACGGCGGGGCGGCGACGTGATGGCGGCGCAAACAATGGGTCGGTCGCCGCGCGATGCGGGTCTTCTCGATCACTCACAACGAGCTCAGCTGAGGTCGCGCGGCGCGGTCTCGCCGATCGCACGCAGCGTACGCTGCCGCGTGCAGCGGGCGAGCTGTACGGTCATCGCGTCGCGATGAAATTGCCTAACAGTCGATTCGTGGCGTTCAGGACTGCGATGACGGCAGCTCGCACCGGATCGCGCTCGGCAAGATAGCTACCGAGTAGCCGCCGCGGACCATCTCCTTTGCGGAGGCCGAGCGCCACGATGACAATGTTGGCGTCAAAAGCTCTCAGGGCTTTGATGCCTGCCAGCTCGAATTCGATCGCACCGCCCGAAAAGTTCTCGAGTGCGTGGAGCGCCGCTTCTGCCGCGATGCGCAGGTCGCCCATCGGACTCGACTGTCCACTCGCCTTGCCGACGACGGTGACGCCATCGAGCCACTCGAGCTCGACCTCAGCGGTGCACAGACCAGACGGTGTGCGAACGAACCGAAAGTTCGTAAACCGTAGTCGCTCCCGCTTCAACTGTAACGCTGCGATCGCCGAGGGCGGCGCGGGATCGGGCTGCTTGAGGGAGGCCATGACTTCGGGCGCGGTGAACAGGCGTGTACGGGTCGTCAGCGACTACCCTGGTACACGAGTGACCCGGCGAGACGCAACGGCCCTGCTCGTCGAGCGCGCCCGTATCTCGAACCTGTCGACGCTGGCCGCTCGGGCGTTGCGTGCCTACATCATGTGTAGACGCATCACGCACAGGTCCGTCAGAATCGCAATTGCCTGCCCGGCCAGCACATCACCTGGGAAGTGCACCCCCAGGCACACGCGTGAGATACCGACGGCTGCGGCCAACATCACGAGCGGAGCGGCGCACGCCGGAAATGTGAGCGCGTACACGAACGCCACTGCCATGGCAGCAGTGGCGTGGCCCGACGGAAACGAAAATGCATTGGGGCTGGCGATCAGTGCCTCCGTGCCAACCGCCGCGGAGGGACGCTCGCGAAGCACGTTGCGTTTGATGACCTGGACAATGCCGTGGGAGATCGTCAGGCCCAGCGCGGCATGAACCGCCGCGACGTGCACGGTGCCGACCGCCAGCAGTGGAAGGCCCGCAGCGAGCACACTCACCCACAAGCCACCGAGATGCGTGAGCGCGACCCATAGGCCCCGTGTAGCCGTTGACGGGTCCATCGCCCACCGCATGAACAAGGCCCGGTCGCGAGCGTCGAGTCGAGCGAGAAGCGAGGTTCCCATGGTTCTACGCTATGCTGCCCCAGCGACAGCCCGATGATCGGCAAGCAACAATCGTGTAACTCGGAAGAGTGGGGCCTTGTGGTCCCCTACGCCGCCGCCACGGCCTCTCGTCGAGTCCTCAGAATCGGTTGCCCCTCGTAACCGGCTGGAATGGAGATGCCAAGTACACTGAGCACGGTCGCCGGAATGTCGACCAGCGTCGCGGGGCCGCACAGATCGCCCGCCCTCACCCCGCATCCGGAGAACATGATGGGGATAGTCCAGTCGGCCGGATGATCGCTCTCGTGGTCTGTGGTAATCGCCCCGCCGCCGCCGTGATCGGCCAATGCGATGAGCAACGTGTGGTCATCGTCGGGACGCAGGAGCTTCACCAGTGCCGCCGTGGCCGCATCGAGCGCCCGGGCCCCAGCAGCGTATTCGCGCGACATCCACCCGTGCGCATGCCCAGCGCGATCGGCGTCGGGCCAGTGGAGCACAAACAAACCGCGGCGCCGAGTCGTCAGCGCCGCGGTGGCTTCTGCAAGAATCTCTTGTGCGCCCACTCCTGCACATCGGACCCGATCGATCCCGAGGTAGCGTCCGATGCGTGACGCCAATCCTCGGTAGAGCGCCGGTAACGCTCCGACGAACGCCTCCGTCGGATAACCCGCCGCCGCGAGCACGCGCGGCAGCGGGTCGAGCGAGCCGCGCACGCGCGGGACGTGGAACCGCTCGCTCACGATCCCGTGGCGAGCAGGAGTCAAGCCGGTCAGGAGGGTCGTCATGGCCGCCGCGGTGATGCTCGGCGTGACAGTGCGCCCCGTCTCAGTCGATGCGCCGCTGGCGGCCAAGCGACGGATGTGGGTCAGATCGAACGCGTCGATCGCATCAGGACGCAATCCGTCGAGCACGACCAGGACTACACGGCGGACATCGAAAGGTCGATTCATGGCGACTCCGGTGAGAGCGACATACATTCTCGCGCCGGGTACCGCGCATTCGCCGTGGCCGCGCGCACCCGTCGCGTGCACGTGTTCAACGAAAACCTGGGCTCGCCACGACCATGTCGGCTGTCGTGTGACGCGCAGGTAACGCTTAGCTCACACTTTGATGACTTCGGCGATGCGGGTCCTCTATTGCACAGATACCTATCCCCCTCAGGTGAACGGCGTGTCCGTCGTGACCGCGCTGAGCGTTCGAGGACTCCTCGCCCGTGGGTGGTCATGCACCGTCGTCGCGCCCCGCTACCCGGCCGGCACCCCGACCGTGTTTGCAGAGGCAGCGACCGGCCCGGCAGCAACACTCGTGTCGATCCCGAGTATGCGCATGCCGCTCTATCCCGATGTGCGACTATCGGCGCCCGCATCGGGTGTCATATGGGACGCCGTCCGGCGCTTCCAGCCGCACCTCATTCACGCAGAGACCGAGTTCGTCATCGGGCGACTGGGTCAGCTTGCGGGTCGGCGAGCGGGGATCCCGTTGGTGTCGTCCTACCACACGGATTTCGCGCGCTACGCGGACGCGTACGGCGCGCCGTGGCTCCGAAACGCCGTCGCCGCGTATATCGCCCGTTTCCACCGCCGCAGCTGCCGCACCTATACTCCGTCGGGACCCGCGCGCGCGGATCTCATCCGCAGCGGGGTGGCCGACGTCGAGGTCTGGGGTCGTGGCGTTGACGCGACCGTCTATCATCCCTCGCGTCGTAGCGACGCGTTGCGAGCGCGACTCGGTATCGGCGACCGGTTTGCGTTTCTTCACGTCGGCCGCTTGGCCGCGGAGAAGGGCGTGGAGCAAATCGTCGACGCGTACGGGGTTGCGCGCCGCGATCTGCCCGAAGACTCCACACGGCTCATCATCGCCGGCGCCGGCCCGCGGGAGGCGGCCATTCGCGCCGCCTCCCCCGCCGGGGTGATCATGATGGGATATCTCGATCGGGCGACGGAGCTACCCGCGCTCTACGCGAGCTCGGACGCGTTTGTGTTTGCGTCGCTCACCGAAACGCTCGGTCTCGTGGTCCTCGAGGCCATGGCAAGCGGGCTGCCGGTGATCGCCGTGCCCGCGGGCGGAGTCGCCGACCACCTGCGCGACGGAGTGAACGGCATCGCGACCGCACCCAAGGACGTGGCCACGATGGCGGCCGCGATGGTTGCCCTAGCGACGGACCACGCGCGAGCGAAGCGCTTGGGGGCGGGCGCGCGCACGACAGCCGAGGCGTTGACGTGGGAGGCGGAGCTCGATCGCCTCGATGCGAGCTATCGCGAGGTGTGCGCGCGGGCATCCGCACAGCCCCACGCGGTCTCCCAGCGCTCCACTGCCGTGGCGTCGCAGGCGCGACCCACCTCGTCTTAGCGCTGCGGCGCTGCGGGCGCGGCTCGATTCGCCTCGCAGTCCGGAGGGGCCGTTGGACCCGACAAGACACGCGCGGCGGGATCGACGGGCAGCGTGATGCGCGTGCGCTGTGGATCGTGCTCGACGCGTCCGCCCTGCGCTGCGATGAGGCGATCGGCGAGCGCGATATCGATCGGACGGCCCGGCGCCGCGCCATGTGAGATCGTCAGCTGCACGCGCGAGCGATCGCCCTCTCGGTCGATTGCCGTCTCGGCGGCGGAGGTGCGCTGCCCCACTGCGCCGGGCGATTCCTGCGGGTGCTCCAATGCTCCGGGCTCGACGCTCGCCAGCCGCACCTTTTCGCCCGGCGGCGTACGGAGCACCGCGTCGTTCGCGAGCAGCGAGAGCGCTTCGCTCAGCCAGGCGCGATCCGCGATGGCTGCGGGCTGCAGAGGCGAAATGTCGCTCTCGATCGACACGCCGGCTCGTGTCGCCGCCGCTTGGAGACCGGGGAGCAATACCCGGATAATGTCACACACACGGACCCGCTCCGGCCGAAGGCGGAGCGCCCCGCGATCGACATCCGCGATCGCTCGGAGTCGGTCGAGGCGCGTGTGGACGTCGTCCGCGGCGGTGCGAGCGGCCGCCAACATCTCCTCCTGGTTCTCGTTGAGATCGCCGAAATGCGATTCGAGGAGGATATGGAGGGGGATGCGTACCTCGTCGAGCTGACGGACCACGGCGGTTGCGGCGTCGTCGATGAGCTCCGCGTATTCGCGCACCCGCTGATCGGCGGTCGCCTCCGCTCGCGCCTGTGCCCCGATCGCATCGGCCGCCGTCCGACGCAAACGCTCGACCTCGTCCTCGATCGTGTCCAACTCGTCGAGTTGAGCGGGATGTCCAACGGCCAACCGCGAGACGCGCGTCGCGACATACCGCGTGTTGCGCCACGCGACCGCGACCGATCCCACAGAGGCGATGACGCCGATCAGGACCAATACGTTCGGTGCACGTCGGTCGAATTCGCCCCAGTAGGCCAAGCCGGCGACGAGAAATACGCCGACGATGGCGGGAACGACGGCGAGATAGAGGCGCTGGCTGACGGTCACGAGGTCCCCTCGATCTCCTGTAACGACGGAAGCCCCACGACCAGGACGTCCAGCGTCTCGCTGTTGTGCGTGAGTTGCTCGACGACCGACCCGTGACGAAGGCGATGCCACCGCGAGCGGCGGCTCTGCCCGATGATCAACAGGGTGACCCCACGCTCCCGAGCGAACCGCGTGAGCTCAGCCGCGATGTTGACGCCGACGAGTTTGACTACTTCGGCTCCCATCGACTGCGCGAGCTGGATGTTCTCTACGAGCTGTCGCTGGATCGTAGCGTCGATGCGCGCCGCGCTCTCCTCCGGTGTCTGCACGTAGACACAGTACCAATCGGAGTTGAGTCGCCCAGCGATGCGGCTGGCCTTCCGAAGCAGGACGGCCGTGTATGGCGGGTTGCTCGCCAGGGCCACCAACACGCGGTCGACAGTCTTGGGGGCGGCGGCGGTGCCCTCCTCCCGACGGACGATCTCCTCACGCACCCGATCGACGGAGCTGGCCACCTCACGCAGGGCGAGCTCGCGAAGCGTCGTCAGATTCTCGGCCGTGAAGAAATTGGCGAGCGCCGCTTCGACCTTCTCGGGACGATAGATCTTCCCCTCGGTGAGGCGCTGGCGCAGATCTTCTGCCGAAATGTCGATGTTGACCACCTGGTCTGCGATGCCGAGGACCCAGTCCGGCACCGTTTCCCGCACGGTCACGCCCAGGGTCTTCGCGACGACGTCATTGAGCGATTCCAAATGCTGCACGTTGACGGCCGACACCACGTTGATCCCGTTGTCCAGCAGCTGCATCACGTCTTCCCACCGCTTGCGATGCGTCACGCCCGGGACATTGGTGTGGGCAAGCTCGTCGACCAACGCCACCTCGGGGCGTCGCGCAATCACAGCCTCGAGATCCATCTCCTCCAGGACGACCCCTCGGTACTCGATGCGACGGCGCGGGACGACCTCGAGGTCGCCGATGAGCGCCGCAGTCTCCGCCCGCCCGTGGGTCTCGACGAAGCCGATGACCACGTCCACGCCACGGCGGCGTAGCTCGTGAGCCTCCGTGAGCATGCGATAGGTCTTGCCGACGCCGGCGAAGGATCCGATATAGAGCTTCAGCTTGCCCCGCACCCGGGGCGTTATGACTTCGAGGAAGCTCGGCGAGGGCGTGGGCGCGGTCATGGCCCAGAAGGTGTGAGTGCTGCCCGTCGCGCATCGAGATCTGCGATCAGCTCATTGTACGCATCGACGGTCAGCTGACCGGTGCGGAACGCGTCATCGAGCCGGTCTCGCTCGACGTCCAGCAGGTATCGTTCGACCTGCCGGACTGTGTCTTCCATCGCCAACCGTGAGCCGAAGTCTGCGGGCCTCGAGCGGCGCTCGCCCGAGGACACATCCTCGCTCAGATCCATCCCATCCACCGAGCCGGCCGGACGATCGTTCGTATCTTGGTCACCTCGGATAACGGCCGCGCGCAGTTCGGTTCTCGCGCGTTCCAGCCGTGGGCCATAGCGCCTCCGCAAATACCCCTCGATCCGCTCCGGTATCACGCCGGCGTCCGTCAGATAATCGAGCTCCTCGATCGCCGCTCGTGCCGCCCGAAAGTCCTCGCGAGCCGTCTCGAAGGCACGGCGTGAACCACCGGAATCGAATGCGTAGGACACGCAATACGCTCGAAATCGAAAGTCCCTGCCCTAGCAGCGACAGAATCACCACCCCAAACGTCATGGTGACAATCAGCTCGCGGTGTGGTAGAGCGGTCGGGAGCGACAGCGCCAGCACCATCGACAAGGCGCCGCGGAAGCCGCCCCAGGTCAGTACGGCCCCCCACTGCCACGGCACCCGCTCGGCGGTGGGGTGAACCAGTGCGGTCGTGATGCCGACCACGATGGCGCGTGCGACCACCACTGCCACGAAGGCCGCAACGACCGGCCGCCAGGCACCAAGAAGAGTCTGGAAATGGACTTCGAATCCGATGAGCAGGAACACGATCGAGTTGAGGGCGAACGCGCCGTACTCCCAGAACGTCCCAACGGCGACTCGAGTGGTCGCGGTCATCCCGCGCCGAACGACATCGTGACCGCACAGCACGCCGGCAGCCACGGTTGCGAGCACTCCCGATAGGCCGAGTTGCTGCGCCGCCGCAAACGACCCGTACGCGGCGACCACGGTCAACGTGATTTCGACCATTGGGTCACCGATTCGAGCGATGACGAGCGCGACCACGCCCCCGATCAACAAGCCGATGAAGGCGCCGCCCGCGAGCCCAACCACAACGCGCGAGGTGATGCCGAGGGCGGCCCCGGAGACCGGGCTGGCGGAGCTGGTAACGAGAGCCAGCGCGGCCAGGAAAAAGACGATGACGGTCGCGTCATTGAGCAAGCTTTCAGCCTCGACCAGCAGGGTGAGGCGGCGCGGCGCGCCAAGCCGGCGAAAGAGAGCCAGGACGGCGACCGGATCGGTCGCGCTGATGAGGACGGCGAAGATCAGGAGCGGACCCGCAAATCCCGGGATCGGCTCACCCAACACCGACAGCACGACCGGTGCGAGCAGCACCGTCAACGCGATCGCGATGGCGACACCCGGTACAGACAAGAGAAAGAGGGTGCGCCAGCTCCGGCGAAGGTCCTGCACACGAAGGTTGAGTGCAGCCTCGAAGACAAGACCTGGGAGCGCCGTCGCGAAGAGGAACTGCTGCGTCAGGTGGGGAGCAGCGACGATGTTGAGGGAGCCAAGCACGAGCCCCGCAACCACAAGCGCCACAGGATACGCGACACGCAGTCGCCGCGCACCGATCGCGACGACCGTCGCCAGCACGAATAACAGGATGAATATGGCTCCCGTGTCGGGCGGCAATCCGACACTCGGTGCCTGACTCACGCTCGGCATGCCGTACAAGATACGATGCGATTGGACGACCGCGTGCTGTGCGAGTGCTACTCCTCGCCGGGAGGGCTCGACAGGGCCGCGGAATCGAGTGCGGGCACGCGAAGTGTGAAGACGCTGCCGCCTCCCGCGCGAGGCTCGAACATGATCGACCCGCCCTGAGCGGTAACCAGACTCCGGGCGATCGATAGGCCGAGCCCTGCCCCGCCAACGTCCGGCAGCGAGGTCTTGGGGCGGTAGAAAGGCTCGAAGATCCGGTCCCGCTCCGGCACGGGCACGCCCGGGCCGCGATCCGCCACCGAAAAGCTGAGCCACGGACCGTCCCGGCCGATGATCAACTCGATTGGCGACGAGGCGGGACTGTACTTGACCGCGTTTTCGAGAAGATTGACCAGGGCGTGTAGCGTATCGGTGAAATCGAATTGACCGATCAAGAGCGCGTCCCCGGGCGGCTGTACGATCACGCGGAGATCGCGGCCTGTCGCCCGGCCGGCGATCCGCTGCAGCGCCACGCCAACCAGGTCTTCGGCTTCGTTCGGAACCGGGGGGCGCCGCGCGGCGCCCGAGTGCAGACGCGACAAATCGAGCAGATTTTCCACGAATCCGTTCAGGCGGTCGGCCTCCTGTTCGATGGTGACAGCGCGTTCGTCACCGGCGGCCGCCATCTCCGTTGGCGAGCGCCTTGATCGTGGTCAGTGGCGTGCGGAGATCGTGCGAAACCGACGCCAGGAGCGCGTCCTTGACCCGATCCGCCTCGCGGAGCGCCTCAGCGTGCTCGGCCGCACGAACGAGTCGGACCCGCTCCACGCCCAGGGCCGCGTAGTAGGCCAGCGCGCGGAGGACCCGCCGCTGCGATGAGCCTAACCGAAACCCAGCAGCGGACCCGATGCCCAGCACGCCGACGACACGATCGCGGACGCGAAGGGGTAAGTACAGCGCACGAAGCGGCCCGCCGTCGCCACCGTCATCGAGAGATGACAGCATGCCCGAGGCCGACCCGTCGAGCGTGGCGCGCAACGGCACCGTCTGCGCGGCGCCCGTGACTCGCGATGTGCCGTCCTCGAACTCGACCGCTTCGGTCCCGTGCTCGACGACCCACTGCACGAGCTTCCCTTCGGCAACCGGTTCCATCTCCGTCATGCCCTGACCGTCGGGAGAGCGGGCGCCGCAGGCTACCGCGCCCGTTTCGCCGTCGCGCACGTAGAGCTCACACCATGCCACGTCGACCGTTGTCCGGATCATGTCGGCGATGGCGCGCAGCGCCTCGATCGCGCGTCCCGCGTTGAGTGTCTCGGCGCCGAGGACTGCGAGACGATCGATCTCGATGGCCCGATCTTGTGCGGACTGGGCCTCCGCGCGTGCCCGATTCAGGAGTTCTGCCGCGACGATGCTCGTGCCCAGAAACGCGATCAGCACCAGCCAATCCAGTGGGTTGCTGACTAAGAGGTTCCCATAGGGCGCGAGGAACAGGCAATCGAACAACAGGAACGCGACCGCGGCCACGCCCACGCCAAACGCGCGACCTGCATAGGCGCTCGCTCCGAGCACGATGAGCAAGTAGACCAGAGCGACGTGCGCCTCGTTGAGGCGAGACCGAACCGGTAGCATCGCGGCCGTCGCCAGGCCGAGTGCAACAACCCACCCGGCGAGGCCTAAGGCGCGGGGGGACCCGGGAGGCGGAAAGTCGCGTGCGACACGGCTCGTCACGGGGCGGAGCAGGCCCCGCCGCAGCGCCAGAGAGGCTCGACGCACACGCTTGCCGCTCATGGTGTTGATACGCATTGGCCGCGCTCGGGACTGGATCGCGGCCGCTTATGCGGGCGATGGACGCTCGAATCGGTACCCGACACCCGCCTCGGTCAGGATGATCTGTGGCCGCACCGGATCCGCTTCCAGCTTCCGTCGGATGCTCCGCACGTACACTCGCAAGTATTGCTGTGCGTCGCCCGACACATTGCCCCAGACAGCGCGAAAGAGTTGGGCGTGCGTCATTGTCCGGCCTTCGTGCTCGACCAGCGCGCGGAGGAGATCCCACTCGGTGCGCGTCAGATGGATCGCGTGGCCGTCACGCGACGCAGAGGGCACGTCGAAGTCCAGCGTCACGCCGCCCAAGTCTACTGGCGCGTGCATCACTGGGCCGATCGCACCTGAAGCACGACGAACCTGCGCTCGGATCCGCGCCCGGAGCTCTTCCGACCCGAACGGCTTCGTTACATAGTCGTCCGCACCGGCATCGAGGAGCGCGACCTTCTGCGCCTCGGAATGACGGGCCGATAGCACCACGATTGGCGCCGGTGTCCGCTCGCGCAGGCTGCGACAGACGGCTTCGCCATCGGCGTCCGGCAGCCCGAGGTCGAGCACGATCACGTCCGGGCGCTCGGCAACGGAGAGGGCGATGCCAGCCGCAGCCGTCCCTGCCTCGAGAATCGAGGTGGCGTCGTCCTCCAGGGCCGCACGTACGACGCGCCGAATTTGCGGCTCGTCCTCGATGACCAGGACGGTCGTCGGGCGCGACGCTCTCGCCGCGTTCGACGGGAGCGGAGCCACCTCATGAGTCATGGGGCCAAGATAACGCGGCGGCCGGCAGCACGGCGGCGGGACGGCCGTGCGCGGGACCGATACCCCCCGTTGCTATACTTCCCGCGCCCATGGCTCAGCCAATCATTCCCGTCCGTGCGCCTGACGGACAAGTCGTGCTGTCGCCCGCGCGGGCCGGATCGCGCTGGGTCGATGTCATCCTGTTCGGGTTGGTCGGCGCGGTCGCATACGGTCTGATGCGAGCCGCGACCCGTCTCGGCACGCCCCTGACCGTCGGAGCGCGAGTCGACCTGAGTCCGATCCATCTCCCGCTCTATGCGGCGTATTCAACCCTGCGGATGACGGTCGCCTACGCGATCTCGCTCGCGTTCAGCCTCGCGTACGCCAAGATCGCCGCCGCGAGTCGCCAGGCCGAGCGACTGATGCTGCCGGTGCTGGACATCCTGCAGAGTATTCCGATCCTTTCCTTCATGCCCGGCGTCGTGCTGGGCTTTGTGGCGCTGATCCCCGGGCGCACTGTCGCGCTCGAGTTGGCGGCCGTCGTGCTCATTTTCACGAGCCAGGCCTGGAACCTCGCGTTCAGCTTCCACCAATCCCTGATGACGATCCCCGGGGAGCTGCGCGAGGCCGCGACGGTCTACCAACTGGGCCCGTGGAGGCGATTCACGCGCCTCGAGCTGCCGTTCGGAGCCATCTCCCTGATCGCCAACAGCATGATGAGCTGGGCCGCTGCCTGGTTCGTGCTCACCGCGTCCGAGCAGTTCCTGATCGGCAACAAGGACTTTCGCCTCCCGGGCCTCGGCTCCTACTTGCAGGTCGCGGCGAACGCAGGCGACCTGCGCGCCACGATCCTTGGGCTGGCGACGCTGGTGATCGTGATCGTGCTGCTGGACCAGTGCTTCTGGCGGCCACTCGTCGCCTGGTCCGATCGGTTCAAGTTCGAGCAGTCGAGTGCCGCTGAAACGCCGACCTCGATGGTGGCAGAGCTGCTGGCGGGATCAGCCTTGATCGAGTGGACACGCAGGCGAGTGTGGGGGCCGATCTGGCGCGCGATGGACCGAACGTTCGGGACACACGGCACGCGTCGGTTGCAGCTCGCGGTTCCCGCGACGTATCGCCGGAGCGGTCGCCGCCTGGTCGGCTTTGCACTCGCGGGCGCGCTGGTCGCACTCACAGCCTGGGGTGCGATCGCTGCGATGCGCGAGCTGGCCGGGCTGCCGCCCGCGGCGTGGCGGCACGTGTGGGTCAGCGCCGCGGCGACATTTGCGCGGACGCTGATCGCGCTCGCGATCGCCGCGGCGTGGACGATCCCCGTTGGCGTCGCCATTGGCTTCAACCCACGCTGGGCGGCACGAGCGCAGCCGGTGGTGCAGATCGCCGCCTCGATCCCTCCGAACACCGTCTTCCCAGTTCTCGTGCTCGTCCTCCTCGCTATCCCAGGGGGTCTCAGCATCGCATCCGTTCTGCTCATGCTACTCGGCACGCAATGGTATGTGCTCTTCAACGTGATCGCGGGAGCGATGGCTATGCCATCCGATCTCCGCGAGGCCGCTGCGGTTTACCGCATCACGGGGTGGCGACGGTGGCGCACGCTGATTCTGCCCGCGATCTTCCCGTATCTCGTTACCGGGATGATCACCGCGACGGGCGGAGCGTGGAATGCGAGTGTCGTGTCCGAGTTTGTCACGTTCAAGGGGCACAATATCATGACCGTGGGCCTCGGCGCGCTGATCGCCGACGCGCTCTACCGCGGCGATTTCCCCCTGCTCCTCGCGGGCACGCTCGTGATGGCCGCCATTGTGATCACAGGAAACCGTCTGGTCTGGCGCCGCCTCTACACGTTGGCGGAAGCCCGCTACCGACTCGAGTGACCAACGGCGTGCAGTGGCGATGGATGCCCCCGTCCCCGTCTCGGGGGGGGACACCGTGACGGCGATTGCCGCGCCAGCGAGCGCGCCGACGTCCGCCGGCGACGTGCTGCTCGCGGGGCAGGACCTGAAGAAGTACTACGGCGACGACCGGTCGCCGGTGCTGGACCGCGTCAGCATCGACCTCCGCGACGGCGAGTTCGTCGCCTTGCTCGGGCCGTCGGGATCGGGCAAGTCGACGCTGCTCCGCATCCTGTCCGGCCTCATGCCGCCGTCGGAGGGACGCGTGCTCGCCCGAGGCGAGCCCCTGCACGGCCCAAACCCGCAGGTTGCGATCGTGTTCCAAAGCTTTGCCTTGTTCCCATGGCTGACGGTACTCGACAACGTCGAGTTGGGCCTGCTGGCGACGTCACTCACGCCGCAGGAGCGACACGCTCGCGCCGAGAAAGCGATCGACCTGATCGGCCTCGATGGCTACGAGGAAGCCTTCCCCAAGGAGCTGTCCGGCGGGATGAAGCAGCGCGTTGGGTTCGCCCGCGCGCTGGTCGTCCAGCCTGAGGTGCTCTTCCTCGACGAACCGTTCTCCGCGCTCGACGTGTTGACGGCGGAGACCTTACGACAGGAGCTGCAGGAGCTGTGGGCGCAGCGTTCGATCCCTACCCGCGCTGTCCTCATCGTGACACACAGTATCGAAGAAGCGGTGACACTCGCGGATCGGATCCTGGTGTTTGGCGCCAACCCAGGGCACGTGCGCGTGGAGCTCCCGGGACTCCCGCGCGCCGACCGCCACGTGAAAGGCCCGGCGCGCGCGAATCTCGTTGAGACGATTTATCAGGTCATGACCAACCCGGACCAGGACGCCGTCGCCCTGGTCGCGCAGCGGACGCTCGCGGCGCGGGCGCCGGCGGCCGCGCCTATCACACTCGGGCGCTCACGTCGATACCAGACCCTGCCGGACGTGAGCATCGATGATCTCACCGGGTTCGTGCAGTACCTGGCTACTGTCGGTGGACGCGGCAACGTACATGAGCTGGCCCGAGATCTTCAGATGCGCACCGACGACCTCTTGGCGCTGGTCGAAGCAACCGATCTCCTCGGGCTGGCTGATCTTCAGAATCGGCATGTGCTCCTTACGCCGGTCGGCCAACAATTCGCCGATGCCGACCTCGACCAGGAGAAAGCGCTATTCCGCACGGCTGCGCTCGAGCAGCTCGCACTGTTGCGATACGTCGTCCGCGAGTTGGAGGCGAGCCCGACTCATACGTTGGACGGGGACCGGGTGGTCGATGAGCTCGAGCACTCGTTCAGTGGCGAGGAGTCGCGGCGACAGTTCGAGACGGTTGTCGATTGGGGTCGCTATGCGGAGCTTTTCACGTATGACGACACCGCAGGAGAGCTTCGCCTAGACGAGGAGCATCGCGCCGCGGAGTGAGGAGATTGCGGCCTCGCCCGGTCGCGCCATAGTCGGTCATCGATCCGGTGCGCATGTTGCATATGGCGGAGTCTGACCACTATCAGCAATGCGGAGCCCTCTTCGAAGTGCCCCAGGCGGCCTATTGCCGTTGTCGAGTCGGATCGATCCCGCGGTGCGATACGGCAGTTTCGGGCTGCATTGGGTGCTGCGGCAGCGCCTGAAGTGGGCGTGCGATGCACTCCCCGGCGATCGGTTCGCGACGGTCCTGGAGATCGGTTATGGGGAGGGCGCGTTCATGCACGAGCTCGCAAGGCACGCGTCGCACGTGTGCGGTAGCGACGTGCACGAGCACGGGGCTGAGGTGCGACGCCAGCTGACACGGGAGGGCGTCATCCCGCACCTGGTCCGGAGCACGAGCGAAGCGCTGCCCTTCCGGGACGGCGCGTTCGACGCCGTGGTGATCGTGAGCGCGCTCGAGGAGCACCGCGATCCCGGGTGCACACTGCGCGAGGCAGTCCGCGTCGTCTTGCCGGGGGGAGCGGTAGTCTGTGTCGTGCCGCGTGTTTTGCGGTGGGCCGACCGACTCGGCACGCTGCTGGGGACAGAGCGTGACAGCGAAGTGCACGACGGACGCGTGCGAGTCCAGGCCGCCCTGGCGGATCGTTCACTCCGCGCCGAGCGCTCGTTACGACCTCGTCTGGCGCCGCGGTTCCTCGCACCGTACGAAGTTGTGATCCTGCGGCGGCTGCCGGTGCACGCGGGACGAGGTACGGAGCGCGCGATCGATGTCACGTACCGCAAGTTGGAGCTCGGGTACGATCCGCAGTACGGTGCGACGGATCTCGCCGCAGCAGAGCCGGCCGGACCCGACGCCGAGGGGCTAGGGAACTAGTGGCTAGGGACAAATCGCAGGGCCAGTGACACGCCGACGTCACTGGCCCTTGGGCTTTTCCCTAGTCCCTCGCCCCTAATCCCGAGCCCTTAGCGCCCCGACGGTACACCTACCGCGTCGATCGCAGCCGCGACTCTCGGCAACACCTCGGCGATATCGTTGGGCGAGACAGCACCAGCCGACAAGCGGAACCACCCCGTGTCTCCCTCGACGCCGAACGCCTGAAACGGCACCGCGGCAAATCCCGCTTCCTGCAAGAGGTAGCGCCGGATCTCCTCGTTCCCGTGCAGCGTGTCGCCGCCGGGCGTGCGGCAACCAGCGAGCGCGAATCGCGCGCTCAGGTAGATGGCGCCCGCTGGCGGCACCGCATCGACCGGCAGACCGCGATCGCGCATCGCCGTGATGCCCCCGTAGAGCGCATCGAGTCGGAGCTGCAGCCCCTGTCGGATGACACGGTTGTACTGCTCGATAGCCGGCCGCGCGACGAGAAGACCGGCCGTCGCGACCTGCTCAGGGCGAGGCGCCCACGCGCCGATGTGGCCGATGAAGTCACCCATGCTGCGCACGATGTCGGTCGGCCCCAGCAGCCAACCCACCCGAAGCCCCGTCGAGGCGAATGCCTTCGATATCGCGTCCACCGAGATCGTGTAGGGCGTCATCGCCGGGCGCAGCGCGACGGGCGTGACGTGATGGATGTCGTTGAAGGTCAACATCCAGTACACCTGGTCGTACAAGAGGTACAGTGGTCGTTCGTGATGGCCGCGCCGCTCGTTCTCCTCGAGGATCAGGTCGCAGATGTCGGTGAGCGTCTGCTCATCGAAGACCGTGCCTGTGGGATTGAGCGGCGAGTTGACGACGAGCATGCGGGCGCCGCGTACCAATGGCTCGAGCATGGCTCGCGTCGGCAGGAATCCGGTCGTCGCATCACAGGCGATCGGCACATTCCGCGCGCCGACCAGCTGGCCGTAGTAGGAGTAGTTCCAGCAAGGCACCGAGATACAGGACGCGATCGCCGGGATCGACCAGCGTGCGATACGCGGCGTAGATCGCGGGGCGGGCGCCGCACATAACCAGGGTCCCCTCGACGGGATAGTCGAGCCCGAGCCACTCGCGGCTGTAACTCCGAATTGCCTCTCGGAGTGCCGGGAGGCCATTGCCGAGTCGGGTAGTTGGTCTCGCCAGCGCGCAGGGCGTGTTCCACGCCATCGCGAAGCACGGTCGGGATGGGGAACTGCTTTGGGTCGAAGTCGCCCACCGTCAGGTTGCAGACTCGACGACCCTGCGAGATGAGGGTCCGGACCTCGCCGGCAATCTTGAGAATGGCTGACCCGGCCATCCCCTCCGCCATGGTCGACACGCGGCGTGGCGCCGTGCGCTCAGTCATGGCAGATGGACCGGCCACTGCCTTCTCGAGAGTGTTCACTGACTGTCCCATCGTGAGCCCCTTCCGAGGCGTGAGAGGTGGCGGGGGCGCGGAACGCGCCCGAGAGCAGAAGTGCAGAAAGTAGAAAGTAGACGATAGCACCATCGTTTTGGAGCAACCTGCAGGGGCGACGCCTGCGTCGCCCCGTGACAACGGCACCGCCCAGGCCAAGATCATTTGATCACGCGAATGCGGATATTGCGCAGCGCAAGCGGGCCGGCGTGGTCGCCCTGGATCCCGATATAGCCCCGCGGCGGCAAGCCCGTAATGAGGCCACACGGCGAACTTGCTCGCCTTGACGCGCGCCTGCCAGTCGGGACTCCCAAGCTCGTACTCCAACAGCTTCTGGCCGTTCATCCAGTGCTCGACGTGCGATCCGCACAGAATGATGCGCGACGAATTCCACTCGTTCGCCGACTTGACGATCCCAGCAGGCGCCGGATAGAGGGCATAGTCCGCTCCGGCTGCGGTCAGCCGACTGCGCCCATCCGGGGCCGCAGCGATCGTCGAGCAACTGGTACTCCGGTGCGCTCCAATAGACGTGGTCGTACTCCTCCGTGCCGCGGTAGAAGATGCCGGAATTGCCACCGGGACCGATCTTCCAGTCCACGTCCAGCTCGAAGTTGCCGAATTGGTCCGTCGTCACGATGTCGCCGGTCGGCGTTTCCTTGTGCAGCGTTCCGTCGCTGACACTCCATCCCGCCGGGATGGTCGATGCTCGATACCCGCGCCAGCCCGTCGTCGTGCGGCCGTCGAACAGCGAGTGCCAGCCGCTGAGGGTATCACCCAGGGCGACAGGCTCGCGCAGACTGCACGACCCTGCCCCCGTCCACGTGCGACGCCGCGGCCAGGAGGGCGATCGCCGCGCCCGCGCCGAAGATGCCAGTGCCAGTCCTGTGCTCGATCACGCGCGACAGCAGATTCCTCACGCGAGCTCCTGGTTGCGGTCAGCGATCAGATGGCCCATCCCGCGCGGTAGACCCGAGAGAGGTATTGATTCGCCTCGGGCATGTTGGTGACACGCATGGCGTCTCCGTCGTAGTCGAGGCGCTGTCCCTGACCGGCGCGCAGCGCGACGACGCCCGAGGAGCATCGTCTCGGTGAGCTGCGCCGCGTATTCGATCGGAGAGCTCGCCTCGCGCCTCCCCTTGCAGGCTTTAGCCCAATTGAGCTCGTGCGTCCACGGGATGCGCGGGATACCGTTGCGGGCACAGCCAGCGCGCGCTCCAGCAATGACGCGGGATAGAGGCGCGGATTCGCGCCGTACGTGTCGTTGCATGAGGATCCCCTTTTCGCCTACGAATATCACGCCGCCCTCGCTGGTCAGTGGCACATCGTCCGGCAGTGCGTCGGGACGCCGCGGAAACAACCCGCCGTCGTACCAAGTGAGTCGGACCGGCGGCTGCGCCCCGCGCGCGGGGAACTGATAGTGAACGGTCGTCGCGGCGGGATAGGACACCGGTCGCCGGCGCAGCGTCGCCGAGGTCGGCCCCGCGGTCGAGGCGTACTCGACGGGGATGCCGCATCGTGCCCCATGGCGTCGACGTCGCCTCGATGCTGGTCGGATAGGTCAACCCGAGCGCCCAGAACGGCTGATCGATGAGGTGAGCGCCCATGTCCCCGAGAGCGCCGACACCGAAGTCGATCCAACCGCGCCAGTTGAACGGGATGATAGATCGGGTGATATGGGACGTCGTCCGCGACGGGGCCGAGGTACAGATCCCACCGAAGTCCGCGGCGGCGGTGCTGACCCACCGCCCATCGCGGCGGCCAGGACATCGTTCACATGCTGCGTGGTCCACGGATTGTCGAACGGGCTCGCGCTTTCCCTGGCCGCGAGCGTGCCACTCGGTCGCGGGATGCCCTGCGGCCAATACACGAGCGGGCGATTCGTCCAGACATGCACCTCGCGCACGGGGCCGATAACGCCCGCTTGGATCCACTCGTTGATGAGCCGAGCGCCCGTCCCCCGAGTGCCCCTGATTCCCCATCTGAGTGACGAGCTTGCGGTTGGCGAGCGCGGTGGCGCGCAGCACTCGCGCCTCGTGGACCGAGTAGGTCAGCGGCTTCTGCACGTAGACGTGCTTGCCCGCGTCCATAGCCGCTTTGGCGGCGACCGCGTGGATGTGATCCGGCGTCGCGATCACGACAGCGTCAATGTCTTTCTGCCGCTCGAGCATGTCGCGGAAGTCATCAGTACCGGGCCGCCTTCGCAAACTGGTCCTGGAGCTTCCGCCCGTCGGGCAGCGTGCTGCCATCTCGGTCGTGGAGGTGCTCGGCCATCTTGTGCTCGGCATATCCGAAGTCGACATCGCAGATCGCGACGATGTTCTCCGTTTGCGCGAGTACCAGTGCGTTGCTTGATCCCATGCCGCCGAACCCGATGACGGCAACGTTCAGCGTGTCGCTCGGCGCTTGATAGCCTACGCCGCCGAGCACGTGGCGGGGCACGATCATCGCCCCGAGCGCGAGCTTGCCCGCGTCGGTGACGAACTCGCGCCGACTGACTTCGTGCGTCATGACGTCCGGTCTCCGGCCGAGGGTGGGGACGGATCTGTGGGTCGCCGTGCAAATGTACCGCGGGCCGTGGCGGTTGGCCGCTCAGCGCGCCGGGGAGAGATCAGCGGCGCTCGCGGGAGCGCTGGAGATCAGCGGCGCGACGCGCAGCCGTCGCTCGGAACCGAATGTTTGCCGCGAGCCGGCGACCGGACTCGAACCGGCGACGTCGAGCTTGGAAAGCCGACAGCCGCCAACGGGCGCCTCGCGTAAATCGCTAATCATCACCGGCGTACGGCCAGGACGTCACGCGACCCGCACGGCGGCCAACCGAACGAGTCTGCACCAAACGCCGATGTCATTGGGCAGGTCACGCGGGCTGGACCCGCGGCCGCGATCTACCGTTCGCGCGGTACGGCAGCCATCTGCATCTCCGATTCCCGGTACGCCGGGCGCCTCAGAGGCCGAGACGCGGGGCGGAGCGTACTGGACGGGCTCCTCGAGGACGTCCGCGCGGGTGCCATCCGCGCACTCGTCGTGCACGGCGAGGCCGGTGTGGGCAAGACAGCGCTGCTCGAGTACGTGCCCGGGCGACCGTCCGACAATTCGAGATTTCTAAATTCACACGCGTCATTCACTTACGGCGGCGTCACATCGCGGTAACCCTCAGCGATGACCGACGAAAAAACGTGTTCGTCACCGTTGTACGCCGCAAAAAACGCCTACCGAGACTGGCAGGCGTTTTCGCTAAGCGATTGGCTTTCAATAAGATCGAGAGCGGGCGACCGGACTCGAACCGGCGACGTCCAGCTTGGGAAGCTGGCATTCTACCAACTGAATTACGCCCGCGTGGACTGCACACCACTCTCTGCAACTTATCCTGCCCCTGAAGGACGACAAGGGCGCGACCCGCCGTGCCGGCGGCCCCGGCGCACTCGTCGTGTGGGCAGAGCGCGGGCTAGCCCGCAGGCGTATCGCCCGATACGCCTGCGACGTATTGGCTCAATACATTGTGAGTTTTGTCTGAAAGTCCCTTGGGAGCCCTGTGACCCCCGACACCGCACAATAGTCTTATTGACGCAATACATGGGCTTACATATGATTGACCGTACGGCTGATGCTGCTCCCGACCGCGCATTCGCTCGGCTGGGCAGCGAGCGGTGTGCGCGATGTACACCGTCTCGGTGACCAGCTCTTTGTCCGTCCTCCTCTCCAAATCACAAGGATCGCCCACCATGTCCCCCTTCTCCGTTCGTCGCGCGGCAGTTAGCTCGGCCACGGCACTCGGACTTGTGGCCCTCGCTGCGGGCTGTCATCACAAGGCACCGGTCGCTCCTGCCCCGCAGCCCGTGGCTGCTGCACCCGCGCCGGCACCACAAGCCGCGCCCACGCCAGTGACACCGGTCTCTGACGATGGTTCCGCCCGCCGCGCCTCTGAAGCAGCGCGCAACACGCTGATGCAGATGGCGTTCTTCGACTTCGATCGCTCGGAGCTCACCGACCAGGATCGCAGCACGCTCGATGCGAAGATCCCGATCCTCCAGAATAACCCGACGCTACGGATCCGCATCGACGGCAACTGCGATGACCGGGGCTCCGATGAGTTCAACATGGCGCTCGGACAGCGCCGTGCCGCAATGGCGAAGCGATACCTGACCGACCACGGGATCGATGCCTCCCGCATTGACATCATCAGCTACGGCAAGGAGCGTCCGATCGCCCAGGGCGACGACGACGCGGCGTGGGCCAGAAATCGCAACGATCAGTTTGAGATCGTCGGCGGCCCAGACGAGCTGCGCGCGGGACAGTAAGCAAAGGACTAGGGCCTGGGGATTAGTGGCTGGTGGCTAGTGAAAAGACCTCGGGGTCAGTGATGGCGAGATATCACTGGCCCCGAGGTGCGTCACTAGCCGCTCGTCCCTAGTCCCTGGCCTCCAAGCCACAGAAGGGGATTGAACCCTTGACCGCCCGATTACGAATCGGGTGCTCTACCAGCTGAGCTACTGTGGCGACTTAATGGCACGCACGCGTCGCACCCGCAGCGATTCACCTTCGACCAGAAGGGCCGCACCGGTCAGCGGCCTCCACATGCCCTGGCGCGGACTCGAACCGCGACGCCTTGCGGCACCACCCCCTCAAGATGGCGTGTCTACCAATTTCACCACCAGGGCGCGGGCGCTGGCGCGCCCGAGAGAGTAGAACTACAGAAAGGTGAAAGGTGACGCTACAAGCACTCCCAAACTCCCAAGCGGGACTGACGGGGCTCGAACCCGCGACCTCCGGTGTGACAGACCGGCACTCTAACCAGCTGAGCTACAGTCCCAATGGCCGCAACGCGGCCGTTGCCTCTCAATCTACGTTCTCCTGCCAACGGCTGCTCATCTCAGGCGACGATCCGCCACTCACCTGCCGCTCCAAGACCAGCCTGCACTATTGTCTTCTTTCTCCCTGTCCGCGGTTCCCCTGTCTACGTGCCGTGTCCCGCCCGATAGCCCCAACGGGAATCGAACCCGTCTCTCCACCTTGAAAGGGTGACGTCCTAACCGATAGACGATGGGGCCGTGCACCTCCGGGCCTCTCCCCTGACTCCGCCCTCCAGTAGCGGTAACGGGATTCGAACCCGTGTTTGAGCCTTGAGAGGGCTCCGTCCTAGTCCCCTAGACGATACCGCCCGGGCGCTCGCGCGCCACGTAGAGAGGAGAACTCCTGAAAAGGAGAAAGCAGACGAACACTCGTCACGACTTCGCAGTAACCCCCGGCTGCTTGTCCCCGACGTCTGCCTTCGTGCCTCTTAAGGTATCTCCTTTCTCCTTGCTGCACTTCTCCTGTCTACGTGCGCGCAGCGCCCGACACAGGCCCGGAGGGACTTGAACCCCCAACCGCCGGTTTTGGAGACCGGTGCTCTACCAATTGAGCTACGGACCTATCGAATCACGTTCGACTCGATCAGGGTGACTGATGGGAATTGAACCCACAACCCCCGGAGCCACAGTCCGGTGCTCTAACCAATTGAGCTACAGTCACCATTGCACCCCGCCGGACGGGCCGTCCACGCCGCAGCCAACCCATCATAATTTCCGCTTTACCCTCGAAGCAATCACACCAGCCGCCCGCGCGGCTCGTGCTCACTTCGCTCGGTCGACGTACTCCCCGGTCTGCGGATTCACCCGCACCTTCTCACCCGTGCTGACGAACTCCGGCACGTTGATCGTCACACCGTTCTCCAGCTTCGCCGGCTTCGTCGACGCCGTCTTCGTCGCGCTCTTCATCACCGGCGCCGTGTCCGACACCTCCAGCGTCAGCGAGTTCGGCAGCTGGATCCCGATCGGCCGCCCATCGTAGTACTCGGCCTGGATCCGCATCCCCGGCTGCATCCACTGCGCGCTGTCGCCCAGCGTCTCGTCGTCCATCTCGAGCTGGTCGTAGTTCTCCGTATTCATGAAGTGGTAGGTGTCACCACCCTTGTACAGGAACTCGAGATCGTGCGTCTCCATCGACGCGCGCTCGACCGAATCGGCCGCGCGAAAGCGATGCTCGAAGCTCGACCCGCTGCGCAGGTTCTTGAGCTTGGCCTGCACCATCGCCCGCAGATTCCCGGGCGTGTGATGCCGAAACTCGAGGACGCGACACGGGTCGCCCTCGAACACCAGCACCATCCCTCGCCGGATCTGCGTCGCCGGCATGGCCATAGTAAGAACCTTATTGACAGAAGTGGATGGTAACGGCTAAACAGCAGACAGCCTTTAAATTTACGCCCGCCGCATCGCGAGCATCGTCAACGGGTACCGCTGGTCTGGCGCCGACCGTGGCGCTACCCAGGCGCACATGCGGCGCAGCCACTCGCGCGCGCGTCCGCGCCCGCAGGACCGGCTCGAGTCCGACCAGACCGTGCGACCGCCACATCGCGCTCGCCTGTCACGTTGGGGTGCATCCCGTCCGCCTGGTTCAGCGCCGGCTCGCCCGCGACGCCCTCGCAGCAGGAACGGCAGCAGCGTCGCCCCCTCGGCCCGCGCCGACCGCCGGGTACAGGTCGTGAAACGCGCGCGTGTACCGCGGACCCAGATTGGGCGGCGCCTCCATCTGCACGAGACAGATCGCCGCCCGCGGATCGGCGCGGCGCACGGAATCGATGATTGCCGCGACATGCGCTTTGGTCGAATCCACATCGAGACCCCGTAGCCCGTCGTTGGCGCCGGTCTCCAGCACGAACACGTCGACGGGCTGACGAAGCAGCCACGAGATCCGGCGGAGCGCACCGGCCGACGTCTCGCCGCTGAGTCCCGGCGTTGACGACGCGAAACGGGAGACCCGCGGAATCGATCTTCCGCTGCAGGAGCGCCGGATACGCTTGGTCGGGATCGAGCCCCAACCCAGCGGTCAGACTCGTGCCCTCGATCAGCACCGTCTCGCGGTGCGACGACGTCGCAGAGTCCGACTCGCCCAGCGCCGTGGTCCCGCGAGTACTTTGCGGTGTGCGCGCGGGCGGTCTCGTCCCTTCGCTCGTGCAGCCGCCAGCGACCGCCATGAGACACACCACGATGGCAGCGGCTGCGGTGTGTCGGTTCAGAGCTCGAGTGGTCACGGCCCGCACCCACACCCCATCGGCTCCCCACCATCACGGCTTCCGCTCCATCCTCGCTCTCATGCTCGTCGCTCGCGAATTGACCAAGGAATACCGGAGTGGCGATGCCGTGCTCCGGGCGCTCGACGCAGTCTCCTTCGAAATCCCGCAAGGGCGCATACGTCGCCATCGTCGGTGCATCCGGAAGCGGGAAGACAACGCTGCTCGGGTTGCTGGCAGGACTCGATACGCCGACGCGCGGCACGGTGCTGATCGACGGTGTCGACATCGGCCCTCTCACGGAAGATGCGCGGGCCAAGCTCCGTGGTGAAAAGGTAGGCTTCGTGTTTCAAAGCTTTCAACTCATCCCCACCCTCACCGCCCTCGAGAACGTTGCGGTCCCGCTCGAGCTGCGTGGAGATTCGGACGCGGCGTCTCGTGCTCGCGAAGTCCTGGATCGCGTCGGGCTGAGTGGCCGGGCCAGCCACTTCCCCGCGCAACTGTCGGGCGGCGAGCAGCAGCGCGTCGCCATCGCCCGCGCCTTTGCCAACCGACCGCGCGTGCTTTTCGCGGACGAGCCGACGGGCAATCTGGATGCCGCCACCGGCGCGCGGGTCATCGAGTTGCTCGAGGCGCTCAACAGCGAGTCGGGTTCGACTGTCGTCATCGTGAGCCACGACCTCGCCCTCGCCGGCCGCGCGGAGCGCATCCTCCGGCTGAGCGACGGCCGCATCGCCGCGGACACCGCGCAAGACCGCGCCGTGCGCACTGCGAGCAGAGTCGGCGTGTGAGCCATCGCCCGTGGCGTCAGTTGGCGAGGCTCGCGTGGCGCGAAGGCCGCGGAGCCAGGCGGCGCCTCCTCTTGTACATGTCATCGATCGCGCTGGGTGTCGGAGCGCTGGTCGCCATCGACTCGTTTGCAGCCAATGTCGACGCCTCGGTCCACGAGAGCTCGCGCAGCCTCCTCGGGGGCGACCTGGCGTTGACAGGCCGGGCGCCACTTCGTGGCGCCGCCGCGACACTCGTGGACTCACTGGGGCGCGCGGGAGCGCGCTCGGCCCATGTCACGTCGTTCCCGTCGATGGCCAGCGTCGTCCGCACGGGGCGGACGCGACTCGCCCAAGTCCGCGCGGTGAGCAACAACTATCCACTCGTCGGACGCGTGGAGACCGATCCTCGCTCCGCGTGGGCCCTCATCTCCGGTGGGCCGCGAGCCGTCATCGATCCCGCTCTGCTCGCGACGCTCGAGGCGCACATCGGTGATTCGCTGAGCCTGGGCTACGCGCGATTCGAGATCGTCGGAACCATCCGCGCCGTCCCCGGCGATGGCGGGTTCTCGGCGGCCATCGCGCCCCGGGTCTTCATCCCCGATCGTGACCTCGCGGCGACCCGTCTCCTCATCTTCGGCAGCCGCGCCGACTACCGCACGCTGATCGCGCTTCCGAGCGCCGCCATCCCGCGCGAGGCAGCGTGGGTGGGGCAGGTGCGCCCGCGACTCGACCTCGCACACGTGCGTGCACAGACGAGCGCCGACGCGGAGACGAACCTCACCGTCGGCGATTCGACGATTGACCGATTTCCTCGGCGTCATCGGCGTCGTCGCGCTACTGCTCGGCGGCATTGGCGTCGCCAGCGGGATCGCCGCCTTCGTCGATCAGAAGATCGATGCGACGGCCATCCTACGATGCCTCGGTGCGACCGAACCGCAGATCCTGCTCATCTACGTCTCCCAAGCGGCGCTCATGGGCCTCATCGGCGCTGCGGCCGGTGCCATCCTGGGCATCTGCATCCAGTTCGTGCTGCCGTACGCCGCGCGTAGCCTGCTCCCGGTGGATCTGGTCGTGTCGGTCGTGCCCTCGGCGGTCGGGCGGGGGGTTGTCGCTGGCGTGTGGGTGTCACTGTTGTTCGCGCTGCGGCCACTTCTTGGGTTGCGCCGGGTCTCGCCGCTGCAGGCCCTGCGCCGCGATGTCGAGACGCCGCTCGCCCGAGGCCGCACGCGACGCCGACCCGATCTCGCTGTCGGTGTAGTCACGCTCCTGATCGTCGGCACCATCGTCGCCATTACCGTGTCGCGCGCCCCGTCGGTGCGTCTCGGGCTCGGCACGTCGGGCGGCATCATCGGCGCGATCGTCGTCCTGTGGCTCGCGGCGGGCGCGCTGGGCGCACTGGCGCGTCGCCTGGTACGGCCGGGGTGGGCGTATGTCCTACGACAGGGCGTGGCGAACCTGCACCGCCCGGCCAATCAAACGCGCGCCGTCGTGGTCGCCTTGGGCTGCGGCGCATTTCTCATCGCGACGCTCTACCTGCTGCAGTCGGCGTTGCTGCACACCTTCGCCAGCGCCGCCCAGGCATCTCCCGGCAACCTGCTGTTCTTCGACGTGCAGCAAGACCAGGCGCCCGGCGTCGACTCTGCGATCCGCCGCGCCGGCTACGCGATCGTCGAGAGCACGCCGATCGTGACCATGCGTATCGCGTCGATCAACGGCGTTCCTGTGACCCGGTCCGCGATCGACACGACGGACACGAGCGACGCGGCGGCCGAGGGTCAGAGGCCGCGACGGCGTCCTACACCACGCGGCGCCAGCAGCCGTCCGCGTCGCGCGCAATGGGCGCTCCGTCGAGAGTATCGCTCGACGTATCGTGACTCACTCGTGGGCTCCGAGCGAGTCGTCGCCGGACGGTGGCCACCCCCGACTGGGCCGGTCGATTCTCTCCCCGGCGTTTCGCTCGAAGATGGCGTGGCGCACGAGTTGGGGATCAACATCGACGACACCATCACGTGGGATGTCCAGGGTGTGCCCGTGCGCACGTGGGTCGCGAGCCTCCGATCGGTGGATTGGGATCGCTTCGAGCCGAATTTCTTTGTGGTGTTTCCGTCCCACGTGCTGGAACGCGCGCCACAGCAGGATGTCATTCTCGCCAACGTCCCTAGTTCGACGGTGACGGCCACGCTGCAGCGGGATGTGGTGGATCGCTACCCGAACGTGTCGACGATCGACCTGTCGTTGATTCGAGATACGGTGAACGGCATCCTCGACAAAGTCACAATCGCAATCCGATTCCTCGCGCTCTTCGCGCTCGCGATGGGCTTGCCCGTGCTGGTCAGCGCGGTCGCGGCCACTCGCCGCGCGCGCGTCCACGAGGGGGTATTGTTGAAGATTCTGGGCGCAAATCGCACCCAGGTCGGCCGGATCATGGTGACGGAGTACGTCGCCTTGGGTGCCCTGGCGAGCGTGGCGGGCATTGGCCTCGCGATCCCGGCGGCGTGGGCGCTGGTGCACTTCATGTTCGACTCGCCATTTGCCCCCGCCTTCGCGCCGCTGGTGATCCTCGCCGCCGTGACGGTCGGGCTGACGGCCGCCATCGGCCTGGCGGGGAGCCGTGCGGTCTTCGCGGAAACGCCTCTCCTCATGCTGCGGACCGAGTAGCGCACCACCGCCGAGCCTGTTTCCCAGCCGGGCGCCCGGGCGTCTTGAACCTGGAGGATACGCCCAACCATGGCTGGCACTACGACTTCCGACCTGGCGGCACCTACGATGACGTGGGAGCAGCATCACGAGGCCGGGCGTCGGCGCTTTGCCGAAGGCGACGCCGCGGGCGCGGAGCAAGCCTTCCATGCTGCGATCGCGGAGGCCGAGCGGACCGGAGGCGATCCGTTGCAGCGCGCCTCGAGTCTCAGCAGCCTGGGGCAGTTGAAATATCAGCAGAAGGACTACCAGGGCGCGGAAGAGTGCTTCCGCCAGTCGCTGGAGCTCCGCGAGGCGGCGCTCGGCTCCGACCACCCGACCGTCATCAGCGGGATCAACAACCTCGCGGCGCTGTTCGTGGCGCGGGGCGCGCTGGACGAGGCCGAGCCCCTGCTGCAGCGCGCGATGGCGGTGACCGTCAAGCGCGTCGAAGCGACGCAGGCGGAGCTCGCGGTCAACCTCAACAACCTGGTCCGCCTGTACGTCAAGCGAGGCGACTACTCGCGGGCCGAGCCACTCGTCGTGCGTCTCCTCGCACTGAAACGACCGATGGGTCCCGAGCATCCCGATGTCGCAGCGGTGCTCGTCACCCTGGCCAAGCTGCGGCAGTCGATGGGCCAATCGGAGGCGGCGGAACGCCTCTGGCGGCGGGTCCTCGCCGTGCGTCAGCGGACGCTCGCGTCCAACGATCCGCTGCTGGCGTCCACGCTGGACGGACTCGCTGACTCTTGCGCCGCACAAGGGAAGACCGAGCAAGAGCTGTCGCTCCGCGAGCGCTCATTGGCGGTTCGCACCGCGTCGCTTGGCGCCGATAATCCATCGCTCGAGGCACACCGCGCAAGGATCGCGGCGCTGCGTCAGGCGATCCCAGCTGGCCGCGCCGACACACCGACTGGCGCCGACGCCACCGCGCCGACGATCAACGGTGCGGCATCTCGCCTGGGCGACGTGTCGGGATTGACGGGTGTGATCCCGAATGTGATCCCGGAGGCACTCGCGGTCACCCGAGCAATGCAGGAACAGGCCGCCGCGACTGCGCCGCTTCGGGCCGAGGCTCCGACGGCCGCGAGAGCCGCCGCTGGAGCGCCGAGCTCGGGCCCGATGAGCAGCGCACGCGCGCCGGCGATCCCGCCGACCCCTACTCCCGGCGCGAGCGAGTCCTCGCCCACCCCCGCCGCGCAGGAGCCCGCGGGGGAGACCGCGGCGGATACCGCCACGCCCTTGGCTGCGGCAAGCGAGGCATTCGAGGCTGCCGACGCGAGCGCGCGCATCAGCGCGTCGGTGCCCATGGCTCCTGACGGCGTCAAGTGGGTCGAGCCAGCGAGCGTCGTACCGCTGCAACCTCGCGCGCGGCCCAGCGTCGAGATGACGAAGCCGAAGCTGAAGATGGCCACGCACGTGCGACCGAGTGCGAGCCAGAGCAATCGGGCCGTCCCGCTCGTCGCGGCGCTGGTTCTGGCGTGCGCCGCCGCTGCGGCCTGGTACGGGCGCCATCACTGGCTGGGCGCCGCGGTGCCTACCGCGACCCATGCCGTGCATCGGTCGCCGCATCAGCCGCCTGCGCCCGACACGGCGGGCCTCGCCCCGGGCGAGCCCGCCGCCGCCCCCGCGGCGGACCAGGAGGCTGCAGGATCGGGCACGTCGGGCGCTAGTTTGACGTCGGGCCCAGCGTCAACCGAAACCCAAGCGTCGGGGACGGACGTTGCCCCGCAGACTCCCGAGGCGCCGCCGCCGGCAGCCACCGCTCCGGTGCGGATGTCGCCCATGCCGGAGCATTCGGCGGCGAAGGTCGTTCCTCCCGCGCACCACCGGGCGAGCGCGCACACCGCCGACGACTCGGTGGCGACCGTGCCGTCGATCAACCTGGACGCCGCGACCCGCTCGATCGACAGCACCGCCAAGGCACGACATTCGCCAGCTACATCGCCCTGAAAAGGCGCGCGCGGGTTGGGACTACATTTGTTTACTCATTCGGAGCGGACCCGACACATTGCCCGGTGCCGGCGTGATGCGTTTCTTTCGGGTGACCGGATCTTCTTTTCGGTTGGAGTGGTCTTATGATGGGGCCTGAACGAGCTCATCCATAAAACCAGCCCCTGCCTCTGTCCATGCCAACGACCGACCTCCCAACGGTCCAAACTAACGACGCACTTCTCGCCACCGGCGCGGTCCTGGCGCTGCTGGCCATTCTGTTCGTCGTCGTTCGTGCCGTTCGGCACTGGCGCGCCGTACGCGGCGTCGAGCTCAACGACCCGCCGCCGTTGCTCATTCCCGTGCAACGGCGTGGCAGCACGCCCCCCCCGCTCTATCCTACGCGATTCGGACACGAGCGATCGGACGACGCCGTGCGAGGCATGGATGCGCCGGATGCGACGCGTGCTGGTGTCGGATCAGCCGCGTACGACGCCGGCGACGGGGAGCATGCGGTCGGAGCGGCGCGACGCAACGGCCACCTGTCCCCGGCCCCGAGTGGTGTGCCCGACATGGCGTCCGCCGTCGTCGGCGGGACGGTCACGAAGACCAACGGTGGAACCTCCAGCAAAGTCGTCCACACGATCCCACCGATGGACGGCACGCTCCAATTCCTACCGGGGCGACTCGAGGTGATCGATGGCGACACGCCGGGACGCGATGTGCGATTCGTTCGCACGTGGGGTGAGATCCCGGAGATCACCTTCGGACGAGTCACGGGTCCGCCGTATCGACACGTGCAACTCCGGTCGCAGACGGTCAGCCGACAGCACGCACGCATGCAGTACGTCGACGGCCGGTGGAAGATGACCAACCTCTCGCAGACCAATCCCGTAATCATCAACGGGGAGGCCCTGGAAACCACGCACGGCACTCGCGTGCTGCGCGACGGCGACCAGATCGAGATGGGCGAGGTGATTTTCCGGTTCCGGGAGCGCTAGCGTGGAGCAGGAGGCGACGCTCGTCGAAATTCGCGAGCTGGAATCCGAGTATGAGATCCTCGGAGAGCTGGGACGTGGCGGCATGGCAGTCGTGTATCTGGCGCGCGACCGACAACTTGGACGTCAGGTCGCCATCAAGGTCATCCACGCGGCCGGCGCCGACGAGGCCGCGGTCAGCCGGCAGCTCGTCGAAGCGCGCACGGTCGCACAACTCCAGCACCCCAACGTCGTCGCGATCTACGCGGTCAAGCGGCTGTCCACGCTCGGCCTCGCGCTCGTCATGCAATACATCCCCGGACGGACACTGGAACGTGCGATGCGCGAGGACGGTCGCTTCTCGCCCGAACGGACCGAAGCCGTCCTGGGCGACGTCGCCGCCGCGCTGTCGTACGCCCACGCCCGCGGCGTCGTTCATCGGGACATCAAACCCGACAACATCTTCCTGAACGACGAGACGGGGCGCGCCCTCGTCTCGGACTTCGGGATCGCGCTCTCGGCGGAAGCCGCCCGGCATCAGAGCAGCGATGTGATCGTCGGGACGCCGGCCTACATGTCGCCCGAGCAAATCGACGGCCTCGAGCTCGACGGGCGAAGCGACGTCTTCAGCCTGGGCCTCGTCGGCTACGAGATGCTCGTCGGCGTTCGACCGTGGGTCGACGAGAACATCACCGATGTGATGTACCGACAGAAGTTCGAGGCGCTCCCCGCCCTCGCGGACGCGCGCCCCGAGGTGCCGGACCGACTGCGCGTTGCGGTTGAACGCTCCGTCTTGAAATCACGCGACGACCGGTGGCCCAATGCTGCCGGATTTCTGGCTGCGCTGACCGACGATGAGTGGGTGCCGAGCGAGCGCGATGCAGCCGCCCGCGCAGCGACACCCAATCGCACGGCTGGGCAACTCGGCGCACGCCCCGCCGGCGGCCCGGGTTCGACTGGCACGCCGTTGGAAACGATGCAGTACCGTCGCGAGGGCGTTCCGACTCCTCGCAAGGGGATTCAGGCGCGACAAGCGGCGCCGCGGCGCCGCGGCGCGAGGCGGGCATGGGCGATTCTGCTGCCGGTCGTCGTGCTGGTCGGCGCGGGGACCGCGGTCGTCATGACGCATCCGGAGCTCGTATCGCAGCGCGCCAAGCTGCGACTTCCCTGGTCGAGCGACGGCAGCGACAGCGCAGCGCGAGTCGATGCGGCGACGATCGCCGCTTTGCGTGACTCAACGGCACGGATGATTGCCGCCGCGCAGGTGGCGCGGCACGCGGCGGACAGCGCGGCCAATGCCGCCACGTCGAGCGCCGACTCGCAAGCGGCGCTCCGACTCGCGGCGGTCCGGGACTCGCTCGCCAAGGCCGCGGCCGACGCGAAAAAGGCGCAACTCGTCTCGTTGAACCCTCCCGCCACACCGGCGCCAGCGGCCAGGGACCGCGCCGCCGCCGGGGACAGCGGCGCCGCGCACCGCGATAGCCAGATCGCACCCCCGCCACCACCGGAGCCCGCGCCGATCCACCCGCCGTCCGCCCCGACCCTGGTCGCGGGCGGGAGCCACAGCTGCGCGCTCGCGGCGGACGGCCTCATCTCGTGCTGGGGCTCCAACGATCGTGGCCAGCTGGGCGTGGCCGGCGCCGTGAGAAAGACAGCGCCGTCGCGCATCAACGCGGATGTCCCGTTCACCGAGGTAACCGCGGGCATCGCCGATGCCTGTGCGATCGCGCGCGGGGGCGCGGCGTACTGCTGGGGCGACAACACCTACGGACAGCTCGGCGATTCGGCTGCCGGCACGCAACCCGTGCCGACGCGAGTGTCCGGGAGCCACACTTTCCGCGACATTGCGACCGGCACAGCGCACAGCTGCGCCCTGACGTCGTCAGGTGAGGTATGGTGCTGGGGTCGCAACCTGTACGGAGAGCTCGGCAACGGCAGCACACAAGACCAGACGTCGCCGGTCCGCGTGGAAAGCGCAGCGCATTTCGTCGCATTGACAGTCGGCTGGAACCACTCCTGTGCGCTGGACGAGACCGGCCATGGCTATTGCTGGGGCCAAAACAGCTTTGGCCAGCTCGGCGATGGCACGAACATCGTGCGGACCGTGCCGGCCGGCGTGACCGGCGGCGTCCTGTTCCGCGCCATCGCCGCTGGTGGGTCGCACACCTGCGCGCTCGCGACGGACGGTGTCGCCTATTGCTGGGGACGAAACGCGACCGGCCAGCTCGGGACCGGCGACGACCACAACCGAGAGGTCCCCACCAAGGTCGCGACGACGCTCACGTTCGTGAATATCACGGCCGGCGGCGTGCACAGCTGCGCGATCACGGCGGGAGGCGACGCCTGGTGCTGGGGCCGAAATAGTTACGGACAGCTGGGTGATGGCTCGACGACGGACCGCGCAACGCCCGTGAAGGTGCTTGGTGGCTTGTCATTCGGCGCCATCCACGCGAGCGGCGCCCACACCTGCGGCACCACTGCGGCCGGAAACTTGTACTGCTGGGGCGATAATAACGACGGTCAACTGGGCGACGGCAGCACGACGGACCGGTCCGAACCGGTAGCGGTAATCGGGGCTCGATGACGCCGCGACGACCGGTCTGCGGGCTGGGGCAGCGTGTGCCCTGGAGGGTTTCGGCTGTGGCCGGTATCCTGGCCATGGGGCTGACCGTCGCCTGCGGCAAGAGCGACAACGCCAATGGTCCGGCCGGCACACTACACACGATCGTCGTTGCGCCGGCAACGGACACGCTCGCGGTCGGGGCCACCAACGGCTTCACCGCGACGGGCCACGATGCATCGGGTCGCACGATCAGCGGGCTCACGTTCTTCTGGTCGACCAGCAACCCCGCAGTCGCCAAGGTCAATCAGAGTGGCCAGGCATCGGCGCTCAGCGTAGGCCAAGCCCAGATCGCTGCCAGCGTCTCCGGCATATCGGGAATCGCCACTCTCGTCGTCACACCTAAACCGGTCGGCTCGATCGTTGTCGTACCGTCATCTGCAACGCTTCGCGTTGCGACGACACTCCAGCTGTCCGACACCATCAAGGACGCGTCGGGCAAACCTCTGCAAGGGCAGACGGTCACGTGGAGCAGCGACAGCGCATTGATCGCCGCCGTCGACGGCAATGGATTGGTCACGGCGCGCGCACTGGGTGTCGCACACATCGCCGCAGCGGCAGGCGGCAAGAGTACGAAGGCCACGATCACCGTCTCTCAGGTCCCCGTCTCGTCGATCACCATCACGCCGGCGAATCCGTCCGTCTTCGTCACGCAGACGACACAGCTGACAGCCACGACGAAGGACTCCGCCGGCAACATCCTGACCGGCCGCGTCGTGCGCTGGAGCGTCGCGAATCCACCGGTTGCGATGATCGACTCGGTCGCGGGGCTGCTGACGGGCGTCTCCGTGGGTGCAACCTACGTGCGGGCCCGCAGCGAGGGCATTACGGACAGCGTCCTCGCGACCGTGTCGAACGCGCCGGCCAACACCGTGGTTCTGTCGCCCAGTGCCTTCTCGACCGACGCTGGGCAGACCGTCTCGTACAGCGCGACGGTGACCAACAGCTCGGGTGGGACGATCGTGAATCCCACGGTCAATTATTCGTCGGGGAACAACAACATTGCGAGCGTGACATCCCAGACGGGCGCAACAGCTCAGGTGCTCGCCGGCCCGAACACAGGTACGGTAACGATCACTGGGACGAGCGGACCTGCAACCGGCACTGCATCACTCTTCGTCACGCTCAAGGGTGTCGACTCGGTCCACATCAGCTACGTCCACGACACACTCAGCCCACAGCAGTCCGAGACTCTCACCGCGACCGCCTACGACTCGAGCGGCAACGTCATCACCGGTCGCGCCGTGACCTGGCAGTCGAGCAACACGGGTGTCGCCACGATCAACGGCAGTGGCACGGTTACCGCCGTCGCACCGGGCGTGACGGTCATCTTTGCGACCATCAGCGGCGTCAAAGGCAGCCTTGCCCTCTTCGTCAACCTGGCGGTGGGATCGATCACCATCACGCCGCTCGTCGACACAGTGCAGGTGCTCGGCCAACTCCAGCTGACGGCCGTCGTACGAGACAACAACGGCAACATCATCAATCCCTCGCAGACCTGGTACTCCACGAACACAAGTGTCGCCGTGGTGACGTCTTCGGGGCTGGTCAGCGGTCAGGGGAGCAACTCCACGGCGATCTTCCCGACCATGATCATCGACTCGGTCGGCGGCAAAGCAGACACGAATACCACCTACGTGCTCGCACCCGTGACCAGCGTCGTGGTCACTCCGGGATCGCCTTCGATCACGACAGTCCAGACGCAGCCGCTTACGGCAACCCTGCAAGACGCCTACGGCGATCAGCTCTCGGGCCGGACCGTCAACTGGACGAGCAGCAACCACGCCGTCGATACAGTCTCGCAAAGCGGTATTGTGTATCCCCTTGGCACAGGGGTCGACACGATCACCGCCACCGCTCCGCAACCGACAGGAAACGTGCACGGGATTTCGGTCGTTACCGTGACGCCCGACCCCGTCGCGTCCGTCGACGTCGCCCCGCGGACCGCCACCATCTACGCGACATCGCCCAACAGCACCGTCCAACTGATCGACTCGGCGCTCGACGCCGGTGGCACCTATCTCCCCGGCCAGACCGTCACGTGGATGCCGACTAGCGGGGGCGTGGCAACGGTAAACGCGAGTGGCCTCGTGACCGCCACGAATAGTGCCGCTGGCGCGGCGACGATCACGGCTACGAGCACGAGCAACCCATCAGCGGCCGGTACCGCCACGATCACCGTGCTCGGGCATTCCGCGAGCGACACGGTGAACATCCCGGCGCCAGCGACGCTGTCGCTTAGCGGAGGAGTGAACGGTCCCACCTCGACGTCGGCGACGGTGAAAGTAATAGATAGCTTTGGGAACCAGGTGGAACCTACGCGGCCGGTCATTTGGACAAGTTCGGACCCATCTACTGTCACGATCAACGGCAGCACGAGTCCCGTCACAATGGGCGCCGGCTCTGCCGTGACGTTGGCGACCGTGTCGACCGGTACGCAGGAGACTGTAACCATCACCGTAACCGCCCAGGACAATGCGAGCGCGACGAATACTGCCGCAGTGACGGTTGGTCCATGACACGCCCTGTCTACACCCATATCCTCGGTCGGCTGTGCGGTGCCGCTCTGCTCTTGACGGCGCTGTCCGCTGCCGCAGGGGCTCAGTCGCTCCCGCTCAAGCGCCCGACCTTGACGCCCGTCACCGTCGCCTGTCCCGTATTTCCCGCGCCGGCAACGCCGGTGCGCGAGCAGGTCGATGAGGCCAACCGACTCGCGACGTTGGGTCAGGAGTCATCACTCGAAGGTGACCACCGCGCAGCTCACGATCTGTTCAGTCAGGCGGCCGGCCTCGATCCCCGCGAGGCCAGCCTTGCGTATCGACTCGGTCGAGAGGACGAGGAGCTCGGGCAACGCCAGGACGCGGTGCACGAGTACTGCCGATATCTCTCACTCGCACCCGGCGCGAGTGACGCCGCGCAGATCAACGGGCGCGTCGTCCGGTTGCTGCCAGCCGATGTCATGGCACGCGGCGACGACGTCGTCTCGGCGTTCCAATCGGGACTCGCGGCTTTCGATGGGCGTGATTGGCGCGGTGCCATCACGGCGTTCACGACGGCCGGGGTCCAAGACACCGCACTCACCGCAGCGGTCTATGATCGCGGGCTCGCACACGATCTCAACGGCGACGCCGCGGCTGCGATCCAGGACTACTCGTCGTACCTGCGGCGCGACCCGCTCGCGTCGGACGCGGATCAGGTGCGCGCGCGAGTCGATGCTCTTCGGTCCTCCATCCCGAGGCCCGGCACGGCGTTCGCCGTCGGACTGTTGCCGGGTGGCGGGCAGTTCTACACGGGACAACCGATCCTGGGGGTCGTTGTCATAGCCGGCGTAGCCGGCGGTGTCGCGCTCGCCTTGCAGAGTCGGACCGTCACTCGCGACACCTTGTACCCCGACCCCTTTGGCAACGGGACGTATCCCGGCACGTACAAGCAGACCCAGCACCCCGACGTTGCGATCGGGGCGGGCGTGGCGGGCGGTGTGCTCCTCCTCGGCGCGCTGGAGGCGGAGCTAGTCGCTCACGGTCGCAACTCGGGTCTGGGCGCCGCAGATACATCGGCGAGTCGCTCGGCGTTCTTGCCCCATGTGGGACCGATGACCGTCGAGCTTCCGACACTCGTACGTGGGAGCACCGGCCTCCAGTGGCGGTGGCCTTTGCGAATTACGATCCAGTAACTCGTCGCTAGTGGCTAGTGGCCAGGAAAAACCGCAGGGCCAGCGACAGCGACATGTCACTGGCCCTGCGTGTTGTTCCTAGCCACGAGTCCCTAGCCACTAGCGGTCAGGGCTCACCTGCGCGTTGCCGGCGGGTCTGGGGTCGCTCAGCGCCCGCGGCTCGGAGGTCATCGTCCCCTCGACGGAACGAGCCAACTCCACTGGGCGGTCCGACGTGAAGGCACCGCACGTGCCACGGCCGGCGTGTTCGTCCGCACTCTCGGGTCGCTCAGCGAGGCGTGCCATCGCAGTCTTGGCCCGAAGGACCGCATACTCATCGCCTGAGTCGCGGCCCAGCACCAGCGCGATCTCGTACATCCGCTCGGCCGCCCCGATGTCGCCGAGCTCGCAGTAACACCGGCCCGCCCGGAGCGCCGCCGCACCCGCCAACTCTCGCTGAATCGGTTGTTGCGCGGGGTGCGCACACGCGCGATGCGCCCGCATGAACACGTCCGCCGCGAGGGCCCACCCGCCCCGGCGCTGCAGGGCGCGACCATAACCGACCAATAGCGACACCACGCGTGTGAGATCGTTGGTCCAATCCGACGTCGAGGCGTCGACCAGCCCGGCCAGATAGATCCGCTCGGGTGCGTTGGCAGGTAGGACCCCAATCGCCTTCTGGACCGCCTGCCGCTCCGTGCTCAGCTCGGCAGCCGTGGCCCCACCGTCTGCCCATGCGTCTAGATAGCGCAGGGTCACGAGCCCGGCGAGCGCGGCCCGCCATTCGGGGGACCCCTCCGGCAGGCTTCCGAGCGCCTCGAAGAACGCCCGGTGGGGAGGGATGCTGTTCGCGCCGAGAAGTGGTCCTTCAGGTGTCGCCACGGAATTCAAATATGTCGTGGCGCAGGCGCGCGTGGCAGCGGATGCGAAAAAATTTTGCCGGCAGGCATCGCGCTGTGGATGTTTAGGATAGGCTAATTATATTTTTTGTATGGCATTTGCCCGCATTCGGCGCCAACTAATCGCACCTGATCCGGAGGACGACAGGCCGGCAGCGGGGCAAACGCTCCCGCGGCAGGCCTGGCGCAGCACGCGGCTCACGCCGTCACTCGCGGAGTCGTACCGCACCGTCGCGGTCGAGGGCGCTTGGTGGCGGAAAGCGCTGGCGTTTGCCGGGCCCGGCTATCTCGTCGCCGTCGGATACATGGACCCGGGCAACTGGGCGACCGACCTCGCGGGCGGAGCGCGATTTGGTTACACGCTGCTCAGCGTCATCCTGATCTCTAACCTGCTGGCAGTCCTGTTGCAGGCGCTGGCGGCGCGACTGGGAATTGCAACGGGACGCGATCTCGCGCAGGCGTGTCACGATGAATACAGTCGGCGCACATCGCTGGCACTCTGGCTCTTCGCCGAGGTCGCCATCGCGGCGTGCGACCTCGCGGAGGTGATCGGATCCGCGATTGCACTCAACCTGCTGTTCCATATCCCGCTGGCCGTGGGGATCTTCATCACGGCCGCCGATGTACTCGTCGTGCTGTATCTCCAGCACCACGGATTTCGCCGGCTCGAGATCCTCGTCATCACCCTGATCGCCACGATCGCGCTCGCGTTTCTCTTCGAGCTGGTCCTGGCACGCCCGGATCTGGGTGGCGTCGTGCGCGGATTCCTGCCGACCCCATCGATCGTGACCAATCCGGCGATGCTATACATTGCCGTCTCGATCCTCGGGGCGACCGTGATGCCGCACAATCTGTATCTGCACTCATCAGTCGTGCAGACGCGCCGCTATCGGGAGACCGCACAGGGCAAGCGCGAGGCGGCACGATACGCGGTCCTCGACTCGACGGTCGCGCTGACGTTTGCACTGTTCATCAACGCCGCCATTCTCATCGTCGCTGCGGCCACGTTCCATCGCTCCGGGCATGTCGAGGTCGCGGAAATCCAGGACGCGTACAGGCTGCTGACGCCACTGCTGGGCGTGAGCGGCGCCAGTGTGGTGTTTGCGCTCGCACTGCTGGCGTCTGGACAGAACTCGACGCTCACCGGGACTCTTGCCGGACAGATTGTGATGGAAGGGTTCCTCGAGATCCGACTGCGTCCGTGGGTCCGGCGCCTGATCACCCGCCTCATCGCGATCGTACCCGCCGCGATCGTCGCCATCCTGTTTGGCACGTCCGGCACGGCGGCCCTCTTGATCCTGAGTCAGGTCATCCTGAGCTTGCAGCTATCGTTCGCGGTCGTGCCGCTGGTGCGCTTCACGTCGGACCGGGCCAAGATGGGAGAGCTGGTCAATCCGACGTGGCTGAAGTGGCTGAGTTGGGTCGCGGCGCTCGTGATTGCGGGTCTCAATACCTGGCTCCTGGTACTCATCGTGCGCGGACAGGCCTAGAGCAGTGCAGGTGACAGCCTTTCACCGAATCGAGTCTCGCTGACCATGCCGTCACCGCGGGCATCCGATCGAAGCTCCGCCGCACCGGCCAGTTATACCGGTCCGGTGGAAGACTATCTCAAGGCCATCTACGATCTGGAGCGGAGCGGAGAGGCCGCCGCGACCTCAGAGATCGCGCACCGCCTCGATATCGCCCCCGCCTCGGTGACGGGGATGATCCGCCGGCTGGCGGATCAGGGGTTGTTGGAATACGAGCCTTACCGCGGAGTGCGCCTGACGGAAACGGGACAACGCGCTGCCCTGCGCACGATTCGGCGGCATCGGGTCATCGAGACCTTCCTCGCTCGCGTGCTTGGCTATCCCTGGGACGAGGTGCACGAAGAGGCCGAGCACCTCGAGCACACAGCGAGCGACACGCTGATCGATCGGATGGTCGCGGCCCTCGACGAGCCAACCGTCGACCCCCACGGGGCACCGATCCCGACTCGCGAAGGTACGGTGCACGAGCCCCGCTATCGCTCGATCGCGGACCTCGCCCCGGGAGAGCGGAGTCGCGTCGTGCGGGTGCATGACGACGACCCAGCCCGGTTGCGCTACCTGGGTGAGCTGGGCCTCATCCCCGGCGCCGCCGTCGTCGTCGTCACGCACGCCCCGTTCGACGGCCCCATTACGCTCCGAGTCGGGACGGGCGCGCGCACCGTAGAGTCTGCGATTGGCCCGGCACTCGCTCGCGCGGTGATGGTCGAACCGGCAAGGGCTAGGGGCTAGTAGCTATGACGCCGGCGCCGCCGCCCAGACGTTGTTGCTCCGATCGATGTCGATGAGGCGGTGGTCGGGATCCAGCTCGACGCGAGTGAGGCGCTTGCCGGCAAACGCGTAGTGGCGCACGTAGTGCGTCGTGTTCATGCTCCAGACGAGCGCGGGATAGTCGTACGTCTCGCTGCTGCCATCGGAGAAGGTGAATCGCGCGAGAATCGGCAGCACGCCTCGCGCGCGGTTGCCGTAGACCACGATCACTCGTTCGGTGTCGGCGCGCTGCTGCGTCACAACCGTGTCGATCGCCTGGTCGAAGTGGTAGTTCTCCAGCCAGAACTCGCGCCAGAACCAGTCGAGCTGCTGCCCACTGACGTCGCCCATCGTCCGAAAGAAATCCACAGGCGACGGGTGCTTGTATGCCCACCGACGGATGTACGCCCTGTACGCGTCGTCGAAGGCTTCAGGCCCGAGGATCTCCTGACGGAGCAACTGCAAGCCGACTGACGGCTTCGTGTAGGAGTTGAGGGCGAGCAGCTGGGGCGGGACGCGGTCCGCCTGGAGCTCGATCGGGATGTCGACCCCCAGTGACTCCGCTCTCTCCTCCGTTGCGCGGTCTTCGGCGGCGCGAGCCATCTCGTCCCCGCGCTCCGGGAATCGACGCGCCTCGGAGAACATGTTGATGAACGTATTGAGCCCCTCGTCCTGCCACATGTGCACACGCTCGTTGGAGCCCACGATCATGGGGAACCAGTTGTGTCCGATCTCGTGCGTGACGACCGAATACAGACTCGTACTTGTCCGCATTCCGTGACTCCATCGCCAACATGGGATATTCCATGCCGCTCACGGGTCCTTCGACAGCCGTGATCTGTGGGTAGGGATAGGGATACCAGCGGGTCGAGTATTCCTCGATCGACATGCGGCCCATGTCCGCCGCATCCTGCCACACCGCTTCGGCACTCGGTCGGTAGTACGCGTATGCCATGATTCCGTGCCAGCTCTCGGCGTCCCAGAGATAGTCCGGGGCCGTGGCCCAGGCGACGTCACGGACGTTGTGGGCGCGGAAGCGCCAGGTGAACGTGCCGCTGGTGCGCGGACGCGCGACACCCCTCGCCAGATCGGAGTCGGTGACGATCGCGATCTGCGTGCCGGGGGTCGCCGCTGCCTTGGCCAGCCGCGACCGCTCGGTCTCTGTGAGCACGTCGCGGGGGTTGTCGAGCGCGCCAGTTCCACCCACAATGTAGCCGGCGGGGACCGTGACAGCGTAGGTGAAGTCGCCGTACTCGAGATAGAACTCACCCTGCCCGAGGTACGGCTCGGTGTTCCATCCCTTCAGATCGTCATACACGGCGACCCGCGGATACCACTGCGCCAACTCGTACAGCGACCCGTCGCGGCCCATCCGATCCGCGCCGTGCACCGGCACCTCAAAATGCCAGGCGATGTCGAACACCGCGGTGGCCCCGGGTGCCAACGGCTCGGGCAGGTCCGCTTTGAGCTCCGTGCCTTCCGTCAGCGTATGCAGGGCCACTCGCGATCCACCTCCGCCCTTCACTCCCTCGCGGACGAGATCGAAGTGATCGATCTTGTCGCCGCCGTCGAAGCCCCGCCCGCCGAATCTCGACTGCTCCGGAAAGACCAACGAGTTCAACGAGTTGGTCTCGAACGCGTTTTGCTCGACCTGGAACCAGACGAACCGCAGGGTGTCCGGCGAATGGTTGGTATAGCGAAGATGCATCTCGCCCGTCAGCGTGTTGCTTGTCGTATCCAGCGTCGCGCGGATGTCATAGTCAGCGCGGTTCTGCCAGTAGCGGGGGCCCGGCATCCCGGAGGCCGATCGAAACTCGTTAGCAGACGGAAGCCGCAGTGGCGCGAAAACAGAGGTGTCGCCCACGCCGGTGGTATCGAAGAGCGCCGTGTGTGGTGCCGGCGATGGCGTGCCCATGTTGGGCGTCTGCGCAAAGAGGAGCGCCGGTGCGCCTGCAAGCATCGCGACGCCAGCAAGCATCGCAAGGAGAAAGGGGACAGGAGACACCCCCGATCCACGGGCGCGGCTGGTAGGAGCGACGCCATGCGTCGCCCTCGGGCCCACGAATGGGTCGGTGTGCAGCGTTTTGGTCGAATGTCATGTCGTAATCATAAGCCGACGCGCCGTCCGAGAATCATCTTGGCGATCAGATGATCGGTCGCGCGCGTAAAGCCCTCCCCAAAGCCAAGGTTGAATTCCCACGCCGGACCAAAATTGAGGTTCACGGCTCCGAACAGTTGGTGCTGTTGACTCTCGATCGGCGAGAAGTCCGTCAATGGTCCAAACGACCCGTAGTACTCAGTCGCCACATTGAGGAACGGGCTCACGTCGTAGCCGACCGTCCCAGCCGGCGCGAAATCCAGCCCATGCGTGACGCTCGGGCCGTGCCATGACCGCTCCAACGCCGGATTGACTGCCATGTACCACCGCCCCAACTGCTTGTCCACGATGGGCCGGATCTCCCAAGTCCAGGTGTCCTGGGACACCTGCGGACGTTGGTAGCCGATCTCTGTGGACAAGCTGACGCCGACCGGCCAACCCCAGGACTCGGGGACTCGGACGCGAGGCCGGATGTGGTCGCCGACCCACTGCCACCCTTGCCCATCGCGCAGGCTCGTGAAGACGTAGAATCCCGTCTCGAACCAGGGCGTAAAGCCGTGTGTGATCTCCAACGTCTCGTGCTCCGCGTCTTCGGTCGGCCAGAGGCCGGCTTCTTCGTACTTCCGGCCGTCGATAGTGAAGTTGCTGTGCAGCTCGAACATCGTCGCCCCGGGAGCGACGGTCTCCGAGCCGTACACCTGGATCTCGTAGTTGTCTTGCGCGTGAAGGGTCGCCACCGCGAGCAACAGGGCGCCGCCAGCCATCCCGGCTCGGCCCGCACCGCGCCAGCGCGCGCGCTGGACCGTCCCACCGACCGTACGAGCCTCGTCTCGCCCAGCACCCGTCGCGTGGTACTTTTTCATTGCGCCATCGTCGATAGAAGGAAAGAAGACCACCGCAATCCGTTCGAGAACATGCAGCGGCGACGCCTGCGTCGCCCGTAGGATGTAATACACGGTCCGGGCAAACCCGGGGGAGCGTTGCGTGGGGCGGTCAGGGCGGCGAACCAGCAGGGGGGCACGGAGCCAACACCTCGGTCGCGTAGGCGCGCACACCCGCGCAGCCATCCTGCGATCGGTGGCTGCACGGGCGCGATGGTACGTGATGGCCGGCTCACTGCTCGGCGGGGTGTCGGGCGCCCAAGCAGTGGACAGCGCACACGGACCACCCGTGGCCGTTGGCACGCGCATCCGTCTGTGGGAGCTCGCCGCTCATGACCTCTCGATCCCAGTCGTCGGGCGCCTCGCGCGCGTGACTACGGACAGCGTCGACATCCGTCCCGACGGCGACCCGTCTCCTCTGGCGATCTCCCGGCCGCTGATCACCCGAGTGGAATCGAGCACTGGACCCCACGCTCGCTCCCGGTCGACGACGGCATTGATGGGCGCAGCGATCGGCGCGCTAGGGGGCGGCATCCTCGGGATCATCGCGGGAAACCTCAGTCGGAGCAACGCCGCGAGGTTGGGGATCTACTCGGGCCTAGCCGGCGCGGGAGTTGGGGCCGCAGCGGGAGCAGCCCTGCCGGGCGACGCGTGGAAGCGGGCGACATTGCCGTGAGCCAGGGACCAGGGACCAGTGGGTAGGGACTAGAACAAACCGTAGCGCCAGTAACCCGTCGCCGTCACCGGCCTACCGTTTGTTCCCTAGTCCCTAGTCCCTCACACCGTGCGCTCGAGCTGGGCGACGTATTGACGCACGCGGTGCGCATTGGTGTCCGCGTCGTCCTGGCCGGCGCTCGAGAACGATCTGACGTCGACGCGAGTTCCATTGTCTGTCGGCCCGATGCGAACGGCGATGTCATCGGTGAATCCGAACCAGGGCGTGGTTGCTGTCGCTTCGATGTGACCACCTACCGAGTCGGCGCTGACAATGGTCCATCCCGAGTTGCGAGCGGCGGCTAGCGCGATCCGAAACGCAGCACCGGGTGGAAAGCCCGGTAGCTCGGCCGGTCCGATCTCGGGATAGGCTGCTCGCTGCAACGCGGCCACTGAGGCTCCGCCGTACTGTCCCGGACTAGGTGTCCCCGTCTGCGTTTGCGAGAATGGCAGTAAACGTCGGGGGATTGGCGAAGTCGGTCGTGACATCGTGGATCGGCGGCGCCGAGCGCACCGAGAGCTCCCAGTTGATCATCTCGCCGAAACCGCCGAGGCCTAGAATTACCCCGAGCACGGAAAGGAAGAATCCCCTACGCCCAGTGCCGGGCCGCGTGAGCACGGCGGCAAAAAGTGAGAGCAGTCCGCCGACCAGTGAGACCCACCCCCCGACGCCGAGGACGCCGACTGCCACGTGCAGCGACCATACGCCGAACCGGTATCCGAAGCCCGACACGGCGAGGACGATCACCCCGAGAAGGGCAACCAGAAACCCCAGAGCGGCCGCAACGGGCAGCCCCCTCGGTGAGGCGGACGGCGAGCGCGGAGCAAGTGGGGCACTCATGTGATCGCAGTATAGGGGAGAGGCATGCTGCCCACGGTCGGATGGGCGTCACCCATCCGCGATTTCGCGTGCCGGGAATGCATCGAGAATCGCGCCACACTGCGCCATCGTCGCCGGCAGTTCCGCCCGGTCCACTTCGAATGCGAACCAATGCCCTTCATGCTCACGACTCGGCGTGATATCCACGCGAACCGACAGATGGCCCGGCAGACGGCTTGGCCGGACACAAACGGCCAACTCCGGTCCTTCAGCGGCCAAGAGAGCGCACCCTTCCGACGCGTGCGCAATCTCATCCAGGCCGTCTCGAAAGCGACGGACGCTCCAACTGGTGAGGACGATCTCCGACGCCGTCACAGTCGCACCCATCCCCCGGCAGCTGGCTGCGGTCACGAGCCACGTCGCGTCCCACGTGTCGTCGGTATCGTGGTGCGCACGCCCCTCGACTTCCAGCCTGAACGCACCGAGCTGAAGGGGTAGCACCGCCGCCTGGGGAACATGGGGAGGCATCACGGGCGTGCTCAGGTGGAGGCCGGCGTACGACGCTGTGTAGCAGCGCGTCCCCCGAAAGCTACTTCGCGGCTCGCTTCATGGCGTAGAGTCCGATCACGATCCAGAGCGCGTTCACGGCAACGGAGGGGAAATTCACGTGGTACCACGCGTCCACCATGAGCAGCAGGCCGCCGACGATGTTGAGCGTTCGAAATGTTGAGGTTGTACCCGCCAAACGGCCTGTCGAGACGAGAGCGTAGGGCACCAGGACAACCACGGCGCCAATCCAGCCCAAGCCGTCGAAAACGACACGAGAAAGCACGGGGGTCGGGGGCGGGCGCAAGGCGCCCGAGAGAGGAGGAAGGAGAAAGGCGAGAGGAAACGGGTAATGAGCGTAAGCCGGCATGCGGAGATTAACGTCTCCTTTCTCCTTTCGGGTGTTCTCCTTTCTCGGGTGCGTCAGCGCCCGCCCCCGACTCCCGTGCTCTTACGGGCAGTACGGCGCCCCCTCGTCTTCGCTCGCGGTCGTCGCCTCGGTGCCGATCGCGATGTGACATCCTGAGGGGGTCGCGCCAACCAGGCCGACGTGCGTCGCGGTCCCTTCCCATCCGGTGCCGTCGGCTGATGTCACGGTATAGGTGACACCCTGCGAGGATTGGTACAGCGTCGCGGGCATAGAGGTCGTGTACACCGCGTTGTCCGCGAAATAGGCCTCCTCCGCCTCGACGAGGTTGCGCAGGTCGGCCCGCAACGTAGCGAGGTACGCCTGCTGCTTGGTGTTGGCGAATTTCGGAATCGCGATCGAAGCCAAGATGCCGATGATGACCACGACGATCAGCAGCTCGATCAGCGTAAATGCGTTGCGCGTTCGGCTCATAAGAATGCGTCCTGTGGGTGTGAAAGCAGACCCGCCCCATCTCGCCGCGTACCCCCACCGAGCCACCATCCTCCCACCGCGGCGGGACGACCGATCTGGACCATCCAGGAAGCAACTGCATTGCCGCGCGCTCTGGCGTGGCTAAGTTGTTTGCGCACAAAGACTTACGTTTGGCGGGGTCCTTGCCTGGCGCGCCCGATCTAGCATCCTGCCTCGCTTTTTCGCACGGTGCACGGGGAACTCGGGCCTCGGGACATAGCGCGCGCGTCACTGTTTTCGCCGATGCTCTCACGGATTGCGCCTTTGATGGAGTGCGCACGGGCGGCGGTTGATGGTGTCCGTACCCACGAGGCATCTTATGTCTCGCCCTACGGCCCCCTTCCATTCAGGAGATCGCTCTCGTGCCTACCCGTTCGAGCCCCATCCGGACGATCGTGACGACGATCATCAGCTTCTGCGTTCTGATCGTCGTGCTGGCGTTCGTGGGGGTCAAAACCGGCGTCGTGCCGGCGAACGCCGACGCGAAGCCGGGGCAGCTCGAGACTTGGGCGGCCAAGCGATCGCTGCACGCAACGCTCAATCGCGAAGCGCGCGCGCTGCAGAGCCCCTTGCCCGTGACTGATTCGACAGAGGTCCAGGGCGTCCGACTCTACGGGGCCTACTGCGCGGTGTGCCACGGCGCGTCCGATGGCAAAGCCTCCGCCGTCGCGCGTGGGCTGTACCAGCACGCGCCGCAGTTTGCCAAGCACGATGTTGCCGATGACCCCATCGGGATCACCTACTGGAAGGTGACGCACGGTATCCGGTTTACCGGCATGCCCGCGTTCGACTCGACCCTGACGCCGAACCAGCGCTGGATGATCGCGACTTTTCTCGCCCACCAAGATTCGCTCACCCCACCGGCAGAAACCGCATGGCGAGCGCTGCCTAGCTCGGTGGAGCAAGTCAAATAGCGTCAGCTCTGCCACCACCAGTACCACTCGCCAGCGGCGGACCGGGCGTCCCGCGGTTCGCCGTGGACGCGTCGTGGCCCGGGCCGCTACCTGCGAACTGGATGCTTGGACAGGTGTCCGGCGTCGCGGTCGACGCTCACGACCATGTGTGGATCATTCACCGCCCCAGCTCGATGACACCGAGCGAGACTGGCGCGGCCCAGCATCCGCCCATCGCCGACTGCTGCGTCAGCGCGCCGCCAGTGCTGGAGTTCGACCGAGCAGGCAACGTGGTGCGTGCGTGGGGCGGACCGTCCGCGCAATACCATTGGCCAGCGAGCGAGCACACCATCTCTGTCGATCGCAACGATCACGTCTGGATTGGAAGCAACGGCCCCTCGGATCACGTGGTCCTCAAGTTCTCGCTCGACGGCCAGCTACTCCTGCAGATCGGGGTGGCTGGCAGGACGGGCGGCAGCAATGACACGGCGCTGCTCGGTGCCCCAGCGGCAATCGAGGTCGACGACGACGTGAACGAAGTGTACGTAGGCGACGGATACGTGAATCGGCGCGTGATCGTGTTCGACGCGACGACGGGCGCGTACAAGCGACACTGGGGCGCCTATGGCCATCGGCCCGAGGATCGAGACCCGGGGCCGTACGACCCGGACGGGCCGGCGGATTCGCAGTTCCGAACACCCGTCCACGCGGTGCGCTTGGCGCGTGATGGGCTGGTCTACGTCGCGGACCGGACGAACGACCGGATCCAGGTTTTCCGCAAGGATGGCACGTTCGTGACAGAGGCATTCGTCGCACGAGCGACGCGCGGCATCGGATCGCTCTGGGATATCGCCCTGTCACCCGATCCGGCGCAGCGGTACCTCTATGTCGCAGACGGCACGAACCACAAAGTGTGGATCCTCTCCCGCCACGATTTGCAGGTCGTGGGCACGTTCGGCCGCGGCGGGCGCAACGCGGGGTATTTCGGATGGGTGCACAACATCGCCGTCGATTCACGCGGAGACGTGTTCACGAGCGAAGTCGCGACATACGGTCGGGTACAGAAGTTCCGGTTGCGCGCTCCAGGCGACGCACCGTAGCGGACACGACCGCTCGCGCAGGTGGTGCGGGAGTTGCGGCCAAGAAAGGGTAATGCGAAGGAAGCGGGCCGACCGAAGCGACGGCGCCGGACACCAGCCCGGACCGCAAGATCACGCCGAGGGTGACCACGGGCCCAAGACTCGCGCGTGGCTGCGCCAGCAGATGCAGTCCGGCGCCAAGCGGATCCCGTCCGCGGAATCCACGCAGCTGGCGCGAACTGACGCCGCATATCACGGGAAGCGTCGCCTCGTCGAGGATCGACAGCAGCACGACGAAGCTGAAAAGAACAGCGAGCGGACTCGCCTCTTCATCGAGCACGTTCACCATCGGGACCAGGGCCCGAGCGACAACCTGGGGAACCTCCACGGGGTCCTGGGGCATCGCGAGCATCGAGCGGACTTCAAGAAGCGACGACGCGACGGATTGCGCGGCGATGATTGAGGAGCGGGGGATTCGGGGGTCGGGTAACCCAAGCGATGAGGGCCAGCGACTTCGTCGCTGACCCTCAAGTCCTTCCCGACCCCCGACCCCCGACCCCGAATCCCCTGCTCTTCAGGTCGCGAGGCGCACGCGCTCGATACGCCGACTCTTCGACGGCACGTTGTAGACACGCAGCGTGACGATCGCGGCCGAACCGCCAACCGCCGAGTGCTTCGCCTTCTCCAAAGCGGCGCGCAGCGCCTCCGGCGTGGACACTGGCGTGCCTTCGACGGAGAGAACGATGTCCGGGCCACCTTGGTCAGAGGTGAACAGCTTCCCCGCAGCTGGGCTGTCGTCATCGACACTGGTCACGACCACCCCTCGCACGTCGTCTGGGAGCTGCAACTCGTTGACAACATTTTCATCGGTTGGTAGGACGGATACGCCCAACAGTGGCGCTGCGGCCCGGTCGCCCGACGCGTCATTGTGCTCTTCGTGATGGGTTTCGCTCGCCAGCTGCTCGCTGCTCAACTCCTGCAGCCGGACGTGCAGCGTCGCGCGCTCGCCACCTTTCCGCGCCACCTCGAGCGACACGACATCACCGGGCTTGCGGAACGCAATCGCCTCTTGCAGTTGTGCGACGTAGCTCACGGGGTGGCCATCCACGGCGATGATCACGTCACCCGGCTGCACGCCGGCGCGACGCGCGGGCGAATCCGCTGCGCCATCGTCCTCGACGAGGATCCCGCCGATCGTGTTGAGCCCGACGTAGGCCGCGTCATCGGCCGACGCGTTTCGCACCTGCACACCCAGTGCAGCACGCTCGACGTGGCCGGTCGCGATGAGTTGGTCCATGACGTTGTGGGCCAGGTTGATCGGAACGGCGAATCCATAGCCCGTGTTGTAGCCGGTCGGGCTCTCGATCGCCGAGTTGATCCCGATCACCTCGCCGCGCACGTTGACGAGCGGTCCACCCGAATTGCCTGGGTTGATGGCCGCGTCCGTCTGAATGAAGTCCTGGATACTCCGAGCCGAGGACCCGGGGAGGCCGAGAGCGCTTCGTCCTTTTGCACTCACGATCCCCTGCGTCACGGTGAACGTGAGGTCTTCACCCAGCGGGTTGCCGACCGCGAGCACCCACTCACCAACGCGTGCGGAGTCACTGTTACCCAACGGCGCAGCCGCGAGCCCCTTGGCGTCGATCTTGAGCACGGCCACATCCGTCGTCGGGTCCGCACCCACTACCCGCGCTTTGAACTGACGTTCGTCCAGCAGTCGAACGGTCACGGTCGTCGCGCCATCGACGACATGGTTGTTGGTCAGGATATAACCGTCTGGCGAAACGATGAATCCAGATCCTGACGCGACGGCATCACCATGCGGTGCGTCCGGCCCGCCGGGCGCGCCCGGCATCCCGCGGAAGAACGGTGCGAGATCTGGCGGCAGCATCTGAAGCGGGCCGTTGCCGCGTTGCCCCTGCGCGACGGTTCGCTCCGTGTGCTTCGCGACGACGTACACGACGCTGGGCCGTACCCGGGCCGCGACCGCAGCGAACGCGTCGCTCAGACTTTCGAGAGTGGTAACGGCAGCACTGGGCGGGGCAATCGCTGTGCCCACCGCTGCAGCGTGAACGGTTGAGGTGGGTGAAGGGGAGTGCCACAGCGTGGATTTGGTGAAGCCGACGGTTGCGAGGGCGGCCACGCCGACTGCGGCAAGACCGCCGGCGCGCCAACGCGCGCCGCGAGCGTCAAACATGAACCGAACCTCCCACAAGGGGTAAACGTGGCCGATTTTCCAACCTCGCCGGACCCATCCGGCGGGCGCCGAGTGTCGCGAGCGAGAGCCCCTTGGTGGTGCCGCCTCTGCCCATCGTCGCGCTTCTATTAAACTCGCTGGCCCACCAGGTCCAAGCCACACGCGCCGGCCGTCGTGCGCGCGTGACAGGGAATACCCCGAGGCGACTGGGAGGATCCCTAGCTCTTCGACCCTTGCCACGGCGGCGGTGCGGGCAGGATGGGCAACACGTTGACCAGGGTCGCGTGCGGCGACATGGATGGCACGCCGCGGATGAACGCGACTAACCCGTTGATCGGCGATCGCACTTCACCCGTGCGGCGGCCCAGGAAGTCCGTCGTGTAACCCAACAGCTCACCTTTGGTCACCTCGACGTCGCGGTCGACGGAGGCAAAAAACATCCCCGCGCTGTCGGCGGCGATGCGCGCACCGGCCCCGTTCAGCCAGACCGGGTGCCGCAGCGGCTGTACCTGCCGGTCCAGCATCCGCAGCGCACCGAGCACGTTGAGAGACCCCTCGACCAATGATGTCAGGTCGGATGCCGCGACGATGCCGCTGCGCCCGGCCTCGGCGACGAGTACCGTCTTGCCGCGCACGAGTGCTTGCCCGGAGAGCGAGCGGGCCGTGCTCGGCGCGCTGGGATCCACATCGGTCACGATGATGTGGTCGAGTCCGAAGGCCAGAGCGAGCCGGAGACCGGCGGAGTCCTGCGCGGCGTGCCCGCCGCGAAACCAGTAGCTGTATGGACGCAGATTCTCGTCCAGATCACCGCCGTGCAGGTCCACGACCACGTCGGCCGGCACGACCACCTCACTCGTCATGAGGGCCAGGGCGCGCTGCGTCTGCGTGCCGGTCGAGTCGCCCGGATAGTTCCCGTTCATGCTCTTGTGGTCGACGGGATTGAGGTGCGGCGTCATCGTCTCGAACGACGCGATGTTGATGATGGGGACGACGACGACGGTACCCGAGAGTCGCTGCGGATCGAATGCGCGGAATCAGTCGCTGCATGGCGACGATCGAGCTGTACTCCGTGCCGTGGCTCCCCGCGACGAACGCGACGACCGGACCGAGTCGGCGGCCGTTGATGACCGCCACGGGAATCGAGAGCGCCGAGTCCGACCCTGCGGGCACTGCGATCACCCCGGTTACCACGGTCCCGGGTTGCGCCGTGGCTGTGCCGACGGTGAAGGGGCCGACGCTGCGGCCTTGGGCAATGGCAACGCCAGGGAGACAAAGCGCGATCGTCATCGCGCGGCGGATCGACGTGAGCATGGATGCGGGTCTCCGTGGGATTGAGGACTAGGCGAAACGCTTCCTCGTTCGCTCGCGCGCCTTTCGCAACTCCACTTCGCGATTCCGCGGCGGAGCGTGGGTTTCGAGCGATTGAATCAAGCGCTGTGCGGCCGCAGCCACTTCCTCCACTGCGCGGCCGAATGCGGCTTCATTGACATGAGACGGATGCGTCGTGCCGCTCAGCTTCCGGACGAACTGCAGCGCCGAGGCGCGGATCTCGGTGTCAGTTGCAGGCGGCTCGAAGTTGGCCAGAGTCTTGATATTGCGGCACATGGTGCGAGGGCGGCCACGTGGCCGCGGCGAAGGGTGAGTGGAGCGCGATCCCCAAAAAGGTGGTGGCTCTTCGGGGCAAGGTCCAGCCAAACGGCGGGGCATGCTCCGAACCGAGCTCATGCTCATCCGGCCCACGACGGACCTTCCCGGATCCGTACACATCCGTACACGGGGCTACCTCCGATCGGGGCAGCCCTTGACAGCGTCAACGGGCACCACCACTCTAGCGGCGCCTTGGCAGGAGGAAGCCCGCAGGATCGCACGGGGTCACGCACCCCGCGCGGTGTCGATCATCGCTTCCGTGGGTCCGGCTCACCATACGAGCGCGCCAGCAGATTCGTGAGCGCGCTGGCAGATCCGCGTTCTCGGAGCCGCCACCCGTTTCGCTCAACCCGCGTTTGCCGGTCTACCGGAGGGGAGAGGTGACGAACAATCGAGTAGGATCCATATGGCGAGTTCCGTCCGTCGGAGTGGCGGCCCTTGTGCTCGCACTTTCGACTGTCGCCAACGCCCAGCAAGAGGGCACCCGCATTACAGGGCGGGTAACCAATGCTGCCGAGCATGTCCCGGTCCCAACAGCACAAGTCATCGTCAGCGGCACGACCATCGGGGCGATCTCGACGGACAGCGGCACATTCACCCTCCGAGTGCCGGCCGACGCCAAGAGCATGGTCGTGCGGCGCATCGGCTACCTGGCGCAAACGATCACCATCACGCCGGGCAAAACCGAATACACTATCGCTTTGCAGAAAGACGTGTTGCGCCTCGAGACACAGGTCGTGACCGGCCTCGCGACGTCGGTTGCATCGCAGAACTCGGCCAATGCCGTCTCGGTCGTGAGCACGCAGGACATCAACTCGGTGCCGACGCCGACGATCGAGAACTCCATCCAGGGCAAGATCCCGGGCGCGGTGATTCAAGGGAACAATGGTGGCGCCCCGGGTGGTGGGCTTCAGATCCAGGTGCGCGGCGTCACGTCGATCTATGGCAACGGGTCGCCGCTCTACGTCGTGGACGGCGTGATCGTGGACAACGAGACGGTCAACGCCGACGAGAACGCCATCAACAACTCGGGTGGCGGGATCACGTCGACGGGCGCGAGCGCCTCGGGGGCGCCGAGTGTCCAGGACAACGGCGTCAATCGCATCGCCGACATCAACCCGGATGACATCGAGTCACTCGAAGTCTTGAAGGGCGCCTCGGCGTCGGCGATCTATGGCTCCAAGGCCTCCGCCGGCGTGGTGGTGATCACGACCAAGCGGGGCACGAGCGGCAAGCCGAGGAATGGGACATCAGCAACCAGGTCGGCCACTACTCGATAATGAACGAGTACCCGATCCGCACCTTCAACAGCCTGGGCTTGGCGCAAGCCTGGTACAACAACGACATCGTCGGGGCGAGCGACCCGGCGACGATCGCGTCCGACAACGCGCTCATCTCAAGTGTGTATGCCGGGCCGCAGGACTACCAGCGGCAGTTGTTCGGCAACGGACAGGCGTCCTACCAGAGCAACATCAGCGTGAGCGGCAGCGCGGGGCAGACGCAATACTATGTGTCGGGCCTCTCCAAGTACGACAATGGCAGCATGCTCAATACTGGTTACAACAAGCAGTCGTTCCGTGCGAATCTCTCGCAGCAGTTTCTGAGCGCCGTCACCGTCACCGCGAACATCAACTACATCCACGACGTGGCACGTCGCGGCATCACCGGCAACGACAACATCGGCATCAGCCCCTACGACGTGTTTTCGTACACGCCGGGGTTCGTGAACATGCAGCAGCAAAATGCCGACGGTACCTGGCCGAGCAACCCGTTTGGGCCGGCGAATCCCTTTGCCGATGCCTTGGAGATCAGTACGCCGCAGCAAACGAGCCGCACGATGGGCGGGGGAAGCCTCAACTGGACACCGTGGAAGACGGAGCACCAGAGCCTCGAGCTGACCGCCGTCGGTGGAATGGACCTGACGAGCTTCTCGGCCCTCCTCTACGCGCCGCCGGACCTGCAGGTGGAGCAGCGGGAGCCGAGCGGCCTGCCCGGGACGTCGGTCTCGAACACTGACCAGATCAACTATTTCAACTACCAGCTCAACTTGATCCACCACTACACGGGACTGTCGTGGCTGGATGCCACGACGTCGATTGGGTTCGAGCGCGACCGGCGGAGCAACACCGAGCCGGTGAATGTCGGCTACAACCTGCTCTCGGGTGTCAATGCGCCTACCGCCGGGACGGTGCAGAACAGCTTCTTCTACAACTCCGAGGAGTTGGACCAATCGTTCTACGCGCAGGAGCAGGCCCTGTTGTTCAGCCAGCGGCTTACGGTAACGGGCGGCGTCACGGCTGAACGGTCCACGAACGACGGCAATATCAACAGGTTCTATTACTACCCGCACTACTCGGCGGCGTTTCGCCTGCCGGGCATGCCGAGCTTCTTCGATGAGGTCAAGCTGCGCGCCGCCTATGGCCAGTCGGGGAACCTGGCCCCGTACGGGTCGAAGTACACGCCACTTCCCCCCAGTTTCATCGCCGGGAACTCGGCCTTCGCCAGCAACCAGCTCCTCGGCGATCCGAGCATTAGACCGGAGTCCGAAGTGGAGACGGAGGTGGGATTCGACGCGACGATGCTACACTCGCGCGCCCAGTTCTCGGCCACCGTCTATCAGAAGCGGCTGTCGAGTCTCTTGCTCCAGGCGGGTGTCGCGCCATCGTTTGGGTACCTATACCAGTACACCAACGGCGGCCAGTTCACCAACCAGGGTATCGAGCTGTCGCTCCAGGCGACGCCGATCGAGATGCGGAACGGCTTTCAGTGGAACACGACGGTGACCGAATTCCGCAATTACAGCCGCGTGGATGCCCTGCCCGTGCCGCCGTTCGCGTCCTGCTCGGGTGGGTGGTGCTATGGTGGCTTCTTCGCCGTCGGCCGGTCGGTCAGCGAGGAGGTCAACACCGCGTTCACGGGGCCGAGCGGGCTTCCGGTGCAGAATGGAGACGCCTACGCCGGCTTCCAGACGGAGCTCGGGAATGAGTTCACGTGGAAGGGATTCCGCGTCTACGGGTTCCTCGACTGGGCGCGCGGCGGGAATACCGGCAACTCGACCGATTTCTACTTCGATGAGCTTGGGTCGTATCTGTCTGCCGACTCGGTACGCTCGGCCGAGCACCGGGCCCAAGTGGCACTGGGCCTCTCGCCGTTTACGGAGCCGGCCAGCTACCTCAAGGTCCGGGAGGTGACCGTCAGCTATACGCTGCCGGCCCGGTTGGTCAACTCGTTGGTCGGTGGCCGCATAGCGAGCGCGCGCCTCAACGTCAGCGGCTATAACCTGTGGATGATCACGGGCTACGGCGGGTTGGATCCAGAGGTCAGCTTCGCCGGCAATCAGGCCGTGCGCGCCGCCGGCGAAGTTACGCCCTACCCCCCGTCCCGCAGCGTCTTCCTTGGCCTCGACCTGGGATTCTGACATGACCAACACACACAGAGCCCCCGCCGGCCGACGGTTCCGGCGGAGAGGCGCGCTCCTAGCCGGCACGGCGGCGCTGGTCGTCGCTGCGGCGTGCAGCGACAGCAACGTGCCGTTCCTCACGGCACCGACGCAGGTGCCGGCCACGCCAACTGGGCTGCAACAGGCGCTCCTGGGCCTCTTCTCGACTTCGCGGGGCGACATGTTCAATATCGGCATCGACATGTCGGCGATGTCGCGTGAGGCTGCCAACTTCACGAGCACGGAGCCCCGATTCATCCGGTACGACACCGGGGTTCTTCCAACCCCAATCGGGGCGTGGATCGAGATGTGGCAGAACGAGTACCAGGACGTCCGCACGGCACAGGTGATCCTGCAGGCCATTCCCAAGGTACAGCCGGCGTACACGCCGCAGCAGATCGCCGGGCTCAACGGAGTCGTGAAGACGATCGAGGCCTACAACTATCTACTGATGGCCTGGGCGCACGACACGGAAGGGTTCGTAATCATGACGTCGCCCACCGCCACCACTCTGAATCCGCTCTACTGCCTGAAGGACGGCCTGGCAGCCGTCGCTGCGCTGCTCGACTCGGCCAACGCGGACCTCAACACGGCAGGCTCGACTCCATTCCCGTTCAAGTTGCCGCCGGGCTTCGCAGCCGTCGGGCAGTTTGGCGGGCCCAGCACCGCCGCCGGCTCGTTTGCGGCATTCAATCGCGCGCTCGCGGCCAGGGCAAAGCTGGAGCTCGCTTATGCGATGGCGCCGACGCAGCCGACTTTTACCAACCTGGGGAGCCCAAACCAGGCCGTGCTGACCAGCGCCGACAGCGCAATGAAGGCCTCGGCGCTCTTCCAGCCGGCAGCGCTGCCGAAAAACGCGGCGGGCGGCTGGCCGTACGACAACTTCAGCGTCCTGTTTGACTTCAGCGCGTCCTCGGGTGATCAGGTCAATCCGATGAACCAAAACGTCGGCACGCTTGCCGTGTTGAGCCAGGTGCCGTCCGACCAGGACACGGTCAACGATCTCCGCTGGAAGGCGAAGTTCGAACTCAATCCGGCCTGCACGGGACCGAATTGCTCGGGGAGTTGGCCGGTACAGTTGCCGGGGTATTCCGAGGCGGCTCCGAAGAGCACCCCGCCCAGCCCGCCGGTCGCTTCGAAGTACATCTACGCGATGTACCTGTCGCCCGGATCTCCCTTGCCGATCATCCGGAGCGAGAACATGACGCTCTTCGAGGCGGAAATCCGGCTCGGACTGAACGACATCCCGGGCGCCGTCGGCTACATCAACGACGTGCGCACAGAAGTCGGCGGACTCGCGCCCGTGACTCCGAGTACACCGACGGATGTCCGCAATCAGATCATGAAGGAGCAGGAGATCTCGACGCTCATGGAAGCCGGTGCCGACCGACTTGTCTCGATCCAGATGTACAACGTGGCGGCGGAGGCGGACACGACGTGGGAGCACGTGCCGGGCTACATGGCGGATGCGCACACGGACATGTTCGCCATCACTTCTGAGGAGTATGTCTCACGCGGCAACCAATGGAACCCGACCTGTCCTTAGAAAGGGGATCTTTGGCGTTGGCGCGCCCCACTTAGGAGCTGGTGCTTTATGGTATGAGATTTCTGCGTTGTGAAAAGCCTCGGGGCCAGTGACGTGTCGTGGTCACTGGCCCCGAGGTTTTTCACAAACGAGCTCGTCGCCATGCGATGGGCGGGCGGTTTCACAGACAGCGGGTCCAGCCAGGGAGGGACAGTCATGAAGCGTCGTACCGTTGAGAGTACTTGACAGCCCAGGATGGTAGCGCCACACTAGCCCCGCCTTGTGAGGGCATTCCCGGAGGGTACCGCGCGAGGCGCGCAGAGGTGGGGCGCGCCCGCGGGAGTAGTGTGTCGTGTGCTCGTGGGTGCGGCTCGGCGAACCACACGGGACGGCCCGTGCGTCGCAGGACCGTCGCCCGTCTCGCTCAACCCCGCGTGTGCTGGTCAACCGGAGGGAGAGACGTGATGAACTATCATGTGGGAAGCAGGTGGCGCGTTCCAACGGTCGGAGTGGCGACGCTGGTGTTCGCACTGGCGACAGTCGCCGGCGCCCAGGAAGGCGCGCACATCACGGGACACGTAGTCGATCAGGCCGAGCATGTCCCGATCCCGGCGGCACAGGTCATTGTCACTGGCACGACGATCGGAGCGAACACGACGGACAGCGGCACGTTCAACTTCCGAGTGCCAGCCGACGCGAAGTCAATGACCGTGCGCCGCATCGGATACCTGGCGCAGACCATCGTGCTCACGCCGGGCAAGACCGAGTACACCATTGCGTTGCAGAAGGACGTGCTCCGCCTAGAAACGCAGGTCGTGACGGGGCTCGCGACGACGGTCGCGTCGCAGAATGCCGCCAACGCCGTCTCTGTCGTCAGCACGCAGGACATCAATCAGGTCCCAGAACCTACAATCGAGAACTCGCTACAAGGCAAGATCCCCGGAGCGCTCATCGAGAGTAACAACGGCGGCGCCCCTGGCGGCGGCATCCAGGTCCAGGTGCGCGGCGTGACGTCGATCAACGGGAACGCGTTCCCGCTTTATGTCGTCGATGGCGTCATCGTCGACAACGAGACCGTGGACGATGATGAGAATGCGATCAATCAGTCCGGGGGCGGTATGACCTCGACCGGACAGTCTGTGGCCGGCGCACCCAGCCCGCAGGACAATAGCATCAACCGCATGGCGGACATCAATCCCGACGACATCGAGTCCGTCGAGGTGTTGAAGGGTGCCTCCGCGGCAGCCATCTACGGATCCAAAGCCTCCGCCGGTGTCATCATCATCACGACGAAGAAAGGCACGAGCGGGAAGCCGAAGTGGGACGTCAGCAACCAGGTCGGGCACTACGCGATCTCGAACGAGTACCCGATCCGGACGTTCAACACGCTGGGGCTGGCGCAGGCGTGGTACGTCAATGACGTCACAGGTGACACGAAGCCCAGTGACATTGCGGCCGACAACGCGTTCATCGCGAGCGTCTACGCTGGGCCTCAGGATCTGCAAACGCAGTTGTTCGGGAACTCGCAGGCGGCGTATCAATCCAACGTGAGCGTGAGCGGCACCTCCGGGTCCACGCAGTATTTCCTCTCGGGATTGTCGAAGTACGACAACGGCGCACTGCTCAACACCGGGTACAACAAGCAGTCGATCCGGTCGAACGTCACCGAACAGTTCGCGAACAACCTGACCGTCAGCGCGAACCTCAACTACGTTCACAATGTCACGCGGCGGGGTATCTCGGGGAACGACAACATCGGGATTAGCCCGTACGACGTCTTCTCTTACACGCCGGGTTTTGTCTCACTGAATCACGAAGGCGCCGACGGGACGTGGCCGGTCAACCCATTTGGACCGGCGAATCCATTCGCCGATGCGATGGAGATCTCCACACCACAGCAGGTCAGCCGCTTCATCGGCGGTGGCAACTTCGCCTGGACGCCATGGAAGACCGAGCACCAGAGCCTCCAGCTCAACGCGGTCGGTGGCGCGGACCTGTCCAGCTTGCAGGACCTGCTCTATGCGCCGCCGACGCTGCAGGTCGAGCAGCGGGTACCGACCGGCTTGCCTGGCACGTCCGTGTCCAACACGGCGCAGATCAACTACTTCAACTACAACCTCAACGCCGTCCACCACTACACAGGGCTTTCCTGGCTCGACGCGACGACCTCGATGGGGTTCGAGCGCGATCGTCGGAGCAACGTGAATCCGGTGACGGTCGGCTACAATCTGATCGCAGGCGTCAACGCGCCCACGGTCGGCACGGTCCAGAACAACTTCTTCTACAACACGGAAGAACTGGACCAGTCGTTCTACGGCCAGGAGCAGCTCCTCCTGCTCGACTCTCGTCTCTCGTTCACGGGCGGCGTCGCGGCGGAGCGGTCCACCAACGACGGCGACATCGGCAAGTTCTACTACTACCCGCACTACGCCGCCTCCTACCGCCTGCCCACCTTCGTCGGCTTCCTCGACGACTTCAAGCTACGCGCGGCCTATGGTCAGTCAGGGAACCTGGCTCCGTACGGATCGAAATACACGCCCCTCCCAGCAACGTTCATTGCCGGCGGGCCGGGTATCGGGAGCAACAGCACACAAGGAGATCCGAGCATCAAGCCGGAGTCCGAGGTCGAGACCGAGCTCGGTTTCGACGTGACAATGCTCAAGTCGCGCGCGCAGTTCACGGCGACGATCTATCAGAAGCGCCTCTCGAGCCTTCTGCTGAACTCGGGCGTCGCGCCGTCATACGGCTATGCCTCCTTGTACGTGAACGGCGGAGAGTTCACGAACCAGGGGATCGAGCTCTCCTTGCAGATGACGCCGATTGCAGCTCCGAAACGGGTTCACGTGGGTGTACGACGACGACGGTTTACCGCAACTACAGCGCCGTCAACTCGCTCCCGACTCCGGCCTTCAGCCCCGAATATGGTGGATACATCGCAGTGGGGCGATCGGTATCGGAGCTCGCCAACTGCAACTTCACCGTCTCCGCAAACAACCTTTGTGTGCAGAACGGCGACGCGTATCCTGGCGTCACGACGAGTCTTGGCAACGAGTTCACGTGGAAGGGATTCCGCGTCTACGGGTTCCTCGACTGGGCCGATGGCGGCAATACCACCGACTACACTGACCTCTACTTCGACTACGGGCCGAGCCTCTACGCCGACTCGGCCGTGCGCGCCAGGCGCCTCACCCAGATGCCATCGGGCTGAACCCCTGGATCCAGCCGTACGGCTTCCTCAAGGTACGACAGATCACCGTCAGCTACAGCCTCCCCGGCCGACCTCATCAATCGGGTCGCAGGAGGTCGGATCACGAGTGCGCGAGTTTCCCTCAACGGCTACAACATGTGGGGGATCTACCACTACGACGGACTCGACCCAGAGACAACGACCGAGAACGGCCTCAACATCCGAGCCGGCGGAGAAGTCACGCCGTACCCGCCCGCACGCAGTTACTACATCGGCCTCGACCTGGGACTCTGACATGACACATATCCAAAGAGCCGCCGGGAGCCGCGCGCGCCGCCTCGGCGTCGCGGTGTGCGTGGGAACAGCCGCGGCCGTGATGGCCGGCTGCCCGGACAGTAACGTTGGCTTCTTGACTGCACCGACAACCATTCCCAACACGCAGACGGGGATCCAGCAGGCGATCACGGGCCTCTTCAGCTTCACGAGAAACGACCAATTCCAGGCCGCCCTCGAACTCTCCGCGTACGCGCGGGAGGCGGCGAATTTCACCAACACGGAGCCGCGCTTCATCGAGTACGACTTGGGCATCGAGCCGATTCCGGTTGGCGCGTGGATCGGCTTCTGGGGCAACGAGTATCAAAACATCCGGTCGGCCCAGGAAATTCTCGGGGCCATCCCAAACGCCGCCCCAGCCTATACCACGGCGCAGCAGCAGGAGCTCCGAGGCGTTGTCCAGACCATGGAAGCGTTGAACTATTTGCTCGTCGCCTGGGCGCACGACTCGGAAGGGATCGCCATCACCGAGTCGCCGACGCAGACGTCTTTGCCGCCCGCTGTCTGCTTGAAGGACGGCCTGCAGTACATCGTCAACCTCCTCGACACCGCGAACGCCGCCCTCGACAGTGCCGGTTCGACACCCTTTCCCTTCAAGTTGCCGCCAGGCTACGGAGGCCGTCGGGTCGTTCGCAGGTCCGAGCACGGTCGAGGGATCGTTTGCCGGGTTCAATCGCGCGCTTGCAGCCAAAGCGGGGATGGAGCTCGGGTTCGCAACCTCTCGACCACCGTACACCCCGGCCGATACCACAGCCGAACCATTGCCACCGCCGGCAGTTTTGCAGGCTGCCGACATCACGGCGCTTACCCGAGCCGACAGCGCCGCCAAAGCATCCGCCCTCTTCGTGCCCACTTCGCTGCCCACCAATCCAGTCGGTCAGTGGGCGGACGACAAGTACACGGTCTCCTACGACTTCAGCGCCGCGTCGGGCGACCAGCCCAATCCGATCAACGGCATCCTGGGCACGCAGGCGGTCCTCCAGGAAGTGCCCAACGTGCAGGATACGGTGCACGACCTTCGCTGGTTGGCCAAGTTCATCCCAAATCCGAACCCGGTCCAGCAACAGTCGTACAACTTTATCGCCTCGCAATGGATTTACGGCATGTACCCTTCGCCCGGTTCACCGCTTCCAATCATTCGCAGCGAGACGCTGACGCTGACGGAGGCAGAGATCCGGATCGGCCTGGGCGATTACACCGGCGCCCTCGGCTATATCAACAATGTACGGACGGAGGTCGGCGGGGAGCCAGCCAACCCCGGACCGGCCAGCTACGCGAACGACGTGCTCGCCCTCCTGCACGATGCAGATTTCCACGATCTTCGAGGGTGGTGCCGACCGAGTCATTGCCATCCGCAACTTCGGCGCTGCCGTCCAAGTTGATACCACGTGGGAAGGGACCCCGTTCAAGACCGACGTGCACACAACGGTCGAGCCGCTGGACGCGAGCGAGCTGTCCGGACGTAACGGCACCTGGACAACGGTGTGCAACGGAGTATCCAGCGATTGGAGCTCGTCCGTCGCCATGGGGCCACGAAAGCGGTAAGAGCTTAAACGTCTGACGCGCTTGGTTCGGACGCCGGTACCACGAGGGCCAGGGGCATTTGCTCCTGGCCCTCGTTGATTTCCGGTCGACCCGTGCCGCAGATGAATCCGGTGCGGACGGGGTGGGTCTTCGGCGATGGCGGGGGGATTGCACACCAACGTCTCGACCCAAAGGAGGGATTCTCATGGCGCGTCGACCACACGTGAACGGCCGGTTGGCGACCACAGCTGGAGCGCTTGCGGTCGGGTTCGCTCTCAGTCGGTGGCTCCTGCACGCGAGCCGCCGAATCGATTTTCGCCAACGCCACATCCTCATCAGTGGCGGTTCCCGTGGACTCGGCCTCGTCCTGGCCCGACGGTTTGCGGCAGAAGGAGCGCGGATCGCGATCTGCGCGCGCGACGAAGCTGAGCTCGAGCGCGCGCGCTACGAACTGGAAGCGGAGGGTGCCGACGTCCAGGCGGTGGTCGGCGACATGACCAATGCCGCGCAGGTGCGACAGGTCGTCCGCGATGTCGAGTCGGAAGGCGGCCCCATCGACGTCCTGGTGAACAACGCGGGCGTGATCCAGGTCGCCTCGTCCGACGCGATGACGCTGGACGACTATGATCGCGCGATGCGCACCCACTTCTGGGGTCCCCTGTATCTGATCCAGGCGGTGTTGCCGGCGATGCGTGCACGGCACGTCGGGCGCATCGTCAACATTGCATCGATCGGCGGCAAGGTCAGCGTGCCGCGCCACCTGCCGTCCAGCGCGAGCAAGTTTGCGCTCGTGGGACTCTCAGAAGGCCTGCGAGCCGAATTGGCCAAGGACAACATCTTTGTGACTACGGTGTGCCCCGGTTTGATGCGAACGGGGAGCCGACGACGCGCGACGGTCAAGGGGCGACACCGCGCCGAGTACACGTTCTTCGCGGTGGGTGGCTCGTTGCCGGGCGTCTCGATGAGCGTCGAGCGCGCGGCGAAGCGGATCGTCGATGCGTGCCGATATGGCGAAGCCGAAGTGGTCGTCGGGGCGCCCGCGCGCGCTGCCGCGTGGGTGCATGGCCTGTGGCCCGGAGTGACCAGCGAGGCCCTCGGCATTCTCGACCGCCTACTCCCGATGAATGGGCAGAATGGTGAGACGACCCAGAACGGCACCGGCAGCGCGTCCCCTCTCGCCTCTTCATTGTGACAGCGCAGACGGACTGCGGCGCAGCGAAGAACATCCAGTGAGAGGACAGTTTTCAGCGCAAGAAGTAGATAGAAAGGGCTGGGTCGACCCGTTATGCTCTGGGTAGCCTTTCACCACGCGATGCCCAGCCCACACGGCGACACGATCACTTCACCACCCGAGCATGCGACGCTCGATCCACAGGATTGGGACGCATTTCGCGCGCTTGCCCACCGGATGGTCGACGACATGCTGACCCACCTCTCGACGCTTCGCGATCAACCCGCATGGCGCGAGATGCCGCCAGCCGTCCGCGCGTCGTTCGATGAGGCTCTGCCCTCGGCTGGCGTCGGCGCGGAGGCGGCGTATCGTGCGTTCGTGGAGCGCATCATGCCGTACACCAACGGCAACATCCATCCGCGCTTCTGGGGATGGGTCCAGGGCAGTGGCACGCCTCTCGGGATGATGGCCGACATGCTCGCCGCCGGGATCAATCCCCACCTGGCGGGTCTCAACCAAGCGCCAGCGCTCGTGGAACACCAGGTGCTCCGTTGGCTGGCGGAAATGCTCGGCATGCCATCTCAGACGAGCGGACTGTTGGTGACTGGCGGCACAATGGCCAACGTGCTCAGTCTTGCCGTGGCGCGTTACGTCGGTGCCCAGGCCGGCGGGTTCGACGTGCGAGCCGACGGTCTGCAGGGTCGCCATCATCCGCTCGTGTTCTACGCATCGACCGAGATCCACACATGGGCACGGAAAGGTGCGGAGTGGCTGGGACTCGGACACCGAGCAGTCCGACTGGTGCCGGTCAACAGCCAATTCCAGATCGACGGACGGGCGCTGCGCGACATGATCCGGGCAGACCGGAAGTCCGGGCTCCGTCCGTTTTGTGTCGTCGCCACTGCGGGGACGGTCAACACCGGTGCAATCAATGACCTGGACATGGTGGCCGACGTCGCGCGCCAGGAAGGGTTGTGGTTCCACGTCGACGGGGCGTTCGGCGCGCTGGCCTACCTCTCACCCGCGTTGCGACCCCGCCTCGCCGGTCTCCCACGCGCTGATTCCCTTGGGTTCGACCTCCATAAGTGGGGGTCCCTCCCCTTCGAGTGCGCGTGCGCGTTGATCCGTGACGGCGTCGCCCATCGGGAGGCGATGGCGATGAGCGCCAGCTACCTGGCACCCACTGCGCGAGGCGTCATTGCTGGAGGGTTGCCATTTGCCGATCGAGGTCTCGATCTCACTCGCAGCTTCCGAGCGCTGAAAGTCTGGATGACATTGAAGGCCGAAGGGGTTGCGCAGCTGACGCGGTGCATCGAGCAGAATGTGCGTCACGCCCAGTACCTCGCTGCCGCGGTCGAGCAGTCTCCCGATCTCGAGCTGCTCGCGCCCATGTCACTCAACGTGGTGTGCCTTCGCTACGCGCCAACGCACCCATCGCAGCCGAACTGGGATGCGATCAACGAAGAGATTGTGATACGCCTCCAAGAGGGTGGGATCGCGATCCCGTCGGGGACAGTCGTGAACGGTCGCTACGCAATCCGCGTCGCCAACGTGAACCATCGGAGCCGACGAGAGGACTTCGACGCGCTCATTCAGGCCATCCTCGAGCTGGGGAGAAGCCTCAGCCCCATCAGCGCGCCTTCGGCGCGCTAGAGAGTAGAACCACGGAAAGTAGAAAGTAGACAACAGCCACAACCGATTGGCGACTGGTCTTGCGATCGCTGCGCTCGCGCGGTGTCTACTTTCTACTTTCTGTAGTTCTACCCTCTCCGTCGGCGCTACGCGCCGACGGCGGCGTGTCCTGGGAAGCGGCTCATGACTGCCAATACGGCCTTGTCGAGCACACTCGCGTACGACTTTGGCTCGACCGACACATCCATCTCTCCTACTCCACGCCAGAGGACGTGCTTTGCGTCGCCATCCAGGACATCCACAATGACCGTGCCTCGCTTGTACTCATACTGGCTCGCTGGCACCTGTACGGCGGATGCGCTGCTCGTCTTCCAGTCCGAGAACGGATAGCCGTAGTCGTAATTAGTCACGACGAGTGAGGTTCGCGACCCGATATAGTACGCGATGGCCAGATCCGCCCTATCATTGTGGCGGACGTACCCGCGGGCTGTCATTTGCTGTGCAATGTCGGCGCGAACGGCTCGGCCGGTCATCGAATTCTCGATCATCGGATCGTCAACGCTCGCCGCACCGGGCGCCACGGCTTTGTTTTCCGGCATGGGCAAGATCCGGAACGACCGTTGGTCGGAGAATGTCGCGCCGGGAGCCTGCGTGGTCGTCACCTGGACGCGCTGCGGGAAAAGGCAACCAGCCGCAGCTGTCAGCGGCAGAAGACACGCGACCCAGTTGGATCGTGGTAGGCGAGGGTGCGGCACTCGGACTCGTTCGGGCTGCATGGATCGCCATTATGCGAAATGAATGCCGCCAGCCACGAGAACTGTGGTTCTCCTCTCTTGGGCCCCGTGGCGCGCGCGGCGCACGCGGCGCCGCTATCTGGGCGCCCAGAGAAAGCGCCCCGGTCGCGTGCGCGCCGCCTGCCGTACTGCCCGCCAGACAGCTTGTCGCTGACTTGCATCGAGTCCGCGCGCACGCGCCGCGACACGCAAGGCGAGCACGAACGACACGCCGAAATTCAAAGCCCCGATCCCGATGATGCCGGCCACGGCCCAGGCCAAGTTGCCGACCCCCACCTGACGGGCGAAGAGCTGTTGCGCGAGCGCGAGCCCAAGTGAGGCCGACGACAACGTCACGTGTCTGACCTCGATCCCCAACCCCATGAAGGCAAACAGCAGTGGAGTGAAGCCGAGCAGGAATCCGATCGTCAGGTTGCCAGCGATTCCGCCGATATGCCGGTCCAGAATCTCGCCCAGGCGACGGGCTCGTCCCGGCCGGATCCATCGCTGGATGCGCGGACTTTCCGCGACTGCGCGCGGGAACTGCCGATATGCGCTCCAATTAGCCGTCCAGCCGTCGGCCAGGCTCGCGAACCACAGATAAACACCCGTGACCGCGGCAAAGAGCAGTGTGCCGGACCGTACCGGGTTGAGCGACGCGATTGTCCTCGCCGCCGTGTCCGCGCTCAACACACCGTGTCCAGCCGCGAGCTCCCACACTGCGTCGATCGCCACTGCCATCGGCACTGTGCACAAGATGTTGCACAATGTCGCGATCACCTGGCATCGGGTGATGGCCGCAACGAGGTCCACGAGAACCTCGGTTCGGTGCCGTTCCTCGAGCGCGCCGGCCAGGGCCGCGGCAGTGACGGACGGTTGTTTGGACGCGAGCGTGAGCCGACCCGCCTGCATCACGAGAAAGCTCGCGGCGTCATCGGCCGCGAGCCCGAGCCCTGTGACCATCGGCGCCAAGGGCAGCGCGAGCACGCCGTAGCTCACCAGGGCGGTGAAGGCTGTCACGATTCCACCACCCGCGGCGGCGCCGGCCGTGGCCCACCATTCACGGCGCGTGCGCACGACATAGTGCTCACCGGTCTTTCCCGTATGCTCGATGACTTTACGGGCCAATCGGCGCAAGGTGACACGCACGAGGCCGCGCACGCTCCGCTGGTCGGCGCTCTGGCGCACGAGGCGCGCGGCAAATGCCTGACCGTCGAGCGATCCGGCTTCGAGCGCGAAGAGCGCCCCTATGCGCTCGAGCTGCGCATCGATCAACTCTCGGCGAAACACGAGATCGCTCGACACACCACGTTCCTCGAGTCGCTGGTCCAGGGCACTCAGGATTGCGTGGCACTGCTCTCGACAGTGCCGCCACGCAGCGTACCGATCATCCCAGGCGCCAGGCAGTTTCCGGTGTGCCGCCTCGGCGCACTCGCTCACGGTGCGCGCCAATCGAAAGAAGGGGGAGTCGAGCTCCCATTCGATTGGCTGAAGCGCCAGCATGTCACGCGACAACCCGACTGCACCGGCCCGTACAGCCACGAGCTCGGCTGCCGCACTCACCGCAGTGGACGACGGGCGGAGTAACGCCCCCCACCGCTGGACCAGCTCCGGGGGTAGCGTCTCGATCCAATCGGCGTCGACCGCTCGCAGATCGAGCCGTTCGACGAGATCCAGGAGATCGTCACGGAGGCCGACGCGCGGCAGCACGTGGTTGGCCGTGCGACGAAGCGCCTCTGCGACGAACGACGTCCGCTCGGAGAGTCCTGTCTCCGCGAAGAATCGAACCGCGGAGGCGTGCGCCCAGACACGGCGAATTCGTTCCGCCAGCGCCTGCCCCTTCTCCGGATCCTCCAGCTCGAGCACGAGGCGCCGCAGTCGCGCGGTCCGTTGACCGCGCCCGAACCAGGTGGCGACGTCGCGGTCGATCAGCCAACCAACGAGTGCTGTGAACCAGGCCTGATCTGCGGCGACCGTCGTGGACGCGTTGCTCGCTGCCCGAACGATGGCGGTCAACCGCCGGTCGGCTGGTGCGACACGCCCGCCGAGCGACGCAGGATCGGGCGGCGCGTAGCGCTCAGGATTGCCGGTATCTACGTTTGCTGGCATCGATAACCTGGCGCGGGTACACGAGCCCCACGGCGTGAGGGTGAGCCAATGCGTGGCGTAGCGGCGGTCGCTTTCGCAGTGTGCGTAGTCGGTCGATCGGCGTCGCCTCAGGCGCCTGCTCTACCGGGATGGAAACTCGTCTGGTCAGATGAATTCAACTACACAGGACATCCAGACCCCACGAAGTGGAGCTACGAAGAAGGCTACGTGCGCCACCTCGAGCTGCAATACTATACGGTCAACCGCCTCGAAAACGCCCGTGTGGACGGTCAGCATCTGCTGATCGAGTTGCGCAAAGAGACTCCGGAGAGTTTCGTGCCGACGTCGATCAATGATGCGTGGCACCGATTTACCTCCGCTAGCATCAACACGCGAAACACTGCGTCCTGGACATATGGACGATTTGAAATTCGGGCCAAAATGCCTCGCGGCAGGGGAACCTGGCCGGCGATCTGGTTCCTGAGCCCGATCCGAACGCCAAGCATTCCAGGGCCGCCGCTGGCCAGACGCGCCGACGGGAGCGAGATCGAGGGCGTGCCGAGCGATGAGTCGTCTCAGGGCGAGATCGATCTCATGGAGAGCTGGGGCAGCCACCCCAATCAAATCGCGGTACACATTCACGAGACGCCGGGACCCACGCCCGATACTACGAGTGCGGTGGGTGACCTTTACGACACCTTTCACGTGTACGCGCTCGAGTGGTATCCGGACCATATGGACTTCTTTCTTGACGACCGGAAGATCATGACCTACACGAAGAATCCGGTCACCGGGTGGGCGTTCGACCGCCCCATGTACCTGATCATGAACATCGCTTGTGGCGGTCCCGATGAGCCCGCTCCCGATGATTCGAATGTGCCACAGTTCATGACGGTCGACTACGTACGCGTGTACCAGCGTGTGCCGTAACGCATTGGGGTCCGCGATTCGGAGTTGGGGGCGACCAGGCATGCATATCGCGGGGTGGAGCGATCCTAACGAATGACCCTACGGTGAGATCTACACATGGACATTGCATTTGTTGGTCTGGGCGCAATGGGCAAGGGCATGGCGATCAACCTCGTCAAAGCTGGACACAGCGTGCGCGTGTGGAACCGCTCACGTGGACCGGCGGAGGAAGTGGCGCGGCAGGGAGCTCGGCAGCTCAACAGCCCGCGCGAAGCAGCGCCGGGAGACGCCCTCCTCCTGATGCTGGCGGACGACGCCGCGGTCCGATCCGTGATCGCCGAGGCGGCACTCTTCGAGCACGGGCCGAGGGGATTTGTCGTCGTGAATCTGTCCACCGTCTCCGTGGCTCTCGCGCAAGAGCTGACCACCCAATGCCAGCAGCACGGAATGACCTACGTTGCCGCACCCGTTTTTGGCCGGCCCGATGTCGCCGGGGCTGGCAAACTACAGGTTGTCGTCGCCGGTGACCCAGCGGTCGTGACGCGACTCCAACCTCTTTTCGACGCGATCGGGCAGCGCACCTGGCACGTGGGGGCCGAGCCCTTTCAGGCCAATGTCGTCAAGCTGGCCGGCAACTTCATGATCGCCGCGGCCATCGCTTCGATGGGACAAGCGATCGCGCTCGGCGAGCGCAACGGCGTCGCTGCGAGCGATCTCATGGAAGTGCTCACCAACGCGGTTTTCACCGCACCGGTCTACAAGAATTACGGTGCCTTGATCGCCGAGCGACGGTACGAGCCCGCGGGGTTCCGCTTAGTATTGGGGCTCAAGGACGTGAGCCTGGCACTTGCTGCGGGCGAGTCCGCACACGTCCCGCTCCCGTTTGCGAGTGCGCTACGCGACGACTTTCTCGACGCGCTCGCGCACGGTGACTCCGATCTGGATTGGGGCGCGGTCGCAGAAGTGGCGCGGCGGCGCGCAGGAATGGAGAACAGCGTAGCGACTGGTGACTAGTGGTTAGGGACACGACGCCGACTCGCCGTTCCGCAGGAGGAGAAAGGAAGGCGGGATCCCCTGCGCCAGGAGCAGCTGCCGGGGTTTGTCGATCGCATCGTCGGCCAGCTGAAACGTTCCATGATGGATGGCGATAGTCGTCCTCGAGCCGAGGACGGTGTGGGCGGCCAGGGCTTCCTCCGGACCCATGTGCACGGGCGACATGAACCACCGGGGCTCGTAGGCTCCGATCGGGAGCAGTGACAGGCGCGGCGCGCCGAACTGTTCACGGATCTGCTCGAAATGGGGGCCGAACGCCGTGTCGCCCGCAAAGTAGATCGCACCATCTCGAGAATCGATGACGTAGCCACACCACAGCGTCATGTTGCGATCCGTGAGGCCACGCGCGGAAAAGTGCACGGCGCGCACGCTGGAGATCTTCGTTTGTCCGACCGCGCACGCCTCGCCCCAATCGAGCTCGTGGACGACACCGGCTCCTAGCAATCGCACCAGGCGACCGACGCCCATCGGCACCACGAACGTCGGCCGCCGTTGGGCGATGAGCCACCGGAGCGTTGGGACGTCCAGATGATCGTAATGATTGTGGGTGACGATCACGACATCGATACGTGGGAGGTCGTCGATGCGCACGCCCGGTGCCCGGCGTCAATGTGGTCCAACCCATGACACCGGACTCGCCCGTTGAGACCACATCGGGTCGGTCAGGATGTTCCACCCATCGTGCTGAAGCAGCGCGGTCGCGTGGTTCACCATCGTGGCGCGGAGCTCCCGCCCATCGACCTGCGTCGGTGGTCGCGTCGGTTGCACGTCCGCGACGAATCGAGGCGAGGGGTCCGGGCGCGAGCTGAATTTCCACCGGAGCACGTCCGGGAACCCGTGCGGCGGGGCTGCGCCCGGGTTATAGAACCGCCGGCCATCAAAATGCTGTGGCGTCAACGGCTCGGTTTCGACCTTTCCCATGCTCGAAATCTACGTCAGCGTGGGCGGACGCAGGCGTCGCCGTCCCAACCTTCTCCCGCGATTGGCTGTCTATCCGCGTGAAACCGATGTGGCAGACAGCCCGTACCGCATGCTGTCGGCCACGAGATGGGCAAAGCCGCGCTGCTGCACACGGCGAACCAAGAGGGGGGCACCGGTGACGCGATTCCTGGGGAGCGATTTTCGCGCGGCCGCACGCGCCCTGTGGCGGACTCCGATGATCGCAATCTGCGCGGTGCTCTGCTTGGCACTGGGACTCGGTGCGACCACCGCCATCGCCAGCGCGATCGACCGAGCACTCGTGCGGTCGTTGCCATTCCGGGACGCAAGCCGGCTCGTGACCGTGTACCGGGTCTCGCCCCAGGCGAACGACTGGCCTTTCTCTGTTCCCAAGTACCTCGACCTCAAGCGCGGCGTCAAGCAGATCTCGAGCCTCGGGGCGCTCGCATGGTCGTCACGATTGCTCGCAATGCCTGACGGTGGCGTCCAGATGCGCACGATCCGCGTCACCGGCAACCTGTTTCCGCTGCTCGGCGTCCGTGCGCTTCGCGGGCGGCTGATCGATACAACCGACGATTCCCCGGGTCAGAACCCCGTCGTCGTCATGACCGACGAGGCGTGGCGGGCGCAGTTCAACTCGGACCCGGGGATTGTCGGTCGCACCGTACGACTCGACGGAGTCCCGACGACAGTAATTGGGATCCTGCCACCGGGCTTTCACGTGCCACACGGCATGGTCGAGATGCATGGCGATCTGTGGATCCCCTTCATCTTTACGAAGGACGAGCTCGCAAAACGGGGCCACAACTTCGTCAACCTGGTCGGCCGACTCGCACCCGGCGCCACTGTCACGAGCGCGGCACTCGAGCTGAAGCGGCTCGTCGACATCATGATCCAGCAGTACCCGACGCTTCGGGGGGAATCGGCACGCGCCGCGCCGATGCAAGCGGACAGCGTGAACCTGATCCGCACGCCCCTGCTCCTCGTGTTCGCCGCGGTGTGCGTCGTTCTCCTGATCGCGGCGGCCAATGTGGGCAGCCTGCTCCTCGCCCGAGGGGTCCATCGGCAACGCGAGATGGCGGTGCGCACTGCACTAGGCGCCAGTCGGTGGGCCGTGATGCGACCGGCGCTAGCGGAGGGCTTGCTGCTCGCGTTCGTCGGGGGACTGGTGGGCCTCGGCCTCGCGTGGGTCGCGGTCCGAACCATTGGCTCGCTGGCGAGCGATCAGCTACCGCAGCTCACGGGACTCAGCATCGAGATCCGAATTGTGGTGTTTGCGGTCGCGCTGTCTACGATCGTGGCGCTGCTGTGTAGCGCGCTGCCTGCGTGGTACAGTGCCACCGTCGATCCACAGGATGCCCTGCGAGGCGAGCGCAGCGGTGGTGGTGGGGTCCAGAAGCGTGCCCTCGGTGCGCTGGTCGCATTCGAAGTCGCGCTCTCACTCGTCCTGCTCATCGGTGCCAGTCTGGTTCTGCGCGGATTCGAGGCGCTGACCCACCGCGATCCTGGCTTTGATCCTCGGAGTCTGCTCACGGCGACCGCAACCATCTCGCCCGAACGGTATACCGACAGCACGACCGTGTCGCGATTCCTCGTGCCCACGATTCAGGCCATCGAGCAGATCCCAGGTGTCCAGAGTACCGGCGCCATCTCGGACCTCCCGTATCGCGAGTGGGGCGACAACTCGAACATCCGGTATGAAGGGCAGCCCGGCGATGACATGGAGCATCTCCCGCTTGCCGATGATCGCCAGGCGACGCCCGACTTCTTCAAGGCGACCGGCCAGCGACTAATCGGCGGCCGTCTGTCCCGGTACGACGATGATCTGCGGCCGGAGCAGTCAGTCACGGTCGTCGTGAACGAGGCCCTGCAGCGGCGGGATTTCCCGCACGGCACCGCCGTGGGGAAGCGCTTCTACATGAGCGACTCGACATTCGCGACCATTGTCGGGGTCGTCAGCGACATTGCGAACGCGGGCCCGTTCGACCCGCCGGTACCGGAGGTGTACTGGTCGTACAACATGGACTTCGGCGGTGACGCCGAGACCTTCTTCCCCCTTGTCGTCCGTGTCTCGGGTGATCCGGCCAAGTACGAAAATGCGGTCCGCGCGGCCATCCACAGCGTGGACCCTGTCGCGGCCGTATCAGACGTGGGACCCATGACCGACGTCATTGCCAAGAGTGTCGGCGCGCCGCGATTCTATCTGGTCCTCCTCGGCAGCTTTGCACTCGTGGCCTTGATCCTCGCGGTTGCGGGACTATACGGCGTCATGAGCTACTCGGTCGCCCAACGCACACGGGAGCTCGGGATCCGTACGGCGCTCGGTAGCTCCGCGGGTTCGATCGTCGGCATGGTCACATCGGAAGGCATGAAACTGGTCGGCATTGGCGTCGTCGCGGGTATCATTGGCGGCGCGCTCGCCACGCGCGTCCTGCAGAGTCTTCTCTACGGCGTCAACCCCGCCAACATCGCGACGTGGGCGATGGCGACGGGCGCCCTCGTGGCCGCGGGGTTACTCGCCGCCTTCGTTCCCGCGTTTCGCGCCACGTTGGTCGACCCGGTAGTCGCGATCAAGGTGGAATGACGGCCCGTCACCTACCAAACCGTTGCACCGTGATGATCGAGTCTGGGGGCGTCGCACGGGCGAGGATAGAGTCCGTGCGGTCCAACAATGTCTGGTCGAAAAAGGCCAGGACGTACGAGCGAATCAGATCCATATAGTGACGCTGTGTAGTGGCCGCGGGGTCGCTCGTCGCTTGCAGCAACTTGAGGTCGATGAACGTGCGGTGCGTGAAGGCGTCGGACTCCGCCATGATCCGCATGGCGCCACCGGGCATTGCCGCGAGCGCGACATCCTGGTTGTATTGGTAGAGCTGCACGATCGAATCGTATTGCAGACGAGTGAGCTTCATCTGCTCCAGAGCGGCGGCGGTCGGGAGCGGTGTGCGGGGGCTCACGTAGATCGAATGACCGCTCGCGAAGAAGAGAAACGGTTGCTTGATCACGTGCGCTTCGGGTCCACCGTCCCACGGCCTTCCATCGTCGTCGGCATTTTCATTGCCGCACGCGCGGATGCGCGCGTCGGTGCGACACGCGCTCGCCGCAGCGACACCACCGAGCGAGTGGCCGAACGCCCCCACGCGCGTGAGATCCAGGCGGTGAGCAAAAGGATCGCCGAGCGAGGGCGCGGCATCCAATCGGATGACCCGATCCAGTACGAAGCGTATGTCGGCTGCCCGAATCGGGACCTGGGCGAGTTGATAGGCGACGGCACCGCTAGGACGGTGCTGAGCCGCGTCCCACGCCGACGCCGCGAACGGCACGACGCGGCCGTCGGGAAACCAGACGGCGAACGCATCATACGGATGCTCGACCGCAAACACCACGTATCCATGACTGGCGAGATCGGTGAGCTGCCCGGAATAGGTGAGACTCGTCTCCCCAAAACCGTGGGAGAACAGCAACACCGGAAACGTCGCATGCGATGTCGAGAGCGGCGCACCATCGACGACGTCTGACCGGACGGTCCCCGCCATCACAGCGCTGGTCGCCGCGCCGAACTCGTCGCGCGTGAGGGAATCCCCGAGCGCGCGGGCGATAGCGGCGACGTGTGGGAAATAGGGCGCCTCTCGTTGCCCCGTGCCCTGCCCGGCTCCGTAGTGCTCCTTGGCCGGATACCACACATAGACCATGAGCTCGCGGCGCGTCGCGAGTGCGGACGCAAACGCCTCCGTCCGCGACGAGTCGATCCAATGAAAGGCGATTCGACCGACCGGGAAAGGCCCGGTCGGAGGAGACAGCTGCGGTACATCCGCTTGGCCCCGGATCACGGATGGGAGCCACGATGCGGCGATGAGCACCGCGACGGCCCCAAAGACAACTCGAGTCGGCCGCGCCAGCCGACCCGCCCGCCGCGTCATATGGTGCATGAACGCTCGCCCTGTCGCCTCTAGAACACGTGGACGCTGGTGGACCGACTGAGTCGGCCCGCTTGCGTCTTGAGTTGTGCGACAATGCGATCCCGATCCGAGGCCTCGGTGAGCATCGACTGCGCGACGCTCAGGGCCTGTGCCGCATCGTCCGGGGAGAGGTTGCCCGTGGCGAGTAGCGCGTCGAAGTACGCACGCAGCCCCATATCACTCCGCACCTGGCGGATCTCACCGACCACTGCTGGCACGCCGCCACCGGCCCGCAGGAAGGCGACCCGGCTGTGCACATTGTACCCAGTCTCGCGCACGAGCTGCATCAAGGTGGTCCGGAACCATTCGTCCCCTTCACTCCACGACCGAGAGCGTCCGTCGACGAAGTACTGATACGCCAACACTCCACCGACGGAATTGGCTTCGACGCCCACGGAATCGCGCTCGACTGTGTTGCGGACCGTCCCCATCCGCGTTTCTGCCGCACCCGAGTTGCCCAGTTGAGCTATCCAGATGCGGGAGTCTCCAACGCCCTCCAGCTTCCCAATATCATCGGGATTGGTGGTCAAGTGATAGCCCGTTGTCAGCGAGTCATCGGTTGCCGGTCCGTTGGGCTTAAGGGGCACTCCATCGACAATGAATCCGTCGAATACGTAGAAACCCGGCTCCGTGGCAGCGGACAGTCGGCCTCGTGTATGCCCGGTGCTGATCACTCGGGACACTTCCGCGCGTCGCACGTGACCGCCCACGCTGTCCGCGATCGTCAAATGGGCGTCAGTGCCGAGGCCCGTGACATTGGCTTCATCGTCGCTCAAAATCACCCACCCGTCGAGCCGACCGGTCACGCACCGGCCATCGCTGGCCACGGCCAAGACGCGGTGGTCGTCATTTTCCAATTCCAACGAAGCCACCTGTCCGCGGTCGGCGCTCACGCCGCCGCTTGCGAATTCGGTTTGGATTGGACAGCGCGTCGGGGAAGCAGCCGATCGCGATGGCGTCGGCAATGCCGAAACCGTCGCGCCGAGGGGCACGCTCATCGGGCCCTCTGAAATCGCCCGAAAGGTTGCCGGCGGAGCCGGCGGCAACGGCGGCGCCACGCGAGTGAGGTGGGCGGCTTGGCTGGAGGCCGATTGCACTGCGGACGGAGCCGGCGCGACCTCTGGAACGACAGTCGAGGTGATCGGGACGGAAGCCAGCGCAGACACGGGACGCACGGCGCGCGCCGATGGGCGGATTGCGGCGACGAGAACGATGAATGGCGCGGCTGCCGCGAGTGAGAGCATTGACCTGCGAGCACTCAGCGTCTCGCGCCGGCGCCGCGCGTCGAGAATGAAGAGCAGCCGCCCCTCGAGCTCGGCGTGGCGCGCCATTGCCAGCGCCGCAAACCCGGGTTCCCCGGCCGACTGCAGGGTGCGAACGATCGTCAGCAGGTCGGTCGCGTAGGTCGACGCTTGCGTGCCACGCCTCAGGACGACGTCGTCGCATGCCCGCTCGCGCTCCGTCCGCATGTGGCGGACCGCCAGCCACGTTAGCGGGTTGAACCACGTGGCGGCGAGGACCAGCCGCCCCAGTAGCTGCGTCGCCGCGTCAAACCGCGCGACGTGCGCGAGCTCGTGCAGCAACACCGCCCGGCGCCGACCCGGGGACCAGTCGGCCGCCTGAACTGGCAAGAGCACGACGGGATAAATGATCCCCCACGTCACCGGGATCGTCCGCACCCTAGTCATCAGCAGCGTCACCGGTCGGCGAATCCCCAGCTCCCGCGCGACGCCGCGGGCCAGCATGACCCACTCTGTCTCGCTGACCGATTCCGCCATCAGCGCCCGCTGCCATACTACCATGGTCCCGACGACGAACCGTATGACCAAGCAGATCGTTCCCAACATCCAGACCGCGACAATCAACAGCGAGAGGTCGGGGGTGGTTGGAATGGGCTCGGGGTGCGACGAGACGTGCCTGAGGTCGGGGAGCACCGTCGTTGTGACTCTGTGACTCGCGAGTGCCGCGGATGCCCGCGCACTGGCCGGAGCCAATGTGCGTCGGACTGGGCGGGCCGGTGCCACTGGTACGGCTGGCGTGATCGATGGGAGCGCACGCACCGGTATGTCGATCGGAGGTGCCGCACGCGAAAGCAGCGGGAGCACGGCAACGGTCGTTATGGCGACGGCCCACACCGCGTGACGAGTCGCGGCCGCGCTGCCGCGCAGCAGCACCGCGACGATCCATGCCGCGGCCAACACGAGCGTGCTCCGCAGCGCGTAGGACACAAGGGCGGGGACCAGCGCCCGCGCCACAGGCTCGAGCGATCCAACCGTAGTCGATATCGTGAGCAGCGTGACAGCACTCGAGGTCAGCATATCAGCGTCCCTCCTTTCGGGCCTGCTCGATGAGCGCACTGAGTCGTCTCGCTTCGTCGTCGTCGAGCCGCTGCCCGGACAGCGTGATCAGGGCGGCGACCGCATCCGCCGCGGATCCATCGAAGAACGTGTCCACGACATGGCGCAAGGCCGACCGTCGGGCGGCCGTCCGTGGTTGTATCGGCTCGTAGATGTACCGCGCGCCGTCGGAGCGGTGCCGCACGTGTCCCTTCCGCTCGAGGATGCGCAGGAGCGCGCGGATCGCGGAATAGCTCGGCGGCTCGGGGATCCCGGCCTGCACGTCGGCAGCGGTCGCCGACCGCCGCGCATGCAGGTAGTCCATGATCTGCCGCTCCCGCCGACTCAAGCTCGCCGACCGCGCTCCTGCCATGCCAGGCCTCCGCTGAAGTGCTAAGAGTTTAGCATCGTGCTAATATTTTAGCAACCTGCGTCGCGGCCGGGCCACAGGGGCGATGCCCCTGCGGGCGAGCTGTGTCCTAACTCACGACAGGGTCTCGACTTGCAGCGCGCTCGGACGCGCCCGCGTCTTCCCTCCCTGGCGTCGCGCACGATATTTGTCGGCCTACCGCCTGGAGGTATCCCGTGGATTCCCGCCGCGAGTTCCTGGTTCGTGCGCCTGCCACGCTGCTCGCGTTGACGGCCGCGTGTCGTGGTCAAACCGAGCACGCCCCTGCCGCAACCGCGTCTTCCTCGCAATCGACCCCTGGCGCGCCGACGACGTTCGCCTCTGGGCCGGAGTCGGGCCCCGTAGTCTCGCCCGATACCTTCGTCGAAGCCGAAAAGCTCGTGCAGGTCACACTGTCGCAGCCGGACCGCGGAGATGGCCGCCGAGAGCTGGCGTCGATCCATGGCGCCATACCTCGAGCGACGCGTCGGGCCACGCAAGGTCGCATTGGACCCGAGCGTGGCGCCGGCGACACGATGGAACCCGATCTTACCTGGGCTGACAGCAGGTCCCACGCGCGATGTGTTCGTGCGAAGCGCGGGTGATCCCGGGCCACTCCCGAGCGCGGACGCCGACATCGCATTCTCGACGGTCAGCCAACTGTCGCGATGGATCGAGCGCCGGCAGCTCACGTCCGAGCGGTTGACGACGATCTATCTGGATCGGTTGCAGCGCTTCGATCCGGAGCTCCATTGCGTGATTACGCTCACGCGTGATCTCGCGCTGGCACAGGCACGGGCGGCTGATAAAGAGATCGCGGCCGGCAAGTACCGAGGTCCTCTGCATGGCATTCCGTGGGGCGCGAAAGACTTGCTCGACACGGCGGGCATCCCGACGACGTACGGGGCGGAGCCCTATCGGAATCGCGTCCCCACTACAGACGCCGTCGTCGTGCAGCGACTTCGCGATGCGGGCGCGGTCCTTGTCGCAAAGTTGAGTCTGGGTGCGCTCGCTCTCAACGACATCTGGTTCGGCGGCCAGACCATGAATCCCTGGCTTCTTCAGGAGGGCGCGTCGGGCTCGAGCGCTGGACCTGGTGCCTCGACCGCGGCAGGATTGGTCGGATTCGCGGTTGGGAGCGAGACCGGCGGCAGTATCGTCGCGCCAAGCATGCGCTGCGGGGTCACAGGGCTTCGACCGACGTATGGGCGGGTGCCACGCACCGGTGCCATGACGCTCTGCTGGTCACTGGATAAACTCGGCCCCATGGCGCGCGGTGTCGAGGATACGATGCTGGTGCTGCACGCCATCACAGGCCCCGATCAAACTGATGTCGCCAGCCTCCCGAGTCATCTCGACTTCACCGCGACAGGGCCCGTGCAGGGACTCCGCGTAGGCTACTTCCCCAAGTGGATGCAGGAGAGCCCCGCAACGGACGTGGACCGCGCGGCGCTCGAGACCGTCCGCCGGATCGGGATGGTGCCCGTCGAAGTCAGTTTGCCCGACTGGCCGTACGACTCGCTCAACGTCGTCCTGTTCAGCGAGGCCGCAGCTTCGTTCGAGGAGCTGACCCTGAGTGGCCAGCTCGACGAACTGCGCGTGCAGGTCCCCGACGCGTGGCCCAACCAGTTCCGTCAGGCCCGCTTCCTCTCAGCCGTGGATTTCGTTCAGGCCGACCGGCTCAGACGGCGGATCGCCGAGGAGTTTGCACGGATCTTCTCGCAGGTCGATCTGCTCCTCGTACCGTCGCTGCGAGACGAGATCCTCACGAGCACCAACTTCACAGGCCATCCGTCCATCACGATGCGCGCTGGATTCGTGGAGGTTTCGCAGGCGCGCAGTGACTGGGCGCCCGACCCCAAACATCCGTTGCCCACGTTCTCGCCTCCACGACGGGTGCCGCACGGCATCACGCTGATCGGGCGCCTGTTCGACGAAGGCACGATTGGCCGGGTCGGCGTAGCGCTCGAGCGTGCCTTCGGCGTCGTGCAGGAACGACCCACGGGCTTTTGAATCCGCTGTGCGCGTTCAAAAGCCCGTGAGAGTCGATGCCAGCAACGCCCGATGGAGCACCTCGTGCGTGGCGCCTCCAGAGGCAAGCGTGCTCACCATGAGATCAAGGCTCCCGACATCCGTTGTGCTGCGGGCCGTCATCGCGTGGGCGACGTCCACGAGTCGACGCAGGCGGGATGGGCGCACACGGCCATCGATTCGTGCGAGTGTGATGTGGGGATGGAAGGGGCGGTCCTCACCCGGCATGCCTAACGCTCGGCACCCGCGGGCCACTGCCTCAGCGAGCGCCATGAGTGGCGGAGCCGGCGTAATGCCCCACCACACGACACGCGGCCGCCGCCAGTTCGGGAATGCGCCGATCCCTTGGACCTCGAGTGACAGCCGCCCACGCCCCGCTGTCGTCGCATCGAGCATCGCCCGTAACCCCTCCACGAGGGCTTCCGGTTGTTCCCCCAGGAATGCAACCGTCAGATGCAGTTGAGCCAGTGAGACCCAGCGAACTTCCGGAGCTACCGAACGGAGGGGAGCTGTCTCGGCCGCCCACTGGGCACGAAGCTCATTCGGGAAGTTCACAGCGATAAAGAGACGCATGGGCTCGGCGAGGACCGGAATGGTGGTCCCAAAGTATTGACGGGCAGGAAGTTGGCCCAGAGGCACCACCCTGCGCGGGCGGACGCGCACGGCGTGTGCGGGTGAAGACCGCATGACCACCGTGACCGGACGGTAACTAGTGTTTGCCCGACTTCTCCTCATGCAAGGCGCACTCGGTCAGGCGCTGGCACACGCGGCGGGCGCGGCGAAGACCGATACGGGATCGCATGGACCCAGTCTCCCGCCGCTCGGGAAGGACGCCGCGGCTGTCCTCCAGGACTCGCTCGCGACACTGCCGCAGCGGGCCGAGCGATGGGTCATGGCGATCGTGGGCGCCATCGTCCGGCTGCTCCCTCGTCTCGCCCTCGCATTCGTAGCCGCGGCTGTGATCATCGGCTTCACGATCTGGGTGCGTCGCGAGGTGCTGCGACGCCAAGAGGTCTCAGACCCATCGAGTCAGCGCGCGAGAATCGGCTTCTCGGGTCTGCTCGCCGCAGGCACCGTCGCCGCCGCAATCGTTGGCGCGTCAACGCTCGCGGCGGCGCTCCTGATCTTCCTCGTCTTCCAACTGGGAGCGACCGTCGCACAGCTGGTTGGTCAGCGAGTGTTCCGTCGGTCGCGCGTCGGGCCGGGCGCCGCTGAGTTGCTTTTGGCCGTCGTCCGCACGGTGCTCCTCACGCTCGGCGCGGTCGAGGCCCTGGCGACAATCGGCCTCAACCTCGGTGGCGTGTTCGCGGGTCTCGGGATCATTGGACTGGCGGTGGGATTCGCCGCGCAGGACACACTCGCAAACGTGATTGCGGGGTTCACCATCCTGTGGGACCGACCGATTTCCGTGGGCGACTGGGTGCAGGTCGGCGATGGACCGCCGGGCCGCGTGCGACACCTGACGCTTCGCACCACCCGCATCGAGACGATTGATCTCGGCATGCTCGTTGTCCCGAACAAGGACGTGACCGGCTCTCGCCTCTACAACTATTCCATGTTGGATAGCGGGCGACTGCGCATCGATGTGGGGGTCCCCATTGACGCGGACATCGACAAGGCACGAAGCGTCCTACTTCGCACCGCGAGTAACGACGGGCGCGTCCGCCCCCAGCCTCCACCAAGCGTGAACGTGGTTGCCATCGGTGATGCAGCGATCACGCTCGAGCTCGTTTTTGAGACCGCGGACCTGAAGGGAGCGCGCGCCCTACGCTCGACGCTCGCTGAGCAGATCATCGCGGCGTTTCGCACGGAAGGACTCAAGCCGATGGAGCCGCACCCGCCGGCGGACGCGGGACGCGGACCCTGGACCGGGCGCTGACGCGCCCGAGAGAGTAGACGGACAGAAAGTAGAAAGTAGAGAACCGCACTGCCAGCCGCTCTGTGCCTCTGTCGTGGTCTACTTTCTACTTTCTGCACCTCTACTTTCTCGGGCGCTTTAGCGCCCGCGCCAAACGGTGTCCGTCCGATTCATTCTCGGGATAGAGGCCGTCGGGGTCGATCTCGACTCGAGAGATACGGGGCGTCGATGCGACGCGAACGACGCGTTGCCGCTCGCCACTCAACCAGACTTCGACTGGCAGTCTGACACGCTGCACGCTGCCGTCGGCCCGCGTCACCGCGATCTCCACGGGCATGGGAGCAAGACCACGATCCTGGATCGTAATAGCGGTCGAATCTCCCTGCGCCTCTACCGATGCGACGGTCTGTTGCAGAGGCCACGGCTGGTAAAACCATGTCGTCCAGAACCACGACAGGTCACGACCCGCAACGCTGCTCATGGTGTTGAAGAAATCGTACGGATACGGGTGCTTGCCGATCCATCGATGCCCATACTCGCGGTAAGCACGGTGGAATGTGTCTTCCCCAATCACACCGCGAAGGGCTGCGAGCACTTGGGCCGTCTTGTCGTAGAACATCACGAAATACAGGCTCTCGGGATAGAGATCGCCCGGCCACATCAGCTGCATATCATCTCCAGCGCGGGCGGCATCGAGGTACAATGATCGCTGGCCATGCTCCGAGTCATTGGGTCGCCCCCCAGTGCGTGACTCTCCGTAGATCGCTCCCATGGCCTGCGCCGCGTCGAACTGCGTGAAGCCTTCGTCCATCCAGGGATAGCGCGTCTCGTTCGACCCGACCTGCATCGGGAACCACATGTGCCCGGTCTCGTGCATGATGTCGCCAGCCAGGGAGAGCGTGTCCGCCCAAGGCGAGATCAACGTCATCATCGGATACTCCATCCCACCCGACTGGATCACGCCTTCCATCGACGTCATCTCGTGGCCACGGATAGCCCCAGAGGTACTTGGAGAGCTGCTCGATCGCGTCGCGCGTGTAGCGCGCACCGCCGATCGCCCATGCCGCCGCCGGCTGGTAGAGTCGGTAGAGACTGTTGATGTTGACCGTATCGGTCCGGGCATCGGCGCCGTCGCCGCCAGTCTCGACCAGCGCGCGCGTTGCCGTCCATTCGTACTGGTTGCTCGTGCCCCACGCGAAGTCCCTGACATCGGACGCCGTAAAGTGCCAGGTTGCCGTCGGGCCACTGCCGGCGAAGGCTGCTCCGGCGGAGGGTCCGGGTTCGACGATATGGACCACCGCGCCCGTTCGCCGCGCGTCCGCGAGCTTCGCTCGACTCGCAGCCGAAAGCACCTCTGATGGGTTCTGAAGAGTTCCCGTGGCTCCAACCGGCCAGCCGTGGGGCACGGTGAGACGGACATCGTAGTCTGCTGGATCCATGTAAAACTCGGCTTCCAACACGTACGGGTCCGTTACCCATCCATTCACATTGTCGTAGACCGCAACCTGTGGATACCAATAACCCATGAAATAGAGATCGTGATCCTCCCGTCCCTCGCGCCCGTCGGACGGAGACGGCGGAGGCGAGTAGGACCAGGCGAACTCGAGGCGCGTGCTATCATGCGGCATGAGCGCCTGCCCGAGATCGATCCACATGACCGTTGCGTGAACCGTGTAGCCGGCAGTCGCCCGCTCACCCTGAGATGATGCGGACTCTCGTGGCAACTGATGCAGGGCCTGCCCGTTCACGACGACTCGCGTCAGCGTCACCCCCCCGGTAATCGAAGCCTCCTCTCGACGCGGGCTCCCCGCGGCGAAGACGTTTTGCCGCAGGTACACGGCAATCCGGCGCAGCGTGTCCGGCGAGTTATTGAGGTAGATGACGCGCTCGTGACCGGACAAGCGATCCGTGGCGACGTCAAGTCGCGCGTCGATGGTGTACCGAGCATGCTGCACCCAGTAGCCCGCTCCTGGACTCCCGGTCCGCGTCCGCGTGCCCCGCTCCACCGCGCGGGTGAACTCGGGAATCTCATAGACTGGGCCTGGGACTGGCCGGCCACTTAGGTCGGAAACGCTCGGTGCCAGCGGCACGGACGGATGCGTCTGCGCTTTGGCAGCAACCGGAAGCAGCGCGACTACGGTCGCACTGATGGCAACGGCCACCAGGACGCGACGGCCGCTCATCGGAACCGCGAGGTGCGTCATCAAGACAGGAGAGTGAGTGAGTGGTGGCCGCGGCCGCTACGCGGCCGAGAGAGTAGACCTACAGAAAGTAGAGAGTAGACGGCCACGCGACCACTCTTTGACCAACCCGGTGAGCCGGCGTCGTGCCCGGCGGGAGACTCCTGGTGTGTTTGTGGCCAGAGGCGACGCGCGAGTCGCCCCTGACAGACCTGAGGTCAGACCGTGCCATCGACTCTACTTTCTACTTTCTGCACGTCTACTCTCTCGGGCGCGAAGCGCCCGCGGCCCAGGCTCTGCAACGTTGGACCGTATGCCGCAAGATTCTCGGAAGCGCCAATTCACGCTGTCAGGCGCGTTTCTCCTCGCGCTGGTCCTTGTCTGGATCATTCAGCTCTTCGCGCTTCGACCAGCGGGCCCGCAGATGGTCCCGTACAGCACATTCCTGGCTGAGCTGGAGGCAGGACACGTCCAGCGGGCCGAGATCGACGCAGATCGGATCGTCGCGCGCCTGAAACCCGGCATCCCCGCCCCGGATACCACAGCGGCGCACGGGAATCTGGCCGCCGCGGCCCCGCCCGCTGCGAATCCCAACGCCACGGTGACCGCGACGCCGGCCGAGCCCGTCGCTCCGCCGGCAGCCGCGGCACCGGGCGCCAGCGCACACGCCAAGACCCCGCCGCTGGTATCCATTGTCACCAATCGACTGCCCGATATCGATGACACCGCGCTCGTTACTGAGTTGCAACAGCATGGAGTGACATTCGCAGGCCGGATCGAGCACACGTCGCCGTTCCTTCAGATCGCCCTGGCGTGGCTGCCCTTCATTCTGTTGATCGGCCTCTATTGGTTTGCGATGCAGCGTATGGCGCGACGCGGCGGACCACTGAGTCTGGGGCGCTCACGCGCCAAGATCTACGATCGCAATGCGGATCAGCGTATCACCTTCGCCGATGTGGCTGGCGTCGACGAAGCGCAGGCGGAGCTCGAAGAGGTCGTTGGCTTCCTCAAGCATCCGGAGCGGTACCGCGACCTGGGAGCTCACATCCCTAAGGGGGTGCTCCTCGTTGGCCCGCCAGGTACGGGCAAGACGCTCCTGGCGCGGGCAGTAGCTGGTGAAGCCGATGTGCCCTTCTTCTCGATGTCCGGTTCGGAGTTCGTGGAAATGTTCGTCGGGATGGGCGCGGCCCGCGTCCGCGACCTCTTTGACCAGGCCAAGATGCGAGCGCCCTGCATCATCTTCATTGACGAATTGGACGCCATCGGTAAGTCCCGCGGGGGCGTCGCTGCGGTCGCGGTTCACGACGAGCGTGAGCAGACCCTCAACCAACTGCTCGTCGAAATGGACGGTTTCGACCCGGGAAAAGGGGTGATCATCGTCGGAGCGACCAATCGACCGGAGGTATTGGATGCAGCGCTGCTTCGACCCGGTCGCTTCGACCGTACGGTGGTCGTGGACCGCCCGACGATCGATGGACGGCTAGCCATTCTGCGCGTCCATGCCCGTCGGCTCCGCGTAGGCCCCGATGTGCGTCTCGATGTCGTCGCGCAACGCACCGTGGGGATGGTCGGCGCCGATCTCGCCAACGTGGTCAACGAAGCGGCGCTCGCTGCTGGCCGTCGCGGTGCCAGTGCCGTCGCGCAACAGGACTTCGAAGAGGCCGTCGACCGTATTCAGTTGGGACTCAAGCGGCACGGTCGAGTCATGAACGACGATGAGAAGCGCCGCGTGGCCTTTCACGAGAGCGGCCACGCACTGGTGGCGCTGTCCGTCGAGCATGCCGACCCCGTGCATTGAGTTACCATTATCCCCCGGTCGGTCGGGGCGCTCGGTGCGACGCTCCAGCTCCCGACAGAGGATCGATATCTCGTGACGCGGGCCGAGTTGGTCGATCGCTTGTGCGTGATGCTCGGCGGACGAGCCGCGGAAGAGTTGGCCCTGGGCGACATTTCGACCGGCGCAAGCAACGACCTGGAACGCGCCACGGATACGGCTCGCCAGATGGTCGCTCGATTCGGCATGACTGAGGCGCTCGGAGCGGTGAGTTACGTCCGTCCGACCAGCGGCCGGTTCATGGGCGGGCCATTTGACCTCGGAGCTGAGCGTCCGTATAGCGACGACACCGCGCGGGCCATCGACGAGCAGGTCCGAATACTCATCGATCAGGCACACGAGCGCGCCTTGAAGATCCTGACCGAGCGACGCTCGATACTCGATCAGATCGCAAGAGCGCTGTTGGAGAAGGAGACGCTCGAGCGTGCCGAGCTGCAATCGATCATCGCGCGGGCCGGGATAACGCCAGGAAATGGCCGACCGCAACGCGATGACCGCAACGGAACGGTCGCCCCGAGCACGCCCATCGGAACGGCGTCCTAAGCTGGCTGGGGCTCGTGCCTAGTGATCTCGCACCATATCTGCGGGCAGGCCAGCGACGATGCTGTCGCCGCCGGGCGGAGCGCCTCTCACGCACGCGGGGGGCGGGCAAGGCTCGGCGATGCGCTACCGCATGTGGATCACGGTCGGGCGGGAGCCAGACATCGAGATGCTGAGGGCGAATACGATCACGCCGACGCAGAGGCTATTAATGAAGCGGGCCTCGTTTCCCACGAACCCGAAGATCCAGGGCGAAAAGAATGCCCAGACCCCGAGCAGCAAATCGAACCACCGCGCTGTCGGCTTCGGTGCGCGGGCGCTCAAGCGCATGGCAGCAAACAGTGCGATCAGGATACCGACGACCGCGCTGTTCCACATGGCCGCCGCGCTCGAGTCCGCAGGGCCGTACACCCATGCCGACACGATATACCAGAGGCCGATGATAAGTGTTACCCCGGCTGCGCCCACGCCCGCCTTCGATGCGTTGGGCTGTCGCTCCAACGGTGTTCCCATTGTACCCTCCTCCGTGCTCCCCCGCACGGTTAACTGGTACCCGTCCATGGTCGCAACCGCCGTGCCGACCGACCCCTTTGCGCTGCAAGGTTGACAAACGCCGAACGGGAATCCCGCAGAGTGCTGTCACACTCACGCGCTTGCTTTGCGTCGGGTCGTTACACAGACGCACCGTACTGGGCGCACCAATAGACATGCCATCATAACGAATTCGTGATGTCGCTTGCCCCTCCCGACCGCCACGCGCTATCGACGCTCGCGGGCGACTTGACCGTTTATCGGATCGTCGCGCGCAACATCATCAAGCATCTGCAGTAGGGGCGCCGCCCTGATCGCATTCGGCGCCCTAGAAAGGAGGCCGTCAGGTCAACGCAGAACTCGTCAAGAGGTCGTGGGGCCAATCAGTCTTGTGGCCCTGCTGTCTCAGCGCCGTCGCGAGCTGGGCCCAATGACGGATGCCATGCATCAGGGTGTGCGCGACGATTTTGCGAGCGGTCGCCGACAGCGTGCCCAGGGTCTGCGTTTGAAATTCCATGTGGCGCCCCAGATCATCCTCACTCGCGTTGGCCAGGTACTGCTCGAGCATCTCACGCGACTCGCGACCGCCAGCGAACAAGGTCGCCACGCTCTCGGGATTCACGACCTCGTACCCGCTCACGGGTTGTCCGAGCAATCGATCGGCATAGCGACGCTCGACGGCGAAGATGTGCTGCAGCAGACCACGGACGGTCGCCGTGCGCCCCTCACCGACCGGCAAATCGAGCACGTTGGTCGGTTGGTCGGCGAGCCATCAATGCCAGCGGTCCGTTTCCGCGGCCGTGTAGTCGAGCAACTCCCGAAAGGTCAGTGTCTGAGCGCTGGTCTGCATGACAGGCATGGCAACGTCCGATGCTAAGTGTGGATGGCGCGGCGAGCCGCGTCGTGGGATGGCTGCGCCGAGCGGACAGGGGTCACTGCCGCAGCGTTTGCCAGGACGCGCGCGAGCGCCGCGTCCAGGCCAGGGTAGTCCGGGAGGCAGAGCCCGAGGGGATCCGTCAGCACATCTTTGAGCTCCGATACGGTCGAGAGCGTACGCCGTTCGGTCGATCCGCCCGGATAGTGCACGGCGAAATCGGCGTTGCGAAGGGCGTAGCGCCGATCTCGATCCGCACGCGCTGCAACCAGGTCCGTCACGAAGCGGGACCGCGGATTGGTCGAGAGGTACCAATTCGTGACTTCGTAGTCGATGAGAAACTGCTCTTGCAGATCGAAACGATAGAGCGGTTTCCAGTGCGGTCCGATCTCGACGTCCATCCGGTAGAGATCGGAGCCGGTGGCGACGAGGCGGAACGACTCGTGCGGCGTCGATTGGGCAACCCCTGCCACCAAACGGAGCGGCGCCGTCAGTGTGAGATTGCCGAACCCCACGTCGGCGATGTACGGCCCATCCGCCAGATCCACCCGGAGGAGCATGTGGCTCTTCGGCGTCACCACGCCTGGCGAGCCATTCCACATCACTCGGCCCGCGAGGCTGATGACGCGAAAACCCATCGTCTCGAGCGCGTGTCGGAAGAGCAGGTTGTGCTCGAAGCAGTACCCACCACGGCGCCTGCGTACGAGCTTGTCCTCGAGCGAGGCAGGATCGAGGTTCGGCGTGATACGCAGCAGCGGGTCGAGATTCTCGAACGGGATCGCTTGGGCGTGTGCAGCGTGAAGAGCGCGAAGCGTATCCAGTGTCGGAGTCCGGTCTCCGCTGTAGCCGATTCGTGCGCAGTAGGCGTCGAGGAACACGGGATGAAGAAAGGAGATCGGCGAACGCTTCCCAGTTGATACCGGCCGCGTACCAATTCTGTTTGGCCCTCCCGTCTACATATCGTGTCGCGGCGGATTCGTTCCCGACGACCTCGTCTCGGTGCGGGGTGGTCAATCTCCGGTCAGGCGGCTGCGGGCAGCCCCTGGGCGAGCACCTGCTGCGACGCGAGAAATGCCTCGAACACGTCGGAACGCCAGTACTGCACGCCGCCGCGCATGAACTGCCCCATGCGTGCGACCGCGTCTGCCGGGGCCATGGGCGACTGATAGCTACGCTCTGACGTCATCGCGTCAAACACGTCTGCCACACAGACAATCTGGGCATGCAAGGGAACCTCCTCGCCCCGCAGCTTGTCGGGATACCCGCTGCCATCCACCTTCTCGTGATGCGAGCGGATGATCGGCTTGACGCCCCACGGAAATTCGATGCCTGCGACCAGCTCGAGTCCCCAGAGCGGGTGCATCTGCATGATCGCCATCTCCTCCGGGGTGAGCCTGCCAGGCTTGTTCAAGATCTCGTGTGGTACACGCATCTTCCCGATGTCGTGCAAGTATGCTCCGACGCGGATGGTCATGAGGCCGAATTGGTCGAGCCCCAGCGCCGTGGCGACGGCCTCCGCGTACTGCGCGACTCGCCCCGAGTGGCCATAGGTGTAGGTGTCAGACGATTCGAGCGAGCGGCCCCAGTCCGCGACCACCTCGAGAAAGAGCTGTTCCAGGCTCGCAACACGCGACGTGACGTCGCGAAGGTCGCGGCGCGCTCCCAGTCGCTGAAACAGCCGGCGCGCCCGGTTGAGGAGTACCACCGCGTCCTGGTTGCGCGAGAAACGGAGCCAGAGGACAGCGAGGTCACGGCAGGCCTCCGCCTCTTCGAGCGTCGCACCGCACTCGGCCGCGAGATCGATCGCGGTCTTCAACCGCGCTTCCGCCAGGCCAAGCGCGCCCGTCTCGCGATAGATGACTCCAAAGAACCGATATACGGCGGCTTTCCCTTGCGGCTCTCCCAACCGATCGAACAGGGCGAGTGCCTCCTGGGCGCTCGATCGCGCCTCCTCGTAGCGCTGCCGCGCGAGGAGGACCTCGGTTCGGTTCAGGAGTGACAGAGCCTGCAGGTGGAGATCGCCGATCGCGCCAGCGATGTCGAGGCTCGATGAAAAAAAGCGATCGGCGTCCGCCCAGTGTTTCTGGTCGGAGCTCGCCATGCCGAGGTTATGGTAGGCGATCGCGCATCCACGCTGATCGTTCGTGCGACGGAACGCGACCAGCGACGCCTGATATCGCGCGACCGCTTCCCCCAGATCACCTTCGATGTTCGCGATAATGCCGAAGTTCTGCTCGATACGTGCACGCACGTCATTGTCGGCCATGCCGGTTCGCAGGGCTCGATCCAACGCGGCCCGAGCCTTGTCGAGATCGCCGCGATCAATGTGAATCCCGGCGATCGCGTTATAGGCTTCTGCCATAGCGACGACGTCGCCGGCTGTCGATGCGGTGGCCAGGCTCTCGTACGAAAGGTCGATCGCCCGGTCGAACTCGAGCCGGCGACGCAGCAGCGCCGCCTGCCGACGCAGGGCGATCGCACGAATCCCCGCGTCCCCCGCGCCACTCGCGGCTGCGGCCGCGGCGTAGCTCGAGAGCGCCTCGTCGCCACGGCCCGCCCGCTCGTGGTTACGCCCTTCGGTCAAGAGATCATCCGGGCGCACTCCTTTCGCGGCGGGTGTTGACCCGTCGAGTAGCACCAGACCGGAGCCGAGCGACGTTGTGCCTGGCATAGGTCAACCCACCTTGGCCTGCAGCCGCCATGGTGCCCGGCGGCCGCCTGCCACGCGTCGAGCGCCCTGCGCGGAGCGGCAGGGCCGCTCGAGCGACCGCTCGACCTCAATCCGCGACGGCATAGACGGAGAAGTGCGTGATCGGGGCGACGACCTGACCTTTGCTCGGGTTGTCGAGCGACGGGAGGATGTCGAGTATGTCACCCAGCAGCGACTGCAGGTACGTGATCGACGGTTGGTGATCGGGCGCCGGCGAGCACTGTGCGTAGCTCAGCGTGAGTTGAGCAGGAAGCAGGAAGTGCAGTCCTTGGGGCTGGAACACCGCATCGACGTACCCATCACCCGGCGCTGTCGCGGTAATAGTCGTGGATCGTAGCAGCGCCCCGGGGGGGACGATGAGAGTGTGCGGACCGAACTTGATCTGACCGCCGAGCGGGCCGATCACGGCCAATGCGGAATCGGCGACGGAGTCGGCAGCGCATGCAAACAACGACAGAGAATCCGAGCCCCCACGCGCGCGACTCGTTAGTGTGCGACCGCTCCTCGCCGCGTTGGCTGCGCCGGTGGTCGGACCTACTGTCCCAGCGCCGCCGCCGATTCCACACGAAGCGGCTACAAATGCGACGGTCGCTACCAGGACGACGGAACGAATTGGCTTTGGCATCGGAAGACCCTGACGGGGTTGCACCTACACGGTTGGTACGTTCACCGCGTGATGTTTCCTACTCAACTCGTGACTCCACAGTCGATTGGGACTCTGTGGCTCACGCGCCGAGGGGAAGTGCAAACACAATGCCCCCGGTCGAGGTTGCTGTAAGTCAGTCTGGGACACACCGAATGTTTGCGACGTGATTCTACGCACACTCGCAAATTGCGAAAAATCGTGCAGCCTGCAACGAGCGTGGGTCACAGGCGCCCGTGTGCCATCACCACGCGATGCGCCAAATGTCGCACGCCTAGATTCGGAGCCGACGCAGGTGCCATCCGCACGGATTTATCGGGTGCGCGTGTCGAACGCATCTAGGAGACCTCGTCGGTGGGGCCTCTCGCGCGAAATCAGCGCACTGTCGCCTTTGGATGCAGCACAGGCGTTGCCCCGGTGCCATTGCACGGAGCTAGCGCATAAGAACTCTCTCATGTGACCGCGGTGACCGTCACGAGTCACGACACCAGGCGGGCGATGATCGCAGACTCAGGTCGAGTTGACCTAGACGGCTGCCTACGCCTGGCTCTGGACAGCACACCAGGAGGAGATCATGCGCAAGTCTGAGAGGGGTCGGAGGGTTCATTCGCGAGACGCGCGATCCATGCAGCTCGCGGTGGCGACGGCGATTCGATCTGGCCTCGACACATCATCGCCGTACGATGAGGGTGTCGAAAGCGACCAGCCGGCGGTTGTCGGCGCGATCTCCGCGGAACCCAAAGCCCGCACGGCACGCCCCGCAACGCCCTTGTCCGAACAGGCCATCGTGCACGAGACGGTCGTCGACCGGCTGGCCGACGTCGTGTTCCGCATCGATGCCAAAGGCCGCTGGGACTACCTCAGTCCCACGTGGAGCGATCTGACCGGTCTCGAGGTCGAGGACTGCATCGGTAGCCCACTCACCGACTTCGTGCACCCGGACGAGCGGCATCTCTGCCGTGAGATGATCGACGCCGTGTTGTCAGGGAAGACGTCGCAGGCGCACGAACACATGCGGATCGCCACGCTGCACGCGGGTGCTCGTTGGGTAGTCTTTCGCGCACAGGCGGATCATGCTTCCGACGGGACCGTCGTCGGCGCGCGGGGAACTCTGTACGACTTCACGGAACGCAAGGCCGAGCACGGACGCCTCGAGGAGCAGCTCAGGCAAGCGCAGCGGATGGAAGCCGTCGGTCGCCTCGCAGGTGGGATCTCGCATGACTTCAACAATCTTCTCACGGTGATCCTGAGCTACAGCGACCTGATTGCCAATGCCGTGCACGATCAGGAGCGTGTGGTTGCAGATGCGGTCGAGCTCCAACGCGCCGCCGAGCGGGCGGTCAGCCTGACGCGCCAGCTCCTCGCGTTCAGCCGCCAGCAAATCCTCAAGCCCACCGACCTCGACGCGAACACCGTCGTCACGTCGATGACAGCAATGCTGCGGTCGGTCATCGGTGAGGACATCGTGCTGAAGCTGATCCCGGCGGACGCCCCTGCGATCGTCCGCGCCGACGCTGGCCAGCTCGAGCAAGTCATCCTCAACCTCGCACTCAACGCGCGAGACGCCATGCCAGGGGGTGGAGCATTGACGCTCGCGGTCTGGCGTTCAAACCTGGACGACGACGTCGCGCGTCGCTGGGGTGTACCGGTGGGCCTCGGTCCCTACGTCGTCATCGAGGTGAGCGACACGGGCGAGGGCATGGACGCGGAGACCCAGCGTCGGGTCTTCGAGCCCTTCTTCACGACCAAGGACAAGGGGCGCGGGACGGGACTCGGCCTCGCGACGGTGTACGGCATCGTGAAACAGAGCGGTGGCTACATCTGGGTGGACAGCTCGCCCGGCGCCGGCTCGACCTTCGAGATCTGGCTTCCCCGCATCCAGAACCGCATCGAACCGGGTCGGCCCATCCCGCGCGTCTGCACCATCGCGCGCGGCACGGAGACGGTCCTCGTGGTCGAAGACGAGTACGCCGTGCGCACGCTCGCCCGTCGTGTGCTCGAGGAAGCCGGGTACACCGTCCTCGACGCAGCCGGCGCGGACCAAGCGCTCACGACCCTTCGCACGTGCAATAAGCCAATCGATCTCCTCTGCACCGATGTCGTGATGCCAGGCGTCAATGGCCGCGAGCTCGCACAAGAAGTGGAGATCATGTGCCCGACCGTAAAGGTGCTCTACATGTCCGGCTATGACGACGGTGTGCTTGCCGTGCGCATGCGCGGCTCGGGCGGTGCACTCCCGCCAGAGATTGCGCTCCTCGAAAAACCATTTACTCCGGAGACCCTGACCCGTCGAGTCCGCGACGTGCTCGATACCGGGGACTGAGCTGGGGCTTGTGACTAGTAGCTAGGAGCTAGAACAAATCTCAGGGCCAGTGATACGTCGCCGTCACTGGCCCTGAGATTCTTACTAGCCACTAATCCCTAGCCACCAGCCACTAGCACGCAGCTGTTGGTCCGCGGTTGATGGCGCCCTATTGAACGATGTTAATGGCGACGACGGGCGCGATGCTCGAGGGCGTGTTGAGGCCGCGTGGGATGAGCCGCGTGCCGAGGATCACACCCCAGTTCGCACGCCAGTTGTACTCGAACGCTGGGGCGAACGCGAAGGCGGCACTCGCGCCAGAGTTGAGCCGGACGGTGGTAGTGGCGCCGGTCGTGTCCGGGGCAGGCGGCGCCGAGCCAGCGACCCACGTATTCGCGCTCCGCTCGAACACCACGTCGAGCGCGAGCACCCAGTGGCGGGTGAGGCTGTACTCGCCGGCGAGATCGAACGTCGAGGAGTTGCCCGGGTTCGCGCGCCCGCTGAATCCGGCTGTGGTGCCGTAGACGCTGACCCCGTTGACATTGACGCCAGTGGAGAACGTCTGCGATACATTGAACCGCGTGCGCAGGATGCGGCCGTTGGGTAGCCAGAAGTATGTCTGGGTGTAAAGCGAGACCTCGGTCGTGAAGGCGCCTGCCCCGAAGCCGTTCGCCGGCCGGCTTCCCAGGTCATCGTAACGACCCGTCGGGAGAGTCTCTTGGACGTTCACCGACATCGTCGGTACCCAACTGCCCGGCTGAAACTGCGTGAGGCGATACTGGCCGAACACCGTGAAGTCCCCGACGCCGATCCCGGAGCTGCTCGGACCGTCACTGATGTCGTTGAATCCAAAGACGGGGATGACGCCAACCGAGAAGCGGTGGGCGAGTCCGTAGATGATGTAACTCCGAGAGCCGAACGTGTTCGAGTGCGGTACGGCGATGTCGTACAGGTACGGCTCGATCAGCCAGTGTCCGGGCGGCAGCGTGCCCGCGGACGGCGCCAGCAACGCACCGGTCCACCACGCGTCACCCAACGCCTCGCGCGGGGTGCTCGATGGTGGCGACGGATCCTGGGCCCCGAGCGCCTGGCCCCCACCGAGCACGATCGCGAGCACGCACCAGCCGAGCCACGTGCGACTACGTCGTCGTACGACCATGGATGCTCGTCACGACGGCTGCCGCGTAAACGTCGTGATCCAGTTCGCCTCCCAGCTGCGGCCTCCATCGCCGGAGAATGCCTGCTCAAGGCGAAAGGAGTTCGGCGTAATGTCCGAGAAGATGAATCGGACGAAGACGGCCCGGCCGGCGAACTGCTCCTGATCGTAGAACTCGCCGCGGCCGTTGGCGAACTGGCCGATCATCGCTGTGCCCAGTGCTCCGTCCTGGCTGTTCGACCAGTAGATGCTCCATTGGTGCGCTTGCGGACTGTAGAGGCGAAAGCTCAGGCCTTCGATGTGCGTCGTCGCATTACCAACCTCCAGCTCGCCGAGGTTGGAGCGCCCACCCCATATTTTGCGAACGACCGACGTGCCGCCGTATTCGCCCCACTCGTTGGACCCAGTCAGCGGATGCAGCCGGCGTCGCAGGTGGGCGTGCCAGCTGCCAAACTCGAAGTCGAAGTCGTGCTGGCCGTCGCGGTTCGTGTCGGGTTTGCACACACGCAACGAGGCTACCGTGCGCGTCTGACCGCGGACCGGCGTCGGACGGGTCATCAAAGCCACGACCGCGACGACGAGGGAGCTACCGACTATGACCCGCACCTTCATGCGCACACCTCAGCCAAGAAAGGACAGCCACGTTTCACCAGAGCGTCGCGCCCGCCAGGTTGCCCCACGCACCCGCCCCTCCCGAGCATACCGGTCAGTGTGGTATTCTGGTAGATCCAATTTGTCAGGACTCTGTGATACCACTTTCTGATCGAGCGTCGCAGCCGCTGTTTCGGCAAGTGTACCTGAGTCTTCGCGAGGCCGTCCTCTCCAACAGGCTGCGCCCGGGTGAGCGCCTACCATTCGACTCGTGCGCTCGCCGCAGAGCTGGGCGTGTCGCGGACCGTCGTACTGCTCGCGTACGATCAGTTGCTCGCGGAAGGGTTCGTCGTCGGTCGCCGCGGCTCCGGGACGTACGTCGCGGGTGGGCTCAGCGGAAACCGCTCGGCGGTGCGACGCGCCGCCATCAGATCCGACTCTCGTCGTTCGGAACGGCCGCGGCAGGCGTCGCGGCTTCGGTGAACCTGCCCAAGCGACGCCCGACCGCGGTGCGCTATGATTTCGCGTACGGCCGGACCGACGTCGGGAGCTTCCCGTTCGAGGTGTGGCGTCGCACGCTGCTCCGGCACGCGCGCAAAGCCCCGGCGCGGGAGCTCGACTACGGGCCATCGGGCGGCAGTCGCGCCTTACGCGAGGCCATTGCCACCCATCTCCGTCGCTCGCGGGCGGTCGTCTGCGACCCATCACAGGTGATCGTCGTCAACGGGTCGCAGCAGGCGCTCGACCTTACCGCACGAGTGCTGCTGGAACGCGGCGATCGCGTCGCGGTCGAGAATCCACAGTATCACGGTACGCGTGAGATCTTCCGTGCCGCCGGGGCGCGACTTTGCCCGGTGCCCGTGGACGCCGAAGGCCTCGACCCGTCAAAACTGCCTCGCCATGCACGACTCGCCGTCGTCACGCCGTCGCACCAATTTCCGACCGGCGCGGTGCTTCCACTGGCGCGACGCATGCGCCTGCTCGAGTGGGCGACGCGCGCCAACGCCGTCATCGTCGAAGACGACTACGAAGGCGAGTTTCGCTACGAGGGGCAGCCGGTCGAATCGCTCCACGGACTGGGTGACTCCCAACGGGTGATCTACATCGGCACGTTTTCCCGCACGATCTTCCCCGCGCTGCGCATCGGCTACCTGGTCGTGCCACAACCACTCACTGCGGCGTTCGCCACCGCGAAGTGGCTGTGCGATCGGCACACGCCGACACTGGAACAGGAGACGTTGGCGGAGTTCATTGCCTCGGGGGCGTACGAGCGGTATCTGCGCCGGACCCGGCGTGAGCACGCGCGGCACCGGGTCGAGCTCCTCGATGCGATCGCCCGCTCTCTCGGCGACCGCGTGCACGTCACCGGTCAGGCCGCGGGGACGCACATCATGCTCTGGCCGACGCGCCGCGTCAACGAAGAGTCTATCATTGCACAGGCCGGAGACCGTGGCGTGGGGATTTACGGCGTATCGCCGTATTACATTGGACGTCCGCCGCGCGCGGGCTTTCTGCTGGGATATTCCCGGATCAACGGGCGCGACATCCGCGACGGGATCCGCCGCCTCGCCGGGACCGCCATTTAAGGGGCGGCCGCGAGGGCGGCCGTACCTTCATTTTGGGAGGACTGTTCGTATGAAGCTCAAGCCTCTGTGTGGTACGGCAGTGGTCGTGTGCCTTACGTTGGCGGCGCCCGCCAGCGCCCAGGTCACGACCTCGACGGCCGTGCGTGCGATCGAGCCGCTGCTGACCCAACAGTTGCAGGCGGCCAATGCCCACGACACTGATCGCTTCCTCGCCAGCTACCTGCACGACTCCACCTTCGTGCTCGTGTTCAACACGCAGGTGATCCGCGGATTTGCAGCGGTCCGGGCGCAACAGCTCAAGTGGTGGAACAACGGCCAGAGCGATGTTGCGTACAGCGAACGTGCGCCGGCCGAATTCACCATGGTGAACCCATCCGTCGTGCTCGTCATCCAACAGCTCTCCTCCAGTCGCACGCTGCCGACCGGCAAGACGGCGAGTGGCGACTTCGTAGCCGTGACTGTCTGGCAGAAGCGCGCTGAGGGATGGCGTGTCGTCCAGGCACACGAGTCGACTGGGCATTGAAACGCGGGAAGGGCCGAACGGGGGGATCCCGCCGTTCGGCCCCGCTCCGTAGGCCCAACGCCGCCGGGACGACAGATCGGCCGGCGTTCCGCGTCTTACCCGGTCCAGATGACTTCGCCCTGTCTCCGATCGCCGATGGTCAGCAGCTTGCCGGCGTCGCGCACTACCGGGATATTGGACACCCCTGGGAGTCCATACCCCGACAGGACTTCAACCGCTCGATGCGCGCCTACGACGCGGGTTTGCGCACGGCCCCGAATGATCCGAGCCTGCTTGGGCTGATCCCGCGTTTCAGTTGGTGATTGGCGGCTAGTCTCTACCGAAACACATTGAGCGCCAAGTACGCCGACACTCCCCAGTTGGGTCGATCGACGATCTGCGAGATCTTGAGGTCAGCGGCCAGGCTGCAAAGGATGTACGCATCCTCGCGACTCAGCCCGTGCTCGCGACCCAACCAGGCGATGAGCTCGCGGATGGCGTTTTTCGCGTTCGTCATCAGGTCGGGGCCGAGCGCGGTCGCCGCGTAGTAGCCGCGCCCATCGGAGCGGGTCTGCAGAGAGCCGGGAGGCGTGCGGAAATGATACCGCCACGCGGGCATGCCGCCACCCTTGATCAAGTCGAAACGCAGACTGAATCGCATCGGACACTCGATCCCAGTGACACACACCTCGCCGTCCCCCTGGGCGGCGTGACAGTCCCCGGCGGAGAACAACGCCCCGCGAACGAACACGGGTAGATACAGCGCGCTACCCGCCGTGAGATGTCGCGTGTCGATGTTGCCGGCGCCCTTCGTGGGTGGCAGCACATCCTGCGGACCCGCCTCGTCCGTCGCGACTCCCATCGTGCCACAGAACGGCGCAATCGGGATTCGGATGTCGTCCCGAAGTGTGGCCTCCACTCCGTTCGAGAGGTCGAAGTACTTGATGTAGGGCGCCGTGAAATCCTCGGCCAGGAGACCGAGTCCAGGGATGATCGCCGTCCAACCCCATTTGATCGGCTGCAGAGAGAGGATTGTGACCTCGAGTGTGTCGCCCGGCTCCGCGCCGCGTACGTAGACCGGACCGGCGAGCGGATATAGTCGGTCGAAGTTGAGCGAGGTGATCGCGGACGCGGGCATGCCGGGCTTGAGCTGGCCGCCACTCACCTCTTCCGTCTCGCAATGCACGATGTCGCCAGGATCGACTTCGATCGCTGGCCGGTTCCTGTTGTCCCACTTGTAATGGACCCGCTCGGGGGGAATCCGATGCTCAGCCACGACCGCGTCTCCTTGCCTGTGGATCCCTGGAGATACAGGCCACCAGCCAGAAGGGCAATCATCGATGCCATCGGGCACGGCTCCGGCTCGAGGCAGCGGACGGCTGTGGACTATCTTGACGACGTGTCGCACAGGGCCTTCTTTGTCACGACACCGTCACCCAAGCTCGGCTCGCGAGGCCCCGGAGTGTATTTTGACCGGATTCCAAGTCAGTGCGGATGAAAACGCCCGTTGCGTCTACCAATTCCAATTGCGGCGACAGCCACGCCACTGCCTGGCCAAGACAGGCATCCTGAAGTACCTCCATGCGCGAGACCGAGGAGCCAGATTCGGACTCGCGCATTCGTCGTCAGGCACTCCTTGGGATTGCGCGTGAACCGCTCGGGGTGCAGTGGCTTGCTCGGCAGGCGAAGCGCTCGTGACCCGTTGTCGGCGCAGACGACGGATGGGAGGCGGAGATGAACACCCGGGTTCAAGAGATCTTGTTCGGCGGCTCGAGTTGGCTCACCGACACGTTCCCACACCTGGGCCCCTCCCTCCTCGACGTGACCGTGCGCTCGGTGGCGGGCAGCCGTCCGGTGGCCGCCATCAGTGCGTGGCGCAGCCGGGGGATCGCGCGACGCATGCTGGGATTCCGACGCTTCCTGGTCATCGCAGACGTCCACATCGGCGACGCATTAATCGGACAGCCAACGCTGACGGCGTTGCGGGACTTCTTTCCCGATGCCGAGATCGATTATGCGGTCAATCGGGCGGTGGCTCCCCTGGTCGAAGGATTTCCAGATGCGACGCGCGTGCTGCCAACCTTCGAAGGCGCGGCGCTCCCCTCCGCGGCGGACGTCGCGGCGCTACGCCACCTGATCCGGACGGGGCGGTACGACCTGTGCTTGAACCTGTGCGCTTTCATCGCGCAGGGGGACGTGGCGGGCCCGCGTCAGCCGTTCGTGGACTTCGCCGCGCACGGCGCCGCGATCCTGCGCAACGAGAACGATGCGAACCGGATCAATCACTTCAGCTATGAGGCGTATCGGTTCGTCCGTGGCGTGCTCGGGAGCGTGGCCCGACCCGTCCGCGAGGAGCGATTCCCGGGGACCCGCACGAGCTACTCGGATGCCGCCATTGAGGGCGCGGCGCGCTTCGCGACGTCGGTGGGTCTCTCGCCCACCACGCCCGTCGTGATGTACAATCCTGACACGGCGTCCCGCTTCACGATGATGCCCTTCGACGCACAGGCCGACCTGCTGCGGGCGATCGTCGCCCGCGCGCCGACGGCGACCACCATCCTCTTGGGCGCCGGTCACACGGCCGCGGGCATCGGGGAGCGCCTCCTCGCCGTCCTTCCGACGGCGATGCACAGGCGCGTCCACATCGTGCCGCGGAGCCTGCCGCTGGACGCCTATGCCGCCCTCATCGACTTCGCCGACGTATTCGTCACTGGCGACACCGGGCCGTTGCACCTCGCGGCGGCGCGGCGGTACGGGCGCTCCGGCCGCCACCAGTTCCGCAACCGGACGGCGGTGCTGTCGTTCTTCGGCGCCACGCCACCCCGGATGTCTGGGTACGATTCCTTCCGTCCGGGCTACCTGGCCGCCAACCAGGACGCACCGTCGGTCTGCTACCAAGCCGTCAGTCCGTGCCGCAACATCACGTGCGTGGGCAAGCTGTTCAAGACGTGCGTCACCCCCCGATGCTTCGAGCACGTGGACGTGGATGCCCTCGCCGCCCCCGCGGTCGCGCATCTGCACTCCCTCCGCCTCTCCGGTGCGACTGATCCCGAGCGACGCGAGCCCGCCAGCGCGTGAGCCGCGGCGCACTCCTCTTTCTCTTCGCCTACGCCCTCGGATTCGTTGCCGCGATTCCAGTGGGCGGCTCCCAGATCGAGCTCGCCAAGCGCGCCATCGGTGGCCAGCTCGCGGGCGCCGGCCTCGTGGCCGCGGGGTCCGCCAGCTCCGACTTGGTGTACGGCGTGATCGCCCTCTTCGCAATCGCGCCGATAATGGAACGGCCCGGGGTGCTGGCCGGGTTTGATATAGCTGGCGCGGCCCTGCTCTGGGTACTCGCGGTCGTGACGCTCCGGGGTCGCCACCGAGTGCAGCCGCTGGGCCGGACGCGGGCGATGCTGGCCAGCCCAGGCGGCGCGTACCTCACCGGGTTCATGCTGGCGTTCAGCAATCCGCCGATGATCCTGACCTGGCTCCTGGGTGTCGCGCTCGCCAAGCGTGTGGGGCTGGCGTCACCGTTTCCGCTCGGTACGCGGGCGATTTTCATCGCGGGGGGCGTGCTGGGTCTCGGTAGTTACCTCGGGCTGTTGGCCGTGGTGCTGTATCGCGTCAAGCACTTCATCCCCGCGGCCGCGTTGGGCAAGGTCTATCTCTGGTTGGGCATTGCGCTGTGGGTGCTGTCGTTCTACTTCATCTACGGCGCGGTGCAGTACTTCTTCTTCTCGCGCTGAGCAGGGCCCGCCATCCGCTCGTCCGGACAGCGGATGTGCCGCCACCTCCGTGGCATCAGCAGAATGCGTGTCGCCCCGGGCGGGTGGTGTATTTTCCGCGGCAGGGCCGATCTGTCTCGGCGTCCGCCCTCACACTCGCGAGAGGACACCATGCGCATCTACCATCCGCGACGGCTCGCGTTCACGACGCTTCTTGCCGCGGCTGCGTCCTTACCGGCACAGCAGCCCAAGCCCGAGGACACCGAAGTCTGGGAGCCAGTGCCCAGGGTCGTGACGCCGGGCGCGACAAGTGAAGCGCCGCCGTCCGACGCCATCGTGCTGTTCGACGGCAAGAGTCTGGACGAGTGGCAATCGGTGCGGGACAAGTCACCGGCCAACTGGACGGTCGCGGACGGCGTCTTGACAGTCAACAAGGCAGCGGGCGACATCGAGACGCACCGGACGTTTAGGGACTATCAGCTGCACGTCGAGTGGCGGGTCCCAACGAATGTCACGGGCTCGAGTCAGGAGCGTGGGAATAGCGGCGTGTTCCTCGCCGTCGCGTCCGATGGCATCTATGAGCTGCAGATCGTCGACTCGTACAACAATCCCACATATGTCAACGGGATGGCCGGGAGCCTGTACAAGCAGAGCATCCCCTTCGTGAATGCGAGTCGGAAGCCCGGCGAATGGCAGACCTACGACGTCGTATGGACGGCGCCGACATTCGAAGCGGACGGCAAGCTCCGATCCCCCGCGTATGCGACCGTTTTCTATAACGGTCTCCTCGTCGCGAATCACTTTGCGATGCTGGGGGAAACGCGGAACACTGGCCTGCCGTCCTACACACCGTATACACGGGCGCCGATCGCGTTGCAGGCGCATGGCGACCCGAGCCCGCCGATCAGCTTCCGGAATATCTGGGTTAGGGAGCTCGCCGGGCCATGATGGCAGCGAGCGCACCTGACCCCCGCGTCAATGGTCGACGGAGAGGCGCGCGAGTCGCGTGCGCACATCGCGCAGGATCGGTTGCAGCACGGGGTCCGCGTTGCGCCAGAGGTCGAGCAGGCGCCCGTAGTAGTCTGCGGCCTTGGCCCGGTCACCGCGTTGCTCGTACAGCTCCCCGAGGTGCTGATAGCTCGCTCCCAGGTTTGATCCATCAAAATTTGTTAACCGATCGAAGTCGGGGGTGTCGATGCCTGCCGCATCGCGTGGTAAGCGGCGATAGCGTCTGCGGCCCGTCCCTCGCCTGCCGCCAACGCACCGTCCGCCTTCTGCCAATCCACACTACGGACTCGGAGGGCGCTCGGCACGTCGCGCTCAAAATCAGCGAACGATTGCCGCGCACGATCGAGCTGCCCCATCAGCACATACACGCGCACGAGATCGCCATAGGGGCGGTCGCCCGCGGGCATCGAGTCCAAGGGGTGCCGCGCGAGCGCCGCCGCGACCACAGCGTGCGCCGCATCACCCCTGTCTGCGAGTCGGAGGTCGATCTCAGCGACCCAGAGCATCGCGCGGAGGGAGCCGTTGACTCGCCATCAACGTATGGCATCGTGTAGTACAGCAGTTCGCCGGCCTGGCCCGCAGAGTGAAGTGCGACGATGTGCGGGTGCTGCAACGAGGCGGCAAGCCGGATCTCATGCCGGAAGCGCTCGATGGTGACCGCGGCCGCCATCTCCGGCGGCAAGACCTTGAGCACGATGGGTCGGCCGAGCGCCACCTCTTCGGCGAGGAATACGCGGCTCATGCCTCCACCACCGAGCTCTCGCTGGATGGTGAACGCGTCGCCGAGGGTCGCCTGCAGCTGCTCGTGAAGGTCAGCCACTATCTGATCGCCTCCAGGCGGCGCCGTCCAATCTTAGGACGTCTGAGGCGAGCGGGCCAGAGCCGCTCTGCGCGGCTCACATTTGCCGCCTGATGTCCCAGCGGAAGCGGTGCGAGCGTCGATCCTCGGCCAGTGGTCGCACCCCTCGTGACCGCGCACCACGCGGCATACTTTAACCGACACCTCAACCGAAGATCTGACCCCGGCGCTTACTGTCCGAAGGCCCTATGCATCCACGTATTGTCGGTCACCAAGCCACGATTGTCGCACTCCTTCTTGCCGCCTCGACGGTCGGCGCCCAACGGAGCAAGGCGCGCAAGACGACTGAAGCGCCGGCAGCGTCGATGCGGACGAGCGATAGCGCCACGCTCGTGCTGCCCCACGGCTTCGAGGCGAGAAGCATTGGCCCTGCCGCAATGGGTGGGCGCGTCTCGAGCATTGCTTTCGATCCCAAGCGACCCAGCCGTTACTACGTTGGATTTGGGATGGGTGGCATAATGAAGACGTCAGACAACGGCATCACCTTCAAGCCCATCTTCGCACACGAGAAGGTGGCCGCGATCGGCGACGTCGCGGTGTCACCGTCGGACCCTACTGAGATCTGGGTCGGCACCGGCGAGGCCAACGATCGCAACTCAGGAAGTTGGGGCGATGGCGTGTATCTCTCGACCGACACAGGCACCACGTGGAAAAACGTCGGCCTCAAGGACAGCAAGTCGATCGCGCGCATCGCCGTCCACCCGACCGATCCCAAGACCGCGTATGCGGCCGTAATCGGCGACCTCTGGATGCCGAACAGTGAGCGCGGGTTGTACAAGACGACCGACGCGGGTGCGACCTGGCACAAAGTCCTCGGCGCGCAGCCGCCTTACGACGACCGCGTCGGCGCGGGCGACGTCGCAATCGATCCGTCCGACCCGGACGTGGTGTATGCGACTCTGTACGCGAGGCGCCGGCGACCCTGGTCGTTCACGTACGGGCCTGCCGCGACCGACGGCAAGGATCTGGGCGGGATCTTCAAGAGCACGGATGGCGGTGCGACCTGGCACAAGCTCACCGGCGGCCTGCCCGGCGAGATGGGCCGCATCGGCCTCTCACTCGACACGCACGATCCGCACATCCTCTTCGCTGTCGTGCAGAGCGATGCGGGCGGGACGGTCGGCCTCGACGACGCGCTCAGCAAGGCAGGCGGCGTCTTTCGCTCCGGTGACGCTGGCGAGCACTGGACTCGGGTCTCCAAGCTCGATCCGCGACCCTTCTACTTCAGTCAGATCCGGGTCGACCCGGCCGACTCCCTCCGGATCTACCTGCTCGGCTTCGTGCTCCTCGCGTCCGACGATGGCGGCGTGACGTGGCGCGAGGATCTCGGGAAGGCCGTCCACCCCGACAACCACGCTCTCGCCATCGATCCGCTGAACCGCGAGCATCTCCTGCTCGGCAACGACGGCGGGCTGTATCAATCGTTCAATCGGGCAGTGGCCTGGGACCACCTGTCGAAGTTCGGAGTCGGCGAGTTCTATCGCGTGAACGTGGACCGCTCCACGCCCTTTCGCATTTGCGGTGGATTGCAGGACAACAACAGCTGGGTGGGCCCGAGCGAGACACGGAGTAAGGAGGAGATCCGCAACGGCGACTGGCAGACGCTGAGTGGTGGCGACGGCTCCTACTGTGCATTCGATCCTGCGGACTCCAACATCATCTACTTCGAGTCACAGGGCGCCGATCTCGTGCGCCTCGATTTGCGAAGCGGCCAGGACAAGAGCCTGCGGCCGCAGCCCACGGAGGGTGAGCCCGCATTTCGCTTTCACTGGCTCGCGCCCTTCATTATGAGCGCGCACGAGCCAGGCACGATGTACCTCGCCGGCAACGTCGTGTTCAAGATGACCGACCGCGGCGAGCACTGGCAGGTGATTTCACCGGACCTGTCGACCAGAGATCTCGCGCGCATGCAGGCGGTTGGGAGTGGCGCGGAGACGTACGGCGTAGTCTTCACGCTGGCCGAATCGCCGGTGAAAGCGGGCGTGTTATGGGCGGGGACCGACGATGGGAAACTGTGGCGGACGGATGATGATGGAGGGCACTGGTCAGATCTGACAGCGACCATCCCGCAGCCGGCTCGCGGGCACATGGTGAGTCGCATCGAAGCGAGTCATGCGGTTGCGAACGTTGCGTACGTCGCGTGGAATGGGGCGCACGATGGTGACTACGCGCCGCTCGTCTATCGGACGATGGACGGTGGCGCGACGTGGCAAAGCATCGTTGGCAACCTGCCCAAGGATGAACCGATGCGTCTCGTGCGCGAGGATCCGGACAACGGCGACGTGCTGTACGCGGGGAGCGAGCATGGGTGTTGGCTGTCGCTCGATCGTGGGCGATCGTGGTCCTCGTTTGGCGAGCTCCCGACCGCGGCCGTCGATGACATCTTGATCGAGCCGAAGACGCATTCGATCGTGATCGCGACCCAGGGGCGCAGTCTGTACGTCGTGGATCGAGCGCGGCCGCTGACACAGCTATCGCGACAGATCATGGCAGATACAGTCCACGTATTTGCCCCGGACACGGCGATCGAGTCCCAGCCACTTCCGAGCTACGATGAGTGGACAGGTCGTGGGCAATTCCGTGGCGAGAATCCGCCCAACGGCGTGCTGCTGAGCTATTACCTGAGCCAGGCGACGGGGGACAGCGTCGCGATCGCGATCACGACGAAGGAGGGACGAGCGGTGGCTCATTTGACAGGCGCGGCGATGGCGGGTCTCAATCGCGTGGCGTGGGACCTCCAACCGACCAAGGATGTGCTCGCGTCGTACGGGGGCGGTCAGGGTGCCAAGTACGTGCACCCGGGCAGCTACACCGTCACCGTCACCTACGGCAAAGCGAAGAGCAGCACCCAGTTAGAGGTTCGCGCCGTGCCGGGATTGGACACCTTATAGGGCTAGGGGCTAGGAGCAGGTCAATCCAGGCAAGCTGATACGCTCGAAAACGAGCTCGGCCGTCATTTGGCAAGCCAAGGTCCTGCCCGAGTGCCCAGTCGAGGTCGTTCTTGACTAGCATGGGGACAGCACGACCGATTGTGGTCCGAAAGCGGCGTGTCAGGCGCGTGGCGCATCAGTATCTTGGGGCATCGGTCGCCCGTCGACAGATCCCGTCCCCGTCATGATGTCCCAGACGATGATTTCGGCACCGACCCGTTTCACCACACTCGCGAGCCCGATCGGCGAGCTCCATATCGCCGCAGACGACCGCGGCGTGAGCGCCGTGTACTTCGACCGACCGCCACGCGAGACGCTGCGCCAGTGGGTCCGCGATGAGCGGGATGACGGCCGTGCGTCCGGCCTGCTGGCGGACGCCTGTGCGCAGCTCGACGCGTACTTTCGGGGCGCGCTCAAAGTGTTCGAGACTCCGCTTTCGATGCAGGGCACCCCGTTTCAGCGCCGTGTGTGGGAAGCGCTGTGCCTCATCCCGTTTGGCGCGACGATGAGCTACGGCGAGATCGCGCGCCGGATTGGCGCGGCGGACGCGTTCCGGGCGGTCGGCGCGGCGAATGGTCAGAACCCAGTGCCGATCATCGTGCCGTGTCACCGCGTGATCGGGGCATCGGGCGCACTCACTGGATTCGGGGGTGGGATCGAGCGGAAGCGCTGGCTCCTGGAACACGAAGGCGCGCTTGGCGTACGAGCGACCCGGTCGCGCAGTCGCGACTCAGGGGTAGCGGGTCGGGACGCCGTGCAGTTGACGCTCGAGATCTCTGTCGCGGGGTGACGGAATGGAATCAGTGAACGAGATCCAGATCAAAAAGACCAAGGCGCCGAAGCCGCGTCCCGCCGACCAGGATCTCAAGTTCGGAACGGTCTTCACGGACCATATGTTCCTGATGGACTACGCCGAGGAGCATGGGTGGCAATGTCCGCGGATCGAGCCGCATCAGCCACTCTTGCTCGAGCCGGCTGCGATGGTGTTGCAGTACGCGCAGTCGGTGTTTGAGGGTCTCAAGGCGTATCGGGCGGTCGATGGCACGATCGGCATCTTCCGTCCGGCGGCGCACGCCGCACGACTCCAGCGGTCGTGCGAGCGCATGTGCATCCCAGAGCTCGACCCCGATCTCGTCGTGCGCTCGCTGCACGCGTTGGTGCAGATGGACGCCGACTGGGTCCCGCGATCACCGGGGACTTCGCTCTATCTCCGCCCGACGATCGTCGCGTCGGAGGCAGGGCTCGGGATGCGGGCGTCGAAGCGCTACATCTATTACGTCATCGCGACACCCGCGGGCCCGTACTACGCCGCGGACAAGACACTCAAGATTTTGGTGTCCGACGCGTACGTCCGTGCGGTGCGTGGCGGGATGGGCTCGTGCAAGACTGGAGGCAATTACGCGGCAACACTGTATCCGACGCGGGAAGCGGAGCGACAGGGGTTCGATCAGGTGTTGTATCTGGACGGCGTGGAGCGGAAATACGTCGATGAGTTGGGGGTCATGAACGTGATGGTACGGATCGACGACGCGGTGGCGACGCCGCCCTTGTCCGACACGATCCTCGCGGGCGTGACGCGCGACTCGGTGCTGACCCTGCTCCGGGATTGGGGCGTGTCAGTGCGCGAGCGACCGCTCTCCATCGACGAGATCTTCGAGGCGGGTCGCGCTGGCCGCCTATCCGAAGTCTGGGCGACTGGCACGGGCGTGGGCATAGCGGGGATCGGCGAGCTCTCATACCGCGGCGAGCGCCTGATGATCGCCGACGGCCGCAACGGTCCCCTCACGCGCAAGATCCGTGATGCGCTGGGCGGCATCCGGTACGGTCGGGCGGCCGATCCGCACGGCTGGATGGTGAGCGTCTGACGAATCGCCCGCGGATTTCATCGACGCGGCCCATCGACCTAACTGCGAGCGTCACGTGGTAGCGAGTGCCCTCATCGTGTGCCAGTACATCGCAATCGTCGGTTCCGCCGCCGCGGGGTTGACTGGCATCTTGGTCGACTTCAAGGACAAGGTGGGGCACATCACGAATTGGGGTCGCTGGGCGCTGATCGGGGTGATTGCGTCGCTCGTACTCGCCCTCGTGACCAAGACGCTGGAAGTCGAGCAGGACGCGGAGAAGGCACAGTCCGATGCGGCGCAGGCGCTCGCGGCGGTGCAGCGGGCGCAGCTCACGCTGACGGGGATCGATCGCGCGGTGCACCCATTCACGGACGTGTACGTGTCGAGTCGGATCCGGCTGCCGGCCCGTGCGTTTGCCGTGGCGGCGTTCGTTGCAAAGCTGCGGCAGGCCATGTCGTCGGTCCGCGATCTCGAGGACCCGTCTTCTTCGAAGGCAGGCTTCTACGTCTCCGAGTTGAGCGGATCCGGCGGGAGCACACGGGACATCCCTACCGAGGTCTCCGTACCTGACTATTCTCCGCTCTTTCCGAAGTATTCCCCTACGAAGCCGCAGGTCACGCAGCGTGAGACGGCTGCCCTGGCGGTGCTGCTCGATGAGCTCAAGCTCGACATCTCGGTCTATGACACACTGCCAAAGCCACCCTATTCACTGCGAGACAAGCCCGGCGTGCTCGAGTTCTCGGATGGGGGGTCGTCCGAGCGTCGCCTCACGCTTCGTCTGGACAGTGGCACCGTGCAGCTCGAGACCGTGGAGCCTCGCGTGTCGGATCCCAAACATTGGCACTCTGATGGCTCGATCTTGAGCACGGTCGATCTGGTGGGAAAGACGCTGGCGTTTCGGCCGCGCATTTCCCCCTATGTCACGGGCGATCGTACCGTTGATTCATTGTCGGAGCAGGCGTACGCCGGGACGGTGCTCGCGCTCGTCCACCTCCGGATTCACAATCAGGATTACTACTATCTCAATCCGACGCGGCACACCGACGCGATCGATCAGTTCTACACCGCACGGTTCACAGACACGACGCGGTCGCGGGCGGAGTAGGCCCTGCGACCGCGTCGCCGCTGCGATCGCCGCACTTGGCCAATGGGGTCCTCCATGGTGCGCCGTTGACCGAGCCACCCTATATTGCCCCTCCCGTTGTGGTCCGCTGCACCTCTTCGCCAGGAGGTTGTCATGCTCTCCGACGCTGTGCACCATGTGTACACTCGCGCTCGCTGGGGAATGCTGGTCAGGGCGCTCGTCGCCCTCGCCATCGGGATCATTATCGTGACTCGACCGCTCGAGTCCGCCGCGGCGTTCGCCCTCCTCATCGCGATCTGGGCAATCGTTAGCGGCATCACGCAGGTCGTGGACGGGATCGAGTTCCGCTCGATACTGCCGCACTGGTGGCTGTTGATCATCGGCGGCCTCGTGAGCGTCGGGTTCGGGATTGCCGCACTCTACTACTATCCGACCCTCTCCTTGGTGTTCGCCGTCGTCTGGGCGTCCTATTGGCTCCTGGTGTCCGGCTTTTTCGGGATCTACATCGCCGTGCAGGAACGTCGGATGCACTCGGCTTGGGCTTGGACCGCAGCGTTCGGCGTCCTCAGCGTCCTCGCCGGCCTCTATGCGATCGCCGCACCGCCCGTGACGCTCGCCGCCATCCTGGGACTCATGGCAGCGTTTGCGATCATCGGCGGCATCATCCTCCTTGTCGGCTTCTTCAAGCTCGGCAGCGTCAAGGCCGCACTGACGGGCGCGACCGCGCCAGCCCAGAGCTAGACTCGGTGGGTTTCGCATAGCGCGCGGTCGCCCCTCCGACCGCGCGCCTCGCTACGAGGCCGACTCGCTGATCAACCACGGTATCGTAAGCCGTCGGCCTTCGAGCAGCGGTATCGCTGCGCACTGCAACACGAGCACCACCAGGAACCCGGTCAGCGCGTCGAACGCGTAGTGATTCTGCGTGTACACCGTCGCGAGCGCGATCAACGCCGCATCCGCCACGTGGAGCGAGCGGCCAGACACGCTCGCCGTCACCGACGCAGACGTATCGCGACTTGGATGATGCTCCGGGCTGCACACCGCACGGACCGAGAGAGTACGCGTCTCGAGTCACGGGCGTCGCATGGCTGCACCCCGGTTCCGTATCGGATTTCCGACAAATCCTCGACGTCGCACGCGGCGCACGGTTTGTCATGGTGGTGACAGCTTGGCGGTCTACTTTGTCTGGAGCGCGCCCGTCTTCCCTCCCCTCTCTAGGAGGTGCTGTGCTCTCCGCTCGCTGCACCATGATCGCTGCCGTCGTCCTGCCGCTCGTTGCTAGGCCGCCTCTCCCTCTTTCGGCCCAAAGCTCCGCTTATCACGTCGTCAAGCACACGGTCCTTGGCCACGTCCGCGCTGACTACCTCATCGTCGATCCCGTGGGACGACGCCTGTATGGGATGGGCGACAACGTCGTCGATGTCGACAAAGACACCGTCGTCGGCACCGTGGAGGGCGGTGGTGGTGGGTACGCCATCGCCGCCGACGAGAATCGTGGCCTCGTCCGCAATGGCGTGATCTTCAACCTCAAGACGCTCGCCGTCGAAGGACATGTGGACGCCAAAGGCGACGGGATCCGCTACGACCCGGTCACGCACCGCGCCTTCACATGGGAGGGCAAGGACGCGTGGATCGTCGACATGCGCAGCGGGAAGCTCGTCGCCAAGACCACGATCGGCGATGGCCTCGAGTCCGGTGTGGCCGACGGCAAAGGGTATCTCTTTCTCAACGTCGAAGATTCGGGATTCATTCAACGTGTCGACGCGCGCACGCTCAAGATCGGTCCTACGTTCCGCATTCCGAATTGCGGCCGAGCGCAGGGACTGGCGATGGACGCCGGCTCTCGCCGGCTCTTCATGGCGTGCGACACGGAGATGGTCGTCGTGAACGCCGACAACGGGGACGTCGTGACCCGCATCGGCGTGCCGAGTCGGGCCGACCAGAACGCGTTTGACCCGGTGGCGAAGCTGATCTGCAACGCAAACCGAAAGGACAGCACGCTGACCATGATCCATGAGGACAGCCCAGACAAGTTCTCGGTCGTGGCCAAGGTGCCCACGGGCGGCGGCGCACGGACGTGCGCCATTGACGACAAGACGCACAAGGTCTATGTCTTCTACTATGACGGAGCGACGCGTGACACCCAGCAGCTCGTGATGGCCGTGCTCGCGCCATAAGGGACTAGGGGTTAGGGACTAACAAACCCCTAGTCCCTAATCTCTTACTGTTTCTTGTCGTCCTTCGCGGGCTTGGGCGCGGGCTTGGGCGCGGGCTTCGCCGCCGGCTTGGGCGGAAGTGTCTTGAGCCCCTGCACCTTTGCCGATTGATATCGCGTGTCGAGCTCGCGATGCTCGGATTCCTGCCGAGCGGCCAAGCTCTGTTGCGTCTCGCCAGCGGGCGGCTTCGCGAACTCGGCCTGATGACGTGTCTCCATCGCATTGCGCTCCGTTTGGTACTGCCGGTCCAGCGTCGACTGACTCGAGGAGCCGGTTGCCTTAGGTGGCGTCTGGACGGGCCTCGCTGGCTGCGATGCAGACGCCCCCGCGGGACGCGATGTGGTTGGCGGCGCGGTGACCCGACTGCCGACCGCCCGCTCTTTGCTGCTCGACAGCAGCTTCGCCGCCGGGGTCGGAGGTGCACCACGGGTGAGCGTCACCGGCCGTGCAGGACCCGCGGCTTTGATTGGGGCAATGGGAGTTCGCGCGGGTGATGATTGGCGAAGCGTCGCGAGCTGCGACTCACCGAGTGGCCGACCGTGGCTGGCTGTGAGTGCCGACTGCTGGGCCGCAAATGAGACCGGCGCGGGTGGTGGCGAGTGGAGCGCGATGACCGGTCGCGAGGCGAGTGCCGCGGGCGGCGACACCGCGGCCCGTCCACCTTGCGGGTGGTACTCCAGACTCGCCCGCGTCGGCACCACGGCGGGCGCCATGGCCAGGCCGCCCGACCTCGCAAAGTCCTGCGGCGGGGCGATGGCCGCGTGGCTCACGGGCTCTGCGTTGACCAGCGTCCGCTCCGGGACGACAGTGAGCGCACCGGGCGCTTCCCGATTTCGATAGGTCACGTTGGTGACGTTCGTGACGTTGGTAATGTTCGTCACGTTCGTGACGTTGATCTGCCGGACATACGTCTCGCTCGTCGGGTACGCGGGTCGATAGACTTCCCGCGGTCCGAGCGGGAACCAGCCCACGTTCCCGCCGGGCCCCCCCGGCCCACCGCCCACAAACACGACGAGCGCGGGCGCGTAAACGGGCCGCTGCGTTACCACCTGGCCCGGACACCATCCCCAGCGATTGCCGACGTACGCCCAACGACCGTAGTGGAACGGCGCCCATCCCCATGGCGCGTCATCGACCCACGTCCAACCCCACGGGCTCACCCACACCCAATGGCCGTCGTGGTAGGGAGCCCAACCCGCGGCAACCCCGTTGGGATACCACACCGCGCCGTACTGCGGATCGCGCGACCACCCACCATAGCCGTCCAAGTCGTCCGTGCCCGGCACACCCTCGGCGACGTAGCGGCGTGCCTCGGTCGCGCGGTCCTCACGCGCGTCCCGCGCCACCGACCAGTTGTCGAAATCGTCGACCGGACCGGCATCCGTCAAGTTGAACGTCGGGTTGTCGGTACCGTTTACGGTCGCCGTCTGTTGCGCATCGACCTGGAAGGACGACCCCGCGGCAGTCACCTGGACGCCGCCGGTAAATACCGTCACCGTCGTCACACTGCCATCGGGCGACACGTCGACTCGGTATTCACCGACTTGACCCGGGACGATCGCGGCGTTGGGAGCATCGACTTCGTCCTGGTTCTCGTTGTAGGTGCGCACACGCTCGATCAGCGAGCCTTGAGGCAAGCGCACCTGGAACCCGTCATAGTCCAGTCGGACGACGTCTACCTCCGCCTGATTGCCGAAGCGGAGATTGGCAAACCCGGCATCGACTTCTCCACGACCATCCGCATCGGCCCAGAGCGCATCCCCAGACATGACCGGGCGATTCGGTGTTGCCGGCGCCCAGTCCTGATCAGATCCCGGACGATATGACACCTGCCCCTCGAGGAAGGCGAGCCGTCCGACGAGCTCTGGCGGATCCTCGGGCGGCGGCTGCATCGGTATGGTTGCCACGGCCGCTCCCGCGCGAGGCGCGGTGACGGGCGCCGGCCCGAGCTCTGAAAGGGGGCCGACCGTCGAGCGCATCGACCGTGGGAATGCGAGTGCTGTCGCCAACATCACGGCAACTGCGGGCCCGACCGCAGCCCGGCTCCGTATGCCGCCCGTCGCGTAGTTACGCATCGTCGTGTCCTCGTGGTCGATGTCGGGGATGGACAAAGGCTCGTCCATATTTACCAGAAGGGTGGCTAGGGGCTAGAGGCCAGTGAGCAGCGGTCGGGGCCACAGGCGAGTACGTTATACCCGCTCAGCGTCGCGCACCGGTGACGGCTGAGGTCGCTCCACAACCGCCGCGCCTGTCGCGGCAGGAGGCGTGATGGAGAATCTGGATCAACGACTCGCTGCGCTGCACGCGGAGATGAACAAGCTCAAAGGCGAGCTCTCGGCGGCTGGAAGTAAGGCACAGGCGGCCACCACAAAGAAACTCGCAGACCTGCGAGTCAAAGCCAACGCCGCGAAGCAACAGGCAGGTGCGGCGGCGCACGCCGGGCTCACGAAGTTCGAGACCGAGCTGGCGGCGCTCGAAGCCAAGGTCAAAGCGAGTGTCACCAAGGCATAGACGGCAGCAGCCGGACTGACATGCAGGCGCTCTTAGACAGGTGATCTGGGAGCGCCTGCGTCGTATGACCCGCAACCTGGAGCCGCCGATGAGCGAGCCGTCGAACAACATGGTCGATTACGCGACGAGTCGACGCACGTTTCGCCTCGACGTGCCGCCCCTCTTCAACGCAGCGCGCAATGTCGTCGATGCGTGGGCCCATCGCGACCCGCGCCGCCTCGCGCTCGTCGGCGTGGGAGCTGACGGACACGAGACGGGACGGTACACGTTCACCGACCTTGCCCGCCGCTCCAACCGCGTCGCCAACCTCCTCCGTGCGTGCGGGGTGCAGAAAGGTGATCGCGTCTTCGTCATGCTGCCCCGCATTGTGGAGTGGTATGATGTCATGCTCGGCTGCTGTAAGCTGGGCGCTGTCCCCCTGCCCGGCACGACGCTCCTCACCGAGCGCGACATCGCATACCGCGCGGCCAGAGCCGACGCGAGTGTCGTGATCACCGACGCCGACGGGGTGGAAAAGGTGGACGCCGTCCGCGCTCGTTGTGAGTCACTGCGGACGTACATCGCCGTGGGACCCAGGCAGCCGAACTGGCTGGGGTTCGAGCAGGAAGTAGCGCGAGCTTCCGATGCCGCACCCGACGTCACGCCGACCGCGGCGGACGACCCACTGCTCATCTACTTCACCTCGGGGACGGAAGCGTACCCCAAGATGGTGCTCCACACGCAGGCGTCGTACGGAATCGGTCACGAGATCACGGCTCGCTTCTGGCAGGACCTGGGGCCATCCGACCTGCACTGCACGCTCGCCGATACTGGATGGGCTAAGGCAGCGTGGGGGATGCTGTTCGGACAGTGGCGGCTGGGCGCAGCACTGATGCTCTGGGACAGCCGCGGAAAACCCGACTATGAGCTCATGATGCGTGTGATCACCCACCACCGCGTTTCGTCCTTCTGCGCCCCGCCGACTGTGTACCGCGCGCTCGTTTGCCTCGATCTTGCGCCGTACGACTGGTCGTCACTCCGGCACTGCACCGCCGCGGGCGAGCCGCTCAACCCCGAAGTCATCAAGATCTGGAGCGCCGAGACAGGCCGTACGATCTATGACGGATACGGCCAGACCGAGACGGTGAACGTCGTTGCGAACTATCGGTGTATGCCGGTCAAGCCCGGATCGATGGGAAAGCCGGCTCCGGGGTTCGATGTCCACATCACCGACGCCGAGGGCACGGTCTTGCCACCCGGTGAGGAAGGACATCTCGCGATTCGGGTGCGGCCAGATCGTCCGCTCGGGCTGTTCCACGAATACTGGCGCGACCCCGATGCGACAGACAAGGCGATACGCGGCGACTGGTATTTCACCGGCGACCGGGCGATGGTCGACGATGAGGGTTATTTCTGGTTCGTAGGACGGGGGGACGACATCATCATCTCCGCCGCCTATCGCATCGGCCCATTCGAGGTCGAGTCAGCGCTGCTCGAGCACCCCGCAGTCGCAGAAGCCGCCGTCGTCGCCAAGCCCGATGCCGATCGCGGGCACGTCGTCAAAGCATTCGTCGTGCTGGCTCCGGGATTCAGGGAATCGCCGGAGCTCGCGAGTGAGCTGCAGGACCACACGAAGCGCGTGACCGCACCCTACAAATATCCACGGGATATCGAGTTCGTGACGAGCCTGCCCAAGACCGTCTCCGGCAAGATCCGGCGCGTCGAGTTGCGGCAGCGCGGGGGACTCGCCGACGCGATCTCTCCGAAAAAGTAGAAAGTCCCTATTTTCTACTCGCTGCTCTCCGTACGGTACGTCTCTTCTCTCGGATACTTCCCGTGACCGCACCGCGCCGCACGCCGCCGGCCGCCGCCGCGCCACACCTCGCGCAGCCGACACTCTATCCCTCCTTCATTCGTGGTGTGTTCCTCGGCGAGATCCGCGAGGACCTGGTCTTTCCCTTCACTCCGCTGGCGCCGGACGAGCGCGAGTCGCTGCGCATGATCATCGATTCCTTCCGCGCATGGGCTGCGGAGAACGTGGATTCCAAGAAGCTCGACCATGACGGGAAGTTCCCGGACGCGCTGCGCTCGGGATTCGCCGAGCTCGGCCTGATGGGTCTGAACATCCCGGAGGCCTACGGCGGGTTCGGCGCATCGGCACGAGTGTTCAGCCGCGTGTTCGGGGAGATTGGCGCAGCCGATCCAGCGCTCTGCGTCTACGCCGGCGCACATCAGAGCATCGGCTGCAAAGGCATCACCTTGTTCGGAACCGACGACCAGAAGCAGCGGTGGCTGCCGGGGTGCGCCGCGGGCACGACGGTCGCCGCGTTCTGTCTCACCGAGCCTGGCTCGGGCTCCGATGCCCAGGCGATGGCCACCACGGCCACACTCAGTCCAGACGGGAGCGCGTATACGATCAACGGCACCAAGATCTGGATCTCCAATGCCGGCTATGCGGGCGTCTTCACAGTGTTCGCCAAAGTCGCTGGGCGACAGGCGGATGGCGCGACCAAACCACGAGTGACCGCATTCATTGTGGATGGCCACGCGCCGGGCATCACGCTGGGTCAGCCGGAGCAGAAGATGGGCATCAAAGCCAGCGATACCCGCGCGGTCACCTTTACCAATGTACGCGTCCCAGTCACGGACCGCCTCGGCGAAGAGGGGCACGGCTTCAAGATCGCGCTCGAGATTCTCAATTCGGGTCGGCTGGGGTTAGCCGCGGGATCCGCCCGTGGCGCACGCCACATCATGCACGAGGCACTCGTCTACGCGAAGCAGCGTCACCAGTTTGGGCGTCCCATCGGGTCGTTCGAGATGATCCAGCAGAAAATCGCCATCAATGCAGCCGAGACGTATGCAGCCGATGCAGCATGGATGCTCACCGGCGGGATGATGGATCGCGGAGAGATCGACTATTCGCTCGAGACGGCCGCCTGCAAGATCTTCGCGAGTGAGCTCGCCTTTCGCGCCTCCAATGACGCGTTGCAGATCGCCGGGGGCATCGGCTATTCGAAGGAATACCCGTATGAGCAGGCCGTCCGTGATTCACGCATCAATCTGATTTTCGAGGGGACGAACGAGATCCTGCGGGTCCTCGTCGCACTCACCGCGCTGCAACAACCCGGTGAACGACTCCAGGCACTTGGCAATGCGTTCCGCGACCCCCTACACTCCCTTGGTGCCATCGGTTCGTATGTGGCCGGCCGAGCAAAGCGCCAGATCACCAAGGCCGAATTTACCCGCGTGCATAGCGCGCTGAGCGACGAAGCAGACCGTGTCGCGACGATGATTCACGATCTCGCGCTCGGCGTCGAGGCCCTGCTCGTCAAACACGGGAAGAAGGTGATCGAGAAGGAGTTTCTGCAGCTTCGGCTAGCCAACGCCGCGATCGACATCTACCTGTCGGTGGCAGTTCTCTCACGCACGACATGGGAAATCGAGCGAGCAGGGAGTGTGGAGGCGGCAGCCGCCGAGCTGGATTGCGCTCGGGTCTTCATCCCGGCGGCCATGCGCCGCGTGCGGCGCAACGTGCGCGGATTGCGCACCAATCAGGACGCTCGACTGGCAGCGATCGCCCAACGCGCCCTGGAGAGCGGCGACCTGGCGCCCGAGACCCCGACGGACCGGTAGGGACAAGGGGTCCGGGGTCCGCGGGGTCCGGGGTCCGGGGTCCGGGGTCCGGGGTCCGGGGTCCGGAACCAATCGCGGGGCTAGCCGCGGCGCACAACAGCTGGCCTTGGACGGACCCCGGACCCCCAGATCCCGGATCCCTTGTTATAATCCCGGTCCCCCATAGCGAGGAACCGATGCCGATCAGCGAGCTGTTACTGCCGGAGTTTGATGCCGAGATGGTGAACACGCGCAAGACGTTGGAGCGCCTACCGGCCGACAAGGAGAGTTTCGCACCGCACACCAAGTCGATGCCGCTCGGGAAACTCGCGCCTCATGTGGCGCAGCTGAACCAGTTCGGAGTCACCGTGCTCACCACGCCGGGACTCGATTTCTCGAGAGGCAGCTTCAGTGCCGTCCCCTTCGAATCGCCGGCACAGCTCGTGCGCGTCCTGGACGAAGGCGCAGCCAAGGTCCGCTCAGCGCTCAAGGCGACGCCCGACTCAGCCTGGACCGACAAGTGGAAGCTGAGCTTCGAGGGCCGGACCATCTTCGAGGGCCCGCGATTTCTCGCGTACCGCCGAATGTTCTTCAATCATCTCGTGCATCACCGCGCGCAGCTCGGGGTCTATCTGCGCCTCAACGACGTGCCGGTCCCCGGCATGTACGGCCCTTCGGCTGACGAGAGCTGACCCGGCCCGCACGCGGTCAGGACGCCGACGCCAACCGTTGAAACCGTGGGTTACCGCGAAGCGGTGCCCAGGTCGGGTCAATGCGTAACCACGCAGGCGTGATGAAGTAGGGGACGGTCAGGAGCACGGAAAGATGATCGATCGCGCGATCTGGCTCTCTGACCATCATATACACGCGTGCCAGGAGCTGTTGCATATACGGACCCAGCTCCGCGTTGCGGCTGATCGGCATCTGGGCGGCGCCGCGCTCACCCTCACGGATCGCCTCAGTCCTATGACCCGCGTACGCGAGCGCCAACGCATAGAGCATCCGTCGCTCGTAATCCTGCGGTGACGCCTTTAGCTGCTCTTGGTATCCCCGCCACGCCGTGTCGGCATAGGTCCTCGCCTGGGTCGCGTCGCCCCGGAGTCCATAAAGCTCGGCGCGGCGGATGCCCCACGACGCCCGATCGTCATCGTAAGCCGCCGGGGGCAACGCGAGCAGAAACCGTTGCTGGGCGTCGGTCAATACCCAGAAGAGGTCCCCGGTCGTGGCGAAAAACACGAGGAGTCTCGTCGTGTCCACCGTCGCCAACGAGGAGCGGACCACGGCCTGAGCGCGTGCCAAATCGCCCTGAGCCAGCGAGACCAGGGCCATGCGCTCGATCGTGCCGAGGTTCGTGGGAGCCAACTCCATCCCATGCCGGCAGACGACCGCCGCGTCGGGGAATCGGCGCATCCGGAGCAGCGTACTGGCGAGCTGCCGATTGGCGACGGGTGACAACGGGTCCAGCTTCGCTGCGCGCTGCGCGTGCGCGAGCGCGTCATCCCAACGACCCAATCGGCGCTCATCGACGGAGACGCCCCCGATGAGTTGGACGTTGTCCGGATAGCGCTGCAGCAGCGCGGACAAGATGGCATAGGCACGCCGCTCGTCGTGCTCGACCAACGATACGTAGTCGCTGAGGGCGATCTGCGTCTCGAGGCGATCTGGCGCGAGCGCCTCGGCGTGTTCGAGCGCCCGCTGCGCGGCGTCGGCGTTCGCCGGGGTCGGCGTGCTGTTGGCGTAGAGCCGCGCATAGGAGCGACTGAGCCGCGTCCAGGCAAATAAGAATGTCGAATCCGCTGTCGCAGCCTTCGTGTAGTACCCAATCCCGCGCCACATTGCCGGTGGATCTGTAGTCGTGAGTCCTTGCGTTGCCGCTTCGCCCTGGAGATACGCGTCATAGGCAGCCGCGTTGTTCGTCGGCCGCTCGAGCAACGCCTGCCGCTCGGTGGCTCCCGCGACGACATGGAGGACAGACGCCACGTTCGACGCAATATCCCCCTGGACCTCGAGAGCATTCGTGGGGTCGACATCGAATCGCTGCTGCCAATAGACCGTCGGCGCACGACCCGCCATTGCCCGAATCAGCTCCGGCTCGACACTCGCGATCATCGCCCCGTCGGCCTGTTTCGCCCACCGTACCTGTCCGGTGAGCAGATACGACACCCCGAGCTCGCGCGCAATCTGTTCGGGCGGCTTGTTGCCGTGTCCGTACAGGACCGAACTGCCGCGCGCGATCACCTGGAGACCGGGGAGTCGCGAAAGGTCGCCGCGAATCTCATCCGTTATGCCATTGGTGAAGTACCCGACCGCGCCGTCGCCGACGTTTTCGAACGGCAGCACGGCGAGCATGAGCGGGTGGGCCGTGGATGCGGTCCGCTCGAACCACGCGTACGCACCGACGGCGGCCGCGCTGGCGATAACGACCCCTGCTGCTACAATCCGCCATCGCGACCGTGGTCGCACCCGCGACGACGCATCACTGACCCTCGCTGGCTGGTCACCCGAATGCCGCCGGAGTACCCCTTCGACATCCGTGTCCCAGGGAGAAGGGGGCGCCGGTCGCAGGATGTCGCGTTGGTCTAGGCGGGCAGCGGGCGCATCATCGCTGCTTCGCGTGTCAGCTTCTTGCTCGCCTCGGGCCAATGCGTCGGCAAACTCTCCCGCACTTTGATACCGGTCCGCCGGCGCCCGCGCCAACGCGATCTCGATCGCCCGCTCCACCCCCACCGGTATCCGATCCCGCACGGCCCGCACCGGCAACGGCCGCTCCACTAACCGCCGCGCCACCAGCGCCTGGGGTGTCGCCCCCGTGAACGGCGGCTCCCCCGCCAACATCTCGTACAACACGCACCCCAACGCGTACACGTCCGTCCGTGCATCGACGTCGCGCTGCCCCGTCATCTGCTCCGGACTCATGTACTCCAACGTCCCGACGCTCAACCCACTCTCCGTGAGGCGCCGACCCCCGCTCCCTCCACTGGCCCCGCGCACCCCACCCTCCGCCAGGTCCCGCGCTAACCCGAAATCCGCGAGCAGTGCGCCCCCGTCGCGCGCCACCAAGATGTTCTCCGGCTTCACATCGCGGTGCACCACCCCCTGTCGGTGCGCGTACTCCAACGCCTGCGCCACCTCGCGCGTGATCGCCAGCGCCTCTGCCAACGGCAACTGATGGGCGACCGCCAGACGCTGTCGCAGGCTCTCCCCCACCACATACGGCATCGTGAACCACAGCGGGCCCGTCCCGCTCGCGCCACTGGCCGGCGCCTCACCGGAATCGAGCAGCGGCAGGATGTGCGGGTGCTGGAGCTGGGCGGCGATGGTGATCTCGCGCCGGAAGCGCTGCGGCCCGACGGCCGCGGCCAGCTCGGGGTGGAGCACCTTGAGCGCCACCAGTCGGCCATGCTTGGTGTCTTCGGCCAGATACACCGTGGCCATCCCGCCTCGGCCGATCTCGCGCTCGATCCGATAGCGCGTGCCCAAAGCAGTCTGAAGCTCCGCCGCCATATCTAGCGCCACGACCACAAGCTAGGCGCCGGCCTCTGACGCGCAAGAAACATCAGGGAGCGGCGCAGCGGATCACTCAACGGGAGGTATCGGGCAAAGCGACCCATAATGTAGAATACCCCGCTTGGCGCCCCCGGTTGGATGATCGCGGGATAGTCCTCGAAAATTCGGCCGCCGAACGCCAAATTGGCCTTCGTTCCATGGTATCAGCGACACGACACAGGTGTGTAACTCCCCCGGCGCCCCTCAGCCGGGTCCACTTCTCCCGGCCCCTGGCTAGGGCAGCGCCCCTCAACGAATCCTCCATGACAATCTTTACGCACATTTTGGCGACATTCTCTCGGCGTTCAGGCCCTCGGCCTCAAAGGGGAGGAGTGCGCCCTCGCATACACCTTCGGTCTGGGGGTCGACGTCGACCACGTCGTGAAGCTGCCGTACTATCTCCGCGCCGTCGGTCTGCACGACAAACGCGGGTACTACTGGCGCTCGTCCTTGCAGGAGCCTGTCGCACTCCTGTGGATCCTGCCGCTCTGTTTTTTCCTGGGCACCATCATCCCCGCGATCTTCTTCGTGATTCACGTGGCGATGGACTACAGCGTACGCTTCGAGAAGATGCCATTCTATCCGTACTCGACGTTCGTCACCCGGGGCTGGCTCACGAACATCCCGGACAAGGTGAAAGAAGGCATCCTGTTCACCGTACTCCTCGTTCTCAACATCGCCGTCTTCGTCGGCTGGCTCCGTGTATGACCGCATGCCATTCCTTGTCCGGTTCGGGGACAAGGTAGTCAGGCCGACCTTCCGATTCCTGCACCTGAAGCTCGGGATCACCCCGACACAAGTCACCTGGTCGACCTTTGTCGTAAGCCTGGCGGCAGCCGTCGCCATCGGCCTCAAGCACGTTGGCCTTGGCCTCGCCTTGATGGCACTCGGCCAGATCCTCGACGCCATGGACGGCGGCATGGCGCGAGAGTTCGGTCTCGCATCCGAATCGGGGAAGAAACTCGACGAAGGCGTCGACCGCGCTTCGGAGACGGTGATCTTCCTTGGCTTCGCGGTGGCGGGCCTCGTGTCATGGAGTCTCGTCATCCTCGCGCTGATCGCGATCGGTCTCATGACGACCGTCGCCCATCGCGCGAAGTGGGACCCCGGGATGAAGCGATTCGCGCTGTACTTCGGGATCTGGGTTCCCTATCCACTCATCTTCACGATCATCTTCGCCGTGAACCTGGCCGGATTCGTGATCGACCTGCTGATCATCGACTGCCAGTTCCAGCGTGAGATGGACAAGCTGGGCGGGGATCTCGACACCGTCGCGTCGCGAGCCGTGGCGTTGGAGAAGCAGAGGCCTCCGCGCACTCGTGAGCAACCTCGCACAGCGTGTATTGGTCGGTATCGTCGCCATACCGATCATTCTCCTGCTATGTATGGCCGGAGGTGTGTATTTCTTTGGGTTCGTGGCCGTCGTGTCGGCCGTGGCCTTGCACGAGTTCTATCGATTGGCCGCCGCGAAGGGCGCCAAGCCGATGGTCGCGCTGGGCCTCATCGCTGGCTTTGCGATCAACTTGTCGTTCTTCCTCGGCCTTGCCTCGCAGCCGCCACTGGTCGTGACGGTTCTCCTCATCACCGTCATCGCCTTCGGCCTCCGAGAGCTGTTCCGCAACGAGGGGTCGGCGATTCTGAACCTCTCGACCACACTCCTCGGCGTGGTCTATATCTCGCTGTTCTTCGGTACCTTCATCGGCATACGCCAGCTCTTTGTCGCTGGATCGTTTCCGGCAGCCCGTTTCTTATCGACCAGCTCGTCGGTGAGCGACGCACAGGTCGCACACCAGATTCACGCGTGGGGCGGCTACATGGTGATATCCGTCTTCGCAACGATCTGGATCTGCGACTCGGCGGCCTTCCACGTGGGGGCACCGTGGGGAAAACACAAACTGTTTCCCCGCGTGAGCCCAAACAAGAGTTGGGAGGGCGCGATCGCTGGGCTGGTGTTTGCGATTCTCGCGGCGGTGGGTGCCAAGTTCCTCCTGCTCCCCTTTCTACCGCTGAGCGGCGCCATCTTCATGGGCGTGGTTGTCGGCACCATCGGCCAACTTGGTGACCTGACGGAGTCGCTTTTAAAACGCGACGCGGGCGTGAAGGACTCGTCGGCGCTCATCCCGGGACACGGCGGCGCATTCGACCGATTTGACAGTGTACTCCTTGTCGCGCCCTGCGTATATCTCTATCTCGATTACTTCCTCCGTCCGTGAGGGAATTGGGATTCACATGACGGCTCAACGCATAGTCTCATTTCTTCCGGCATCAACCGAGATGCTCTGTGCACTCGGGCTTGCGGATCAACTCGCGGGGGTCACCCACGAGTGCGACTATCCGCCGGAGGTGCGGCAGAAGCCGGTCGTTGTGCGAAACGCGATCGCGATGGACGGCATGAGCCTGCACGAGATCGACGACGCGGTGAGTGAGCGGCTGGGACGCGGAGACAGCCTCTACGTGGTCGACGAGACCCTGCTGCGTGAGATCGCGCCCGACCTCATCGTCACCCAAAGCCTCTGCCAGGTGTGCGCGCCGTCGGGCAATGAAATGGTCCAGGTGCTCCGCGCCCTGACAACGAAGCCCGAGATCCTCTGGCTCACCCCGACCTCCCTCGCCGGAATCGAGGACAACATTCGCACACTCGGGGAGGCGACGGATACCATGGCGGCAGCCGAGCGCCTGATCGCCTCCGGCCGCGTCCGTATCGAGCGCGTGTCACACGCAGTGGCCGACGTCGAACGACGGCGACGTGTGTTCTGCATGGAGTGGGTCGACCCGATCTACTGTAGCGGGCACTGGGTGCCAGAGATGGTTGAGCTGGCAGGGGGCGTGGATGCCCTCGGGCATCGTCATTCGGACTCGGTCCGGATTACGTGGGACGCCGTTCGGGAGTGGGCACCGGAGGTCCTGATCCTCATGCCGTGCGGCTTCGACCTCGCGCGCGCAGTCACTCAAATGTCGCACCTCCTCGATCGGCCGGGCTGGTCCGACCTTCCTGCGGTTCAGAATGATCGCGTCTATGCTGTCGATGCGAACGCCTACTTCGCTCGCCCCGGCCCACGGGTGGTCACCGGCATCGAGTTGTTGGCCCACCTGCTGCACCCCGATCTGGTGACATGGCACGGTCCGGCGGATGCGTTCCACCGGTGCGACGTCGGGGCGCACGCCATGAGGTAGTCCCGCCCTACCCAACCTTCAAGGCGATGGCACCGGCCGCTGCGATCACAGCAGCCAGCGCATCCACGACTCGCGGGTCGAGCTTCCCGGCGGCGGTGTCCCGCCGAAGGATCTCGAGAGCCGCGGCGGGCGGGAATGCCGCCCGGTAGGGACGATGCGCGGTGAGGGCTTCGTACATGTCCGCCACGGTCAGAATGCGGGCGGGCAGATCGAGTCGGGCGCTCCCCTGGCGCCATGGATACCCCGACCCATCGAGCTTCTCGTGATGAAGGGCAGCCGTCAGGGCAAACACCGTGAATGCAGCGACCCGCGAGAGAATCTCGAACGTGTGCGCGGGGTGGAGCTCCAGTACTCGACGTTCGTCAGCCGTCAGTGCACCCGCCTTGTCGAGAATCCGGTTCGAGACGCCGAGCTTGCCAATGTCGTGGAGCAGGCCCGCCCGCGCAATGCCCCGCTGCACCGCTGATCCCAGTCCGAGTTGTTGGGCAATCTGGACCGCGTACGCCGAGACGCCGGTCGAGTGTTGGTAGGTGTATGGTGATTTGGCATCGATGATCTCCGCGAACGTGCGGGCGACACCATCGAGGCCACCCTCATCCACCTGCCGCAGACAATCGGCCGGCTCGAGTGCAACCACAACGTCTCCGAGCTCCGGCGCGTGCAAGCCTCGCCACCACCCATCGTCCGCGCGCCATCCGGTGACGACCTTCACGAGATCGGGATCGAACCAGGTCCCGCTGCGCGAGCGCAGCACCGCGAGTGCATCGCGAAGACCTTCCGCGGAGTGGAATGCGTCCACGGTCTGTGCGATCAACGCGATGCGCGACAGGAGGGGGATCTCGTCGCCGCGTCGCCCGTCGGGGTACCCGAGGCCCGCCCAGTGCTCGTCCAGCGATCGGATGGCATCGGCAGTTGCAGTCGGGAACCCGAGGCGCTCAGCGATATGGGCACCACGCTCGCACCGGATCCGTGTGAGGTCTTGCGTCACATTCGGCGTGCGGGCGAGGACCAGGAACTGCCCCACTCGCGTGGCGAGCGGTAGTCCCTGCCCCACCTGCCGGGCCGTCGCGAACGCAAGTCGAAGCCGCTTGTGCCAGTCCTGCACCTTGAGCGCTGGCTTGACCACCCGGTCGTCAGCGGCGAACAGTGTGGCCATGCGGGCGGCATTGCTCGAGCAACCGGCATCCTTGAGCAGCAAGGCATAGTAGAGCGCCGATCGATCCTCGGGCCCGAGGCCGACCTCTTCGCCAAGGCGCATCCCAATGGCACACGCCCGCAACGTGTGGCCCGGTGCCTGACCTTCGGTGAGGTCGAGCGCGTACGACAGCGCCGACAGCACCTCCGAGAGACTCATGCGAGTAACGCGCACGTGGTAGGACGACTCAGGGAACTCCCCGCGTCACATCGCTCGCTCCCCCGAACCCCGGGCACCCCGCGGTTCACGCGTTACTGATCAGGCTGTACACGACGCAGCAATGCATCTCATGCGTGATGAACGCAGACGTAGCCATGTGTCAGGGGGACACCCGCGTCGCCCTGCCATTGACACGGTCACCAGTGCCGGTATCATTTCGCACCATTCTGTCGAGCTCGTGTCCCATTTCGTGAGAGGACAGTGCTGATGACGCTGAGATGCATCCGGGCTCGCCACATCGCGTGCGGCACCGGTGCGCCAGCGCGAACGCCATGCGCGACCGACCTTCCACCACCGCGCACTCTGTGAGTACCCCGCGTGCGCGGTTCGGCGGTACGTTCCGCGTGCGCCAGTCTCATACCAGTCCTACGAGTCACCTCGCCTGCGGCACCCTTCCGCCATCGGAGGAGCAAATGGTGATCAGAAATGTCAATCGAAGGCTGCGTCATCTCGGTTGGGTGGGCACTCTCCTCATACCCGCGCTTGGACTTGCGTCGGTCGTCCACGCCCAAGGCGGCGAACGCATCACGGGGCGCGTGCTCGATCCCGATCGCGCGCCGATTCCGGCAGCGACAGTGCTGGTCGTTGGCACGACCATCGGAACCACCAGCTCAGATAGTGGAACCTTCACGCTCCGGATCCCGCCGGACGCGCACAGCATCAGCGTGCGTCGGATCGGGTTCATCGGGCGTGAGGTCCCGATCGTCGCGGGGCAGACGGACTACACCGTCAGTCTGACGCGGGACGTGCTTCGCCTCGAGCAGCAGGTAGTCACAGGGGTCGCGACTACCGTCTCTGCCCGGAGCGCGGCCAACGCGGTGGCGGTGGTGAATGCCCAACAGGTCAGCGAGGTCCCTGCTCCAACCGTTGAGAACGCGATCCAGGGTGAAGTGCCCGGCGCGAACATCTCCCAGAACAATGGGGGGGCTCCGGGTGGCGGCATGCAGATCCAGATCCGCGGCATCACGTCGATCAACGCCAATGCGTCGCCGCTCTACGTGCTGGACGGCGTGATCATCGACAACGACGTGCAGGAAACCGGAGACAACGCCCTCACCGCAGCTGCCGGTGGTGTCGCGCCCAGCGTTGAAGACCTCGGCGCGAACCGGATTGCCGATATCAACCCCGATGACATCGAGAGTATCGAGATTCTCAAGGGCGCGTCGGCATCGGCCATCTACGGCTCCAAAGCGTCGTCCGGCGTCATCATCATCACGACGAAAAAGGGCACGTCCGGCAAGCCTCGCTGGGAGCTTTCGCAATTCGTAGGGCACTTCTCCGATGCGAAGACGCTGCCGCTCAGGACCTTCCCCACGCTCGCGAGCGCCCAGGCATGGGAGGTCAACGATTTCGCGCCGCCCAAGACGCCGGCCGACCTCGCGG
>CAVRXR010000006.1:0-380427 GCA_963725205.1 uncultured Gemmatimonadales bacterium | reverse complement strand
TGTCTATGCCTGCGTTGCGTTTACGTATTGCTTATAGGTATCGCGTTTCGATATCGCTATTCGACTCACTAGCGAGCTGCACAAATCAGTCGCGTGGGTCGTTGCATGGCGATCCAGGCACGCTCTGTCCGATTCTGCATGGCCTCGAGCGCAAAGGATACCCGCGCTCCACCGTAGAGCGCGATGGGCGACGGAGTCGCCGTGTCTACCGCGCCACACCTGCTGGCCGCAAAGCGTTCAAAGTAGCCAAAGGGAGAGTGCGTGAGCTGTTCGCCGAGCTGTTCGAGGTCTGATAGACTCCCCTCGGACTCGTCATTGATGCGCGTGGCGTGCGCGTTCTCAACTGGCGCCAGCGGCATGCGCGGCCTGTTGGAACGTCGCCGACCGTTTGACTCGGCTGCGCCTCGACTCCACCTTAAGTCGATATGGCGGAGCACCCATATGTGCAGCCGGAAGTCGTGAAGATCGGGACGCGTCGCGTGACGTTCGCCACGAGTGCAGAGATCCCCGTGGCAGGCGGGGAGACGTTGATAGCGCACCGATGGGTTTCGATCGCGGTCGTCGAGCCGGGAGTGACGCAGCAGCCCTACGATATGCTGCTCGGGTACGGGGCCACTGGCCCGCTCGCCCGCTTGGACGCAGAGAACCGGGCTCGCCAGTTGATCTTCTCCCGGACAGCGTCGTGAGTCGAGCGTGGGCGACGCGGGACGTCACCCACGCCGCCCGCTTTCTTTATGGCATGATCGGGAAGCGACGCGAGACGGCATTTCGGCGGAGCTATAGATCCGCTGCGTCGCCTTGATGTAGTCAGCCGCGGTCGCCTGGTAGATGCTCGGGACAAACTTCTGCGGGTTGCGGTCGATGAGCGGGAACCAGGTCGACTGGACTTGCACCATCAGTCGATGCCCCTTGAGAAAGACGTGGTCACGATCCCGCAGCGGGATGGTCCAATCCGTAGGCTGCCCTGGCACGAGAGCATGCGGCTGCTCGTAGCTCGTGAGGTAGCGGCCGCGTCGCACCTCCATCGCAACCGGCAGCTCGTAGCCGTTGAGCGACCGCCCGTACTGCCCGGGACTGGGGCCGTCCTCAGGATTCCAAGCGTTGGCCTGGGCGCTCTCCGGGTAGACGTCGATGAGCTTGACAATGAAGTCGGCGTCCGTCCCCGAGGTCGACGCGAACGAATGGGCCGACACCGGGCCGGTAATCGTGACATCGTGATCGAGTGGCGTGCTCTCGTACGTCAGCACATCGGGGCGATGGTCGACGAACCGTTGACTCGACATCTCCCACGTCGTCCAATCACCTCCCGGGTACGTCGGCGAAATCGGGCGCCGCCGGTAAGGCACCGGGTTGGCAGGATCAGACACGTACTCTCTATAACCGCTCGTCGGCTTGGTAAACGACAACGTCCCGTCCGCGTGCAGGTAGAGGCTCGTCTGGACGGCCTCTTTGGGCGGCCACGCGGCGTACGTCCGCCATTTGTTCGAGCCCGACTGGAAGGTGGTCGCCTGCCACGGCGGCTTCTCACCCACTCCGTGGAGATAGTAGCGGAAGAACGGCGCCTCGATCGTCTCGCGAAACTCGCGTGCTGTCTCGTGCCCGCCGAATGAGACCAGACCAATGCTGTCGCCCTTTGGCGACTGCCACTCCCCGTGATACCAGGGACCCACCACGATGAAATTCGTGTGGTCGGGATCGTGTTCCGCGGCGTGCTCGAAGACCTGCCAGGGGCCCCAGGGATCTTCCTGATCCCAGAAGCCAGCCACGTTGAGATTGGGGACCGTGGACGAGTGTAACTGGTCAACCCACGCCTCCTGCTTCCAGAACGCGTCCCGGTTCGGGTGCTGCACGGTCTCGTTCCACTGGGGGATCGAGTCGTGGAGGTACTCGGCGTTGACATTGCTCAGCGGACCGAGGTCGAGATACCACTGATAGGTGTCGTAGGTGTTGAACTTGAAGTGCGTGTTCGCGTTCTTGCTCGCCTGCTCCAGTACGTCGTACTCGACGTTGTAGCTCTCTCGCAATGCGCCGAAGTGGTGCATATCGTCGTTCATAAACCAGTCGGCCGGGGTGGCCTGTTCACTAATTGCTTTGAGGGCCGGGTGTGGCTCGAGCATCGCCATTGCGGTCGTGAGGCCGTCGTATGAGACCCCGAACATCCCGACTTTGCCCGAGTTGTTGGGCACGTTCTTGATCAGCCAGTCAATGCTGTCGTACGCGTCGGTGGTCTCACTGGTCGCCTTGGGGTCCTTGAGGTCTGCGGCAAAGGATTCCTTGAACACGCCCTCCGACTTGAAGCGCCCGCGCAGGTTCTGCACGACGAAAATGTACCCATCTTTTGCCAATTCTTTGAGGTTGTTCGGGACGCTGTCTGGCGCTTTGTCGGGGACCCCGTACGGGGTGCGTGTGAACATGATCGGGAGTGGCCCGCTCTGATTGACGGGCGTCAGGATCGCCGTTTGCAGGTGCACGCCGTCGCGAACCGGAATCATCACTTCGCGCAGCGTGAAAACCGGGTCGGGCTTGGCCGGAGATGAGCTGCCGGTGCAAGCCGCCAGGAGTACGGTGAAGCCGAGACAGACTGTATATCGCATCGACACTCCAATGGGTGGAGGCCAGCTGTCGCTGGCGAAAGAGTCCCCTTTGCCGTCGCGGGAAATCATGGCACTCGCGAGGCGTTATCGGAATGGCTGCGACGCCATCTAAGGGTGGTACTCGCCCGATCCACCTACGGCGGCTTGCGTGCGACCTTCTGTCGGCAGGCTCGCGGCCGCGCCCGCCGCCTCGCTCGTTAGAAGGGCAGCCTGATAAACTCGCGGGCGACGTTGGTCAGCGCGTGCATGCCCAGCGCATCGGTGCCGAGTCGAAGCGCGCCGTTGATGTCGTAGTCATGCTGGTAAAACCCCCAGGTCGTGAAACCGCCAGCGTACGCGCCGGCGATCTCACCAAATGCCGGCACAGGACGGCCGTTGTCATTCGTCGCGATGACACTCCTAAACAGCGCATGCCCAATGCGGCCGAAGACGTTCCGGCAGGAGCATCGATAGTATGTGTTGTCCTCGTGGAGGGCCGCCGACAGCGAGGCCTTGATGCTCTCGTCGGCGGCGTGGGCGGCGAAGCTGGTGCCGAAGCGCTCCCCAAATCCACCTGGTGTCTTCTGCCAAAATTTCGGCGAGCCACCGAGCGTCCCAAGCCCGGCGCCGATGGCCGGCTCAACGAACGCGAGGGGCCCGACGACAGAATGCACATACTCGCTCCACCGTTCGGCGGATGTCAGCGGCACATATCCAGGCGAGGATGGTCAGGGGCAGATATCCAGCTGCGTTCGACGCGACGGCGTCGGGAGTCGTCGCTGGCGCCGACTGTGCGGCAACCGCCGACGCAGAGAGGCAGAGCGTGAGCACCGTCGCGCGCGCGATGACCGAGTCCATGACACGCTCCTCGTGGGACGAACCGGGGGTGACTTGCCGGGCAGCAGAGGTTCCTGCCGCAAAATCATCGCCCTGCGCGATCGGCACAAGCTTTACGCGAAAAGTCAACCATAGATTGATGTGATTGGTGCGGCACGTGGGCGAGTGCCAACCACTACCCGTCCCGACCCGGCGGTGCTAGTAATGGTTGACAGCGTCCCGGTGCGTATGGCAATAAGAATGTTGTGGTTGGTCGACGACCGCTTCAAACCAATTGGCGTATCGTGCCTGTCCAAGCCCAGTGGACGCCCTGAGGTCGCACGGTTCGTCCGGTTGCGGCCCACGACTCTCCCGACGGTGTACTCGAGTATGGAAGCAGCCATCCAGGAACTGCGCTACGCCGCGCGCCGACTCGCGCGCACGCCCGCGTTCACGCTGATCGCGCTCGGCACCCTGGCGCTCGCGATCGGCGCCAGCACGGCGGCGTTCAGCCTTGTGAACGGCGTGCTCCTCAAGCCACTCGGCTTCGAGCGGCCGGACCGACTCGTGTACCTACACGGGACCGACCCGCGGGCGGCGGCGATGATGATCTCGCCGCAGGATCTGATCGACTTCCGGAACCAGACGCACAGCTTCACGGGCATCGCTGCCGTCCAGGGTCGGCAGAACCTCAACCTGGTCCGCCCCAAGGCTCCCCCACTGCGCGTCAACGCAGCTCGGGTGGGCGCCGAGTTCTTTTCCGTGCTGGGCACACGCGCACAGCTCGGCCGAACGTTTGCGCCTGGTGAAGATGCGAGAACCGCGACCAAGGTGCTCGTCCTGTCCGACGGCGACCTGGAGGCGCTATTTCGCCGCCGATCCGGGGATCGTCGGAACCCAGGTCACGCTCGACGACGACCTCTACGTCGTCGTTGGTGTGGCCCCGCCTCGGTTCACCTTCCCCGACAACGCCGAGCTCTGGTACCCCGCGGTGTGGGAAACTTGGGAGATCGGCGACATCGGCCGCGGCGATCACACGACAGCCGCGATCGCGCGGCTCCGCGACGGCGTCACGCTCGCCAGCGCGCAGCGCGATCTGAGCACGGTCGCGAGCCGCATCGCCCAGGCGTTCCCCAAGGACGACGCAGGAATCGGCGTGGCGGCCGTCCCGCTTCGGCAAGAGATCGTGGGCGAGGTCGAGGCGCCGCTCTGGGCAATGCTGGGCGCCGTGATGTTCGTGCTATTGATTGCCTGTGCAAACGTGGCCAACCTCCTGCTCGTTCGCGCCGCCTCGCGGGCCTCCGAAGTGGCTGTGCGAACCGCCCTGGGTGCAGGGCGCCGCCAACTGCTCGGCCAATCACTTGCCGAGAGTATGCTCATCGCCCTGGGCGGGGCGTTGCTTGGCACGGTCATCGCCGTGCTCGTCGTGCACGTGCTGACGGCAGGGGGGACGCTTGCGCTGCCGCGCACGCAGGATGTGGGGGTCGATGTACGCGTGCTCGCATTTTCGGCCGCGCTTGCCATCGCCACAGGTCTCGTCTTCGGCCTCGTGCCCGCACTCCATGCCTCCGGCTGGGACATCGCGACAATCCTTCGCTCGGGCAGGGGGCTGGCGGCTCCTCTGGAAGCGAGCGCGCCCGATCCGTTCTCGTGTTCACGGAGCTCGCGCTTGGCACCGTGTTGCTGGTGGGGGCCGGGCTCCTGATCCGCAGCTTCCAGCGCTTGACCAACGTCGACCCGGGCTTCAGGGCCGATCACCTCGTGGTGTTCGATGTCGCCCTGAGCGGCAAGAAATACGATTCCGACGCGCCGAAGAACCAGTTCGCCGATCGCGTGCAGGCGGGGCTCGCGGCACTGCCAGGCGTGCAGAGCGTGGCAGTGGCGGCCAACCGCCCGTTCGACCCGGAGCAGTTCGGTCCTTCTACGTCATTCACGATCGATGGCACGCCGCCGCCCGCGCCGGGCACCGAGCCCCGAGTCCCGACTTCACCCGGTCTCCCCCGACTTCTTTCACACCTTGGGGATGACGCTCGTCCGCGGCCGCACGTTTACCGAGGACGAGAACCGGCGCGACGCTGTCCGAGTGATCGTGATCAATCAAGCCTTGGCGGACCGCTACTTCCCCGGGCAGAACCCGATCGGGAAGCACCTGACGTACGCGTTTTGGCACGGCGGTTCCGCGACAGCCCTGTGCATCCCGCCGGCGAGATCATCGGCGTCGTCCGCAACGCGTATTACGCGTCGCTCAAGAGCCAACCCGAGCCGGCGACATTCCTCCCATACCGGAGGTTCCCGCTCGGCGCGACGTTCGTCCTTCGGAGCCGCCTCCCGCCGGCGGGACTGGAGCGGGAGATCCGGCGCGTCCTCGCGTCCGTTGATCCGGACGTGCCGACGTTCGAGCTGGGCACCATGAACGCGGCCGTGGCCGAGTCGGTGTCGCAGGCCCGCTTCTACACCTCTGCTGCTCACCGCGTTTGCCGCCATCGCGCTGTTGCTCGCCACGCTCGGCGTGTACGGTGTGGTTTCCTACGCCGTGAGTCAGCAGACGCGGGACTTCGGGATTCGCATTGCGCTCGGCGCGGGGTCGCACGATGTCGTGAACCTCGTGCTCGGACGCGGGGCGTTGCTGATCCTGCCAGGTTTGGCGGCGGGCATCCTGGGCGCCCTGTTCCTCACGCGCACGATCCGCGGCCTACTGTTCGGAGTCGAGCCGCTCGATGGGCCAACGCTTGCGCTGGTGTGCCTCGTGTTCGCCGTCGTCGGGACGATCGCGTCCTGGCTTCCAGCCCGTCGAGCCGCGCGTGTGGACCCCATCATCGCGATGCGCTCGGAGTGAGCGCTGGATTTGACATCCTCGACCGCAGGGGTATGATCAGGCGCATTCTCAACCGTATCGCGTAAGCGTTGGTACGGTTGCCGCAGGCCCGTACGCATGCGCGAGTACGGGTTTCCGCGGGGAGCGACGCAAGTTGAGTGCGTCCTTGATCACCGGGGGCAACGTGACGAGTGCAAGGTCGAGGACGGCGGCCACTGCGACGGGCGAGTGTGCCGCCAGCAGGCGACACGCCGTCGGCCCGCTGGTGTTCGCGGCGAGTCTCGCGCTCTCGGGCACGCTCGGGAGCCAGCAACCGGCCGGGCCGCCGGCAGGGTATACCAAGCAGGATACGATGATCGCCATGCGCGATCACGTGCGCCTGCACATCGCGATCTATACGCCGACCGATGCCCAAGGGCCGCTGCCGATCATGTTCCTGCGCACGCCGTACAGCATCGATCGCGCCGGACGTTGGTTCGTCAGCTACCTCAAGGAGCTCGCAGCGGACCGGTACATCTTCGTCTTCGAGGACATCCGCGGCCGGTACGAGTCGGAAGGGCAGTTCGTGATGCAGCGCGCCCCGGCCCATCGGAAGGACCCCAACGCCATCGACGAGAGCACGGACTCCTACGATACGATCGACTGGCTCGTGAAGCATCTGCCCAACAACAACGGCCGTGTGGGTGAGCTCGGGATATCGTACGACGGCTGGACGACCGTCATGTCGATGCTCGACCCGCATCCGGCGCTCAAAGCCGTCTCTCCACAGGCATCTCCGGTGGACATGTTCATCGGCGATGACTTCCACCACAACGGCGCATTCCGCCTGAGCTACGGCTTCGAGTACGCCTCGTCGATGGAGACACCGAAGGGCCAGTCCCCTTTCAAGTTCGATACCTACGACACATACAGCTGGTACCTCCGACTCGGGCCACTGTCCAACGTCGATACGAAGTACCTGCACGGGCAGATCCCGTCGTGGGAGGACTTCGTCCATCACCCGAACTACGATGAGTTCTGGCAGCGGCAGACGGCGTTACCCTACCTCGATCGGGTGACCGTGCCGACGCTCAATGTCGCGGGATGGTGGGATCAGGAAGACTTCTATGGACCGATCACGATCTACGAGGCGCTCGAGAAGCACGACACGGACCACAAGAACTTTCTCGTCGTGGGTCCGTGGAACCACGGCGAATGGGGACTCGACTCCGATGGACAGCAGCTCGGCGCGATCGATTTCGGCAGTCCGACCGGGGCGGACTTCCGCCGAACCATCATGGTGCCGTTCTTCGCCTATTACCTCAAGGATCGCGGTCCAGGGAATTTCCCGAAGGTGGTCACCTTCGAGGCAGGAACGAACAAGTGGCGGCAGTTCGACAGGTGGCCACCCAAGACGGGGATCACCGCAGGAGAAGCTGTTCCTCCAGCCGGGCCATGCCGCGTCGTTCCAGCCGCCGTCGACCGCCGCCGGCGACAGTGGGTTCGACAGCTACGTCTCCGACCCCCAGCACCCGGTGCCGTACCGCAACCGTCCGATCCCGAGAGGCATTGGGTGGCGGACCTGGCTGGTCGAAGACCAGCGTTTCGTGGACAACCGACCCGACGTGCTGACGTACGAAACAGCTCCGCTGGACGCCGATGTGACACTCGCTGGCGCCATCACGGCGCATCTGTTCGCCGCCACCTCGGGGTCCGACGCTGACTGGATCGTGAAGCTGATCGACGTCTACCCCGATACGATGCCGACCGGTCAGCCACCGTCCATGGGGGGCTACGAGTTGATGGTCGCCAACGACGTGTTTCGCGGACGGTTTCGCCAGAGTTTCACGACGCCACACGCGATCACGCCGAACCACCCGGACGAATACCAGGTCGACCTGCACACGCAGGACTACAAGTTTCTCAAGGGGCACCGGATCATGGTGCAGGTGCAGAGCAGCTGGTTTCCGATCATTGACCGGAACCCGCAGCAATATGTGCCCAGCATCTTTGCCGCGACGGAATCCGATTTCCGCGTCGCCCGCGAGCGCGTCTACCGGGACGCGACGCACGCGTCGTATCTCGACTTCCCCGTGGAGACCGGCGCCTTGACGCAATAGCGCGTCAGGGTGAGGGCTGCGACTCCCATTCGGCGTGGACACACGGGCCGTCGGTGCGAAAAGGGTGGGCAAATCCTGTGGTTGCTGACAGCGAGCGGCGCGACGCGGCGCGGGGCGCTGCACCGATGACGAGGAGGAGACCACGATGAGAACGAACTACGCTGCGGTGGTCGTGTGCGCGGTTGTTTACTGGCTGCTCGGGGGCCTCTGGTTCGATTGGTTGTTCAGCAAGCCGTGGATGACGCTCGAGCATATGAGCGCGGCCCAAGCCAGTTCAGCGAACCAGGCCTGGATCTGGCCATTCATCCTCACGTTTCTGTTGAACCTGGTGATCGCGTTCGTGCTGGCGCAGGTGTGCATCTGGCGCAACGCACACACCCCAGCGCATGGTGCCGCGATGGGCCTGCTCCTCTGGGTTGGCATTGTCGGCCCGATTGTTTACACCACGTACATGTACGAAATGCGGCCGATCCAACTCTTCGCGATCAACGAATTGTATCCACTCGTGGGGTTGTGCCTGATGGGGGGGATTCTCGGAGCGTGGACCAAGAAGGCTGCGTAGCGCGCAGCGCAAGGGCTCAACACAACTGCGCTGAAACGCTAGGCGAGCTTCTCGTATTTCACACCCCGCTCCTGCAGCTGCGTCAGGGCGACGTTCATCGCGGGCACCGTAATCACGCCCGGCAAGAGGCCAGCCAGGATCGCGGCATGGATCTCGTCTGGCTGACCCAGGCCGGCCGCCGCCAGCTTCTTCGTCGTGTTGGCAATCGTGTTCATGCAGACGACGAATCGGGCGCCCCGGTGCTGGAGGGCCTCGATTGATTGCTCGGCCGTCACGAGACCGGCCGCCGCGGCATGACTCGATGTGAACACGTTCCGTACCGCCGCGCTCTTCGTTCCGCCGTCGGTCACCTCGTATTGCTGACCGATCGTATAGCGCTCCCACAGCGTGTCGTTGAGCACGAGCGGGATCGCGTCTCCGTGGACACCGATGATGAGATTCACGTCGTGCTCAGGCGTCTGGAACGCGTCGCGCCACCCATCGAGGAAATTCTTGGCCTCGCCGAGAGGCTTGCCGTTCTTGACAATCGTCACGTCGAACACCGTCCGGTGCGGCGCTGTGAGAGCCTTCATCCAGTCGTCCCCCGGACTGGCGGACCGCAAGGCATCAGATCCCGCGGGGGGCGCGGCGCCAAGGAGCCGCGTTGTCGAACCGACCGCAGCCAGCCCAGCCGCGCCGGCGAGGACCCTGGCGATAAAACTGCGGCGACCCGGCGCCGTGTCACGCGCGTGGTGTTTGTCTGCCATCAGCTCCTCCAGGCGAGAGGGTCTTGGCTCAGGAGCGGAGTCTGCCACCTGAGTACCGTGAGCGCCATCGCGCGAACAATATAATCGCATACGGTGGCGGCGTGCTTCACTGCAGCAGCGTGACAGCGCCCATGCGAGGCGCGCGTACCGTTCTCTTGGCGCGCAGGGCATCCTCGAGCACCGTGGCGAACGGTTTCTTGTCGGTCACGATGTCGGCGCCCTTCGCGAAGACAGTGTACCGATGCGTGCCTTGCAGCAGTGCGCCGTTGATCACTACCGAATAGCTGTGTCCCGTGACGAGCGGGCTATTGCCGACCCACACGTCTCGGATGCGGCGGCCCACCGGCTTCGTGAGATCGATCGTCCAACGGAGCCCTGCGGTCTGCACCAGCCCACCGACACGGTCGAGATCGTCCGCTGGCCGCAGGTTGGTGGCGCTCTGCTCGAGAGCGGTTAGGATCTGCGCGCCCGTGAGGCGCTCGTGCACGACGCCCGTCGGATGCGGGAACAGGCCGACGACTTTCTCTCGGGTGATTGGGCCTGGCTGAATCGTGACGCCGAACCCCAGCCCTGGTAAGAACGCGGCGTCCGCCCGACCGTACTCCCGTAAGATTTGCGCGGCGAGCACATCGATCGGGCTCTCCGATTTGTAGTGTCGGCCGATACGGTCCACCGCGGTTGCAATCACGGCTTCGAGTGTGTCGCGATAGGGCGCACGCATGCTGTCGACCATTGCCGCGAAGCGGGCATCGGGCTGGTACTGATCGGCGTAGAGCTCGTGCACAACGCCGTCGACGTGGGCCACGTGTCCGTCGATGACCGTAACGGTGAGCTCGCCGAGCGCCGAGGCGTCGGATAACGCCTGAACCATCCAGGCGCCGCCCACTCGCCGGGGAGGTTGGATGCGATCGTGCGAGTGTCCGCCAACGATGATATCGATGCCCGGGACGCGGACGCCGAGCAGGCTGTCGACCGCAGTGCCCTGATGCGATACGACGACGACGACATCGGCGCGGCGGCGCAGCTCGGAGATGTAGGGGCCCGCCAGGTCGATGCCACTGCGGAACTGCAGGTCCTTCGTGTTCTCCTTGTTCTCCGTCTGGTCCGTGTTTTGGTAGGTGAGCGCGAGCAGGCCCACCCGCACGCCGCCGACAGTGACGAGGAGTGTCGGGTCCCCGAGAAATGGCCGCCCCGTTGCCCGGACGATCGCGTTGGCCGCGCGCATGGGGAATCTCACGAGTCCCTGGAGCCGTTGCGTATTGGCGGCCGTGTACTCGTAGTCGTGATTGCCGAGTGCCATGAAGGTATATCCGAGGGCATCCATGAGACGCAGGGCTGCTTCGCCGCGAGTGATATTGGAGAGCAGCTGATCGCCGAACGTATCCCCCGCATCGACCAGAATGACGTTGCCTGCACCGCGTGCCTTCCGGATGTCGCGCACGGCTGCGGCGAGCCGCGGGAACCCGCCGATCACGCCGAGCCGGGGATACTCCTGGAATGAGCGGCCCGGGTCGCCCGTTTGGGCCGTCGCGTCACCGGTGTCGACAACGAATTCGCGAATGTCACCGTGGATGTCGTTGGTATGCAGGATCGTGAACGTCCCTGAGGCATGCGCCGCGGCCCTTCGCGGCGACGATTCACGAGCCCCCGTTGGCGCCAACGCCACGAGTGACCCGACCGTGACCGCGCCGATCGCCACCGCCGCCGCAACCGTGGCGCCAATCGTGAATCCTGGACCGCCGCCTGACGGACGGAGTGTGTACTGAGGATCAGGCATCACTATGCTCAATACTATTCGGATGAATCCCGGGGTGAATAAAGCCGGGTTCCGGATACCGCTGGAGCAATGGCGCCAGTCCGCGGTGTCCGCCCGATACGGCGCGCCCTCCGGGAGACGCAACGCCGGGAGTGCGGATTGGCTAGAATACAATGTGCCCTGACCCGTCGCACGAGTCGGTCTCGGACGCGGGCCGCGTCCAAGGCAAACGACCATCCTACTCGGGAGCTCACGATGCTGCATCACCTCGTGGCCGCGCGCCATGGTGCCGGCAAGGGCGTGCTGCTGACTGTCATGCTGATCGGCGTTGCCGATCGAGGTACCGCGCAGACGGCCTACCAGCAACCGCCGGAACCGATCGCGAGGATGCTCGACGCACCGGCCATCCCCATCGTGTGGCCGAGTCCCGACGGCCGATATTTGCTCGAGCTCGAGCGGGCCGCGCTGCCACCGATCGCCGAGGTGGCTGCCCCGACTCTGCGACTGGCGGGTGACCGCATCGACCCGCGGACGACCAATGATCCACGCCACCCAACATTGACCGGACTCCGGATACAAGGGGTGGACGGTGGGTGCGGAACGAGTGATCGCGCTGAGCTCCGGTGCGCACGTGCACTACGTGCAGTGGTCGCCCGACTCGCGCCGCGTCGCCTTGGTCGTGCAGGACCACGTGGGCGGCCCGCTTGCTATCTGGACGGCCAATGTCGCCACGGGCGCCGCTCACGCGCTCAGCGACCGCCCGCTCAACGCGGCCGCGGGTCAGCCCTGTGGCTGGCTTCCCGCCGACCAGGGGCTCGTCTGCCGGTTCCGGCCCGCGAACCAGGGCGAACCGCCCGCCCCGGCTGCCGTCCCGCTCGGCCCGACGATCCAGCAGTCGAGTGGACGCGCGGTTCCGAACCCGACGTACGAAGATCTCCTCGCCAGCCCTGACGACGAAAAGCTGTTCGACTTCTACTACATGGCACAGCTCGCCCGCGTCTCACTTAGCGGTCAGGTGACCTCGCTCGGTGGACCCGCAGTCATCGTCGGCAATTCGCCCTCGCCTGACGGACATTACATCCTCGTCGAGACGCGGCGCCATCCCTATTCCTATCGCGTGCCGCAGGCGCGGTTCCCAACCGCGATCGAAGTGTGGGATGCAGTCAGCGCGCGAGTTGTCTCGACGGTCGCCGACCTGCCGTTACAGGAATCCGTGCCGATCTCCTTTGACGCGGTACCGGTGGGCCCGCGGCATGTGAGGTGGCGGTCGGACGAACCGGCGACGCTCGTGTGGGCTGAGGCCACCGATCACGGCGACCCGGGACAGCCCACGGTCGACAACGCGCGCGATCGTCTGCTCGAACTCGCAGCGCCTTTCGCTGCGGCACCTTCTGTGCTCGATGCCGTGGGATACCGCATCACCGGCGTCACGTGGGCTCGGCCAAATCTCGCTATCGTCACCGAGCAGTGGTGGAACACTCGGCGGCGTCGGACCTGGGCGATCGATCCCTCTCACCCCGCCACTGCATCCCGACTCCTGTTCGACCGCAGCTACGAGGATCGCTACGCCGACCCCGGAACGTTCGTCACGACCGTAGGCCCATTGGGCCTCCCGGTCCTGCTGACGACCGCGGATGGGCGCTCGGCGTACCTCTCGGGCGACGGGGCGTCACCCGAGGGCGATCGGCCGTTCCTCGACCGCGTAGACCTCTCCACCACCCGGACGACACGCCTCTGGCGATCAGAGGCTCCATACTACGACAGCCTCGCAGCAGTTCTCGATCCAGATGCGCGGCGCATCCTGACGCGTCGGGAGTCCGTCCACGATGTGCCCCAGTACGTCGTGCGCGAGCTCCCGGGCGGTGCGCTGCGCCAGTTGACGCATTTCGTCGATCCGGCACCGGAGTTCGCGAATGTGACGAAGCAGCTGATCACATATACGCGGGCCGATGGCGTGCAGCTGTCGGCGACCCTCTATCTGCCGGCCGGGTATACCCCGGCGCAGGGACGGCTCCCATTCCTCTTCTGGGCCTACCCGCGCGAATTCAAGAGTGCCGCGGCCGCGGCGCAAGTCGTTGGGTCACCGTACACCTTTGTGCGCCCGACCGGCGCGTCGGAGCTGTTCCTTGTGACACAAGGTTACGGGGTGCTCGAGGGACCGACGATGCCCATCGTCGGGGAGGGAAGCCGTCAGCCGAACGACACCTATGTCGAGCAACTCGTGGCCAGTGCGCAAGCCGCCGTAGACAAGGTCGTCGCTATGGGCGTCGCCGACCGCAACCGCATCGCCATTGGCGGGCACTCGTACGGCGCGTTCATGACGGCAAACCTGCTCGCGCACTCGAAGCTCTTCCGCGCCGGAATTGCGCGGAGCGGAGCGTATAATCGCACGCTCACGCCGTTCGGCTTTCAGGCCGAGGAGCGCACGTTCTGGCAGGCGGAGGACACGTATATGCGAATGTCGCCATTCGCTTACGCGGACAGCGTATCGGCGCCGCTACTTCTGATTCATGGAGAGGCGGACGACAACACTGGCACGTTCCCGGTCCAGTCAGAGCGATTCTACGCGGCGCTGGCTGGGCACGGCGCCATCACGCGGCTCGTGATGCTGCCCGCCGAGGCGCACGGGTACCGCGCCCGGGAGAGCGTCGGGCACACCCTGTGGGAGATGGTGCGCTGGCTAGACATGTACGTAAAGGCGCCCACACCGACCACGTCGAGCGCCGCAGGTATCGGACGATGACGTACTCCGCCACGGGGACGTGACGGGCTGGGTGTCTTGGTGCAGATTTGTACCTCTCCCAACGCGAGCAATCCTATGCGCATCGCCTACAGTGTCGTCGCCTTCGCCGTTGCGTTTCTGCCTGCGCTCGGGCACGCCCAGTCTTCGCCCGCCGCGGATGCATTTCGTCGGAACATTGCCGGGGCCGAGAGGAAAATCGTCGCGTCCGCCCAGGAGATGCCGGCGGACAAATACGGCTACAAGCCCACGCCCGCGCAGATGACCTTTGGCGAGGTGGTGCTGCATGTCGCACAAGACAATGATGAGGCGTGCGGTCCGATCGGGAACACGAAAGCACCGGAGCGGGCCAAACTCGCACCGACGGATGACAAGGACAAGCTCATCGCGCGTCTGCGCGATAGCTTCGCCTTCTGCCAACAATCGGCCGCCCATCTCGATGATTCCGATCTAGGCGGAAGTGTCTCTGCCTTTGACAACCAATACACCCGCGTGGGACTGATGATGGAGCGAGTCGACGACTGGTCCGACCACTACAGCCAGTTCGCGATTTATCTCCGGATGAACGGCATCCTGCCGCCAACTGCGAGACCTCGCACCTAGTAGTACCGCCCGAGGGACGGTCGGGCGTTGGCGGGCTCCCCGGCAAAAAGCGAGGGCCGACCAAGGCGCTACACGATATACGGCAGGAGCGCCCAGCTCTTCCGTCGATAGAGTGCGTACTGCTCTCCGAATTCCTCGCTCATCCAGCGTTCTTCGAGGCGTGACCGAAGGCACAACGCAATCAGCGCGATGGGGAAGGCGAGCAGGGCGTGAACCTGCCCGCCGGCGAGCCCGGTGCCGAGTATCATCATCAAGATGCCCGTATAGATCGGATGGCGAATCGATCGATACGGGCCGCTCTGCACGAGCTCATGGTCTACCTTGACCGTGACAATGCCGCTCCAGTTCCCGCCGAGTGTGCGCCGCGCCCAGAGAGACAGGGCCAGCCCCGCAACGACCACGGCCACCGCAATCCAGTACCGAACCCACCCACCGGGGATCACCTTGGCCCCGAGCCAGCCGGGCCAACCATGTCGACCGAGAAGAATGGCGGTCACCACTGCCTGCGTCAGGAACGCGAGGCGCGTCCATCCGGCTTCGCGCCGGCGCACGGGCTTCGCTCCGCGAGCAGACGCGACCCAGTACACGCCCCAGACGAGCCACAAGAGGAGAATCAGGGGTCCGGCGAGCAGTCTCACAGGTATCCTCCGAGACAAGGGTAGCGAAGGTCTCTCGTACTCACGATCCCCTCGGTCCTCACGGGTGCCTCAGTAGGATGCGAGCTTGAGCATGACGACAGCCGCGGCAAGCCGCGGGGCCCTAGTGAGGTCGCTTGTCGATGACACGCGACGCTTTGCCCTCGCTGCGTGGAAGGCTACCGGCGGTCCGAACGTCGACGGCGATCGTAAGACCCGTGGTTTCCCGGAGGGCGGTCTGGAGGCGGGTCCCGAGGAGATCGCGAGCGGTGCTCTGGTCCGCGACCTCGCAGTGGAGCGTCAGTTGGTCGAGCGTGCCGACTCGCTCGACGGTGAGCTGGTAGTGGGGGCCGGTGCCGCCCGTGGCGAGCAGGACGCGCTCGACAGCTGACGGATAGAGATTGACGCCGCGGATGATGAGCATGTCGTCGGATCGACCGCGGATCCGCTGCATGCGCGCCGTGGTACGGCCGCAGAATGCAAGCGCGGAGGTCGAGTGCCGAGATGTCACCGGTGCGATAGCGGAGTACGGGAAGAGCTTCCTTGGTCAAAGTCGTGAAAACCAACTCTCCCTCAGTGCCGGCCGGTAGGGCGTCCCCGCTAGCCGGGTCGATGATCTCGGCGATGAAGTGATCTTCCTGAATGTGGGAGCCTTGGCGGGCCTCGATACACTCGGCCGACACACCGGGCCCCACGACTTCCGATAAGCCATAAATGTTGACCGCATCGATGTCGAGCCGCTGCTCGATCACCCGTCGAAGCTCCTCGGTCCAGGGCTCGGCTCCGAAGATGCCGATCGCGAGCGGGAGCGCCCGCGGGTCGATCTCCGCGGCGTCCAGCGCCTCCGCGATCGTGAGAGCATAGGAGGGCGTGCAGCAGAGCACCGCGCTGCCGAGGTCGCGGAGCAGGGTAGCCTGTCGGTGCGTGAAGCCGCCGGAGGCGGGCACCACGGGAGCGCCGAACAACTCGGCCCCGGCGTGCAGTCCGAGGCCGCCGGTGAACAGGCCATAGCCATAGGCGTTATGGACGCGCATGCCCGGGCGCACGCCGGCTAAGCCGAGGGAGCGCGCGACGACTTCCGCCCACACCGACAGATCGCCCGAGGTATACCCGACGATCTTGGGCCGACCGTGCGTCCCGCTCGACGCGTGAAAGCGGACGACCTGTCCGAGCGGCACGGCAAAGAGCCCGGTCGGGTAGTGGTCCTGGAAATCCGTTCGACGGGTGAAGGGGAGGCGCTGGAGATCCTCCAGCGACTCGATTTCGCGCCCAGCGCTAATGCCGGCGCTCCGAAGGCGCTCAGCGATCGGCGGCACGGACGTGAGCAGTCGGTCAACGGTCCGGCGGAGGCCATCGAGCTGCAGCACCACGAGCTGGTCGCGCGGCAGCGTCTCTCGTTGTGGATTCCAGATCACGTCGCCGCCTCGGCAAGTTGGGGAATGTTACGAGGTGGCAGCGAGACTGGCCACGGTCAGCCGCGATCGCCGTCTACCGAAGCGCGAAGCGGACGGTCGGGGGAGTTCCCGCCCGGTTGACGGTGGCTGGCGGGAGTTCATGGGCTCGGCGTGCCGGCAGCCGTTGGGTGGCAAACGAAGAGGGCAGGGTGCATCATCAAACTCGCCTCCTGTGTGCTGCGGCGTGTAGCCGTTAACGTGAGGGGCGAGATCTGACGCGGCACTTGCCGACGCTGAGCGAATCTCTCCCGAGAGGATATACCGATGACCGTCGATCAGTTGCACAGCGTAGCTCTCGAACTGGTCTCAGGCGGGCGCGGGTTGCTCGCGGCCGACGAGAGCCTGGGCACGGCGAACCGCCGATTTGCGCCGCTTGGCATCCCCCAGACCGAAGAAATGCGGCGCGCGTATCGGGAGGTCCTATTCACGACGCCGGACCTCGGCCGGTACATCAGCGGGGTGATCCTCTTCGACGAAACGATTCGGCAACGTCGCCGCGACGGCATCACCTTCGTCCGGACACTGCAAGACGGCGGCATGATTCCCGGCATCAAGCCGGATAGGGGAACCGTTGACCTCGCCCTGCATCCTGGTGAGCATGTGACCGAGGGTCTCGACGGCCTCGCGGATCGCATCGCCGAGTACGTACAGATGGGTGCCAAGTTCGCGAAGTGGCGGGCAGTGATCGAAATCGGGCCGGGCACACCTACCGATGCCGCACTCGTCGCCAACGCCACGACCCTCGCGCGGTACGCGGCCGTCTGCCAGGCCGGCGGCCTCGTCCCGATCGTCGAAGCCGAGGTGCTGATGGATGGGGGGCGCACCCACACGCTCGAGCAGTCGTTCGCCGTCCACGAGCGGACCCTGCGGGCAGTATTTGATGCGCTCGCGGATCAGAGTGTCGTATTCGAGCGGATGCTGCTGAAGCCGAGCATGGTCATCCCCGGCGAAAAGTCCACCCAGAAAGTCACAGCCACCGATGTTGCTGCCGCGACGGTGCAGTGCTTCAAACGGTGGGTGCCGGCAGCCGTTCCCGGGATCGCATTTCTCTCCGGTGGCCAGACACCCGAGCGAGCCACGGTCAACCTCAACGAGATCACCCGGGTGGCTGCGACCGAACGCGCGCCGTGGCCCCTGACGTTCTCCTACAGCCGTGCGCTGCAAGAGCCCGCGCTCATGGCCTGGCACGGGAACGACGCGAACACGCACCAGGCGCAGGCAGCCTTGCTGAAACGCGCGCGACTGAACTCGCTGGCGGCGTCGGGCAGATACGACCCTGAGATGGAGCACGAGACGGAGCTGGCCGGCGTGGGATGAGGCGACCCGCCGGTATGCCTAATGACCGGCCGCCGACGATCGCATGGACTCCGCGGCGGACTGCAGCCGCGGAGCCATAAGGATGGCGGACGGGATCGACGATGCAATTGCGGTCGAGGCGGCAGCGGCCATCCCGCACCAGCGCCCGATCCTCCAATTGCGGCGCGCGCTGGGCCAGCGGGATCTCGTCTTCCTGTTCGTAGTCGCAGTCGTCAACATCAACAACGTTCCGGTCATCGCGGCCAGCGGAGCTATCACCGTCTGGATGTGGCTCCTGGCGCTGCTGCTCTTCTTCCTGCCGCAGGGCGTTGCCGTCATTGAATTGTCCGACCGATACCCACACGAGGGCGGCGTGTATCTGTGGACGAAAGAGGTCTTCGGCAGCTTTCACGGCTTCATGGCCGGGTGGTGCTACTGGACCAACAACCTGTTTTACATCCCGACGCTCGTCCTTTGTGTCGTCGGCATCTCCGTGTTCATAGGTGGCCCGACGTGGTACGCGCTCGGTGATGACAAGCGCTACGTCTCGGTCATGGCGGTCACCGTCCTGTGGGCCATCACCGTCATCAACATCCGCGGCGTCAACGTTGGCAAGTGGATCAACAACGCTGGCGGCGTCGGATCGGTCATCGCGGGTCTGGTGCTGGTCGGTCTGGCGGCGGCCGTGTCGCGCTCGCACGGAGTCTTTCTTCACGCGAGCGATTTCCACATTTCAACCTTCGACTGGAGTCTTGTCGGCGCCTTCGCTATTGTGTGCAACTCGTGCACCGGTCTCGAGCTCCCGTCCGTCATGGGCGATGAGATCAAGGACCCCCGGCGCACGTTGCCGCGGGCGGTCGTATCGGGCGGGATCATAGCCGGGACGCTCTACGTCGCGGTGACGCTCGCCGTGCTCCTCGCAATGCCTGCCAACGAGATCGGCGCGGTGCAGGGCATCATGCAGGCGGCCGACCGCATGGCTGGGACAGTCGGCGTGGCATCAATCGTCGCACCGCTCGCCCTGATCCTCACAGTTGCGATCGCGGGTACCACGTCGGCGTGGGTGGCAGGGTCCGCGCGGATCCCGTTCGTCGCGGGACTGGATAATTATCTCCCATCGGTACTCGGTCGGCTGCACCCACGGTTTGCGACGCCGTACGTCGCACTCCTCCTGCAAGGCCTGGTATCGTGCGCCGTGCTGGCCATGGGCTTTGTCGGGTCGACCGTCCAGGAGGGCTACAAAGTCCTCCTGCTGTTGTCGATCGTCGTGCAGCTGATCCCGTTTCTGTACATGTTCGTCGCGCTGCTACGGCTCGCGGGGCGCGAGGATTTCGAGCGCATCCACTATCCGCGGGCGACGCTACGGGCGACCGGCATCATCGGCTCAGCCGTCACCGCGCTGGGCATCATTGTCGCCTTTGTCCCTCCAGGACACGGCGAGCCAGGTTGGATATTCGAAACCAAGATGGTCGTGGGCACGCTGCTCTTGCTGATATTGGGCGGCGCGATCTTTCACCGCTCGGCACGACCGACCACCGGTCACAAGCCACAAGCCTAAGGCCCCTCGAGACACTCGATCGTTCGCCCATCCGGATCGCACGCATAAATCGCCCGGATGCCGTCCCACGCCGATCCGGGTTCGTTGATTGCCACGGGCAGCGAGGTCGGAGTCGATCCATACGTCGTCAACCGCTCGTAGACCGCGTCGACGTCCTCGACCAGGAAGCCAATATGCGTGTGCCCCGGCTGATGTCTTTGCTGGGCGAGTGTCGCCGCCTTGGGGGCCACGTACTGGATCAACTCGAGGATGTCGCCGCTCTCCAGCTCGAGGTCGGCCGTGAGAATGTGCGCGCTGGGCACACCAGTCAGGGTTGCGACCTCTGGCGCGCCGCTCTCCGACCGCTCCCGAATCACGCCGCCGAGAAGCGTACGATAGAACGCGATGGACTCGTCGAGGTCGGAGACCGTGAGGCCGACGTGGTGCAGTCTGGTCACGGGACAATATCCGGCGCGTCGGGAGCATCCCGTCCAAGGACGTCTTCAAGAGTCTCGTGGCGCTTGACGAGGCGGGCGCGATCGCGGTTCACGAGAACGGTGCCGGGGCGCCCCAACACATTGAAGTTCGATGCCGCGGCATCCTGATACGCGCCCGTGTCGAGAAACGCGATGACATCCCCGGCCGCGACCGATGGGGTGGGGACATCGCGGGCAATCAAGTCGAAGCCACACGAGACGCCGACAAGCTGTGCCAGTCCGACCGGAGGCGTTGCCATCTTCGACGCGAACACGGGTGTGAAGTGCGCGTGCTCGAAGAGGAGATCGGGCATGAACATCTCAGTCGTGTCCAGCTCAACCCATCTCGCCGCCACCGGACGTGACTGCGTCTTGACGTGGATCACGCGACCGAGGTGCAGCCCCGCATCGGCGAACAGGCTGCGGCCGGGCTCCACCTGCAGAACAATCCCGTCAGGGTCGACTCCACCCGCAACCAGAGCGGCGCTCAGCCCATGCGTGATGCAGCGGGCGTAGTCGCCGATCGACGCAGCTGGACGGCGGTCAGGATGCGTGGGGTCACGCGGCGCGGGTAGTCCCCCGCCGATGTCCAGCTCTTGCGGCCTCCACGGCGCCCACGCCGCACAGAGCTCGCCGACCAAAGTCCCAAATTCCTCGCCCATCTTGGCCCAGACGCCGGGGTCCGCACTGTGGCGGCCAAGGTGCGTCATCACGCCGGTGAGCTCGACGCGCGCCTCGGACAGCGCGCGAAGTCCGAGGGTACGCGCGGCGCGTGGCTCGATCCCTGGCTTGTACAGCTGCGCGGCATCTCGAATCGCCATTTCGGGGAAGAAATCCGATGGTTCGGTCAGAGCGGGATAGTCCGGGCGGACACGCAGACGGATCCGGGCTTTCTTGTCGAGCGCCGTTGTGATCGCGAGGACAGCATCGAGCTCCCGCTCGCTATCCAGAGTGATCGCAGCGCCTTCGATGATGGCCGCCCGAAGCAGTGCGTCGCTTTTCGCCGATCCGTTGACTGAAATGCGACCCGCTGGCACCCCCGCCCGGAGCGCGGTACGAAGCTCGTTGTCCCCAAAAACGTCGCAGCCCAGGCCTTCATCGTTCAGGAGCTGGCGAACGGCGATCACGTAGTTCGCCTTGAGCGACGCCAAGAGCTCCACCGGCCCGTGCGGCCACCGCTGCTCGAACGCCTGGCGGATCGCGCGAGCATTCCCGCGTAGTTGGGCTGCCGAGATGACGTAGAGTGGTGTGCCGAACCGTTCGGCCAAGGCGACGGCGTCGCACTGCTCGACCCACAGATGGCCGTCAACGATTCCAAGATGACCGGAAGGGGCAAACACGTTGGGTATCGTAGCAGCCCCCGCCCGCCGACGCTACATCCTCCCAGCACCGCCGGAGGGTGCCGAGTGCGTCGCCCTGCGATCGGAGAGGGACGATCGCTGCCATCCAGACCGGCGCTAACTCGGTTTTGGCTCCGCTCCCCCAGGCACCTCGACGCCGGCGGCATGCAGAAAATGTCGGAGCTGCATCACCTGCTCTTCGCGCAGCGCCTTGTGCTCGGTGCCGTGGAGGATGACCGTCTGTCCGTTGACGGTCGCGTGCAGTGTGTCGTGGCCCCCCTCGGTGGTCGTGCCGATGGACTGGAGCAGGTGGACGACGTCGCGCCACTCGATGTTGCGCGACAGTGGGTGCGCGAAGAGCATCTCGATGGTACGCTGGTGTGCTGCAGCGCGATGAACGGGCGGCATGGCGGCTAGTCTCGTCGAGTTGGAGGAGTGTGCTTGTCGTGCCGCTTGTGCTCCGGCTGATTGAGGGTCGTCTCGCGCGGGCTTTCGGCCTGACCTTTTCGGGCGTGTTGGCGATGCGGCTCCGGATCGGCGATGTATTCTTCCTCGACTGGTTCTCCTGGAACCGGCAGAGCGTCATCGCGAACCAACCCTTCCATGGAGCTGGACAACCGATCCCGGGAGTCGCGCTCGAGGTCTGCCGTGAATTCGTCGTCGGGCGGCTTCGGGTCGTGGGCGTGATGGGGCATCGCAGTCTCCGGTGAGTTGGCCTCCGAAGTGTAGCGCCGGTCCGGACCAAAGGCGACCTGGAGAGGACGTGCACGCTCCTATCGGCGGGCGGCGGCGCTTCCTACTTTGGAGGCGCGGACACGGCGCGGTGCGTCGGTGGCAGACATGCAGGCCCCTCTCGAGAGGATCGATCGATGCTTGTGCTTGCGAATCCAGGCCGACGCCACCGCGTCACGCCGGTATTGCGCCTTGCCGTGGTCGCGTTGGCGGTGTGGCCTGCATATGCCGCATTGGGGTCGGGCGAAGACCCGATCGAGTTGATGCCCAAGATCATGCACGCGTGGGATAATCTCGATCCGGCAGAGGCCGCGCCGTACTACGCCAAAGATTCCCAATTGGTCTTCTATGATGATTCCCCACTGAAGTACACCGGATGGGCGGCGTACGCTCGCGGAGTTCGCAAGGAGTTCGCCGGATACACATCGTTCAAGACGACGCTCGCCAACGACGTAGCCGTGCATAGAGTCGGGGATTCGTTCGCGTGGGGGACCGCGACCTGGCGCGCCAATGCGGTGAAGCGCGATGGCTCGACCGAGGTTGTCTACGGCCGGTGGACGGTGCTCTTCGAGAAGCGGGGTGGGAAATGGCTGATCGTGCACGAGCACGTGTCTGTCCCCGCGCCAAGCGACTGACGATGCCCAAGCACCGCCGCATCCCCCGCACGGCAAAGCAACTGGGCGAGCCGCACCCGGCACCCGTCGATGCGCTGGCATATCCCCGCTTTGCCGGCGTTTCGACGTTCATGCGCCTGCCGATGATCACGGACCCGCATCGCCTCGACGTGGCGCTGATCGGCCTACCATTTGATGGAGGAACGAGCTATCGGCCCGGGGCACGGTTTGGTCCCCGACACGTGCGGGAGCAGTCTGCGATCATCCGCCCCTACAACCCGGTGCTCGATCTCGCGCCGTTCGATCGCTTGCGGGTAGCGGACTACGGCGATCTGTCAGTGAACCCACTGTCGATCGACGATACTTTTCGACGCGTCGCGACCGGGTTGGCTCCGGTCTTAGAAGCCGGTACGATCCCCATGTGTGTCGGCGGCGACCACTCGATCTTGCTCCCGATCCTCCGCGCGGTGCACGCGGTCCACGGGCCGGTGGCGTTGGTACAGCTCGACGCGCATTCCGATACGTGGGATCAATACTGGGGGATGAAATATTCGCACGGCACACCGGTGCGACGGGCGATCGAAGAGGGCCTGTTGTTGGAGTCACACATCCTGCAGATCGGCCTTCGAGGCCAGCTCTACGACTCCCACGACATGGATTTCGCGAGCCAGCACGGCATCGACTGGATCACCGCCGAAGACATTCATGCGGACGGCCTCGCGGGTGTCCGGAAGCGCCTCGCCACGTTCTCGGGCCACAAGACCTACCTGAGCCTCGATATAGACGTCGTCGACCCCGCCTTCGCCCCCGGAACGGGCACGCCGCAAGTCGGCGGGTTGTCGAGTGTGCAGGTTCTGGACCTCGTCCGGGCCCTCACCGGACTCGATCTCGTAGGATCCGACCTCGTCGAGGTAGCTCCGCCATTCGACAGCGCGGAGATCACCTCATTGCTTGCCGCCAACCTGCTCTTCGAGCAGCTCTGCCTCTTCTGTGCGTAACGACTCCGACCTGCAGACCCGATCGGCCTCGGTGCCACCCGTCTCGTTGAGCCCGACGGCGACGGCGCCGACGCACCAGCTGGCTCGCACGCTGGCAGTTGTCGACTACTTCTCGCTCGCGTTCGGCGTCATGATCGGCGTCGGCTGGTTGGTCGTGATGGACGACTGGCTGACTCGGGGTGGGCCACTCGGCGCGCTGCTCGGCTACGCCATCGGAGCCGTCATGCTGCTGCCTGTCGGCTGGGTGTATGGCCGGCTGATCATGACGATCCCCGATGCGTCAGCGGAAGTGGCCTACACAGGCAAAGTCTTTCCACAGAGCGTCAGCTTCGCCACCGGCTGGATCATGATGCTGGTGTACTTCATCGTCTGTCCCTATGAGGCCGTAGCCATCGGCAAGATCGCCGGCTATCTGGTGCCGGCACTCAATACGCACCCGCTCTACCATCTCGGCGATGGCATCGTCTACCTGCCGCACCTCTTGTTGGGTCTCGCCCTGACGGGTGCGTTCGCGGCCCTCAACTACCGTGGGGTCGCGCTGAGCGCGCAGTTTCTGCGATGGACGACATTCGCGGTGCTGGCACTCGTGGGCGCGCTCGCCATCGGGGGCGCCACACACGGATCTATCGAGAACGTGCACCCCGCGTTCAGTCACACTCCGCTATTGTCCATCCTGCTCGTCTGGCAGATCGTACCGTACTTCCTCACCGGGTTCGACTCGGTCGGGAAGTGCGCGGAAGAGGCCAAGCCCACGTTTCAGGCCCGCGGCTACTCGACGGCCGTCATGCTCTCCCTCATCGTCGGGTTTGTCTTCTACGCGGTGATCATCGCATTGGTGGCGTACGTCGCGCCCTGGACCACGATCGTCCACGAGCATTTTGCCACCGCGGCCGCGTTCGAGCACGCGTTCGGCTCGCGCTGGATCACCCGCATCATCATGGGCATCGCGCTCATCTCGCTGTTGAAGATCTTCAACGCCAACCTATTAACGGCGTCACGCTTGTTATTCGGTCTGGGACGGCGTGGGTTCGTCGACGCGCGTCTCGCTCGTGTGCACGCTCAGTTTCAGACTCCCACGGTCGCCATCATCTGTGCGAGCGTGGCCATCGCCGTCGCAGTTGCCATGGGTGATGCCATCCTCGTACCGATCTCTGAGGTTGGCTCGGGAGTCGGCGCGCTCGGCTGGATGGCTGCCTGCGCCGCGTATTACAAACTGAGCCCGACCGCCGGAGGTCGTCGCATCGCCGCGCTTGGCGTATGCGTGACGCTCCTCATGGTCGTGATGAAAATCCTACCAGTCGTGCCGGGGCACTTCACAGCACCCGAATGGGGCGCGCTCCTCGCCTGGTGCGTGCTAGGGATCTTGGCGCGATACGGGCGACGGGAGCCGGCAGAGACGCCCGGCGCGCGAGTCGGGGCGTGATCTCGAACGCGGCCGAACCGCTTGTCGATACGTGTCCATGATTTATCGTGAGGCTCTGACGTCCGATGTGCCCGCGATGGCCCAGATTCGCTCGCTGACTTGGGGGCATGTCGACTATTGGATTCCCCGCATCTCGCGGTACATGGACGGCACCAACAACCCACGCGAGGCACTCCGACCGCGCGTGCTATACGTGGCCGTGGGTCATGATGCGCTTGCCGGTATCATCGCGGGCCACCTCACGCGTCGGCACGGCTGCGACGGCGAGCTGGAGTGGATCAATGTGGTCCCGGCGCACCGCGGGACTGGCGTCGCGACCGCGCTTCTGGACTGTCTGGCCAAATGGTTTGTCTCGCAGCAGGCGGTCAGAGTCTGCGTCGACGTCGATCCCAAGAATACCCGGGCGCGGCGCTTTTATGCGCAGTGCGGCGCGAAGCCGCTCAATCCCCACTGGTTGGTCTGGGACGATATTGGCGCTCGGCTTTCGGGCACAGTTCGCGATTGACCGGTAAGGGCGAGGCAAAGGAGAACGGAGACAACCGCGATCCCTGCCATGGACTGGCAGGGGCGACGCACTGGCTCGCCCTCGGGTGCAGCACGGCCCATGGAAAGATAGATTCGTATGCGTGATCCGCTCACCACGCCCTGCAGCGCCGGCGGATGTCGGCGCATCGCTGCTGCAGGCATATGCGGCCAGCGCTCGGGTGACCGAGTACTTGATCGAGCGACTCGATCCGGCACTGTGGCGTGCGAAGCCGCCCGTCCCCAAAATGCGGTCCGTCGCTGCCGTCGTCGCCCACATTCACAACTGTGGGCTTGTCTATTTGCGTCGTGCTGCACGGGGCGTTTCTGTGCCGGGCGACCTGGATCGATTCCGGGTAACGCCGGCGACAGCGGTTCGAGCCCTCGCGGCGAAGCGTCGAGCGATGGTCACAGTGGTTGGGCCCGGGATCGGTCGCCCCGGCCGCATCGGAGGCTCGCCCCACGACGCTGCGAGGTTTCTCCTGTACTACATGGCCCACGACGCGCATCATCGCGGCCAGATCGTCTGCCAGGCACGACTGCTGGGCTACCCGATCGGCATCGACACGATGTCGGGGATGTGGCAATGGGTCGCGCGCGGACGTGAGTGATGGTGACCGCGCGCGCTACGCGTTCGAGTCACTGTCCGCGCTGCTCGGCGAATCTCCGGAAGAAGCTCGACGGCTCCCACGTCGGTCGCGAGGGAGCGTCCGCGACCCGATCAAGCAAGTGATACAATAGGTTGCAGAACTTGCCCGCGGCGTCCCGATCGACGGGCTGCTCGAGGTCATCCGAAGGGGCGTGATATCGCGTATGCACCCAGGTGTCGAACGTCTTCTCGTCCGCTGAGCCCTTCACGTAGCCAAACTTGAATGCCAGCGCGGGGACGCCGACCTGCACGAAGCTGTACTGGTCGCTGCGGATGAACCGGTTGGCCTCGGGTTGCTCGTCTTCGATCACATTCACACCATCCGCCTGCCCGACAGCGCGGATGGCATCACCCAAGGTGGACTCATCGAGTCCCTGTACCTGTAAATCCTTCAGAGGGAACAGGGGCATGAACATGTCCATGTTGACGTCTGCGACAATGTCTCTGGACGGCATGGTCGGGTGGTTTGCGAAATACCACGAGCCCAGCTCACCCTCTTCCTCACCGCCGATCGCGAGAAAGATCACCGAGCGCTTTGGCATCACGCCGGATGCATGGAAGTCGCGAGCGATCTGGATCAACGCGGCGATCCCCGACGCGTTGTCCATTGCGCCGTTGTAAATGCTGTCGCCGTTGATTGGCGCACCGACTCCCAAGTGGTCGAGATGAGCGCTCACGATCACCACCTGCTTGCTCAGCGCCGGGTCCGATCCCACGAGTCTCCCGACGACATTTGGGGCCTCGAGGTCCGTTTCGTTGACCTTTGTGCTGGCGTGAATCCGCACGGTCAAAGGAAATCGAGGCAGCGGTTGCTTGGCCCGCGCGGCATCCAGCACCTGTGCGAACGTGTGTTGCGACCCGGCGAAGAACTCATCGGCGAACTCCGGGTTGATAGCTAGCGCGACCTGTTTACCCTGGTCTCGCCGTAAGCTCGCGTCGGCCAGTTCGAGAACCGCCTTGTGGCGGTTCCCCGCGATGCGGGCCCACGGTATTTCCTGATTCACGTTGTTGAAGATCACCGCCATGCCGATGGCACCTGCCGCTTTCATCGCCTTCCATCGCTCACCCGAAGACTCTTCGTGCGCCCGTAGCGGATCCTTGATCGCCTCGGGACCGCCGGCCAGGTAGACCGCGATCTTGCCGTGCAGGTCCAGTCCGGCAAAATCGTTGTAGTTCGCATCTGGCGCTGAGATGCCGTAGCCCACGAAGACCGCCTCGGCATCCACACTTGGTGCGGCGTCGCTGCTCGCGGACAGGATGACTTCTTTGCCCAAGGTCAGCGGCGTCGTGCTCCCCCCGCGTTCCAGCAAAACGGAAGACTGTGCCTCGTCGAGACTCAGGCTCTTGAACTTGACGGGCTGAAAGAAACCGTCTGTGCCAGCGGGTACTAAGCCTTCACTCTTGAACCGCTGCGCCACGTAAGCGGCAGCCGCCCGATAGTCGGCGCTGCCGGTCATGCGTCCACGCAGTTGGTCGCTGGCCAGATAACTCACATCCTTCCACCAGCGCACACCTTCAAGATGCGGGTTTGGGGCCGCCTGGGCGCCCGCGACTCCGGAGGCCAACACGCACATGGCAGCCATCACCAACCGGCACGGACGATGCCCGAGCGCGCGGAACGGCCCCCTCCCCATGCCATATCCCATATCATTTATCGCTGGTGCGACGGCTCCGTCGCCCCTCCCGGCCGCCTTCCTCAGACCGTCCCGCCCAATCGGCTTCATTAGCTCCCCATACGACCCGTATCTGGTCGCGTCATGTGTTGCTGCAAGCTGCACCGGGCCATTGGGCCGAGCAACCCCAACTGCGCGCTCGAGACACCGTTGCGTACTCACAGGGTGCGCTTGTCGGGATTCGATGCCACACGATCGGCTCGCACGACACACTCCCCGGCAAGCGGGAGGCGCGGATGGGTAGAGGGATCGCGCCGCAAACCGGCTTGGGCGAGATTACCCGGGCGATCTCGTGTCGAGGGATGGTGGAGACAGAATTAGACCGTCTGATTCAGCGCGCGGATACGGCCGACCCGCAGGCCGTGGATACGCTTTTTACGCTTCTTTACGGGGAGTTGCATCGCCTGGCTGAATCTGCGCTTCGGCGCGGAGGCGGATCGTTCACATTGAGCCCCACGACGCTGCTCCACGAAGCGTACCTCAACATGGCGGGCCGAGACGACGTGACGTTCCCGGATCGCGCGCGCTTCCTGGCTTACGCGTCGCGCGCCATGCGGGGGTTGGTGATCGACTTTGCCCGCCGCCGACAGGCAGAAAAGCGCGGCCGCCACCTCGAGATCACACTGCCCGGCGAGGAGCCGGTGTCGGGTGAGGTGCTCCGCACCAGTGAAGAGCTCGCGCGACTGGGCGATGCCCTGGGAGAGCTCGCGGCGATTGCGCCGGCGCTCGCCGAGGTGGTGGATCTGCACTTCTTTTGCGGTTTCTCGTTCGCCGAGATCGCTGCCTTGCGTCGGGTGTCCGAGCGTACCGTGCAGCGGGAGTGGCGCAAAGCGCGGCTCTTGCTCCACCACACCCTACTCGGGTAGGGGCGACGCCTGCGTCGCCTTTTCGATGCCCGCGTCGCCCCGTGAGTGCGTAGCGTTTAGTGGGTGGTCCCGGCGACGGTCGCAAGCAGGGTGCGGGCTTCGCGCGTCCGTGGATGGTCGGCACCAGCGCCAGTCTCGAGGCCCGCGGACGCTTGCTCCAATACCGACCGTGCACCGGCGGTATCGCCGCTCGCGAGCAGCGCACGCCCCTCTACCAGTTGCGCCTCGCCAACGAACGCGCTTCGCCGGAGGGTCAGCGAATCCCCGGTCGCCACCTCGCGTGCATCGCGAGCGAGCGTCGCGGCGCTCCGAGGGTCACCATTGCTAAGCGCGAGCTCGGCCGCGAAGACGAGGGTCGATCGGAAGATCATCTTGCGTTTGCCGGCGAAGTATCCGGCTGTTCGAAGGGCGTCGGTGACCAGTCGTCGCGCAACAGCGGACTGACCCGTCGCGCCAGCGAGTTGTGCCTCGAGGATCCGATAGTCCACGATGTGATCGTCGCTGCTCCCGAGGGCCCGGTTCGTACTCATGGGGCGGAACCGCGCCATGGTCCGCCGCGCATCGGCGAGATATCCCGCGCCGATCTGCGATTCTGCGAGGCCAAACAACGCCCGGCCTTGCCAGTACGCGTTCGTGTCTGCGACTCCCTCCGCTGCCAGCATGCCGAAGTACTTGTCCGCCGTGTCGTAATGCCGCTGGAATAGCGCCGCGTGTGCCATGTGGATCAGCAACTGCTCCGGCAGCCGGCCCAATGGATCGCTACGCGCCGCGCGATCGACCGCGTCGTGGAAAAGCCGCTCACTTTGGGCCGTCTCACCCAGCTTGAAGAGCGCGAGTGCCATGTCGTGCTCGTTGATCACGCTGGTCATCGTAGTGCCCAACCCGGCACTGTCGAACAGGGCGTTCACGCGTGAGTGGACTGCAATGGCTTCACGATGCTGTCCCTCTTCGTCGAGGGCTTCGGCGTAGTCCGCGAGGAGATCAATGTATCCCAAGTCGCCTGTGACGCCGAGACTGTCACGAATACCGATCGCCCGCTGCATGAGCGCGACAGCGCCTTGGGCTGGACCGGCTTCGACCTGAAGGTCCGCGCGGGTGTGGAGGCACGTGACTTCGGTCGCAGGGTCGGGATGCGGGCCGAGCAGTGAGTCGGCACTCGCCAGGAGCGTCCGCGCCGCGGCGTATCGTCCCTGATTCCGGAGATTATCCGCACGATTGCAGCGGACCTCGGCGAGCTCGGTACGATAGCCGTTCGCCAGTGCTAGTGAGTCTGCTTGGTCCAGGAGCTGGCCGCGGAACTTGGTTTCCTCCAGATCGCCGTATCGCTCGGAAAGTTGAACCAGCTGCCATACGCGAACCCGCGCATCGCCGATGGGCTGCCGCTCGACAGCAACGCGCGCCCGATCCACGAGATCGCGCATCGTGAGTGGTGTCGGCCCGAGTTGGCCCATGAGGACAGACAGAAACTCGTTCTGTGCAGCGGCCTGCTTTCCCGCGAAGACGGCCGCATCCCGCTGGCGTCGAGCGTCCTGCATCTGGTGTAGCGAGAACGCGGTCGCGGCCATGAGCGCCAGGGCCACGGCGGCAACGCCAACCGAGGCGGCTGCGTGCCGGCGGAGTAGCTTCGTGGTACGGTAGACGACGGAGCTGCGGTGGGCACTGACCGGCTCGCGTGCCAGGTAGCGCCGCACATCATCGGCGAACGCCGCGACGGTCTGGTATCGTTCTGCCGGTGCCTTCCGCAGCGCCTTGTCGGCAACAACGCCCAGGTCGCCGAAGCCCAGTGGCGTGGGCTGCCGGTCGCACACGGCGCGCATCGCATCCATCGCCGTCTTGCATCCTGCGGCCGTCGGAATGTCGTCCGGACACCAGCAGATAGAGCAAGACCCCCAGCGCGTAGACGTCCGTCGCGGTGGTGATGAGGCCACCGGTGACCTGCTCAGGCGTCGCATATTCGGGGGTGAATGCCGGCCCCCCCTCCGCCGTCACGCCGGACCGCTGGAGCCCCAGGTCCGGTTCCAACAACTTCGCGATCCCGAAGTCGAGGAGCTTCACCGTCCCCGCGGACGTGACGAGGATGTTCGAGGGCTTGAGATCGCGGTGGACGACCAGGTTGGCGTGTGCATGGCCGACCGCTTCCAACACTTGAAGAAGGAGACGGAGGCGATATTCGGTCGACAGCTGGTTGGTAGCGGCGAAGGCATTGATCGGTTGCCCCTCGACGTACTCCAGCACGAAGTAGGGCTGACCGTCGGGGCCGACGCCAGCGTCGAGTAGCCGCGCAATGCCGGGATGTGTCAGCCGTGCCAACAGCGAGCCTTCCCGCCGAAAGCGTGCTTGTCCCGTGGGCGTGAAGAGCGCGAGGTTCAAAAGCTTGACGGCGGCCTGGCCAGCGTAGCGGCCGTCGCTCCGGTGGGCGAGCCAGACCGATCCCATCCCCCCGCGGCCCAGCGGGCGCTCCAACGTGTAGGCGCCCAGTACAAGGCCCCTGAGGGACGGCTCCGCCGTGATCAACGGCTCGTTGAGAAAGCCCTTGGCGTCGGCGACGACCTCTTGAGAGAGAATCGCCGCCAAGTCGATCCCGAGATCAGGCGTACGCTCGGAGACGGCCGAGAGCCAGGCCGCGCGCTCCTCCCCGGAGAGCTCGAGCGCTTGATCGAGCAAGGGCTCCAACAGTTGCCATCGCTCGCCGTCCATGACGGGCATCGCCTGGCTCCGGCCAGCAGGGTGAGTCGTCGGGCGACTAACCTAGGGCGGATAGATGGAGGTCGCCAGCTGAGTGATCGATCGGGAGCAGGCCCTTGCCAACCGCCGCGAGGTCGCGGAGCTAAGCACAGCCTCCACCAACGGGGGAGCGAGGGACATTCACTGAGAGCAATCGGAAAAGCGGCACGCATCCCGACACGGGATCGCTTGCGGACGTCACCGTGCGCCCCCTCGCCCACGAGTCCGCACCACCCCCCGACGATCCGTCTACTAATCAGGTAGTTGACAATCCGATAGGCGGTCGTATACTAGGACTATCACGGTAGTAGATGGAGGGGCCGCCATGGACGAGATGGTCTTCGGGGAACGGGAGCTGGACGTGATCGGCGTGCTATGGGCTCTGGGATCGGGGACCGTCGCCGAGGTCCGCGATGAGCTGCCGGTGCCGCTCGCGTACACGACCGTGCTGACGATCCTCCGGAACCTCGAGGAGAAGGGGTTCGTGTCGCACGAGGCAGAGGGGCGGGCACACCGATATTTCCCGCGGGTCGCCAAGAAGGATGCGCGCACGACCCTGGTCGGTCGTCTCGTGGAGAAGCTCTTCCACGGGTCCGCGGAGCAGCTGCTCGTGCACCTGGTGCAGGACCGGAAGCTCACGACGGATGACTTGCAGCGGATCCAACGCACACTGCGCTCGGACGAGAGCCCGCGCCGCCACGGTGCGCGTCGGACGCCGAAGCGAGGCGGCACATGACCTTCCTGTGGATGCTGGTCGCGTCGATGGTTGGCCTGGCCGCGGCCGTGGCTGCGGTCGCACTCGAACGCGCAGGGCATGCGTTGGGCCGGTCAACGCGATGGCCCTGGGTCGCGGCCATCCTGTTCTCGACGATCTGGCCCGCTTGGCTGTTGGCTCGAGCGCTAGCGTCACGGTCGGTCAGGCCGCCCACGAGCGCCACGATCTTACCCCCCATCATGGTTACCGCAGGACGCAGCGCGCTGACAATCCTCACGCATCACGCCCCCGTCTTCGATTCGCGTGTTACGGCGGTATTACTGGGAGCCTGGCTGGTTGCGACCGCTGCGCTCCTCATCCGCCTGTGCCTCGGGATGTGGGTCATCCGGCGAGAGCGGCGCGTCTGGACTCACCACGATGCTGACGGCGTAGCGGTATTGATCGCTAATGCCGCCGGGCCGGCAGTCGTTGGTGTGCGTGAGCCCGCGATCGTCCTTCCGCAATGGATCCTCACTCTGGACCCGAAGCTCCGGCGGATGGTCCTCCAGCACGAGCAGGAGCACGTGCGAGCCGGCGACGCCGTGCTGCGATTGCTTGGAGCACTGCTGACCGCGCTCATGCCGTGGAATCTCGCGCTCTGGATTCAAGCCGACCGCCTGGCGCTGGCAATCGAAGTGGACTGCGACGCCCGGGTCCTCGCCGGCGATACGCCGCACGAACGCTACGGACTCTTGCTCCTCGCCATCGCGCAGCGACAATCGTCGACCATGCTCGCGCCCGCGCTGTCCGAGGGCCGCTCACATCTCGAACGGAGGATTTCCGTCATGCGACGTAACCTTCCGAAGCACCCCGCTCTCGTCGCCGGCGGCTGTGTCACCGCCGCCAGCATCGCCCTCGTGGTCGCCTGCTCGGCGCCGACGCCGAGTGCGCCCCCGGGAGCACTCGCCCAACAGAGTGCCTCTGGAGCGACCGTCGGAAGCGTCCTTCAAAGGTCGAATGCAGCGCCCACCGGAGTGTATTTCGACTTCCAGGTCGAGAAGCAGGCCTCTCCGTCTCCCGGCAGCGCGACGCCGCGGTACCCCGACACGCTACAGACCGCCGGCATCACGGGGGAAGTGATCGCGCAGTTCGTCATCGACACGTCGGGCCAGGTCGAGATGAACACGTTCAAGGTGATCAAGTCGGACAACGATCTGTTCACCGACGCCGTTAAGGCGGTCCTGCCTAAGGATCGCTTCTACCCGGCCGAGGTCGGGGGGCGCCGCGTGAAGGAGCTCGTCCAGGAACCGTACGTCTTCAACATGAAGCCGTAATCGCCCCTAGCCCGAAAGCCGGAGGAACTTGAGCAGAATGAGCAGGAGCATCCCGACGAGGTAGATGCGCAGCACCAGGAGCGCGATCCGCGCGCCGCGGGTCATCTCAATTCGCGGCATCGGTGTGCCTCCGCAGCCCCTCGAATCGCACTCGCACATTGCTCATCGCATGATGTCCTTGTAGCGGATGACGCCGATGAGATGATCGCTCGGGTCGACCACCGGTAAGAGCCTGAACTGGTACTTTGCAAACAGCTCCACAATGTCTTGCTCCACGAGATCCGCAGCGGCAGACACCGGGGGTGCAACCATGAGGTCTTCAAGCGGAGTGGTCGCGCTCGCGAGCACGAGCTGCCGCAGATCGACGACGCCTACCAGCACCCCTTCGGGCTCGGTGGTGACATAGATGTAGGTCGCTGCCCGGTGGTCCGGCGCGCGAGACCGCAGCTGATCGAGCGCCTCTCCAGCTGAGGTACCTCCGGGCATGGTCACGTAGCCCTGCGACGCAAGCGACGCCGCGGTCGCCTCGCTCGTGTTCAGGAGTTGCCGGACACGCTCTGCTCGGTCCTTGGGGAGGAGCGACAGGAGATCCATCCGATCATCCCATGGCAACGCCGAGAGCAGGTCGGCGACGGCGGCGACTGTCATCTCCGAGAGGATCGACTTGGCACGCGCGGGCAGGAGGTCCGCCACGATCTGGCGCTGCGCCCGCGGCTCGGTCTCGAGCAGTGTCTCCGCCGCCTTGTCGGGGTCGAGCACGGAAAAGATCGCCTCCTGCTCGAGTCCTGGGACCTCCTCCAGCACGTCCGCCAGATCCTCGCTCGGCAACTCGTGCATCTGCGCGCGGGTCACCGACAGCGACACCTGGTCCGACGTCGTGACGTCTTCGATGGAGAGGGGCTGCACGTACTTCCAGGAGATCAACCGATCCTTTCCGAAGCGGATGAATCCGAGTCCCCACTTCCGCAGGAAGCCGTTGAACGACACGTCCACGTGCGCCAGGATCATCCGCCGGTGGTCCCACAGCATGTGCACATCGTTGACCACCTCGACGCGCCGTCCGTCCAGGTCGAGGATCGTCCGACCAATCAGGTGCTCGTTGACCAGGATCCAACCGTGTTGATCGACGAAGGGCGGATAGCGATCCCCGTGCTCCGGAGGCATCACAATGATCGCGTCCTTGTCGATTCGGATCACCCGCTCCCAGGGCACGAACTCGTTGGGGTTGCCCCACCCGTGGCCGATGAAGATGCCGATCGCCTCCGGGTACGGCTCTGTTAGGCGATACACGAGGTCGGTCAGCTTGCCGATCTTGAGCTCGGCTCGCGTCACGGACACCCGCCGATCGAGGAGCTCCGAGAAGAAGATGAATTGGTGCGCGGGCCCGATGGGCGTGACGGTCGGCGGAGTCGACAGAACGGTCATCGGTTACGACCCTCCTCATCCGCCGAAAAGACGTGGAAAGAGCACCGACAGCCCGAACGCTGTCGAGACGACGATGACGAACACCGTGATCGACCAGTTCGCGAGGTTTTGTCCGCGGGTGTTGACGTGATCGCCCATGAGCGGTTTGTCGTTCAACAGCAGGATGAGGAACACGAGCGCAGCCGGCAAGAGGGTGACCGCGACGACCTGTACGAAGATCGTGATTGCGTCCTGCGCGTGCGTGCTCGAGACCAACGAAACGGTGCCGGAGGAGACGAGCATCACCAGGTAGGCGACGTAGAACCACGGCGCCTCGCGCACGCTCTTGTTCAACGAATGGGCCCACCCGAAAACCTCGCCGAGGGCCCAGCTGGTCGCGAGCGAGATACAGAGCGCACCCAGGAAGCCCGCGTCGAAGAGGCCAATTGCGAACAGCACCTTGGCCCAGTCACCCCACGGATGAGGCGGCAGGACCTCCGGCATCCGGCTCGCGGTCTCCGCGGCCGATTCGACGATGATCTGGCCTGATGGGTGATAGTAGAATGCGGCAGCCGTTGCGATGATGATGAACGCGGCAACGATGCACGTCACAAGCGACCCCGCGAACGTGTCGATCTTGCCGTACCGGATGTCCTTGATGTCCATCCCCTTGTCGACGACCGCTGATTGCTGGAAGAAGATCTGCCACGGCGTGATGGTCGTGCCGATGTTGGCCATGATCAACGTGAGGACCGCCGCCGGGCCCAGCGCCGCGCCGAAGTGGAAGTTCGGGGCATAGAACCCCCGGGCGACCTGCCCCCATCCTCCGTGGACGTTCCCCGTGTGCATCGCCCAGAACGCAGCCGGGATGTACACGAAATTGAAGCCGCAGAAGAGCAGCGTGAGTCGCTCGAACGTCCAGTATCGCCCGGTGATCACGATCAACATGAGGAGCCCGGTCACGAGGACGAACGTGATCCATTCGGGGATGTTGAAGACACGGGCGGCCTGCGTCATGCCGATGTACTCGGTCACCAGCGTCAGCCAGTTGATCAGCACGAGGTCGAAGACGGAAAACCATCCCCAGACCGGGCCGAACGCGTCGAAGATGGCCTCGGCGTGACCGCGCTTGGTCACGGCCCCGAGACGGACGGTCATCTCCTGGATGAAATACGCCATCGGCACCAGGATGATGAATGCCCACAGCAGATTGAAGCCCGTGCGCGCGCCGGTTTGCGCGTACGTCGAGATCCCGCCCGCATCGTTGTCGGCGACCATCGTGATCACGCCCGGCCCAATGACGGCAAGCAGGATGACCCACCGCCGCCGCAGACGAGAGATCTGATGGAAGATCTTGCTGATCCAGAACATGATGAGTCAGCGCAGTGGCGCGCTCGCCCGGAGCGCTCGCCGATGGTGCCGGAATTGAAATGTGATGGTACGGTGAGATCAACCTGGGTCCGCCGGGCACCTGGGACCGGGCCACGTGCGAGATCCGAGGGCTGATGTCGCGCAGCGTAGTATGTCTCCGGCGCACGATTACAGCCATAGTGAATCCGTCGCGAAGACCCGTCCGGACGTGCGTGGTCTACACCTTCGTTACAGGAGACGCAGGCGTCCTACCTTCCTTTGCCCGGCGCGGGTGCGCCCGGCGAGGACCCCGAGCCCGTGGTCGCTGACTCTGCGCGGACGTGATACATTGGGGGCCCTGAGCTCCGTCCTGGCGCAGACCATGACCGAGGGTTGGCCGGCCGTGCCGGCGCGTCGTTTCACGCTTTGCAGGAGTGAGCCGTGCGCTTATCTCGCATTTTCGTCGCTTTCAGCGCCCTGAGCGTCGAGGCGGCGCTCGCATCCGCTCAGGGCGCCTCCTCCCTTTCGGATTCGACGCGCGCCTACGTCTCGGTGGGCGACCCAGTCGTCGCGCTGGCTCACGTGACCGTCATCGACGGCACCGATGCACCGCCCAAGGCGGACCAGACGATCGTGCTCCGCGACGGGAAAATCGCGCAGGTCGGCCCGTCGGCCAGCGTCCAGGCGCCCGCCGGGGCCCGCGTAATGGACCTCACCGGCCAGACAGTCATCCCTGGCATCGTCGGCATGCACGATCACCTCTTCTATACCGCTGCTGGCGGCCGACGCACGATGCTGTGGTTCACGGGCCCGCGACTCTACCTCGCGTCAGGTGTGACCACAATTCGCACGGCCGGAGCGATGGCGCCGTACGCCGACATCAACACCAGGCAGGCGATCGAAGCCGGCCACGCGCCGGGCCCGCATATCATTGTCACGTCTCCCTACGTCACCGGCCCGGAGCCGGGCGATCCTCGCACGGTACGCGAGCGGTTGACATCGCCGGAGCAGGCGCGCCGCTTCGTCGACTATTGGGCAGGCGAGGGGGCGACGTGGGTGAAGGCATACACGGATATTCGCCGTGCCGAGCTCAAAGCCGTGATCGACGAGGCCCATCTGCGGGGCATGAAAGTCATGGGACACCTTTGCTCGGTTACCTATAGCGAGGCGGTTGACCTGGGCATCGACAATCTCGAGCACGGGTACCTGACTGCGACCGACTTCGATGCGGACAAGCAGCCAGACATCTGCCCGGTCGGCAGCCAGACGCGCGTCGGGGCCACGAACCCGGCATCGGATCAGGCGCGTGTGGTCATCAAGAAGATGGTCGACCACAAGGTGCCGATGACCTCGACGTTGTCGGTCTTCGAGTCCATGTTCCCGAACCGGCCCGTGGCAGCTCAGCGAACGCTCGATGCGATGGCGCCCGAAGTGCGGCAAGCATATCTGGCGCTGCGGGCGCACATCGACTCCGGGCCGGCTGTGCACTGGGGCTTTACCCCCGACATGCTCAAGAACGCCATGACGTTCGAGCGGGAGTTCGTTGCGGCTGGTGGGACGCTCGCGGTCGGCGTCGACCCGACCGGCATCGGCGGCGCTCTCCCTGGCTATGGCGATCAGCGCAACTACGAGCTGTTGATCGAAGCGGGATTCACGCCGCAGCAGGTCATCCACTTCATGACCGCGAATGGGGCCAAGATCTTGGGGGGGTACACCCGATTTGGTTCGATCGAAGCCGGCAAGCGCGCGGATCTCGTGGTGTTGGATGGGAACCTAATGTCAGATCCAGCGGTCATCCGCAAAGTGACCACGGTATTCAAGGACGGCGTGGGGTATGATTCTCCCAAGCTGCTCGCCTCCGTCGCGGGGCGCGTCGGGATCGATTGAACGGCCAAAGAGTGGGGTCGGGGGTCAGCGATCCGGGTGAAGAAACCGCAAAGCCAGCGGCGGCGCGCAGCGACTGGCTCTGAGTTTGCTCCCGGGCCCTTGATCCCGGACCCCGCTCCTTTTCACTTCTCTCCTCTCCTTGCTGCGGTTCCCCATGTCCATGCCGATGAACGAGTCTGAAAGTCGCCGAGGTTTCCTCGGTCAGTTGGCGACCGTTGGTGCCGCTTTGGCGACCGGTGCGTGCGCTTCCTCGCGCTCGCATCCGGGCACCGCACCCGCGCCGGTGATGGCCACGGCGGCTGGCCCGCGGGGCGACCCGGAGAAGGACAATTCGTGGGACATGTCGTGGCTGTCGCGGCTGACCGGGCGACACAAGCAGGTCTACGACATCGCGGAGCTCGGGGATGGGCAAGGCTTGCGGACGATCCGCAACTATCTCAACGCCTACCGCGACGTGTTCAACCTGAATCCGCCCGAAGTGACTGCGGTCGCTGCCATGATCGATGGGGGGCTCATCAACTTCAATGACGGCATCTGGAGCAAGTACGGCTTCGGGGAAGAGACCAAGACGAAGGATCCGCAAACTGGCACTTGGGTCACGCACAACATCTTTCGCCACGCGGAGACCGGCCCTCTCGCTGACTGCAGCGTCGAGACGCTACAGGCGCGAGGCGTGATTTTCTGGCAATGCAACAATGCGCTCAAGGGCCTCACCCGGCGGATGGCGACCAAGATGCAGATGCAACCAGAAGCGGTCCGTGCCGAGCTCATCGCCGGGCTCCTCCCGGGCGTGTACCTCGTGCCCGCGCACACCATGGCGATCGGCATGGCCCAGGAACACGGCTGCACGTACGAGGCGCTTGGCTAAGGGATCCGGGGTCCGGGATCCGGGCCCGTGGCAACAAAGTACAGGGCCAGCGATGGTGCCCTGGAAGGCTTCCAGGCACACACCCAGCTAGGTAAAATCGCCGATCAGCGCGTTGAAGCCGTGACGCAAGTGGGACAGAATCGGCGACTGTCGAGGATGGCCCCAGTAGGGCGTTTTGTTCACGTCGACGACGGCGATATTGCCGTGCCCGTCCATCACGCAGTCCGCGCCGAGGAAGTCGACGTCGAGCGCCTGCGCGACGCGCTGGGTATCCATCAGCGCGCGCAGTGCGTAATCGGCCGAGGGACCCAAGGCCACCGGGCCCCCGACTGAAGGCGTCCAGAAGAAATAGTTGTGGCGACGCCGGATGTTGACGGACAACTTTTTGACATCTCCGTCCACCCAGACCGCGCTGACGACACCCGCGGGGCCAACCACGTAGACGCGAAAGAACAACCCCTCGGGGTTCTCGAAAAACCGCTCGACCACGAGCGTCGGGTCGGTCCACACCACCGGCGGGAGCTCCGCACGAGTTCCGACGAGGTACTCCAGGTGTCCCGGGATCGCGTCGCTCACGCCGCTCGTGAATGGCGCGGCGCGTGCGCCCCAGCGAGCCACGATCGTGCGCTCTGGGCGGCCGCCAAAGTTGAGCACGGTCTTGACGATCAGGCGTTCGGACGGCGGCCCATCGCGATCGGCTTTCGCCGAGGGCAAGCCCAGTCGGGCGCAACAGGCGTGCAGTGTGGACTTGCGCACGTCGACCGCGTGAAGATTGAGCACGGGCTGCCCTCGCTGCGCAAGCGCGGTGGCCAACTCGCTCTCACTGTCGATGAAACCCTGCGTGTAGCTCGCATTGAGGTGCATCAGAACGCCGCGAGCCCGCGCCGGGATTGCGGCGAGAAGCTGCGCCGCGCGCTCGCCGGGGGTCACCGCGACACGCGCGGCGTCCGGATAGAGCACCTCCGCCATGAACCCGTGCCAGGCATCGTACTCGCAGATGGCCAGTGGCTGCGGTGGCGACTGTTGTAAAACGGGCGCTTCGGACCGGCTCAGGCCGAGCCAGCGCCGTATGGTCGACGGCAGGGAAGGGGTCAGAAGCGGTCGCGCCGTCGTTGGCTATGGCGCGGCGATGCTCGCGCTGGCCCGTTGAGCATCGCGAATCATGCCGTACACTGCGCGTGCGTTCGGAATCCGCTCGAACATTGGCGTTTGTGGCATGCCCGGCCACCGCGTGCCGGCGCCCCAGGAATTCCAGGGATTCACCGGTCCGAATGTAATGGTGCCCAAGCCATTCCCGCGCTCCGAGAGCGTCAGATCACTGAGCGTACGGAGGTTCAGCGACTTCAGCGTCGCAGTGAAAAGACCGGACTGAATGATCACGCGATCCGTTGTAACGGCATAGCTGGTGTACGAGCGCGCGACGCTGTCCACGATGAAACGACCAACCGTGATGTACAGGCCTAACACGACGAAAAGCGCCATCGGAATGTACGCGAAAGCGGGCAGCGGTACCGTACCCGGGCGGGCGTGCTGCATGATCGTCAGGCCGAAGCCCCCGAACGCGATCCCTGCCCAAATCAGGCTAAACGGAATCATGAACACGTCGTACCCGCGCAGGAGGAGCCCTTGAGGCGGTGCTCCGTTCCAGAGCACTCGCTCATTGCGATCGAGCGCGATCTCAGTCTGAGGTGTCATGGTTGGTGAGCCGCTTGGGTCTCAGATGGGACGAAGCGGGTGAACGCACGGCAACGGACCGGCGGAGCGGGATTCGGCGATCGGGGGTCGGGGGTCGGGGGTCGTGATGGATGTGATACGCAGCGACTTCGTCGCTGACCCGTTGCGCGAGGGCAGTACCAATAGGTTGGGTCAGACCGGCAGTCGGAACATCTGCCGTGCGTTGCCTTCGAAGATCTTGCGTTTGGCTGCGTCATCGATGTCCATCGCCTGCACGGCCGCGATCGTCTCGCGACACACCCGCTCACCAAATTGATTGTCGTATGGCGAATCAGTCGCAAAGACCATATGATCGGCACCGAAAAACTCGTGCGCACACATGAGAGCCGGGGTATTGCCCTGAATCGCAGTGTCACAGTAGAACATTCGGTAGTAATCGACTGGCGCGCGCGTGAGCCGCTGTCCGTCGAACCGGTAGCCCATACGCATCTCGTTGAAATCCCACGACAACTCGACTCGTTTGTGAAAATAGGGAATCAGGCCGCCCGCATGGTGGGTGACGATCTTGAGCGTCGGATACTTCTCCAGGACGCCGCCGAAGGCCAGGCGCGCCATCGCCATGGACGTCTCGTATGGCCACCCAAAGTTGGTATAGATCAAGAACCGGGACGTGTGCTCGCCCGCGTAGTCCGGCGTTGTGTTGTTGCGACGCGGATGCAGCAGGATTGGTAGGTTGCGCGATGCCATCTTCTCGAAGAGCGGCAGGAATTCGGGCGAATCCAGCGGCTTGCCTCGGATATCTGTGAACACTTCCACCCCGCGGAAGCGGAGCTCGTCGAGCGCGCGGTCGGCTTCGGCCAGCGCGGCATCGACGTCGCTCATCGGCAGGCAGGCGCAGGCGCCCGCAAAGCGGTCTGGGTACTTGGCGACCAGCTCGGCCATCTCATCGTTCGCGATCCGTGCGCACACGACGGCGTCCGCCGGCTCGACCGCGCTCTCGATATTGGGACCGGCGATCGTGATGAGCTGGACGACGTCAGGGTATCGATCCATCGCGCGGAACCGGACGTCGAGATCCGTGAGTCCGGGGTTCGCGTGGAAGTACTTGCCGTACTGGTTCGAAAGCCGCGTGCCTGAGCGAGAATTGCGCTCTTGCAGGTATCGCGGCGGAAGAACGTGACTGAAGACGTCGATGATCATGAGCAGTTCGTCCTCACCAAGGGAGCCGCTAACGGTGTCGTGCGACCAATCTAAACCACGATGACCACGCTTCGACAACCGGTCGAGGCCGACGCGGGTCGACCGCAGGAGCTCGTCCGCTCGCTTCGCCTGACGGATGCGACGGCCTTGGTCGTCGGTACGATCATCGGTGCGTCGGTGTTCGTGCAGGCGTCCGAAGTCACAGCGCTGGTGCCAAATATTCCCCTCGTGCTCGCGGCCTGGCTCGTGTCCGGGGCGCTCACGCTGTTTGGCGCGCTCGTGTGTGCGGAGCTGGCGTCAGCGTTTCCACGGACGGGCGGTGTCTATGTCTTTCTCCGAGAGACGTTCGGCCCACTCGCAGGCTTTCTGTGGGGCTGGTCGATGTTCTGGATCATGCACTCGGGGATCATCGCGGTGATGGCCGTGGTGTTTGCGCGCTACGTGGCGTTCTTCATCCCGCTGGATGACCGCGGCATGCGAGCCGTTGCGGTCGTCGCGATTCTGGCGATCTCCGGGGTCAACTACTTCGGCGTGCGACTCGGCAGCACGCTGCAGACGATGTTCACTGCGGGCAAGCTGTTAGCCATCGTGCTATTGCTCGCCGTCGGGTTCATCGTCGGAGCGCACCTGCCGGCGCATTTCCAGTACACAGCCGCAGGAGGCGCGGCGCCGTCGACTCACATCGGGCCTGAAGGGTTCTTGCTCGCGCTGGTGGCGGGCTTGTTTACGTTCGGAGGTTGGCACATCGTGACGTACACGGCCGAAGAGACCATACAGCCCGAGCGCACGATCCCGCTGGCGCTCATGATCGGCGTGGCCATTGTGACGGCCTGTTACGTGGCACTCAACGTGGTGTACTTCTACGTCCTGCCGCTGGACCGCGTGGCCTCATCGCCGCGAGTGGCGGCCGACGCGGCGGTCGCGCTCGTCGGGAGCCGCGGCGGCGCGGCGATCTCGGGACTCGTAGCCTTTTCCTCGCTCGGCGCCATGACGGGCACCATCCTCGCGGCGCCCAGAGTGTATTTCGCGATGGCCAAGGATGGTCTGGCGTTTCGGTGGCTCCGGGACGTCCATCCGCGGTTTCGCACGCCGTACCGCGCGATCGCGCTGCAGGCGGTGTGGGCATGCGTCCTGGTGTGGACCGGCACCTATCGGCAGTTGTTCAGCCGCGTGATCTTTACCGAATGGGCGTTTTTTGCCGTAATGGCCGCAGGCCTGTTTCTGCTCAGACGGCGGCCCACCTACCGGCCCTTGTACCGCGTGTGGGGATACCCATGGGTGCCGAGCATCTTCATCGTCGCGTCGCTGGCGATCGTCATCAATCGGCTGAGGTCGCAACCGCTCGATAGCGTGTTGGGCGTGCTGCTGGTCGGACTGGGAGTGCCGGTGTATTACGCCTGGCAAGCGCGCTTCCGCGCGCTAGAGAGTAGAAAAACAGAAAAGTAGAGAACAGACACAAACCTGAGGCCACCGAGCGCAAGCGTTGCTCGGCTGGGTCGTGACTGTCGTCTACTTTCTACTTTCTTGCCTCTACGGCCATGTCCGGTATCATTCCCCGATCCACTGACCCACCCCTCGATCTCACATGACGGTCATCGACTTCCACAATCACTATTACCCGCCGGCTTATCTCGACGCCCTGCGTGTCGGCCCGAGCGTGGTCCAGATCACTATCGATGGGGACGGGAATCCATGTCTCCACTACCCGGGCGACTACAACGTTGCGGTGCCGGGGCATCGGGACATCGACTACCGTGAGCGCGTCCTAATTGAGCACCACGTTGACACGCAGGTCATCACACTGACGACGCCCGGGACGCACGTCGAGACGCCCGACACGGCCGTGCGGTTGGCGCGCCTGGTCAATGACGCCTTTGCAGAAGTCGTGCGCACCAAGCGTGGGCGCTTTGCAACTCTCGCGACGTTGCCGCTGAACGACCCCAAGGCATCGGTCGCCGAGTTCGATCGCGCGACGCGAGAGCTCGACATGCCGGGGGCGATGCTGTTCAGCAACGTCAACGGCGTGATGCTGAGTGATCAGCGATTTTGGCCCCTCTACGAGATGGCGAATGACCGCGATGCGGTCCTTTACATCCATCCGACCAACCCGGTCAACGTGGACCAGATGCGTGAGTACTGGCTCATGCCACTGGTCGGGTTCCTGTTCGATACCACGCTTGCAGCCGCAAGCCTAGCATTCTCAGGCGTGTGCGAGCGATATCCCCGCATCCGTTGGGCGTTGTGCCATCTGGGAGGGGCGATCCCGTATCTTGCCGAGCGTTTGGATCGGGGCTTTCATGCCTTCACAGCATGCCGCGCACAGATCAAGCGGCCGCCTAGCGACTACCTCCGACAGTTCTATTACGACACGGTCAACTTCGATCCACGGGCAATCGAGCTCGGGATCGCATTCGCAGGCGCGGACCACGTTTTGGCGGGGAGCGATTACCCGCACCAGATCGGCAGCATCCCGCTCATGCTCGAGAGCATCGCGGCGCTCAAGATCTCCGACGCGGACCGCGCGGCGATCTTGGGCGGCAATGCCAAGCGTCTCATGGCTTCGAAAGCGATGGCGAGCCGCTGAGGGGAACGCTCTGCACATCGCCTCCGCTCCAAGCTGGTCGGAATCGCACAAGACAACGACCCTGCGCCCGACGACATTGCCGTATCGCACCTCGTCGCGCGCCGATCTCACGACCGGCGCGCGGCCTTTCCTCATTAGTGGAACCGTCGATGCGGATCGATGAGACGTTTACCACCGACGTGCTGCGCGGGCTCGTCCGGATCAACTCCGTCAATCCCTCACTGTCGGCGACAGGCGTCGGCGAGGCTGAGATCGCCGACTACACCGCGGCGACGATGGCGGGGTTGGGACTCGAGGTCCAGAAACACGAGCCGGCGCCAGGACGTGTCTCCGTCGTCGGCCGCTTGCGTGGAACCGGCGGCGGCCGGACGCTCATGCTGAACGCGCACTACGACACGGTGGCGACGGATGAGATGGCGGATCCGTTCGCTGCCACGATCGCGGATGGTAGGTGCTACGGGCGCGGCGCGTACGACATGAAGGGCAGCTTGGCCGCGTCGCTGGGTGCCATCAAAGCTCTCGCCGATGCGCACGTGCGACTGCGTGGAGACGTGCTGGTGGCCGCCGTAGCGGACGAAGAACATGCCAGCATGGGCACGAGCGATCTCATTGGCCGATATCGCGTGGACGGGGCAATCGTCACCGAGCCATCGGGCCTCAAGATCTGCCTGGCACACAAGGGCTTCATATGGATGTCCGTAACGGTCCTGGGACGTGCCGCTCACGGCAGTCAATTTCGCCAGGGTGTCGACGCCAATGTCCGGCTGGGAGCGGTGCTGGTAGGACTGGGCCATCTCGCGAAGGATCTCATCTCCCGCCCTAGCCACGCCCTGGTCGGGCCGCCGTCGATGCACGCCGCTCTCATCTCGGGTGGTACTGGTATGAGCACGTACGCGGCGTCGGCGACCGTGCAGATCGAGCGGCGCACGATTCCCGGCGAAACGACGGAGCAGGCGGTGGCTGAGGTCCAGCGGATCGTCGATGAGGCGTCGGCGGAGGATCCCACGCTGCGCGCGACGCTGGCGGTCGACTTGGTGCGCGACCCGTTCGAGGCGAGGGCGGACTCTCCCGTCGTGCGCGCTGTGTCCGACGCCGTGACACAGGTTCTGACGGCCACGCCACAGTTTGTCGGAGAGAACCCATGGATGGACTCCGCCCTGCTGTCATCCGCTGGCATTGATACCGTCGTGATCGGCCCCCATGGCGAGGGCGCGCATTCGGCGACCGAGTGGGTCGATCTCGCTACAGTCTATCAACTCGGTCGGATCCTGGCCCAAGCCGCCCAAGACTACTGCTCGTGAGCCAGGCCACAATCGGGTGAGGCGCCCTCGGGCTGAATGGACATTCGCTTTGACATCACCATTTGCCATCGGACTCATGCACGAGACGTGGAATCACCTCTCGCCGACTAGTCGCCAGTATCTCGAGCGCATCGAGCAGCAGGTCGACGGCTCCAATCCGTCGCACGTCGCGGATCGGATTACGCAGCTGGCTGCCGAGCACGAGCAGATGCGGCGTCATACATGCCTCAACCTGAATGCTGCCGAAAGCGCGATCTCGTACGGCGCGCGGCGACTGCTCGACTCCGATCTAGCCACCCGCGTCTCGGAGGGTCCCCCGGGAGACCGGAGTTTCCCATTGGGCCCACAGAACAAGTACGCGGACGAGCTCGAGGCGCATCATCATCACGCACGCGAGGCACCTGTTCCGAGCCGAGTTCGTCGAGTGGCGGGCGACGAGCACGACGATGGCCAACACGGTCGTCCTCGTCGGACTGACCCGGCCCGGTGATGTACTACTCGTGCAATCCATGGATGGCGGCGCCAACATGGGGTATCACCCTGGGGCGATCCCCGATCTGCGTGGCCTCAACGTCCGCGACATGCCGGTGGCTGGCGATTATTTCGAGGTCGACGTGGAGGGCGTACGTCGAGTCGCGCGGGAATGTCGGCCCGCTATGCTGGTCGTCGGCGGGAGTTACGCGCTCTTCCCGTATCCGGTGCGCGAGCTACGAGCCATTGCCGACGAGGTCGGTGCGGTGCTCCTGTACGACGCAGCCCATCTCGCGCTCCTGGTTGCTGCCGGCGTGTTTCAAGACCCGCTGGCGGAAGGAGCGCACGTGATGACCATGAGCACCCACAAGATCATGGGAGGGCCGGTTGGCGGGCTGGTGGTGACCAATGATCCGTCGATTGCGGAGCGCTTGTGGCGAGTGCCGTTTCCGCCGCTGATGCAGACGCGCGACCAGAACAAGTATGCGGCGACCGCCTTTGCGTTGACCGAAATGGCCGCCTTTGGGCAGGACTATGCACGGCAGACCGTGAGCAACGCGCGCGCGCTCGGACGAGCGCTCGGTGAGGCGGGATTTACGATTCTGGCTGCCGAGCGTGACTTCACCATGACGCACCAGATCTTCATGGATGCGACGGCGTTGGGGGCGCGGCAAGTGGAGGCGCTGTGCCGCGATTGCAACCTCTTCTTTCAGGCGAGTCACATGCGCGGCGACACCGACGCGCGGTGTGCGCACCGGACTGCGTCTGTCGGTTCAGGAGATCACGCGCCAGGGGATGCGCGAGGAGGAATGCGGCGCGTCGCCTCACTCATCCAGCGGGCGGTCTTCGACCGGGAGCCCGCCGCCCAAGTCGCGCGCGACGTCGCAGCTCTGGCAACGCGATACTCGGCGCCCAGGTACACCTTCGATCGGAGTCCCGCGTAGCGGGTCATAGCTTCGTCGCCTCCCTCCGCGAGTGCGCTCCGGCGCCCGCTCCGTAGGGCGACGCCGGCGGCGCCCTCTTAGGATCGATTGGGCACCGGTGGGCCCCGATCTCGCCAATACCAGTAGAAGGGCAGTCCCACCAGCATGATCCCGATGCCCACCATCGTTTCACCGAAGCGATGGATGAGGACCTCGGACAGATACCACACCGTGGTGGCGAGGAAGAGCAGGGGCGTCACCGGGTAACCCCACATCTTGAACGGCCGCGGCAGCAACGGATCCCGCCGGCGTAGGATGATCACGGCTGCCACCGCGAGACCGAAGAACAGGTAGTCGATGAACGCGAAGTAGTTGACGATCCGCTCGAAGTCGCCGGACAGCGCAAACAGCGACGCCACGATCGCCTGCACGACGATGGCGTTGCCGGGGGTGCGGTATCGCGGATGAACGGTACTGAGCCCTGCGAAGAAGTACCCATCCTCGGCCATCGCGAAGCCAATCCGAGCATACGCGAGCGTCACGGCATTGAGCGCGCCGATTGTCGAGATCATGACCGCGGCGGCGACCAGGCCGGCACTCTTGGGGCCGAACAGATGCTGCATAGTATCCGCCGCGACGAGGGAGGAGCGCTCGAGCGTGGCGAAGGGAAGCGCCTTCATGTACGCGACGTTGACCGCGAGATACACCACCATCACGACTGCCATCCCGAGAATGATCGAGAGGGGTAGGTTCCGCCGTGGGTTGTCGATCTCTCCGGCGATGTAGCTGGTGTACGACCAGCCAGCGTACGAGAACAGTGCGCCGATCATGGCCGTGGCGAACCCACCGCCGAGAGACGGCGCCGACCTCATGGCCTCCGGCGGCGTACGGAAGTGATCCCATCCACCAGGGGACGTGAGACCGATCACGATGATCGCGATCAGGACTGCGACCTTGAGGGCCGTGAACAGGACCTGTACGCGCCCCCCAGCCTTGACGCCGACGTAGTTGACGCCAGCAACGGCGACAATCGCCAGGATCGCGATGGCCCGGAGCGCGGCCGGCGACATGGGCACGACGCGACCGATGAAGAAGCCGCTATATGAGGCAAAGGTCGTCGCGAGCGACGCGAGTGCGCCCGTGCCATCGACGAAAAAGAACGCCCAGCCAGCGAGGAAGGCGACGAGTGGCGTCCCGTACGCCACACGGAGGAACTGATACGTGCCGCCGGTGCGTGGGATCGCTGCTCCCAGCTCCGCGTATGACAGCGCCCCACAGAAAGCCAGCGCTCCGGCGACCACCCACACCAGGAGTGCCAGTCCCGGCGTGCCCACCTGGCGGGCGACCATGCCCGGGGTCATGAAAATGCCCGACCCGATGATGCCGCCGACGATCACGGCGGTCGCCTCGCGGAGGCCGAGCTGGCGACGCAGCCCGAGTTTGCCGCCTCCCGCTGCGGCCGACTCGTGCCCCGAGGATCGACTTACGGCCGCGTCGTGCCGGACGGGTTGCTACCCCCGGGCGGGGTCGGCGCGCTCGAAAGCTGCGAGGCGTCCCAACCACCGCCGAGTGCCTGAATCAGCTGGACCGCCGCCATCATCTCGTTCACGCGCAGAGTGACGTCGGTTTGCTGATCGCTCAACAGCGTGGTCTGCGCGGTGATGACATTGAGGTACGGGTCGAGACCAGTTTGATACCGGTCCAGGGCGAGCGCTTCATATCTCCGCGCGGCATCGACAGCCGCGTCCTGCCTGGCAATCTGGTTCGAGGTCACCCGAAGGGTGGCGACGTAATCTTCCACCTGTTGAAAGGCGGTCAGTACCGTCTGCCGGTAACCGGCGACGTCGGCCCTGTAGTTCGCAGTGTATTGCGCGACGGTCGCACGGCGGAGACCGCCCTCGAACAGCGCCTCTGAGGCCGACGCACCGAGCGACCAGAAGAACGCCGGCACGGCGAAGAGCTTCGACAGAACCGATGACTGGAAACCGGTGGAGCCGCTGAGATTGAGGGTGGGATAAAACGCCGCTTTCTCGACCCCGATCACGGCGTTGGCTTCTGCCATGGTGCGTTCGGCCGCCGCGATGTCGGGTCGTCGCTCCAGGAGCTCTGAGGGCACGCCGAGGGGAATCGCCGGCACCGGCGTCGAGAGCGATCGTATCGGCATCGAAAAGGCGGACGCGGGCCGACCAATCAGAGTCGCGATGGCGTGCTCGTACAGTGCACGGTTCGTGGCAATGCCGACGCCGGTGGCCTCCGCATTCTGCATTGTGACCTGTGCTTCGGCGACGTCCTCCTCGGACTCGATCCCGGTTTCCGCTAAGGATTGTGTGAGGGCGAGGGACTGCGAATCCGCGCGGATCGTGCTGTCGTAGAGCGACTGCAACGCATCCTGTCCACGAAGCTCGAAGTAGTACTCGGCGAGACTCGCTTGCTCGACCAGACGCTCGTTCTCGAGATCGGCGGCGCTGACCTGAGCGGCGTACTGATATTCATGTACGGTGTTGCGAATCCGACCCCACAAGTCCGGCGCCCAAGAGGCTTCGAGTGGCAGCGATATCTCGCTGAAGTTCCCGCCGGCGCTGGTGGTCGACGCGGGTGTGGTGGACGTGCCCGATCCTGAGCTGCCGGTGCTGGATCCGCTCGCGCCGCCGACCGCGACCTGGGCTGCGGACTTGCCCGCGTGGGCCGTTGTGTACGCCGGTGCCGCCGTGACCGTGGGAAAGAACTGGGACTGTGCCTCGCCCACCTGTGCGCGAGCCGCCATATAGTTCTGAAAATACTGCGCAATGTTCTGGTTGTTGATGTTCAACTGCACTTCGAGTGCGTCGAGCTCCGGCTCGTTGAACATGGCCCACCAGTCTCCCTTGAGCGCCCCATCCTGGGGTTGTGCGGGCTGCCAGGTCCCCGGTGGCAGGTCGCTGTAGGCGGCCGGTGACGATTCTTTGAAGGCCTCAGGAGCCGGCGCCTGGGGCCGAACGTACCGCGGGCCGACGTTGCACGCGACGAGGGACACGAGGCCAATCGTGCCAGCGCAGGCGAAGTGGTGCCAGCGAGCCATCGTGAGAGCCCCTCGACCTAGGCGGTGGCCTCACCACCGAGGACCAGTCCTCGGTGGCCGACGGCCGCATGCTTCCTGTCCCGCCACCGGAGCCGGAGGCGGTCGAAGGCCAGGTACACGACCGGCGTGGTATACAGCGTGAGCATCTGACTCAGCATCAGCCCTCCCACGACGGTGATGCCAACCGGCTGGCGGAGCTCATGGCCCGTGCCCGTCATCACGGCTAGGGGCAAGGCTCCCAGCATCGCGGCCATCGTCGTCATCATGATCGGGCGGAATCGCAGCATGCATGCCTGAAGGATCGCGTCATAGCTACTCAGTCCGTCGTCGCGCTCCGCCTGGAGGGCGAAGTCGATCATCAGGATGGCGTTCTTCTTGACGATCCCGATGAGCAGCACGATGCCGATAATCGAGATGATATTCAGGTCTTCATGAAACAACATGAGGGCGAGCATTGCACCGACGCTCGCCGAGGGGAGCGTGGAGATGATCGTCACCGGGTGGACCAAGTTTTCGTAAAGCATGCCGAGCACGATGTAGACTGCCAACAGCGCCGTCAGGATGAGCAACGGCTCCGTCCCCAGGGATTGCTGGTAGGCGAGGAGTAGGCCGGCAAAGAAACTCGTCATCGTCGCCGGGAGGCCCAGGCGCTGCTGCATTTGCAGGATGCGCTGCGTGGCATCGCTCAACGAGACGCCCGGCGCGAGGTTGAAGGAGACCGTGATGGAGGGGAACAGGCCCGTGTGATTGATCGCCAGTGGTGTGGTACCGGCGTGACTCGTCGCAATGGCGGAAAGCGGCGCACCACCGAGGCCCGCCGACGCGGGGCCGTTGCTCGGCGGGCTGAAATACATCGCCTTGAGGCCGTCAGGGCTTTGCCCATATTGCGAGCCGACTTCCAAGACGACGTAGTACTGATTGGCCTGCGTGTAGATGACCGAGACCTCTGATTGGCCGAAGGCATCATACAACTGAGTGTCGAGCGACTGTGCGGTCAGCCCGAGCTTGGCCGCGGTGACGCGGTCGTACGTCAGCATCTCCTCCAAGCCACCGTTTTGCTGGTCCGCACTCACGTCCTGCAGGCCCGGTATCCGCCGCATCTCGGCCAGGATCTTCGGTCCCCATTTCGACAGTTCATCTTCGTTGTCCGACTGCACCGTGTACTGGTACAATGCGTTACTCGACCGCCCGCCGATCCGCAAATCCTGCACCGGTTGAAAGAAGGCGGACGGCAGGGGCAGGCGGCTCAGCTGCGGACGCAACCGGTTGATGACCTGGGACGCGCTGATCTTCCGTTCCGCCAGTGGCTTGAGCGCGACGAAGAACGAGCCCGTGTTGGTCGCGCCATTGGTCCCCGTAAAGCCGATCAAGTTCGCGACGGCGGGGTCATGCTTCACGATCGAGCCGATCTTCACCATCGCCGAGTCCATTGCCGGGAAGGACGTGTTCTGTGGACCCTGCACGGCGCCCGCGATTGCCCCGGTATCCTGCACGGGGAAAAACCCCTTCGGGATGTACGCGATGATCACACCGTTCAACGCGATCATGCCAAAGAGGACGCACAGCGTCAGCGCAGAGTGGTCGAGCACCCAGTGCAACGTCCGCCGATAGAGCGAGAGCACGGCGTCGAATGCGCGCTCGCTCGCCAGGAACAGACGGCCGTGGCTCTCATGCTCAACGTGTTTCAATAGGTGCGCGCACATCATGGGAGTAGTCGTCAGCGAGATGACCATCGACACGACGATCGCCGTAGACAGCGTAACCGCGAATTCGCGGAACAGCCTGCCCACGATCCCGCCCATCATCAGCAGCGGAATGAACACGGCAATCAGCGATACGCTGATCGTGAAGACCGTGGACCCGATCTCTCCGGCTCCCTTGAGGGCGGCGGCGAACGGGTCCATGCCCGCCTCGACATGGCGCGTAATGTTCTCCATGACCACAATGGCATCGTCGACGACAAAGCCGGTGGCGATCGTGAGCGCCATCAGGGATAGGTTGTCGATGCTGAACCCGAACAGGTACATCGCCGCGAACGTGCCCATCAGCGACACCGGCACCGCCACGCCCGGGATGAGGGTGGCTCGCGCACTCCGCAGGAACACGAAGACGACGATGATGACGAGGGAGATGGAGATGAGCAGGGTCACTTCGACATCGTGCACGGAGGCCCGGATGGTCGTGGTGCGGTCGAGCACGATGGTCGGATCGATGCCGCTCGGAATGGACGCGATGATGTACGGGATTTGCTCCCGTACACGGTCGACCGTCGCGATGATGTTCGCCCCCGGCTGTCGAAACACGATCACCGGGACTGCACGCTTGCCGTTCAGGTAGCCAGCCGCGCGGACGTTCTGTACGGAGTCGGTCACCAGGGCGACGTCGGACAACCGGATCGCCGTGCCGTTGTGATAGCCGACCACGAGCGGCCTGTAGTCCGCGGCGTGCGAGATCTGATCGTTGGCGAGAATGTCTGCGGTGACGTTGCCATTCGTGATCTGACCCTTCGCGAGATCAGCATTCTGCAGACTCAAGACGGACTGCACGTTGGCGAGCGTGAGTCCATAACTCGCGAGTTGTGTCGGGTTCACGTCGACGCGCACCGCGGGCAACGCACCGCCGCCCACCACGACCTGGCCGACCCCCTGGATCTGCGAAAGCTTTTGCTGGATGACCGTTGACGCGACGTCATACAGCTTGCCGGCGTCATACTTGTCCGACGTGAGGCCGAGAATCAGAATGGGTGCGTCGGATGGGTTGACCTTACGGTAGAACGGGTTGGCTGGCAGGTTCGTCGGGAGGTAGGTCCGGGCCGCGTTGATGGCCGCTTCGACATCGCGAGCCGCTCCGTCGATGTTGCGGCTGAGATCGAATTGAATCGTGATGGACGTGGTGCCGAGATAGCTGGCCGACGTCATTTCTGTCACGCCCGCGATGTGTCCAAACTGGCGCTCGAGCGGCGTCGCGACGGACGAGGCCATGATTTCTGCGCTTGCGCCCGGCAAGCTGGCATTCACGGAGACGGTCGGGAAATCGACCTGCGGCAGTGGGGAGACGGGAAGGACCTGGTACGCGATCAGCCCCGACAGGGCAACGGCTCCTGTCAGGAGCGTGGTCGCGACGGGCCGACGGATGAATGGGGCAGAGAAGTTCATGCCGGCCCCGTCGCAGCTGGCGCGGGCCCACCTGAGGCGCCACTGGGACGTCGGCCGAACCGCCGACCGAGGGTGTCAAAAAAGATGTAGATGACCGGGGTGGTGTAGAGCGTCAGCGCCTGGCTGAATATCAGCCCCCCGACCATGGCGATGCCCAACGGACGGCGGAGTTCTGCGCCGAACCCAGCACCGACCGCCAGCGGAACGCCGGCGAGCAGGGCCGCCATCGTCGTCATGATGATCGGGCGGAAGCGAAGGAGGCAGGCTTCGTAGATGGCATCCGTCGAGTTCTTCCCGCGCTGGCGCTCGGCTTCGAGCGCGAAATCGACCATCAGGATGCCGTTCTTTTCCACGATGCCGATCAGGAGTACGATCCCGATGATCGCCACGACGCTCAGGGATTGGTGAAAGAGCATCAGCGCCAGGAAGGCACCCACGCCGGCGGATGGCAGCGTCGACAGAATCGTGAGCGGGTGGATGAAACTCTCGTACAGCACGCCGAGCACGATGTAGACGGTCACGAGCGCTGCCAGAATCAGGAGCGGCTCGTTCGAGAGGGAGCTCGTGAAAGCGGCGGCCGTGCCTTGAAAGCCCGCCTGCACGCTGGCGGGCATGTGCAGGTCGCGTTGGACCTTGTCGATCGCGCTGATCGCACTGCCCAACGCGGCGTTGGATGCGAGGTTGAACGAGACGGTGACAGAAGGGAACTGACCCTGGTGCGTGATCGCCAGCGCCTCGGTGGTGTCTCTGAGAATGCGCGAACGCGCCGAGCGGGACTGCGTTGCTCGCCGTCGAGTTCGCGACCCCTCCGGTCGCCGCGGAGGTGACCGGGGCGAGGGTCCCGAGCGCACGTGCGGGCGCAGTCAGGGTATTCGCGGACGGCGAGTAGAGCGACGAGCCACTCGTCAGCGCATTCGATCCCGCAGCGGCTGATCCCGAGGCAGCAAATGACGACGCGGCCGCGGCGCCCGATGCGCCAGATGATGAATTCGCCTGTATGTACAGCAACGACAGTTTGTTCGGGTCCGTCTGAAACTGCGGCTCACTCTCGAGCACCACATGGTACTGGTTTACGTCCGTGTACATGGTGCTGATCTGCCGCTGGCCGAATGCGTCATACAAGGTGTTGTCGATCGTCGCCGGTGCGATGCCCAGCCGCGACGCGGTCACCCGGTCGATGACCAGCGCGACGGCCGGCGCCCCCAACTGCTGATCCGTCGCGACGTCTTCGAGCTCCGGGAGCTTATCCAGCCGTTGCACGAACTGGGTCGTCCACCGTGTGAGCTCGTTCGGGTCGGCGTCCTCCAGCGTGTACTGGTACTGCGTTCGGCTCACGCGATCGTCGACCGTGATGCTCTGGACAGGCTCCATGAACAGCTGGATCCCCTGCACGCTGTCCAACCGCGTCTTGAGCCGCCGGATCAGATCCGATGCGCTGATGTTCCGTTCGCCGAGTGGCTTCAGATTGATCTCCAACCGCCCGCTGTTACCGGTTGTATTCGTGCCATCGGCCCCGATGAACGACGACAGGCTCTGCACCGCGGGGTCGTGCAGGACCATGGCGGCGAGTTGCTGTTGCTTCGCGGCCATGGCTTTCGTGCCGATCCCCGGTGGGGCCTGCGAAATGCCTTGGATCACCCCGGTGTCCTGAACCGGGAAAAATCCTTTAGGAATCGCGATGTACAGGGCGACCGTGCAGAGTAGCGTGGCAACGGCAACCCCCAACGTGACGCGTTGATAGTCCAACACCACCTTGAGGGTCCGTCCGTAGAACGCAATCATGGCCTCGAAGGCGCGCTCTGAAACCCGATAGAACCGGCCCTGCTGCTCCTCGCCATGCGGGCGCAGGATGCGCGCGCTCATCATCGGCGTGAGGGTCAGGGAGACCCCCGCCGAAATGATGATGGTGACGGCCAGCGTCACGGCGAACTCGCGGAACAAGCGCCCGACCACGTCGCCCATGAAGAGCAACGGAATCAGCACCGCAATGAGCGACACCGTCAGCGACATGATCGTGAAGCCGATCTGCTCGGCGCCCTTGAGCGCGGCTTCCATGGGCGGCTCGCCCCCCTCGATGAACCGCGAGATGTTCTCGACCATCACGATGGCGTCGTCCACGACGAAACCCGTGGCGATCGTGAGCGCCATGAGCGACAGGTTGTCGAGGCTGTAACCGAGGCCGTACATCGCGGCAAAGGTGCCGACCAATGACAGAGGCACCGCGACGCTCGGGATGATGGTGGCGTAGGCGCTCCGCAGGAACAGGAAAATGACCAGCACCACGAGGCCAATCGTCAGCAGGAGCTCGAATTCGACGTCCTGTACGGACGATGCGATGGACGTGGTCAGATCCGTCAGCGTCGTCACCTGGACGCCGGCCGGCAGGTTGACCTCGAGCTGAGGCAGCAGCTGCTGAATGCTCCGGACCACCTTGATGGTGTTGGCCCCCGGCTGGCGCTGTACGTTCAGGATTACGGCGGGCGTTTGGTTCATCCACGCCGCCTGGGTCGAGTTCTCCACGCCGTTGACGATGTGGGCGACGTCAGTCAGCATCACCGGCGCGCCGTTACGGTAGGCCACCACGACTTTGCGGTAATCGTTGGTGGTGACCAACTGATCGTTGGCGTCGATCTGGTAGTCGAGGCGCGGCCCGTCAAAGTTCCCTTTGGCGGCGTTGACGCTGGCCTGTGTGAGCGCGGTCCTCAGGTCCTCCATGTTGAGGCCATACGAGGAGAGCGCCACCGGATTGGCCTGTATCCGGACGGCCGGCTTCTGGCCGCCACTGATGCTGACAAGTCCCACGCCGCTGAGTTGGGAGATCTTGGGCGCCACCCGCGTATCGATGAGGTCTTCGACGTCGGCAAGCGGCATTGAATTCGATGTGATGGCGAGTGTGAGGACGGGGGCATCGGCCGGGTTTGTCTTGCTGTAGACCGGCGGTGCTGGCAGAATCGAGGGCAGCAAGCTCTGCGCAGCGTTGATCGCGGACTGAACCTCTTCCTCGGCGACGTCGATCGGGAGAGACAGCCCAAACTGGAGCACGATGACTGACGTTCCGCCGGAGCTGGAGGACGTCATTTGGTTCAGGCCCTGCAGCTCACCGAATTGGCGCTCCAGCGGAGCCGTCACCGTCGTCGCCATGACATCCGGGCTCGCCCCTGGATAGAACGTGAGCACCTGAATCGTCGGATAATCCACCTCAGGCAGGGCCGAGACGGGCAGTTGTATGTAGCCGACCACTCCGACGAGGAGAATGGCAGCCATCAGCAACGACGTGGCAACCGGGCGCAGGATGAACGGACGCGAGGGACTCACGGCGCGGTGCTCTCGCTCGGATTGGTTGCCGGCGGCGTCTTGGTGATCCCCACGAGTGCCTTGTCGTGCAGCTTGTCGAAGCTGCTGTTGGCGATGATGTCCCCCGCGTTGATACCGTCCACCTCGGTCAAGCCGGCATTCGTCACGCCCGGCTTCACGCTCCGCATGTGCGCGGTATCGCCCTGAATCACGTATACGAACGACGCTTGCCCGTTCTGTTGGATGGCCGATGCCGGAATCAGTGTGACGCCACTGAGCGTGTTGACCAGTAGCCGCGTGTTGACGAACTGATTCGGGAAGAGCGCCTCGGTGGGGTTGGCGAACAGCGCCCGCCCCTGGACCGTCCCGGTCGTCGTGTTGATCTGGTTGTCGAGGGTCAACAGATGCCCGGTCGCGAGCTTTTTCTGCGCGGTGCGATCGTACGCGTCCACGCCGAGGCTCGCTCCCACGCGCAGACGATCCTCTACCTGACCTAGGTCATCTTCGGACAGGGAAAAGAGCACCGTGATGGGGTCCAGCTGTGTGACCACGGCCAGCGTCACGTTGCCGGTCGCCTGGACCACGTTCCCCGGATCGACTAAGCGGAGGCCGACGCGACCATGGATCGGCGCCGTGATGTGACAGTAGGCCAGCTGCACCTCGTCGTACTGGACGGTGCCCGAGTCGTTCTTCACCGTGCCTTGGTCCTGCAGCACGACCTTTTCCTGGTCGTCCAAGACCTGCTTGGCAATCGAGTGACGCGCCCAGGCGTCGCGGTAACGCTGGGCATCCATCTGCGCTTCTGCCAGCAGATTTTCGTCGCGCTCGAGCGTCCCCTGCGCCTGCAACACGGTTGCCCGATACGGACGCGGGTCGATATCGATCAGCGGGTCTCCCTTCTTGACCTGCTGCCCCTCCTTGAAGTGCACGGCAACGATCAATCCGCTCACTTGGCTCGTTATCGAGGCCGTGTAGACGGGTGTGACGGTACCAATCGCATCGAGGTACTCGCCGATACTGCCCTTGGTTGCGGTAGCGGTCGTGACCGGGATCCTCGCGACGACGGGTGTCGTCCGCTTCGGATCTCCGCGGCGGGCGATCAGCAGCACCACGAGAACGATCGCAACGGCCAACAGACACCACAACGCGATGCGGATGACCTTGCGGCGCGAGTGGGGGGGCGCGGAGCCCGGTAGCTTGTGCCCTGCCGCGACCGGCGACGGGCTGGTGACGTCATGTGCCAAGCGTAATTCTCCTCGTGCGAGCTGAGCCCTCTCCGGCGTGGGGCTACCCGTGTGAGGGATAGCACCGCGTTAGCCGCAAGACCGCGAGCTCCGGGCGGCAGAAGAGCGGTCTGACATCGAGCGCAGGAGCGTGCCCGAACGCACGCCTCTGCCACGCCGGACTACGACGGCAGCTGAACGCTTACGAACATCACGCGCACCGATCGCAAGACGTTGAGTGGATGCGGGTCTCAACCGCTGGGCGTCTCGTGCGGTGCGTAATATGGACGTACGCCCGGACGCGATGTCGCGTTGGGCGGAACCTGGTGTGCGCGTGCAGAGGCGCCATCCCGCGCACGTCGGTCCGACGAACCGGACAGACGTGCGCGAAGCGCCACTGCCTCAGCCTGACTTCTGGCCGGACGACCCCGGGCTCGTGGTCGCAGCCGCCGTCGGTGCAGGGGCGCCGGGCTGCTGGTTCCAGAAGAAGAACGTCGGCTCGTCGCTCGTTCGCATCGAGTGGATGTAGGCAATGATCTGCTGGATCTCGTGATCCGAGAGTGTATCCTGCTGCTCCCCGACGAGTGATGTGGTCTTACCCCATGCGGGCATGCCGTTGGGGCGACCATCATGAATCGACGCAAAGAGCTCCTGGTCACTGCCACCAAACTTCCAGACCGTGTCCCGGAGGCTCGGCCCCATCGCGCCACCCGCGAGTCCGCCGTGACATCCGACGCAGTTGTGTGTCATGAACAGCATTCGCCCTGCGTTGGCGTCAGCAATGTTGCCCGTGAACTTGTGTGTCACTTCCGTGGACGTGACGTCGGGGTCCTTGTTCGAGGTGGGTGTTTCCGTGACGTACCCGGACGCGCCGACAGCCTCGCCCGATGACGTCGTCGCAGTCGTCGGTTTCGAGCAACCCACCACGGCGGCCGCGCTGAGGACAAACGCCCCAGCGCCCATGCTCAGCCTCAGTGCCATCGCGTACCTCCCCGCCGGCCATGCCCGGCACACGCGGCCACAATGGCCGCTCGTGAGTCGTACCGTAATCCGCCGGCTCGGTGCGGTCGTCGGATCGGTGCGTGCGATACGGGCGGCGCATGCGTCGCCCCCACCCGCCATAGACGTCTGACTCCGAAAGGCCCCCTCACTGGTGGGCCTGCTCCGTTGCGAGCGCGGTGTGGCTGCCACCGGTGAGGGCCCGAGCTACGAGCCCGCTGCGCGACGCGGGATTGATCTGTGGCACGCCAAACTGTTGCAGGATGCGCTGGATCGCGGGCCGATCGCGTACGATGAGCGAGTCCACGAACTGCGCAGCCGCGCGATCCCCACGCGGAACACCCATCGCGATGTCATAGACGAATCGGTCGCCGGACGCCGCGTCACGGGCCGGTGCAACCGGCGTGATCGTGAGGGGCACCGATTCGCGCGGGGCGAAATACCCGGCGAGCGGACCCCAGACAATGGCGACATCGACGTCGCCGTGCGCAACGGCGTCCACCAGATGCGCCTCTGGATTGGGCTTGCTGTAATCCCCGTAGACCGAGTAACCCACCACGTTGTTTACGATGTGACGGGTCGCGAGCGCTTCAGCTCCGGGCGTATTCGCGTAGTCATCGCCGATAATGTGAATGCCGATCCGTAGCTGCCGGAGACGTGGATCGTCCAGCGAGCGCAGGTTGTAATGGCGATCGGCGCGCGAGACGAACACGTAGCTTGACTGATAGTACGGAATCGTCGCTTCGACGCGGTCGTCTCCAATCGGCACGCCCATGATGAGATCGCATCGACCGGCGTTCATAGTGCGCCGCAGGAAAGAGCGCCGTTCCGGATACCACACGAACTGTACGGTGGTCCCGAGATCGTGCGCGAAGCGCTCGGCAATCGCGTTTTCGAATCCCTGGCGAGCCTGGTTGGAGAACGGCAGGTCGTTCGGGTCGGCGCAGACCCGCAACGGAGGCTTCGCACCGGACCCCGCTTGCTGCGCGGCGGCCCGTGCACCACTGGCGCCAAGCGTGAGCGCGAGTGCCATCAGGATCACGCCGTCGCGAGCCGGTCCGACACGCCGGGGATGGGCATGGTCCCGGCTCGCGCGCGCCGTCCGCCACCACGGTGAGCGCATGTTCACTGACCCGACTGACCCGTGGAACCGCCTGTCGCACCCGAGCTAGGGGCCAGCGCGAACACGTGGAGCGCACCGCCCGGCTTGGTATTGTCTGGCAAGTCGTACATGGCACCCACAGCGCCCAATGCGGCCCAGTGGTCATCCTTGGCGAGATGGCCAGGCACGATCGCCCCAAGCCATCCCCCGACGCCCGAGTATACGGCGACATACTGTTTCCCGTCGGCCCCCAAGAACGTGATCGGATTGCCAATGATGCCCGAGTCGAAGTGGGTCTTCCACAGCTCCTTGCCGCTCGTCGCGTCCACGGCCTTGAAATCCCCGTCCATCGTGCCGTAGAACACCACGTTTCCAGCCGTCGCCAAGGCGCCGGACCACACCGGGTATTTCTCTTCGTCCGCCCACACTTTCTTGCCCGTGGCCGGGTCCCAGGCGAAGAACTCACCGCGGTTGCTCATGTTGCCGCCTTCGGCAAACATCTTCACGGCCGCGCCCACGTACGGTGTGCCCGCGATGTACTTCGTCTCGATCCCGCCGTAGTCCATGCACACCTTTGTGCCGGGGGAGTAGAACAGGTGCGTCTTCGGTGAGTAGGCCGACGGCTGCTGGTCGCGGGCGCCTGTGGATGATGGGCAAATGTCCTTGGTGATTGTGTCCTGGTGCGTTTCCTTGGCCGCGACGAGCTCCGGTCGGCCACTCTGGAGATCGACTCCCGTCGACCAGTTCACGGTCTCGAAAGGCTGGGCCACCAACACCTGGCCGTTCGTCCGATCGATTGTATACGCGTAGCCGTTCCGATCGAAGTGCACGACGACTTTCCTTGCCTGGCCGTTGATGGTGATGTCGACGGGCACACTTTCATTGATGCCGTCGTAGTCCCACTCGTCGTGTGGCGTGAACTGGTACGCCCACTTGCCCATCCCCGTCTTGGGATCGCGCGCAAAGACGGTGGATCCCCACAGGTTGTCCCCAGGTCGCTGATCGGGATTCCACGTGCTGGGGTTCGACGTTCCATAGTAGATCTCATTCAGCTCAGGGTCGTACGTCACCCAGGTCCACGGCGCCCCACCACCGATCTGCCACTTGTCTGGCGGATAGCTGGTGATACCGAGGTTCTTCCCCTGCATGTACGAGTAGTACGGCTTGAAGGTCGGCCCGAGTCGCACGGAGGAGTCCGGGCCCGTGCTGTACGCCTTCCACAGCAGCTTGCCGGTGCGGGCGTCGACTGCCGCGAGCCAGCCCCGCACGCCCATTTCGCCGCCGCTGTTACCCGCGTACGCGACCCCGTTGATGACGAGGGGAGCCATCGTCATCGTTTCGCCACTGTCTACGCTCGCCAGCCGCGTCTTCCAGGCTTCCTTGCCCGTCGTCGCGTCGACACCGACGATATGACCGTCGAGCACGTTGTAGATGATCTTGCCGTCGTAGTACGACGCGCCGCGGTTGACGTCATCGCAGCACGCCTTGCCGATCGCCTTGACGTCCGCGTGTGGATCGTACATCCACTTCACGTTGGCGCCCGGCTTCGTGAGATCGAACGCATAGAGACGATCGGGAAACGGCGTCACCATGTACAACGTGTTGTGCACGACCACCGGTTGGCCTTCGTGCCCATCCTTGATGCTGTCCGTGTAACTCCAGACCTCATGGAGGTTCCCGACGTTCTGCGGTGTGATCAGTGTGAGAGGTGAATACCGCGTGCCCTGGGGTGTGCGCCCAGGCAGCGTCCAGTCGCCGTTGGCCGCAGGTGCAGCGGCGCGTGCGTGCCCCACGGCGATCGCCCCGAGCAAACCGCCGGCGACCACCACTCCGACGACCATTCCTCGTGCTGCGGCCTTACGACCGCGTCCTCCCGACCCCCGTGCGTGCGAGGGCGCCGACCGTCGAGACGCTCTCCTCGTCTTCAGCATGCCTTCCTCCTCCGACCTCGGCCATTACGTCACAGCCCCATCGTGTGCGGGCTGGCGTTTCGGAATGCGGCTACTCGCTTCGGGCAGCTTCTCGCCGCATTTCGCGTGCACGAGGAGCCGTCACGGGCAGGGAAGGCGGGCCGAATTGTTTGTCACAGGCGTGGGGCCACCGGTCAGCGGCGTCGACGCCCGCTCAGGTAGAGCCCGACACCAACCACATTGGCGCCCACGACGAGAGCCGTGATTTTCAGCGCGAACACGACCTGGCTGGCCACCGGAACGATTGGGAGAACGGACAACACGACGTAGAGCAGGGTCGTCCCCAAGCCCGCTACCGCGAGCGCACGAAGCCAGATGGGCGACCGACCGAGATTCGCGCGCACTCCCAACAGGGGTAGCGAAAAGAGCACGAGGTAGGTCAGCCCGTAGAAGATGCCCGCGGCGTTATCGATCAGTTGAAAGGCTTCCTGCTCCCCTACGTTGATCATGCCCGCCGCCGCGAAGAGCAAGGCACACACGCCGATGAACAGGATGGAGTTGACTGGCGTGCGGTACCGCGCGTGAAGTCGAGCGAACCAGGGCGGCAGCAGGCTGTCCCACTCTGCGACCATGGGCATCCGGCTCGTTGCGGTGAACAAGACGCTCGAGTTGGCGATCGCACGTGCGCTCACGGCCGCCACGGCAAACGGGACGACAATGGCGATCGCGCCGGACGACCCCAGCCCCAGCCGGAACGCCTGGGGAATGGGGCCGACGAGGTCGACCTGATCCGCTGGCACGAGCGCTTGGACGGCGGACGTGCCGAAGATGAACATCAGCGCGATCACGGGAGCCGCGATGATGACCGAGCGGCCAATGGTCCATCGGGCGTTGTGGGCCTCGCCCGCGAGCACCGCCGCGTATTCGAACCCAGATAGGGCGCCGACTGCCAGCTTCCCGAAGATGTTCAGGTTCAGAACCGTGAGTGCCGGCGCCGTCATCGTGAGCGGGTGATAGGCGTGGAGTGTCCCGCGCATGACGTTGATCAGCGGGAGCGCGATCAGGAACGCGAACGCGAGCATCAGCAGCACACTGCCCACATTGTGCACCCACTTGCTGACGACCAGCCCCGGGATAGCAACGAGAACGAGCCCGCCCAGCACAACCGCGGTGACACCGCCCATGTAGAGGCGATTTCCGGAGAGGAACTGGGCGCTTGGACCGATGGCGTACAGGATGGCGTTGGCGACCGTAATCCCCAGCGCGCCCAGGAGCACGATCGCGTACAGCCAGAGGTTCCATGCGACGAGAAACGCGACCCCTTTGTTGAAGCCGAGCTTGGCCCATTGGTATAAGCCGCCCTCCAGGGGGAAGCGACGACTCGAATGGATGACGACCGCAGCCTGGGGGATGTAGAAAAAGGCCATCGCCGCAAGCCAGAAGGGGATCTGCGACTGCCCCAACTTGGCGGCCGCACCGACCCAGGACAGGCCGACGACGTAGAGGATCTGCGTGAGAACGAGATCGCCGAGACTGAGCTCCTTCCGCAGCTCGGCGCTCCGGACTTCGACGCGATGCGACTCCGAGGCCGACGGCACGCGGAGAGTTTGCGGCGACGACCGCCCACGCGCAATCGCGATTGTAACGGGGCACCGTTATTATTGAAGCCTTCGTCCGCAACGGCATACGCCGCTCGCGTAGGGACCCGAATTGGAGCTGCGCCGGGGCGTTTGACGGGCCTTGGGGGGCCGAAGCGATCATGTACCAACGCGCACCTGCGGACCGATCGCGAGCGCTCAGCTCCTGGCGCTCGCTCGATCGCCGATTCCCGATCCTCATTACCGGCGTGCTGCTGACCGCTGTCGGGGCCTTTGCCTGGGCAGCGTATGACCGCGTGCAATACGTGCTCCTGGCCAACGCCGGGCCGCGCCTGCAGAGCGCCTCGGTCGCGATCGACGTGCTCCTGTCACAAGCCGTTGCGACGAGCGATGCGCGGTTAGCCCGCGTCGCCGCGGACCCAGCGGTCGTTGGCTTCCTGCGGACGGGACGGGGCGCGCCGGCCGCGCGCGGCGCACTGGCGAAGACGTGGGCCGTCGATGGGAGCGCTCGGGGCCGAGTGGCTTTACACCACCCGGACGGCACCGTCGTTCTCGATACCGCGACCGGGACGTACCCCTCCGGATCGACGCGGATCACTGCCATGATCCGCAGCGCGCGCTCATCCCCGACGACTGCGCGGATGGGGCCGCTCATCGCCATTGGTGACTCCGACTACTACGAATCGATCGCGCCGGTCCGATCGGAGCAGAGCATCAACGCCGCGTCGGGCGCTGGCGCCGCGGACACTTCGACGCTGGGGTTCGTCTCGGACCTGAGGTTGGTCACGGGCAGTAACGTGCAGCTCGTGCGCGACCTGATCGGGACGCACGCGCTCATGGCCTTGGGTTCACCAACGACCGGCGTATGGTCGGACCTCGAGCACCCCGTCTCGGCACCGCGAGGCGATGTGAGCCTCGGCCACCCTCAGTTCCTCATGCGAGCCGACGGCACCCCCGGTGTCGGCGTCGCCACGCGGGTGAGCGACGCGCCATGGGTGTTGTGGGTCGAGCAGCCCGCCGCTGATGTCCTCGCCCCCGTGCACCCCCTGCTGGCCGAAATCGCAGGATTGGCCGCCCTGGTCATCGTGGCAGGCGGGCTGGGGGCATGGATATTGAGCCGTCGCATCACCCGCCCGATCGTGTTGCTCACGGCCGCAGCCGAGGGCATCGCGACGGCACCAGACGACGCTCAGAGCGCAAATGCCGGTGACGATGAGGTGACGCGTCTCGCCGATGCGTTTCAACGGATGGCCAGACGGGTGCGCGAATCACTCGCGACCGCGACTGCGGCGCGCGCCGAAGCGGAAGCACAGACGCGGGAAGCGCGGGCACTCGCCGATGAGCTCGAGCAGCAGGTTGAGGAGGCACAAGCGCTCTCGGAGGAGCTGGAGCAGTCCAACGAGCGGCTGCAACTCTCCGTCTCCCAGGCGGATGCCGCTCGAGCCGAAGCCGAAGCAGCGAATGGAGCCAAGGTGGAGTTCCTGGCGACGATGAGTCATGAGCTGCGCACTCCACTCAACGCGATCGCCGGTTTTGTAGATCTCCTCGACGCCGAAGTGGCGGGCCCCGTGTCCGAAGAGCAGGGGAAATACCTCGCACGCATCAAACGCGCGCAGGGTCTGTTGTTGAGACGAATCGATGACATGCTCAACTTCGCCAAGATCGACAGCGGCACGCTGACATACGCGGTGCACACCGTGGCGGTCGAGGCCACGTTGTCACCGCTCGTTACGTTGATCCAACCGCTGATGGCCGAGCGCGGCCTGACGCTGAAATACATCGCGCCGGCTCCCCAGCTCGCCGTGCGCGCGGATGGCGAGAAGTGTGAGCAGGTCGTGCTCAATCTGCTCTCCAACGCGATGAAGTTCACGAAGCGCGGGGGATGCGTCGAAATCATGTGCACACGCGAGCCTGACGGGGTCGCGATATCGGTGTCGGACACGGGGGTTGGCATTCCGCGCGACAAATTGGGCATCGTGTTCGAGCCGTTCATTCAGGTCGATCCGTCGCTCACGCGACAGCGGGATGGCACCGGGCTCGGTCTCGCGATCAGCCGGCAACTCGCGCGCGGCATGGGCGGCGAACTGACCGCCGTCAGCACGCCTGGCGTCGGGTCGGTCTTCACACTGATCCTACCCGCGGCGACGATCGAGTTGGTTGAAGCGCCCGGATCGATCAACGCCAGTGCGGCGACGTTGGGTCAGGCACGAAGCACCGCGCTCGCCGAGCCGACAGCGGCCTACCGCGTAGGGGCGGCGCCTGCGTCGCCCCTGCAGAAATCCAATTGACGGTGAGCGAGGAGGTCGCGGGGCGCGGCCGCATCGTCCGAGCGGCCAAGGCCGCCGACGCCGCGGCGTGCTGTGCCATCTACAACCATTACGTAGCGACGACAATCGTCACCTTCGAGGAGGCAGTCGTCGCTCCGGATGATATGGCCACCCGCATCCGCGACACCGTAGCCGAGGGGCTGCCCTGGCTCGTGGCGCTGCACGATGACCAGGTCGTTGGATATGCCTACGGCAGCAAATGGAAGGGGCGGTGCGCCTATCGCTTCTCGGCGGAATGCACGGTCTATGTCGACCCCGCCCAGACCGGGCGCGGGTGGGGGTCGCGGCTGTACGAGCACCTCTTTCCGGCCTTGCGCGCCCGGGACATCCACGTGGTCATGGGTGGCATTGCACTGCCCAACGCCGCGAGCGTCGCGCTGCACGAAAAATTCGGCCTGGACAAGGTCGCCCACTTCAAAGAGGTGGGGTTCAAGTTCGGCCGGTGGATCGACGTCGGCTATTGGCAGGGTGTGCTGTAGGCACGGCGACCGACTCGGCGCGGCACGGCGGCAGGGCGGGCGTCTCGTCGGAAGGGGTCGCGCGGGAGAGACCCGTCAGCGGCGTCTGCCCGCGATCGCCGCCGGGCTGGACAGGACCGATTGGTCAACCCATCGTAGTGGCCGCGAGCTAGCCCCCTCGTCCGGAGGAGAGTGCTATGAACTGGAAACTGATCGTCCAGCTGTCGGTCTTCGGACTGGTCATGGGGATCGCGACGGTGTTCGTGATCCCGTCGACGGTCGAGCCGGTGTGCTGGCTGGTGGTGTTCTTGATTTCCGCATATGCACTTGCACGCAACGCCGCGGGGCGGCCCTTTCTGCACGGCGTCTGCGTGGGACTGGCGAACTGTGTATGGGTCACCGGCTCACACGTGGTCCTCTTCCATCAGTACGCGGCGCGGCACGTGCATGAGATGAGCACAATGGGTTCGTGGCCGCTGCATAGGCACCCGCGTGTCCTGATGCTCGTGATAGGTCCCGTCATCGGGCTCATATCCGGCATCATTCTCGGAGTGTTTGCCGTGATTGCGTCGCGGCTCGTCGCGCCGACGACCCAGCGCGCGACGGCCACGACACCTGTGTGAGGACTCAGTATCTGTCCAGGTCGTGTCCGACGGCTGCAGGGCCCGTGTACCCACCTTTCCTCACGCGAGCCAGGAGCGCACTGTCCGAGGCGCCGTAGCGGAGGACGTGGGTCATCACAAGCAGCTTGGGCCGGACGCGCGCGGCCAATGCCCCCAATTCGATATCCGAGGTGTGAAAATCCTTCATGTACTGCGGCCAGAGGTCGCCCCCTGGGCGCGCCTCCGCTCGGATGTTCTCCGCGTAGTACACCTCGTGCACGAGCACGTCGGCACCGCGTGCGGCCTCTATGAGCGCGGGCGCAGGCCGTGTGTCGCCAGACACGACGATGACGCGGTGCGGCGTGTCGAATCGATAGCCGAACGCGTACTTCCAACTGCCATGTAGCACCGGGACCGCCGTCACGCGGACGCCGGCACTATCGTAGATCACCCCGGGTCCGACCTCGTGCACGCTGACGCGATAGCCGGCGGGGGGCTCCCGCTCGAGACCCTCGGTGCGCACCTGAATGTCCTCTGCGTACGCCGCGAGCAGATGGTCGGTCATCGCTTGGAGTCCCGGCGGTCCGTACACCTCGAGGGGGCGTCGCCGCCCCATCACCCACGAGGTCAGGATCAGATCCGGGTACCCGAGCGTGTGATCACTGTGCAGGTGCGTGATGAAAGTCGCCTCGACGCCATCGATCGGGAGGCCAGCCGCGGCGAGCTGCCGCTCGACTCCCGGCCCCGCGTCGATCAGAAAGACCCGTCGTCCCATCACGATCGCCGTGGCTGGGCCCGACGCGTGCGGATCTGGTCGGGGAAATCCGGTTCCTAAGAGCACGACGACGGCTGTATCGCCGCCCGGAGCAGTCGTCGTCCGAGGAACGGGCCGTGCGCCACCCATCGCCAGCAAGGCGCCGCCTGCCATGACGGCCACGGCCCCACTCCGCGCCGACCGTGCCACCGCGAATGCGCGGCCCGGGATCATCGAGCTGGTGATGATCCCGTTGCGCGGACCGTCACGCACGTGCAGCCGTCGGAAGCTGCTTCTTCTGCACTCGCACGAGGACCGTGTACTCCGGATCCACGATCTGGATGATGGTCGCCTTGGTGTTCTGGGACACGAACTGATACGCATCGAGGTCCGAGAGCCCTTGGGTCTCGCGTACCCATTCCACCATGGCCTTGAACGCAACGCGCGCCGCATCCTCGAGCGGGCGGCCAGACCCCACGAACATCACTTCCTCCGCGTTCTCGATGCGCGGGATCTCGGCGTATTTCCCCTTCACGAGATCGACGACGACCTCGACATTCATCGCGCCTTCGACGGCTGCCCCCATGATCTCGCCCTCGCCCATCGCGTAGTGCCCGTCACCGAACGAGACCAGGCCGCCAGGCATGTTGACACCGAGGTACACCGTATTGCCTGCGCGAACTTCGGGGCAGTCCATGTTGCCGCCGAACGGGCCTGGATACAGCGTCGAGCGCACCTCGCCACCGGCCGGAGCGACGCCGAGACATCCGAGGAATGGCGCAACGGGCACCGCCCACGTGTGCTTGCCGTCGCGTGATGTCGTCCGCACCGAGGTGCGCTGGGCGTCGACCTCGTAGCGCCACGTCGTCTCGGGATATGCCGGCCCGAGCATCGCCGTCTGGGTGGTGCCGACGAGGGCGCCGAATCCTGGCGAGAAAGACGATACGGCCCAACTGCGCGCCGGAGTGAGGTTGAGGATGTGGATGGCAAGCGTATCGCCAGGAGCGGCTCCTTCGACGTGGAAGGGACCCGTTTGCGGGTTGTCGTGCCCGGGCGGCATGACTTTGCCCGGCAAGTCGGCGGACGTCTTTACGAGGCCATCGAAGCAGTCCTCCGTCCAGGTCACGATGCGGGTGCCTGGCTGGATCTGCTTCGCAGGCTTCGCTCCCCCAAACGTGTACACCAACTCCTTGTGTTGTGGAGTCCATTGGAGCACGGCTCCGCTACTCGGCGCAAGGGTCCCAGTGGTTGCAGCCGACTCAGGTCCGCCAAGCGCGGCGTCGCCGGTTGAGGTGGCGAGGTTCTGCTCCGAGCCACGGCAGGCAGCGACAACGCCGAGGAGTCCCGCCGGGGCACGGACAACGAATTCCCGTCGCGTATGCACGTCAGCTCTCCGTTGGAGTGAGTGTCCGCTCCAATATGGCACAGGGCGAGGGGCTAGTGGCTAGTGGCTGGTGAACAAATGTCAGGGCCAGTACGACGTCGTCGTCGTCACTGGCCCCGAGATTTGTCCCTAGCCACTAGTCCCCAGCCACTAGTCACCCGTCAGTCAGCGATCATCGTGATCGCGGGATCGACGCGGGTGGCCCGATGCGCGGGGACGAGACAGGCCAAGGCTGCGATGCCGAGCAGCAGTGCGGGCACCACGCCAAAGGTGAGCGCGTCCGTGGCGCTGACTTGGTAGAGGAGTTTCGACAGCACGCGCGTCGCCGCGACGGCACCCACGAGGCCGACCGCGATGCCGACTCCAGCGACCGCCAACCCTTCGCGCAGAATCTGCGCGTACAGCTGGCGCCGTCGAGCACCCATCGCGATCCGAACCCCGATCTCGCGCGTGCGGCGCCCCACGGAGAATGCCATGACGCCATAGATGCCGACGCCAGCCAGCGCGAGCGCCAGGAGGGCGAAAAGGCCCAGCAGCGTGGTGCGGAACCGGTCGGCCGCCACAGACGTGTCAACGAGCTCACGTACGGTACGGACCTGTGCCACCGCCACTTCGGGGTCCGCCTGCCGCATCGCGGCACGGAGCGCAGCAGTTACATCATCGACACGCTCTGCCGTCCGAATGACGACCGAGAAATTCCGCGTGATCCCCATGGCGTACTGGGCGAAGGGGAAATACAGCGCGGCGCTCGCGCCGCGGGCCACTCCGTCGTACGGTACGTCACCCACCACTCCCACGATGGTGTATTCGTTGGCGGGCCCAGTTCCCCCGACACTGACACGCTCGCCAATCGGATTCGCCCGCTGGAAATATCGGCGGGCCAGCTCTGCGCTGATGATGACCGTCTGCGGTGCGTTCGGCCCGTCTCGCGTGTCGAACACGCGCCCCGCGAGAAGTGGCACGCCGAGGACAGCAAAGTAGTCCCCGTCGATAGAGAGGTCGTCCGCCAGAGGTGAAAAGGACCCATCCGGTGGCGGGTTCCGCACGGGGAAGAAGTCGGAACTGCTCCCGAAGACATCCGGCGGCAACCCCACGCTTGCGCTCACCGCCTCAATTCCCGGCACGGCGCGGAGCTGCCCGAGCAGTCGGTCGTGCAGCTCCTGCACCTGCGCGGCGGTCGCGTATCGTGCCTGCGGGAGCGCTACCGATGCGGTGACGACGCGTTCCGCGTAACGCACGCCGGTGTCGGCGGCCTGTAACTTGGCGAGACTCCGAACCAGCAAGCCCGCGGTGATCAACAACACGAGTGAAAGCGCAAACTCCGCCCCGACCAGCACGTCGCGTACGCGGCGACCGGCAGGACCCTCCGAGCCACCGCGTCCCGCTTGACGAATCGCCCAACTCGTATGGGTCGTCGAAGTCAGGAGCGTCGGCGCCAAGCCGAACAGGATGACGCTGCCCAGTGAAGCGAGGGCAGCCACGGCCAACACACGGCCGTCCACCGACGACACACCCAAGTCGTGCAGGGCAGGCAAGGTGGTTGGGGCGGCAGCGACGAGCACACGCACACCCCACCAGGACAAAGCCACGCCCGCCGCGCCACCGACTACCGCGAGGACCACGCTCTCGACGAGCAACTGGCGCACGATGCGCGCGCGGCTCGCACCGAGCGCCGTACGCACGGCGATTTCGTGCTGACGAGTTGTTGCGCGGGCGAGCAGGAGGTTGGTGACATTGACACAGGCGATCAACAAATCGAGCACCACTGCTGCCATGAGGATCAGCAGCGCCGGCCGTAGCGCACCGGTGAACTGATCCGAGAGTGGCCGCTCCACGAATGTCCACTGATCCGGACCGCCCGGGAATCGGGTCCGCACGTGCTCTGCCGCTTGGTCGAGGGCGAGTTGCCGCTGCGCTGGAGCGACCCCTGATCGGATGCGGGCGATGACCTGCCATCCGAACGGGCCTTGGCGCGTCGGCGGGGCGAACATTTCGCCGAGCCAGACTTGAGCCACGTCGCTTCGAGGGAACCAGACATTGGGGGGCATCACACCGATCACCGTGGTCGGCGTCCCTTGGATGTCGAGGTGTTGCCCGATGATCGTGGGGTCGCCGCCCAGTCGGTTCTTCCAAAATCCGTAGCTGAGTACGACGGTCGGCGGCGCGCCTTGGGCGTCGTCGCCGGCCTGGAAGACGCGTCCGAGGAGGGCGTGTACGCCGAGTGTCTTGAAGAAGTCGGCGCTCGCGGTCGTGCCGAAGACTCGCTCCGGTCGATCGCCGACGACGAGCGAGAACCCATCGCGCGGCGTCCGGTACGTCGCCACCGACGAATAGGCATCGCTGTCCGCGCGCACTTCGAGGAACTCCGCTACGGAAAACGACCCGATTCCTCCCTCGGCCGTCCCGTAGGTTTGAAACAACCGGACCAGGGCGTCCGCGTGAGGGAAGGGAAGCGGTCGCAAGAGGACGGCGTTGAGCACGCTGAACATACCGGTCGTGGCTCCGATTCCCAGTGCCAGCGTCAACGTAGCGATGGCGGTAAAGGTCGGCGTGCGACGCAGCGAGCGGACCCCATATCGTAGGTCACGCCAGACATCCGCGAACACCCCCCCCGTGCTGGGCCCGCCCGCGAGCTCGTCGGCGGAGTCGACGGCCCGATGCTCAACAGCCGCGAGTCCTTGAGCCAGGGCTGCATCGGCCATCTCATCGCGCAGCACACGCAAGGCCTCGGCGTCGCTCTGCCCACGCGCGCGCAGGTCGGCGTACTTGTCGTTCAGGTGCCGTGATACCTCTTCGGCAATCTCCGCCTCGCGCTCCGGGCGTAGGTGAAGCGACGCCAACCGGCTGCGAATCTCTGCGCGCCAGTCAGGCATGCGTCAATCCTGCGACCCGCCCGATCGCCTGCACGAACTCCAGCCAGCTCTCTCGTTGTGCTTCGAGAATGTCTTGGCCGGCAGCGGTGAGACTGTAGTAGCGTCGGCGCCGCTGCCCGGCTTTCTCGACCCAGCGGCCCCGGATCCAACCACGTCGCTCCATGCGGTAGAGCAGGGGATAGAGCGACGAGACCTGAAACTGTACGACGCCACCCGATCGTACCTCTATGAGTTTGCTCAGGTCATAGCCGTGCCGCGCCTCATGGCGGAGGAGCGACAGCACGAGAAACTCAGCGCTTCCCTTCTTGAGCTCAGGCGTCAACATGAGCCGATATATATCACTCCAATATATGGCACACAAGCAGTAGGGACGAAGCACGCCGTCGCCCCCACCGGGGTTGCCCGCCGACTGCAGGTACAGGCGCCACCGCTTCGCTGCCACCGGGCGGGCGACGCGGCGCGTCCGTCTACCGCGACGTGCGACCCGTCGGACCCACGTCTACATTAGACGGGATGATACGACGCCAACGTTTGATGGCGCGCGGGGTCGCGCTCACTGCGGCTATCTCGGTCCTCGCCGCCATCGCGGCGTGCACCCCGGCTGCATCCGCCACCGGCCCGCACCCGAACGTCACGGGGTCGTGGACGCTGCAAGGCGTGTTCGTCGCCGACTCGGACACGCTCGAGCTCACCCGCGTGGTCATGACGCTGCAGCAATCCGGTACCGCTTTCACTGGGACGTATACCGGCGCGGTGATTTCCGTCACCGGTCTCGACCCCGGTAATCGACCACCCTGCAGTTCGAGTACTGCGCCCACCTCGGGATCGATCCTCACTGGGACAGCCACCGGCGCGACAGTGGTGTTTTCGCTCCCGCGCGTGACGAGTCAGCTTTTCCAAGGTGTGTTGACCGACAGCGCGATGCAGGGTGGCAGCGCGATCTCCTTCACCGGATGCTTCGGAAGCTCCGAGAAGTTTACCGGCGGGTGGACGGCGGTGAGGAACTGACGGGGCGGTGCCTTTCAGCGATCTCGACCTCGCTCGCCGGCTAGAGCTGGCGGAAGGCGAGGGCGGTGCCCGTTTCGTCGAGGCACGCCACCGCTTGGCTCCTGAAGCAGGAGCGCAATGGATCGAGATTGCGGGGACCCGTGCCATGTTCGATGGCGCCGACTCACCGGTCACGCAGACCTTCGGCCTCGGTCTCTTCGCGGATGCAAGCGAAGAGGCCCTTCGGCAACTAGAGATGTTTTTTCGCGCGCGAGGGGCGCCAGTGAATCACGAGGTCAGCCCGCTGAGCGGTGCGGCACTTGCGGATCGCTTGTGTCGGCGGGGCTATCGCCCAATCGAGTTCACGAGTGTGATGTATCGATCGCTCCCCGTGCAGCACGAGTCGTTCGACGGCTCAGTACGGGTCAGACCGACTGCGCCGGGCGAACACGACCTGTGGTCGGAGGTATCGGCCCGCGGGTGGGGCATCCCGAACCTGCACGATTTCCTGATGGGGTTCGGACGAGTCAACACGAATATCGAGGGGAACATCGCGCTGTTCGCCGAGCTGGACGGCGTGCCGGTGGCGACGGCCGTGCTGCGCTGCACCAAGGGCGTTGCCCTGTTGGCCGGCGCGTCGACTCTGCCGGAGGCACGGAATCGTGGTGCGCAGCGCGCGCTGCTCGGTGCTCGCCTCGCACTCGCTGCGCACGAGGGGTGCGATCTCGCGATGATGTGCGCCGAGCCGGGCAGCGCGAGCCAGCGGAACGCCGAGCGGCATGGATTCCGCATTGCATACACGCGAACGAAATGGCAGCTTGCGACACGGGGATAGGACGTCGACGGGATCGCCGAGGTGCGGGTCGTCTGATCCCACCGAGGACGTCCCCGACTGCTGTCGCACGTGCGAGCGTTGAGGGCGAGCATATGGACCAGGTCAAGCTAGGCGCGCAGGGCGCCGTGGTCTCCCGGATGGGCCTCGGCTGCATGGGGATGAGCGAGTTCTACGGCCCCCGCGACGACGGCGAATCTGCAGCCACGATTCTCCGGGCACTCGATCTCGGCGTCACCATGCTGGACACGGCCGACGCCTACGGAATTGGCGACAACGAGGAACTGGTCGGCAAGACGATTCAGGGGCGCCGCCACCAGGTCTTCCTCGCGACAAAGGTCGGCAACGTCCGCTCGAAGAACGAGCCGAATAAGTGGGGATTGAACGGGCGTCCCGAATACGTCCGCGCCGCCTGCAATGCGTCGCTCAGGCGCATGGGCGTCGATCACATTGATCTCTACTATCTCCATCGGGTGGACCCAGCCACCCCAATAGAAGACACGGTGGGGGCCCTGGGCGAACTCGTGACGGCGGGAAAAGTACGGTATCTCGGGCTATCAGAGGCGGCCCCGGCGACGATTCGGCGAGCCCATGCGGTCCACCCGATTACGGCGCTGCAAACGGAATACTCGCTCTGGGAGCGGCACGTCGAAGCGCAGATCTTGCCGACGGTTCGCGAGCTGGGGATCGGGTTCGTTGCGTACAGCCCACTCGGCCGGGGATTCCTGGCCGGTCGCATCGCCAAGCCGTCAGACCTGGCGGAAGGCGACGCGCGGGTGCAGCGCTATCCGCGCTTCGCGGCCGATGCGTTCGACAAGAACCGCGCGCTCGTAGACCGTGTCAGCGCCATGGCCGCTCATCGCGGCGTCACGGCCGCGCAGCTGGTGCTCGCGTGGCTTCTCGCCCAGGGCCAAGACATCGTACCGATTCCCGGCACCAAGCGCCGAACCTACCTCGAGGAAGATGTTGCGGCACTCGATGTCCACCTGACCACGGCTCAGATCAAGGAGTTGGAGATCGCCGTCCCCGAGCAGGAGGTCGTCGGCGCGCGATATCCGACGCCGGCAATGCAGGCGGTCGATCGGTAGGGGCGAGCAGTTGACGACGGGACACGATGGTTGGCCGGCTCCAAGGCCGAGGCCAACGCGTCGCCCCCTAAGGGCGTGCTGGGAGCCAAAGGGTAAAGACCGAGCCTACGCCGACAGTGCTCTCCACGAGGATATCGCCGTCCATGAGACGCGCGAGGCGGCGGCTAATCGTCAAGCCGAGTCCGGCGCCGGCGGCACGAGCGGCGAGCGTACTCGTTCCCTGAACGAAGGGCTCGAAGATGGCCTCGAGCTGGCCCCGTGGAATCCCGACACCGGTGTCCGCGACACGCACGCACGCCCACCGCCGGCCGTCGCCCGCGGACCCATTGGTGGACGGCCGTGCGGCGGTTGTCGTGCTGCACTCGACGATGACCCGGCCGCCCACATTGGTGAACTTCACCGCGTTCGACACGAGGTTGACCACGATCTGGCGCACCCGGCTCGCGTCGCCGACATACCAGATGTCGCCCAGTGCCGCCTCCGTGCGCATCTCGATCTCCAAACGCCGAGCATCCGCCATCGGGCGTACGAGCGTCAGCGCTTCGCCCACGACCGGCCACAATTGCGCGGCCTCATGTGCGACCGTGACGCGTTGCGCCTCCACCTTCGCGAGATCCAGGACATCATTGACCAGTCCGCTGAGGTGACGGCTCGAAACGCCGATGCGGCGGACATACTCTCCCTGCTGGGGGGTGAGCGGTGCCTCGATGCCTTCCTGTAGGAGCTCGGCGTAGCCGATAACCGCGTTAATCGGAGTCCGGATTTCATGGCTCATCGCCGCCAGGAATTGGGACTTCGCCGCGTTCGCCCGCTCGGCGTCGGCGCGCGCCTGGTCCGCTTCTGCGCGCGCACGCTCGGCCTCCGCCGTGACGCGCCAGAGCTCCTCGTTTGCCCGCACCAGCTCCATCGCTTGGCGTGACGAGGTCGTGACCGCTGCATCCGATCGCTGGCGCGCCGTACGCAGTGACTTCGTCAAGGCGCTGGCGACGTAGGACACGACGGCGAATGCGACCAGCGAGAGAACGTCGGCCGGCCGCTCCAGGCGAAAGGAGTGCGCGGGGCGGAGGACGAAGTACGTGACGCCGAGGATGCCGATGCCTGTCGCGAGCAGCGCCGGCCCAAATCCGTAGTAGAGCGCTGTCAGTGCCACCGCGACATAAAAGAACACGAACGGCGTGCGATCGGCGTAGCGGGCCATCTCCAGTGTCAGCACTAGCGCTGTAATGGCAAGCACAGCGGCCCCGACATACCGAATATCGCCATCCTGTCGAGGCTTGAGTACTGTGCCAAGTCGCATACGTGCCGTACAGTTTGATGAGAGTGCCAATCGGGGCGCCGGCACCGGCCGGTTCTGCTGATCCCACAACCTATTGTCACCAATATTAACGTGGGGCAAGGTCTTTCCCCCAGACGGGTCGAGGGGTCGCTCACACCCGGCGTCAGCGGAGCCATTCCGTGCTGCCCCCGGTGTCGTTCGTCCGGGCCCGCGGGGTGCTGGGCGAGCCCGACCTGCACCGGGGGGTCGGCTGGGCGGGTTGTGCCGTCGGTTGCATTCCCGCCGTGGGCGGCTGCACCGGATGTGCCCGCCGCAGGCTCATGATCGGGCTGTCCGGGCCGTCGGGCAGTGCGAATCGAGGGCGATCAAACGATCGCCGCCCGAGGAGTCTCTAAAAGTGGAACCAATTCCCACCGGTGTGGTAACGGGGACTGCATAGTAAATTGGAGCCCAATGACCATTGGCGCGGCCGCTCGGACATATGGGCGCCGCAGGTCGAGCGCACTGGCGAGTAACGCACTGACTCGACGGTCGCTTCGATCGCGTTCCGCACAGGCGCGTCGCGTGCTGTGCGATCCACTCGAGGAGGTTCGATGCGCGGAGTTTTGGCCGGTCTGGTTGGTCTGGCCGTCGTTGGACTGGCGGGCGTCTCGTCGGCGCAGGATCCCGGAAGCCGCGTGCCCCAGTTCGACAAGAAGATGGGCGGCAGCCAGAGTGTCGAGCTACTGGCTCACGTGATCACACACCCGGGTCCCTGGAAGGCGTCCGACATCGAGATGGAGCAGGACCCCAACCGGCCGTACGTCTACGTCTGTGGCTTCGTGAACTACGACTGGCAAATCTGGGATGTGCGCGACGTCAGGCATCCCAAGAAGATCTACGACTGGACGATCGAACATCCCGAGCTGCATACCGGTATCGGTGCCATGGACGGGAAGTATTTCCAGATCGGCAATCGCTACTACTACGCGCAGTCGTACCAGTTCGGCCAGGGCAGCCCGGACCGCGATCTCGGGGCGGTCATCTTCGACGTCACGGGGCTACCGGACACCAGCACGGTCAAGGTCGTCGCGCGCATTCAGTATCCCGCATCGCCTGGCGGATTCCACAACTCGTTCGCGTACAAGCACTCGGACGGACGGGTGCTCTATTTTGCGACGGTGAATAAGCCGATGGCACTGATCTACGATCTCGATAAGGTCGTCAGCGGCGCCGATTCGAGTACCTGGCTGATCGGCGAGGTGCCCAATCCGACGCCGTTCAGGCAGATCGGCGGTGGCGGCTATCACGACTTTTACGTCGGCTACGATCCCGGGACCCACCAGGACAAGTTTTACGGCGCGGGGCTCGGCGGCTACTCGGTCTGGGACGTCTCGCATCCCGAGACACCCAAGGAGGTGTTCACGATCACGGGATTGGGCTACGACATCGCCCATACCTTCACGCCCTCCCCGGACGGCCACTACGCCGTGACCGAGACCGAGTACCAGTACACGCCGCTCCGCATCTGGGACCTCTCGGCCGCCCAGCAGGGCAAGACCCACAACCTCGACTTGCCGATCAGTGGATGGACCGCGGACTGGCGCGATCTCGCGCACAATCACGAGGTGCGCTGGCCGTACGTGTTCGTGTCGGGGTATGAGGACGGGCTGCAGATCTTCGACCTCAAGGACCCGTTGCAGCCGAAGACGGACGGCTACTACTACACGTGTGAGATCCCCGCCCAGATGGCGCAGCAGCTCGAGCAGGGGCAGCAGGTAGCGAGCACAGCGGGGGATCCGCCGAAGGATGAGGACCACATGGTGCCGTGCGTGCACGAGCGCGGGTTTGGCGGCGGCCCGCAGGTGGGGTGGCAGAGCAAGACCAGTGTGGAGCAGGGGGCCTTCGGCGTCGATGTCCGCAACCGCGATGGCCTAATCGTGATCTCTGACATGCGCTCGGGATTGTGGCTGTTCCACCTGAAGGGATTCAACGGATGGAACGGGCACACGTATGGCATGCCGAACATCTCGAGCGTGCAGGACTACGTGCACGGCCCCGAGGGCGCCCCTCCGGTCAGCTCCGCTGCGAACGTGAGCAGGACCGGGCGGTGATGCATCTGGCGAGTGGAGTGCGGCATGCTGGCGTGCGGTTACACCAATGGTGGGACCGCGCGGCGGCCGGCCGCACCTCGCTCGTTGCCGTCCTCACGCTCGGGACGCTGGCCTCCTTGGGGCCGCGTCTCGGCCCCTTTGACATCCTGTTGTTCCCGACACCGGCCGCGCCGCAGGCGCAGGGGCGTGCGTGGCTGGTGTTTGCCGACTCCCCGTTCGGCGTCGCGTTCACCGCCGATGGGCATGCCGAGTACAACATCAAGATCACTGCATCGAACCTCCCCGCACCATCGACGCTGGGGAAGTATTCGGTCTATCAGACGTGGGCAGTGAGTCCGGACCTGACGCAGTGGGACCGGTTGGGACTCGTGACGAACGGCACGACGACAGTGGGACCTGTCGATTTCAACAAGTTCGTCATGGTCGTCATTGCCGCACCGGACTCGGCATCGACCTCACACGACGGGACGGCGGTTCTGCACGGGACATCCCCCAGCGGATGGCTCCAGCAGATGTTCACGGAGCCCCAATTCCACGGCGTCAACTAATTGAGCGCGGTCGCATGAGAGCGGTCGCACTCCTGGCGCTTGCAGGCGCGCTGAGCGTTCGAGCCCCTCACCTGTGCGCGCAGGAAGCCAAGGCCGGTGGCGGCGAGACCATGCCCTCGATGCCTGGGATGACCGGGAGGCCGCCGGACACGGGCAAGACGATGTCGATGCCGATGGGGACTGGCGGCAGCGGTATGCCGATGCCGATCCCAATGCCCCCCGGCATGCCCATGGTGCCGGGACTCGTCGGTCTCGTACCGCCGGTCTCCCTGTTCATGCCAGGCGCCAGCATCGACGCGGGGCGAGTCGCTGCAGCAAAGCCCAGTGCCCTGGTGCGCCTCAAGGACGGCGATACACTGGACCTGACCGCCACCTTTGTCCGGCGCACGATCCGGGGGCGGGCGGTCGTCATGTACGGATTCAACGGCGAGGTTCCCGGCCCCCTCATCCGCGTGCCACAGAACGCCACGATCATCGTTCGCTACCACGATCAGATCGACCTGCCGAGCAGCGTGCACTGGCACGGCGTCCGATTGGACAACCACTTCGATGGCGTGCCGGGCGTAACGCAGGAAGCGGTCGCTCCGGGCGGCAGCTTCACCTACCGAGTGCACTTTCCGGACGCCGGCATCTACTGGTACCACCCCCACGTGCGAGAGGACATTGAGCAAGCGCTCGGACTGTTCGGCAACATCCTCGTCGATTCGCCTGATCCCGACTACTACTCCCCGGCGAACGCCGAGCACATGCTGGTCCTTGACGACCTGCTCATGAACGGAGATTCGATCATTCCGTACGGCAAGGACGCACCCGACTTCGTCCTGATGGGTCGCGTCGGCAACGTGCTGTTCGCGAACGGGCAAACGCGTGATACGACGTATGCACATGCCGGTGAGGTCGTGCGGTTCTTCCTCACGAATGTGGCGAGCTCGCGGACGTTCAACCTGTCGTTCGGTGGCGCGCCGATAAAGGTCCTCGCATCCGATGTGAGTCGCTTCGAGCGCGAGGGCATGGTCCCGAGCGTCCCGCTCGCACCGGCGGAGCGCTATGTCGTCGAAGTGCGCTTCCCACACCCTGGCCAGTACGCGCTCGTCAATTCGGTGCAGGCGATCAATCACCTGCGCGGCGAGTTCGCACCGGAAGTCGACACCCTTGGCACGGTCATCGTGGATGGGACACCCGCGACGCCAGACTACTCCACTCCGTTCGCCACGCTGCGAGTCAATGCCGCCGTGTCGCGCGACATCGACCGCTTCCGACCCTACTTCAACAAGCCGCCAGACAAGCGGTTCACGCTGACCGTGGCGACGAACTCGCTGCCGCTGGCAACCGTCCAGTTCATGGACGTCGACACGGCGTACTACGCGCCCGTCGAGTGGATCGACGGCATGCCGGACATGAACTGGCTGTCGACGAGCAAGCAGGTCCGGTGGATCATCCGGGACGACGCGACCGGCAAAGAGAACATGGACATTGATTGGCATGTTCCTGAAGGCTCGATCGTGAAGGTGCGCATCTTCAACACTCCGGATTCGTTTCATCCGATGCAGCACCCGATGCACCTGCACGGGCAACGGATGCTGGTGGTCTCCCGCAACGGCGTCCCCACCCGGGACCTCGTTTGGAAGGACACGGTGATCATTCCCGTGGGGTCGACAGTCGACTTGCTCATCGACGCCTCCAATCCTGGCGCGTGGATGATGCATTGCCACATTGCGGAGCACCTGGGATCTGGCATGATGACCGTCCTGCACGTGGACCCGCCGGTAGCGAAGTAGGGGCAGGGGCGATGCGTTCCGCATAGCGCGCGTCGCGTGCCGTGCGACTCACTCAAGGAGGTTCGATGCGCGGAGTTTTGGCGGGTCTCGTTGGTCTGGTCGTCCTTGGCCTTGCGGGCGTTTCGTCGGCGCAGGACCCTGGAACCGTGGTCCCCGCGTTCGACAAGAAGGTCGGCGGTAGCGAGAGTGTCGAGCTGCTGGCGCACGTGGTCACGCACCCGGGGCCCTGGAAAGCAGCCGACGTCGAGATGGAACAGGACCCGAACCGGCCGTACGTGTACATCTGTGGCTTCGTGAACCAAGACATGCAGATCTGGGATGTGAAGGACGTGCGGCATCCCAAGAAGATCTACGACTGGACCATCGAGCATCCGGAGCTGCATAACGGGATGGCGATGGACGGGAAGTATTTCAGGATCGGCAATCGCTACTACTACGCGCAGTCGTATCAGTTTTTCCAAGGCAGCCCGGACGCCGATCTCGGCGCGGTCATCTTCGATGTGACCGGACTGCCGGACACGAGCACGGTCAAGGTCGTCGCGCGAATTCGGTATCCCGAATCGCCAATGGGCTTTCACAACTCGTTCGTCTACAAGCATTCGGACGGACGGGTGCTCTACTTTGCGACGACACAACAACCCCAAGCGCTGATCTACGATCTCGACAAGGTCGTCAGTGACACCAACTCCAGCACCTGGCTCATTGGTAAGGTACCCAATCCGACGCCGTTCAAGCAGATCATGAGTGGCGGCTACCACGACTTCGACATCGCCTACGATCCAGGAACCCATCAGGACAAGTTCTACGGCGCTGGACTCGGCGGATATTCGGTGTGGGACGTGTCCCACCCGGAAACGCCCAAGGAGCTGTTCACGATCACGGGGTTGGGCTATGACATCGCCCACACCTTCACGCCGTCCCCGGACGGCCACTACGCCGTGACCGAGACGGAGTACCAGTACACGCCGCTCCGCATCTGGGACCTCTCGGCCGCGCAGCAGGGCAAGACCCACAACCTCGACTTGCCGATCAGTGGATGGACCGCGGATTGGCGTGATCTCTCGCACAATCACGAGGTGCGCTGGCCGTACGTGTTCGTGTCGGGGTATGAGGACGGGCTCCAGATCTTCGATCTCAAGGACCCCCTGAAGCCGAAGACCGACGGCCACTACTACACCTGCGTGACGCCTGCCCCGAAGGAGATGGCGAGCACGGCAGGGGATCCACCGAAGCATGCATCGGTGATTCCCTGCGAGCATCAGCACGGGTTCGGCGGCGGCCCGCAGGTGGGGTGGCAGAGCAAGACCAGTGTGGAGCAGGGGGCCTTCGGCGTCGACGTCCGCAACCGCGATGGCCTGATCGTGATTTCGGACATGCGCTCGGGATTGTGGCTGTTCCACCTGAAGGGATTCAATGGATGGAACGGGCACACGTATGGCATGCCGAACATCTCGAGCGTGCAGGACTACGTGCACGGACCGGAGGGCGCGCCCCCGACCAGCTCCGCTGCCAACGTGGGCAGCGCTGGACAGTGACGCATCTGGCGAACGTGGTGCGGCAGGGTGTCGCATAGCTCTCCCTGACGCGAAGGGGAGGGGCGACCGGCGCGTCGCCCCTCTGAGGCCCTCAGTGCCCCGTCTGGATGTTGACCACGCGCGTGCCCCCGGCTCGCTGATTGAACACGAGGAGACTCGCCACGCCAGTCGTGGAGTGCTCCAGCGCGTCGCGGAGGTCCTCCACGGAGTGCACCGGACGGGAGGTGCCGCGGCCAAGGATCTGCTCGATGATGTCGCCCCGCTGGAGAAGCGTCGCGGCAGGCCCTGTGGGATTCACCTGCTCGACTAGCAGCCCGGTCGTGCCGTCGGGGAGCTGTAGGCGCGCCGCGACCTCGGGCGTCACGGGAACCACGCCGATGCCGAGCTCGGCGGTGCCGGATCGGTCGCCGCGTTGATCGCTCGCGGTCTGGTTCTCGTTGGGGGGCTCGCCCAACGTCACTTGCTCCGTGCGACGCTCGCCGTATCGGCTGACGTCGAGTTTGACGGTCGTGCCGGGTTGATAGCCGAACACGAGGCGTTGGAGGGTCGAACTCCTGTCGACCGTGTGGCCGTCGATCGCCGTGATGACGTCGCCGGGTCGAATACCGGCCTTGGCCGCTGGTCCGTCCGTGTTCACACTCCCGACCAACACTCCTTCGATGTCCTTCAGACCGGCGGCCCGCGCATCGGCCGGACCGACGTCCTGAATGGCGAGACCGAGGATTGCGTGCCGCACACGCCCGTACTTCTGCAGGTCATTCATGACAATGCGCGCAATACTGATCGGGACGGCGAATCCATATCCCGCGAAGCTTCCGGTCGGGCTCGCAATTGCCGAGTTGATGCCAATCACGTTGCCATTCATATCGACCAGTGGCCCGCCCGAGTTGCCGGGGTTGATGACCGCGTCGGTCTGGATGAAGTCGATAACGGCATACCGGGTTGCAAAGAGGTCGCGAAGCTGCTCGCTCCGGCCCTTCGCACTGACGATGCCCGATGTGACAGTGAAGTTGAGGCCAAGGGGGTTGCCCACGGCCATCACGGCGTCACCGACCTGTGCCGTGCTATCGTCGCCAAGGGGCAATGTGGGCAGATTCGTCGCGTCGATCTTGATCAGCGCGACATTGGTCCCAGGATCGTGACCAATAACCTTGGCGGTGAAGATCCGGCGGTCCGGCAGACCGACGGTCACCCGTTCGGCGTTGGCGACGACGTGATTGTTCGTGAGGATGTAGCCGTCACTGGAGACAATGAAGCCAGTGCCCAGCGCTCCGGTCGGTCCTTCCTCCGGCGGCGGTCCGAACGGCGACATGTTGGGCGGTAGCAGGCCCGGCGGGAGTCCGGGCGGGCCGTTTGGCCCCTCGTTGCTCGCGACGGCGCCACTATCCGCGCCGAACAACGACTGAATCGACACGACGGCAGGCGTGACGCGCTTCGCGAGTGGCGCGAGGCTCGCGATGCCGACGGGCGCAACCGCGGCTTCGGCACTCGCGCTGCGCGGTGCCAGGGTTTCGGCGACCGTTCCAGCGGCGGAAGCAAGATGAGTCTGTGAGGGAGACGAGCCGGTGCAGGCCGCTGCCAGGCAGGCGGCCGCCAGGGACAGAAGGGACGGGATCCCGCGGATCCCGAAATCGCGTGTGCGCATTGGACCTCCGACCGTGCGCGTCGTGTGTGAGTACGTATGGCAAGAGTCGGACGACGACACCCCGTCGATGAGGATTTGCCTTCGCGCGCGTTCCTCGCGTGCGTGCTCGACCGTTTGCTGTTCCGGCATCGGACACTCCTGGCGACCGGAGGTCGCGGATCAAGTCAGCCTACGTCGGCGTGCCACGGGGGCATGTCGCGGGCGATGGCGCCCGTTTGGCTGCGCTGAGTTGACAGGTCGGTCGGGCCATTCTGGAAGAGTTGAACGCTCGAGCGTGGTTATGCGTACGAAAGGGAGATGCCCGGATCGTTCGGCTATGCGATCAAACGCTCGACGGACCCCGGATGTCGGAAGGAGGTGGATCAACCCCCGCGGCCACACGGTGGTGACCTGGCTGGTGCGTCGAGTCGCGCTAGCCCGGGCCCACGCCAGGATGAGCCGCCGACCGCTTACCATGCCCTTGTCCCATTGTTACTATCTTTGCTTTGGGTCACATTTCACGAGGCCGGCTCTATGAGCGCGTCTCCCAAGAACACATTGGTCCCCATGACATCCTTCCACACACGCGGAGCCGTCGCGGCTCTGCTCACCGCGTTGACTCTGGTGGCCTGCAGCCACGCCGGGCAGACCGTTCAAACCGCGCCGCAGCCGTCATCGGCATCGACTGCGTCATCGAGTGCTGCGCAGCAGAGTGAGGCGGCCGCGATGGCGCAGGCGAAACGTGACAGCGTCACCCGCCCTTACACAAAGGCGGACATTGACTTCATGTCGGGCATGATCGCGCACCACGCGCAGGCATTGATCATGGCTGCATGGGCGCCAACGCACGGCGCGAGCCCCTCGGTGCAGACGCTGTGTGCGCGCATCATCAATGCGCAACGCGACGAGATCCATCTCATGCAAAGCTGGTTGCGTGATCGCGGCCAGGTGGTCCCGGAGGTCACGCCAGCGGGACAGTTCATGATGAACGGTCACCCCATGGTCATGATGATGGCGGGCATGCTGACGGACGCCCAGCTCAAGCAGCTCGATGCCGCTCGTGGGCCCGATTTCGATCGGCTGTTCCTGACGGGTATGATCCAGCACCATGAGGGGGCAGTCACCATGGTGCATGATCTCTTCGAGACCTACGGCGCAGGCGAGGACGAACTGATATTCAAGCTCGCCTCCGACATCAACATCGACCAAACCACCGAGATCGCGCGCATGGAGCGCATGCTGTTCATGATGTCGGTGGCCGGTCCCGCGCAGCCCGCCCAATGAGTCGCGCTCGCCGTACGACTGTCCGCCCGATCCCCCCTCATTCATCAAAGGATTCAACCATGGCACCCCCGCATTGGGCTCGCCGTTGGATGCGACGACCGACCGCCGGCGCACCCACGGTCGCGCTGTCGCTCGCCATTGCCGCGCTGACCGCTGCCGCATGTGCACACCCGAACTCCTCCGTAGGCGGCATGGGCTCGGCGAACACCGCCAATAAGGCGAATATCCCCGAAGCTGTGCGATGCGACGCCGAGAACAACATGTGCGATCGATCCTCGGCCGAGCCAATGCCCGACCCGCGCGTTGGACTCAAGGCGGGGCTGTATGACGCGGGACAGGCCGCGTGGAATATGGATCTGGTTTCCGCGACACACCCGGCTCCGGGCTTCGAGCACAAGACGAACTCCGACCTCGCCTTCATTGGCAACTACGTCATCCAGGGCAACTACTACGGCTTCGAGATCTGGGATATCTCAAATCCCTCGCAGCCAGCCCTCAAGACCGCATACGTTTGCCCCGCCTCGCAGAGCGACGTCTCGGTCTATAAGAACCTAATGTTCGAATCCGCCGAAGCGCCCACCGCCCGCTTGGACTGCGGCGTCGACGCGCCCAAGGACACGGTGAGCAAGGCCCGCATCCGGGGCCTACGGATCTGGGACATCAGCGACATCGCCCATCCCAGAGAGATCGCGAACGTGCAGACGTGCCGTGGCTCGCATACGCACACCCTGCTGGTCGACCCCAAGGACCCCGACGACGTCTACATCTACATTTCGGGATCTTCCACCGTGCGCTCGCCAAGCGAGCTTGCCGGCTGCGTGAGCGCCAGCCCTGACCAGGACCCGAACTCGGCGAAGTTCCGGATCGAGGTCATCAAGGTCCCGCTTGCCCACCCGGAGCAGGCCGCGATCGTGAGCTCGCCGCGCATCTTCGAGGGACTGAGCCAGGTGGCATCGCACAGCCAGGCGCCTGAGGACCGGGTCGAAGTCGCGAAGGCCCGCCGGAACGGCGGCTTCGTGGCAAGCTTCGGCGGTGGCGAGCCCCAGATCATGAATGGGCGCTTCGTGAACCCCATTCTCGACAGCCTCGTCAAGGCGCGGGGCGGCACAGGCGCTCCGACGGCCGCGGACAGCGCGAACCTGCGCGCGCACCTCCAGGAAATTATCAACAAGCGGTTCGCGATCACTGGCCCGCGCATCCTCGGCACGAGCTGCCACGACATCACGGTATATCCGCAGATTGGTCTCGCCGGCGGCGCGTGTGAAGGCCATGGGCTCTTGCTCGATATCAGTAATCCGGAGCATCCGGTTCGTCTCGACGCAGCCTCCGACTCCAACTTCTCGTATTGGCACTCGGCCACGTTCAACAACGACGGCACGAAGCTCCTCTTCTCCGACGAATGGGGCGGCGGCGGCCAGCCGCAAGTGCCGGGCCAGTGACCCGCGTGATTGGGGTGCGGACGCGCTCTTCTCAATCCAGAACCGCAAGCTGGTGTTCGAGAGCTACTACAAGCTTCCCGCACCGCAGACATCGCAGGAGAACTGCGTCGCGCACAACGGCTCGCTTATTCCGATTCCCGGCCGCGACGTGATGGTACAGGCCTGGTATCAGGGCGGCATCTCGGTGTTTGACTGGACGGACATCAAGCACCCGACCGAGATCGCTTACTTCGATCGCGGACCGGTAGACTCCACCCGTATGGTCAGTGGTGGCTCGTGGTCGGCGTACTGGTACAACGGCTATATCATCAGCTCCGAGATCGCCCGCGGACTCGACATTTTCGAGCTCAAGCCGAGCGCGTTGATCACGGCGAACGAGATCGCTGCGGCCAAGTCGGTCCGTTTCGACGAGTTCAACACGCAGGGTCAGCCATCGTTCGTATGGCCGACGACCTTCGCATTGGCTCGGGCCTACGTTGACCAGCTCGAGCGTTCCAAGGGACTGAGCGGGGACCGGATTTCGGCTGTGCGCTCGGGCCTCGAGAGCGCCGAGCACGCGAACGTGGGCGAGCGACGTGACGCCCTCACCCAGTTGGCAACCCAGTTGGATAGCGACGCGCAGGGCTCGAGCGACGGCGCTAAAGTGCGGCTGCTAGCCGGAACGGTTCGCAATTTGGCAACGACCAACACCGCGGCCGCTTCGAACTGAATCCCGGGCGGCGTTTGGTACGTAGTGCCGAACGTTGGAGGGGTGCACCGCTCGGTGCGCCCCTCCAACGCCCGACCGGAGCCTGTGTCGGCGAGTTGGTCCACACCTAGAATCGAGGGACCTCTTTATGGTTTCAGTGCACGGCACAGACCGTTCGCTGCGGGCGCCGCTTGCTGTGGCGCCAATTCGTTTTCTGCTGCTTCCGATCATCGCCCTAGCCGTAGGCGCGTGTGCGCGCTCCGTGACCTCCGCGGGCGGCAATTCCCCTTCGCCGCGGGCGGACATGGCGTCGACTGCCCCCAACCCAGATCCGCGGGTCGGGCTGCACGCCGGTCTCTGGGACGCTGGCCAAGCCGAATGGAACATGCACCTCATCTCCAACACGCGGCCGTCGGCTGGATTTGAGGGGAAGACCAACTCCGACCTCGCATTCATTGGCAACTACGTGCTTCAGGGGAGCTACAACGGGTTCCAGGTGTGGGATATCTCGGACCCGGCCCATGTCACCCTCAAGACGGCCTACGTCTGTCCCGCTTCCCAGAGTGACGTATCCGTCTATAAGAACCTGATGTTCGTCTCCGCCGAGGCACCCAGCGCGCGCATAGACTGCGGGGTGGAACCACCAAAAGACACGGTGAGTGCAGAGCGGTTCCGTGGAGTCCGGATCGTCGACATCAGCGACATCACGCACCCGAGGAACGTCGCCGCCATCCAGACCTGCCGCGGCTCGCACACGCACACATTGTTGGTAGATCCGAAGGATCCCAACGACGTGTACATCTACGTCTCGGGCTCCTGCCTTCGTGCGACCTTCCGAAGCGAACTGCCCGGTTGTGTCGCGGGTCGCCCCCTCGCAAGGACCCGAATTCGGCGCTCTTCCGCATCGAAGTGATCAAGGTCCCTCTCGCTCACCCGGAGCAAGCCGCGATTGTGAGCTCGCCCCGCATCTTCAACGGCCTCGAGCAGGTCGGGACGCACGGTGAGACGCCAGTTGACCGTGCGTATGCGGCTGCGGCCCGTGCCAAGGGAGCATTTGTCGCCACCATCATGGGCGAGGAGATGGTGATCCCCTCGCTTCATCGTCAACCCGATGCTCGACAGCATCGCGAAGGCTCGCGGCGGGTCCGGTGCCCCGACTGCGGCTGACAGCCAGGCGTTGCGCGATGCGATTCCGGGATTGGTCGCCAAGATGATGGGTGCATCGCCGAGCTGGGTACGAGCTGCCACGACATCACCGTGTACCCTCAGATCGGCCTCGCAGGCGGCGCGTGCGAGGGGCACGGGCTCTTGCTCGACATCAGCGACCCGGTCAACCCGGTCCGCATCGACGCCGCCTCGGACTCCAACTTCTCGTACTGGCACTCGGCCACGTTCAACAACGATGGGACGAAGCTCCTCTTCTCCGACGAGTGGGGGGGCGGCGGTGCGCCGAAGTGTCGCGCTAGCGACCCCAAAGATTGGGGTGCCGACGCCATCTTCACGATCGAGAATCGGAAGCTGGTGTTCCAGAGCTACTACAAGCTGCCAGCGCCGCAAACCCCGCAAGAGAACTGCGTCGCGCACAACGGGTCCCTGATCCCGGTCCCCGGTCGCGACATCATGGTGCAAGCCTGGTATCAGGGCGGCGTCTCCGTGTTCGATTGGACCGACCCGAAGCATCCGACGGAAATCGCGTTCTTCGACCGCGGGCCGATTGACTCGACCCGCATGGTAATGGGCGGGAGCTGGTCGGCGTATTGGTACAACGGCTACATTGTCAGCTCCGAAATCGCGCGTGGTCTCGACATTTTCGAGTTCCAGGCGAGCGGACTCCTCTCGCAGAACGAGATCAACGCCGCGAAGTCAGTGCGGTTCGACGAGTTCAACACGCAGGGACAACCGCAACTCGTGTGGCCCGCGACCTTCGTGCTCGCCGGCGCGTACGTCGACCAGCTGGCTCGGTCGAACGGCCTCTCCCCGGACAGGATTGCCGCGATCCGGCATGCACTCGCGGGCGCGCAAAAGTCGAGCGGTATGGCACGACAGACGACCCTGACGCAGCTCGGCACACAGCTGGACGGCGACGCACAGAGCGCGCAAGACCCGGCAAAGGTACGAACGCTCGCCGCCACTGTACGAGACCTCGCCGCGGCCGGCAATGCCACGTGAAGACTAGGGATTAGGGATTGGGGACTAGGGGTAAGCACAACCTCGAGGGCCAGTGACGGTGCGTTGTCGCTGGCCCTTCGATTTGTTAACCCCTAGTCCCCAACCCTAATCCCTAGTCTCTCAGCGTTGCGCATAGGGGACCCCACAACTAGCGTTGGCGGGTCTTACGACGCACAGCGCCGCCCCAACCCACCGCTCACCCATCCGACTGTGGATCCCATCTCGTGCCGATCGACCGACAAGGCGACGCATGCGTCGCCGTTGCCGGTCCCGGATTACCGCGCCAGTGCGGACGGCGGTGCCGGGGCGGCAAATGCGTCGCCCATATAGCTGGCTGCTTGCGAGCGGAGTGATCGCTCTCGCGGCATGCGCGCCAATCCATGGCGTCATCGGGTGGGACGTCGCCGTCCCCCAAGGGCGATCTGTCGACGAATCCGCCCAGTCCGGATCCCCGTGTCGGCCTCAAGGCCGGTCTCTGGGACGCGGGGCAGGCGCAGTGGAACATTCGACTCGTATCGAACAGTCGCCCCACCGGCAATTCCTCGGGCAAACGAACTCCGATCTCGCGTTCTCCGGCCATACGCGATCCAGGGCAACTACAACGGCTTCCAGGTCTGGGATATCTCGAACCCCGAGGCGCCGACGCTCAAGAGCTCGGACGTATTGCCCCGCCTCGCAGAGTGACGTGTCGGTCTACAAGAACCTGCTCTTCGTCTCCGGCGAAGGCACCGAGCGGGCCGCATCGACTGCGGCGACGGAGGGTGTCAAGGACACCGTCAGCCCGGATCGCCTTCGCGGTATCCGCATCTTCGACATCAGCGACATCGCGCACCCGAAGAACGATCACCAACGTGCAGACCTGCCGCGGCTCGCACACGCACACGCTGCTCGTCGATCCGCAAGGACCCACGATGACGTCTACATCTACGTGTCGGGGTCCGCGCCGGTTCGCTCGCCCGCCGAGATGGCGGGGTGTGTCAGCGCGGCGCCCGGATCAGAACCCGAACTCGTCGCTCTTTCGCATCGAAGTCATCAAGGTTCCGCTCGCGCATCCCGAGCAGGCCGCGATCGTGGGCTCGGCACACATCTTCAGGGCCTGGCGACTGCACCGACGCACGGACTAGCCTCCGCCGATATCGCGAGCGCGGACTCGGCTCGGGCCAAGGGGCAGTTCATGGCGATGGTCTTTGGCGATGAGGAAATCTTCCCGCCAGAAATGATCAATCCGCTCTTGGATAGCCTCGTGAAGGTGCGGGGTGGGAGTGGCCCACCCACCGCTGCCGATAGCGCGACGCTGCGCGGCGCCCTGCAAGGGATCGTAGACAAGATGACTGCGCAGGAGTGGTGCCCCGGGTGTAAGGCAGGAGGGGTGGGAATGACGGCGACCTCGTGCCACGATATCACCGTGTATCCGCAAGTCGGTCTGGCGGGCGGCGCATGCGAGGGATTTGGGATGCTGCTGGACATCGGCAATCCGGCCAACCCCACGCGCCTGGATGCCGTCTCCGACTCCAACTTCTCCTACTGGCATTCCGCAACCTTCAGCAACGACGGGACGAAGCTTCTCTTCTCCGATGAATGGGGCGGCGGCGGACAACCGAAGTGCCGCGCGACCGATCCGCACAACTGGGGCGCCGACGCGATCTTCGCGATCGAGAATCGGAAGCTCGTGTTCCAGAGCTACTACAAGATGCTCGCCCCGCAAACACCGGAAGAGAACTGCGTCGCCCACAACGGCTCGTTGATACCGATTCCGGGCCGCGATGTGATGGTGCAGGCCTGGTACCAGGGCGGGGTATCGGTCTTCGACTGGACCGACGCAAAGCACCCCAAGGAGATCGCGTTCTTCGATCGCGGACCGGTCGACTCGACGCGTCTCGCCGACGGCGGATTCTGGTCTGCCTACTGGTACAACGGGTACATTGTCGGATCGGAGATAGCACGCGGCCTCGACATGCTCGAGCTCCGACCGAGCGGACTCCTGTCGCAGAACGAGATCGATGCGGCCAAATCGGTGCGGTTCGATGAGTTCAATACGCAGGGCCAGCCGCAGCTGGTGTGGCCTGCGAGCTTCGTTCTGGCAGGTGCCTACGTCGATCAGCTCGAGCGGTCGAACGGGCTGGCTGGAAGTCGGATCGCCAAAGTGCGTCAGGCCCTGGCCTCGGCACAGAAAGCGGGTGGCGCCGGGCGCCGGGCCGGGTTAACGGCGCTGGCAACGCAACTGGATAGCGACGCCCAGGGATCGAGCGATGCCGCAAAGGTTCGCACGTTAGCCGCGACGGTGCGCGACCTGGCAACGAGTTCAACCGCTACCGTGTCGAACTGACGGCGATCTCGTAGTACTTGCCGAACGCTGGCGCGCGCGCCACGATAGGGGGCTCGCGCGCTGGCGTTCGGCGTAGGTCGCGTGCTAGCCGTCCACCGCGGTGCCCCTCCACCATAAGGACTCTTCTATGCCTTCCGTCCACCGCACGGGGCAGCTGCCCCGGCGAGCAAGTCCCACTCCCTCCTGGCTGCCGATGCTGGTGACGGCGGGGGTGGTTGCCGTGACGGCGTGTGCCCACTCGATGGCGTCATCTGGCGACGCCTCACCGTCGCCCAAGGCGGATATGTCGCTGACACCGCCCAACCCCGATCCGCGCATCGGCCTCAAAGCCGGCGTCTGGGATGCAGGCCAGGCCGAGTGGAACATGCACCTGGTCTCGAACACGCGCCCGTCTGAGCAGTTCATTAACAAGGGGAATTCCGATCTCGCCTTCATCGGCAACTACGCGATCCAGGGTGGCTTCAACGGCGTCCAGATCTGGGACATCTCCGATCCGGCCCATGTCACGCTGAAGACGGCGTACGTCTGTCCCGCCTCCCAGAGTGACGTCTCGGTCTACAAGAACCTCATGTTCGTTTCGGCCGAGGCGCCGACCGCGCGCATTGATTGCGGGCCCGCGGGGATCAAGGACACCGTCAGCGCGGAGCGCCTGCGGGGGCTTCGCATCGTCGATATCAGCGACATCGAGCACCCGAAGACGGTCGGCACCGTCCAGACCTGCCGCGGGTCGCACACGCACACCCTGGTGGTCGATCCCAAGGATCCGGACAACGTCTACGTCTACATTTCGGGCTCCTCATTTGTACGGTCGCCGAGTGAAATGAGTGGCTGTGTGAGCGCCGACCCTGACCAGGACCCGAACTCCGCAAAGTTCCGGATCGAGGTCATCAAGGTGCCATTGGCCCATCCGGAACAGGCCGCGATCGTGAGCTCGGCCCACATCTTCAACGGGCTGGGAGCGACTCGGATGCACGCAGAGACACCCCAGGAGCGCAATGTGGCAGCTGCGGCGCGCGCAAAGGGCGAGTTCACGGCACGAGTGATCTGGGATGAAGAGGTCCTCCCGTCGAAGCAAGTCGACCCGCTCCTCGACAGCCTCGTGAAGGCTCGGGGTGGTACAGGCGCGCCGACGGCCGCGGACAGCGATAAGCTCCGAGGGATCATCCAGGAAATCACAGACAAGCGGATGCAGGCCATGATGCCTGGGATCAAACCCAACGGAGGTGGCGTCACTACGACCTCCTGTCACGACATCACCGTGTATCCGCAGATCGGTCTGGCCGGCGGCGCCTGTGAAGGCTACGGCATGCTGCTCGACATCAGTGATCCCGAGCATCCCCAACGGCTGGACGCCGTGTCCGACTCCAACTTCTCGTACTGGCACTCGGCGACGTTCAGCAACGACGGGACGAAGCTACTCTTCTCCGACGAGTGGGGCGGCGGCGGCGCGGCGAAGTGTCGCGCGACGGACCCGAAGGACTGGGGCGGGGACGCCATCTTCACCATTGAGAATCGCAAGCTGATCTTTCAGAGCTACTACAAGATGCCGGCCCCGCAGACCGTCCCCTGAGAACTGCGTGGCACACAACGGATCGCTGATCCCGATTCCGGGCCGCGACGTCATGGTGCAGGCCTGGTATCAGGGCGGAGTCTCGAGTCTTCGACTGGACCGATGCCAAGCATCCCAAGGAGATCGCGTTCTTCGATCGCGGCCCGATGGACTCCACGCGGTTCACCGGCGGCGGCTACTGGTCGACGTACTGGTACAACGGCTACATCGTCGGTTCGGAGATTGCGCGCGGCCTGGACATCCTCGAGCTCAAGCCGAGTGCGTGGCTCTCGCAGAACGAGATCGATGCGGCCAAGTCCGTGCGGCTCGGCGAGTTCAACACCCAGGGGCAACCGAGAGCTGGTGTGGCCAGCGAGCTTCGTCCTGGCGGGCGCGTACGTCGACCAGCTCGAACGGTCGAAGGGCCTGGCGGCCGGTCAAATCGCCGCCGTTCGGAAGGCGCTCGCAAGTGCGCAGAACGCGAATGGCACGGCCCGACAGAGTGGGCTGACCGAACTGGCGACGCAGCTGGACAGCGACGCGCAGGGTTCGAGCGATGCCGCCAAGGTGCGCTTGTTGGCGGGGACGGTGCGGGATTTGGCCAAGAGCTAGGGATAGGGACTAGGGGCTAGGGGCTAGAACGAACCGCGGGGCTAGTGACACGTCGTCGTCACTAGCCCCGCAGTTTGTTCTAATCCCTAACGCCTAATCCCTAGTCCCTTGTAACCGCTAGTGCGCCGCGGTCGCCTCGAAGATCGACGGACTCAGGTCGACATCCGTGTGCACGTCGGAGTACTCCTCTCGCTGGCGGAGCTGGCCGTCGACGTAAAACTCGACTCGCTCAGACAGCCACCCGCCGCCGGGCATGCGCACGTAGTTGTCGAACCGCGTATCGGACGTCTTCGGGTTATCCGGCCCCGTGGGAAACAGCGCCCGCACGAACACCAACCGCTCCTTGTCGATCCACATCTGGGCCGACGTGGTGTCGCCAGCCGCGGCGCCGATCACGTACACGGGTCGCCCTTCCCACGTCTCCTCATGAACCGGGGTCATCGGAAAGGGCGGCTTGTGGTTGCTGAGCGCCGCGACCGTGCTGTCGACTGGCTGCCGGTACACGTCGAACCCAATAATGAGTAGGTAGTTGGTCCCCGGCGCCCGGCGCACGGTGTCGCCCCTCATGATATAGGTCGAGTCGTTAGCGAAGATCACCGAGAGGTTGCCGGAGGCCGCTTCCATGTCGATCCGCAGCTTACCGGGAACCATAGCCTTCTCCTTCCACGTCTCGATGACCATGGTATCGGCGGAGGACCGCCGCGTCGTCTTCTGGGTGAACGTGAGCGTGCGGTACCACGTCGTGGCATACCGGTCGTGCATGGCGCGGATGATCGCCTGGCCGGTCGACAGATCGCTCTGGGCGGCCGCCGGCGCAGCGCCCAACTGCGGGTGCGGCGATCCGCATGAGACGACCGTCGCACTAGCGATGAGCCCGCCGAGAGCCATCCTGCGCGCCGAGTAACTCCCTGTCGAGCGGAACGAGTGCATGAGTTTTCCTGGGAAGTGGTTCACCCGATCGTAATTGGGCCGCGGGGGACGAGCAACTGTCTCGAATTCCTGGAGGCGCCGGAGCATTCGCTCACGAAGCATCGCGGGTTCGACACTCCGAGCAGCCGACTCCGTTGCCGCAGCCAACGGCGGCGACCCCCGCGTCGCCTCGGTGCCTCAACGCGCCCGGCGCTCCGTCCAATACCAGGAGAGTAATCCGGGCACACCCAGCAGCAGTTGTCGCACACGTCGAGCCAGTGACAATGCCAAGGCTACTCGGGGACCGAACCCCAACGCCGCGCCGAACAACAGGAAACCGCCTTCCTGCGTGCCTAGATTGGCCGGCACAAGGAACATCGTGCTCTGGACGGCGTTGGTCATGCTTTCCAGGACGATGGCCCCCCGTACCGTCGCCGGCGCACCGACGACGCGAATCATGACCCACGTCTCGGCCGATTGTAGGAAAAAGCCGAGCAGCTGCCAGGCGCCGCACATAACGAGCGCGCGGTGGTCCGCAAACATCGCTTCGAGCGCGGCGTGGAACTGTGGACCGGCGTCTGCGGATTGTTCCTCGGCGGCGCCCAGCTTCTGGAGGGCTTGTAGCACGAACGCAAAGACAGCCGCGCCCCACCGCCGCACGACGAACACAAAGGCCGCGAGGACCGCAAGGCTCGCGACCAACCCGACAAGGACGAGCCGGCCCGCAGGACCGATCTCCGATTCGCCCGCCAGCAAGACGAGCCCGGTGCCCGCGAAGACTGCCTGAGCAGCGATCGTCAGCGCTAGCTCCACGACGACGCTCGCGCTGGCAAGCGGGGCGGGAACGTCGCGCCGGACGAGAAGCCGGACACCGACGACCTCGCCACCGACGCTGGCAACCGGCAGGAGGCGTTGCACCGACTCGCGAACGATCGCCCCCCAAGTGAGGTATCCATAGCCCGGTCGCCGACGCGCCCCACCGAGCAGGCTATGCCAGGCCGCGCCATAGCACGCGAGCGACACGACGTGTAGCGGGACCAACCACAACAGCCGCCAGCCCGCGACGTCGAGCAGGTGCAAAACCTGCGGGAGTCCCTCGCGAAGCAGCAGCCAGATTGCAACGACGAGCCCGAGCGCTCCGACCGCCCAGATGATTGCACGCCGTCGTGCCGGAGAACGGCGTTCGTGCGAAGCGCGTGGCAGTAAGGGTGCCCTCGGGAAAAGCGCGTAACGGGAGCGGATCGAAAAGGCAATTACCAGAATTGCCAGTGCCCTCGCGTTCAATGCGTTGGTAACGTTAGTACCGCGGCTCGCGCGTGGCATGGGCGGGGAACCGAACACAGGGGGAAGAGGGGACGGACGATGGCAGCAACGAGCTCTGTGGTGATCTTCGTGACGACGGCCGCCGCGACGGTTTCGGTGCTCTACGTCTTGGTATGTGCGCTCGTCGTCGCGGCTCGACGACGTTTGGGTCGGCGGTTCTCGCCGTCGACGCCGATTCCCATGACCGTCCTCAAGCCTTTGTGCGGCCTCGAGCCGGGACTCGAGGAGAATCTCCGTTCCTTCTGCCGGCAGGCCGGCCCGGAAATCGAGATTCTGTTCGGAGCCCGCGACCACGACGACGCCGCACTCGCGGTGGCGCGTCGGGTCGTGGCGGACTTTCCTGGCCTGGACGCGCGGATCGTGGTCGGGTCCCGCGTGCACGGCTTGAACGCCAAGGTGAACACACTGGCACGCCTCGCGCCGATGGCGCGCCATGAGTTGATCGTCATCGCCGACAGCGACACACGCGTCGGAGACGGCGATCTGCCCCGCATCGTGCAGCCGTTGCTCGATGGGCGCGTAGGAGTGGTGAGCTGTCTGTTCCGCAGCCGACCGACAGAGAACTTCTGGTCGCGGTTTGCCGCGCTCAGCGTCGACGAGTGGTTCATGCCGTCGGTGTTGGTCTCGCGTGTGCTGCGATCGCCGGCCTACTGCTCCGGTCCGGTCGTGGCCATTCGCCGTGAAGTGCTCGAGGCAGTCGGCGGATTTACGGCTCTCGCCCCCATGCTCGCAGACGACTACGAGTTGGGAGCTCGTGTGCGCCGACTGGGGTACCGCAGCGTCATTTCCGATTGCGAGGTGACGGTCACCGTCGATGAGGTGTCGTGCGCGAGCCTCGCTCGCCACGAGGTGCGGTGGATGCGCACCGTCCGGACCGTGACGGCGGTCGGCCACGCCTTTTCCGTTCTCACATACGCGGTCCCGCTGACGGTGATTGCGTTCGTGGCGAGCGCGGCCTCGCCTTTCTCGCTCGCCCTCGTGGGCTGCGCGGGTCTGCTGCGCACCGCCGTGCACTGGATCGTCGCGCCACCGATCGACGAGGCTGGCCAGCCCCAGCTGCGGCGCTCCCCGCTGTGGATGGTGATGCTGCGAGACTTTTTCTCCCTGGGGATGTGGCTCGCCAGCTACGGCAGTCGCACCATTACGTGGCGAGGCCGGATGCTCTGGGTCGATACGGCCGGTGTCCTGCATGCGCCTGAGGATGCGCCCAAGCGAGCCGGACTCCTTCGCCGCGGCGGCCGGGCGGTGGCATCCTCACCCGATCCAATCTGACCGTCGGCCTCCATCTCTAGGAGGTCTGGCCGCAGTAAAGCGCGGCACGCCGGCCTGGGCGCGACGCTGCGGGCGGGACGTCTGCTTTCCCTTTCTCCTCCCTCCTCGCCCGCTCTCTCGCGCGCGAGCCGCGCGTGTGCCATGATTTGCGGACGTGTCACCATCTCGGGGTTGCTGTCCCGAGCCTGCCCCTCGTAGACGGGAGAGAATTAATGCGCCGATCGGCATGCCTCAGTCTCGCGATCCTCCTGACCGCTGCTGCTTGCGCGGGCAACACAGGGACGCCTGCGCACGACGCCGTGTTTACCTACCAGGAAGTCATGATCCCCGTACGCGACGGCGTACACCTCCAAACGGTGATCCTGACACCGGTCAATCAGAGTGGTCCGCTGCCGATTCTTTTCCGGCGGACGCCGTATGGCGTGCCCGCCCATGCGCCCGACAGCATGCCCACGAACCTCAAGGAGCTCGCGCAGGACGGCTACATCTTCGTCATCCAGAACCTGCGGGGCCGCTTCAAGTCGGAGGGCGTCTTCAATCTGACGTCGCGAGTGGACCTGAAGGACCCCAAGGCCACGAATGAGGCGACCGATGCGTATGACAGCATCGACTGGCTCCTGAAGAACGTGGCCAACAACAACGGCAAGGTCGGGATGTACGGCGTGTCGTACGACGGGCTCACGACCGGGCTGGCCCTGCTGCTTCCGCACCCGGCCCTCAAGGCGGTGAGTGAGCAAGCGTCGCCGGTAGACCAGTGGATGAACGACGACGATCATCGCTACGGCGCGCTGCGCGAAAGCTACGACTTCGAGTACGCCGTCATGGAGCAGTCCGACAAGAACAGCAACACGAACTTCAAGTTCGACATCTACGATACCTATCAGTGGTATCTCGACCTCGGACCCCTGACGAACATCAATGCGAAGTATCTGCACCACACCATCCCCTATTGGGACTCGTCGATGGCGCACCCCAACTACGACGAGTTCTGGAAGAAGGAGGCCTGGGTCAACCAGCTGCACTCGTCGCCCGTGCCCAACCTCAACGTGGGGGGCTTCTGGGATCAGGAAGATCCCTGGGGCCCGTGGCAGATTTTTCGGCACGCCGCCGAGCAGGATCCCGACCATACGGACCTGATGGTGGCAGGCCCTTGGTACCACGGCGAGTGGCAGTCCCCCAGAGGCGACAGCATCGGACTCATCACCTTCGGCGACCACGAGACGGCGCGCGAATTTCGCGAGAACATCGAGGCGCCGTTCTTCCGGTACTACCTCCACGGCGTGGGGGAGAAGCCAGCTTGGCAAGCAACGATGTTCGAAGCCGGCTCCAATACGTGGCGAACCTACCCCGCGTGGCCACCCAAGGAGGCGACGCTAACGAACCTCTATCTCCACGCCGATGGCACCCTGTCGTTCACGGCGCCGACCACCGGGTATCGCGAATACGTGTCTGACCCGGCGAACCCGGTCCCGTATCGCCGCCGCCCGATCTCGCCGACATATCCCTGGGGAGATTGGCGCACCTGGGAAGTCGCCGACCAGCGGTTCGTGGATCACCGCCCAGACGTGTTGAGCTACGTCAGCGCGCCGCTCGATCACGACGTTCGGGTCGCCGGTCCGCTCTCCGCGCATCTGTTCGCATCCACATCAGGCACGGATGCCGACTTCATCGTGAAACTCATCGACGTGTATCCCGAGAGCGCCCAAGCCAACGCATGGAAGCCAGCGGTCGGGCCGCGCCCAGGCCAGTACGCCCAGTCATTGAACGGATACGAGCTGCCGGTCGCGATGGAGGTGCGCCGCGGCCGATTCCTGGTCAGCAATGAGCAGCCGAAACCGCTTGTGGCGGGCAAGCCAATCGATTGGACGATCCCGCTGCGGGACCACGACTATGTCTTCCTGAAGGGCCACCGCTTCATGGTGCAGGTGCAATCGACCTGGTTCCCGGTGATCGATCGGAATCCGCAGAAGTTCGTGCCCAGCATCTATGACGCAAAGGCCGCGGATTTCGTGAAGGCGACTCAGCGCATCTATAGCTCGGCGGAGATGCCGTCCCACATCTCACTGCCGGTCATGCCCCAGACGCCCTGAAGGCGACCGCCGCGAGATCCGGCGGGCAGGGCGGCGGGGGACTGCGGACGGCGCGGTCCCCCGCCTTACCAACGGGCTCCGTCCTCGCTACGTTCTCCGGCGGCCGGCGGACGTCCTGGCGGCGTTCCAGCGCACCGGTGATGCAATCGAATGGTACGCGCCGGTTGCCCGGGACTGCGCGGCGCCGGCCGCGGGGCTGATCGCAGGTCGGCTGGAGCACGATCCTTTCCGTCACCTCACCTGTCACATCAATGGGCCCGGTATGAGATCCGAATCGTCGCCTCGGCGTCCGCGCGGTCGGTGCATCACCGCTCCGCACACCTCACTCACTGGCGCGCTCGTGGTGCTGACCACCGTCGCCTGCGCGCACGGAGGGTCGTCCGCCGCTCCCGGGGCTGCGCCGTCGCCCTCGGCGGACATGTCGATGACCGCCCCGAGTCCCGACCCACGGGTCGGCCTCAAGGCCGGCTGGTTTGACGCGGGCGAGGCGATCTGGAATCTCCAGGTCGTCTCGAAGACGCCCCCGTCCAAGGATTTCATCAATCCGACCACGCCGGGCGACCGCCGACTCGTGAACTCGGACCTCGCGTTCATGGGCAACTACGTAATCCAAGGCAACTACAGCGGCATGCAGATCTGGGACATCTCGAACCCCAGCAAGCCGGTGCTCCGTACCGCGTACGTCTGTCCTGGATCACAGAGCGATGTGTCGGTCTACGGCCATCTCCTCTTTGTGTCCGCCGAAGCCACCAATGGTCGGATCGACTGCGGTCTCGAAGGCGTCAAGGACACGGCCAGTGCCGATCGTGCACGCGGCATCCGGATCTACGACATCGCCGATATCGAGCATCCGAAGTCGGTCAAGGTCGTGCAGACCTGCCGGGGCTCGCACACCAACACGTTGGTGACGGACCCGCACGACCCCGCCAACGTCTACATCTACGTGTCGGGCTCCGCCAACGTCCGCCCCTCGGAGGAGCTTGCGGGATGCAGCGGTGGACAACTGGGCGACGATCCGAGCACTGCGCTCTTCCGGATCGAAGTCATCCAGGTGCCGGTCGACCATCCCGAAGACGCGCGGATCGTGAGCTCGCCGCGCATCTTCCACGATCTCGTCGCGGCCACGCGCCACGGCGAGTCGTCTGCAGATTCGGCGACCCAGGCGGCAGCTCTCGCGCGCATGGGCATTCCTCCCGGCACGTTGCGCCGCTGGGCGGGCATGGGCCCGACCCAGTGCCATGACATTACGGCGTACCCGGCGATCGGTCTCGCCGGCGGCGCCTGCAGTGGCTATGGCCTTTTGCTGGACATCCGACAACCCCGCCCAGCCGGTCCGGATCAACGCGGTCGTCGACACGAACATGGCGGCCTGGCACTCCGTGACATTCAACAACGACGGGTCGACGATCATTTACTCCGACGAGTGGGGCGGCGGCGCGCAGCCGCGCTGCCGGGCGACGCGACAAGCATGAATGGGGCGCCGACGCGATCTACCGCTCAACAACGGCAGATGACGTTCCAGAGCTACTACAAGATGTCGGCTCCACAAACGTCCTTCGAGAACTGCGTTGCACATAACGGGTCGCTCATTCCGATTCCTGGGCGCGACATCATGGTCCAGGCTTGGTATCAGGGTGGCATCTCGGTCTTCGAATTCACGGACCCAGCCCACCCTCATGAGATCGCCTTCTTCGACCGCGGCCCGATGGATTCGACGAAGCTCGTGGATGGGGGCTACTGGTCGGCCTACTGGTACAACGGCTACATCGTGGGCTCAGAGATCTCGCGCGGCCTGGATCTGTTCCAGCTCAAGGCCAGCGGTCTTATCTCGCAGAACGAGATCGACGCGGCAAAACTCGTGCACATGGATCAGGAGAACGTGCAGGGGCAACCACAGTTCGTGTGGCCGACGAGCTTTGTCGTCGCCCGCGCGTACGTCGATCAGCTCGTCCGAGACCACGGGCTGGCTCCTGAAGAAACCACACGAATCACGCAGGGCCTCGCGCGCGCCGAGCGACTCAGCGGCGACCAGCGCACGGCCGCGTTGACCGAGCTGGCGGGACAGCTGGACACCGACATGCAAAACGCCGGCGACCCGGGCAAGGTCAAACTGCTGGCGTCCGAGGTTCGGGCGTTGGCAAACCCCCAGACATGACTAGGACTAGGGACTAGGGGGCTAGGAACAAACCTCGGGGCCAGTGACGTCGGCGTGTCACTGGCCCCGAGGTTTTCTACTAGCCCCTAGTCCTAGCCCCTAGCCTCTAGAATCCCAGATCCAGGCTCAGGAAGAGGCTGCGAGCGGGCGGATATGGCGTCACGTCTTGCCCGCGCGTCACGACGGTGTTCCCGAAGTCGCTCACTTCGGGGTCGAGTCCTGAATACCGAAACACGGCGAAGACGTCGTGCGCCGAGGCGGACACGCGTGCACTGCGGAGACGCCCGCGGGCGATGGAGAGCCATCGGTCGGGAACGTCGTAACTCAGCGTGATCTCTCGCACCTTCAGGAAGGACGCTGGCTCGACGTACGGCGTCTGCCCCTTGGCGAGCGCGATCAGTCGCTGCGTCGACGCCGCCGAGTCAGCGAGGAGATACAGCCCGTTGTCATAGTAGGCGTTCGTCAGGTTGACGACGCTTCCCCCCCGGTGCCAATCGAGCAGCCCGTACACCCGCAGACGGCGCCAGCTGATGGTGTTGCTGAGCGTCATGATGAACGAAGGCTGGGCATTGCCGACCTGGACCGCGTCGCCCCCGCGGGCCAAGGTGCCCGTGTTCACGATCTGGGAGACGGACCGGCCGACCTGCGCCCAGTAGGTGCCGTAGAATTGCCCAAACTCCGGAGTGATCGCGAACGGCCCCCCGGCCAGAGCATCGACGCGACTGTAGTTGCGAGAGAACGTTGTGCCAACGAGCCAACTCACGCCCCGCGTAGTCCGGACTGGCCAGAGTTGGGCCGATAGCTCGATGCCCTGGTTCGTGAAGGCTCCGCCGTTGAGGGCCGCGTCGCTGAGAGTGGACAAGGCGGAGGAGGGCCGCAACAGCACGAGATCAGTGACGTGTTTCTCGTATATGGTCGCCGAGAGTTGGGCCCGGGCTGCGAGAAAGGTCGCGTCGATGCCCGTCTCGATCTCGGCGCTACGCTCCGGCTGGAGCTGGCTATCGGCGAATTCGCCGTAGACGTTGGTATTCGGGTTCACGCCGACGACCACACCGCGTTGGGCTGCGATCTCGCTCGCGTAGAAGTTCTGGGCGTTGTTGAAGGTGAACCCGTAGGCCGGTGCCGTGCCGGCTTCACCGAACGCGGCCCGCAGCGTCAATGCGTCCAGCACCCCGGCAAACTTCGGCACCTGATACGCAGCGCCCACCTTCGGGTACACGAAGACAGGACTGTAGGTGCTCCCAATCGCGTTGCGCTCCGCGGTCGCGCCGCCCATCACCGATAAACGCTGGGCCAGGGTCACGATCTGTTCCTGGGCATATAGTGACTGCGTCCGGATGCCGTACTGATACTCGAAGTCGACCCGCTCTCGGGCCTGCACGGGCGATGTCGTCCCGGAATCGAGTCCGACGCCCACTTCGTCGGGGTCGGTGACAAAGCGATCGTCCTCGGAGATACCGAGCGATGACGTCGCGTCGAAGTCACGCAGACCAGTGAACTCGTGTACGACGTTGACCGACGCGTTGTCATACTGGGTGTGGGCGCGACCGACGTTCACCGTCCCGGGCAACTTGCTCAGCTCTTCGATCTCGAGAAATGGAGGCGCATAATTCAAGTCGTGCTGTTCCGTGACATTGGCGCCGCCCGTAACCAGCAGGCGGAGTGATTGGCGTGCGTCTCGATACGCCTGCCATGCCATGCTACCGCCACCGATGAACCGGTCGACCGACGACGGCGTCTCGACGAGGGCGACGTCGGCGAAGGGATTGACCGTACTGAACGGATTGAGCGCCCAGGTCCCGTCGGCCTCCCGGTGATTCAAGTTGAAGAAGGAAGGCGTGGTCGCGAACACGTCGTACGGCGAGAAGCCGTCGTTGTCGTTTCCGGTCACCCCGCGCACGGACAGGGAATGCTGATAGTACAAGGTCGTGGACGCGGTGACTGCGGGTGAGAGGGATTCCGACAGATTCACGCGCGCGCCCTCTTTCTGATACCCGGTGCCTTCGAGGACCCCGTTGTCATACTTGTCCAGCAGCGACACGAAATAGTTGGTGCGGCCGGGCGCACCGCGCACGCTGAGATCTCCCTCGCCCGACATCTCTCCGCCGCCAAAGAGCTGACTCTGATAGTTGTGAACGCCACTATAGAGTGCCGTTGGCAGATCGCCGCTCAGCTCGGCGTCGTTGTGCCACCACGCGTTTGCGCTGGCGTATGTCGGAAAGGACCGGAGTGGCAGCGTGTTGGCCGGGAGATACGTGCCCGCACGAGCAGTGAGATCCCACACCGGGCTCGCGGACGTGCCCCGCTTCGTCGTAATGAGGATCGCGCCGGCGGCGCCTTTCGATCCGTAGATCGCCGAGGCGGCCGGACCTTTGAGGACTTCAATGCGCGCGATATCGGCCGGATTGATGTCGGCGATCCGATTCGGCGTGTTGTCTTCCGGGTCTTGTGCGAACGGGACGGGTCCCGCTGCCGTCAACGCATTGAGGCCGGAATCGACCGTCTGGTTGTTGAGGATCACGCCGTCGATGACGTACAACGGCTCCGCGTCCGAGTTGATCGATGCGACCCCTCGGATCTGAACCTGCACTCCGCCGCCCGGCGCGCCGCCATTGTTTTGCTGCACGTTCACGCCCGCGACCTGCCCCTGTAGCGCCTCCTCGAGGGTCGGCGTCGGAGCGGCATCCAGATGGGTTCCACCGATCACCGCAATCGATTGCGGGGCGCGCTGCGCCGCGATGGTCGTCGCGAGACCAGTCACGACCTGCGAGTCGGGCGGGACGCCCTGGGCCGCCACCTGCGCGCGACCCACGCGCGGAGCCACCGCGAGTGCGACCGCACCGGCAAGCATCGCGGCGAGCGTCCGTCCCGAACCGTGCGGCATATCCGTCGGCATGGAGGAGGAATATGGACATGGGATCCTCCAAGAGAGGCAACGCGCACGCATCGCGAACGTTCCGGCGTCCGAGCCGCGTGCGACTCGCATTCTGCCCGGATACCCCTGCAAGTTGCTCGAAGCCGCCTTGCCTAGTCGGAGTGGTGCCGCCGCGGACGCGTGTCGGAGGACTCGAGCGCCTCGCGTGAGCGGCCGTAGACTTGCGAAAGTGGGGCTCCATGGAGGGGACGAGGATTCGCGATGCGAGTTGAATGGGCACGGCTCGAGGCGCGCCTGAAGCGGCCGATCCCGGTTCCAGAGTTTGCGATGGCGGTCGACGCGTGGAGCGACGGCTGGACCAAGCCGCCAGCCGAGGTCGCGCAGGCGGTGCGGGGTTGGCGCAACGGCGGCGACGTCGATGCGCGCTTGGCGGGGCTGTGTGCCGAGGTGACTCGCCGCTACAGCGGTCGCTTCCGACAGCACCCGGGCCTGGCCGCGTACGACGCCGGCGCCCAAGCGCGCGCTCCCGAGCCGGAGGCGCGGTGAGGGCGCTCTTGCTGCGGAGCACGATGGGCCTCTAGTCTTGTGGCCGACCGCGGAACGAGACGCCACCGGCCCAGTGCTCCGGATCCGGCGTCCGCGCGAACGCCGGGAGGAGACGTTGAGGACCCCGATACTCGTAGCGGCCGGCATCGCCTTCGGTGCCGGCGCCGCCGCTGGCCAGCAGCCGTGCATCGTCAGCCGGCCGACGGCAACGTTGTCCGTGCCCCACCTCGCGCAATCGGGAACGCTCAGCACCGACCCGGCGTCGGCCTCGTGGCGCGCCGCGGCAAAGACCGCGATCGTCAGGGATTGCTCGAAGTCAATGGACTATCCGCGGCTGAAAACCGAAGTCCGCGCTTTTTGGACGAATACAGATCTCTACCTCCTGTTCATTTGTCCGTACGCGGAGCTCAACCTGTTCCTGCCCGCTGACAACACACACGCCCGGTCGCACCTGTGGGACCGTGACGTCGTGGAGATCTTCCTCGGCAGTGATTGGCAGAATATCCGACATTATCGCGAGTTCGAGATTGCCCCGACCGGCGATTGGATCGACCTGGCAATCGATCTCGACCGGGACTTGCACGACGAGAACTGGCGCTCCGGGTGGGTGACGACGGCGCGCATCGACCCCGCTACGCACATGTGGTACGCCGCCGCGCGGATTCCACTGTCCGCGGTTGACAGCAGCGGCGTCCATGCTGGCACGCGATGGCGGATGAACCTGTACCGGACCGATGGGCTGGGTCCCGATCCACAGCGTCACTTCCTCTGCTGGCAGCCCACCTGCGTCGTCGACCGCGACCCGAACCACGTCCCAGAGAATTTTGGCACGCTGGTCTTCAAGGAATGAGGAGCGTAGGATCGCTCACCATCCCAGTCGCTCGCGTGGGTGCGGCGATGCTGGTGATGGCGGTGGCTCCGCGCGGCGTGGCCGCACAGAACGTGGACAGTGGGCGAGTGCAATTCGCGTCGCACTGCGCGGGCTGCCACGGCGGCAACGCGGCGGGAGGGGAACATGGTCCCGACCTCGTCGACATCCCGGAGCAGGGGGGAGCGGGATCGCGACCCTGTCTCCCGACCGCCTCCGCGAGATCGTCACACACGGTGTGACGGCTGGAGGCATGCCGGCCTTCGCGCTCCCCTCGTCACAGCTCAACGCAATCGTCGCCTACGTCATGGCCCTCCGATCGCCCGCGGCCGAACACCCCATCAGCGGAGACTCCGCGGCGGGAGAGGACTACTTCTTTGGCGAGGGCCGGTGCAGCAGCTGCCATATGGTCTCGGGACGTGGCGGCGTGTTGGGGCCAGACCTCTCCCACCTCGCACGCGTCCAGAAGCTGTCGCGGATCGAGGCAGCATTGGACAACCCGAGCGCAGAGATCACACCGGGCTTCCGCGTCGTGTCCGTCCGCCTGACTGATGGTCGCACGATCCGGGGGCTTGCCAAGAACGAGAGCAACTACGACCTGCAGCTCGAAGACCTGAGCGGCGAGCTGCATCTCCTGAACAAGGGCGACATCGCGGCAGAAACGCGCGAGACGGCGTCGATCATGCCGCCTCTCCGCGCAAGCCCGTTGCAGAGCCGCGACTTGCTGGCGTATCTCAGTCGCCTGTCGACTGCACATGCCACAGCGACGGCCGCGGCGTCCGGGCCTGGCAGCGGCGGCGACCTGCCTTTTAGCGCGATCGTGTCGCCCAGGGTCGGGGATTGGCCAACATATCACGGTGCCGTAACCGGCAACCGATACAGCGAGCTCCATGAGATCGATACGTCGAACGTCGACCACATCACGCCGCAGTGGCTGTTCCCGATCGCCGACGCGAATCGCCTCGAGGCTACACCCCTCGTCGTCGGCGGCATCATGTACGTCACCGCGGCCAACGAGGCATTTGCTCTCGACGCGCGGACGGGTCGCCAGATCTGGCGCTTTACGCGGCCGCTGACCAAGGGCGTCATCGGCGACGCGGGCGGGGCCATCAATCGTGGCGCCGCCGTACTGGGCGATCGTTTGTTCATGGTGACCGACCACGCACATCTCGTCGCGCTGTCGCGCATCGACGGTCGGGTGCTCTGGGATGTCGAGATGGCGGATTTCCATCAACACTACGGCGCGACCTCGGCCCCCCTCGTCGTGCACGATCTCGTGCTCTCCGGAACGTCGGGTGGCGACGAGGGCGACCGTGGCTTCATCGACGCTTATCGCGCCGCGACCGGGGAGCACGTCTGGCGGTTCTGGACAATGCCGGCGCCCGGAGACTCGCTGGCGCGCACGTGGCAGGGCCGCGCGATTGAGCATGGTTGCGTGGCGGCGTGGCTGACGGGCACGTTCGACCCGTCGCGGAATCTCCTGTACTGGCCGACGGGCAACCCGTGCCCGGACTACAACGGCGACGAGCGCACGGGGGATAACCTCTACTCAAGCTCCGTCCTCGCCCTCGATCCAGCGAATGGGAAACTGCAGTGGTACTATCAGTTCACGCCGCACGACTTGCACGACTGGGATGCGTCCGAGACACCGATGCTGATTGATGCCCGATACCACGGGCGGCCACGGCAGTTGCTGGCTCAGGCGAACCGGAACGGGTTCTTTTACGTCCTCGATCGGGCGACCGGCCAGGTGCTGAATGCGCAGCCGTTTGTGCACAAGCTGACCTGGTCAGACGGAATCGGCCCCGACGGACGACCTCACGTGCTCCCCGGCTCGGAGCCGACGGTGCAGGGCACTCGAGTGTGCCCGTCGGTTGAAGGCGCATCGAATTGGATGTCGACCGCCTACAGCCCGCAGACCGGCCTATTCTATGTGATGGCGTTGGAGGCCTGCAGCGTGTACAGCAAGTCCTCGACGTGGTGGCGCCAAGGCGAGTCCTTCTATGGCGGCGCGAGCAGCCGTGTCCCTGGCGAACACCGCCAGAAGTTTCTGCGAGCGATCGACCTCGAGACGGGGAAGATTGCGTGGGAGGTGCCCCAGATTGGCGAGGGCGACAGCTGGGGCGGAGTGCTGAGCACGGCGGGTGGTCTCGTCATCTACGGGGACGACAGCGGGGCGCTTGCCGCGGTCAACGCGAAGACAGGGGCGGCCCTGTGGCATTTTCACACGAACCAATCGCTCCGGGCGTCGCCCATGACCTACGCCGTCGACGGCAAGCAATACATCGCCATCGCCGCCGGCTCTAACGTCGTGGCGTTTGCCTTGCCGTAGTCTGGCCGACGGGGGCGCCGCCGGTTTCGGGGCCTCCTGAGCGCTTCTCGTCCGCTGTGTCCCGACCGAATCGGGTGAACCTCTTCCTTCTGGTTGAACCCCAATGGCGTGTCTCCTGGCAATCCTCGCACTGGCCGCACCGCGAGTCGTGGTCGCGGTGGTGTGGTTCTTCTCGAGTTGGTTTCGGGGAATGTTCCCCTCACTCCTCTGGCCGATACTGGGGTTCATCTTCCTGCCCACCACGCTGCTCTGGTATACGGCGGTGCAGCACTGGTACGGGGGGCAGTGGACGCTGGGACCAATCATCGGCCTGGTCATCGCCCTTCTGATCGACGTTTCGCCGGCCAGCCGGGCAGGGCGCCGCAGCGGCAAAGCGTGAACGGAAGAGCTCGTTTCCCGATGCGGCAACGGGTCGTCGTTATAGCGCCGTGTCACCTTTCCTTCGATTCGGCGCCGGCTACCGTCCGGTGGCAACTCCTGGGCTGCGAGCGCGCCCCGGAGTGGTCGAAGTTCCCCCGAGCACGGCTGCCGTCATCGGGGTACTGGTCGGTGTGTCGCTCGTGGTTGGTGCGGTCGGCGGGTATCGGGTCGGGCTCACCGTCGACCGCCAAGGAGGCTCTCCGACCGCCGGGCCAAAGGTCGCGGCAGTCGACGCCGATTCGACCAACAAGATGGCCGCGGCCTGCGCGTCATCCCCGCAGCACCTCAAGACCTCTTGCTACCGGAGCCTCCTGGACGACCGCCTCGCGGTGGGCGGCGTCGCAGCGGCCCTCGAGACGCTGCGCCAGCTAACGAAGTCGGATCCTGACGTCGAGCGCGACGTCCACATGTATGCGCACGGCATTGGCATTGACGCGTATCGTCGTCAGCCCGATATGAACGCGACGTTCTCGAACTGCACGCCGGAGTTCTCCTCGGGGTGCTATCACGGCGTGCTGCAAGCGTACTTCGACATCAAAGGTACGGCCGACCCCAGTGTCGTTCGGGCGGCCTGCGGACCCTACGAGTCAGCGGCCGATAAGCAGTGGCTGTTGTTCCAGTGCCTGCATGGGATGGGACATGGATTGGATATGGCGCTCAATCACGACCTGCCCAAAGCCCTGGCCGCCTGTGATCTCCTCAACGAGCCATGGCACCAGCAGTCGTGCTACGGTGGCGCTTTCATGGAGAACATCGTCCACGTTACGATGCCCGACCATCCCGCCACCATGTTGGCGGAGCAAATGGCGCACGATCGCTCGAAGGGTGGCGATATGGGCTCGACGATGGCGTCTATGCACATGGGCGATGGTGCAAAGACCAGTGAGCCCACATTCCGCGCGATCGACTCCACCAATCCCCAGTATCCCTGCTCGATCTTCGCCGCTCGCTACGGGCCGGAGTGCTACCGCATTCAGACGGCATTGATGCTGTACCTGGACCGCGGCAATCTGGCCCAGACGGCTCATGAGTGCGATCAGGCGCCGACGCAATTTCGCCATCAGTGCTACGAGAGCCTGGGACGCGATATCAGCTCATACGCGGATTACGAGACCGGCGCTGCGATCCGCCTCTGCACCGTCGGGACGATGTCGCTGCGGCGGTACTGCTACACGGGCGCCGCGGAATCATTCGTCGACAATGAAGCCAAAGCCGATGCCGGCTTCGCCGTCTGCGCGGCGATTCCGGTCGCGGGCGACAAGCCGACATGCTACGAGCGCATCGGTCAGCTGGTGCTCTCCCTCGCGCCCACTCCAGCGGGCCGTGAGTTGATGTGCACGCTGCCGTCGCCATCCGCGACGCGTGCGTGCCGCAAAGGCGCGCAGCTGCCAGCTCTCACGAGTTAAGTGGCAGCACGGACTCGAGTCGTGGCGCGCGCCTGGCGCGGCTGGACTCGGAGTCAGCGTACGGGGTGCGCTATTGGCCCGATCCCGACTGCTCGACGCAGGTCGACCCCTTCGCGATGAACAGCACCTGTCCCGAGCCCCAGGTATAGGTCGCCGTGTCGCCGCTCACCGATACGGCGAGCGGCGGCCCGTAGAGCAGCGCATCCGTCTGCTCGCTGGTGGCACACACGCCTGAAGGTGCGTCAGGATCTGTCCCACAGCCGATCGCCAGAATGCTGGCGACAACGAGAAGCCCGGTCAGTATCGCTGCTCTCTTCATGGGGTTCTCCGGAGCGGGAAACGCGAGTCGGGTCTGCCCCTGCATTATAGCAACGGGAAGACCGCTGGTGATCCACATGCGGATTTGCCCCATTCCGGAGTGGCTGCTGGGTGGCGCATCCCAACGGAGCGCTCGAACGACCGGTTTTGTGACCGCTCCAGCCGCGATAACGCCTCCTTGTAGGCGTCCCGGTCTCGCGTCTGGCTGCCCCTGTCTTAACTCGCGCGTCGGCGCTCGTATCGCACGTCGCCAGAAACTGCCGCATCGCGCCGTAGTCGGATTGGACGGTGCGGTGGAACACAATTCTAAGCGCTTGCTGCTCCACGAGTTAGCAACGACGATGCCCCGGCCACGGACTTGCCTTTCGTGTCCCCGGATTGGACACGGCGCGGACAGAGCGTCCGTCAGGCACGCCCTAAGGGCGTCGGTTGGCCGAAGCCCGAAGTCCATTCTTCACCTCATACGGAGTAAGCAATGACGCAGAATCGGAAGGGTTTCACGCTGATCGAGTTGTTGATCGTGGTGGTCATCATCGGGATCTTGGCCGCGATCGCGATTCCGAAGTTCTCCAACACGAAGCAACAGGCCTACCTGGCCACTCTGAAGTCGGACCTGCGCAACCTGGTCACGGCGGAAGAGGCGTACTTCGCGGACAACACGACCTACACGACCGCGTTGTCGACCACGCAGTTCGACGCGTCGCAGGGCGTGACCTACACGGTCGGAACGGCGACCGGCACAGGCTGGTCCGGCACGGCGACGCACGTCGGCCTCGTGGGGGCGACCCCGTCGGGTTGCCACATTGCGATCGGTACGGCTGCGACGACCGCGAGCGAGGACGAAGGCGCCCCGTACTGCCCGTAAGCGCACAGGCCGGGCCCTACCGGGCCCGAGAAAGGAGCACCACAGAAAGGGGAAGGAGACGAGCGGGTTTCGTCTCCTTTCCCCTTTCTCCTATCTCCCTTTCTACGCGCGCGGAGGCGCCCGTCCCCGAACCCCGACCTCCGACTGCCGTGTACTTTTGGTCATGTCGCACAGCGCCGCCCGCAGGACGCTCGGGATTGCAGTCTTGATGGCGGCCCTCGCCGTGGCCTCGGCCGCCACTCCCGCGGCCGCGCAGCGCAGCCGCGGTGAGCACCGGCGAGACAAGCACGCAGCACCCGTCGATTCATCGGGCGTGCCACAAGCAGAAACCAAGACCGGGTGCGCAGTCTTTGAAGTTCGGATCTCGGTGAGCAACGTCGTGACGGTAGGCCGCACTAAAAGCGCGTCGTGTGGCCCCATCGAGCCGGTGATGGTTGCCCTGCCAGAGCTGGACCCGGCCCGCCACGTCCTGACGATGTCGATCGCCCTGGTGGATCACGGTGTCGACCGCCTGCACCCTCCCGCCGCGGTCGAAGCTGGGCCATCCGCGCTCGTTGTCACGGGCGGCGCACCGCCACCGGTAAAGGACACCTCACCCCCACCACCGGTCGCCCGGCAATCTCCGCCACCAGACTCGACGCCGCCGCCCACCTCGCCGCCGGCGCAGACCGGGTCACCCGGGACCGTGGTGCTGGTCGGAGGAGCGACGCCCCTCAGCATGCGCACCGGCGCCTCGGCGCCCGAGCACGCGGCCGCCGCAGCGGCGGTGCATTTCGTCGGAGCCGACCCACCTCCCGCCGACACGGTGCCAGGCGAGGAAGTCGCGGCCCAGTGGAGCTTCGACAAGCTGCTCGCCGAGCCCGGACATGACCCCGTTGTCGCCGACGATGGGAGCATGGTGTTGCCGGCCGGGGATACGTCCCAAGCACGCCAGATCAGCGTCGTGGTTCCGCCCGGAGTGACCGCCTTTCGCGTGAGCCTGCAAGGGACCGGACAGTATGTGTTCACGGTCCCGCTCCGCGCTCCCGACACCGTGTCACGGGACGAGGTAGAAGATTCCCGCGCTCCCGAAAACATCCTCACGAATGCACCAGGGTTTCCCGGACAGGTGGTGCGCGACAAGCTCTGGGTCATGTTCCGCCAGGACGCCAACCCTGAGCAGCGGCAGGCGGCGATCGACGCCGTGAGCGGCGTCGTCATTGGTGGTATGCTTCGCGGCCAGGACCGTTACTACTACGTGCGGATCCCGGCCAACCCCGACAGTGGTGCCGCGCCTCTCGTGCGTGCACTTCGCACCTTGGCGCCCATGCCCCAGGTGCAGGATGTGATCCCAGACCGCGGTCAGAATTAGATTGTTCAGTCCCGAGCGCGCTCTTCTTCTCCTCCTTTTCCTTGAGCGATGACACAGACGACTGCAGCCCCGAGCTTCCACCGTTGGGAGTCCATGCCGCGCGAGACGCTATCACCATTGCTCGAGCGCCGGCTGATCACGGGCGAGCGCACGATGTTGGCACACGTGTATCTGAAGCGAGGCTGCGTCGTGCCGTTGCACTCGCACATGAACGAGCAGATGACGTACATCCTCGAGGGAGCCCTGCGGCTGTGGCTCGGCACCGAGGGGACACCCGACCACAAGGTCTACGATGTGCGCGCGGGCGAGGTGTTGCTGATCCCGCCCCACGTGCCGCACCGGGCCGAGGCGCTCGAAGACACCCTCGACCTGGACATTTTCACACCGCCGCGCCAGGACTGGCTCGACGGGACTGATCACTATCTGCGCACGCCCGCGCGGTGAACCTGGGGCTGCGCGGCAAGGTCGCGCTGGTTGCGGCCGCCAGTCGCGGTCTCGGGCGAGCCGTTGCCGACGAGCTCGCGGCCGAGGGCACGCATTCGATTCTCTGTGCCCGGGAGCGGGGGCCTCTCGAGCAGGCCGCTGTAGAAATCGCCGGCGCGACTGGCGTGCCCGTCCTGGCCGAACCCGCGGATGTCGCGGACCCGGCTGCCGTCGACCAGCTCGTCGCGCACGGCATTGATCGATTTGGTCGTGTCGACGTGCTGGTCACGAATGCTGGCGGTCCCCCGGCCGGACCGTTCGAGTCGCTGACACCCACCATGTGGGAAGCGGCCACACGGCTGACGCTGGGGAGCGTCGTGTCGCTCACGCGCGCCGTGCTGCCAGGCATGAAGAGTCGGCGCTGGGGCCGCATCATCAACATCACATCGATCTCGGTGAAGCAGCCCGTCGACGCATTGATGCTGTCGAACAGCCTCCGCGCCGCGGTCACAGGTTTTGCCCGGACGCTGGCGACGGAGGTCGCGCCGTTCGGCGTCACGGTCAACAACGCGCTGCCGGGGTACACGAGGACGGAACGCGTCGAGCAGCTCGCGCGTGCGAGCGAAGCGCGTGGCGGCCCGAGCGCCGACGCAATGCGGCGAAGTTGGGAAGCACAGATCCCGATGGGTCGTCTGGGTGAGGCACACGAGTTCGCGGCGCTCGTCGCGTTTCTCGCGTCCGAGCGCGCGAGCTATATCACCGGCGCTTCAGTGGCTGTGGACGGAGGGTGGATCCGTTCGCTGTACTGAGGTGAGATTCGGACGCGGTCCATGGGCACCGTCATGCCCCCGCGCCGTCGCGGTGCGCCGCGGCACGACGGATGGGACGGGCGAGATGGACCCCGCCTATTCGATGTTGATGACGGTTCAATGCCCTCGCCCCTTCTTGACACCTCGGGCCGCTGGCGCTATTTAAGTCGCGCGCTAGAGAAAAAGTCAAAGGCATGCGCAAACCGTAGGGTCTCCGGCCTGGTTTGGCGTATAGGCCACGCCGAATTCTGGTAAGTGGTCCGCGAAGTTGGCCGTGTCACCTTCGGACGAGGAGGTGCTAGGGCGTAGACCCAGGTAGGCGCAGCCGGGAAACAGAAACAGAAACAGAACCCACGCAACCGGTCGATGCGCAACGTCGGCGCGCTTTGGCGGTTGCTCGTGGTGAGCCACCGCCCAGCGTTCAGCGTGGGCGGCAACGTTGATCACGCATCCCACTAGAGGGGGATACATGAGCATTTCATCAGTCGTTGCGGTATGCCGCGTTCGGCTGGGACTAGCGGTTCTAGTGCTCGCATCATTTGTAGCTGTGACGGCGACGGCGCGCGCGCAGGAGACGCGTATCACTGGGCGGGTCACCGATGCGAACGACAATCGGCCGATTCCCACGGTCGCAATCCAGGTCACGGGCACGACGATCGGGCAGAACACGACGGACAGCGGCGCATTCAACCTCCGCGTGCCGGCGGACGCGAAGACCTTCATCGTCCGCCGCATTGGCTACCTGGCACAGACCATAACGATCACGCCGGGCAAGACCGAGTACACGATTTCGCTGCAGCGGGACGTGCTCCACCTCGAGGCCCAGGTCGTGACGGGTGTCGCGACGAGCGTCGCGTCGGCCAACGCGGCCAACGCTGTGTCGGTCGTCAGCACGCAGGAAGTCAATGAGGTGCCCTCGCCCACGATCGAGAACTCGCTCGAAGGGAAGGTGCCGGGCGCAGTGATCGAGTCCAACAACGGCGGCGCGCCAGGCGGCGGCATTCAGATCCAGGTGCGGGGCATTACGTCCATCAACGGCAACGCCGAGCCCCTCTACGTCGTCGACGGCGTCATCGTGAACAACCAGACGATCGATGCCGGCGAGAACGCCATCAACAAGTCCGGCGGCGGCCAGACGCAGACCGGCGCGACCTGCACCGGCTGTCCGAGCACGGAGGACAACGGTGTCAACCGGATCGCCGACATCAACCCGGACGACATCGCAAGTATCGAGATCCTCAAGGGTGCCTCGGCCTCGGCGATCTACGGGTCCAAGGCGTCGGCGGGCGTGATCGTCATCACGACCAAGCGCGGCACGACCGGCAAGCCGCGCTGGGACGTGAGCGGGCTGGTCGGCCACTACCAGCTCGCCAACGAGTACCCGGTCCGCCAGTTCCCGACACTGGCCAGTGCGCAGGCCTGGTACGCCAACGACCTCAAGGGTGGCGCCACAGGGACGGCGCTCGCAACCGACAACGCCTTCATCGCATCAATCTACGCGCCGGGACAGGACTACCAGCGACAGCTCTTCGGCAACACCGCGGCGTCGTATCAGACCAATATCGATGTGAGCGGCACCTCGGGTGGCACCCAGTACTACGTCTCGGGGCTATCGAAGTACGACAACGGGGCGCAGCTCAACACGTTTTACAACAAGCAGTCGCTCAACATGACCGTCACTCAGACGTTCACGCAGAACCTCAGCGTGACGGCGGGCGGGAATTACATCCACGACGACACGCAGCGCGGCATCACCGGCAATGACAACATCGGCATCAGTCCGTACAATGTCTTCTCGTACACGCCGCAGATCGAGGCCTTCAACCACCCGGGTCCGGATGGCGCATGGCCGCTGAACTATTTCGGGACAGCCAACCCGATCGCCGACGCCGTCGACATCAACACGCCCCAGCTGGAGAGCCGGTTCATCGCGCACGGCAGCATCAACTGGACGCCCTGGAGCACCGCTCACCAGAGCCTCCAGCTCACGGGCATCGGCGGTGCCGACCTGTCGAGCTTCAGCGCCAACTTCTACGCCCCGCCGACGCTACAGGTCGAGTACGAGGAGCCTGATGGCCAACCAGGCGCCTCGGAGTCGAACAACGCGACGGTCGACTATATGGATTACTCCCTCAACGGGACGTACCACAACACGATCCTCTCGTGGCTCGACGCGACGACGGCCATCGGCTATGAGCGCGACCGCAGGAGCTTGAACAATCCGGTCGTGACCGGCTACGACCTGCTCTCCGGCGTGAACTCTCCAGAGGCAGGCACCGTCCTCAACAGCTTCTACAGCCAGTCGGAGCAGTTGGACCAGGAGTTCTACGTCCAAGAGCAGCTGCTCGCCCTCGACTCCCGGCTCGCGGTGACGGGCGGTGTGACAGGGGAGCGATCGACGGCCGACGGTGACATCAGCAAGTTCTACTACTACCCGCATTACGCGGCGTCGTACCGCCTCCCGCTCCCGCAAGCGCTGTCGTTCATGGACAATTTCAAGTTGCGTGCAGCATATGGACAGGCGGGGAACCTCCCGTTGTACGGGCAGAAATACACCCCGTACAACGCGCAGTTGCTTGACGGCGCGAACGGCGTGCAGCTTCCCACCACGCTGGGCGAGGCCAACATCAAGCCGGAGTCGTCGACCGAGACAGAGCTCGGGTTCGATGCCACGATGCTCAAGTCACGGGCGCAGTTCACCTTCACCGTGTACCAGAAGCGGCTGACCAACCTGATCCTCCAGGCGTCCGTCGCGCCGTCGTACGGCTACAGCCAGACCTACGTGAACGGCGGCGAGTTCACGAATCAGGGCCTCGAGATGCAGTTCCTATCCACACCCATCGAGATGCGAAACGGCTTCACCTGGAACAATACGGTGAGCTTCGCGCGGAACTACAGCGTGGTGAACGCCACGCCGGTCCCGGCGTTCTTCGCTGGCAACAGCTTCGGGTTTGGCTCCGACTTCGTCGCGCAAGGCCGAGCCCTCACCGATATCGTCGACCCGAACATCGTGAACCCGAACGGCCAGTACCTGCAGGTCGGCGACTTCGCCAACGGCTATCTCATCTCGATGAGCAACGAGTTTACCTGGCACAGCTTCCGCCTCTATGGGATGTTCGACTGGAGCCGCGGTGGCAACACCGTCAACCTGACGGACCTGTACTTCGACACCTCGACGCCGTTAGGCTCGCTGAGCGCAGTATCAGACTCGGCCGCCTCGCAGAAGCGGTTGGCGTTGCTGGGCGCCGGCGCAGAGCCGTACGTGGAGACGGCAAGCTTCTTCAAGGTTCGCGAGCTGTCCCTGAGCTACACTCTCCCGTCACGGTTGGTGGGCTCGGTGTTTACCGGGCGGATATCGAGCGCCCGGCTCTCACTCAATGCATACAATCTGTTCGCGATCTTCAACTACCACGGCCTAGATCCCGAGGTCAGCGCCTTTGGAAACCAGGCGCTCGGGCGCGGCTACGACGTCACTCCTTACCCACCGTCCCAGAGCTACTTCCTCGGCCTCGACTTGGTGCTCTGACATGCGACTCACATTGACTCACCCATCCAGCGCTCAATGGGCGCGCATGTCGTGCGCCACGGTGCTCGCGGCTGGCGCGGTTGCCGTCATGGCGGCGTGCTCGGACAGCAATGTCCCGTTCTTTACGGAGCCGACGACCGTCGCCGAAACCCCCTCGGGCATTCAGAACGCGATCACCGGTGTCTTCGGTCAGTCCCGCGCCGACGGCTTCTATGACCTCTCGGTCGGCTTCGCCCGTGACGGCTCGGTATTCACCAACACCGAGCCACGCACGGTCCTCTATCCTCTCGGTGTACAATTCATCCCCAACACGAGCGGCGGCGTCTGGGCGCTGGAGTTCCAGAACATCCGCCAGATGGAGGAGATCCTCGCCGCCATCCCGGGTGTGGTGCCCGCGTTTTCGGCGGCACAGGCTGCCTCGGTCACCGGCATCGTCCAAACGTGGAAGGCGTACATGTACATGGCGATGCTCGAGGCGCACGATACGCTGGGCGTTGCCATTCTGGCGACTCCCAACCAGACGACGCTGCCCCAGGCCATCTGTATGAAGGACGGGTGGGAGTACGTCATTGCCATCCTCGACTCGGCCAACACCGACCTCGTGACCGCCGGTGCGACGCCTCCGCCGGTTACCCTGCCCACCGGATTCAAGGGCGTTGGGCTGGCATCGGGGCCAGGGTCGGTCACCGGGTCGTTCGCTTCGTTCAATCGCGCGCTCACGGTGAAGGCGCTGTTGGAACTCGCCTATGCCATTCCGCGGAACCCACCCGCGGCCGGCGCGCCGACGGACTCGGCACCGGGGTCGCCCGACCACCCGACGCTGGCGCGGGCGCTCTCGCTGCTGGACTCGACGGCAATGTTCAATGCCTCCGGCGCGCTGCTGGCACCGCCGACGCCGGGTGGGTTCACGGCTAGCAGCAGTGTCGTAACCTGGGACTTCAGCGGTGTAGCGAACGACGTCCCCAACCCCATCGACCAGAACATCGGACAAGAGGCCGTACTGAACGATCTGGTCGTCTCGGTCGACACAGCCCACGATCTGCGTTGGAAGGCGAAGTTCATCATCAACACCGTCCCGGTGCAGCAGCAAACGTACAATCCCGTCGCGACCGAGACGCACTTTGACGCGACGATCGGCCACGATACGACGTACAGCTACCTGTACTACATGTCGCCGACACTGGGGTCGCCGATCCCAATCATTCGCGGTGAAAGCATGACGCTGATCGCCGCGCAGATCCATCTCGCGATGGCCGACTACCCCGGCGCGCTGACGCTTGTGAATCAGGTGCGGACCACTGTGGGCGGGTTAACTGCGTATCCTGCCACCGATGCCACCGCCGGAAACGCATACGTCACGACCCGCAACGACCTCATGCGGGAACAGCGCATCTCGCTCACATGGGAATCGGGCAACGACCGGACGATCGCGATTCGGATGTATGGGCTCGCGGCGGTAGCCGATACCACGTGGGGCACGCCCGGCCACGCTGGTGAGGCTTCGGGCGTCACGACGGGTGACCTTCACACGACGGTCCTCCCCATTCCGTCAGGAGAGATCAACGGGCGAGGAGGCTCGTTCACTACGACGTGCCAGTAGTGGCACAAGGCTAGACGAAAGGGCCCGGCTCACCCGGATTCCTCTGATCAGGCGCGAAGGGCCGGTGGCGGATTCGCCACCGGCCCTTCGGCTAGCCATCACCGCTCGGCCAGCGATTTCAACGCTGACCCACTCTTGACAAACGCCGTGTAACGCGACGTTGACACCGTCTGGACCCGAGCGTTACGTACGGGCGATCCGGGCGTCTCGGGGCACTCCCCGGGACACCTTTTGTGTGTTGTCGTCAGCCCGAAACCACACCAATCCCGACGGAGGGGGAGCCGGCATGCAACGACTTGTATGTCCGAGAAGCAATTGTCGTGCACGATGGTGCAGACGGTCAGAGCTCGATCAACAGGGACAGGGGGGTTCATGAGTAGACAATTTGTCGGACGGGGATGGTTGCCCCGACTCGGAGTGGCGCTCGTCGCGACGGTGATGGTGGTGGCGACGGCGGGCGCGCAGCAAGAGAATCGGATCACAGGACACATCATCGACGCGACGGACAATGCGCCGATCCCGTCGGCGCAAGTCATCGTGACGGGCACCACGGTGGGAGCCCAAACGACCGATAGCGGGACCTTCAACCTGCGTGTACCCGCCGACGCCAAGAGCTTCGTCATTCGGCGCATCGGGTATTTGGCGCAGACGGTCACGATCGCGGCGGGCAAGACCGACTATCGAGTGGCTTTGCAGAAGGACGTCCTCCGCCTCGAGACCCAGGTCGTGACCGGCGTCGCGACGACGGTCGCGTCACAGAACGCGGCGAACGCGGTATCCGTCGTGACGACGCAAGCCGTCAACCAGGTCCCGTCGCCCACGATCGAGAACTCGCTCGAGGGTAAGGTGCCTGGCGCGATCATCGAGTCCAACAACGGCGGCGCGCCGGGCGGCGGACTCCAGATCCAGATCCGCGGAGTCACGTCGATCAACGGCAATGCCGAGCCGCTTTACGTGGTCGACGGCGTCATCCTGGACAACGAGACGATCGACTCCGACCTGAACGCCATCAACGGCTCAGGCGGCGGCCAGACGCAGAGTGGTCAGGCCGCGAGCGGTGCACCGAGCATGGAAGACAACGATCCGAACCGGATCGCAGACATCAACCCCGACGACATTGAGTCGGTCGAGATTCTGAAGGGTGCCTCCGCGTCGGCGATTTACGGATCGAAGGCCTCGGCGGGCGTGATCGTGATCACGACCAAGAAGGGCCAGCAGGGCAAGGCGAAGTGGACTGTCGACGGTCAGGTCGGCCACTACTCGCTCAGCAACACGTACCCAATCCGCACCTTCCCGACGCTGGCGAGCGCGCAGGCCTGGTACATCAACGACAAGGCCGGAACGCCGGCCTCGGACGTTTCCGGAATCGCTGCCGACAACGCGAAGATTGCCAGCCTCTATGCAGGACCGGGCGATCACCTTCAAAATCCGCTGTTCGGCAACAATATGGCGTCGTATCAGACCAACATCAGCGTCACCGGCTCCTCCGGCACCACGCAGTATTACCTATCCGGCTTGTCGCAGTACAACAACGGGGCCGAGCTCAACACGTACTACAACAAGCAGTCGATCCGCTCCAACGTGAGCGAGCAGTTCGCCAACAACTTCACCGTGTCGGCGAACCTGAACTACGTGCACGACGTCACACAGCGCGGCGTCACCGGGAACGACAACATCGGCATCAGCCCGTATAACGTTTTCTCCCAGACACCGGATTTCATCAACCTGAATCAGCAGAACGCCGCGGGCGTGTGGGCGACGAATCCGTTCAGCAACGCGAATCCCTTCGCAGACGCCGAAGAAATCTCGACGCCACAGGAGCTCAGTCGGTTCATCGGTGGCGGCAATCTCAGCTGGACGCCGTGGAGGACCGATCACCAGAGCCTCCAACTTTCGGCCATCGGTGGTGCCGATCTGGCGAGTGTCCACGACCTACTCTATGCGCCGCCGACACTACAGGTGGAGCAGTTGATCGCGTCGGGCCTGCCCGGGACTTCGGTGTCGAACGTGGCCCAGATCAACTATTTCAACTACTCGCTCAACGCAACGTACCACAACACTATGCTGTCCTGGCTGGACGCCACGACGGCGGCAGGGTTCGAGCGCGACCGGCGCGACCTGCAGAACCCTGTGACGGTCGGTTACAACCTGATCGCGGGGGTCAACGCGCCGACGGTGGGTACGGTGCAGGACAACTTCTTCAGCCGCACAGAACAGCTCGACCAGTCGTTCTATGTGCAGGAGCAGGCGCAGTCTCTCGACTCGCGACTCACCGTCACCGTCGGCCTGACGGGGGAGCGCTCCACGAACAATGGCGACATCAACAAGTTCTACTACTATCCGCACTATTCGGCATCGTACCGCGTCCCACAGTTCGTCGGCTTCCTCGACGAGATCAAGCTGCGGGCAGCCTATGGCCAGTCCGGTAACCTTGCCCCTTACGGCGATAAGTACACGCCGTACTACACGGCCATCGACAACAGCATCTACGGCATCGAGGCGAACCAACAGCTCGGCGACGCGAACCTCAAGCCCGAGTCATCGACGGAGACGGAGCTCGGCTTCGAATGCACCGATGTTCAAGTCGCGGGCCCAGTTCTCGTTCACGGTTTATCAGAAGCGCCTGACCAACCTCCTGCTGCAGGACGGAGTTGCGCCGTCCCTCGGCTACAGCTTCATCTACGAGAATGGCGGCGAGTTCACCAACCAGGGCATCGAGATGGAACTGCAGTCGACTCCGGTCGAGCTGCGGAACGGGTTCACGTGGGTCAATACGCTCTCGTACTCTCGCAACTATAGCGTGATGAACGCGCTGCCCGTCCCGAATTTCGACGCGGGCGCCAACTTCGGCTTCGGCTCGGACTTCCTCGCGCCGGGTCGGTCGGTCACCGACGTCACGAACCCCAACATCACGGGCGCCAACGGCTATCAGCAGCAGATCGGCGACTTCTCCTCCGGTTACACGATGAGCTTGGGCAACGAGTTCACCTGGCAGAACTTCCGAGTCTACGGCCTGGTCGACTACAGCCGCGGCGGGAACACCGTCAATCTGACAGACCTGTACTTCGACACGGGGCCGCAGCTCTATGCCGACTCCGCCAAGGGTGCCGCGCGCTTCGCGGCCTTCGAGGCCGGCGGCGAGCCCTACGTGGAGTCCGCCACGTTCTTCAAGGTGCGCGAAGTCACGGTCAGCTACACCCTCCCAGAGCGTTTGGTCGGCCATATCTGGAACCGGGTGAGCAGTGCACGCTTACAGCTCAGCGGCTACAACCTGTGGTCGATCTTCAAGTACGACGGGCTCGATCCCGAAGTGACCGCCTTTGGCAACCAGGCCATTGGGCGCGGCTACGACGTGACGCCCTATCCACCAGCGCGCAGCTATTACCTCGGCCTCGACCTTGGGCTCTGACATGACACACATACATAGACCCCATGCGAGCGCGATCGGCCGCCGGCTCGTCGGCGCCGCACGGCTCGTCCCGGTGGCCGCTGCCATGTGGCTCCTGGCGGCGTGCTCCGATAGCAATGTCCCATTCTTTACCGCACCTACTTCGGTGCCCAACTCACCGGCGGGCATTCAGAACGCGGTGACAGGCCTGTTCGGCGGTACGCGCAACGACCTCGGCGCGTTCCAAGGCATCGAGTTCAACTCGGTCGCTGGCTATGCGCGCGATGGAGCGATCTTCACGGTGACTGAGCCGCGCACCGTCACGTTCCCGCTCGGCGTCGCGGTCATGACGACCAACGTGGCGAGCGTATGGGCCCAAGAGTACCAGAACATCACGCAGGCCCAGGCGATCCTGGCGGCGATCCCGAAGGTGGCACCGGCGTACACCACCGCGCAGGCAGCCTCACTGTCGGGTCTGGTCCAGACGTTGATCGCGTACAACTACATGCTGATCGGTGAGAACCACGACACGCTCGGACTGGCCATCCTACCGGCCGGCCTGCCCCAGGCGACCACGACCGCACCGCCGCCAGCGGTGTGCGCAGTGGACGCGTGGAAGTACATCGTCGCGCTTCTCGACTCGGGCGAGACCAACCTCGTATCAGCCGGGTCAACCGTGACGCCGAGCCTCAAGGTGCCCGCCGGGTTCGCGGGCGTCTACGCGACATCGGGCCCACCGGGTACTCTCGGCTCGTTTGCCTCTTTCAACCGGGTCCTCGCAGCCAAGGCGAACGTCGAGCTGGCGTATTATGTCGCCCGGGGGAAGGGCGGCAGCGCGCCGACGGCTACGACGCCCGGGACTCCGTACCCCGCAGCGCTGGCGCAGGCACTCACCGATTTGACCTCGTCCGCGATGTACAACCCAACCGTACTCGCCCCAACGGTCGCGGGCGTATTTCCTGAGGATGCGTACGATGTCGACCACGACTTCAGCGCGGCGTCGGGCGACCTCGTCAACCCGGTCCAAGCAAATATCGGCACCGAGGCGCAGTTGAACGATTTCACGGCGTCCGTTGACACCGTACACGACCTGCGGTGGAAGGCGAAGTTCATCACCAATCCGAACCCGGTGCAGACCATCTACGCCCCCGTTGCGCAGATCACCGTCGGGAACACCACGTGGAGCTACCTCTACAACATGTTTTCGACAACGGCCGCGCCGATCCCGATCGTGCGCGAGGAGGAGCTGGTCGCCTGGCACGGATGGATCGAGCTCGGGATGGGGAACTACACTGCGGCGCTCGCGGACGCGAACTCGTTGCGCACGGTGGTCGGCGGGTTGACGGCGTATCCGGCAACCGACGCGTTGTCGTACGTCGCGACGCGTAACGACCTCATGAAAGAAGACCGAATCTCGACGACGTGGGAGTCCGCGGCGAACCGGACGATCGAGATCCGGAACTACGGGCTCCAAACCGTAGCCGACACGACGTGGGAACATGAGGACCCGGCCGTCAAGACGGGTGACGTCCACACGACCGCCAGCCCGATCCCGCAGGGAGAGACCAATGGACGTGGTGGGTCCTTTGTGACGAGCTGCAGCGGCACGCCGTAGCCGCCGGCGGACGAATGTAAGACCATAGGATCGGTTGAGACCGAAGGGCTCGGAGGCTCGCAAGGGCTGCCGAGCCCTTCGGCTATCCGCTCGCAGCTTGACCGACCTAGCGCCCTAGCCTAGCATATCGGCACTGGAGGTTGCCCATGCATGATTCCGCGAACGCTGCGCTGACCGAATGGGTCGGGCGCGTTTTCGCACGGATACGACCCACACCGACTCTCGTCGGGCGGTTTGGGATTGCGGCTGGAGTCCTTGCTCTCATTGGGGCAAAGCCTGATCCTGCGCCGCGAGGCGCATACGCGCCTTCCGCGCCCGTGGCGTGCGGTGACGCGAACGCGGTGCTCAGGCCGGCGCTCTACTCGATTCCGCTGCTGGCAGACCAGGGAACGTCGGGTTCAGGTGTCGCTACGCTGGTGCCGGCCCCTTCGCCGTTTGGGATAACGGTCACACCTGATGGTCATCCGGTCTTCACCATCACCGTCACCGTCCAAGGTCTCGCGCCACCAAGCGCAGAGGGCGGCACGCAGTACGTCGCGTGGGCTACTACGCAGGAGCTGACCGAGGCCGATAAGATCGGCGTGGTCAGCAATGACAGGAAGGCCGCCGGCACCGTATCGTGGAACAAGTACCTCGTCATTGTCAGCGCCGAGGGCGCGACCGTTGGCGATCACTGGAAAGGTCCAGTCGTGTTGCGCGGCTTCTCGCCAGCCACGTATCTGACGAACTACGCCAGTCATCCCCTCTTCATGGGCGGCATGCCACCGTGTTGAGCATTCGCATTGGCGGGACCGCCTGCGTGGCGCTGGCCCTCGCCCTAGGCGCGCCGTGGCCGGTGGCAGCGCAGGGCGGAGGGGCCGACAGCAGCGGCTCCATGGCCGGGATGAACATGGACGGCAACGGGACGGCATCGAGCGCAAACGGCGGCGGGGCGATGGCCGGGATGAATGGGCTCGATCGGATGGTCCCCATGCCCTCCGGGATGCCGATGATGTCCGGACTGGAGGGGGCATCCCCGGACGCCGGGGTCTTCCTCCCTGGCATGGGTCTCGATGCGTCGAAGCTACCAGAGGCCACACCCCGGAAGGTCGTGATACTCGCCGACCGGGACACGTTCAATCTCCAGGCCATGCTCGTGCGGCGCACGATCAATGGCCGCACGTTCGTCATGTATGGTTACAACGGCGAGTACCCCGGCCCTCTGATCCGGGTCAAACAAAACTCTACCATCATCGTCCGGTTCACGAACAACATCGATCAACCGACCACCGTGCACTGGCATGGCGTCCGACTCGATAACCGATTCGACGGCGCGCCAGGAGTGACTCAGGACCCAGTGACCCCGGGAAAGACGTTCTACTATCAGGTGCACTTCCCGGACGCGGGGATCTACTGGTACCACGCACACATGCGCGAGGATATCCAGCAGTCCATGGGGCTCTTTGGCAACATGATGGTCGACTCGCCGGACCCGGCCTACTACAGCCCCGCGAACGGCGAGCAGGTCCTGATGCTCGACGATCTGCTGATCGACAAGCAAGGTCTCTTCCCCTTCGGCAAAGATGCCGGCGATTTCACCATCATGGGGCGCTTTGGCAATGTGCTCCTCGTGAACGGGGAACCGCGGTACCACCTCGATGTCCACAAAGGAGACGTCGTCCGCTTCTTTATCACCGACGTATCGAATTCGCGGAGCTGGAACCTCGTCTTTGGTGGCAATCCCATCAAGGTCGTTGCCACGGACATCAGCAAGTTCGAGCACGAGCTCATGGTACCGAGTGTGACGCTGGCCGTGGCCGAGCGCTACGTGGCCGAGGTCCACTTCGACAAGCCAGGTACCTTCCCCCTGACGAACAGCGTGCAAGGGCTCGACAACTACAAGGGCGAGTACTTCACCGAAGTCGACACGCTTGGCACGATCACAGTCTCGCCGGATCCGGCATCGCCGAGCTACGCCGAACAATTCAATACGCTGCGGACGAACAAGGACGTCATCGCCGACATCGACAAGTACCGGCAATATTTCGACAAGCCGCCTGACAAGCAGCTCGAGTTGACAGTCAACATCCAGGGGCTGCCGACCCCGCTCGTGGCGTTCATGTCCGTCGACACCATGTACTTCTCACCCGTCGAGTGGAACGACGGCATGCCCGACATGAACTGGGTCTCGACGTCGAAGCAGGTACGGTGGATCCTGCGAGATACTCAGACGGGCAAGGAGAACATGGACATCAACTGGCATTTCACGCAGGGTGATGTCGTGAAGATCCGCATCCACAACGATGGTACGTCAATGCACCCGATGGGCCATCCGATCCACTTCCACGGTCAGCGGTTCCTGATCCTCGATCGCGACGGCGTCACCAATCCGTATCTCGCCTGGAAGGAGACGGTGTTGGTGCCCGTGGGTCAGACGGTCGACATTCTGCTCGATGCGTCCAATCCCGGGAAGTGGATGGCCCACTGTCACATCGCCGAGCACCTCGATGCCGGAATGCGGATGGTGTTTACGGTGGATCCGAAAGGGCAATGACGGCCCTTCGTCCCTAGTCCCGAGCCACTATCGCCCGATACATGACAACCAGCGGACCGTCCTGACCAGGGCGCGTCGCGGGCCACAACGCCACCGCCCATCCGTCGCCCAATGAGAGGCGAAGCCCACGGGTCGGGAGATCCGTGAGCAAGTCGCCGGAGCGTGCCAGGTCGCCCGACGGGATGCGCTCGAGCGCAGACTCGACCATCGGACCGTAGATCGCGGGCAGCGTCGCCCGCACGATCTCCTCGAACTTCTCCGGACGTCGCGTGCGCGCGTGCCGTGTGTCGAACCGCACGGTCACGCTGTCGCCAGACCGGATGGCCACTACGCTGTCGCGCAGGCGCGTGGTGCCTTCGGCGACAATGGGCAAGAGGGGCGGCGTGGGCGGCAGTGCCGGCGCCGGCGGCACCTGCACCTGTACCGTGGGCAGCAGGAGACGGCCGGCATCCTCTTGCGCCACACGCCGCGTCTCGACCGGCGGTGGGCTCGACGTATCACTGACCATGTCCCGAATCCGTGTCCGAAGCGACTCGATCGCAGTCCCCGCCAACGCCACCATCCGCGCGGGGCGCGCTCTCACGATGGCGATCGTCAGACCGCCGACCGTGGCGAGACCCACGCTCACGACTGCGATGACGACAAATGCCTTGATCGCGATTCGTTGGCGACGTCGGTGCGCGGCTTTGCGGGCATCGCGCCGGCAGTGAAGGCACACGGTGGTGCCTGGCCGCTGCTCATGCGGGCACGGGCGAGGAGGCTGTGGCGACATCGATACACTCAACGCTGGGACGACGGGGAGACGCGACCGCGCGGATGCGCCGGTCGGGCAAGTGGCTGACGACGGACGCGCGCCCCGCGTAACCGATCACCTCGCGATGCCCGAGCAGACGACGCAATTGTCGGGGTCGCCCCTACAACCACGGGCGACGCAGGCGTCGCCCCTACAACTAATCGCGCGCGGGCGGGTTGGGATGTTCCGTCTTCCCCTCGGGCGGCTCGGGGGGCTCGAGGGCTCGCACGATGGTCGTGACCGCCATGACGAATGAGACGGTAATCGCCGGAGGCACGAGGATCCAGAATGCAAAGGCGGCGTTGTGGACGCCCGTTGGAATTGGAGGCAACCTCGACCGTACGGCGGATCCGACCGCGACCTCGTGGCTCGCCCACGCGCACGCGGCCCAGAGCACTGCCGTCAGCGCCCAGCCTTCGCCGATATGGAGCCAGGAGCCGCGATGAATCCGATGGCGATACAGGGGCGCAAACACACTTGCCGCCAAGACAAATGCGCCGTAGCCGACGCAGATAACCCAGTACGCGATGTAAAAGGCGTTCGCGGCGCTCGACATCTGTAGGTATTCGTGCATCGCGGCCCCGGAAAGGGATTGGGTGATGGTACGGCGCCTGCCGCAATGGCGCTACCCCTCGACGCGGGTGATCGTTCTGCTGCAGGAACAATGTCAATCGCGACATGTCTCGGAGCGGGTCGTCACGCCGTGAACACCCATGTCTTCCGGTGGGTAGTCCCGTTGGCCGTCTGTATGGCCGCCCCCGTCATCCATGCCCAGGATTCGCTTGGCATGGTCCGCGGGACGGTCGTGTCGGGCGATGAGCACGAGCCCGTGCCGTTTCCGACCATCACTTTGGATTCCGGAAGCGCCACCATCTTCGGAGACAGCGCTGGCGCCTTTCACCTTGGCCCTGTGCTACCTGGCCGACACCGGCTCCGCGTCCGGGAGCTTGGCTACGCGCCATCGGACACGGCCTTCAACGTGGCGACGGCGGGCGAAGCAGACCTCACCGTCCTGCTGGCCCGCATCCCGTACGTGCTCCCGCCCGTTGCTGCGCGTGCGAACGAACCGTGTCGCACGCCGGGCCTATCAGATACGGCCCTGGGTCCGGCTCTGGCGAGCCTCACGACCCAGCTCGTGACCAATGCCGATCGTGTGCGCCTGCTCACGGCCCGCGCGCCCTATGACTACGTGGTCGAGGCGAGGATCTCGCGACAGGTCAAGTATCGGCCGGAACTCGATGAAGAGACCGTGGATACCCTCGAGTTCTCCAGTAGGGAGCGTCACGACTACAAGCCTGGCGACGTCATCGACCCGCGCTTCATTGGGCGGCGCCTCACGCGGGGCTACGACTCGGGCCCGTACATTTACTTGCCCGAGCTGGAGGACCTCGCCCAGCCCAGCTTCCTGTCGCACCATTGCTTCGACTTCGGGGGTGTCGATACGGTGGCGGGGCAGCCGGAGCTGCGAGTCGACATTCGGCCGCTCGATCGAATGCGGGCGGCCGATGCTGTAGGGTCCTTCTATCTCGATCCGCGGCGGTTCGTCGCCAAGCGTGCCGTCTTCAGACTCACGAATGGAGAGCATCAGGTGCCGCCGATTCGGCACCTCGAGGCCACGATCTGGTACCGCGAGATCGCGCCTTTGATCGTCGTCGAGGACTCGGCACGCTATGACCTGATCGCCGGTAGTCCGTTGACTGGAGGCGAGATCAGCGCTGTCGAGGTGCAACGCCTCATCAAGATCGCATGCAAGAAGGTGCGACGATCTGCGGCCGCGTCCGCGCGAACGGATCGCCACCCTGGTACCGCGCCGAGCGTCCGAGCGGCATATTTACCGCCCAATGCGATCGGCGACTCGGACAACCACGACGACACTCCTCGACTCCCGTGCGATCGATCGGACGCTTCGACGAATGGCCGATGAGATCGTCGAGCTGAACGACGGGACAGACGAACTCATGATCATCGGCATCCAGCGGCGAGGTGTGCAGCTCGCGGATCGGATCGCCCGCCTGATCGAGGAACGAGAGGGCAGTGCCCCACGCCTCGGCGCGCTCGACATCACGCTGTATCGCGACGACCTGCAGACGGTCGGGCCGCGGCCCGTCGTCGGGCCGACCAACATTCCGTGGGACATGGACGGTGCGCGCGTCGTGATCGTCGACGATGTGCTCTACACCGGCCGCACCGTCCGGGCCGCCCTCGACGAGCTGGCGGACTTCGGACGTCCTGCCCGCATCGCCCTGGCGGTGCTCGTCGACCGTGGTGGCCGAGAGCTCCCGATTCACGCCGACGTGGTGGGCAAGCGCATCGAGCTCGGGCCTGACCAGCGGGTCGACGTGCTGGTGAGCGAGCTCGATGGGCGGGATGCAGTGATCGTCGTGCCGAAAGGAGCGCCCTGGGGCGCCGGAGCGGTCGAAGGGGATCGCGGTCCGGAGCCGAAGGCCGAGGAGGACGCTTCCGCGTGACGCGAGCGCTCGGCAAGGATCTCCTCGGATTGGAAGCCTTGTCCGCTGAGCAGATCCGACTCATCCTCGACACGGCCGAGCCATTCAAGGAGATCAGCGAGCGCGCGATCAAGAAAGTGCCGGCGCTGCGTGGGTCGACGATCGTCAATCTGTTCTTCGAGCCCTCGACGCGGACTCGCGTCTCGTTCGAGTTCGCCGAGAAGCGCCTGTCCGCAGACACGGTCAACGTCGCTGCCTCGGGATCGAGCGTCAGCAAAGGCGAAACGCTGGTCGATACCGCGCGCAATCTCGAAGCGATGCGGATCGACATGGTGGTGATGCGCCACGGCGCGTCGGGCGCCGCGCAATTTCTGGCCGAGCGTATCGAGTCGAACGTGATCAACGCGGGCGACGGCACGCACGAGCACCCGACGCAGGGTCTACTCGATCTGCTTGACGCTTCGCGATCACTTTGGCAGCCTCGCCGGCCGCCGCGTCTGCATCGTCGGTGACGTGCTGCACTCGCGTGTCGCACGGTCGAATATCTGGGGTCTCCAGAAGATGGGCGCGGAGGTCGCGGTATGCGGGCCGCGGTCGCTGCTGCCGAATGCGATCGGGGAGTTCGGCGTGACCGTGTTCGATCGGGTCGAGGCGGCGATCGAATGGGCGCAGGCGCTCAACGTGCTGCGCCTGCAGCTCGAGCGGATGACGGCGGGCTATATCCCATCACTTCGCGAGTACAACCGCGTCTTCGGCGTCACGCGCGAGCGGCTTGCCGCGCGCCGGCCATGATGTGCTGATCCTGCACCCGGGTCCGATGAATCGAGGCGTCGAGATCGATTCCGATGTCGCCGACGGCCCGCACAGCGTGATCCTCAACCAGGTGACGAACGGCGTCGCGATCCGCATGGCCGTGCTGTACCTGCTGGCCGGCGGGCGACCGGAGCTCGCCGAGGCGGCTAAGGCCGCTCCCGGCGGCGGAGGCGACCGATGAGCCGACCCGTCGTGCTCAGAGGCGGCCGGATCGTCGACCCCTCCCAATCGCTGGATATGGTCGGCGACGTTGTGCTGGTTGGCGACCGCGTGGATCACGCGGGTGCCAGCGTCGGCCCAGTTGCTGACGCGGAGATGATCGACTGCGCGGGGCGGATCGTCTCACCGGGATTCATCGACGTGCACTGTCACCTGCGCGAGCCGGGTCGCGAAGACGTCGAGACGATCGCGACGGGCGCGCGCGCCGCCGCTGCCGGCGGGTTTACGGCGGTGTGCGCGATGCCCAACACCGACCCGGTGACGGATAACCAGGCGGCGGTCGGCTTCGTCATGCGGCAAGGTTTGGCGGCTGGCGCGGCTCGCGTGTATCCGATTGGGGCGATCTCGGTTCGGCAGCGAGGCGAAGCCTTGGCCGAGGTGGGGGAGATGGTGGGAGCCGGCGCGGTCGCGATCAGCGACGATGGCAAGCCCGTCGTCAGCGCCCACCTGATGCGAACCGCGTTGGAGTACGCGCGGACCTTCAACATCCCAGTTGTCGATCACTGCGAGGAACCGACGCTGGCCGTGGGTGGTGCGATGAACGAGGGCCTCGTCAGTGCACGGCTCGGGCTGCGTGGCGTGCCGAACGAGGCCGAAGAGATCATGGTGATCCGCGACATTCTCCTCGGCCGTCGCACCGGCGGTCACGTCCACCTGGCTCACATGAGCACGCGCGGATCCGTCGAGCTGATTCGGTGGGGCAAGGAGCGCGGCATTTTCGTCACCGCGGAAGTGTGCCCGCACCATCTCTCACTGACGGAGGATGCGGTCGAGGGCTACAACACGAACGCGAAGATGAATCCGCCGCTCCGGATGGGCGAGGATGTGGCCGCGCTGCAAGACGCGATTCGGGATGGCACGATCGACGTCATTGCAACGGATCATGCTCCCCATCACTACGACGAGAAGGAGCGGGAGTTCGCGGATGCACCCAACGGCATCGTCGGACTCGAGACCGCGCTCGCTGTGGTCGTCACCACCCTGGTCGGAGGCGGTTACCTCGACTACCCAATGTTGGTCGAGCGCATGTCGGTGGCACCTGCGCGGATCTTCCACCTGCCAGGGGGATCACTGGCACGGGGTCAGCCGGCTGACGTGACCGTGTTCGACCCGAACGAGGAATGGGTTGTCGATCCGGCCAGGTTCCTTTCGAAGGGGCGCAACACCCCCTATGCCGGCCGGCGGCTACGCGGGCGGGCAGTCTGCACCGTTGTCGGGGGTCGGATCGTCTATCATATTGGCCCAGATGAGGCTAGTGGCTAGTGGCTAGTCACTAGTGGCTGGTGAACAAACCGCTGGCCGAGTACCGCCACATGTTGCTGGCCGTAAGGTTTGGTCACCAGCTACCAGCCACTCGTCCCTCGCACCTGGATGACCTCGTGATGGCTACGCTAACGGTGGACAAACCGAAGGATGCGATCACGGCGCTGCTGCAGGAGCGACAGCGCTACGAACAGTGGTTAGCCGGGCTCGAGTCTCGACGAGCGAGCACGCCGACGCACGTGTATGCCCGCGTGCGCGCCGATTACGAAGGTCGGCTATCGCGCGTAATCGACGAGTTGGGAGGCAGGACCGCCGAGCTTCGACAGGTCGTTGATGCGCTGTCCAGCCAAGTTGCGACGCTGCAGGACGAGGAGACGGCAAAGCGCGACCTCCAGTCTGAGGCCGAGCTGCGCGCGGCGGTGGGCGAGTACAGCGCGGAGCAGTGGCACGAGGTGAGCCAGACCAGTCAAGCAGAACTGGCCCGGCTAGCTGCCCTGAAGGCCGATGCGAGCTCAGAGCTCGCACAGGTCCAGCAGCTGTTGAACATGGCGAGTGTGCGCCGCACGGCGCCGCCGCCGCCACCCGCACTGGCTGCGGCAGGAGGGCCGTCAGCGCCGATGCCTGCCTCGCAGCCGCAGAGCCCCGCGGCGCCGCGGCCGGCACGTCCTGGCGAGCCCGCCACGGGCAGCCGGTCCATGGGGCGACCCGGTGAGCCGCTGACAGGCGGACGGACAGCTCCGAGGCCGGAGACGTTCGATGAGCTCGCGTTCCTGCACTCGGTGGTCGAGCCCAAGCCGCCCGCGGCTGTTGGTGGAACGCCGCGCGCGGCTGGTGAGCCATCAACAAGACCGCCTGTGGTGCCGCCGCCGGCGCCTGCAGCCGCCGCACCGGTTGCGCCACGTCCGGCGGCTCAAGCGCCGGAGGTCGCCCAACCCGCGGCAGCCCCCGCGCCAGTCAAGCCGGTTCCGCCGCCGCCCCCTCCGCCCCGCCCTAGCGTGACCCCTCCGGATGCGGCGATCCTCAACACGACGCTACCGCCGCCGACGGGCAAGCCCGAACCCGTCCGCCGGGGGGTCATGGATTCCGAGTCTGTCCCGATCTTTCTGCGCGATGTGCCGTCGGAGCAGGTGAAAACGCTCAAGTGCGCCGAGTGCGGTACGATGAACTATCCGACCGAGTGGTACTGCGAGCGCTGCGGGGGCGAGCTGGCAGCGATGTGAAGGGCGCGGGAGTCGGGGGTCGGGGTCGGGGTCGGAACCGAATTGACGAAGGCCAGGACTGTGGTCCTGGCCTTCAATTCCTTCCCCACCCCCGACCCCCGAATCCCGCCCTATCGGCCCTTCGCCATTCCGCTCTTATGACGGGCGGCGGAATTCCGATGGATGAGTCCCTTGCGGGCCGCACGATCGAGCAGGCTGACGGCCGCGAGACGATCAGCCGGCGTGGCGCCCGGGGTCTTTGCCCTCTTAAGGGCCGTGCGGAGCGCGGAGCGCTGCGCCCGATTGCGGATCGTGGCCGCTCGGGTCTTGCGCATGTTCTTCTTTGCGGACGCGATGTTCGGCACGCGCGGTCTCCGGGTGTGTTGACGAGTGGTAGCAAAGTGAGCGGCCGGCCCGATCGCGGACCGGCCGCTCGCAGGCGAAAACGTACGGGCCGCGATCGCCGATGTCAAGGCGCCACATTGCTTTGACACGTCTCTGGGCCGAGGCTACTTTCATGGCATCGCGCCCCGCCGGGGCCGAACCACCCTCCGCCCATCCCCGTTGGTCCAGCAGATCCTTCTCCTTGCGCCGATCCTGCTGTTCTCGATCATCGCGCATGAGATCGCCCACGGTTACGCGGCTCTGTGGCAGGGCGATCCGACGGCCTACCAGCGGGGCCGTCTCACGTGGAACCCGATCAAGCACATTGACCCGTTCATGTCGGTGATCCTGCCCCTCGTCCTGGCGGCAGTGCATGCGCCGGTGTTGGCGGGGGCAAAGCCAGTGCCCGTCGATCCTCGGAACTATCGCAACTATCGCCGCGGGGACATCATCGTGTCGCTCGCCGGCATCGCTGCCAACATCGCGATTGCCATCGGATGCGCAGCCGTGACGTTTGCGTGCGGCGCGATCGGCAACGCGGCGCCGTCGTTGGCGGAAGTGTGCGGCATCGTGCAAGCGATGGCGTTGATCGGTGTTGAGTTGAATCTGATTCTCGCGGCCTTCAACTTGTTCCCGATTCCCCCACTCGATGGGTCCCACGTGCTGAAGTATCTGCTGCCGCCATCATGGGCATTGCGTTATCAGCAGATCGGCTTCTACGGAATCTTGATTCTCCTCGTTCTCTTGAACACTCCGCTGCTGAACTTCTGGTTGACACCCGCGATCGACGCGTTTCAGTGGTTGGTGACGACGGCTCACGATCGATCGGCATTGCTGCCGACCGCGGCTCCGTGGCTGAAGGGGTTTTTCACGTGACCGCGATTGACCTGTCCGCGGCACTCGACGCGCCGACGCTGTCGGAGTCTGGCGGCGTGGTGGCGCCCGCACGCGGTGACCCCGCCCGCGACTCCACGAGCTTCGTCGTCGAGCTCGCGCAGTTCAGCGGACCACTCGATCTGCTCCTCACCCTGCTCCGTGAGGAGCAGATCGACATCTACGACATCCCGATCGCCAGGATTGCCGAACAATTCCTGGTTCGCATCCGCACGCTCCGTCTCGATGAGGCGGCCGACTATCTCGAGATGGCCGGTCGACTCCTGCGCATCAAAGCACAGATGCTCTTGCCACAGCATGGCAGTGACGAGCAGTGGGACGATCCGCGCGCTGAGTTGGTTCGACGCCTGCTGGAGTACCAACAGGTGCGAGAGGTGGTCGACGTGCTCGACGCGCGTGCGGAGGTGCGGCGCAACCGTTTTGCCCACACATGTATCGTCGTGCCCGACCGACCCGCGCCACCAGCACAACTCGCGCTGACATTGGCGCAGCTGTTCGCCGCCGTCGATCGCGTGCTTCGCTTGGCGCGCGGACCATCCGTGCATGCCGTCGTGCCTCGCGCGCTCGATGTGGTAGGAGCCGTTGCGACCGCGCGTGCGCTGCTTGCGCGGCGGGCATCGGTGGCGTGGAGTGATCTCGTGTCCACACGCGCCGAGGCCTGGCAAGTCCTGTCGATGCTGCTGGCGCTCTTGGAACTCGCGCGGCTGGGCGAGTGTTTACTGCGGCAACCGACGCCCTTTGGGATGGTCGAGATCAGCCCGATGGAGTCGGTACGGGTGCCACCCGCGGCGGCGGTGGGCGCGGCCGACTTACCAGCGCCCGCGCCGGAGGCGGGTGACGCGTCGCCAGGGCTCCTCATTCACGACCTGGATTCGTCTCATGACACCGCTAGCGCAGCTGCTTGAGGCCGCCCTCTTCGCGAACGGGGCTCCCACGCCGGTCGAGGCGTTGGCCGAGCTCGATCCCGAAGCGACCGCCGATCAACTGACCGAGGCATTGCGTGAGCTGCGCAGCCGCTACGATGAGGGCGGTCACGGGATAGAGCTCGTGGAGATCGCAGGGGGCTGGCAGATTCTGACTCGCCCCGAATACACCGCCGCGATCGAACGCGCTCAGTTAGCGTCACGACCGCATCGCTTATCGGCCGCTGCGCTCGAGACATTGGCGTTGATCGCGTATCGACAGCCGATCACCCGCGCCGACATCGAAGAGATTCGTGGAGTGTCGGCGGGCTCGATCCTGAAGTCCTTGCTCGAGCGTGGCCTCGTGGACGTGGTGGGCAAGGCAGAGGCGCTGGGCCGCCCACTCCTGTACGGGACGACCTCCAGTTTTCTCGAGCATTTCTCCCTGCGGCACCTCGGGGAGCTGCCTCGGGCGGACGAGCTTGCCGTCGCCTTGCGCCCGCCCGCAGCTCCGTGACCACCGGCCCGGTTCGCATCCAACGTGCCCTTGCTCGGGCAGGCATAGGATCGCGCCGCCGGGCCGACGCCCTCGTCGCGCAAGGTCGCGTCCGCATCAACGGAGAGATCGCCGCTGTCGGACAGACCGTGGATCCGATGCGCGACCGGATTTCAGTCGATGGGGCAGAGATCGAGCGGCCAAGCGACGCGACTTGGGTGGTACTTCACAAGCCGCCAGGCGTCCTTACCACGGCACACGATGAACGCTCGGCTGGGCGACGGACTGTCTTTGACCTCGTTCCCGCTCCGCTTCGCACCCCCGGACTCACCTATGTCGGACGCTTGGACTACATGACCGAAGGGGTTCTGCTCATGACGACGGACGGTGCAGCCGCACACCGGCTGACGCACCCGAGCTACGGTTTGGAGCGGACGTACGTCGCCACCGTACGGGGCAACGCACCGGCCGCGTCACGCTCGCTGCGCGCAGGTGTCGACCTGGACGACGGGCCAGTGCGACCCGCAGCGGTCCGTGTGCGAGCCGCTGGACAACGGCGGTGGGAGTTGGAGATCACGCTGACGGAGGGGCGCACGCGAGTGGTGCGGCGTGTGTGTGAGGCGGTCGGCCTCTCGGTCGAGCGGCTCGTGCGTACGCGCTTCGGGCCCATCGCGCTCGGCACGCTCCCCGCTGGCGCCGCACGCTCGCTCACGAGACAGGAAATCCACCAGCTCGAAGCCGCGCCGTGGCCGACCGAGCGCTGACCGAGCGCCCCACGGCTGAGCGCGCGATGACCGACCGCCGTCTCGCCGGGCCGGGGTCTGGACCCACCGTCGGCGCGAACGATGTGGCACTCGCTCAGGCCGTGACACAGCAGGTTGCCAGGCGCGTCGTCGGGCAAGGACACATGGTCGAGCGTTTGCTCATCAGCCTACTGACGGGCGGCCACGTCCTGCTCGAAGGTGTCCCGGGCCTCGCGAAGACCCTCACCGTGCGAACGCTCGCTGAGACGATCCGGACTACGTTTCAACGCATCCAGTTCACCCCCGATCTGCTTCCCGCGGACGTCATCGGGACCCAGGTCTACGACCAGTCCAATGGGCAGTTCTCGGTCAAACGAGGGCCGATCTTCGCCAACATCATCCTGGCGGACGAGATCAACCGGGCGCCGGCCAAGGTGCAGGCAGCGCTGCTCGAGGCGATGCAGGAGCACCAGGTGACGATCGGGGGTACGACCTATGTGCTCGACGAGCCGTTTCTGGTGCTCGCGACCCAGAACCCGATCGAGCAGGAGGGTACGTATCCTCTCCCCGAAGCGCAGGTCGATCGCTTCATGATGAAGCTGCGGGTCGGCTACCCGACGCGTGAGGAGGAGAAGGAGATCATGCGGCGGATGGCAGGGGGCGAGACGATTCCTGTCGATGCTGTGGCCTCGCCGACTGCGATTCTCGAGGCGCGGCGGCGCATCGCAGAGCTGTATATGGACGAGCGTGTCGTCGACTACATCGTCGAGATCGTCCACGCGACGCGCGCACCGGGGGACGCGGGGCTCCGCGACCTCGTGCCGTTGATCGAGTTCGGGGCGAGCCCACGCGCGACGATCGCGCTGGCCCAGGCGTCGCGCGCACATGCGTTCCTCCGCGGACGCAATTTCGTGACGCCCGACGATGTCAAGGCGATCGCGCCCGATGTGCTGCGCCATCGCATCTTGACGTCGTTCGAGGCGGAGGCGGAATCCGTGAACAGTGATCGCATCGTGCAACGCATTCTCGGGGCTGTCGAGAGCCCGTGACGACGCCCGTCGGCCCCGCCCCGGGGACAGCGGCGGCCGTCCTGCAGCAGGTCAAGTTGATCGAGCTGCGGACTCGCCGGTTGGTGAACTCGTTGTTTGCCGGTGAGTACCGATCTGTGTTCAAAGGGCAGGGGATCGAGTTCGCCGAGGTGCGCGAGTATCTCCCAGGCGACGAGGTGCGGTCGATCGACTGGAACGTGACCGCACGGATGCGGCGTCCATTTGTGAAGCGCTACATCGAGGAGCGTGAGCTCACCGTCATGCTGGTGGTCGATCTCTCGGGGTCCGAGCGCTTTGGCAGCGCGCGACGCTTCAAGGCGGAGTTGGCGTGCGAGCTGGCGACCGTGGTCGCCATGTCAGCCACTCGGAACAACGATCGTGTCGGCACGCTCCTGTTCACGGATCGCGTCGAGCTCGTCGTGCCGCCGCGCAAGGGCCGCCGGCACGCGCTGCGAGTCGTTCGCGATCTCGTCGCGTTTTCACCGGTGGGCGTCGGGACAGACATCGCGGGCGCGTTGACATACCTGATACATCTGCTCAAGCATCGCACGATCGTCTTTGTCGTGTCCGACTTTCAAGCGGCGGACTACGCGCGCCCCCTGCGCCTCCTGGCACAGCGGCATGATGTCATCGCGGTGTCGATCGAAGATCCGCTCGAGCGCAAGCTGCCCAATGCAGGTATCGTGCGGTTCGTGGACCCCGAGTCCGGCCAACTCATCGACGTCGACACCAGTGCGCGCGCGGTCCGCGCACACTACGAGCGGCGCACGGCGGAGGATCGACAGGCACGACGACAGCTGTTCCGTCAACTGGCGATCGACGAGATCATCGTGGGGACTGAGGGAGGCATCGTCGAGCCCCTCCTCAAGTTCTTCCGGCGGCGTGAGACGCGCGCTCGCCGACGGACGGCATAGGCGGGTCTCGCGGTGAGCGTGCGCCGGGTTCTGACGCTGTCGTGCGCACTGTCTCTCTGCGTGGCCCTGCCGCGCGCCCAGGCCCAGGCGATTCGCCGGCTCGCGCGCAAATCTGCACCCGCGCCGCGGCCGCCAGCACCGGTTCCCGCGGCTGCCCCGGCACCGGAGCCCATCCCGCCAGACGTGCAATACGGCGTGCGGATCGACCCCGACACGGTGACCGTCGGGCTGCCGTTCCAGGTCCTGCTACGCGTGCGAGCCCCGCTGGGCACGCGGATCGTGCTACCGGCAGGGCCCGACTCCGGCGGATCCGTCGAAGCCCTCGACACCCGACGTCTGCAATCGCGCCCCGACTCGAGCGCGATGGACGTGTCGGCGGTTTATCGCCTCGCCGCATGGGACCTGGGCAGGTTGCCACTCGCGCTGGGCTCCATCACGGTTACCGACGGAGCCGGCACGCACGCGATCTCGCTCGGGTCGCTCGCCGTCGTCGTCATGCCGACCATGACGGCGCGCGGGAGCGCCCGCACACCACGACCTGCACGCGATTACTACGCCGATAGGCGGCCGTGGTGGTGGCGCTGGGCGATTCTCGGGGCGGCAGTCATCGTCCTCCTCGTGGGGTGGCTCATCCTGCAATGGTGGCGCCGCCGATCCCGGCGTCCGGCGCCGCCGCTCGGAGCGCTCGGCGTAGCGGAAGAGGAGCTCGATCACCTCGAGCATCTGGGTCTCGTCGAAGCGGGCGAGTGGGGCCGGTATGTTGCGCTCGTCGCCGAGACACTCCGACGATTCCTCGCGCGGCGGCTCCCGCACGCCCCGCTGTCGAGCACCAGCGGAGAGCTCGTTGCGGCGCTGGGTGGCGACCCGCGCGTCCCCATCGACCGAGTTCGAGACCTGTTGACGCAGACCGACTACGTCAAGTTCGCCGGACATCCCCTGAGCAAAGAGGTCGCGCAACAGGCGACGGACACGACGCGGACGCTCATGCGAGACATCGACGCCGCCGTCATCGCAGCGGAAGTGGCGACGCGTGAGGAAACAGCTCGACAGGTCTCGCGCGAGTTCGAAGAGCGCCGGACTGCACGCGCCGTGGGGCCGCGAGGTCGCGCCGCATGACGAGCACCGACGTGTTCAGCTTCGGGACCCCGTGGGCGCTCCTCGCGCTGTTATTCCTCCCACTCTGGTGGTGGCATCGCCGACGCCGCCGACCGAGTGCCGTTTCGCTCTCGCGCGTCCCCGCGTTGGCGGCAGGTCCGCGGCGCGGTCGGGGCCTCGCATGGACGTTGCTCGCGTTGCGGAACATTGCAATTGCCGGTGCCGTTGTCGCGCTGGCGCGCCCGAGATTCGGCTCGCGTACCGAGACGATCACGGGCGATGGCATCAACATCATGCTGGTGATCGACCTCTCCAGCTCCATGCTCGCACTCGACTTCCAACCCGAGAACCGACTGGAAGTCGCGAAAGAGACCATGAAGCGGTTCGTCAATGGGCGGACAGCCGACCGCATCGGCGTCGTGTCCTTCGCGGGCGATGCCCTCACACAGGTGCCGCTCACGCTCGACTACGGCGTCGTCACTGGCGCGATCGACAATCTGCAGGCGGGTCAGCTGGAGGACGGCACCGCGATTGGCACCGCAATCGCGACGGCCGCCAATCGTCTCCGCGTCGCCTCCGGTCGGTCCCGCGTAATGATCCTGGCTACGGACGGGGTCAATAACCGCGGCTCGATCGACCCTCGTACGGCGGCCAAGGCGGCCGCTGCGTTCGGCATCAAGATCTACACGATCGGCATCGGTAGTGAGGGCCTGGCGCCGGTGCCGGTGGGCCGCGGATTGTTCGGCCTTCGCTACGAGAACCAGGAAGTCCGTATTGATGAGCGGTTGCTGTCCGACATCGCGCGGACCACGCACGCGCGCTTCTTCCGGGCGCGCGACGCCGCCGCTCTGCGTCAGATCTACGATGAGATCGATCAGCTGGAGCGAGCCCCGGTTCGCATGCAGACCTACGTCCGCTATGCTGAGCAGTTCCGATGGCCGCTCGGCGCTGCGATGATCGGCCTCATGCTCGAGCTGACGTTGCTGGCGTGGCGAGGACCGTTGACATGACCCGAGCCGCGCGTCTCCGCCAATGAGCCCCGTGGCGTTCGACCCCGGGCTGCTGGAGCAGCCGGCGTGGCTCCTCGGTGCGGTGCTGCTGCCACTGGTGGCGATCGCGCTGCTCGCCCGCCGGGCGTATGACCGCCGCCGCCGCATCGCGCGCCTAGGCGATCCGACCACGATTGCCCGCATCTTCCCCGGCGTGCGCTCGACTGGGTCGGGGACCCGGATGGTGCTCCTCGGCGGTGCGCTCGCGTGCATGGCCGTCGCGGTCGCGGGTCCGCGATGGGGCGCCCAGCGCATGATCATCCGTACCGCCGGCGCAGACGTCGTCGATGTCGTTGACGCGTCGCTCTCGATGCTCGCGACCGACGAGCGTCCAAACCGCCTCGAGCGGGCCAAAGAGGACATCCGGATCCTGCGTGCGATGAGTCCTGGCGACCGGACCGCACTCATCGCGTTCGCCGGCCGCAGCTACATCCTGGCTCCGCTGACCGTGGATGATGGCGCGCTGGCGCTCTTTCTCGACAACCTGGATCCCTCTGTCGTCGGACAGCCGGGCACTTCCATTGCTCGCGCGATCCGGCAGGCCACCGACCTCCTGCTGGCCACCCGAACGGGGAGTGACCGCGCGATCGTGATCTTCAGCGACGGCGAAGGCTGGGAGTCCGAAGAGGACGTGCGCGCCGCGGCCGCCCAGGCGAGTCAGGATGGGATCAGCCTGGTGACGGTGGGGTACGGGACGGAGTCCGGGTCCACGATACCACTCCCCCCCGGAAGTGGTGGCGGCGTGAAACGGGACGAGAACGGCGCGGTCGTCGTGACCCATTACACACCTTCGCTCTTACAGGCAGCGGCCCAGGCGGCGCACGGGACCTTCATCCCCGCAACCGCGACCGACAAGGCGGCCAATGTGCGACGCGCACTGGCCAAGCTGCGCGTCACCCGACGAACCGTTGAAGAAGAGGACGAGCGCACCCCGCGCTTCCAATACTTCCTCGTGCCGGCGCTGCTGTTGCTCCTCCTCGATACCCTACTGAGCGATCCGCGTCGCACCGGCGCGCCGCTCGCACGAGGCCGCGTACCACGCCCGGCCGCAGCCACCCGGGCCCCGGCCGCCGCTGCACTCGTCGCGACGCTGGGGCTGCCGATGCTCGCTCCGCCACCGCACGGCGGGGCCGTCGATCGCGCCGCGGCGTATCGGCGCGCGATCGATGCCGGCGATCGCACGCCGCAGACATTGTACAACTACGGCACTGCGTTGCTCGAGGCGGACTCCATTGAGAGTGCGATCTCTGCCCTTTCACAAGCAGCGGACATGCGGGATGCCGATGTACGCTATCGGGCCTGGTTCAACGTCGGCTTGGCGCACCTCCAGCGCGGCCTCGTCGCTCAGGGCGACAGTGGCAGCGCCGACCTCGACGCCGCGCTCGATGCGTACAAGCGCGTGCTGATTGCGCGGCCACAGGACGCTGATGCGCGGTGGAACTACGAGCTCGCACTCCGCAAGCGCCAAGGCGGTGGGGGCGGCGGGGGCGGGGGTGGCAGCAATGGCGGCGCGTCGTCGCCCGCGCCGAGCGCTAGCGGCGGTGCGTCAAACCAGAGCCTTGCGCAACGGCAAGCCGAGGAAATCCTGAACAACGCCGCCCGTGAAGAGCGCGAGGTCCTCGGTAAGGCGCAGCATCAGCAGCAACCCGACGTTCCGCCTGGGGGCCGCGATTGGTAGGGCTCACGCTCGCGCTCACGGCCCAATTGGCAATCGTCGCCCACGCGCGGATCGATACGTCGCAGGGCGTGAACTTCCATGCCCTGATCGCGCCCGACACTGTGTACGTCGGTCAGCAGGCGACGTATCAGGTCGGCGTCTTCATCGACGACCAGCTGCGCCTCCGCTTGCGCCACAACCCCGAGTTCATCCCGCCGGATGCGCAGGGGTTGCTGTCGTACGAACTGGCGGGTACCAGCCGCCTTCCGCAGGTACGCCACGTCGGGCACCACGTTTACGAGGTGCACGTCTTCGAGCGCGCGTTCTTCCCGCTCGCCACGGGACGCTTCAGCGTGCCGAGCGCGCAGCTCGTGTACTCCTTGCCGCTCTCGACCAGCTTCTTCAGCCGCGAGGAGACCCACACGCTCGTTGCCGAGAGCCTGACGGTCATCGCACGGGCGCCGCCGCTGGCCGGGCGACCCGCGGACTATGTCGGCGCCGTCGGGGATGTGACGATCGCCGAGCGCTTGGACTCGGTAGCGGCTCGCGTGGGCGATCCCATGTTGCTGACCTTGAGCATCGAGGGACGCGGGAACGTGAAGCTCTTCCCACGGCCGGCGGTTGCCCTGTCATGGGGGACGATTGTCCCGGGTGAGGTCCGGGTCCGCTTGGACACTACGGCCCAGGAAGTCCGCGGCACGAAAGAGTTCGATTGGTTGATCACTCCGCGCGACAGCGGACAGCTGACGCTCCCGCCGGTGCGATATCCATACTTTGATCCCTATCGCGAACAGTACGAGATCGCGGCCACGTCGCCGTCGGCGGTGCATGTCGGCCCGGGTGCCCTGGCGCTGGGCGACACGGCGCGCACGGCCGGCCCCCCCCCGCTTCCCGTGCGTCACGCGTATGCCGGGCCGGCTGGCGCCCCGTTTTACGAGTCGCCGCTATACCTCGCGCTCGCGGCGGTCGCGCCCATCCCTGCGGTGGTGCTCGCGGTGCGGCGGCGCCCTCGCAAGCAGCGGTCGCCAGCTCGCCTCGCCGGCGCGACGCTGCGGGGGCTGGCCCGCGCCGGGCAACCTGTCGACGCTGTGACGGCGCGACGCGCGTTCGTACGCGCGCTGGAGGAGCGATTTGTGCTCCCGCCAACTGTGCTGACGGATCGCGGCGCGCTGACGCATGCACTGCGACTGGAAGGCGTGACCGCGGCCACCGCGGAAGTCGCCGAGCGCGTGCTGGGGCTGCTCGACCGCGGTGCGTTCGGCGTTGGCGAAGTGGTACCGGCCGACGTCTGTGCGCGGGCCTACGCGGTCTATCACGACGTGATCTCGGAAGCTCGACCGCGACGCGGCGGTCTGCGGCCGAACTCGCAACCCGTGCAGCGCGGCGCGTCGACCATGGGGCTGTTGATGTTTGTCGTGCTCACGGCGACCGTGGCAGGACGCGCGGGCGCCCAGGACCGCACGGCCGCGGCGACGACAGCGTTCGCTGCAGGAGTCAAAGCCTACGCGGCCGGCAACTATCGAGCGGCGGCGGCGCACTTCGCGACGGCGACCGAGTGGACGCCAGCCGCAGCCGAGGCGTGGGTCAACGCAGGGACCGCGGCGTGGGCCGCTGGAGATACGGCCGACGCCGTGGTGGGCTGGCAGCGGGCCGGGCGTCTCGTGCCGCTCGATCGCGATGTCCGGGATCGATTGGCGCTCGTGCGCGCCCCGCAGGATGGACCGATCGCCCGTCTCCCCCGGCTCCCCGCGTCGCTCGCGGCTGACATTGCGCTCGCGTGCTGGATCCTTGCGTGCGGCATCGCGACCTGGCGGGCCGCGCGGGGGCAGTCTCTCGTCGCCGTCGCGTCGGTCCTGCTCGTGGCCGGCGCGGTCGCCGCCGCCGTCGCGGGCGTTCGCGAGAATGAGTCCGCCCTGGCTCGCCATCTCGCCGTCGTGGACCGTGGCGTCTCGCTCTACGCTTCGCCCGCGCTCGATGCAGACCACGTCGGTCGCGTCGAGGCGGGGGACGTCGCCCGCGCACTCACGAGGCAGGGTGTCTGGACGCACGTGCAGCTCGACGGGGACCGCGATGGCTGGATCGAAACGGGCCGGCTGATCTCGCTGGAGCAGAACCGCTAGGGGCGAGGGACTAGGGACTGGGGAACAAACCTCGGGGCCAGCGATCCCGACGTGTCACCGGCCACGAGATTTTTGTCACTAGCCGCTAGTCCCTAGTCCCTAGTCCCTAGCCCCTGGCTAGCTTTCACCGCATGTCGGTAATCGCCGTCCTCCCGAGCGACGTGGCCGATCAGATCGCGGCGGGCGAGGTCGTCGAGCGGCCGGCCTCGGCGGTCAAGGAGCTGATCGAGAACGCATTCGACGCCGGCGCAACGGCGATCGCTGTCGATATCGGGGACGGCGGACGTGGATCGATCCGGGTCAGCGATGACGGCTGCGGCATGGACCGCGCCGACGCCATGCTGGCGCTGGAGCGGCACGCGACGTCCAAGATCCGCCGGACCGAGGACCTGGTGGGCATCCGGAGCTTCGGCTTTCGTGGGGAGGCGCTGCCCGCGATCGCATCTGTGGCGGAGCTCCTGCTGGAGACCGCGCCGGACAACGGCGGCGCGACCCGAGTGCTCGTCTCGGGTGGCTCGGTCACAGAGGTCGGCGAGACGACGCGTCAACGGGGAACGACCGTCACCGTCACCCGGTTGTTCTTCAACGTCCCGGCACGACTCAAGTTCATGCGCGGTACGCGATCGGAATGGCGCGCCGTCGTGGACGCCGTGACATCGATCGCGCTCGCCCGTCGCGACGCCCACATCACCGTGACGCACGACGGTCGGTCTGTCTTTTCGCTGCCGCTCGTCAGCTCCCTCCGGGAACGCGTGGGTGGCGTGTGGGGCGCACCCTACGCCGAATCACTCGTCGATGTGCTGGACGGTACGGGAGCAGCGCGAGTGGCGGGTTTGGTCGAGCGGCCCGCGGACGTCGGAACGCGGACGCGCCGGGTGTACTTGGCCGTCAACGGCCGCGCGATTCGCGATGGGGGAGTCGTTCGGGCGGCCGAAGCGGCGTACCGCTCGACGGTGCCGGCCGGGATGCGACCGGCGTTGTTTCTCGAGATGACTGTTCCAGTCGATGCAGTCGATGTCAACGTCCACCCGGCCAAAGCCGAAGTCCGATTCCGAGATCGGTGGCCGATCGAGCGCGCGGTGGAAACGGCCGTGCGGCATGCGCTGGGGACGCTGTCGAGCGCGGCAGCGCTCGCGCCTCGAGTCTGGGTCGGAGGCGGCTTGGGCATGGGTCACCCGAGCGCCACGCTGGGCATGCCGGTCGACGCGCTTACGGGGCGCGCAGACCTCGATCGGGGAGGGACGGGCGACGCAGGTCTGGCGACTTGGCGCGGAGCGCCCAATGCATGGACGCGGTTGTGGGACGCGCGCGGGACGGGTGAGGGCCTCTTCGCGACCAGCGCGACGGGATCCGACGTCGGCCCGGTGGATGTGCGGCCGGACGCCGATAGTCATCGGGAGGCGGTCCATGTCCCGCCACTGCAGCAACTGCGACGCACCTACCTCGTGTTCGAGACGGACGACGGGCTCGTATTCATCGATCAGCACTCCGCACACGAGCGGATCCTGTACGAGCAGTTCCTGGTCGCATTTCAGGCGGGGCACGCCCCAGCGCAGCGGTTGTTGTTTCCGCTGACGCTTCACCTGAGTCCTGCAGCCGCGGAGGCGCTCGACACCCATCGCGACCACTTCACTCGATTGGGGTTCGACATCAGCGCATTTGGCGGACAGAGCGCCGTCGTACACGCGGTCCCGACGCCACATCCGCGCTTCGATGCGGAGCGCTGCCTCCGCGAAACGCTCGATGCCCTGACGGGCGATCGAGTACCCAGCACCGCGGCGCGGCATGAGCGGCTCATTGCAACCATGTCGTGCAAAGCGGCGATCAAGGCTGGCGATGAGCTCTCGTCGGCCGAGATGCGTGCGCTCTACCTCGCGTTGGCGCGCACGACTCTGCCCGCACACGACGTCCACGGCCGATCGACGATCGTCCGGATGGGCTGGGATGAGCTCGAGCGCCGGTTCGGGCGCCGCTGACGCGTGCGTACCACGCCGGGACAGACGAGCGCGCCACCGCGAGCCGGAGGCGAGCCGCCGAACACGCACCGGTGTCTAGTCATCTGTGGGCCCACCGCCAGCGGCAAGACGGCGTTGGCGCTGGCGCTCGCCGATGAACTCGACCTGGTCGCCGTCAGTGCGGATTCACGCCAGATCTATCGGGGTTTCGACATCGGGACGGCCAAACCCACGGCGGGCGACCTAAGCCGCCTGGCGCACGCTTGCCTCGACCTCGCTGACCCCACGACGCGATTCACCGCATACGCATGGGCGTCGGCGGCAGAAGCAGCTCGAACGCATGCCCGCGCGGCTGGTCAGCTGCCGATCGTGGTCGGAGGCGCCGGCTTCTATATCCGCGCCCTCGTGCATCCGGTGACCACCGATGCCCCCGCGGGTGAGGAGCGGCTCGTGGCTCACTATCTCCTCGTGGACCCGGGGCCGTCCCTGCGCCATCGGATCGCGCAGCGCGCCGCGGCGATGGCGCGGGGAGGCTGGCTCACAGAGGTGGCCGCGCTCGCGCGATCGGTGGCTCGGGACGCGCCCGCGTGGCAAGGTTGCGGCTATCTCGCCATGCGCGACCACGTCGAAGGGCGCCTCTCGCTGGCGGCGGCACTCGAGCAGGTGACGACCGCCACGCGGCAGTACGCCAAGCGGCAACGTACGTGGTTTCGTCACCAGCTCCCTCCCGATCGTGTGACTCGTCTCGATCCCGACGATCCAGCCGCGGTGCGGCGGGCGCTCGCGTGGGTCCGTGCACTCGCGCCGCGCGACGGCGCCCGCGTGTGAACATCGGCATCACGTGCTGGCCCACATACGGTGGCTCCGGAGCGGTCGCGACGGAGTTGGGGATCGCCCTCGCCGAGCGGGGGCATGAGATCCACTTCATCACATATCAACAGCCCTTTCGCCTACCGGCCTTTCGGCCACGCATCTATTTCCATGAAGTCGATGTCGGACGCTATCCACTGTTCGAGTATCCGCCGTATGACCTCGCACTCGCCGTCCGCATGCACGAAGTCATCCTGCCGCATCACCTGGAGATCCTGCACGTTCACTATGCGATTCCTCACGCGACCAGTGCCTGGATCGCACGCGGGAATGCTGCGAGCACGCGGTGCCGACGTCCGCGTGATCACGACACTGCACGGGACCGACATCACGATGGTCGGACAGGATCCGTCGTTCCACGCGATCACCAAGTTCTCCATCGAGCGCTCGGACCAGATCACCGCCGTGTCGGAGTACCTGCAGCCGCGAGACCTACTCCGCGTTTGGCTGCTCGGAATGCGATGTCGACGTCATTCCAAACTTCATCGATCCGCGGTCGGTTCGATCGCCAGCGGTATCCGGCGACGCTGGCCGGACCGCTGCCGCGGGCATGGCCCGTATTGATCCACGTGTCGAACTTTCGACCTGTCAAGCGGGTACGCTCGACATCGTCCGCGTGTTCGCCAAAGTTGCGCGCACATCCGCCAGCGTCCTCGTGATGGTCGGTGATGGACCGGATCGTCCACGCCGAGGACGAGGCGCATCGCCTGGGCTAGAGGCTCCGACGTGTCGCTTTCTCGGCAAGATCGAATCGGTCGCACCATTGCTGGCGGCTGCCGCATCTGTTCCTGCTGCCGAGTGCGAGACGGAGTCATTTGGATTGAGCGCGCTCGAGGCGCTCGCGACGGGCGTGCCCGTCGTCGCGTCGCGGGTAGGGGGTCTGCCCGAGGTCGTGCGAGACGGCGAGACCGGGTGACTGTGTCGAGGTAGGCGATGTCGATGCGATGGCGGCGGCCGGCGATCGAGCATCCTCGGTGACCGGGACGCGGTGGCCGCCATGAGCTCCCTCGCGGCGGCGGAGCGCGCGGGCTCGATTCGACCGATCGGAGATCGTGACGCGATACGAGAAGCCCTCTACCGCCAGACCTGACATCGTGTCCGGCGGCCGTCCCGCGGCCGCGATCACTCCGCCTGTCTGACCTTGTCCGGCCTATGACTCCACTCCACGCGTTCGTCCTCGGCATGATCAGGGACTCGCCGAGTTCCTGCCGATCAGTAGCTCAGCGCACCTCGTCGCTGGCACCCTGGCTGCTGGGCTGGGAAGACCCGGGATTGGCATTCGACGTCGCGCTGCACGTCGGCACGCTCGTCGCGGTCCTCTGGTACTTTCGCGCCGAGTGGGTACGGCTGGCGTCCAGCGCCCTCGTCGTGTGTCGCACCCGGTCACTGCAGGCGCCTGACGAGTGGCGGCTTGCCTATCTGGTCATTGGCACCATTCCGGGTGGGATTGGCGGCACTCGCGTTCGAGCGCAAAGCCGACGTGGCGTTCCGGGCGCCGGTGCTGTTGCCTGCGCCCTCATCGCGCTCGGGCATCTCCTCTGGCTCGCCGACGTGGGCCTGTCCGACGCGGCGCTCACTCGACGAGGTCCGTTGGCGTGACGCCATCCCATTGGCGTCGCGCAGGCCTTTGCCTGGTGCCTGGCGTCTCGCGCTCCGGCGTCGACCATCACCGCGGGCCGAGCGCTGGGCTTCGACCGTGAGAGCGCCGCCGTATTCAGCTTTCTCTTGAGCATGCCCATCATCGCGGGTGCCGCCGTGCATCGAGCTGCCGCAGTGGTCCATGCAGGTTTCACGGCGCCGCTGCTGATCGGCGTGGTGTGCGGCGCCGTGAGTGGTTGGTTTGCGATCGCCGTCATTCTTCCGCTACGTGAAGTCGACACAGCTACGGCGTCTTCGCGATTTATCGAGTCGTGGTCGGGCTCGCGGTGTTGGCGATCGTCGCGCTCGCGCCTGCATGGCTGACGCGGGCGCTTCGCCGTCGGCCGCCGCGGATCCACGCGACCCGGAGTCGGCTGAGAACGACCGCGGAGGAGCACTGCGCTTTACGACGGTGCGAGGGCGAGCGGCCACGCCCTCGACACCGCCTCGATATGCCGCACGTCGGCGGTGTACGGGCGTCTTACCTCGACCATGGATGTCGCCCACGCCTGATGGCAGCCGAGGGCGCACAGGCGGGAACGATCGTGCTCGCGGATCAGCAGACCGCGGGGCGGGGGCGGGGCGGACACGCGTGGCATCGCAGGCCAGGCGCGGGATCTGGCTCACCCTGATTGAACGTCCGACGAGGACCCCCGTGCGATCGAAGTGCTGGCGCTGCGATCGGCTTGCGCGCGGCACGGGTGCTCGACCGCGACGCAGGGGGCGTCGTCGGACTCAAATGGCCCAACGATCTCTATCTCGAGCGCCGCAAGCTGGCCGGCATCCTGATCGAGGCGCGGTGGCAGGACGAGCTGACCCATCTGGGTCGCGTCGGTATCGGCATCAACGTGCGCGAGCCGGAGCGGCTCGACAGTGTGGCCAGACTTCGGCCCGGGACGTCACGGCTCGACGTGTTGAGCCGCCTCGTCCCGGAGTTGCGCGCGGCCGCGATCGATGCGCGGGACGCTCACGTCCCAGGAGGTCGCCCAGTGTCGCGGCCTCGCGACATCGCGAGGGGCCGAGCGTGCGCGAGCCCGCTGTGGGGCACGTCCAGGCATTGCCGCGAACGGGTGAGCTCTGGTGGACACCACACAGGGCGTGCGAGCGTGGCTGTCGGATCCGGCTCACCTCTGACCTGGCCGACCTGGAAGGTCGAGTGCTCCTGGTCTTCGACGTCGGGAACACCGAGACGACAGTTGGGCTGTACGGCGCGGACCCGGCTCGAGTGCACCACTGGCGGCTCACGACGGTTGTCGAGCGGACCCCCGACGAGCTCGCGCTGCTCATCCGACAGCTCCTGGCGATGCCACGACATCGCGCCGGGGCCGTGCAGCGGGACGGCGCATCGGCTCCGTCGTTCCGGCGATCACACCCGTTGGCGGACGCGTGCGTGCGTGCTTCGGCAAGCCGGCGTTTGTGGTCGATGCGCGGCGGCGCCTCGCCGATCCGCCTCGACGTCGACGAGCCGCTGACGGTGGGCGCGGACCGCATTGATCAACACGTTGGCGGCGAGCCGCCTGTACGCCCGCGACACGATCGTCGTGGACCTGGGCACGGCGACGACGTACGACTGCATCACCAGCGACGGGATCTTTCTGGGCGGCGTGATCGCGCCGGGCGTGCGCACGTCGGCCGACACACTCTTTCGTCGGACGGCGAAGCTCCCGGCGACGGAGCTCGTGCCCTCCGGAGCAAAGTGATCGGCACGCGCACGGAGGAGTGCATCCGCGCCGGCGTGGTGTTCGGGGCGGCGGGGCGGTGGACGGCATCGTGCGGCGGATCATGCGGGCATGGCCACGACCCGCGCGCCGTTCGTCGTTGCGACCGGCGGCTTGGCGGAAATGATGCGCCCACTCTGCGAGACCCTTGAAGTCGTCGCGCCGTTCCTGACGTTGGAGGGGCTCCGCATCGCGTACGATGCGGTCAGAGGGCCTTCGCGCGACGAAGTGCCTGCGCCCCGGTGAGGACCCCGAAGAAAGTTGATGTTGCAGCAGGTAAGGCGCAGCCGACTATAGGGTTAGCACATTCTTGCTAGAGTACTTTCTACCCCTTGACCTCCGCTTCGTGGGACGTTAGGTTCGCCTTAGCACTCACACGCAGAGTGCTAACAGGCTAGATTTGTTCTGATTGAGTGAACGCTGTCGACCTTACTGCAGGAGAAACGTCGTTATGGCCACCAAGAGTGCCGCGAGCACCAAGGTGAGCCCTTGGCCGATCGCGTCGTCGTGAAGGCGCTGGAAGAGGCGGAGCAGATGCGCGGCGGGCTGTACATCCCGGACACCGCGAAAGAGAAGCCGCAGCAGGGTGAGATCGTCGCCGTGGGACCGGGCCGGTTCGACGAGGGCAAGCGGGTGCCCATGGAGGTCAAGGTCGGCGACAAGGTGCTGTACGGGAAATACAGCGGCACCGAAGTCACGATCGACAACGAGCAGGTCCTCATTCTTCGCGAGTCCGACGTACTCGCGGTCATCAGCTGAACCACGCATCCCACGTTGTGACGGACTCAGAATACATGGCTAGCAAGGAACTGCATTTCAACACCGACGCGCGCGCGGCGCTCAAGCGCGGCGTCGATCAGCTCGCCGAGGCGGTGAAGGTCACCCTCGGCCCCAAGGGGCGGAACGTCGTCATCGACAAGAAGTTCGGCGCCCCGACGATCACCAAGGACGGCGTGACGGTCGCGAAGGAGATCGAGCTGTCCGATCCGCTCGAGAACATGGGCGCGCAGATGGTCAAGGAGGTCGCGACCAAGACCTCGGACATCGCCGGTGACGGCACGACGACCGCGACGGTGCTGGCGCAGGCGATCTTCCGCGAAGGCCTCAAGAACGTGACCGCGGGCGTGAACCCGATGGCGCTCAAGCGCGGCATCGACAAGGCCGTCGCCGTCGTCGTCGAGGAGCTCAAGAAGATCAGCGTCCCGACGGCCGGCAAGAAGGAGATCGCGCAGGTCGGCACGCATCTCGGCCAACAACGACCCGGAGATCGGCAATCTGATCGCCGAGGCGATGGAGAAGGTCGGCAAGGACGGCGTCATCACCGTCGAGGAGGCCCGCGGCCTCGAGACGACGCTCGAGACGGTCGAGGGCATGCAGTTCGACCGCGGCTACCTCTCCCCCTACTTCGTGACGGATCCGGAGAAGATGGAGGCCGTGCTCGAGGACGGGCTACATCCTGATCCACGACAAGAAGATCTCGTCGATGAAGGACCTGCTCCCGATCCTCGAGAAGGTCGCGCAGCTCGGCAAGCCGCTGCTCATCATCGCCGAGGACATCGAGGGTGAGGCGCTGGCGACGCTCGTGGTCAACAAGCTCCGCGGCACGCTCCGTGTCTGCGCGGTCAAGGCCCCGGGCTTCGGCGATCGCCGCAAGGCCATGCTGCAGGACATCGCGGTGCTGACCAACGGCCAGGTGATCTCCGAGGAAGTCGGCTTCAAGCTCGAGAACGCCGTGCTCAACGATCTGGGCCGGGCGAAGCGGATCGTGGTCGACAAGGACAACACGACGCTCATCGACGGCGCGGGCGACGCGGACAAGATCCAGGGCCGGATCAAGGAGATCCGGTCGGCGATCGAGAAGTCGACGTCGGACTACGACAAGGAGAAGCTGCAGGAGCGGCTCGCGAAGCTCGCCGGCGGCGTGGCGGTGATCAATGTCGGCGCAGCGACCGAGTCGGAGATGAAGGAGAAGAAGGCACGCGTCGAGGACGCGCTGCACGCGACCCGCGCGGCGGTCGAGGAAGGGATCGTCCCGGGCGGCGGCGTGGCGTTCATCCGCGCGCAGCCGGCTCTCAAGGCCTTCAAGACGGGCGACGCCGACGAGCAGATCGGCGTCGACATCGTGCGTCGCGCGATCGAGGAGCCGATCCGGATGATCGTGCAGAATGCGGGTGGCGAGGGCTCGATCGTGGTCGAGAAGGTCCGTGGCGTCCAAGGACAACTGCCTACGGCTACAACGCACTGACCGACAGTACGAGAACCTCGTCCAGGCGGGTGTGATTGACCCGACCAAGGTGACCCGCACGGCGCTGCAGAACGCCGCGTCGATCGCGGGGCTGCTGCTGACGACCGAAGCGCTGGTCGTCGAGAAGAAGGAAGACAAGGCCTGCGCCGGCCGGTGGCCCGCCGGGTGGCGGCATGGGCGGGATGTACTAGAGCTCGGGATCCGGGATCCGGGATTCGGGTCCGGGGAACAAACCGCAGGGCCAGTGACAGCGCATCGTCACTGGCCCTGCGATTTGTTTCCCGGATCCCAGACCCCGGATCCCGTCGTTCAGATCTCCAGGGACAACTGGGCTCCGACCTCGCCCAGAGCGAAAGGACCGGTGACGTCCGTCTGGCTTGCCACGCTCAGTGCGGCGCCGCGCGCGGCGCCTCGTCGGACGGCGCTCGCCATTGTGCGCAACGCAAGCGCCGGCTCGTTGCAGTTGGCGCTGAGGTGCGCCAACACGACGCGCCTGAGCCCCCGGTGGGCCACCGCAGCGACGAGTTGGGCAGCGTCCGCATTGCTCAGAATGTCCGTGTGGTCCCGCGATGCGGTTGGCGACCGACCGAGGGTAGGGCCCGGTCCGGAGAAGACCGTCGTCGTGGTTTGACTCGACGATGAGGACGTCCAGCTGCGACAACCCCCGGTGCACGGCGTCCGTCGCCCGTCCGAGGTCGTACGCCACGCCAGTACGAATCCCCGATCGCTGCGCGGTCGCGACGACGGCCACCGGCGCAGCCGCGTCGTGCGGGATTGGGATCGTCACGATTTCCATCGTGCTCAGCACGAGAGCATCGCCAGGGCGCACGCTCTCGGCACCCGCTGCCGCCAGGTCGGGGTCGGCGGCGATCGTGCCACGCGTGGCGAAAATGCGCCACCCGAACGCGCGCGCGCCGGCCAGCGCCGCTCGGGCGTGGTCGGCGTGCTCGTGCGTCAACACGACCGCTTCAATGTCTTCTGGCGCGAAGCCGATTCGGCCGAGGCGTCGGACCAGGGATCGGATCGGTATCCCGGCGTCGATGAGCACTCGCGATTGTTCGGATTCGATCACCACGGCGTTGCCGTGACTGCCGGTCCCCAGCACCCAACTCCTCATCCCGGCCGCCCTTGGCCGCCGTCCGCCCCCCACGCCTGCGCCGTGTCCAGCCCGCGTGCGTGCGCGGTCGCCAGAGCGCGGCGCGCCTGTTCCGTGAGCGGCACTTCCCGGCGTGCCATTTGACGCTCCGCGACCTGGATCAACTTCGGCAACTCGAACGCCGCGAATGGCGCCGCCTCTCCCCATGCAAATGGCGGGATGGTCTTTGGCGCGGCCACGCCGAAGATGTTCGCGCCAGCGCCCAGCACGGTCCCCGTGGTCAGGCGGACGCCGATGCCAGTCCGGGCGTAATCCCCGATGAACGCGCCGAGGAACGTCAGGCCCGTGTCCCGAAGTCCATCCGGCGTCCACAGCTGCACGGGGCCATACGTGTTCTTGAGATTACTCGTGATGGTGCCGGCCCCGAGGTTGACCCATCGACCGAGATATGAGTGTCCGACAAAGCCATCGTGCGCCTTGTTGGTGTAACCCAGCACGATCGACATGCTCAACTCGCCATGCACTTTGCAGTGCTCTCCAACGGAGGAGGTCGCGATCCGGTCGGTCGTTACGGTCGAAGCTTCTCCGATTACGCACGGCCCGACAAGGCGCGTAAATGCTTGGATGGTCGCGCGCGCCCGAACCAGCGCAGGCCCGTTGCGCAGATCGAAGATGGTGTGCGGCTCGACGATCGCGCCGCGCTCCACGAAGAGGGGATGCTCGCCCAACCGGGTCGCCCGCGAAGCGGCGATCTCGTCCAGCGCTAACCCGGTTACGATCCGCGGGATGTCATCCATCGAGCTGCGCCGGGAGATCACGGATGTAATCCCAGACATCCTCCACCCAGCGCCCGGGAATCTCCGCGGTGCGCGCATCTGACGCCACGAGCGCCTCGAGCCCGGCATCATCCGACGTGAGCGTGGTGGGGTCCAGCGAGTGGCGCGTGCGAACGGCCGCGACCCGTCCTCGGCAGATCCACACGTCTGCAGCCGGCCCCGCGGTCAGGAGTGGAATACACCGGCTGTTGGCCACTCGGGCGCGAGGGGGAATGAGGCGCGTGACGGTCGGCGGGCTATCGAACTCCGAGAAGTCGCGGAGATGGTCAGCCGCCAGCACGCCGGCCACCGGCTCGCCGCAGACGCTGGCCCACCGTCGCCGCGTGATCATCGCACCAGCACAGAGCTCTGATACGGGGCGTGTGAGCGCAAACGGCTCGAATCGGCGCGCTCGATGGTCGTCGTACAAGTACAGCGACATGAGTGTCGCGACTCAGGTCGAAGCGCCGCCGAATCGGGCGGGCAGGGACTCGACGAGTGTCTTGAGATCGTTCGAGCGATCGACCGTCGTGACGAGCGTGAGGCCATCACGCGTGACGACGACGAGATCCGAAACGCCGTAGAGGACGACCGCGCTGCCTTCGGCGTGCACCACATTATCGTGCGCGTCCCGGGTAAAGACTGGACCATGCACCGCGTTGCCGTCCGCGTCTCGCGGGCGTACCCGCCGTAGCGCCGCCCAGGTTCCTACGTCATCCCAACCAAACGATCCCGGCATCACGAGCACGCGGCCGCTGCGTTCGAGCACCCCGACATCGACTGACACGGGCTTCGCTGCGTCGAAGAAGGTCGCAGCGTCGCGCCCGACCGCGAGCGCGGCGGCCAGCGCACCCGACACCTCGGGCGTGTAGCGATTGACTTCCTCCAAGAAATCCCCCGCCCGCCACACGAAGATGCCGGAGTTCCATAGATACCCCTCCCGAACCATGACTTCGGCCTGGCGTCGGTCTGGCTTCTCGATGAAGCGCTGCACGGCCCGCACACCGGGCGCGATCTCACGACCGGGACAGATGTAGCCGAATCCGGGGTCGGGCCGCGTCGGCACGATCCCGACGGTGACCAGGCTGGCCTGTGCTGCGGCGGTATCCGCGGCGGAGGCGAGCGTCGCGCGAAAGGCCGCGTCATCGCCAATGGCCCAGTCGGCATGCACGCACGTCATCACTGCTTCGCCCCCGGCCCGGCGCGCGATCTCTGCGGCGGCCCACGTCAAGGCGGCCGCGGTCCCGGCGGGACGCGGCTCGGTCAGCACGTTGTCCGTGGGGAGCCCGGTGAGCGTCGCGAGCGTCGGTGCGAGCGCGCGACTCGTCAGGACCAGCGTCTGCTCCCGCGGCACGAGAGGCCCGAGCCGTTGGAGTGTATCGACCAGGAGCGGGCGATCTGTGACGAGTGGTAGAACCTGCTTGGGCCGCTGGGGCGTGCTGAGCGGCCAGAAGCGCGATCCAACGCCGCCCGCGAGCACGACTGCCCAGCGGAGCCGCGTATCAACCGGCGTCGGCGCCTCCCTCGGTGTGCGCGACCCCGACCAGTTCCGCGGTCCGCGCGTAGAGCTTCTTCGGACTGAATGGCTTTGTCAGAAACTCCGTCGCGCCAAGGCGCAGGGCGAGTCGATGCTGCTGCTCCTGCCCGGCGGCTGTCAGGATGATACACGGCAAGTCTTTCCACTGCGGCTGCGACCGGATCTCGGCCAACACATCGAGGCCGCTCAGGTGTGGCATCATGAGATCCAACAGCACGATCTGGATATCAAGCTCGCGTCGCAGCACCTCGAGGGCTTCGCGTCCGTCGTACGCGAGTGTGACACGAAACGGCCCTTGCTCGAGCTTCATCTTGATGATGCGGCCGATGTGTGGCTCGTCATCCGCCACCAGCGCATGGATCGTAGGCATCGCCGCCCCCGGACCTGCTAGACCAACGACGCGATGTGCTCGCGGTTGCGCCGAAGCTCGAACAGCAGCTGGCCGATGTTGGCATTGGGCTGAAGCAGTACGAGCAGGACGGCGTCGGTGGAAAGGACTGAGACGATGGCGAGCCCATTGGCGTATTCCAGCACGGCGGTCGTCATGTTGCCGCGCCCGGCCGCCGCTCCGAATTCGTCAGCCGAGGCAATGATGGCCGGTACGTGAGCGGCGACATCGTCCGGCGCCAGGTTCGTTACAGTCTGGCTGTCGATCAGCAGCCCATCGCGCCCGAGCACGACCGCGGCATCCACGCCGTCGCGCTGACGGATCGCGGCTACGAGATCGCGGATAGTCGGCATGGCCTTCCTCCGAAGAAGCGGCCGCTCACCTGCTCGATCGCGGCCCTAGGCTCGTGGCGGCCCACCACGAGGGCGACGCACGCGTCACCCCTACTGGGGGCCTCGCGGCAGCTGCTGCTAGTATGACGCGCCTGGATCACATCCGGTTTGCCGTAGGAGGAAAGTGGCTGCGAAGCTAGAGGCGGCCAGCGTCGAAGTCAAGCCGCGGGAACAGCTTGCACGGTTGTGTGTACGCCTGTAATCTACGCGGAGCCACACATGTCTCCTCTCGCTCGTGGATCGTCGATCGCGCGCCGTGCGGCTGCGTGCCGCGCGCCGTTGCTGTTGGTTCTAGGTGTCCTGGGCGCCGCCGCCTGTGGCGGCCCCATTGACCCTATAGCCAGCACCGGCGTTGTCACCGACACACTCGTCGCCTGGGCAATCAACGGGACCGGCTCCTATGAACCATCGGGATTCTACCTGGCCGAGGACCGCGTGGTCAATGTGACGAGCGCACTCACGTTCGACTTCGCGTTCGACGTCGATTCGACAACCGGCCGGGCCGTCATCATCCCGGTCCGGTTCATCGAGGACGGGTCAATCGGAGCTTTCACCGTCGGCTTCCAGCGACTGACCGAACCGTTCGACCAGGTCCGCTATGCCATCAAGGCAAACATTCCGAACAGCGGATACCAAACCGACTCCGTTTACGAGTTGTCGCCCGGTCAGGGACTCATGATGGAGTCGAATCCGCCGGGATGCGCGACGGATCCTTTGCCCTTTCTGTACGGCAAGTTCGTGATCGACAGCGTCAACAAGGCGTTACGCACGATCCATTTCCGTGCAACCGAAGACCCGAATTGCGGGTATCGGGAATTCAACGACGATAGCATCCCGACGTTCTAGTGGTCGGGACTCCCGGCGCTTCCTGTGCACGACCTGCGCCTACTCCGTGATCATCCCGAGGCCGTGCGTGAGGCTCTCCGCCGGCGGGGAATGCTCGACGGCTTGGCATCGACGCTGGACCGCGCCGAATCGCTGGAACAGCAGCGACGCGCGGCGATCCGAGCGGTCGAGGATAAGCGGGCCGAGAGCAACACCATCACCCAAGAGGTCCGGCGACGGAAGCAGCGAGGCGAGTCCGCCGAGGAGTTCATCGAGCGCGGCCGGGTACTCGGCGCGGAGCTCGATCGCCTAGACCGGGAGCGCGGCGAGGTCGAGGCCGCTTTCGGCGGCCTCGTCGCCGAGTTGCCGAACATCACGCTTCCGGAAGTACCCGCTGGCGGAGAGGAGGCCAACCGGGTCATTCGCACGTGGGGCACCATTCGCCCATCCGAAGGCGTCCGACCGCACTGGGAGGTCGCTGGACCGGATGGCGCGGGGCTTCTCGACCTTGCCCGCGGCGCCAAGGTCGCGGGCTCGGGATTCGTCGCCTTCCGCGGATTGGGCGCTCGACTCGTCCGCGCAGTCATCTCGTTCATGCTGGACCTGCACACGACGGAGCACGGGTACGAGGAAGTGTGGGTACCTCTCGTGGTCAACCGGGCATCGATGTTCGGGACCGCGCAATTTCCGAAGTTCGAGGATGAGCAATACGGGCTGGTCAACGAGGACCTGTTCCTGATCCCGACGTCCGAAGTCCCCATCACGAATCTGTATCGCGACGAGATCCTCGATGGCGCCTCGCTGCCGCGGGCGTTTACTACCTATACGCCATGCTTCCGGCGAGAAGCCGGGGCGCACGGCAAGGACACGCGCGGCCTGCTGCGCCTCCACCAATTCGACAAAGTGGAGCTCGTGCGGCTCACGACCCCGGAGGACTCCGCCGCGCAGCACGAGCTCCTCACCAGCCATGCCGAAGCCGTACTGCAACGACTTGGGCTCCCGTACCGGGTCGTGCTGCTCGCCGCCGGCGATACCGGCTTCGGCAGCGCGAAGACATACGACCTGGAAGCGTGGGCGCCGGGCGTGGGCAAGTGGCTGGAGGTGTCCTCCTGCAGCACGTTCACGGACTTCCAGGCGCGCCGCGCCAACATTCGCTTCCGACCCGTAGGCGGGGCCAAGCCCGCGTTCGTTCACACGCTGAATGGGTCGGGACTCGGCCTGGCACGCACGCTGGCCGCTCTGTTGGAGCACTATCAGGAGCCCGATGGAAGCGTGCGGGTCCCCGAGGTGCTCCGCTCGCGGATTGGCGTCGACCGGTTGGGCTAACGGAGGGCCGCGATGGCGCGTCGCGCACCCGCCGTCCTGCTCGTCGTCGGATTCGCCGTCCTGCTGGCGTGGTACGCGATCACGACGCAGCGCGTCATCGCCGAGCTGCGCCGCGAAGCGGCCCGCTCGGGGCTGATGTCAGCCCGCGTGTTTCGGGCGCTGAGCGACACGTCGGAAGGCGCGAGCACCGCGGCGCTGGTGGACCTCGCAGGACACATTCGCGCGAGCGGAGTCCCCGTCGTCGTGACCGATCAGCACGGCAACCCACGCGACACCACCAACCTGCCCTTCGCGGCACCGCTCGACGGCCCGGAGATGGCGCAATACATCGCGAAGCTCGATCAGCAGAATCCTCCGGTCGTCGAGCCGGGGATCGGCATCATCCACTTCGGCAACACGCCACTCGTCCGCGGGCTCCGCATCATTCCGGTTCTGCAGGGCATCCTGCTCGCGTTCCTCATCGCGTTCGGTGTGTTCATCCTGCGAACGCGGGCACATGTGGACCGCGAAAAGGTGTGGGCAGGCATGGCTCGCGAATCCGCCCACCAGCTGGGGACACCGCTGTCGAGTCTCAGTGGGTGGCTCGAGCTCCTCCGCGAGGAGGTGCCCGATCGCGACGGCAACGCCGTGCTCACGCACATGCAGAGCGATCTCGACCGCCTGGAGCGCGTCGCCCACCGGTTCGAGCGGATCGGACGCCCATCCCGGGCTCAGCGCGTGGATGCTGGCGACCTGGTCGACCGTGTGGCGACGTACTTTCGCGCGCGCGTGCCCTCGCTGGCCCACACGGTGAGTCTCATCACCTCGCGTGGGGAAGGCGATCTGACGGTCGAGGGCGATCCGGTGCTGCTCGAATGGGCGGTCGAAGCCCTTGCCAAGAATGCCATCGACGCGCTGGCGGGCCGCGGTGGGGAGGTGGCGCTGTCGGCCAACGCGCTGCCCGGCGGAGGGGTGCGCCTCCGAGTCGCCGACGACGGTCCCGGGGTCGCGCGCGAGCTGCGCAAGGAAGTCTTTCGACCCGGGTTCTCCACCAAGGCGCATGGCTGGGGCATCGGGCTGTCGCTCGCTCGACGCATCGTCGAAGACAACCATCGCGGGCATCTCGTGCTCGTGCCGGTCGATCGAGGCGCGACGTTCGACATTATTTTGCCACAATGGTCCTGACCGCCGCCGCCAATGCGCGCACCCTCACTGAGTCACTGAACCCGGCGCAGCGCGAGGCCGTGGAATACGGTGATGGACCCTTGCTGGTCCTCGCCGGGGCCGGGTCGGGAAAGACGCGCGTGCTCACGCTGCGGATCGCGCGACTCGTGCAAGTCCGCGACGTCGATCCCTCACAGATCCTCGCCGTCACGTTCACCAACAAGGCCGCCGGCGAGATGCGCGAACGACTGGAGCGCCTCTTGGGCGGACCGCTCACCGGGATGTGGGTGGGCACGTTCCACGCCGTGGGCGCCCGCCTCCTCCGCGCGAACGCCCCGCTGGTTGGGCGCTCGTCGAATTTCACGATCTACGACGAAGACGACACGCTAGCCGTCGTGAAGCGAGTCATGGACGCCCGCGGCATCGCGCCCAGGGACTGGACCCCGAAGGCGATCCAGTCGGCGATCTCCGACGCGATGAACGCCCTGGTGTTCCCAGACGCATATGCCAAGTTGGCCAACGACGCCTTCAGCCGTGCCGCGTCGGGGGTCTATGCGGACCTCGAGGGCGTCCTGCGCTCCAACAATGCAGTGACGTTTGATGACTTGCTCGTGTTGCCCGTCCGGATGCTCACCGACCACCCAGAGCGACGCGCGGCGTACCAGGCGCGATTTCGATACATCCTCGTCGATGAGTATCAGGACACCAACCGCGCACAGTACTCGTTCATCAAGCTGCTGACGGGCACCGGCAACGTGACGGTCGTCGGCGACGACGACCAGGTCGTCTATCAGTGGCGCGGCGCGGACCTGCGAAACATGCTGGACTTCAGTCAGGACTTTCCGCAGTCCAAGACGGTGCGGCTGGAGGAGAACTACCGCTCCACGGGTCGCATCCTCGAGTTGGCCAATACCGTGATCGCGGCCAACACGCGGCGCCTCGGCAAGACGCTTCGCACGACGAAGGAGCGCGGGGAAGCCGTGACCGCCATGCGGGCGCTGGATGAGCGCGACGAGGCGGCAGCGATTGCCGAGGAGATCGTTGCGCGGCGGCGCCGCGAGGCCGATCTAGCTCTGCGCGACATCGCGATTCTGTACCGGACGAATTCGCAGAGCCGCGCGTTCGAGGAAGCATTGCGCCGACAGGGCATCCCGTACCGCCTCGTGGGTGCAATCCGATTCTACGACCGGCGCGAGATCCGCGATCTCATGAGCTACCTGAAGCTCATCGCGAATCCGGCTGACGACGAAGCCTTTCGTCGAGCGATCACGGTGCCACGTCGTGGACTCGGCGACACGGGCATCGCTCAGCTGGCTGCCGCCGCCGGTCGCGAGCGCGTCTCCCTGTTGGAGGCCGCCGCTCGGCCGGCGCTCGTGTCGGAGCTCCGCGCCGCACCGCGTGGCGCCCTTGCGGAGTTCGCGGCGCTGATCGAGCGACTCCGTGTCCAAGCTGCCGAAGCTAGTGTGGATGAGCTGCTGAGGACGCTGGTCGAGGGCATACGCTACGGCGATTACCTGCGAGCCGAGGGGCCAGACGCTGCGGATCGCTTGGACAATGTTCGGGAGCTGATCACCAGTGCCGCCGAGACGGTCGCGGAGGAGGGCGGGGAGGTCGGACTCACGCCACTCCAGCACTTCCTGCAGCGAACGACGCTCGTCGCGGGTATCGACCAACTCGATCCCGCGGCTGACGCGATCGTGATGATGACGGTGCACAATGCCAAAGGCCTCGAGTTCCCCGTCGTGTTCATCGCGGGTCTCGAGGATGGGCTCTTTCCCCTGGCCCGCGCATTCGACGATCCGGCCATGCTCGAGGAGGAACGCCGCCTGCTATACGTGGGCATCACGCGCGCCGAGCGCAAGCTCTATCTGTCGTTCGCCGAACAGCGGCGCCGTAATGGCGAGCTGCTTCCCGGCAAGGAGTCGAGCTTCCTGGCCGCAGTGCCGAGCGGCATGCTCGAGCGGTGCGACACCATGCGGGTGCGGAGCTCGGGCCGCGTGGCGCTTGGTGACTTCGGACGCTCAAACGCCTCGTGGGGTGGCAGCCGTGCGGCCGCGCGGCGCCCAGGGAGTCCGGTGTCGCTCGGTGCCAATTGGACCGTCGAGTTTGATGCCGCGGAGGCATCGCAGGACGCACCGGCATACACCGTGGGTGAGCGCGTGCGGCATCGTACCTTTGGCAGCGGCACGATCGCCGAGATTTCGGGTGTCGGGCGCGATGCCAAGGTCAAGATAGATTTCGAGGACGCATCGATTGGCCGAAAGACGCTGGTGATCGCGCAGGCCGGCTTGCAGCGCCCTGTGGAGTAAATGAGCTGTCCGCCGCGGGGTGTGGTAGGGAGTGGCCCACGTTGAAACCTGTCGCCGTAGGGTGTCTTGCATGACCGTCGAGCTGGATGAAGTCCGTCGCATCGCCGCGCTTGCACGGCTAGCGCTCCCCGAGGACCGCGTGGGGGTCCTCGCGCGCGAGCTCTCCGGCATCCTGGCCCACATGGCGATTCTCGAGCGCGTCGACACACAGGGCGCACGTGACGACATGAGCGCGGCACAGACGCCCTGGCGCGAGGACCACGGACCGCCCGTCCCCCTGCTTCGACCGGTCGAGACATTCGCACCCGAGATGCGCGACGGATTCTTCATCGTCCCACGGCTGGCCACGCACGGTGGACGGTCGGTCGGCGATGATGCATCGGGCGAGGATGAGTTGTGAGCACGGCGCGCGTTGATGCGGCGTTGGCGCGCGCTGCTGAGGTGCAAAACCTCAACATCGTCGTCTCGATGAACCCGAACGCCAGACGCGAGGCTGAAGACGCGAGTCGCCTGCCCCCCGATCCGGTCCACCGGCCGCTTCAGGGCGTGCCGGTCGCAATCAAAGACAACATCGCCACCGGCGACCTGCCGACGACGTGCGGCTCGCGCATCCTGCGGGGCTACGTCAGTCCGTACGAGGCAACGGTCGTGCGGCGGCTGCGCAATGCGGGCGCCGTCGTAGTGTGCACGACGAACATGGACGAATTCGCCATGGGGTCGTCGACTGAGCACAGCGCGTATGGACCCACGCGAAATCCGATGGACCCCTCGCGCGTCCCGGGCGGCTCATCCGGTGGGTCAGCGGCCGCCGTTGCCGCGGGCATCACACCAATTGCGCTCGGCTCGGAGACGGGTGGCTCAGTCCGACAGCCCGCGAGCTTTTGCGGCGTCGTAGGGGCGAAACCAACGTACGGCCGCGTAAGCCGCTACGGCCTCGTGGCGTTCGCATCATCGCTCGATCAGGTCGGGGTCTTGGGGCGCACCGTGGCGGATGCTGCGGTCGGCTTGCGCGTGATTGCCGGGCGTGACCCGTACGATGCGACGTCCGTAGCGGCTCCGGTCTCCGACTACACCGCCGCCGCGGCTCGGGGATCGGCGGCCGACAAACCGCTGGCCGGCCGTGTCATCGGCCGCCCCCGAGAGTATTTCCCGCCAGGACTCGATGGCGAGACGCGTGCGCGCTGCGACGAGGCGCTGGACGCACTGATGAAGCTGGGCGCTACAGTGCGCGACGTGTCGCTACCACACACGGAGTACGCCATCCCCGTGTATTACATCGTGGCGCCCGCCGAAGCCTCCTCGAACCTCGCCCGCTTCGACGGCGTGCGCTACGGGCTGCGCGTCGATGCCGAGGCGCTGGTCGCCATGTATGAAGGAACGCGCTCGGCTGGCTTTGGACCCGAGGTCACACGGCGGATCTTGCTCGGCACGTACGTGTTGTCGGCCGGTTACTACGACGCGTATTACCGTAAGGCACAGGAGGTCCGGGCGCTCGTCGCGGACGATTTCCGTCGCGTGTTTGCGGACGGCGTGGACATGCTTTTCACGCCGACGACGCCGGCTCCCGCTTTCCGCATCGGCGCGATATCCGATCCCTACCAGATGTATCTCAACGACATCTTCACGGCGACGGCCAACCTCGCGGGTGTCCCGGCCATCTCGGTGCCGATCGGGACAGCGCAGGGGCTGCCTGTCGGCGGACAGTTGATCGCGCCGCACTTTGGCGAGGAAATGATGTTCTCGGCGCCGCCGCACTCGAGCGCGCCCCCGCGATGACACGCTGACGTCCATGTCGACCACTGGCACGCCCAGCCGCTACGAGATGGTTGTGGGCCTCGAGGTGCACGTGCAGCTCAAGACCATGACCAAGGCGTTCTGCTCGTGCTCCGCGGCGTACGGCGCGCCGCCCAACACCAACGTGTGCCCGGTGTGCCTCGCGCTACCGGGCGCGCTCCCGGTGCTCAATGAGCGAGCCGTCGATCTCGCGATGCGTGCGGCACTCGCACTGGGCTGCAGCGTGCACCCGGTCTCGATCTTCGCCCGAAAGCACTACTTCTACCCCGACCTGCCCAAGGGCTACCAGATCTCGCAATACGACCGCCCGCTGGCCACAGGTGGATCGCTCGCGATCGGCGATCGGACCGTGCGGATCACGCGCGTGCATCTCGAGGAAGATGCCGGGAAGTCGATCCACGATCGGTATCCCGATGGAACCGCGATTGACCTGAACCGGGCCGGCGTGCCGCTGATCGAGATCGTGAGCGAGCCCGATCTGCGCTCGCCAGCCGACGCCGGGAGATACCTGCGCACGCTCAAGCAGACGATGGAGTACGTCGGCGTCAGCGACGTCAACATGGAAGAGGGAAGTCTCCGGGTCGACGCCAACGTCAGCGCCAGGGCGCGTGGCACAACGGCGCTCGGTACCAAGACCGAGGTCAAGAACCTCAACTCCTTCAGCTACGTCGAGCGCGCGCTGGCCGCCGAGTTCGAGCGGCAATGCACGGTGCTGGACCGAGGAGAACGAGTCGCGCAGCAAACAATGTTGTGGGATGCCGCTCACGGCATCGTGCGGCCGGCCCGCTCCAAGGAAGAGAGTCACGACTACCGATATTTTCCTGAGCCGGATCTACCGCCACTCGAGGTCGAGCCCGCGCGCATTACTGCCGCTCGGGACGCGCTCCCGGAGCTGCCCGCGGCCCGGCGTGCGCGCTACGCCGCGTCCTACGGGCTCACCGCAGCGGAGATCGAGCCACTGGTCGATAAGCTGCGCGTCGGCGAGTACTTCGAGTCACTCGTCGCGGAACACGGTGACGCCAAAACCAGCGCCAACTGGGTGCTCACCGAAGTGCTGGCGTATCTCAACGCGCACAACCTGGACATCGCCCGGTTTCCGCTGACATCGGCGGCGCTCGCGGGACTCCTTGGGTTGGTACGCAACGGGACTGTGAGCCACTCGGCGGCCAAGACCGTTTTCGCCGAGATGGTCCAGAGCGGCGAAGGGGCCGCCGCAGTGGCGAAGCGACTGGGCGTGACGCAGGTCGGAGACGACGGCGCACTGGAGCGCTGGATCGACGAGGTGCTAGCGGAGAATGCCACCGAGGCTCGCCGCTTTCTCGCCGGCGAGCGGAAATTGGTCGGCCCCCTGGTGGGCCAGGTGATGAAGAAGTCGCAGGGGCGTGCGGATCCCAAGCGGGTCAATCAACTGCTGGCCAAGCGCCTCGGCTCGTAGAGCGGCGTCACCAGCGCCGCGGCATAGGGCAGGGTCGACTCGGGAAGGCCGAAGTGCCGCACGGCCTCGCCCTCGACGTGGGCGCGCCCTCGTCGGAGAGCGGCCCGTCGCACACGCTTTGCGCGCCGCAGGGGCTCGTCGCCCGCCGGGTCCAACGCAAACGCCTCGGATCGATCGAACCGCTTTAGCAGGTCAATGATGAAGTCGTAGGACCGTGCGATGTATTGCCCCACATCTTCGTCCGGCAGATCCCAGCGGCTGTTCTCCGCTACGAGCTGGAATATCCGCTGCCACGACTCCGTGTCCGTTACGTACACCATGCCGCGGAAGATCCGGCGGTTGGTCTGGGTACTGAAGATCGTCGGACTCAGAATACGGTCGAGATGCGAGTCCGCGCTAACATGGTCGCCTGCGAGCAGGTCGTGGGCACGCCGACTATATCCGTCGCCCAGGTGCGTCTCGAATCGGCTCTCCCAGTAGCTGTGACCCAGCGCGGTGGTGCTCGACGTCAGGGCGAGCTGCCGCGGAACGAAATAGTTGTGCGCGACGGCATCGGCGGCCAAATGCGCCAGATAGCCGAACGCGAACGCGCGGAGCGGCGTGTCATCTGCTCGCTCGAAGATCTCCAGTCCAACGGGCCATGAATGACAATGGCGGCCGACGGGCGCGTATTTCTTCGCGATGCTCGTATCGGCGGCGATCGAGCCGTAAAGGAACTCGTACGGGAACGTGCGAAGCAGGTCGCTCACTCCGGATGGCAGCAAGTCCAGAGAGCGCATGACGGCCTCGCCCAAGAACACGTGCGTCCCTGGAGTCCATGCGTACGCGGTCGCCGGCGTCATCGCGATCGCGATCACGACGCCGACGAGCACCGCTCCAAAGCCGACCGCTCGAGTCGCGCGCACCCGATTACCCGCCGGTCAGCGGACTACGCCGTTGGGCATCCGAAGCCGGTCAGGGATGACCGCGGCGCGACCGCACTCGCGGCCGGGGCCGATTGCTACCGGGGCGAGCGCGGCGGTCTCCCGCGTCGTCCAGATTGGCTTCGTCGATCCCATCCGTTCGGCCGTCAGGATCCGATGGATCCGCGGCCAGTAGGTCCTCATCGGATGATCCGGAGGCGCGCGTCGGTGCGCGCCGAGAGGTCGCCTCAGTCAGGCCCAAGAGTCCACGCAGTGCCGCAGCTCCAGCACGCAGTCCGCGTGCCGCGGCGACCACATCGACAAGTGCAGCCTCGACTTCGTCTTGCGTCGCACCCACCGCGGCATCGAGTCGCTCGAGACGATGCCCGGCGGTGCGGATGACCGTTTGCGCACCATCGGTCGCCGCCTCGATCGTCGCGTGAATCGCGTCGACGTCCGCCCGCACGGTCGCGCTGACGGCTTCGAGGTTGCCGACAGCCCGTCCCATGGTGCTCAGCACCGGTGCGAAGTCACGCTGCACGATCGCCAACTGCGACCACGTCCGGCGCAGCGCCCGCCAGCCCAAGAGCACGGCGACCGTAACGGCCACTAGCAGGACGCAAGCGACAATCGATAGTATGCCGTTCGCGACTGCTACGATCGTCTGGAAGGTCGACGGTTCAGTCATGCGCTGGTATCTAGCGGTGCCAGCAAGGGCTGACCAGGGTCAGCCACAGAGTCGGCCGCGATGGAAACGATCGCGGGCATCCGCCCGGACATGTGATGGACGATCTTCCCACTCGTCCTGTTGCCGTCGTCGCTCGCGAGCCATTTCAAGATCTCACCCCTGACGCTGGCCCTATCCACCATGCCTCCCACCCGATTTGTTGTCGAAGGTGGCCACCGCCTCACCGGCACCATCCGCCCATCGGGCAACAAGAACGCCGCACTGCCCATCATTGCGGCCGCGTTGCTGACGGACCAGCCCGTCGAGCTCGACAATATCCCCAGGATCGCCGATACCCAAACCCTGGTCGACCTGGTGGGCTCGGTAGGCGTGGACATCAAGTGGACTGGTCGCAACGCGATACGGATCCACGCGTCGGAGGTGCGCGCCGCCTCGCTCGATCCCGAGCTGTGCGCCAAGATCCGGGCTTCCATTCTCCTCGCCGGTCCGCTGTTGGCGCGATGCGGGGAGGTCCTCCTGCCACCGCCGGGCGGAGACGTCATCGGCCGGCGGCGCGTGGACACGCACTTCCTCGCGCTCGAGCAGCTCGGCGCAGCCATTGCTGTCGATGGTGGGTTTCACCTGCGCGCCAACCGCCTGCGCGGCGCGGATGTCTTTCTCGATGAGCCGAGCGTCACGGCGACCGAAAACGCGCTGATGGCAGCAACGGCGGCGGAAGGGACGACCGTGCTGCGGAACGCCGCGAGCGAGCCACATGTGCAGGACCTCGCCCGCTTCCTCGTCGCCCTGGGCGCACAGATTGACGGAATCGGCACCAATACCATGACGATTCAGGGTGGCCGCTCGCTGCGAGGCACGCGCTACGCGATCGGTCCCGACCACATTGAAGTGGGGTCGTTCATCGGGATGGCCGCGGTCACCTGTTCCTCCCTCCGCATTGCCGACGCCGGCGTCGAGCATCTCCGGGCCGTGCGGATGGGGTTCGAGCGTCTCGGGGTGATCTGCGAGACCGATGGGGCAGATCTGCTGGTCGGCGCCGACCAGCCCCGTGAAATTCTTTCCGACCTCGGGGGCCATGTTCCGAAGCTCGAGGATCAGCCATGGCCGGCCTTTCCGGCGGACCTCATGTCAATCGCGATCGTCACCGCGACGCAGTGCAAAGGGTTGATTCTCATGCACGAGAAGATGTTCGAGTCGCGGATGTTCTTCGTGGACAAGTTGATCGGCATGGGCGCGCGGATCGTGCTCTGCGATCCGCACCGCGCCCTCGTGGCGGGCCCTTCTGAGCTGCACGCCGGCGTTGTCGAGTCGCCCGACATTCGCGCCGGGATGGCGATCCTCTTGGCGGCGCTGTGCGCGCGAGGCACGAGTACGATCAACAATGTCCGGCAGATCGATCGCGGCTACGAACGCATCGATGAACGACTCAACGCTCTGGGGGCGCGCATTCGGCGGGTAGAGGATATCCGGACATGATGCGAGGATGGTGATAGCGATGGGGCGTGGGGCGCACGCGACTGACCCGGCCGAGAGCAAGTCGGACCCCTATCTCGAGATCGAGGCGTTCGCGGCGTTCGGCATCCGAGCCCTGGTGAGCACGCGAGGCGCGGGGGATCTGGCCCTCAGCGGCGCCGGGCCGGTCGGGGAAGTCCTGGCACGATGGGAGGCGTTGCGCGCCACGCTGGGCGCCGCTGGCGAGGGATCACGATTTGCGACCGCGACGCAGGTCCACGGCTCCCGGGTCCTCCAGCACAATCCCGGCTGGGCCGGGTGGCTACGGGCGAGCGATGCGGATGGGCACTTCGCAGCTGAGCCCGGGATCGGGTTCGGCATTACGATCGCCGACTGTGTGCCCGTCTTCCTCGCTCATCCAACGCGTGCAATCGCCCTGGTGCATGCCGGTTGGCGGGGGACCGCCGCAGGGATCCTGCCGGCCGCCATCACAGCCTTCGCGGCACGGGGCCTTGCCGCCGACGAGCTCCGGGTCTACCTCGGGCCGGCGATTTGCGGCCGGTGCTACGAAGTCGGGCCAGACGTGTACGCCCAACTCACTGGCTCTCGGCCCGACCGGCCACGGGCGGTCGATTTGCGTGCAATCCTTGCCCGTCAGGCGCAGGACGCCGGCGTGGGGTCGGTGACCACGAGCCCGTCTTGCACGCGGTGCGACAACGGCCTCTACTTTTCTCACCGGGCCGGCGATCGCGAGAGGCAGGTGGCGGCGATTCTCGCGCCATAGGCCGAGAGGCGGGGGATCCCGTGCTCTTCCGTCCTTGACCCCGGGCGCGGGGCCGTTAAGTTACCGTCACTGGGGACATCAGGTGTTCCCGGCCGAATGTGGGGGAAGTTCCCCACATTTTTTTATTCTCTTTTCGGCCCGCGCGAGGCAGACAAATAGCTGTCGACCCGCATGAACAAAGACTTGGAAAGTCTTGTCGAACAGGCAGTTGGCGCGATTGGCTACGACGTCGTGTTGCTGCGCCAAGGAGGCACGCGATCGCGTCCCGTTCTCGAGGTGCGCATCGACCGGCGTGATGGCGGGCGTGTGAGCATCGACGACTGTGTGCGCGTCTCGCGCGCGGTCGAAGCGCGCCTCGATGCCGGCAGTATCGATGCGGCCGCGTTCGGCGGGAGACGTTACGAGTTGCAAGTCTCGTCGCCGGGCGACGCGCGCCGGCGTCGAGATACGGAGCAGGAGTTTGGGGCCCCGCGATCCACGCGGGGAGACGCGCTGGCTCACGGTGAAGGGCGGACGCAGCAGATGGGAACGACGAACGAAGCGGGCGGCGACCGAGGCACGCCCACCAGTGCACACACGGACGATGGGAGTCGCGATGGTCGGTTCGACTGAAATTCTTGCGGCGATCCGCGAACTGTCTAACTCGAAGCAGCTTGGCCGCAGCGAGTTGCACGGGCTGCTCGAAGACGGAATCAAGGCAGCGTTGGCCAAGAAGCACGGGCCCAACGTGCAAGCAGAAGTGGCGATCGACGACGATCGTGGCGCCATTGACATCCGCGTGTTGAAGACGGTTGTCGACCACGTCGAGGACGCGAGCCGCGAAGTGTCGCTCGAGGAGGCCCGCTACGAGGACACCGAGTTTCAGGTCGGCGATACGATGGAAATTCCGATCGACTTTGCAGAGTTCGGCCGGACCGCTGTGCAGGCGGCGAAGCAACGCATCATCCAGCGGGTGCGAGAAGGCGAACGCACAAAAATTCGTGACGAGTTCAGCGGACGCGTCGGCGAGTTGCTGTCTGGCGAGATCCAACAGATCGAGCGAGGCAAGCTCGTCGTCATGCTCAACAAGTTCCGCGAGGCCGAGGCGATCATCCCGTATCGGGATCAGAACCATCGCGAGCACTTCCATCAGGGTGAACCGATCCGGGCGGTGCTCAAGCGTGTCGAAGAGACCCCCAAGGGCCCACGGCTCATCTTGAGTCGGGGCGATCCGCTATTCGTGCAGGCGCTGTTCCGATTCGAGGTGCCCGAGATCCAACAGGGGATCGTGGAGATCCGCGCGTCGGCGCGTGAAGTCGGGAGCCGCACGAAGATCGCCGTGGTTTCGCGCGACGACTCGATCGACCCAGTCGGAGCCTGCGTGGGCCTGAAGGGCTCGCGAGTGCAGGCCGTCGTGAATGAGCTCGGTGGAGAGCGCATCGACATCGTGCCCTGGTCGCCGGATCCGGAGCGCTTCGCGAAGCTGGCGTTGGCGCCGGCGCGCGTCGCTCGCGTGTTCAGCGACCCGGCGACCAAGACCATTCAAGCCGTCGTCGACGAGGATCAGTTGTCGCTGGCCATTGGCCGAAACGGTCAGAACGTGCGCCTGGCGTCGGAGCTCACCGGCTGGAAGATCGATCTCTATTCGAGTCGTGAGTGGCTCGAACGGGCGGGGGAAGCTCCGCTGTTCGCACCGCTGCCGGAGGAGACTCCGGACGACGCCGCAGACGTCAAGCTGTCGGAGATTCAGGGTCTCGAGACGGCCACGGTCGCGGTGCTCGAGGAGGCCGGCTACCGGACGTTGAACGACGTCATCGATCTGGAGCGCGAGGATCTACTGCGGCTCCCCGGCATCGCTCCCGAGGAGGCCGATCGGATCATGTCCATCATCGACGAATTGACAGAGGAGGGCTCGGCCGAGGACTCTGGCGGACCGTCTGCAACAGATGGAGAGTCGGATGGACATGAGTCGCCGAACAAACGGCGGCCGAATCGCCGGCAGGCGGCTCGACGCCGTGACGCGGCGAGTGTATCTGCCGATCTACGATAGACACCGGATATGCGTGTGGATGCTTCAGTAGAACGTCGACTGCTACGATTAGTCGGGTTGGGAGTACGAAGCCGGGGAGCGGTGATCGGCGTGCAACGCGTGCGCGACGCGGCGATGCGAAATCGATTAGCCTTCGCCGTCGTCGCGCCTGATGCCTCGCGACACAGCCTCGACAAAGTGGTGCCGCTACTCACCGCACGGCACGTGCGGTGGGTGCTAGGACCGAGTGCGAGCGTACTCGGTGCGGCTGTGGGACGCGATGCGACGGCCGCAGTCGGCATCGTTGATCGGCAGCTGGCGAAAGGCATCCGCGCGTTGGTGGACGCGAGCTCCTCGTGAGCTCATCAGGAGGTGGCGTGAGTAAGCTTCGAGTGCACGACATGGCAGGCGAGTTCGGTATATCGGCCGACGAGGTCATGGGCCTCTTACGGACGATGGACGTGCCGGTTCGCACCCATTTCAGCCCGCTGACCGACGAGCAGGTCGCGCGCGTCCGTGCGCGATGGGAGCGTGAGAAGCGAGCGCGTGTCGAGAAGCCCGCACCGACTCCCCGTCGGCGTCGCGGAGCGGCCGCGGCGGAAGCTCCGGCTGCCGCAGCACCGCCGACCGCCGATGGGCCGACCGTGGTCCGACGCCGACCGCGTCCGGCCGAGGCCCCATCCGTCGAGGCTGCGGAGTCCGAGCCCGCAATGCCGTCAGCAAGCACTCGCCCTGCATCGCCAGCGACGGGCGCGACGGCGACGCTAGAAGGCGCTGCATCTGCGGCACCTGCGGCCGCGCCGTCGAGCGGCATCCGTCGACGCCCCGCTGAGCCACGAGACGCCTCGCTGCCCTTCAGCACGGTTGCCGATGCGTCCACCGCCCCGGCACCATCCGCTGCGCCGAGCGTCCGACCGGCAGCCCCGCCGACCGCAAGTGCGCCCACCGGTGCGCCCGCATCGGCGCTTGGCGGCGCAGGCGCAAGCCCAACCGCCCCCTCGAGCGCCCCGGCTCACGCGCCGCTGTTTCCGCCTGCCGGTGGTGGGCAGGAGTCGCCGCGCCCGGGTATGGCCGGTGGCGCGTCCCGTCCGGCGAGCGACGATCGCCCGCGTCCGCGTCCCATTGTCCCAGGAGCACCGCGACCACGGCCCGTGGCCAGCGGGACACCCTTTACGGCCCCACGTCCCGTGGCGTCAGCTGCCCCGGGCGCCGGCACCGCGCCTCCACGTCGAGAGGACAAGCGACCGACGGGGCCGTCGGCCGGAGGACCGCCGCTCGGTGGTCAACGCCGGAAGAAGGGCAAGCGTGGAGCAGTCGACCAGGAAGCCGTGTCGGCGAACATCACGCGCACCATGAGCGCGCTGCGGACCGGGCCTGCGCGACGTACCGGCCGACGCACGTTCGATGACGGCATCGCCCGCGAGGAGCTGGAGGCGCAACGCGCCGCCGAGGTCGAGCGCGAGCGGAAGACCGTGCGCGTGAACGAGTTCATTACGGTCAGCGAGCTCGCCGACATCCTCAAGATCCCGGCGACGCAGATCGTGGCCTTCGCGCTCAAGAACCTGGGGCTGATGGTCACCATCAATCAGCGGCTCGACTTCGACCAGATCGAGCTGATCGCCGGTGAGTACGGATTCCAGGCCGTGCGCGAGGAGGAGTACGCGGCGGAAGGTGACGATTCGACGACGGAAGTCGACTTGCCCGAGACGCTCGTCGCGCGTCCGCCGGTGGTCACGATCATGGGTCACGTCGACCACGGCAAGACGTCGCTGCTCGACTACATCCGCAAAGCCAACGTCGTCGCGGGCGAGGCCGGCGGCATCACGCAGCACATTGGCGCGTATCACGTGACGTTGCCCAACGGCAAGTCAGATCACGTTCCTCGACACGCCGGGCCACGAAGCGTTCACCGCCATGCGCGCGCGCGGCGCGCAGGTCACGGACATTGTCGTCCTGGTCGTTGCGGCGGACGACCAGGTGATGCCGCAGACGATCGAGGCGATCTCACACGCCAAGAACGCGGGCGTGCCGATCGTCGTCGCGATCAACAAGATCGACCTGCCCGCGGCCAACGTGACCAAGGTCAAGCAGGATCTGCTGAGCCATGGCGTCGTGCTCGAGGACGTTCGGTGGTCAGACGCTGGCCACGCGAGATCTCGGCGAAGACGGGCACGAACGTCCAGGCGCTGCTCGATCAGATCCTGCTGCAGGCGGAAATCCTCGATCTCAAGGCCAACCCCAATCGACGGGCGAGCGGGCACGGTCATCGAAGCGCAGCTCGACCCGGGCAAGGGACCGGTCGCGACGGTCCTCGTCGCAGAACGGCACGCTGCACGTCGGCGACGACTTCATTCTGCGGCATGTACGCCGGTCGCGTGCGTGCGCTCCTCGACGAGCGCGGCAAGGGCGTCAAGGACGGCGGGCCCCGCGATCCCCGTGCAGGTGCTCGGCATCGAGAAAGTGCCGACGGCGGGCGACGTGCTCGTGGTCGTCGAAGACGCGACCGACGCGCGCGAGACGGCGCAGAAGCGCGAGCGGCTCGACCGCGAAGCCCGGAATCGCCGCACGTCGCGCGCGCGGCGTCACGCTCGAAGACTTCATGGCGCAGACTGCCGCCGGCGAGCGCCGGACGCTGCGTATCGTGATCAAGGCCGATCAGGGCGGACCGGCGGAAGCGCTGGCCGATGCGCTCGCGCAGCTGTCGACGAGCGAAGTCGAGGTCCAGGTCATCCACCGCGGCGTCGGTGCGGTGAGCGAGAGCGACATTCTCCTCGCCAAGGCGTCTGGCGCGATCATCGTCGGCTTCCACGTGCGCCCGGACAACAACGCCCGTGCGGCGGCGGAGCGCGAAGGCGTCGAGATCAAGCTCTATCGCATCATCTACGAAGCGGTGGCCGATGTCCGAGCCGCGCTCGAAGGACTGCTGCGGCCGGAGCAGCGAGAGGTCGTCGACGGAGACGCGACGGTGCGCGAGCTGTTCAAGGTCGCCAAGCGTCGGCACGATCGCCGGCTGCTTCGTGCGGTCAGGCGTCATCAACCGCGAAGGGCGAGTTCGCGTCATTCGCGACGGCACGCAGGTGTACGACGGGCGAGATCGGCTCGCTGCGCCGCTTCAAGGACGACGTCCGCGAGGTCCGGCAGGGGTTCGAGTGCGGCATCGGGATCGAGAACTTCAACGACTTGAAAGTCAACGACATCATCGAGGCCTACCGCACGGAGCAGGTCGCCCGCACGCTCGCATCGACTCCAAGCTGAGGCAGAGCAGCGCATGCCGCACGACACGCGTCGTCCCGACCGCGTGGCGGAGGCCATCCGCGAGGCGGTGGCCACGTTTCTGGCTGAGGGGGTCAAAGACCCTCGCATCATGGGTCTGGTGACCGTCACCGGCGCCCAGGTCACGCGCGACCTGCGGCACGCCAAAGTGTTTGTCAGCGTGCTCGGAAGCGCCACAGAGCGCGCGGCAACCTTTGACGGACTGACGAGCTTGGCCGGTTACTTGCGAGCGCACCTGGGTCGAGATTTGCGATTGCGCGTCGCGCCGGAGATCACCTTTCAGTTGGACGAGAGCATTGCCTACGCCGCGCGAATCGACTCTTTGCTCGGCACCGTCAGATCGGACACGCGCCCCGAGGGCGAGGCGGAATCGGGTGACTCCGCGCCACACCCGGCGGAAGAGGATAGTGGGCGACGCACGCGGGGCCAGGCAAACGGCCCAGCCGGACCCTCTGGACACGACGCGTGAGTGCTGGCCGCGAGGGGTTGCTCCTCGTCGACAAACCCGCCGGGCCAACATCGCATGACGTCGTCGAGGTCTGTCGGCGTGCCTATGACGAGCGCTCGGTGGGACATCTCGGGAACGCTCGATCCGTTCGCGACCGGGCTGCTCGTCCTCCTGTTCGGCCGCGCCACGCGCCTCGCCAACTTCATCGTGGCTGAGCCAAAGGTCTACGAGGCGATGATCCGCTTTGGGACCGAGACCGACACCGACGACCTGACGGGCGCTCCGATTCGTACGGGGCCGGTGCCCAGCGAGCCGGCGATCCGAGCGGCGCTTGCAGAGTTGACTGGCGAGCTCCAACAGACGCCGCCGGCATTCTCAGCCAAACACGTGCCCGGGCATGGCGGGCGCGCCTATGCCGCTGCGCGGCGGGGTCGACCGGTGGAGTTGATGCCGGTCCGCATTCGTGTGGATGGCTGGGAAGTGGTCGGCATTGGGGGTGACGTGGCCGAGCTCACCGTCACCTGCAGCACCGGGACATACGTGCGTGCCCTCGCCCGCGATCTGGGCCGTCGGGCGGGGAGCGCTGCGCACCTCGTAGCGTTGCGGCGCCGCGCAGTGGGTCCGTTCTGCGTCAGTGCCGCCCACACGTTGGATGTCATCACGGCTCCCGAAGGCCCGCCGCCGTTGCACGCACTCCGCGTGGTCGCCGATGGCTGACCGCGTCGAGGTCGGCTTGCCGTCCGACGTGGTCGGGACGGTTGTAACGGTCGGCACGTTCGATGGCGTGCATCGCGGACACCAGCAGGTCCTTGCGCGACTCGCCGCGCGCGCCGCCGAAACCGGCTGGCGGAGCCTGCTCGTCACGTTCGAGCCGCATCCCCTCGAAGTCGTCAACCCGGCCGCGGCGCGACCGCTGCTGTCGGTCGGGATGGAAAAGTTCGAAGTGTTGGCCGAGAGTCGCATCGATTACTGCGCCGTCCTTCCATTCACGCCCACACTCGCTCGGTACGGCCCCGCGGAGTTCATTGACTTCGTGCTCCGCGACCGATTCCGCATGCGGGAGATGGTCAGTGGCTACGACAACGGGTTCGGCCGCGGCAGGGCCGGCGACGTCGAGACCATCCGGGCACTGGGCGCGAAGCGGGGCTTTCACGTCGAGGTGGTACCCCCGACGACGCTCGATGATGGACGCCCTATCTCATCGACTTCCATCAGGCGCGCGATGGCGGGTGGCGATCTCCGCGCCGCCGAACAGGAGCTCGGACGACTTTACTCGGTGAGCGGGACCGTCATCGCGGGCGCCGGGCGGGGGCGCTCGCTGGGTGTACCGACACTCAACATCCCGCTGCCTCCGCCTCGCAAGCTGCTTGCCCCCGGAAGGAGTGTACGCCGTCCGGGTCCAGACGCCGCGCGGCCCCCGCGGCGGCATGCTCAACCTGGGCCCCCGACCGACGTTTGACGACCCGGATGTGCTGCTCGAGGCGCATCTCTTCGATACCGACGAGGACTTCTACGGCGCGTACGTTCGGGTGGAGTTCATAACCCGGTTACGGGACGTGCGCCGGTTTCCCGACGCCGGTGCGTTGCGAGCCCAGTTGGAGCGGGATGCCCAGCAAGCCCGGCGCGCCCTCGTCGGGCGCGTTGACTCGCTACGGAGCATGGGATAACCTTCGTTGCTGCGCTAAGTTGCACCCGCTCAGGCATCTGCCGACTCGACCATGACTCTTCGGTACCGTATCGCACTGATTGTGGCGCTCGTCGCTGCATCTGATCTGGGCGCTCCTGCCGCGCCCGGCCGTCGAACGCGTCACCGGCGCCAACGGCGTCATTAGCTATGACACGGTCCGCCGGTTCCCCATCCGCGAGGGCTTGGATCTGCGCGGCGGCATGCACCTCACCCTCGAGGTGGCCCAGTCCGTCCCGAACATGAGTGACGCCATCGAGCGTGCGCTCAAGGTCATTCGCACGCGCATCGACCAGTTTGGCGTCTCGGAGCCTGTCGTCCAGAAAGAGGGGGTCGACCGCATCGTCGTCGAGTTGCCCGGCGTTCAGGACCAAGCGCGCGCATACGACATCGTGAAGGAAGCGGCGTTTCTGCAGATGCAGATCACCGATAAGTCGCAGGCGCTCGAGAAAGCGGAGCCGCGCATCGACGCAATCCTGAAAGCCAAGGGTCTCGTGGGGGTGCCTAGCGCGTCCGGCAGCACGGCGACGCCGACGACGCCGGGCGTGCAGAGCCTTTTCAGTCCCGCGCCGGCTGACACGACCAAGAAGGGCGCCGACACGGGCGCGGCCAAGCACGCCGGCGGGAAGAAGGCAGAAGCGGGGAAGAAAGCGACGGGCGCGCGTTCGAACGCTCAGGCGTCGACGGACACCGCGCACAAAGATTCGACCAACCTGGCGTCGCTCGGCGCGGGATCGTTCTCGAGTCTCGTCCAGCCCGGCCAGATGCCCGGGGAGTACTACGTCGCCCAGTCGGACGTGCCCACCATCACGCGCGATCTATCGCTTCCTGAGGTGCGGGCGGCTCTGCCCGTGGGAAAGGTGGTCCGGTGGTCGGATGATACGATCTCGATGTCTGGGCGCGTCTACCGCGCGATGTACGTGCTCGACGAACGGCCGATCATCACAGGCGAGTACATCGTCAACGCGCAGCCGTCCCAAGATCCGATCGAAGGAACGAAAGTCGACTTCCAACTGAGCCGCGAAGGCGGGCGCCGCTTCGAGGTCGAGACCGCGCGACACATCAAGGACTACATGGCGATTGTGCTCGACAGCGTCGTCATGGGGCGACCGCCGGTGATCGAAAGCGCCATCGGCACCAATGGTCAGATCACGATGGGTGGAAAGGACCTCCAGGCCGCACAAGACCTGGCGCTCGTGCTGCGCGCTGGCGCGTTGCCGGTCCAGCTAAAGGTGGCCGAGGTCCGGCAGATCGGGCCGAGTTTGGGACAGGACTCCATCAGGGATGGCCTCCGCGCCGGCATCATCGCCCTCGCGCTCGTCGTTGTCATCATGCTCGTCTACTACCGGTTTTCCGGGATGCTCGCCGTGGGCGGGCTGGCGCTGTATGTGCTCTACACGTTGGCTGCGCTGGCCGGATTTGACGCGGTGCTGACGCTGCCGGGCCTCGCGGGTTTCGTGTTGTCGATCGGTATCGCGGTCGATGCCAACGTCCTGATCTTCGAGCGCATCCGCGAGGAGCTGGATCACGGGAAGACACCGCGTCTGGCCATCGAGGATGGATTCCACTTCGCAATGACCGCGATCGTCGACTCCAATGTCACAACCGCATTGACCGCCGCAGTGCTCTACGCGTACGGCACGGGGCCCGTCAAAGGCTTCGCCGTCACCCTCATCGCCGGCATTCTCGCGTCGATGCTCACGTCGATCTTCGTCGTTCGCACGTTCTATATGGCGTGGCTCTCGCGCGTGCGGACACCCAAGACCATCAGCATTTGACCAGGGCCGACCCCTATGCTTCGGATCTTCCACAACACGACGTACGACTTCATCAAGCCATGGCGCACGATGGTCGTGACGACCGTGGCGTTCATCTCGATCGGATTGATCTACCTCGGGGTTGCCAAGATCCGCACGGGCAGCGCCGTGCCGTTGAGCATTGACTTCATGGGCGGCACCAGCGTCCAGGTGCACTTCAACAAGCCGCCGGACGTCGGCGCGATGCGCTCCGCGCTCGACGCGGGCGGCGTACACGATGCCAACATCCAGTCCTACGGCACCAACCAGGATTTCACGATTCGCGCGCTGGGTGAAGGCGCGAATGCGCGCGCCGAAGCGTCGGCGCCGAGCGCGGAGCAGGCCTCCCGCCACATCAACGATATCTTCACGCAGAAGTTCGGGGCCGGCAGCTTCCAGGTCGTCCGTACAGATGACGTGGGGCCGCGCGTCGGGGCCGATCTCAGGCAGGGGGCGGTGACGGCAATTCTGGTCTCCTTCCTTCTGACGCTGATCTATCTGGCTTGGCGATTCGAGTGGCGGTTTGGCGTGGCAGCCGTCATCGCGACGGCGCACGACATCCTCACGACGCTTGCGTTCATCAAGCTGATGGACCTCGAGGTGTCGCTGACCGTCGTGGCGGCGATCCTCACCGTGATCGGGTACTCACTGAACGACACGATCGTCATCTTCGACCGCGTCCGCGAAGACTTGCGCAAGAAGCGGCGGGAGTCGCTCTACGACACGCTCAACCGGGCGATCAACGAGACGCTGCCGCGATCGGTCATGACCCACGCGACCGCGTTCGCCGCGACGGTGGCGCTGTTGCTCTTCGCGGGCGAGGTGATTCGGCCGTTCGCGTGGGTCATGGCATTCGGTATCGTGACGGGGACATTCAGCTCCGTCTACGTCGCGGGCCCCGTGCTGCTCTGGATCGAGCGGAAATGGCCGCGTGAGACCGCACTCGGCGCCCTGGCGCCTCGACGTCCTCCAAGCCCAAGCCGTCTCCGACACCTGCGCCGTCCGCAACCCCGGCGGCGGCACGCCCTACCCGCGCGGCGTCAGTGCGCCGGTAGGGGCGACGCCTGCGTCGCCCTTCCGATGCGCCGCCGGGCAAGGGTGACGCCTCGAGCGAGGCACGCCTCGCTACAGCGCAGCCGGCATGATCGTGGCGGACGCCAAGGAAGGGACTCCCGGACTGCCACCGCGTTCATCGATAGCCACGCGCACCTCGTGGCCGACGCCTTCGACGCCGATCGCGACGACAGTGGTCCAGGCTACGCGCCGCGGCGGGTGCTGTCGGTGTGATCTGTATCGGCGAGTCAGAGCGCGCGGCTGCGGACGCGTGCGCCCTCGCCGTCCGCTATCCCGGCTTCGTTTTCAGCACCGCTGGCGTACACCCGCACGACGCCGGCGTCGTATGATGCCGCGCGTGACCGCGACTGGATCGCAGCCGCCGTCGGAGCCGGTGCGGTCGCCATCGGAGAGTGTGGGCTCGATTATCACTACGACCACTCCCCGCGCGACCGCCAGCGCGCGGCCTTCGCCGATCAACTGGCCCTGGCAGCAGACCGTGGCTCGCCCGATCATCGTGCACACGCGCGACGCCGAGGCGGACACGCGAGCGCATGCTGCGCGACGCGGCGCATCTGGGTGTCGATTGGCGTGCTGCACTGTTTCACGGGGTCGCCCGAGTCTGGCGGAGGCCGCGCTCGACGTCGGCTGGTACGTGTCGCTCAGCGGGATCGTGACATTTGCGCAAGTGGAGCGGCGACGACATTGTCCGGGCCATCCCGCGCGACCGGCTCCTCGTCGAGACGGACGCCCCATATCTGGCGCCGGTCCCGCATCGTGGTCATCGGAACGAACCTCGGTTCGTCCCGCTACATTGTGGCCCGATTGGCGACCGTCCGTGGCGAAGCACCCGACGCGGTTGCCAGCGCGACGACGCGAACGCGCGCCAGCTCTTCGGACTGGCGACGACGGGTCGTTGTAGGTAAGATGCGCGACACTCCAAAGCGCGCGATGAGCGCGACTCACACACGGCCGCACAGCGCCTTGCCAGGCTGCTCGCAATCGGCCGGCTCGATATAGAGGAGATCGGATTGGCCACCGTACCGACGGACATTGAGATCGCTCAGCGGACCAAGCTTCGCCCGATCGGCGACGTCGCTGCTGAGCTGGGGCTCGGGCCAGACGAGCTGGATACCTACGGCAAGTACAAGGCGAAAGTCACGCTCGACGTTGCGCCGTCGCCCCCCACGGGGCCGCCTGGTGGTCGTCACCGGAATCAATCCGACGTCGGCGGGGGAAGGGAAGACTACCGACGACCGTGGGCCTCACCCAGGCGCTCCGCCGGCTGGGTCAGCGCGCGGCGCTCTGCATCCGAGAGCCCAGCCTCGGCCCGGTCTTCGGCATGAAGGGCGGCGCCGCGGGCGGCGGCTACTCGCAGGTCGTGCCCGATGGAGGATATCAACCTCCATTTCACCGGCGACTTCCACGCGATCGCGAGTGCACACAGCCTGCTCGCGGCGATGCTGGATAACCATCTTCAACAGGGGAACACGCTCGGGATCGACCCGCGGCGCATCACCTGGCCGCGCACGATCGACATGAACGACCGTGCGCTGCGCGACTGCGTGATCGGATTGGGGGGGGTCGCCAACGGCGTGGTCCGCGCAGGAGCACTGGGTGATCATGCCCGCGAGCGAGATCATGGCGATCGTCGCGCTCGCGATCGGACCTCGCAGGACCTCGAGGCAGCGGCTGGGTCGCATCATCGTCGGCTCAACGGCCGGTGCGGAGCGACGCCCGGTGCGCGCGGGCGACCTCAAGGCCGCGGGTGCCATGACGCTGCTCCTCAAGGACGCGATCCGTCCCAATCTGGTCCAGACGCTCGAGGGTGCGCCCGGCCTTCGTTCACGCGGGCCCGTTCGGCAACATTGCGCACGGCTGCAACAGCGTCCTCGCGACGAAGACCGCGCTCGCGCTCGCGGATGTCGTCGTGACCGAGGCGGGATTCGGGTCGGACCTGGGTGCCGAGAAGTTCTTCGATATCAAGTGCCGCATGGCAGGCCTGACGCCACAGGCGGCGGTCCTGGTTGCGACTGTGCGCGCGCTCAAGCTCAATGGTGGGGCACGCAAACAGGATTTGGCCCGCGAGGATGTCGGCGCGCTCACGCGCGGGCTGCCCAACCTGCAGAAGCACATCGAAAATGTGCAACAGTTCGGCGTGCCGCTGGTCGTCGCGGTGAATCGCTTCACCACCGACTCCGATCGCGAGCTGCAAACGATCATGGACTGCGCGCGAAGCGCAGGCGTCCCCGCCGCGATGGCCGAGGTGTGGGAACGCGGGGGCGCCGGCGGCGAGGAGCTGGCCCGTGCCGTGCTCGATCTGTTTCGTACACCGTCCCGCTACGCCCCATTGTACGCGACCAATTTGCCCATTCGCCAGAAGATCGACACCATCGTACGACGTGTGTACGGCGGCGATGGCGTCGACTTCTCCACTTCAGCCGAACGCACGATCGACTATCTCGAGTCGATCGGCCTGGGGGACACGCCAGTGTGTATGGCCAAGACGCAGTATTCGTTTACCGATGACCCAACGCGGCTCGGGCGACCGACCGGCTTCCGCATCACGATAAACGAGGTGTGACCTTCCGCGGGCGCCGGATTTGTCGTCGCGCAGGCCGGTGACATCATGACGATGCCTGGGCTGCCGAAAGAGCCCGCTGCGGAACGGATGGCGGTGCACAGCGATGGCTCGATCGTGGGGCTCTTTTAGCCATGGCCGCGCTTCGTACGATCCAGACACCGGGTGCACCAGCCGCGATCGGTCCTTACTCACAAGGCGTGGTCGGCAACGGCCTCCTGTTCACCGCCGGCCAGATCGCGCTCGATCCCGTGAGCGGCCAACTCATCGATGGGGATGTCGCAGCCCAAGCCGACCGTGTAATGCAAAACCTGGCTGCCGTTCTTGGCGCGGCGGGCGCATCCTGGGGGGACGTTCTCAAGACTACGGTGTACCTACGGCACATGTCCGACTTCCCGGTCGTCAACGAGGTCTACGCCCGCATGCTTGGGTCGGCGCGGCCAGCGCGCTCGACCGTCGAGGTCGCGGGCCTGCCGCGCGGCGCACTCGTCGAGATCGAGGCGGTCGCTGCCGTGCGCGGCTAGCGCCGGTCGAGACGAGCGGCCCGCAGGTGCGAGGACCGACGGATAGCGCCTCTCGCGGAGGGGTACACGACAAGGCAGAGCTGTTTCGCCTGACGCAGTTCGTGCGCTGCGCGGGGTGAGCGTCAAAAATGGGTCCGGGTGACCTGACGCAGGTGCTCGCTCCGCTCCCGGCGACGGCCGATCCCCGGCTCCTCGTCGGACGAGAGACGTTCGACGATGCGGGGGTGTTCCGGATCGCCGACGATCTGGCGCTGGTGCAGACCGTGGATTTCTTTGCGCCGATCGTCGACGACCCGTACACGTTTGGACGCGTCGCGGCCGCCAATGCATTGTCCGACGTCTACGCGATGGGTGGCACCCCGTTGACCGCACTCAACATCGCCGCGTTTCCCACAGATCAGTTGCCGCTGTCAGTGCTGACCGAAGTGCTGCGTGGGGGCCACGATGCCGTCCACGAGGCCGGGGCGATCATCGTTGGTGGGCATACAATCATGGACGCCGAGTTGAAGTACGGGCTCGCGGTGACTGGCCGCGTCGATCCTCGAGCGATCCTGACGAACGCGGGGGCGCGTCCCGGCGATCGCCTCGTGCTCACGAAGCCACTTGGCAACGGTATCGTTGCGACCGCGATCAAGCGTGGCCTGTTGGATCCTGACGCCGGGGCGCTCGCCGAGCGGGAGATGGTGCAGTTCATGGTGCAGCTCAACCGGGACGCGGCCGCAGCCGCGGTCGACCTGCGCCTGCGCTGCGCCACCGATATCACGGGCTTCGGACTCCTGGGGCACGCCTCGCACATTGCGCGCGCCAGCGGGGTCACGCTGCGCATCACGGTCAGCGCCGTCCCCATCCTGGCTGCAGCGCGGGCGGCACTGGCGCGTGGTGCGCGCACGGGCGGCGCCGAGCGCAACGTCGAGTATCTCGCGCCGCTCGTCGATTGGGGGCGTGTGGGCGACGACGATCGCGCACTGTTGACCGATCCACAAACCTCCGGAGGGTTGCTCGTCGCTATCCCGGCCCCACGCACGAGCGAGTATGTTTCGCGCGTACGCGGCGCGGTCGAGATCGGATCGGTCGAGGCACCTGGCCAGCATGCGATCATCCTGACATGACGTCGTGGGGGCGGAAGGGGCCTGGTGGTTCCGGCGATCTTCAAAATCGTACCGACCTGCCATTGGCGGGTTGGGTGGGTTCGATTCCCACACGCTCCCGCCACGCCGGCTTCGCGCGGCGTAGAGAGGAGAACCCCAGAGAGGAGAAAGGAGACGACCACAGTCCCTGCCGTGGACGGGTAGGGGCGACGCATGCGTCGCCCGCCAATCACCGCCTGCACGACGGCGGTGATCCGGCGGGTAGGGGCGACGCGTGCGTCGCCCGTCGTCGCACCGCCCACACGGTGTCCGCCGTGGTTGGTGCCATGGCATTTGCAACCGCCATCGTTGGCCCGGCACGCACCAGCGCACAACAACCAGACAGCGCGCGGGCAGGGATCAGGCGCGAGATGGGGCCGGATACGAATCCTCCACCGCTACTGGCGCCGCCCGGCCCCCGAGTGGAGGTCCTGCCCGCGACACCGCGGACCGGTCCGCCGGTCTCGGCCAAGGCGGCGTTCCTGTACTCGCTGGCGCTCCCCGGTCTGGGACAGGCAAAACTCGACCGGAGCTATGCGGCCGGCATGTTCTTCACGGTCGAGGCGCTGTCGTTCGAGATGGCGCGCCAGGCGTTGGTCGATCTCAAATACGCGCAGGCGCACGTCCACGACAGCACCCGCGTCGTCCAGACATACCAGACCGACTCGCTCGGACAAGCGCTACGCGACTCGACCGGTAAACCCATCCCCTCGGCCTACGCCTACGCTCGGTACGACAGCGCTCGCGTCGGCGCCCGGAAGACGCATTTCGAGGACTGGATCGCCGTGATCATCTTCAATCACCTGTTGTCGGGCGCGGATGCGTTCGTGGCGGCCCAACTGTGGGACTTGCCCGCACACGTTCATCCGATGACGGGCATGGCAGCGGACGGAAGGAGTCACCTCTACGGAATGTCCGTCAGCTGGTGACTCGGCGGCGCACCCTCGACGCGCCCAGCAATGGGCACATCGTGCTGCAGCATCGTAACGAGCGCCCCGTCACCCTCACCGGTCCACCGCCGAAGCTCGATCCGCTCCGGCACGATCCGGAGAAACGTCGGCCCGGCCAGCCACGACCCGGCATTGGCGTAGATGCCGCCACCGGGCGCGCGCTCCAGCGTCTCGACGTGCGAGTGGCCAAAGATCACCAGCTCGGGCGCGTCCGGCGCGGCCAGATAGTCGAGTGCGATCTGGCGCAGCCCCGCGCCCCCGTCGCGCGCGCGGGTCGTCCGGCTCGTGTGCGAGCTCCAGAACGCGAGACGCGTCGCGAGATCGGCGGGGACCCACCGAAACGCGCGTACGGCCATCGGGTTGCGGAGCACAGTCCGCATCGCACGGTACCGACGATCTTCCCGGACTCGAAGACCGTCGCCGTGCTCCACGCGCGCACGCCAACCCGCGATCGGGCCGACCCACGCACCGACGTGATATTCTGCTCCAACGTCCTGTCGAACCACGTCGCCACCCCAGCAATCGTGATTGCCCGCGATCCACAGGATTGGGACGCCCGCATCGTGCAGCTCAGCCAATGCCGCCAGCACGCGAAACGCCGAGCGGGGAATCACGCTCCGCCACTCGAACCAGAATTCGAAGAGGTCTCCATTGATGAGCAGGGAGACTGTCTGTCCGCTGCGGACCTCCGCGAGCCGAGCGTTCAGCCAACCCAACACGCCACGGTCGATGTCCGAGGCATTCACACCGATGTGAGTATCGGCGATCACGTAGCACGGGGCGGTCAGCACGACAAAATGTTAACCCGGACTCGCGCTGCGCGCTCGTGGAGAGTGGACGTGCAGCAAGTAGAGCGTAGATGTACACCACAATGCCTCGTGGCTGGCATCTAATTTCTACCTTCCGTGGGTCACTCTTCTCGGCCGCGCAGCGGCCGTCGGGTGTCGTTAACTTCAGGGCCGCATGACGACCCGAACCTGTGTGAGCGAGCTCCGCGTGCGCTACGCGGAAACGGACCAGATGGGGGTAGCCCATCACGGGAGCTACGTCGTCTGGTGTGAGGTCGGCCGCACTGACTATCTGCGCATGTTCGGGACGTCGTACGCGGAGCTAGAGAAGGCCGGCATCCAGCTCCCAGTGGCCGACCTGGCGCTCCGGTACCACGCCTCGGCCCGGTACGATGACCAGATCCGGGTCGAGACTACGCTCAGCCAGGTCAAGTCACGGACGCTTACTTTTGACTACGTAATCACCGATGTCACGACCGGGACGCGCCTCGTCACCGCACAATCGACGCTCGTGTCGCTCGACGAGCACGGCCAGGTGACCGCCCTCCCCGTCGAGCTGCGTACGCAGTTGCTTGCGGCGGCGGGCTGTTGACCGTTCGCCTCGCCTGTCGAGCGAGTCTTGCGCTGCTCGCGGCAATGCTCATCGGAGTCGCCGGGTGTAAGGCAGGCAATGACCGCCAGCGCGCACGACCGGATCAGACACTGTCGGCTGCGGACGTGACCCTCTATGCGCAGCTGCTGGCCGCCGCCGACGCGCGCCGTGCCGATACGGGCCTCTTCGCTCGCGGCCTCTCGTCCGCGAACGGCACCGTGCGAGTCGAGGCCGTCCGCGTCGCCGGGCAAGTGCACGCAGTCGCCGCCGCGCCGATGCTGCGACGAACGCTCGCCGACCATGACACCGCCGTGGCGGCCACGGCCGCGTATGCTCTGGGTCTCTTAGCTGACAGCGGCAGCGTTGGAGCGTTGTCGGACGTGCTGCACGATCCGCCCCCGGTCGGCGAGGAGGCTGCGTGGTCACTCGGGGAGATCGGGTCGCCGGCGCGGAACGCGATTACGGCGGCCCTCGGTGCGCCCGCCCAGATCGCGAGATCCGTCTTGGTCGAACTGTTGCTCGCCTCGGCGAAGCTGCGACCGATACCGTTCGCTGCGATACGCCCGTACCTGGGCGCTGGAGGAGCAAACGCCGACACGGCCAGCATGGTGGGAATCGGCGACGCTCGGGTGCAGGAAGCGGCCGCGTACGCAGTGGCGCGTCAGCACATCCCGGCGGCGGCGCGCTTTCTCACCCAGCTCGTGACGAGCACAGACGTTGATACGCGTCTGTTGGTCGCGCGTGGACTCACGCACGGGGCGACGGGCGACTCGTTGGCTTCGCTCGCACTGCCCGCGCTCGAGACACTCTCCGCGGATCCCGACGCGCACGTTCGCGCCGCAACGGTGCAAGCGCTGGCGTCTTATGGCCCGTCCGTCGCAGCCCGGGTAAGGGCGGCACTCCGTGACTCCGATGCCAACGTCCGAGTGGCCGCAGCCGGTACGCTCGACCACGTCTTCGGGGCACGCGCCAGCGACTGGGCCGCCGTGTATGCGGGCGACACCATGCTGAGCGTACGTGCGCCGCTCGTCGCTGCGGCGTTTCGCGTAGGAGTCGTGCTACCCGCTCTGGACGTCGCGTCGGCCGACTGTTGGCAGCGACGACCCGATTGGCACTACCGCGCGGCGGCCGCCAACGCGGCCGCAGGGACATCGCTCGCGCGAGCGACCACGATCGTGCAGCGGCTGCTGCACGATCCGGATGGTCGCGTGCGACTCGCCGCGTACAACGCCCTCGTCCCCTGGATCGACAGTGCCGACTCCGAAGGTCACCGATGGCCGCGATCCTCCGCCCTGGACGCACTCGGCGACAACGATCCCTACGTGCGTGCCCTCGCGCTGGGCGCGCTCACGCCGCGGGCAATGGCATCCGACGGAGCGCGGGCGCTGGGCGCGTATCAGCGCGCGGCGCGCGATTCGGCCGCCGACGCGAGGATCGCTGCCGTGGCGTTGCTCGCGGCCGCCTGGGCGCACGACAGCGCGCGATTCTCGGATTCGCTGCGGACCGCGGTGAGGGCCGTGCCAGTGCCTCTCGACTCGCGCGAGCGGGCGGCTGCCGGCGTCGGGTCCATCTGGGAGGCGTGGCGCGCAAACGTCGCGTCAGGCGCTGATCTCCACCCCGTGGCGTGGTACGACAGTGTGGTGCGCGCGATCGTGGCGCCGGCGCTGGCGGGCCACCCAGCGACCGCCACGATCCTGACGAGCCGGGGACCGCTGACCGTGACGTTGTTGGGGGCCGCCGCACCGTTGACGGTCGCCAATTTCGTGGCGTTGGCCCGGAGCGGCTATTACCGAAACACGGCCTTCCACCGGGTCGTGCCCGGTTTTGTCGCCCAGGATGGCGACCCCCGTGGTGACGGGAATGGTGGGCCTGCCTACACCATCCGGGACGAGCTCAACCGACATCGATATGAGCGAGGAAGTTTGGGCATGGCCTTGTCGGGTCCGGATACCGGAGGGAGCCAGTACTTCCTGACACTCACACCACAGCCCCACCTCGACGGTCACTACACCGTGTTCGGCGCCTTGACCGACGGCTTTGACACGCTCGACCGGATTGTCCAAGGTGACGCGGTGCTGACCGTGATGGTCCGTTAGCGATGGGGTTGGGTAGCGGACGGTCGTCAAGGCCTGGCGGGAGTCGGGAGGCGGGAGTCAGCGGTCGGTACTGGCGCCGGTGCGGAACGCATGTTTGTGCGCTGCTGGTTGTCGGCGGCGTGACGGCGTGCCTACCGCCTCGGGCCTTGCCACTGCCGGGCGTGCTGACAACCACCAAGAGACTGCCGCCCCACATGGCAGAGCTCCCCACCGGATACCATCGGATACGCTTTCGCTGGCAGTACCGGAGTGCCCAATATTCGGCAAACGGGGATGGGGCCGCTCGCATAGCATTTCCAGACACCGCGAGACTCGATTTCGTCGTGTCGGGACCCCTGGGTGGCAGCGGGTACGCGTTGCTTTTTGACGACACACTCGTTGCTCCGGGAGGTAAGGGTATGAAGCGGTACCTTCCACCCACCCCCTTCGTGTGGGCAACGCTGGGTCGGCTGGTGGTACCGGCAGGGGCTGATACGGTAGTGCGGGTAGAAGGCGACACGGTGCGCGCCGATATCGGCCCAGCGGCGCCTGATACGGGCACGGTATGGCGAGCCTCGTTTGCCGGGGGTGAGCTGACAGGACTGGCACGACTGAGCGGTGGCCGGGTACGTGGATGGGTAGTGCGCGACGAAGAGAAAGGACGAATCCGGTACGATGATGGCAGTCATCGGTCGCTGACGTTGACACAGGTGCGAAGTGAAGCGGTTCCCCCGTTTGACCCCAGTGTGTGGCATTCGATAATCGCCGAGCCGCGGCGGCAGCGGGTCTGCTGCTAGCGGCCTCGGGGTGCATCTACGGATTCCATGGCGGCGGGTTGCCCGCCGACGTCAGGACCATGGCGATCCTGCCGTTCGACAACGAGACGCCGGAACCCGGCCTCGAGGAGCAGCTCCTGACTGCGATGCGCAAGTCGCTCGACAGTCGCCTCGGCGTGCGCGAGGCATCCGAAGGGAAGGCGGACGCCGTCGTGAGCGGGTCGATCACCCGGTACGACCTGGATATCCCCATCGGTTACAGCGCATCCACTGCTGGCGCTCCGGTGACCGGCACACGTCGAAAGCTCGAGATGTCGGTTGACGTGCAGATCGTGGATCAGAAGACGGGGAAGACGCTGTTCGAGCGCAAAGGCCTGGTCGCCGACGGCGAATACGCCGAACGCGCCGAATCGGACGGGCTGCGTCAGGCCATCGACAAGCTCGTCGCGGACATGGTGGAAGGAGCGCAGTCGCAGTGGTGAAGCGCGTCGGCGGTGTCCGACTTGGATGTCTCCTGGCGATGGTCATCCTCGGGGGGGCGATCTATTACGGCACTGGTGTCGGGCAGATGTACATGCATTACTACGAGTACGAAGATGCATTCAAGCAGGAAGTGCGCTTCGCCAGCCAGCACAGCGATGAAGAGATCAAGGATCACCTGCAGGCGCTCGCCGATTCGCTGCAACTTCCCGACGACGCCCAGACGATCTACCTGAAGCGGAAGGACCACCACATCCTGATCTGGAACGAGTACTACTATCACGTCGAGCTGCCCTTCTTCTCGCGGGACTTCTACTTCAATCCCAAGGCTGAGGGGGATATCTAGGGGCGCGGGGATCGGGGGTCGGGGGTGGGGTTAGTAATTAATTGATGAGGGTCAGCGACATCGTCGCTGACCCTCAAGTCATTCCCGACCCCGACCCCCGATCCCCCGACTCCCGCGCCCTTATACATTTCCCCCCATGTCTCCACCGGTAGCTCCGATCCTGACGTGGGAGAGCGCGGTGCGTTGGCGCAGAGGCGCCCGCGGCGCGGTGGTCTTCACCAACGGCGTCTTCGATCTGCTGCATCGCGGGCATCTCGATCTGCTCGTCACGGCTCGTGCGCGCGGTGATGCGCTCATCGTCGGGGTCAACAGCGACGACTCGGTTCGGCGACTCAAGGGTCCCGACCGGCCGATCCGATGTGCCAGTGATCGGGCGTATCTCGTGGCCGGGCTCCGGCCGGTCGATGCCGTGGTGATTTTCGAGCAAGACACGCCGCTCGAGCTCATTCGCACCATCGAACCCGACGTACTAGTCAAGGGTGGCGACTACAGCGAGGCGACGATCGTGGGCGCCCCGGATGTCCGAGCGCGTGGCGGCGAGGTCGTCGTCGTACCGCTCACGCCGTATCAATCAACGACTTCGATCATGGAGCAGGTTCGTGGACGTCGTGAAGCAGAGTGAGGCGGGTCGAGGGGGACGCGGCCCGGGAGAGCTGCGGCCCGTCATGCTGGAGCGTGGGGCCGCGCCCTACGCGGAGGGGTCGTGTCTGGTCGCGTTCGGCGACACGCGGGTGCTGTGCGCCGCGACGGTCGAGCAGGGCGTGCCGAGTTGGCGGCGCGGCTCCGGCGAGGGCTGGCTCACGGCGGAATACGCGATGCTGCCGCGCGCGACTCACGAGCGGACGTCGCGCGAGCGCGGGGCCGGCGGACTGGGCGGACGGACGCAAGAGATTCAGCGGCTTATTGGGCGAAGCGTGCGGGCGATGTTGGATGGATTCGGCTTTGGCGAGCACACGATCCGGATCGATTGCGACGTGCTGCAGGCAGACGGCGGCACGCGTACCGCAGCGATCACCGGGGCGTGCGTGGCGGTGACGGACGCGTTCGACTGGCTCGTGCGCGAGGGTCGCCTAGCCACGTCGCCTGTGCGCCGACGTGTCGCAGCCGTGAGCGTTGGGGTCATCGACGGCGAGCCGCGGCTCGATCTCGAATATGCCGAGGACGTGCGCGCGGCCGTGGACATGAACATCGTGATGGCGTCGAACGATGCGGGGTCACTGCGGCAAGAGGCGCGTTTCGTTGAGATCCAGGGGACTGGTGAGCATGGAACCTTCGATCGCCGCGAGCTCGATTTACTGTTAGCGCTGGCGGTGGCGGGTATTCGGGAGCTCGATGCCGTGCAGCAGGCCGCACTCGCGGGCACCGGGGTCCATCAGTGATGACGCGATCGGCGCGGCCGCACTTGCTCCTGGCGACGCGCAGCGCGGGGAAGCTCACCGAGCTGCGTCCGATGTTCGAGGCGTGTCGGGTGCCGGTGATGGACCTCGAGGACTTGGGTCTGCCATACGATACCGACGAAGACGCGATCGAGCGGTTCGACACCTTCGAGGAGAACGCGCTGGCGAAAGCCCAGTACTTCTACGAGGTCAGCGGCGGGATCCCGACCGTGGCGGACGATTCGGGATTGGAGGTATTGGCGCTGGGTGGGGCGCCCGGCGTGCGGAGCAAGCGATGGGCGGCGGCGGCGCGGCGGGACCAGGGGACGCCGGACCCTCGAGGGGAGGACATCGATGCGTCGAATAACGCCATGCTGGTGCGCGCGGTTGCGGACCTCTCCGACCGGCGCGCGCGCTATGTGTGCGCTGCTGCCTACGTGGGTGTCGGCGGGCAGGAACTCGTTACTCGTGGGGAGGTCACCGGCACGATCGTGACGGAGGCGAGGGGCAGCGCAGGATTTGGCTACGATCCGTATTTCGTCGCCGACGACCTCGGGCGCACGTTCGGTGAGGCATCACGCGAGGACAAGGCACGTGTGAGTCACCGCGCGCGCGCGTTCCGAGCGCTGCTGGAGAAGATCGCGGATGGAGGGTGATTTCGTCTCGGGGCGATACGTCGAGCGCGTACCGGGGCGGATGACGGGCGGTAATGCATCGAATGGGTGACGTACGCGGGTCCCGCGCACCCGGGTCGATCACGGGCGGTAATGCATCGAATGGGCGACGCAGGCGTTGCCCCTACACGTTGGTGCGCACGACGCCGGCCTCACCGGTCCGTGTACGATTTCGCCTCGACACCACGCCGCGATGTCGGTCGGTGCACCGGACCGCGCCTGGCCCGTAATTACCTGTAGGGTCGACGCCTGCGTCGCCCTCAGCGCGGTGCCATGTGCCCGCATCCCCGACGCCGAACCTCGGACCGCGGTTATTTTGCCGGCCCGAGGCCCGCCGGCGCGCCCGACCCAATCACGATCGCCGAATCGAGGGCATCGAAGTGCTTGCCGCGGAGGATGCGCTGCCCATCGGGTGACAGCAGGAAGGCGACGAACTGATCACCGAGCGCGACGTGCGGCGCTTGTGGCGAGACGGAGACGGCGAACAGGATCGGTGCGCCGCGAACCGTAATCGTGTCGCCGGGACTTTTGCCCGTGACGCGCGCAGAAGCCGTCTTGTAGATCGTGGAGTCGGAAGCAGTGCCGAGGTCGATTTCCGGCGGCAGGGCCACGGTCTTCAGGCCGGCGTTGTCGGCCAGATTTTGATAGCTCCAGGTGTAGTCGAGCTCTCCTGCCTGCAGGAGTCCGACCTGGTCGGCTTCGCGCGGGCGCACGTTGCGCTGGGGCGCGGCCGCCAGGAGCTTGGTGGCGAGGCTGGGCTGGTGGTAGTAGCGCGCAGCGAGCTGGAACACGAACAGGGTCCGATAGCCGGACGGGTCGTCGTTGGGGTCAGAGCGGCCGACCTGGACGCCGGGTCGCTGGATAATCTGTCGCCAATTGGCGGGCGTGATCTGGCTGGCGTACTTGGAGCGGTCCGTATAAGCGAGGACCATGCGATTGCGTCCAAAGAGCGCGTACCACGTGGTCCAGCGGGGCATGAGGAGCTGCGGAAAGACCTCGGGATCGGCGAGGGCCAGGACATTGGGTCGGCGTCCCAGCTCGGTGATTCGCCGGGCGATCTCGAGACTCGAGCCGGGCTCGAGGTGGTAATGCGCCCCTGTACGCGCGGCGAAGCTGTCGAGCGCGGCGGTCATGGGCTGCGTGATGGACGCGGCATTCATCACGAGGAGCGTCGAGTCGCTGGCCGTGGCCTTCCCGGTGCTGTCCGCCGCGGTCCCCCGGTCGTGCGTCCCGCCGCACGCGGCGAGCACGACACACGCGGCCACGATCGTCAATGCGACGAGATTCGGAACTCGGGGCCCGGGATCGGGGGCCGGCAACGGCGCACCGCAGCGCCGTGCACTCCATTCACGCTGCATGCGAGGAACGTAGCGGAGCAGGGAATGTAAGGCAACGTGACCTAATATTGCCTCTCGTTGATTCACTGGGGCGGCGAGGCTAGGTTGCAACTCCGCCGCTGCGCGGCGTCGTAGAAAGGAGCGACACAGAAAGGAGAAAGGAGACTACATTGGGGCGTAGCAATCGCGGCGGCGCCGCGATAGAGAGGAGAACGCCAGAAAGGAGAAAGGAGACTACATCGGGGCGTAGCGTAGCCTGGTATCGCGCCTGCTTTGGGAGCAGGAGGTCACCGGTTCAAATCCGGTCGCCCCGATTGCGGCTTCGCCGCAATAGAAAGGAGACACGCAGAGAGTAGAAAGTAGACTAGGCAACGACTTACGCGGTCGACGTCGATGTCTACTTTCTACTTTTCCGTAGGTCTACTTTCTAGGGCGCGCAAGCGCCCTTTGCCCGTTTCTCGACCTTGTTTATGTGTTTTCGGCGATCAGCCGTCTCAACGCCGCGAGGTCGCGGATCTGGAACCGACCTCGTCCCGCTGGGGAAACGACGCCCTGCTCGCGAAAAGCCCGTAAAGTGCGCACCACAACCTCGCGCACAGTGCCCAACTCCTCCGCCAGAGCCGCTTGGGTCAAGCCGAGCGAGATGGTTGTGCTGCATGCATCCTCGGCCGCGTTAAGAAGCAGACTTGCTAGTCTGATGCGCGCGTCCTGAACCGCAAGCCGGTCGAGGCGGTCGACGAGCAGGCGTACGCGTTCCGCCATGCGCCGCATCAGAAGCCAGGCGAACGCTGGGTCCTGGGTCATCCCTGCGGTAATCGTCGAGCGGTTCAGAATCACGCACCGGGTCGGCTCCGCGGCGATCGCAGTGGCCGGGGCGGGGCCCCAAGTAAAGAATGGCACCTCACCGAGCGTCCCGCCGGGTCCCTCCGTGTGCACGACGTGCTTGCGGCCCTTGCTCTCGCGCACGACGCGAACGCGACCTTCGATCACCAATGCCAGGTAGTTGATTTCGGTACCGGCGGTCCACAGCACCTTTCCCCGCGCGTACGACCGCCCCGACGCGCTACGCGCGAGGACTCCGTGCGTGGCTTTGTCCAAGAGGCGGGTTAGCGGCAGGGTCCTGAAGAGATCCGGGTCGACCATGCGTCTCTAGTGAGACTTATGAGACTTAAGTCCCAGCGCGTCGAGCCAGGCTGCGGGTACTGTATGGCAACCGTCGACGCCGGAGGGAACGGATGACCGCACGACAATCTGTGTATAGTGTGTCCGTGATGGCTATCGCACTAGCCACCAGCGCCACGACGCTCGGTGCGCAACAATCGACAGACAGCGCCTTTCACGCGATGCAAGCACGTGGAAAGCAAACAATGGGTGTGGATCAGACCACGTCGACCCACGGGTTTACGTCGCTGCCCGACGGGGGTCGCATCACGCTCGTTCGGGACGTAGATGACACCGTTGGGGTCGCGCGGATCCGCCAACACCTGCGCGACATGCAGCGGGCGTTCGGGGCTGGGGACTTTTCGATGCCCATGTTCATTCACATGAAGACGGTACCGGGTGTCTCGGTCATGGCCGCCCGACACAATCTGATTGCCTATACGGAGTCGGATCTGCCCAACGGTGGCGCCCTCCGCATGATGACATCCGATTCGGCCGCGCTTGACGCGATCCATCGGTTCCTGGCGTTCCAACGGTCTGAGCACCACGCAGGTTCCGGCCCGTGACCAAGGACACGGAGGGGACGAGTAGTAGTCGCCCCGATTGCGGCTTCGCCACAATAGAGAGGAGAAAGTAGACCACGGCAGCAGCCTCTGCGCGATGTCGTCGTCTCCTTTCTGTACGTCTACTTTCTCGGGACCGGAGGCTCCGCGTCATCACTCGAGCGAGGTGAAGTAGGCTCTCTGCGCAGGATAATACGCGTCGAACTTCGGTAACGGCTGTCCCTCGCGCGACGCGACGAGCGAGTCGAGATAGTACTCCCAGCCGGGCCCCAGCTCCCCCACGGCTTTACGGTTGACGCTATGGTGAACGAACTCCAGGGTCGTCGTTCCGGCGGACTCGCTGAGCGTCATCGAGAGAAGCTTTTCGCCGTACCCACCTTTCGTCCGCACGGCGAGATGATGCGGTGCTTCGCACTGCTCGATCGTGCCGTCGAGCCACGGCTTGCCTTCCTCGAAGGCCATCTGGATCCGGATCTTCTTCTCATCGCCAGCCGGCTCCCAGGGGCCGAACCAGCGCGCGGTGCTCTCAGAGGTGGTCACGCTCGTCCAGACGTCGTCGATCGGCGCGCGGAAAGTTCGAGTGAGAACGAGATCATCGCCCCGCAGGCGGCCGGTGGGCTTCGGGTTCATCCTGCCTTCCTCTTCGTGGGTTGGGTTCGAGCCCTTTGCTCGGTGGCCTGCTCGCGGCGCCGCCGCCGAACGCGGTGCACCTCGGTCTCGAGCGCGTCGAGGCGCCGGCTCCAAACGCTCGGTTCGCGAAGCTGGGCGAGAAACGCTTCAAGCGGCGCGATGGCGTCGAGAGCGAGCTCGTACTCACGTTCGCGACCGCTCACGGTGTCACGCACGAGGCCCGCCGCGCGGAGCACCCGGAGGTGCCGGCTGACGGCGGGGCGGCTCACGGGGAACGTCTCGGCGATCGCGCCCGCCGTACGCGGCGCCTCGCGCAGCATCACGAGGATCTTGCGGCGGATCGGATCGGCGAGCGCTTGCGCGACGGCGTCCACACCGCTATATGTAACACACTGGTTACGCTTTGTCCAGCGTCTTTGCGGACGGCAGACGCGATTGCGGCCACCGTCCGCGATAGAACGCAGACCCGACACCGACTTACGCGGTCAACGTCGATGTCTGCTTTCTACTCTCCGGTCGGGCTCCAGTGGCGACCGCCCTGCTATTGGGTTGAGTGCACCAAGGTGTAGCCACTGGGAAGCTGAAAGAGACTGGCCGGCGGATCGACGCGAGCGATGTTCGTTGCCCGCATCGTCATGCCCATCGACATCGGCTTCCCTTCATAGACCAAAATCTCCATCTGCATACGCATCAGGAGAGGCAATCCATGGAGCGCCTGCCCCCAAGCGGCCGCACGCTTCGCACCGTACGCAGAGTCCGCCACCATGCCCGCGAACTGAGCGGGGTTGAACTCGCTGCCCATGTCGACGTTCAAGCCCGGCGCGGTGTAGATGTCGGTTGTGGTTTTCTGTGACGTTTTCTTTTCAAGGATCGCGTTGTCGATCACCCGCCAATGCTGGACCGCGATGCCCTCGATGGTGCTATCGGGCTGCACCCGTTGGGCGGAGACCTCGACGTTGGTGTAGTTGATGTGGCCCAGCGCCTTGGCGGCTGCGGCCCCGGGCATGACCACCACCCAATATTTCTTCTGGGTGGGGTCGACCACGAATGTGGTGTCAGTTCCCTTCTTGCGGAGCGCATACGTGCCGGGCACCATCATCGGCGGCTTGTCGCCTGCCGGGGCCGCGCGCGGCGTTTCTGAGCCGGTGGGCAGGACGTCGGACCTCACCTGACCACTGGCGCTCATGGTGAGCTTTCCTACCGTCATGATGGAAGGCGTGGGCTCCCCCGGCGATGTCGACGACACCGTCATGGTCAGTGTCATGCCTTTGCCGCTGCCGTTCTGTGCATGCGCGGCCGCAACAGGGGCCGCGCTGACAACCAGAACCAGCGCGCCGAGCATCAGATACCGCGATACACACTGCATATCGGTTCTCTCCCGTCGATTATGGGATCTTGTTCATGGCAGTCGTGAGCAACGCAACGGCGGCCCCCGGCTTCCGGATCATCGGCAGCTCCATGATGACATCCAACTTCACGACCGCGAGGGTTCCTTCGAGGCCGCTCTGTCGTGAGTCGTCCCATGGCCCAGCCACCGTGGTATCCGTAGCTGATGGGAGCGTGGTGCCCGGAGCGGCTTTCTTGGCCAGCCCAGCGTGCAGGTCTTTCATTCCGTTATCGAGATTGAAGAACTGTTGATTGGTCAACGCGTGGGCGTTGAGGGCCGCCCCACGCTGACTGAACAACTGGCGGTATCCGTTGGTCCAACCGACCCGCAGGGCGATCGTCCCACCCGCCGTCGGGTAATCACACGACGTGCCGTCGGTGATTGGATCCGCCGTCAGCGGGCCCAGGATCGCCTCGAACTCGGCCCGCGTCACCAGCGTGCACGGATCGCGCGGTTTCACCAGCGGCCCAGGGACACCGCCCGTCGCCGCCGCCCCATTGTAAGCCAACGGTTTCCCCAGACGTCCGATCGCATCTTCGGCCAGCTTGGTCGCGCCCGCGAGCCCCGCCTTCGATGCGCCATAGCCGATCTCGAACAACGTATCGCCCTTGAGCGCGAACAGAGAGCCATCGTTAATCGTGGCTTGATCCCATACGTCGCTCAGGGTATCCGTCTTCCCTTTGTCGTTGACAGAGAGACTGGCCAGAAACCCCGTCGTGAGTTTCTTGATCTGCGATTGTCCGTCGATCCAATTGGCACTGACGTCGATGGAGCGGCCGTCCTTCGCCCGATAGAGGCAGAACCGTCCATTGCTGTCCGGTGTGATGAGGTCGTCAGTGCCCCGGTACGGGGCGTGGAGCAAGGGCCCGAGATACGCCTCGGTCTCCGCCTGACTGACGTACCGGCACGGATCCTTATGAAAAATGTCGTCGGGAGGGGGCGGCGCCGGCGTACCCGCGCTCGCCGTGGCACTGGCGGCGGTCGCGCCTGCGTCGGTTGAGGGTGCGCTCGTCTTTGCGTCGCCGTGGCACTGGTAGGCCGTGACGAGGAGGAACGCTAAAGGAGCATATCGAACCATATCAGGTCCCGAAGAGGAGGGTGAACGGCGACGCCGCTCGGGTCAACATTTTCGCACCAGCTCGACGCGACGATTTCGGGCGCGGCCGGCCAGTGTCGTATTGGTCTCGATCGGCTGGCTCAGTCCATAGCCCGCCGTGCTGAGGCGCGCCGCCGCCACACCGTACGTCGTCACCAACGCGGCCTTGACCGCGGCTGATCGGCGCTGTGAGAGATCCTTGTTATAGACCGCGCCACCTACGCTGTCGGTATGACCTTCGATCGTGATGACCCACGTAGGCTCCTTGGCCAAGAGATCGGCGATCGCCTTGAGGGTGGGCGTGGACGACGGTGTCAGCTCAGCACTGGCCGTCGCGAAGTGGATACCGTTTGCCGGGACCCGGCAGGTCTTCGTCAGTGCCTCCGACATTGAGAGGGCCAGCGTCGGGTCCATCCACTGTACGCGCACCAACTCTTGGAGCCCGAGACGGTCCGTTTTCCGGGTGCTATCCCCGAATTTCCTCGAACCCGTCACCCGTACGATCCAAGCCGTCGACGTGTCATCGACAAACCAGAGGTCGTAGCTCTCCACGTATCCCCGTCCCATGGACAGGAGGGCCGATGGACTGACGTCGGCATGCGTGTGCATTGTGGAGATCGGCTGGGGCCGCATGTTCACGAGAATTGAGATCGGCACAGGATTGGGGTCCACGCGGCGAAGCGTCGCCACCCCTTCAAATCCGGTGTGGCCGATCGTAACAATAGCTTCGCCATTGGCCCGGAGCTGTTTCATGACGGCCGTTGACGCGGCCATCCACGACGACCCCCGGTGCTGATCGGTGTCGGGACTATTGTTCCCCAACCAAATCTCGCGGGCAAGCGTCGCCTCGCGATGCGACACTATGCGGTCGATGTGTACCGACACGGTCTTGTTCGACGGCTTCAATACGTTCGTCGCGAGATCGGCCAGGTGCATTTCATCCGGGGTCAGACTCATGATCGACACCTCGCGCTCGAAGTCGAAGCGCTGTGTGGAGTCGACCGGCTGCGTGGCGTACGTGAGGACCACGCCGACCTTGAGCGGAATGACCTGTGCGCCCAGCGCCCATGGCGCGAGCGCGAGAGCGGCGCCTAGACCCCAGAGTGCTGCGCGCGACCGGCCGCACGCGAATGGGCGCAGTGTGGTGCGTCGAGGTCGGACGATCCTGAGCGCACTCGAGACGAGGGGCATCGATCTCCAGCTAAGAGTGATCTACCGCCGTGACAACACACCGCCCACCGCATCATCCCGTCGTTTGCCGGAGCGAGCCGACTGCTCGCGACTGGCACCGGAGTTTGTCCCCGAGCGACCCGACTTACCCTGACGCGCATGGGTCAGCTCGAGTAAGCACACCCTTTGGGGTTGTCCCTCGCTTTGCGCAGCAGCGGTATGTTGTGACTTAGTCCCCCCGATCTCGCAATCGGAGCGACGTTGAGCGCATGCAGGACGGCATTGATCGCCTTTGCCACTGGCGCGGGCATCTCGATAGCCGATCCCCATGTTCAGCCCGAGGGTGAGGATGTCACCGCGGCACGTGGTGCCGACCAGGGCCGTCACCTGATCCGAACCTCGGGTCAATCCGACGACCGCCGAGTAGCCCAGGAACGGGCCAGTGACGAAGCCAAAGGCGCCGATGCCGACGATGACTCGTCCTTCCATGCCGAACACCATCCCGGTCACGCCGAGCGACACGCCGCTCAGAGATTGTCCGAGGTCGCTGTTCGTGTGTAGCTCGGTCGGCGCGCCAGCCCCCCAACCACCGTTGTCGTACCCCATGTAGATGGTACCGCTGAACGAGTAGTCGCCCGACGTGTTCAGCGTGGAGTTCTTGGCCGTGAAGGCCGTCTGGATCAGTAGCTGCTGATGCAGCGTCACGGCGAACGGCACGGCCATGCCCCCGATCGGAATACTGAGATCGACCGGCATGTAGAACGTCTTGTTGATGTTGCCCTCGAGGCCCTTCGGAGTCGCGGCCTCGATGTGGACCGTGAGGCCAGAATGCGCCGTTGAGGACGACCTTCGCCGTCTGGACCGACCCGCCGTGGATCTTGAGGTTGAATTGCAGCGAGGGTTTGCTGAACCGGAGCACGGCATAGGCGATCATGTTGATGTCGTCGCCGTTGTGCACCAGCTTGATCCCCAAGCCACCGCAACAGAAGGGGAAGACATGAAAGTCGCCGAGACTGGTCTCGCCGGGCGGACCAATACCCGGTACGGATGGCAGCGAGGGCCCCTGCTGCAACGCCCGGAACCGCGCGGCGTCGCCGTCGGTCCAACTCTCGGGCGCGCGTCGGGTCTCTCCATGGTTCGACGCGAACGCCACCGGAGTAATGCCACCCGACGGTGAGAGGACGACAGTCGTCACCGATGTGCTATCGCCTCGACGCGCGTCGGCAGTCAACTTATCCATCTCGTTCGTCGTGCCGGGATAGTTCGGCGCCGAGTAGGCGACCATCGACTGGAGATCGATTGGCTGGTCGTAGGAGAGGTCCGCCTCTTTGATGACGTCCGTGAGCTCGACCGGACCGATCACCACAGACACCTCGCTGCCCGTCCGCTGGACTGCCAGCACTCGACCCACGGCGCGCGACGACGCGAACATGATCTTGCCTGGCTGCAGATCCGCGACCTGTGGAGCGCTGGCGTCGAGCGTCCACGTCGTCCCGTCCGGACTCTCCGAGTGGATCGCCTGCGCGCCGTGCTCCATGAGTACGACGTTGTCCTGGTACGTCACCGCATCGTTCTTCGTCGGCGAGACACCGTAACGAAGTTCAGCGTCGCTCAACGAATGCGGATCGATCGGGCGCGGCCCGGGGCCGTAGGTCACCGGCCCCGAAGGAGCCGATGTGGTGTCAGGGGCGGGTGTACTGGCCGGTGGTGAGCCGGTGGTCGGCGTGCTACCGGCCGGATGGCGCGATTTGCACCCGCCGACCATCAGGGCGACGAGCAGTGCCGGCACGAGCGCCGGCATGCGACGCGTGCCGATGCGTCTCCGTCGCACATCCCCCGCGTGCGCTCGCGTCTCAGGCAAAGCGAACGGGCGCGCGAACAGTGGCGGCACCATGTGGTCGCGCTCCCAGGCTGCAGTTGTTGGATTCCAAGACGGCAGTGACAAGCCGCACTGAGGACTCTTGGACGAGTCGCGCCGGCTTGTTGCCATTTGTGCCGATCGCGGACACGGTCCCGACCGGCGGAAACTCGCGCAGAAGTAATCCCGGGAACGAGCCAGCACAAGGGGAGGGCACTCGCGCTGTCAACGTTCAATAGAAATGTCCCCTGGTTCAGTTCAATAGAAATGTCCCCTTTGGGGTTGTTGTCGTTCGATGCTGCGTCCGTCCATTGATTGGCCGGGAGTCACTCGCTACCAGCGCGCGCGAGCGCCTCGGCCCGCCGGCGCGCGTTGTATGCCTTGAAGCCACGCTGTCGGGCATAGTGGGCGTTGTCTTGCGCGTTGAGCCGGGCGCGATAGCCGAGCTGCGCCGGCGTCGGCGACCGGCGCGTGGTCCCGGGTGCGGCTGGCGCCTCGATCGGCGGCGCCTCGATCGGCGCGGCGGCGTGCGGCACGGGGCGCGCGAGCGGCAGCGCGACCGGTACCCACTCAAGCTCGTGCGTCCGGCCATCGACGGCCTGCACCAGCAGGCGCACCTGGCCGTCCTCGGTCTCGCGCACGAGCACCCGGCTCCCGGGCGCGCAGTAGCGCCGTGCGGGGCCACGGGCGAGCACTTGATAGCCCCGGTTCTCGTGGCGCACCACCCAATCCCGGCTGAGCACGCGTGTCGTCTCCAGGCAATAGAGATCGCGGTCCACGAGCGTGGGATCGCGGCGCGTGTGGAAGTCCACCGGACTTGCGGGGCGGACCGCGAAGCGGCGATTGTGCGCCGCGAGATAGCGCGTCTCGAGATACGTGTTCGCCGCCTCCAGGGTGGGGATCCCCGCCAGGCGGAGCTTTTTGACCAGGCGATCCTGATTGGTCCCGTGCACGCGCTCGACCCGCCCCTTGGCTTGCGGGGTCTTGGCCACGATGAGCGCAATGCCGAGCTTCTGACACATGCGCCCGAACTGCGTGCACCCGGCGACCCCGCGCATCTTGTCGCTCGTCGTCGGCACCGGGACATAGAGCGTCTTCGCATCCACGTAGAGCGCCCGGGGCACGCCGTGCGCGGCGATCCACGCGCGGAGCACCCCGGCCGCCCCCCACGTCGTTTCCTCGGCGGTGAAGCGGCCCAGCGTTGTCCCCGTCGCGTCGTCGATGAGCGTCATGAGACAACTGAGCCCCGGCCCCTCGGGCCCGCGACCCTCGAGCCAGTCGTGGAAGCTCCCGTCGAGTTGCACCAACTCCCCAAAATGCGCCCGGCGCTCGCGCCGCCGAAACACGCGCGTGTGGCGCCGGACCGGACTCCAGAGCTCCGCCGCGCGCATCCACCGCCGGAGCGTCGGGACCGGCACCAGCCGTCCGTGGTCCTCCCACAAGTGCTCCGCCGCCAGCGTGGGCCCGAACCGCTGGTGCGATCCCTTGGCCGCCACGCCGCTATAGTGCGCGCGCACGAGCGCGATCACCTGCTCGTGCTCCGCCAGGGGTCGGGCGTGATTCGACCGGCGGTGCGTATTGCCGTGCACCAAGGCCTTGGCGCCGCCGCGCTTGTAGCGCGCATAGACGCGCTTCGCTTGGCGATACGAGACGTCGAGCATCCGCGCCGCCTCAACCAGCGACACATCTCCCGCTTTCACTCGAGCCAACACCGTCCCCCGCTTGAACTCACGCGTACTCATCGCTGTCCGCTCCACCTGCCCCCCTGTGTAAGGGGCAGACGTTAGGGGACAGTTCTATTGACGCCACCAGGGGACATTATCACTGACGTACAACAGGGGAGGGCACTCGCGCGCGTCCGTTACGCTGCGTAGCGCGCGTCGTGTCTGGTGATGAACGTGACTGCTCGGCCCCCCGTGGGACACGCAGCGGCGGCTGCTCGACCGGCACGGTGCCTTCACTAGATGTCGCTGCCTATGACTCCTGGGCCGACCCCTTTGCGGCCCGTGATGGCGACCACACGCTGCCCAACGACGTATTTCCCAGGGCGCCAGGAAGAGTGGGACGACCCGTGGTTTGAGGTTCGGACACAAGGTGATCTGGAGCACGCGATCAAGCTGGTTGGACGCGCAGTGGTCGGCATGGATTCGATGTTCGTCGTGCGTCTGATTACCACCGGTCCTGAGCTGTTGCGAGCGCGGCTGGCGCGCCCGCGGGCCCTTACAGCCATCTTCAACACGCTCTCAGCAACCGCGCTGCCCCTCGCTGCGGTGGGCCTCTTTGGCGTGCTGTCGGCCTACGTGCGGGAACGACGGCGCGAGATGGCGGTTCGCGCCGCCCTCGGAGCGACACCCACGCAGCTGCGCGCGCTCGTCCTCGTTCAGACGCTGGGGGTCGCGGCGATTGGCCTCGCCTGTGGGGTGCCGCTCGTGGCCGGCGCCTCGCACCTGCTCCAGAAAATGGTAAGCGACGTCCATCCGCTCGACGCTCTCACTGTGATCGCCATTGCTGCCGTAGTTCTCGCGATCGTCGCCGCTGCCACGTATGGCCCCATGGTGCGGGCCTCACGCGTCGACGTGCGGACCGCGCTGGCGACGGAGTAGAGCGACGGTCATCGGAATGAGCGCCTGTCTCGCCGGTCGACTGTCCGCCATCTTTCGTTGGAGCGACGTTGGACCGATGGTGGTCACTCCGAGACGCACATGGATCAGCAGCATCTTCCGGCCCCGATCAGCGAGTTCACCCAGCGCGGCGTGCGGGCAGCCCAAATGGGTCTCCTCGTCAACGCGGTGCTGGTCGCGGCTAAATTGTCCGCCGGGATTCTCGGCCATGCGTACGCGCTGATCGCCGATGCGATCGAGTCCTCGACCGACATCGTGTCGTCGTCGGTCGTGTGGGCTGGACTGCGGATCGCCGAGCTGCCGGCTGATGAAAATCATCCGTTCGGCCACGGGAAGGCTGAAGCGATCGCGGGCGCCGTCGCTTCGCTCATTCTACTCGGAGCCGCGATCGGCATCGCCATTGTGGCGGTCCACCAGATTCAAACGCCGCATCACCTTCCAGCGCCGTTTACCCTCGCGGTGGCTGGTGTTGTCATTCTCATAAAGGGCACGCTCTACCGTCGGGTTTCGCGGGTCGCGGCCTCGGTCGAGAGTGTGGCCGTGCGGGCCGATGCGTGGCATCATCGGAGCGACGCCATCAGCTCGGCGGCCGCGTTCGTGGGGATTGGCGTCGCGCTCGTCGGCAATCGACTCCTTCCGGGGCGCCGCTGGGAAACAGCCGATGACTGGGGCGCGCTCGTGGCCGCGACGGTCGTCGCCGCAAACGGCGTACGGGCCTTGCAAGTCGCCGTCGCGGAACTCATGGATGCTGCCCCGAGCGGTGGCGTCCTCGAGCAAGTACAGCGCGCTGCCGCGGCGGTGCCCGGCGTCGAGCTGGTGGAGCACGTGAAGGTGCGGCGGTCAGGGCTCGGCTACTACGTGGACCTCCACGCACAGGCAGATCCGACCATGTCGCTGTACGACGCACATGTGCTGAGCGGTCGCATAAAGGGGTCGATCTTGGAAGCTTCGCCTCGTGTGCGATCGGTCCTCGTACACATGGAGCCGTTTGCGCGGCGCCCGGATGCTCGCTGACGCACTGCAGGCCCCTCAGCGTCGGCGTCGAACGGACGCTGTCATGCGTAGTAGCGGGCAATACACAGCGGTACGATCTCCGTCAGGACCGCGTCCGGATAGGCGGCTGCTCGCCTCACCAGCGCTTTAACCGCAAGCAGAGCCTGCTCGCAGCGCAAGCCGTCGTCCCGCATCTGATCGACCAGCACAAACACCGCCCGCTCCACACCATCGGCTGCCGTCAGGCGCGAGCCGCGCAGGGCCCGTAGCGTGTCGAGGAAGTGCCGTTCGGCGCTATCGAGTATCGCCCGCGAGGGGATCGCGGACGGTGAATTCGATGGACCGCCCCATTCCGTGGCCATTGTCGCGCCCTCGACCGATCGTTGACCGGATCAGAGCGCCGCCAGGAGCGCCGCCACCGTAGCAGGGCTTATTCCGCGTGCTGGTGAGGACACCGCGGATCCAGCGACAGCGTCACTTGTACGGTATCGCACGAAATGGACCACGACGACCGGCGCGCCGGGGAAACCACGCCGTGCGCCGGCAAGGCGCTATGTTGCACTGTAGAGAGTGCGCGATCCGGCGCTTCGTGGCCGGCATTCACCACTCGACATTGGCCGCGGCCCCGCTGCGCCTCCCGTGCCGACTGATGGGTGTTACACCCATGCCCGCAGACGGGAGAGTTCATGCAGACCATCGAGCGCGCATCAGACGGCGGCGACTCGTCGCACGTCAGCCCGCGTCGCCAGAGTCCGACGAAGGAAGTCGGTAGCCGTCCGGCCCGGTACGATGGTCCGGTTCCACCGCGAGAATTGTCCATTGACCGCCGTAACGCAGCCGCCGCCCCCGCTGTGCCGGAGACGAATCGCTTGCTGCGCGCGCTCGCGCCCAGCGCGTATGCCGAACTCCTCCGACAAGGCGAGTTGGTCGTAATGGAGCACGGACAGGTCGTCTATCGAACCGGGGCCCCGACGACTGACGTGTACTTCCCGACGACCGCGGTGTTCTCGATGGTGCGGGAGATGGCCGATGGCTCCGGCGTCGAGGTTGGCACAGTCGGGCGCGAAGGCGTGGTCGGCGCGGGCGTGCTGTGGGGCGCGACACTGACGTCGACCCGATGCATTGCCCAGATCCCCGGTCGTGCGTACCGCATCCCGGTACCCGCGTTGCGCGCCGCCATAGCGCACATCAGCGTCGACGGGGCAGATACACCCGGCCGAGGTCCCGCGCTCGGCGATTTGTTGTCGCGCTTCACACTGGCTTTGTTCGAGCAGGTCACACAGACGGCCGCCTGCAACCGGTTGCATGCCTTGGATCAGCGTTGCGCACGCTGGTTGTTGATGACGCACGACCGAGTGGACGGCGATGAGCTGGCGTTGACACAGGAATTCCTGTCGTACATGCTCGGCGTCAGGCGTGCGGGCGTCACCGAGGCGTGTGGCGCGCTGCAACGATCGGGATTGATCCACTACCGGCATGGGCACATCACTGTGACCGATCGCGCCGGGCTGGAAGCCACTGCCTGCGAGTGCTACGGCGTGGCAGCCGACGCCTACACCCAACTGCTCGGCACACTGGTCGACCGGCCACCCTTAGCGTGACCTCTATCCCCGCCGTTGACGGGATCCCCGCCGGCGTAATGGTCGACGCTCGTACCGTGTCCCAAGAAACCGCGGCTCTCTAGTCCCTGCGCTCACCCTCGCCTGCGGCGACGGGCCGAGGTATTGTGCAGTGTACAATAGCGCGATAAGCTTGGGGCGCCGGTTGGGCAGCGCGTGATCAGCGCGGAGGTGCGAGTCTCCGCCTCGGAGGGAATCGATGCGGTTTGTGAGCGCTCCCGCTCAGGTCGTCGCTCTCGTGCTCGGTGGCTGCCTGACAGCCACAGCGACGCTCCGCGGGCAGGCCGCGAGCGAGATCGCCGACGTGTTGCCGCCCGCCCTGCAGACATGCCCGGGGGTTGTCCCCACAGAGGATGTGGAGATCGAGCGGCAGTCGATCTACGTACCCGCGGCTGATGGCGTCAAACTGGCGGTGGACGTCTTTCTCCCAAAAGTCCGGTCCGCAGCCACGAAATTGCCGACGCTTTACTCCGCAACGCGTTATTGGCGCGGTCAAAAGGGCGCCCCCATCTCGCCAGCCTTCAGGATATGGGTCGCCCGTGGTTTCGCCGTTGTGGTCGCGGACGTGCGCGGGACAGGAGCGTCGTTCGGCCAGTGGTACATCCCGTATTCGCCACAAGAGACGCGAGACGTCGGATATCTCGCCAACTGGATTGCCCAACAACCCTGGTCGAACGGCAAGGTCGTGATGACGGGGAACTCGTACCCGGGCACGACACCGCTCATGGCCCTCGCATACGGAGAGCCGGCCATCAGAGCAGTCGCGCCCAAGTTCGCCGATTTCGATCTCTACACCGACCTCGCGTGGCCAGGCGGCGTGCCCAGTGAAGCGCTCAACGTCAAGTGGGGCCAAATGGTGCGCCAACTGGACCTCGACCAAGGCTCGGGCGCCGAGAGCCCGGGCGTCCGTCCAGTCGATGGCGCGGATGGCGACGCGCAACTTGCAGCGGCCATCGACGAGCACAAAGTGAATCCGTGGGGATTCGACCAAGCCGTCTATCAAGCGACGTACAAGGACGACCCGCTGACTCAGTTTGGTGGCATGCCCATTGATGATGCCGGTGTCTTCCGTCTCCAACATGCCGTCGAGCGCTCGCACGTCCCGATCTTTGGCTGGGGGAGCTGGCTCGACTCGGGGATCGCGCAGGGGCTCGTGAATCGATTCATGAATTGGTCAAACCCGCAGATCACGATCATCGGACCCTGGACCCACGGCGCGCGAACCGATGTCAACGTGTTCCACGCAAACGAGACACTGGATCCATTGCATGAAGCCCAGGAGCACATGGTCTACTGCTTCCTGCGCAACTACGTGAGCGATGCGCCGACACCAATCGCGAACCATCTGCTCGTCTATTTTACGATGGGAGAGGACAGGTGGAAGACAACCGCGGTCTGGCCGATCGCGGGTACTCGTCTCGAGCGCCTCTATCTCGATGCCGACAAGACGCTCTCCACTGTCGCTCCGGCGCGGCGAGCGCGCGACACGTACCGGATCGATTTCGACGCCTCGGCCGGGCCGGCGAACCGATGGGCGACCCAAGCGGGTGGCCCACCCATCGACTATGGCGACCGGGCTGAAGCAGACCGCCGGCTCCTCGTCTACACCGGCGCGCCGCTCGCCAAAGACATGGAGATCACGGGCCAACCCGTGGTGACGCTCCGGGTGACCTCTACACACACCGACGGGAACTTCTTCGTGTACCTGGAGGATGTCGCTCCCGACGGGCGGGTGACATACCTGACGGAAGGCGAGCTTCGTGCGCTGCACCGGAAGCTTTCGCACGAGGTCCCGCCGTACCGAACCACGTACCCCTATCGGACCTTCTCGAGAGGCGACGCAGAGCTGCTCGTGCCCGGGCAAGTCGCCACGCTGACATTTCAACTCATGGCCACGTCGGTGCTGCTGCGAGCGGGGCACCGCGTTCGAGTCGCCATCGCCGGGGCCGACAAGGGCACATTCATGCGCATTCCGGCCATGGCGCAGGGCGAGGTAACCATTACCGTGTCGCACGGCGGACCGGATGGATCGTTCATTGAGTTACCGGTCGTGCCCAGAGGGTAATCCGAAAGCGCTGGCGGTCATGACGGATTCGAGCCTTCGCGAGCCGGCGTTCGCACCGCCCGAAGTGGAGGTCACGCGACGCGCCGACGGCGCTCTTCTCCTGCGTTCGCCGCACCCTCTCGAGAGATATGCCCGCTCGATAGGCACATACCTCGAGCACTGGGCTCGCGCCGCGCCTGCGCGGCTGTTCGTTCAGGAGCGCGCGGCGAACGGACGGTGGGCCGGTCCCACATACGGCGAGGCGCACGCGAGCGTCTGGCGGATCGCCACGTGGCTCGTTCGGCGGGCCTGCGCGCTCGACCGACCGGTTGTCATCCTCTCGGAGAACAGCGTGCCGCATGCGCTCCTCACCTTGGCGGCCATGCACGTTGGGGTGCCTGTGGCGCCCGTTTCGCCCGCGTACTCGTTGGTGTGCACGGATTACACGCGCCTCCGCAGCATTGTTCGCCAGCTGAATCCGGGCGTGATCTATGTCGCCGACCACACCCGTTTCGGTCCGGCGCTCGCGGCCCTGCAGTCAGATCACGACGCCGTCGTGGTCTCGAGCACCGCGACGGATGCGCATTCTGGCGTCGTGCCATTTCGTAACCTGACCGACGAACTCGATACGATTGGCGTAGAAGAGCGGTTCCGGCGCGTGGGACCTGACACCGTTGCCAAGCTGCTGTTCACATTGGGCTCGACGGGCGAGCCCAAAGGTGTCATGACCACGCAGGAGATGCTCTGCTCCAACCAGCAGGCCAAGACGCAGATGTGGCCCTTTCTCGCGACGGAGCCGCCGGTGCTCGTGGATTGGCTCCCCTGGTCACACACCTTCGGAGGCAGTCACAACTTCAACCTCGTCGTGCGCCATGGCGGCACGATGTACATTGACGCGGGCCGCCCCGTCCCCGTGCTGTTCGACACCACGCTCGCGAACCTGCAAGAGATCGCACCGACCATTTACTTCAACGTCCCGCGAGGCTACGACATGCTCGTGCCGGCCCTCCGGCGGGATGTGGCCCTGCGACAGCGCTTCTTCAGTCGACTAAGGGTTGTGTTCTACGCGGCCGCGGCGCTCCCAGCGCACCTATGGGACGCGCTTCACGGGCTCGTGGCGGAGACGGTGACGCATGGTGCACCGCTCATCTGCTCTGGGTGGGGCACGACGGAAACCGCACCGATCGCAACGGAGTGCCACTTTCAAGCCACCCAACCTGGAGTCATTGGCCTGCCCGCGCCGGGCATAGACGTCAAGCTCGTGCCGAAGGGAGGTCGACTCGAGATCCGAGTCCGAGGCGCAAACGTCACCCCAGGATACTGGAGGCGTCCAGACCTCACGGCTGCGCAGTTCGACACTGAGGGCTTCTGCCTCACGGGTGACTCGGTCCGATTCGTGGACCCCGCTCGTCCCGAGTGTGGGCTGCTGTTCGACGGCCGGCTATCAGAGGACTTCAAGCTCGACAGCGGCACGTGGGTGAACGTGACGATGCTCCGCACGAAGGCCATCGCTAGCCTGGCGCCGGTCGCGCAGGACATTGTCGTTGCGGGACACGATCGGAGTGAGATCGGCCTTCTGATTTTCCCTAGCGTCCCAGCATGCCGGGACCTTGCCCGGTCGCTGCCAGCTGACGCGCCGCTTCAACAGGTCTTGGAGCACCCGGCGGTCTGGGCCTGTGTGCGACACGGCCTCGCCGCACTCCGGAACCAGGGCGCCGGGTCCTCGACGTTTGCGACTCGGGCGATCCTGCTGGCAGACTCGCCGGCGATCGATCGGGGAGAGATCACCGATAAAGGGCATGTGAACCAAGGGGCTGTTCTGAGGCACCGTGCTCAAATGGTCGAGCACCTTTATGCCACGAATCCCAGCGATCGCGTCATTTGCCTCCCTACGTGACGCACGGCGCGTGCGCGGGGCAGTGCGCCACTCCAACCGATTGACGAGAGAGATCCCGTCCAGCATGACAGCGCGACAACACACCGGGCGCACGTCGACGCGTCGAGTCACTTTGCCCCGAAGCCACCCCGTTCGACATAGGCCCGCCCAAGGGACGCTGACGCGGGAGGTCGTTATCGCCGCCGCACTCGCGGAGATCGATCGCCGAGGATTGGAGGACTTCAGCCTTCGAAAGCTCGCGAAGGCGCTGGGCGTGTATCCGACCGCGGTGACGTACTACGTAAGGGATCGGAACCAATTGCTGGCCGCGGTGGCGGCGCTCGCGTTCGCGGACACCTTGCCGCCCGCATTTCCCAATTCCTGGCAGAGCGACGTCCGCGAGACTTTCCGTCGCTTTCGACAGGCGATCCGGCGCCACCCCAACATTGCGCCACTCATCGGGACACAACTCGTCGCCAACCAAAGCGTCGACCTGGCGTTTGTCGAACGGCTACTGGCAACGCTCGTCCGGGCCGGATTCTCCGGGCGCCGCCTCGTTGGCGCCTACAACACGCTCGTTGCGGCCTTGGTCGGCTTCACGACACAGGAATTCGCGCCGCTGCCCACGGAGGACCGGAAGGCGTGGCAGGACGAGGTCCGGGGGCGGCTGCGGGGTGTGCGGTCGCTCGAGTATCCAATTCTCGCGCGCAATATGAAGCACCTGGCAAACCAGGCGTTCATCCTGCGCTGGCAGAACGGGAGCGAGGCACCTCTCGAGGCGGCGTTCGAGAGCTGTATTGACACTGTCATCGGCGGGCTCGAGCGGCTCGCGGCGCGGCGCTGACCCGCGAACTGAACGCGCGTTGCGCGTCGGCGATCGCGCCGTCGATGGCGAGTTGGACTTTGTCCACAATCATTCCGATCTCGTCAGACCGCACGATATAGGGGGGCGCGATGATCACGTGATCTCCACGCGTGCCATTGACCGTGCCGCCGCTCGGGTAGATGCCAAGGCCATTGGCGAGCGCCTGCTGCTTGATGCGCTCATGGAGTTTCCAACCCGGGTCGAATGGCTGCTTGTGCTCGCGATCCTGGACCACTTCCAAAGCAACGAATAATCCGCGGCCTCGGATATCACCGACGTACGGGTGAGCGGCAAATCGCGCGCGGAGTTGCGCATTGAGTCGTTGTCCCATGACGCGCACGTTTGCGAGCAGTCCCTCCTCCTGGATGATTCGTTGGATCTCGAGGGCGGCCGCGCATGCGACTGGATGGGCCTGATATGTATGCCCATGGACGAACGCCCCGGAACCCGCGGCCAGCGCATTGATGACGCGCCGGGAGGCGAGCATGCCGGCGACTGCCTGATAGCCGCCGCCAAGTGCTTTGCCGATCGCCTGGATGTCGGGGGTCACCCCCTCCTGTTCCCACGCGTGCATCGTGCCCGTCCGGCCGCTCCCGCACATGACCTCATTGAGAATCAACAGGGCACCGTAGCGATCGCAGACGTCGCGGATAGCCTTGAAGTAGCCAGGGACCGCCGTCACACATCCTGCCGTCGCCCCCACCACCGTCTCGGCGCAAAAGGCCACGACGGTCTCAGGTCCCAGGCGGGCGAACTCGTCGTCCAGCTCTTGGGCAAGGCGCCGCACGTACTGTTCGGTTGACTCGCCGGGCCCCTGGTAATGATAGGCAAAGCATGGAGAGACCCGACTGAACGCCGCCCCTAACAGAGGCTCGTAGGGGGCGCGCCGTGCAGTGTGGCCGCCGGCACCGAGCGCACCGAGCGTGTTGCCGTGATAACTCTGGCGGCGCGCGATGAAGCGCGTCCGGCTGGGCTCTCCCTTCTCGATGAAATACTGCCGCGCCAGCTTGAGCGCAGCCTCCATTGCCTCGGAGCCGGAGGAGACGAAGAACGCGTGCGACAGGCCGCCCGGCTCGTCGTGGAGGAGCAGATCCGCCAGCGCCTCGGCGGGCTCCGTGGTGAAGAAACCAGTGTGCGCATAGGCCAGCTTCCGGGCCTGCGTGGCCATCGCGTCGCTGACGCGCCGGCTCCCGTGCCCAATGCTGGCTACCGCCGCCCCGCCCGAGGCATCGATGATCTGGCGTCCATCCGCCAGGGTCAGCGTGAGTCGATCCCCTCGGATCGCCAAGTCCGGTCGGTCCAAGACGCTGCGATGAAGAAGGCGGCTCGGGGCAACTTTGGACTTGGGCGCCCGAGTTGTTCGTTTCGGCGCGCGGCTTGGCGGTCGCACGGGTGGCTTTGGCACGAGCCCAATTATAGCTCCCCGATGACCCGGGAGTCTTGGGGGGCAGGTCCACCATGGCCCCACCGGACCGAGTATTATCGAAGCGCGCCGACGCGGCCGGGTAGCGGCTTCCAGTCTCGTGCTGCCCGGCACTGTACTGGGGTGCCACGCTAGCGCATTGCCTTCTCGATGACGGAGCAATTGGTGTCAGAACGCCCGTGGAAACTGCCACGAGGGATCGTGTTGGGATCAGTGGCAGTGGCCGTGGTCAGCGGGATCGTGCTGGCGACGCAGCGAGAGCACACGCGAGCGATTTGGCGCGATCTCGGAACCGTGCCAGTGTCCGCACTGGCCGCCGCATTTCTTTTCATTGTCGGCCAGTGGAGTTGTCAGGTACTGCGACTCTGGGCTCTGGTGCCATCCGGCATCCCCCTGACACTGGGCCGGACGGCCTATGCGTACGCCGTCGGCTCCTGGTTCAATGTCCTCGTGCCGGCACGGGCGGGAGACGCCCTGAAGGTCGTCCTCATGAATCGCGGAGGGCGAGGTCGGCCCGCGACCGTGCCTCAGGCCACCGGCGTGATGTTGGCAGACAAGATCATCGACGTCGCCTCATTCGTGCTCCTGTGCGCGGCGGCGGGACTGCTGGGCCTGTTGCGCGTCGCGATCCAAAAGCGACCGTCGGCGTGGGTGTGGGTGGGACTCGGTCTCCTGGTGGTGCTGACGGTCGTTGCGGTACGCCTGCTCCCACGGCGCTGGTTCGGCAGGCTCCGGCGACTCCGGCAGGAACTGGCCGCGGGGCTCGCCGCCCTTGCCGACCCCTTCAAAGTCTCTCTGAGCACGGCCTTCAGCATGGGCGGCTGGTTTACCGAGATGTTCGCCATGCGTGTGTTGTGCGGCGCTCTCGGGTATCGCCTATCGATACCTCAGCTCGTGATCGGGCTTGCTGCGCTGAACGTCGGGACTGCCGTGCCCATTTCGGTCGCCAGTGTCGGCGTGTACGAGGCCTCGCTCGCGGTCGGGCTGCACTCCACCGGGGTGCCCATGGCGGCCGCCCTCGTCGTCGCCACATTGCACCACGCGCTCGAGCTGTTGGTGACGAGCATCGGCGCGCTGTCGGCGCATCTGGCGGGGAGAGAGGCCGTACACCAACGCTCGTGATCCGCCGGCATCCCACGCGCCGGCAGTACGGGCGGGGGGCTGCAGCGGTTCCGAGGCCGCCACACCCACCGGCGAATGTCCGGCGGTCGTCCGCGTCAATGCAGATTGACGACACGTCGCCCCGAGACGCAGGCCCCGGGCACGATGGCGCTGTTGCGGGCAAGGCGTGACGCCGAGCTTCCCAGGGGGCAGTTTTGTCCCGAACGTCGACTCGGGGTTCGGCCCCCGGGCGACGGCAGGTCCCTCACGTTAGGTCTGCTTCACCACCCGGGAGGCCCTATGCAATGGGTTGTCATCGCGATGAACATGCTGTATGCGGCGCTGGGCGTCGTCCTCATGTTCGTCAGCATCCGTGTCTTCGACCGCCTGACGAAGCTCGAGTTAGAGGAGGAGTTGCAGCGAGGGAACATCGCCGTTGGTATCTTTGTAGCTGCCTTGTTCCTCTCGATCGCTATTATTGTCGGCCGCGCGATGAGTTGACCCTATGATCTCACTCGTTCGCCCCCTCGTCCTGGCCGCACTGATGGCCGTGGGCGCATTCAGCAGCGCGAACCTGCGCAACCCGACGACGCGCTACGACGACTATTTCCGCAAATTCACCAAGCGATACTTCGGGCCTGGTTTCCCGTGGCGCGTCTTCAAGGCGCAGGCCATGGCCGAGAGCGGACTCGACTCGACAGCGACGAGCGGCGTGGGTGCTCGTGGCCTCATGCAGCTCATGCCGGCCACGTTCGACCTGATTCGGGCGCATCGCAGGGACTTCAAGGGCGTGATCGACGCGCAAACGAATATCTCTGCCGGAATCGCCCACGACAGAGATCTTTGGACGCTCTTCCAGGGTATCGATTCGGATCGGGAGCACTACCGGTTCATGATGGGGGCCTATAACGCGGGGGAGGGCACGATCATGCGCGCCCAACGCGTCGCCCGAGACGCATCGCAGGACCCGAAGAAATGGGACGGCGTGGCCACGGTCGCCCCGCAAGTGCCGCGCTGGCGGTATCACGAGACCCTCGGCTACGTAACCCGGATTGCCTCCTACTACGAGCGGCTCAAGTCGCTGAATCCGATTCCTGAGATCGGAGATGGACCTGGAGGCTCACTAGCGCTCTAGGTTCCACCCATCGACGCCCCTGTGCGTTGCTGCGGCAGCCACGGGAGAGCCTTGCTGGTCCATAGGCTCGCTGGATACCGGCGTCGAAGCTCCATGGCGACCGTGCCCAGCACAGTGTGATCACGCGTGCCGCTGCAATGCGCAACGGCGCGCCACTACTTCGCGGCGGGCGACGCCATGCGTCGCCCTGGATTGTGGGACAGGTAGTCGGCAGCACGAGACAGTCCATGAGGGAGATCGAACCATGTACAACACGAAAGCATACGCGGCCACCGGCGCCGCATCAGCCCTCGCCTTGACGTCGATCCCGCGCCGCGATCCAACCGATCATGACGTCCAGATCGAGATCCTCTACTGTGGCATCTGCCACTCCGATCTGCACGCGTCGCGCAACGAGTGGAGCGAGTTCGCGGCCACGACCTACCCGATCGTCCCCGGCCACGAGATCGTCGGGCGCGTCACAAAAGTTGGCGCGGCCGTTACCAAGTACAAGGCCGGCGACACGGTCGCGGTGGGCTGCTTGGTCGATTCGGACCGGACGTGTCCGGCTTGCAAAGCGGGGCTCGAAAACTTCTGCCCCAACCTCGTCCTCACGTTCAACTCGGCCGACACGCACCGGACAGCGCCAGTGACCTACGGAGGGTACTCCGCGAGCATCGTGGTGGACGAGCGTTTTGTCCTGCGTGTCCCCGCGACTATCAAGCTGGCCAATGCGGCGCCGCTCCTGTGCGCCGGGATCACGACCTATTCACCTATGCGGCACTGGCACGTGGGGAAGGGGACGAAAGTCGGCGTCGTGGGCCTGGGTGGGCTGGGACACATGGGTGTGAAGTTCGCGCACGCGTTTGGTGCGCACGTCGTCGTCTTCACCACGTCGCCGACGAAGACCGAAGATGCGTTGCGGTTAGGCGCCGATGAGTGTGTTGTGTCCAGGAATGCCAACGAGATGCAAAAGCACGCGTCCAGCTTCGATTTCATTCTCGACACGGTCTCCGCCGACCACGATGTGGACGCGTACCTGCATCTACTCGACGCCAATGGGACCTTGACAATCGTGGGGGCGCCTCCGAAGCCGCTGGCCGTTTCAGCGTTTGCCTTGATCGTCGGCCGCCACAGCTTTTCCGGATCCAACATTGGTGGCCTCCCAGAAACGCAGGAGATGCTGGACTTTTGTGGCCAGCACCACATCAGCGCCGATGTGGAAGTGATCCCGATCCAGAAGGTGAACGAAGCCTACGGGCGGCTGCTCAAATCGGATGTGAAGTACCGCTTCTCGATCGACATGGCGTCCCTCACGGCGGAATAGCGTGAACGCGACCCCGTTCGACGAGAGCGCCGAGGTGGGATTTACGAGGGCGCGAGCCGTGCTCTGAAGACGGGCCTAAGGCGCGGGCGTCTCGGCCTCGATGCGCGAGAGCACGCGGAGGAACTGGGCTGGAGGAGTCGGGTCGTCGTAGATGCCCGCGCGAATGCGCATGACGCTGTCACGGCCGATTCGGACGTACGCGTATGCTTTGTATGTCTGCACATGCGCCGGTCCCAGGTGGCCAGCAGCGCCTAGAGTGTCGAGAACGATATCGGCCGCGCGATCGGCGACGTCTGTGTGGCACGTGAGATAGTAAGGGGGCGGTGGCCCGGCTGCGACAATCTGCCAGTCCGGCGTTGCGAGCAAGTCGAGCTGGTAGGCATTGGGTGGCACCTGTTCGGTATCCGTCGCAGGACGAACCCAGTTCTCCACGCCCCTGAAATTCTCGCCCCATTTGACGTCCGCGGGCTGCAGGACGCGGAAGGGCGCGTTTCGGAAATGGTGCCAGACCTCCGTGTCCGCGGTGCGTACCGGCGGCGTGTTGGGACACCGAGCGGCGGGATGCGAGGACGCGGCCAGCGCACTGTCGGGTTGCATCGTCGTGAGCACACTGACGAGACGTTGCTGACCCACGCGGCTCCAGCTCCGCCCCGCGAGTACGAGCCAGCTGACTGGGGCACCGGTCGACACGAGCGGCATGATCGCGTCGACCGCATAGGGCGCGGCGAACATGCTGTGAAACGAGTGGGATACCCCTCCGCTGTCCCGAGTCTCGAACAGCGTGACGCGCATGCGCCGACCACCCACCCGGACGACAAACGCGTCGCACTCGTGCGTCCGATCCGGCGCGAACCACTGCGCGATGGCATTGGTCGCGTCCCGCCGGTCCACGACGGTGTCGCGGCGCACATCTGCCAAGAGCACGGTCGCCTGACTGCCGGAGTCCTCGGGGGCTGCCACCGGCAACTTCCAGCCTGTGGGATAAAAGGCGCTGTTGAGGCCCAGATAGCGTTGCGTGCCCCGTGGTACTCGCAGCGCCACCGGCGCCTCCCGCACCTCTCCCTGCTCCCAGTTTGCCACATCGACGCGATCCACTCGGCATCGGAACGGCGCAGGCGCGCGCGGCGCGTGGGCGCACCCCGCGGCGACCACCGCGGTCGCCAAGAGCGCGGCCCGCAGGCGACCTCCGTTCACGTCAGGGCTGGGCCGCTTCACGTCGGACACCATCACGACCATCAGGGCTCCGCAGCTACTATGGGCTTAATAGTACGCGCCCCGGAGCGCCTGATCAACTACCCACGTAGTTATACGCCCGTCAGTCCAGTCGTCCTCAGCTCCTCCTCGCGGTCATCGCTGCAGGTTCTGTCCGCAGTTCCCTGCGTTGTAAGTGTTGACGTTGACGCTGGTCTGGTAGCCCTTCTTGGCCAGGAGCTGCATGAAGTCGACGGCCTTGTCGGCGGGGAGCAGCACGAAACTGAGACTGCCGCTGTACTGGTACCGAGACTCGCCAGCGGCCCCGCCGTTGTACCCGCTGCTGATGCTGTAGTTGTGCGACTGCACCACCAGCTTCGTGAACTCCTGCTCCTGCGCAAGCGCTTTCACCTCGGCCATCCTGGCATCGAGCTTGGCCCTGGCCGCCGTGACGTCGGTGTCCATCCCGCTGAAGCTTACCGACACCTGCGCGTTCTCGACGGGGCAGGTGCGTGCCATCGATACCTGCGCGCCCGCGACCATAGGCGCGCCAGCGCCACTGCAGACGACTACCGCAATCACCGCTCTCCTAAAGGATCTCATATCTGCTCCTGCGGCGTTCGCCGCTCGGTCTTGCCAGGTCCGTGGTCCGGAGGTCGGAGGCAGCGACGACCCGCCACCGTGCGTGCTCGCGGCCACCGTTGTGCCCTGGTCATTGGACGATCCACGGACGCCCGGTTGCACGCGGGCGGCCCCACGGGGTCCAGAACCCTGAGGCCCTCGCGAAACTACATGAGGTCTTGGCCGCAAACCTGGAGGTGACAACGGGTTGTGCAACGCACCTGTGATGGGCGTCCACCTAGGTGGCATATATGGCTTGCCGGACATATGTCCACCTGTTCATATTAGGCGATGTGATTCATACCTTCGCCGCCCTTACCGAGTCGAATCGATTCCGCATCGTCGAGTTGCTGCGGGCCGGACCGCGCTCCGTCAATGAGATTGGCGAGCGGCTCCGACTCAAGCAGCCGCTGGTCTCGAAGCACCTGCGGGTCCTCAAGGAGGCCGGCTTGGTCGAGGTCCACCCCCGCGCGCAGCAGCGCCTCTACGCGCTCAGAGGCCGGCCGCTTCGCCAGCTCCACGCCTGGCTCGAGCGCTATCGCCAGCTCTGGGATGCGCGTTTCGAGTCATTGGACGAGCTCGTAGCCGAGCTCCAACACCAGGAGAACCCCTATGGTCGCCACAAGGGAAAGTGAGTCCGCCCCGACCAACCGCACGTCCATGCAGCTCGCGTCCGACCGCGAGCTGGTCATCTCCCGAACCTTCGACGCTCCCGCGCGGATCGTATTCAATGCGTGGACCAAGCCCGAGCTCGTGCGCCGGTGGTGGGCGCCCGCCTCACACTGCGTGTCCATCGTCGACTGCGACGCCAATGTCCGCGTCGGAGGCACTTACCGGTACGTGATACGGCGCGACACCGGTCAGGAGTTCGCCTTCTCGGGCACGTACACCGAGCTCACTCCCTACACGCGCATGGTCTACACCCAGATCTTCGAGCCGATGCGTGCCGCCGGCGCTGTCACGATCACCCTCAAGTTGGACGAAGGCGACGGGAAGACTCACCTCGTCCTGCACAGCCTCTATCCGTCCACGGAGACGCTCCAAGCCACCATCGCATCGGGCATGGAGCACGGCATGCGCGAAACGATGGACCAGCTCGACGAGCTCGTCGCCTCGCTGGTATAACTCCGTCCAACGGTCCGTTGCGGGCTCACGACCCAACCAAGGGGAACCGACATCGAGGCGGGGGCAGCCAGAGGGCCTCACCCCGCCGCGATGCCGGTCCTCTTTCGCCCGACGAACCGCACGACCATCCCCTTGCCCTGATGCTTGGGGCCCTCGTCGAGCAGCACGATACCCTCGAGGAGCTCGAGCACTTCCAGGTCCGCAAAGTCGCGTCCGATCAGCGCCGCGTCGTACAACATGTCAGTCGTCCGCGGCCCCCCGGAGTGTCGGCCGACCTGCTGGGGATGAAACGCCTCGAGGATGAGGATCCCGCCTGGGGCGAGCGCCGCGACGAGCGTGCGGTGAATCTGCGCACGAACGCTCGCCTCGAAGTGGGCGAAGATCGCGACCACCACGTCAAAGGGCGGGCCGTCGGGGCGCCAGGTCGTGAGATCGGCGCACAGCCGCCGGACTGCGGCGCCGCGCTGCTTGGCGAGAGCCTCTGCCTTCCGTACCGCCACCGGCGACTGCTCGACCGATGTGACATCCAGGCCGGATTGGGCCAGCCACACGCCGTTCCGTCCCTCACCGTCCGCCGCGACCAGGACGCGCGCGCCGGCGGGAATCCTGTACTGCTGCGCTCGCAGGTACTGATTCGGCAACGTGCCGTAGATGTACTGATCAACCTCGTAGCGTTCGTCCCAGTTTGTTCCCATCGGCCGTTGGATGTGACAGCGGAAAATACAACATGTAGAATTTGGCGAGTGTCCAGCCGGATAGCCTCGCCCGCGTGAACGCACCAGCATCGGCCAACCGGAGGGCACGCGGCCTGACGTTGTGGCCACTCGTGGCCGCCACGTTCTTCATGGTGTCCGGCGGCACGTACGGGACCGAGGATACCGTGCACGGCGCGGGGTACGGTCGCGCCATCCTCATCTTCCTCGTTACACCCGTGGTGTGGAGCATCCCCACGGCGTTCATGATTGGGGAGCTCTCGAGCGCACTCCCACAGGAAGGTGGCTACTACGCGTGGGTGCGCCGCGCGCTGGGCAAGTTCTGGGGGTTCCAGGAAGCGTGGCTGTCGCTCGCTGCGTCGATCTTCGACATGGCGATCTACCCCACGCTCTTCGTGGTCTATCTCACCCGGCTATTCCCATGGTTCGGGGTTGGAAGCCGCGGGTGGGTCGTCGGCCTCGCCGTCGTCGCCGCGTGCTGCATGTTGAACATCGCAGGGGTGAGAGTCGTCTCGACGGCGTCGCTCTGGATGTTCATCGCACTCTCGGCTCCGTTCGCCGCCATCGTCCTGCTCGCGCCGTTCAAGGTCGGCGCCCTCGCGAGCGTTGCCACGAAGACGCCGGTGACCAACGTCGACATGCTCGGCGGCATTCTCGTGTGCATGTGGAACTACATGGGATGGGACAACGCGTCCACGATCGCCACGGAAGTAGAACGGCCCCAGCGCACCTATCCTCGCGGGATGCTCATGGCCGTGGGCATCGTCGCACTGAGCTACGTCTTACCGGTCGCTGCCATGTGGCCGACCGGGTTGAGCGCTTCCGCCTGGGAGACGGGTTTCTGGGCCGACATTGCGTCGATGCTCGGTGGGCCAGGCTTGCGCGTCGCGCTCACGGTCGGCGGGATGATGAGTGGGTTCGGGATGTTCAACGCTCTCGTCATGAGTTATTCGCGTCTGCCGTTGGCGATGGCGCAGGATGGGATGCTGCCCCAGATATTTGCCAAGCTGCATCCCCGGAGCCGCGCCCCGTGGGTCGCGATCCTCGTGCTCGCGGTGTGCTGGGCCCTCTGCCTCCGCCTCGGCTTCGAACGTCTAGTCACGCTCGATATCCTGATCTACGGCGCGAGCTTGATGCTCGAGTTCGCCGCGCTCGTCGCGCTGCGCCTCCGCGAGCCCGGGCTTGCGCGACCTTTCCGCGTGCCCGGCGGGTTGCTTGGTGCCGTGCTCGTCGGCCTGCTGCCCGGATTGCTGCTCGTCATCTCGATCATCCGAGGCGAGCACGAGACGCTCCTCGGCATGAGCTCGACCACCTTCGGAGTGGTCGTGATGGGGTTGGGCGTCGCGGCGTACATGCTCAATCATTTCCTGAAGCCCCAGGGCTGGATCGTCCCGGCGGCTTCGGAGCCAGAAGTGAGCGTGTAGGGCGATACCCGGGCGAGGCACGACCGACCGCCGACCCGTCTGGACAACTGCTCGGGGCGACCCTCATCTTGCCCGGGCCTATCCATCATCGCTTTCATCCCAACCGTACATGTCGAAACTTCCTGGTCGCCCCATCTCGCCGCTCTCACTCGCGATCGTCGTCACGCTGACCGCCGCCTGCCACTCGTCTGATCAAAGCGCTGCCAGCGCGAGCAAGACACAGTCGGCACCGGACAGCACACCAGCGTCGGCTCCAGCCGCCTCCGCCGCTCCGGCAGGTGCCGCGTCAGCCCCGATCACATTCGCTCCGTCCCTCGGTGTCGATCTCTCGAAGATGACCAAGACGGCATCCGGGCTCGGCTATCAGGACACGAAGGTTGGTACAGGCGCTACGGCTGCTGCGGGGCAGAACGTGTCCGTGCATTACACGGGTTGGTTGCCCGACGGCACGAAGTTCGACAGTAGCCGCGACCGCAAGCAACCGTTCGATTTCAAGCTGGGGGCGGGGCAGGTGATCCGTGGATGGGACGAGGGGGTCGCGGGCATGAAAGTTGGCGGTCGTCGCCTGCTCGTCATTCCGCCGGATCTCGCGTATGGACCCTCGGGCTCGGGGCCGATCCCGCCGAATGCCACTCTGGTGTTCGACGTCGAGCTGCTGGGCGTGCATTAGAAAAGGGGTGACTAGGGGCTAGTGGCTAGTGACTAGCGAACAAATCGTCAGGGCCGGTACTCGCGACGTGCCACCGGCCCCAAGTCGTTCACTAGCCACTAGCCACTAGCCACTAGCCCCTGGTCGCTGGCCCGTGGCGGCGCGCCCCTTCTGGACGGGCAAGACCTGGCAGTTTTTTGCGGTCGTCGGTCGCGCCAGTCCGGGTCTCGCCACCGCGTGGTGGGCCATGCTGGGACTCCGAGGAGTCCTACCCGCGCTGCTGGCCATCGCGATGGGCGTGCTGGTTGGCGCTGTGCAGCACCGCGCGCCGCTCGCCGCGCCGCTCGCCGCCGTTGGTGTCACGTTCGCCCTGGTTCAGATCCTCGCCCCGCTCCATCAGGCGGTTGGCGCGAACCTCGGCAGCCGGACCGCAGCGTGGCTCTATGATGAGCTCACAACGGCCTGCGTCCGGCCGCCCGGCATCGCGCATCTCGAAGATCCGGGGTTGACCGCCGACCTCACCATGGCGCGTGACTTCGATCTGGGGATCAGCGGGCCGCCGCTCGCACTGTCCATGGGCTTCATCGCCTCGGGCCTTGCCGAGTTGTTTGGCGGACTCGCATCGGCCGTTGTGCTCGAGGCCTACAGGTGGTGGGCTCCGATTCTCCTGGCCGGCGCATGGGTCGCCACCCACTGGCTCCTGCGTGAGAGTGGTGTCTGGAAGGACCGCAATACTCCGGAGGTGCGCAATGCGCAGCGACACGCGGACTACGCGTATCGGATCGCTGTGGAGGCGCCATCCGCGAAGGAGCTCCGCCTCTTCGGCCTGGGGCCGTGGGTGGTCGACCGCTTCACGACGCAACGCCGACGGCTCCTCGATCTACAGTGGCACGCCACGCGGCTGCGCGAGCGCCCCGTCATTTGGAGTCTACTGCTCGTCCTCACCGCGAACGTGATCGTGTTCGTCGTCCTGGCCGATGACGCTGCGGCCGGGCGGTTGAGCATCGGCCGCCTCGTCACGTTCGTCAGCGCGGCGGTCACGACGAGCATGATCGCGTTCGGCGGACTCTCCTGGGCTCTCGACGGAGCGGCGGCGGCGACGTCCGCAGTCCTGCGACTCCGAGGGACGATGGCGCAGGTCGGTGCACTGGCAGCCGGCAGCGGGCCAGCACAGCGTAAGCCGGCCCACGAAATTCGATTCCGGAACGTTCGCTTCGCGTATCCAGGCTCCGCGACTCCTGTCCTGGAGGGGTTCGATCTCACCATCCCGGCCGGGACGTCACTCGCGATCGTCGGGCAGAACGGGGCTGGCAAAACGACGCTCGCGAAGTTGTTGTGTCGCTTGTACGATCCAGACGAGGGCACCATCGAGGTGGACGGAGTCGATCTGCGCGAGATCGATCTCGATGCGTGGCGCAGCCGACTGGCTGCGGTGTTCCAAGACTTCATCCGCTTCGAGCTCCCACTCCGCGACAACGTGGCGCCGCGCGGGGCGCCGGACGAAGTCATCGAAGCGGCGTTGCGAGCGGCCGGGGCCGGCCAGCTGGCGACCCTCGACACCGTGCTGGCGCGGGGCTACGAGGGCGGCACGGATCTGTCGGGCGGGCAGTGGCAACGCATCGCGCTGGCACGCGCGCTGTGTGCGGTCGACCTCGGCGCGGGCCTTGTCCTGCTCGACGAGCCGACCGCCCAACTCGATGTCAGAGGCGAGGCGGAGATCTTCGAGCGCCTGCTGGACGCGACGCGGAGCGTCAGCACCATCCTCATCTCACACCGCTTCTCCACCGTGCGGCACGCGGACCGCATTTGTGTTCTCGAGCGCGGGCGAGTCGTGGAGCTCGGCAGCCACGACGAGCTGCTGGCGGCGGGCGGCCGCTACCGCACCATGTTCGATTTGCAGGCATCCCGTTTTGGCGCGAACGAGGAGGGGGTTGTCTACGATGTCCTCGCCTGAGATCCGCCCCCGCTCCGCACTGGCGCCGCTGCCGCCCGCTCTGCCGTCAATGTGGCGGGCACTCAAGCGGGCGTATGAGGCCGAACCGACGCTGCTGAGCGTATCCTTCGGACTTGCGCTGTTGGCGGCACTGCCAGACGCACTGCTGGCGTTGTGGATCGCGCTTCTGGCCGATGGCGTACTGGATCACAACCGCACGCTGTTGCTCGTCTCCGCTCTGGGGCTCGCCGTGTCCGCCTCGGCGACCTGGTTCATCCGCGTCATCAGCGATCGCACGCAGCGTCGGTTCCGAGATCGCGTCGCCGTCGCGCTGGAGTCGCACGTCGCACGCCTGCAGGCGACCGTTGCGACGATCGCGCACCACGAGCAGCCCGAAGCGCTCGACCGACTCGCGATGCTCCGTGATCAGGTGTTCGTGCTCGATCACATGTACATGTCCCTCTTCTCGACCGCTGGTTGGATCCTGCGCCTCGGCGTCACGGTTGCGCTCCTGGCGAGCGTCAATCCGCTCCTTGCGTTCCTGGTGGTCTTCGCGCTCCCAACGGTGTTCACGTCCGGGTGGCGAGCCGGAGTCGAGCGCACGGTCGAAGAGCGTGTGGCATCAGCCAACCGTCTTACTCGGCATCTGTTCACGGTGGCGACGACCGCATCGCCGGGCAAGGAAGTACGCGTTACCCGGATCGGCGATCTCCTCCTCCGTGAGCGGCGCGTTGCGTGGGAGAGGTGGTACGGCCCGGTCGCCGCCTCGCGGTGGGCCAGCGCGACCTGGCACACGGCGGGGTGGGCGATCTTTGCTGCCGCATACATTGGATCGGTCGTGTTCGTGGCCGCCCGTCCGAACGCCAGCGTCGCAGCAATCTTACTCGTGCTTGCCGCTGGGTCTCGCCTGTCGGCGTATGTGTCGGGTGCAGTGGGCGAGATCGGCTTCTTGCGTGGCTTTTGGGCGGAAGGCTCACGGCGCCTCGCCTGGCTCGAGGACTACGCCGCCACGACATCCGAGCACGGCGCAGCCCATGCGCCGACGCGACTTCGCGAGGGGATTCATTCGAGCATGTGTCCTTTGCGTACCCGGGCACGACGCGCCGCGTCCTGGACGACGTCAGCGTCGATCTGCCAGCAGGCTCGATCGTAGCGATCGTCGGAGAGAACGGGGCAGGGAAGACCACCCTCGTCAAGCTGCTCGCTCGGATGTATCAGCCGGACGACGGACGTATCCTGATCGATGGCGTCGACCTCGCCCGGATCTCAGCCGACGAGTGGCGCTCGCGACTGGCGGGAGTGTTTCAGGACTTCTTTCGCTTCGAGTTGCGCGCGCAGCAGACGGTCGGCCTCGGCGATCTGCCGCGCCTCGATGATCGCAGCGCCGCACTCACCGCCGTCGACCGGGCCGGGGCACAGGAAGTGATCGATCGACTCACGTCGGGCTTCGAGACTCAGCTCGGAGCGACCTGGCCTGAGGGGACGGAAGTCAGCTTCGGCCAATGGCAGAAACTGGCGCTCGCGCGCGGGTTCATGCGAGATCGCCCGTTGGTCCTGGTGCTGGACGAGCCGACGGCTGCGCTCGACGCCGAGACCGAGCACGCACTGTTTGAGCGATATGCCGCAGCGACGCGTGAGGGAGCAGCGGACGGACGCATCACGATTCTCGTCTCGCATTGATTCAGCACGGTCCGCATGGCCGATCAGATCATAGTTCTGGACGGTGCACGAATCGTGGAGGCCGGCACGCACGAGGCGCTCATGGCCCGTCGTGGTCAGTACGCCGACCTCTACGAAATCCAGGCCGCCGCCTACCGCCCCGGCGTCGCTCGGCGGGAGCCCGTCAGCAAGTAGGGGCGGCGCCTGCGTCGCCCGTCGATGTGGCAATGGGGCGACACATTAGCGTACCCGAATCGATGGCGCTCGATCCGCGGCTTCAGTCTTGCGCACGGCGGGGCGTGGCCCGCAACTTGGTCGCCCCGCCTGTGGCCTGTTCTCGGCTGCGTCTCACCCCCTTTGCGGAGACGTCGTCATGTCCCCCTCCATCCATCGGTTTCGCGTTCGCCTGCAGCGGCCGGACGGATATGCGCGCGGTGCGGGCTTCCGCGTGCCCGCCCGCATCATGGCCGCGTTCGCGCCCCGGCAACGTGTGCCCGTGGTCATCACGATCAACGACTACACCTGGCGGTCGACGGTCTATCCCTATGCCGGCGCGTTTTTCGTCCCCGTGCGCTCCGAGGTCTGCACGGCGATCGGCGCCGATGCGGGGGATAGCGTTGCGGTCGCGATGGGACTTGATGCAGCCGTCCGGCGCGTCGAGGTCCCGGCGGATCTGGCACGCGCACTGGACCGGGCCGGCGCGCGCGAGCAGTTTGACCGCCTGTCCTACACCCAGCAGCAAGAGCACGTCCACGGGATTGCCGACGCGAAGAGGCCAGAGACGCGGCAAAAACGGATTGACGCGGCGGTGGCTGGCGCCCTGGTGCCGGACGGCCGCAAGGCACCATGAGACATTAAGGCCCGGTACGGTGCGACCCGCGCTGCGGGGTGCGGAAAGCGCCTGATGGGGTTGAGGTGCGAGGCTGGGCGCGACGACTCGGTCGCGCATCAATCGAAGTCGTGGCGCTTGTCCCCTCTTTCCCGTCTAGCGCGCCAAAGGCGCTCTGGACCACGGTCCTTGATGCGGCGCCGACTGGGCGGTGACGAACTCGCCGATACGATCCATGGTCAAGAGGCCCGCCAGCGACCCGTTGCGTAGCACGGGCAGTGTCCGACACCGGCACTGCTGCAGGCGCGCGAGTGCCGCACTCAGCATCTCGTCTGGCGTCGTTGCGGCGAATGTGCGGTCCATGATGTCGCCCACCGTTTCACCCTGGCGTCCCACGGCCAGCGCGCGGAGGAGATCGCCTCGCGTGAGCACGCCCGCCACCGTATGATCGCGCATCACGGGGAAGTCGTTCTGGAACCCGGCGACAACCTCGCTGGCCGCGGTGGACACCGGCTCGTCGGCTGACAGCGATCGGACGTCGGTGGTCATGACACGAGCGACGGGCACGCCTTCGATGGCCGTGCTCACGCGCACAGACGCTGCTTCGCCCGCGGCGCCGATCCAGACGAAGAAGGCGACGAGCACGAGCAGGACATTGCCGAGGACTAGAAGCCCGATCAGGCCGAAGACCAACGCGAAGGCCTGCCCGATTCGCGCCGCGATGTTCGTCGCCGTCACGTAGTCGGTGTGCATCGCAATCAGGGCGCGGAGCACGCGGCCGCCATCCATCGGGAAAGCTGGCAGCAGATTGAAGACCGCGAGCACCACATTGATCCACATGAGGCGGGAGAGGAACGAGCCCGTGCCGTTCAGCGCTTGTGCGGCCTGGACCGGAGTACCGGTGGCGCGCAGCACTGCGTAGAGCACGACGACGACCGCCACCGTAACGAGCGGGCCGGCGATCGCGATCGCGAGCTCCTCGCTCGGCTGTCGCGGAATCTCCTCGAGCTGCGAGACGCCACCGATGGGAAGAAGGAGAATGGCCCGCGTACGCACGCCGTACCGCGCCGCGGTCAAAGCGTGGCCGAACTCGTGTAGCACGACCGATGCGAAGACGGCGAGCATGAAGATGACGCCGCTGATCGCCGCCGCCGCGGTCCCGACCTGCTGGTACTCCGCGAAGGCGACCCACGCGAGGAGTAGCAGGAACGTGGCGTGGACTCGGATGTCAATGCCTGCGACGCGCCCAATCGTCCACGCCCATCGACTGTGAGGCGGTGCCAGGGGCGGCGACACGGATGCCGCAGTGGGTGCCGTGTGCGCAGCTCCCCCATCGCCGCTCTGAGTAGTGCTCACTAGTCAGGCCCCGCGTTTCAGGTAACGGGTGGTCCAGCTGGAGCTCGTACCTAGTTCGTCCGCAACTTACACGCCCGGGCCGAGCAACGGCACTCGTCCGCGGGTCGCACCGAGCGCGGCCCTAGCCGTCTCGACGGTTTCGCCGACCGATGTTCGCAGCCTACGCCAGTGCGCGGGGGGAGCCGGCACAAAGGCCCCAAGACCCGGCGCGATGTGACGGTCACATTATGACGCTCACATCTTGACAGTCAACAGGAGCACGCGTATCTCTACCAGGGACTCGACGCGAGGCGTGCCGGTGGACCAGCCGAAGACCGACGTCATTCAGGGCACGCTCGACATGCTCATCCTGAAGACCCTGAGCCTTGCCCCACTGCACGGGTTCGGGATCGCGCGGCGGATCGAGCAGATCTCGCGCGACGTGTTCAAGGTGAACCCCGGGTCGCTGCTCGTGGCGCTGCAACGCCTGGAGCGCGCGGGATGGCTGGACGCCGAGTGGCGCGAGACGCCCAACGCTCGCCGCGCCAAGTTCTACCGTCTCACGCGTGCCGGTCGCAAGCAGCTCGACGTCGAGACCGAGGACTGGGCACGACGTGCAGGCGCCGTCGCGCGACTGCTCCGCGCCGAGGGCTGACGACCATGTCGCTCTGGCGCCAGATCACCCGCGGCCTGAGAGGCCTCACACGCTCCCAGGCAACAGCCGGTGAGGTCACGGAGGAGCTGCAGCACTATTTCGATGAAGCAGTGGCGGACGCGACGAGGCGCGGCCTGGCGCCGGAGGCGGCGCGACGAGCGGCCCGGGCCGAGTGCGGCAACTTGACGTCGCACCAGGAAGCGGTGCACACGGCCGCCTGGGAGCACGTCATCGAAGCCACCTTTGCGGACCTGCGATACGCCGGGCGAGGGCTGCGGAGCAACCCCGGGTTCACGGCCGTCACGGTGCTTACGCTCGCGATCGGCATTGGCGCCGCGACGGCGATCTTCAGCACGGTCAACGCAATTCTGTTCGAGCCGCTGCCGTACCCCCACCCGGAGCGCCTCCTGATGATCTCCGACGTGGGCGCGGGACGCTCGCTGAGCATGCCGACCTTCGGAACGTACGAGGAGCTGGTCGACCGGAGTCAGTCCTTCGCTGCCCTCGCCGCCACCAACGACTGGCGTCCCGCGCTGTCCGGCTCCGGAGTCCCCGAGCGAGTGGACGCGCTGCAAGTGAGCGCACCGTACTTCCGCGTCTGGGCTGTCTCGCCGACCACGGGCCGAGATTTCGAGGGCAGCGAGGATGTGCCCAACGGACCGCACGTCGCGATTCTGAGCTCCAGCCTCGCGGAGCGACGCTTCGGTCGCGCGCACGCAGCCCTGGGCCAGGTCGTGAGGCTCGACGGCGATCCGTATACCGTCGTCGGAGTCATGCCTGCCGGTTTCCAGGCGGTGCTCGCTCCGGCAACAGAGCTCTGGGTCCCGCTGCAGTACCGGTCACACGCGGCGCCCGAGACCCGAGAGTGGGGCCACCATCTTCACATCATCGGCCGCCTCAGGGCAGGCGTCAGCGACACACAGGCCCGGGCCGAGCTCCAGGCGATCGCGCGGACGCCGACCGCAGAGTTCCCGAGGCCATCGTGGGCGGCGCTCTCGGGTGGCCTCCTCGTGCACGCGCTCCAGCAAGACGTCGTCGGCAATGCGCGACCTGCGCTGCTCGCCATCCTCGGCGCCGTGTTGCTGGTCCTGGCGATTGCCGCCGTCAATGTCACGAACCTGTTGCTCGCTCGCGGGCTGCGGCGGCGTGGCGAATTCGCCATGCGAGTCGCGCTGGGTGCTGGACGGCGACGGCTGGTCCGGCAATTGCTCACCGAGAGCCTGCTCCTCGCATTTGTGGGCGGTGCGCTCGCGCTCGGCCTCGCCGGGATCGGCGTACGACTCATCGTTGCGCTCAGCCCGCCCGGGCTGCCGCGGGCGGATGCGATCCGGATGGATGGCCACGCGTTCGCATTTGCGTTCGCGGTCACGGCTCTGGCGGGCATCGCGATCGGCCTCGCCCCCGCCGCGAGCGCCACACACCGTGACCTCCACGCCGCGCTGCACGAAGGATCAAGGCGTGTCGGAAGCACGACGCAGGCCACCCGGCGGGGTCTCGTCGTGGCCGAAGTGGCGCTCGCGCTCGTGCTGCTCGTGAGCGCCGGACTCCTGGTGCGGAGCCTGGCGAGCCTGCTGTCCGTGCCACCCGGTTTCAATGCGTCGGGCGTGATCACCATGCAGGTCGAAGCGGCCGGGCATGAGTACGACGCAGGCGATGCGACATACCGATTCTTCACGCAGGCGCTGGACGCAGTCGATCGCACGCCCGGCGTCACGGCCGCCGCATTCACGAGTCAAGTGCCTCTCAGCGGCGACCGCGATGGCTACGGCTTCACGCTCGAGACTGTCCCGGCGGACACTCTCAACGCGTCCCGATACGTCGTGACGCCCGGCTACTTGAGCGTCATGCGCATCCCGGTCATTCGTGGACGCGCCTTCGAGGCTCACGATGTGCGTGGTGCCCACGAAGTCATGCTCATCAGCCAATCCCTGGCCAAGCGCGAGTTTCCCGGCGTCGACCCGGTCGGACAACACATCAAGGCCGGCCCCGCGCTGTCTGACGGCACGCAACCGTGGGCGACGATCGTCGGGGTCGTCGCGGACGTGAGGCAGGACTCGCTTGCTATGAGCGACGCCAACGCCTTTTACGCGCCGATGGGGCAGTGGTCGTGGGTCGACAATGTTCAGTCACTGGTCGTGCGTACCGCGGGCGACCCGGCAAGCCTCGCCCCGGCGCTGGAGCGGGCCATCTGGTCGGTCGACAAGGACCAGCCCATCACACGCGTGGCGACTCTCAGCACACTGGTCAATGGATCGACCGCGGACCATCGCTTCGTCCTCCAGCTGTTCGCCGGCTTCGCCGGCGTGGCGCTACTCCTGGCCGGGATCGGCATCTACGGCATCCTATCCGGCGTCGTAGCCGAGCGAACGCGCGAAATCGGAGTCCGGTCGGCCCTCGGGGCGTCGAGAACGGCCATCCTTGCACTGGTGGGGCGACAGGGCATGACGCTGGCTGTATTCGGCATTGCAATCGGGCTCGTGGGGGCGTTACTCGCCACACGTGGGATTGCGGGACTGCTCTTCGGCGTGACGCCGCTCGATCCGATCACGTATCTCTCCATGATCGGCGTCCTGGCGCTGGTGTCCGGCCTCGCGTGTTGGCTGCCCGCCTGGCGCGCCGCGCGAGTCGATCCAGCGACCACGCTGCGGTTGGAGTAGCCCTACACGACCCGCTCGGCCCGCGTATAGATGTTCGCGCTCGTCCCACGGACCAAGGCGACGAGCGTGAGCCCTGCAGCCTCCGCCATGCGGATCGCCAGACCGGTCGGCCGCGAGACTGCTGCCAGGAGCGGGATGCCTGCGGTGGCGGCACGCTGCACCAACTCGTAACTCGCGCGGCTCGTCATCAACACGAATCCCTCCGACGGTTTCCGGCCGGCGCGGGCGAGCGCGCCCACGACTTTGTCGAGGGCGTTGTGACGCCCGACGTCTTCGCGCACGCTGACGAGCGCTCCATCGATCGTCGCCCAGGCCGCGGCATGCACGGCGCCAGTCGCACGATTCAGCGGCTGACGACTCACGAGTGCAGACTCCGCCTTCCAGAGCGCCGCCGGGACGATCGACCACGTCTCTGAGACCGGACAGGTCGGGCGCAGGACTTCGGCGATGGTCTCGACACCACAAAGTCCGCAACCGGTGCGCCCAACGAGCTGTCGACCTCTCTGCGCGAGCGCCGCAGCGGCCGTCGTGGGGATGGTCAGTTGAATCTCGATGCCCTGGCTGTAGCGTTCGACCCGGGCGTCCGTGATTTCTGCGACCGACGACACGATCGCCTCGGACAGTGTAAACCCGATTGCAAAATCTTCCAGATCGGCCGGCGTCGCCATCATGACCACGTGTGGGCGCCCGTTATAGACGAAGGCGACCGGTACTTCCTCGGCGACTGCCGCCTCGGCCGGCGTGCGCGTGTCCCCATCGAGTCGAACGTACGCGCGCTGCTCTTCAACCGCCGCGTACCCGAGCCCGAGCAGGGGATGCCCGGGCGTCAAGGTTTCGGGAAGACGTGCGGTCACGACGTCCCGCTACCCCGACTCGACCCGTTGGACCGGGGCGTCGTCGCATCGCCAGACGCCCGCCCATCGCCATCCGTGCCGTTGCCGCTCGTCCGAGCCGCGGAGCCGTGCGGTCGCTCCTGCACGTAGCGCCAGCCGAAGCGCCCCTTCACACAGAGGTTGCCCTTGGTAATCGACGCGTCATATGGCGAGGTGACCTTCACGATCTCGTTGTCCTGGACATGCAACGTCAGCGTACACCCCACACCGCAGTAGGGGCAGATGGTGTCGACCGCGCGCTGTTTGGACTCGTCCCACGTCCCAGCCTCACGCCGCTCGTACTCGCTGGTAAACATGAGCGCACCCGTGGGACACACCGCGATACAGTTGCCGCAGTAGACGCAAGCCGATTTGGGCAAGGACACCGCAAACTCTGTGGAGATACGCGCGTCGAAGCCGCGGCCCGCGACCGCAATGGCAAACGTGTTCTGGTAGTCGACGCCGCACGCCTCGACGCATTTGTAGCACAGGATGCACTTGCCGTAGTCCCGGATGTAGAGCTCGTTATCGACCTTGACCGGCTGCGCGACGGTCGCTGCAAACGCCGGATCCGGTGGCGCGTGATGGCCGGTAGGGACTGCGTCCCGCGCACCGGCAACGGCTGGCGGCGCGGGCGGGCCGTATCGCGCGGGCTCGCACTCGTACTCCTCGAGCCACCCCGCGACATTCCGGCGTGGTCGAGAGATCGACTGAGGAGGCCAGAAACTCGAGCACCATCTTTCGGCTGTGTCGAACCCGATCGCCGGTCGTTCGAACGACCATGCCGCGTTCCACGGCGCGCGCACAGGATGGCACCAGGACGCGCGATCCTTCGACCTCGACCATGCAGACACGACACACGTTCACCGGATGCAGGGTCTCGAGATAGCACAGCGTCGGGATCTGGACCCCGATCAGCTTGCATGCGTCGAGGATGGTCGTCCCCTCGGGGACGTTCACAGTCCGGCCGTCGATCGTGAGCTCGACTTTCCGCTTGGGTGTCACCAGTGTCGTCATCGGGGTCCGTTAGCGAAGAGTCCGAGGCGCTCGATCGCTGACTCGACGGCACTGTAGGCCGTCTGACCGAGTCCGCAAATAGAGGCGTCCTTCATTGCAAGACCGATCTCCGCGAGCAGGGCGATCTCGTCGGCAACAGTCTCGCGAGGCTGCCGCGCCGCCAGTCGGCAGAGCGATTCTTCCTGGCGCACAGTGCCAACGCGGCAGGGAACGCACTGCCCGCACGACTCGTCACGGAAGAACGCCGCGATCCGGCGCAGCGCGTCGGGCAGGTCAGCGGTGTCATCGAATACCATGACAACTGCCGACCCGAGTGTAGCCCGTGCCTCCCGCACGCCTTCAAACGTGAGGTGCATGTCCAGCTCATCGGGTCGCACGAACACGCCCGCTGCGCCACCCAAGAGGATGGCCTGCATCGATCGTCCACCGGGTGTGCCACCGGCGAGTGCGAGCAGCTCGCGCAACGTCGTCCCGAACGTCACCTCATAGACTCCGGGACGCTGGACCGCGCCCGAGACGCAGAAGAGCTTCGTCCCGGTCGATTGCGTCGTTCCCGTTGCGGCAAACGCGGGCCCGCCTTCGAGGACGATCAGCGGTATGTTGGCCAGCGTCTCCACGTTGTTCACGACCGTGGGACGGCGAAACAGGCCAGACTGCGTCGGAAACGGCGGCTTGTTTCGCGGCTCGCCTCGATACCCCTCGATCGAATTGAAGATCGCCGTCTCTTCGCCACAAATGTACGCCCCGGCACCCTTGCGCAGCTCGATGTCGAACCGTACGCCCTGGCCCATGATGTCGGCGCCCAGCCAGCCGACGGGCTCGTGCCTGGTCGATGGCGTGCTGGATCCGCTCATTCGCCAACGGATACTCGCCACGCAAGTAGACGTACCCCTGTTCGGCTCCGACAACGTAGCCCGCAATCGTCATCGCCTCGATGATGGCGAAGGGGTCGCCCTCCAGGATGACCCGATCCTTGAACGTGCCGGGCTCAGACTCGTCGGCATTGCAAATGACGTACCGCGGGCGCACCGGCTGGCGCGCGACGGCGTCCCACTTCCGACCGATCGGGAACGCCGCACCACCTCGGCCTAGGAGCTTGGAGTCGATCACGTCGCGAAGGACGGCATCCGGTCCGATCTCAAATGCGCGCCGCAGCGCGTCGAATCCACCCGACGCACGATACTCATCGACGTTCGTTGGATCCACCACGCCGACACGCCGGAGGAGCCGAAGCTCGGGCGCTCCTTGCTGCGGCACCGGCAGCCGCGGAACCTCCGCCGCTGACATGTCACCGTCCAGCACTCGCCGCGCGCGGTCCGTGGTCAGCGCGCCGAAGGACCGCTCGATGGGATCGCGTCCAGCCGCCGTGACAAGTGCCGCCGGCGCTTGCTCGCACAAGCCGAGGCACGGACTCCGCATCCACGCCGCGCTCGACTCCCCCAGGTGCACGTGCCCATTGCCCGACGGCGGATGATAGGAGGCACCGACGGTGCGTTCCAGCTCGCCGATGATCTGCTCCGCACCGCGCATCCGACACGCGATGTCGTCGCACACGTGGACCATCCGCCGGGGCCGCGGGGTCGTCCCGAGAAGGGCATAGAAGGTCGCGACTCCCCAGGCGTCGGCTGGTGGAACGGTAAGCCGCTCGCAGACGTAATTGAGCGCACCTTCACTGATCCAACCGATCGCCGACTGGACCGCGTGCAGCGTCGGGAGGAGCAGATGCCGTCGCTGGCGGGCAGTATGGCCACCGTGCGCGGTGTGCGCATCGGATGCCGGGTCCCGCTCACCACCCTCCCACTGCGACCCGGGCGGACCGAGCAGGGCGTCCACGGCTTCGCGCTCCGCTACGCTTGGCGCAGCATCGCCCAGGTGCAGATCCATCCCTCAGACCCCGATCACCGACATGCGAGTCGGGTCCAAGGACGCGTCAATCATCCGCGTGCGCCAGCTCCGAGGCCGCGCTGGCTCCGAACGCCGCGGGCGTCGCGCGAACGAGATCGACCCGCACCGCGCACGCCTTGAATTCGGCGGTTCCCGACCGTTCGTCCGCTTCGTCGATCGTCAAGACATTCACGCGAACCTGGTCTTGATTATGAAGCGTCATGAACACCAGCCCCGCTCGCAGGGATGGATCGATGCGCGCCGGGGCCACTACGCTTCCGCGGCGGGACGTCACGCGGACCACGGCCCCGTCGACGATACCCAGTGCGCGGGCATCCTCCGGACTCAGGTCCAGTGTCTCCTCGCGACGCAGCGGCGAGGTGTAGCCGGCAGTCTGCACTCCAGTATTGTACGAGTCGAGCCGGCGCCCCGTTGTCAGTACGAAGGGATATTCGTCGTCCGGTCGCTCGACGGGGGGCTCATGATGCACCACGGAGAATGGCGCCCGTGGGCCAATGCGCGAGTCATCACCCACGTGGCCGTGGTTGTTCCAGAGGCGCCCGTGCAGGAACGGCGATCCTGGGTGAGACTCGTCGGGGCAGGGCCATTGGATGCCTCCGAGTGCCTCGAGTCTCGGGTATGTCATGCCACCGAACATCCTGGGTGCGACCGCCCGCACTTCGTCCCACGCCTGTTCCGCGGTCGGCGTCCCCCAGTCGTGCCCGAGGCGCGCCGCGATCTGCGAGATGATCCACAACTCGTCGCGCGCGTCGCCCGGAGGCTCGAGTGCTTTCCGCACTCGCTGCACGCGCCGTTCGCTGTTGGTTACGGTGCCCTCAGCCTCGCACCAGCTCGAGGCCGCCGGGAGCACGACGTCAGCCAGCTTGGCCGTCGCGGTCAAGAAGATCTCCTGCACGACGAGATGGTCTAGCCCCTCGAGTAGGGCGGTCGAGTGATGCTGGTCGGCTTCGGATTGGGCTGGGTTCTCGCCGATGACGAAAAGGCCACGCAGCGTGCCTGCATCCATCGCGCGGAACATCTGCGTCAGGTTGAGCCCATGCTTGGGCTCGAGGGTCACTCCCCACGCGCGCTCAAAGCGTGCCTTCACTTCGGGAACCAGCACGTCCAGGAATCCCGGCAGGCGATTCGGGATCGCCCCCATGTCTCCGCCGCCCTGGACGTTGTTTTGCCCGCGCAGCGGATTGAGGCCGCACCCGAACCGGCCCACATGCCCGGTGAGCAAGGCGAGATTGATGAGTGCGAGGACGTTGTCGACCGCGTTGTGATGCTCGGTGATGCCGAGCGTCCAGCAGATCATTGCGCGATCGGCCCGCCCGTACGTATGCGCCGCCTCCCGGATGACGTCGGCTGGCACTCCTGTCTCACGCTCCGCGTAATCCAGGGTGTAGCGCTCCACCGACTCGCGGTAAGCATCGAACCCCGTCGTCGCCCGATCGATGAACGACTGGTCGGCCAAGCCGGCATGGATGATCTCGCGAGCCATGGCATTCGCGAGCGCGATGTCCGTCCCCACATCGAGGCCCAACCACACATCTGCCCACTGCGCCGAGGACGTGCGGCGGGGATCGACCGCGTACATCCGCGCGCCATTGTGGATCCCTTTGAGCACGTGGTGGAAGAAGATCGGGTGATTCTCTCGGGCGTTCGCGCCCCAGAGAAAAAGCACGTCCGTCTCCTCCGCTTCCGCGTAGGAGCTCGTCCCGCCCCCTGCTCCAAAGACCGTCGCCAGACCGACGACGCTAGGAGCGTGTCACGTCCGATTGCAACTATCGATGTTGTGGGTGCCAAACGCGACACGGGCGAGCTTCTGCGCCAGGAAATTCATCTCGTTCGTCGACTTCGAGCACGAGAAGATGCCGAGCGCATCACCGCCGTGATGAGCAATGATGTCCCGGAACCCCGCCGCGGCCCGATCGAGCGCCTCATCCCATGACGCGGGGCGTAATCCACCCCGGTCCCGGACGAGTGGCTCGGTGAGACGGACATAGGATGTGCCTGTCATGCGGACGTCACCTCTTCAGCTTGACATAGTGGGCAACCACCACCACCCCAATGGAGACCCATGGGCCTTAACCCCCAGGTAATCTAATGGCTGAGGGGTCGGCAGACCGTCACAGTCGGCGGCGGTCGAGCTGGATCTCCTGACACACAGCGTGCATACATGGTCCAGAACGCGGCCAGGCCCTGCTCGCGGACTCAACTACTCCGCCATGGCACGGCCGATCTGTCCCAGGGGCGGGCCAGATCGTCACCGATGACTGGCCCGGCGCGGACCACGCCGCACTCTTTCAGTGTGGTCTTCCGGCCGCACGAGGGCTACAGTCTGGCCTTGTGGCTGGTCTACGTTGGATAGACAGGTCGGGTGCGGGCGAGCGATCGAATCGTGGGAGGATGGCCGATGCAAGTCATCGTGAATGGGGTCGCACACCAGTTCGACGGCGACCCGGCGACCCCACTCTTGTGGTATGTCCGGGACGCGCTGGGACTCACGGGAACCAAGTTCGGCTGCGGGATCGGTGCCTGCGGCGCCTGCACTGTGCACCTCGACGGATCGGCCGTGCGAGCCTGCCAAACCCCCGTGGCCGCATCACAGGGCAGGCATGTCACGACCATCGAGGGACTGAGCCCGAATGGGATGCATCCGGTGCAACAGGCCTGGCGGGCACACAATGTCCCACAATGTGGGTATTGCCAGAGTGGGCAACTCATGCAGGCGGCCGCGCTCCTGGCGACGACGCCCCGTCCGACCGACGACGACATCGACCGGGTCATGCGGGGCAACATCTGCCGCTGTGGCACTTATACTCGCATCCGGGCCGCAATCCACGAAGCCGCCACGCGGACGACCGCGGGAGAGCCTACGCCATGACCAGTCCTCCGCATGCGACGCGGCATCCCGGGTCGCGAACTCCGGACCTCACCATCGATCGTCGAGAGTTCGTGCAGGACGCACTACGCGGCGGACTTGTGCTCCTCGTGACGGCGACCGGGTGCCAGCGTGTGGGAGACGCGGTCGCGCGTCTGCATCGTGGTGCCAGTGCCGATCGCAGCACGACAGATGATGGCCCGCTCCTGGCAGCAGTGTACATCCACATCGAGCGGGACGGTGATGTAACGATCATGGCCCATCGCTCCGAGATGGGGCAGGGCACGCGGACCAGTCTCGCGATGCTGATCGCCGACGAGCTCGAGGCCGACTGGGCTCGCGTGCACATCCATCAGGCGCCCGGCGACGAAAAGACCTATGGCAGTCAGAATACCGACGGCTCGTCGAGTATCCGCGGATTCTATCTCAAGATGCGTGAGGCGGGCGCCACGGGACGCGCGCTGCTGGAAGGAGCCGCCGCGAAGAAATGGGGAGTACCCGTCGAGCAGGTGCGCGCCGACCACCATCGCGTCGTCCACGTGGCGACGGGCCGATCTCTGGATTACGGAGCGCTCGTTGCCATTGCCCGGACGGTGCCAGCCCCATCTCCCGACCGCATTCGACTCAAGGATCCGAGTGCGTTCCGGTACATCGGCAAAGAGATCCCCATGCTGGATCTCTTCGACATCACGGTCGGGCGGGCGAAATACGGGATCGACCAAACGATGCCTGACGCGTTGATTGCGGTCGTCGCGCGCCCGGCACAGTACGGCGCAACGCTCGCCACGGTGGACGCTCGCGCAGCGGAGCGTGTCCCAGGTGTCGTGCGAGTCATCCCCATCGATCATACGCCGCCGCCGTCCGGTATGGCGCCACTCGGCGGCGTTGCGGTCGTCGCCACCACCACGTGGGCTGCGATCCAGGGTCGGAACGCGCTCCAGGTCGCGTGGACCGACGGTCCCAACGCGGCCTACCACTCGTCCGAGTACCAGCAGACGCAGCAGGCCGCGGCCCATCGACCAGGGAAGGCCGTGCGCGTGCAGGGCGATGGCGCCCAGGCACTATCGCGAGCAGCCCGGCGGATCACGGCGGATTACTACGTGCCGCATCTCAGTCATGCGCCGATGGAGCCACCCGTCGCGCTCGCGTCGGTCCGTGATGGTCGGTGCGAGATCTGGGCCCCCACCCAAGACCCGCAAGGTGCACGCAATGCCGTGGCCAAGGCCCTGGGGATGCCAATCGAAATGGTCCGGGTCAATGTCACGCTGCTTGGGGGCGCCTTTGGTCGAAAGTGCTTCCACGATTTCATCCTCGAGGCCGCGATCCTCTCGCGCGCGATGGCGAGGCCAGTCAAGGTGCAATGGACTCGCGAGGACGACGTCCAACACGACTTTTACCATCCGCCAGCCGCCGAGCATCTCGAAGCAGGCCTCGACTCCCGTGGGCGCGTCGTCGCGTGGCTCCATCGATCCGTCATCCCATCGCTGGACTCGATGACGAGTGCCGACGCGCACTACCAGGCGCCCTGGGAGGTGGCGATGGGCATCGCCGATTTTCCCTACGACGTCTCGAACCTGCAGCTCGAAGCTGGTCCAGCGGTGGCACACACGCGGCTCGGCTGGTATCGGTCGGTACTCAATATCCCGCATCAATTCGCGATCGCATCGTTCCTGGACGAGCTGGCGCACGCGACGCAGACCAATCCACGCGACTTCATCCGCCGCACTCTCGGACCGGACCGCATCATCGACATGAATCACGCAGGCCTCGTCGGAAAGGTGAGGGCCTACGGTGACTTTGAGGCGTATCCAGTCAACACGGCTCGCTTGCGACACGTGCTGGAGGTCGTGACCGAACAAGCGGGCTGGGGCCAGCCGCTGCCGCACGGACAGGCACGGGGACTCGCAGTCGTGCGCGCGTCTGCGAGTTACCTCGCGACCGTCGTGCAGGTGGCAGTCGCGGCGAACGGCGATGTACACATCCCCCGTGTCGACATCGCAGTTGACGCCGGCATCATCGTGCATCCGGATCGCGTGCGGGCGCAGATGGAGGGCGGAACGATCATGGGCCTCGGTAACGCGCTCACCGGAGAGATCACGTTCAAGCATGGACGACCCACACAATCCAACTTCGGAGACTATCGCGTGCTCCGCATGGACGCCGCGCCGCGCGAGATGCACGTCCACATCGTGCCGAGCACCGAGCGTTCGGGTGGTATCGGAGAGCCCGCGGTCGCGCCGACGATCCCCGCCGTCTGTAACGCGATCTTCGCTGCCACGGGACGGCGAATTCGCACGCTCCCCGTCGGGAATCAGGCCGCCGGAGGAAGCCGCCCGGCAACGGTCACCTGAATTGAAGCGAGCGCACCGCCCTCTGATGGCGAACGCCTGCTGCGTCTCGTGACCTAAGTCGACCCCGGACCCACCAGCTCGACCGGGGACTGGGTCATCGTCTGAGGCGAGGATCCGAGCTCGATCCCCCAACAGTAGATCGCGCCGTCCGGCCTGCGACCACATGTCGCCCAGTCGCCAGCGGCGATGGAGCTGAACGTGAGACTGCCAGTCACCTGAGCCGGCGTCGCAGTGCTCTCGATCGGGCCGCCGGTACCACGCTCCCCGTATGTATTGCCGCCCCAGCAGTAGCCCGCGCCGGTCGGCGTCACGCCACATGCCTGGTCGCCACCAACCGTGAGTGATGCGAACGTCAAGGCGCTCGAAACCAACGTCGGAGTTTTCGCCTCCCCGCCGCCAGTCGGGCCGCCGAGCCCCCAGCAGTACGCGGCACCCGTCGTGGTCAGGCCACACGCGACCCCCTCCGCAACCTGAATGGTGCGCCACTGGAGGCCGCCGACGACTGCGACGGGCACGAGCGACGACGTGGTGGTCCCATTGCCAAGGCTGCCGAGGGTGTTGAGGCCCCAACAGTAGCCGGCTCCTGACTCCGTTACACCGCATCCGATGTCTTCGCCAACGGAGATGCTGATCAGTTGCAGATCACCCGAGACTGGCGTCGGTGGCGATTGCACGGAAGTCGCCCCGTCGCCCAGTGAACCGTACTCGTTGTCGCCCCAGCAATACGCCTGCCCGGTGACCGTGATCGCACACGCGTTAAAGGCCCCGACGGCAATCGACGAGTAAGGGCCGCCACTCACCCCGGTCGGCACCACAGCGTTCGTGTCGCTGCCGTCCCCGATCGCGCCATCGAACCCGATGCCCCAGCACCACACCCGGCCAGTCGGCGTGAGGGCGCACGCATCCCATCCCCCTGCCGCGATGGATGCGAACGTGTGCGCACCGGATACCGGCACGGGTGTCGCGCTCGTATTCGTCGTGCCATTGCCGAGGGGCGTGGCCAACCCGTATCCCCAACAGCTCGCCGCGCCGGCCACGTCCAAGATGCACCCCATCCCGCCCACAGCGAGCGGCGTGCGCGGGATGGACGCGGCAACCTGCACCGTGATCGCCGCCCGTCCCGCGATGCTGCCGACCATAGCGACGACTGTATCGACACCGACCGTCGTACCCGTCAGCACGCCAGCCGAGGAGACGCGGGCTCGCTCCGTGTCAGAGACGGACCAGACGATCGTCACTCCGCTCATCACCTGGCCGGCGCTGTCGCGCGCCGTGGCGGAGAGCGCCACGATTTCGCCGACTCCTACGGATGCGGAGCTGGGAGAAATGACGACTGATGCCACCACGGGGGGCGATTGCCCGGGCGCCGAGACACGATCACCGGTGCAGGCCCCGAGCCCGAGCACAAACAGGGAGCCGAGCGGGCGCAGTGGGTACCGGGTCCTGTGATGGCCCGGCGGGGGTCGTAGAGCGAAGGAGGGGGGCACGGCCGTTCTCCGGAATCCCTCGACGGTGCGTCGCTGACCGACTTCGGGCTGTCACGCCCCCCCCTCACTCAGTCACGCTGTGAGGACACTGACACGTCGCGTGACGCCGTGGCGACGGGTTCGTCTGCTGGCGCCTCATCTGCGCCACCCGCGTCATCCACGGGCACGGCGAGTGGCGGAGCGTCGGCGGGCAGCTGAAGGACGAACATGCTGCCGCCGCCCGGGCGCGCCTCGTACCGGACGGTTCCACCCTGCGCGGTCGCCAGTTGACGGGCGATGGCCAAGCCGAGGCCCGCGCCACCGCTGTCGGGGGCGATGTCAGGCGGTCGGTAGAACGCCTCGAAGATCCGTTCGCGCTCGCCGGTCGCGACCCCTCGCCCCCGATCTCCAACCGCGATCGCGAGCCACCGATCCACGCGGCGAACTTCGATGATGATTGGACTCGTCGGTGCCGAATACTTCGCCGCGTTAGCCAGCAAATTCGAGAGTGCACGCAAGGCGTGCCCGAAATCGAAGTACCCAGTGAGGGCCGGGGCCTCCCAATCGATGTTGTACTCGAGGGGATGGTCCGCGAGGACGCCTTTGGCGTTGCGCACAGCCGCGCCCACCAGATCTTCCGCCGTGTTGAACTCCGGCTGCACAGGCAGCGCGCCTCCGCGAATCCGCGAGAGATCCAGCACATTGTCGACGAGCTGCATGAGGCGGTCGGCCTGTTCGGCGATGCCGGCGGCGACTGGTTCGACGAGTGCCGCAGCGTCGCCCGGTGCAGCCCGCATCAGCTCCTCGGCGAGGGCTTTGACGGTCGTCAGCGGCGTGCGAAAGTCGTGGGACACCGACGCCAGCAGCGTGTCCTTGAATCGCGCCGACTCGCGCAACGCCTCCGCGTGCTCCACCTCCCGTGCGAGACGCGCGACCTCGGCCGCGCGCGCACGCGCTTCCGCTTGCCGAGCATGCGCACGCGCCAGGAGCTGCGTGGTCACGACGGCCGTCACGAGAAACGCGATCAGCACGAGCCAGTCCAGGGGCTTCGCCACCGCGATCTCGTTGTACGGCAACTGGAACCAGTAATCGATCGCCCCAAACGCGAGCGCCGCCAATGTGAAGCCGAGCGGCCGTCCGCCGGTGACGCTGGCCCCGAGGACGATGAGCAGATAGATGAGGACTACGTGCGCTTGCTCGATCTGTGCTCGGGCACTGATCATCACGACTGTGGCCACGACGAGTGCGACCAGCCAGCCGATCCAGAGAGCAAGGCGTGCGATCAGTCGCGCTCGACGAATCACGCGGACGTGTCCCCCGCAAACCGATAGCCGACGCCGGACTCGGTGATGATCAGCTCCGGCGATGCTGGATTGGTCTCGATCTTTCGGCGAAGGTTCGTGATGTGCACCCGCAAATAGAGGCGCGCGTCCCCGTAGCTACGGCGCCAGACGGCGTCGAAGAGCTGCTGGTGGGTGAGCGTGCGGCCGCGGTTCCCGACAAACGTACGAAGCAGGTCCCACTCGATCGGCGTGAGCCGAATCGGGACGCGGTCTCGGGTCACAGATCGCGCGACGAGGTCGACGTGTAATCCTCCGACCGAGAGGCTCTGTTCCGAGGAGGGCGTCACTTCACTCTGCGCCCGGCGCAGCTGCGCGCGCACGCGCGCGGCCAGCTCCTCCATCCCGAACGGCTTGGTCACGTAGTCGTCGGCACCTGCGTTCAACAATGCGACTTTTTCGGATTCCGCGTGCCGCGCCGAGAGCACGAGCAGCGGCGCTCGTGACCAACGCCGAATCTCCTGACAGACCGCGAGTCCCGACATGTCGGGGAGTCCGAGGTCGAGGATGATCGCGTCCGGCCGCGCCGCCGCAGCCACATCCACCCCGATCGCCCCGGTGGCCGCCTCGAGGGTTTCGGCCGGAAGGGTCGCCAACGCCCGGCGGACGGCGCGCCGGATCTGCGGCTCGTCGTCTATCACGAGTACCGTGACGGTCGGACTCGTCACGGGACTGGACGCCTCGGAGAAGGGGTCATCGGGAACTGTTCATGCGGAACGAAGCTGGCGACACTCGGGTTCGGTCGCATCGCCCTTTGTGAAATCTTAGCAGCTTGGCCGCGTTTCTTAGCCACGCATTAGCGCCGCCCGATCCATCGTTCGGTGTTCACGATGGCGTGCGAGCGGGGGATGCATGGTTCGGGTAACGCGGGGCATGGTGGCGATCGCGGGGGGTGGGCTGGTAGCGATCAACGTGATCGCCGTCGTGACGATGGAGTCCGAGCACAACCCCGCGCGGTCAGCGATCTCAGTCGACTGGACGGCCGCAGCTGCCCAAACCGAGGTCAGCTCGGAGCCGACCGTCGAGCTCTCGCCGAGCCAACTCGCCGCGTTCACGATCGCTCCGGTTGGTACGTATCTGTTCCCCCTCGACAAGCACGCAGTCGGCAGCATCGATTTCGACGAGAATCTGTCGGTGCAGGTCTATCCCCCCAATCAGGGAAAGATCCTGACCACACTCGCCGAAGTCGGAGACCACGTCGACAAGGGGCAGCCGCTCTACACGGTCGACAGTCCCGATCTCATCCAGGCGGAGTCCAATCTGATCGGTGCGGCGGCCACCTTGGGCGTCGCGAGCAAGGAATTGGCGCGGGCACGCGATCTCTATGGACACGACAGCGGGGGCGTCTCGCAGCGGGAATACGACCAGGCGGTGTCCGACGACCAGACAGCCGAAGGCAATCTCACAGCTGCGCAAAGCGCGGTCCGCGTGTTCGGTAAGTCGGACGCCGAGATGGATCGACTCGTCGCGAGCCGCAAGATTGACCCCGCGCTCGTCGTCGTGAGCCCCATCACTGGGCAGGTGACCGCACGCGACGCGCAGCCGGGGTTGCTGGTGGAGCCCGGCAACCCACCCGCGCCATACGCCATTCTCGCGCGTCACCACCAAGTGGATGCTCGCGAACGTGCTCGAAAGCGACAGCCCGTTGTATCACGTGGGCCAGCCAGTCGACGTGACGGTGATGGCGTACCCGGGCCGATCCTTCAAGGGTACGATCTCGACGATCTATCCGGCGGTCGATCCGAACACGCACCGAGTCACCATCCGCTCCGAGATCGCCGATCCCACGAATGAGCTGCGTGCCGGCATGCTCGCGGAGTTCGTGATCCAGGTGCGCGCCCCAGTGCGCGCGACGGCGGTGCCAACGACGACCGTGGTCCATGAAGGCGACGGGACGATGACGGCCTGGGTGACGACGGATCGGCACCACATGACGCAGCGCATCGTTACCGTCGGGCTGGAGCGCAATGGACGCTACCAGATTCTCAGCGGCCTCGAGCCAGGTGAGCTCGTCGTAACCCAGGGCGGCGTGTTCCTGAGCAACATGCTGCAAGCGGCGCCGACCGACTAGCGAGCTCCGGCCGCCGACTGCGTGTTCAAATCGATCGTCGCGTTCTGCCTGAGCCGCCGTCCGATCGTCGTCATCGGCCTGGCGATGTTCTTCGGCGTCGGGCATCATCGCCGTTCGAACGACTCAACATCGAAGCGTATCCCGACCCATCGCCGGTGATTCTGGAGATCACGGCCCAGGCGCCGGGACTCTCGGCGGAGGAGATGGAGCGGTACTACACGCGCCCCATCGAGATTGGCCTCTATACGACGCCCGGCATCGATGTCATTCGCTCGACGTCCTTCTATGGATTGTCGTTCGTCCGCGTCGTCTTCAAGTACGGCATTGACTACTACTACGCCTACTCGCAGGCCGCCGTCGCCCTCGAGCAGAACGTCAGTCTGCCGAACGGCCTCGTGCCGACGATCCAGCAGAACAGTGGCACCGGGGAGATCCTCCGGTATCAGGTGATCGGGCCGCCCCATTTCGGCCTCGCCAACCTCCGCACGGTGGAAGACTGGATCGCGGCACGCCGCTTACTCACGATCCCGGGAATCGTCGCGGTCAACAGCTGGGGTGGACCGACCAAGGAATTCGAGGTGCGGCTCGATCCCCGAAAGCTCGAAGCCTACCGGATCACCGTGCCGCAAGTCCTGACCGCGTTGAGCAATTCGAACGTGAACGTCGGCGGCCGCGAAATCCGGTTGGGTCAGCAGTCGGTCAACATCCGAGGCATCGGACTGATCGACGATGGCGGAGCCGATGACCTGACGAAGGGCACGCGCGTCGACGACATCCAGAACGTCGTGCTCGCGCAACAGCGTGGCGTGCCTGTCCTCATTCGCGACGTCGGCAACGTCGTCGTGAGCAACCGTCCGAGGCTCGGCATTCTCGGGCGCGACCACGACGATGACATCGTCGGATCCATCGTCGTCATGCGTCGCGCTGAAAAGACGGCCGACATGATCCCCAAGGTCACGGCGGCCATCGACAAGATGAACACCGATGGGTCGTTGCCGCCCGGTGTGAAGCTCGTGCCGTACTACGATCGCTCGTCGCTGATCGCCGTGACGACCCACACCGTGTTGCACAACCTGCTGTTTGGGTGTCTGCTGGTCTTTCTGATTCAGTGGATATTCTTGGGCGATCTGCGGAGCGCGATCCTGGTCGGCGTCAACATCCCCTTCGCCCTCCTGTTCGCGATCATCCTGCTGGTGCTGCGCGGCGAGAGCGCCAATCTGCTGTCCGTCGGGGCCATCGACTTCGGCATCATCGTCGATTCAGCCGTCATCCTCGTCGAGAATACCTTCCGCGTATTCCAGTTCCCGCCGCCAGAGCGTGCCCGGTGGCTCGAGAGCCTGAAGGCGGGCGGGCCGAGCGCAGATCCGACACGCAACGAGGCCGGCGACTCCCAGCCGGGATGGACCGATCACCTCCGGCTCATTCTCGTCAGTGTGCTCCAGGTCGACCGCGCGGTCTTCTTCTCCACAGTCATCACGGTGGCAGGATTCGTCCCACTCTTCACCATGCAGGGGGTCGAAGGACAGATCTTTGGTCCGATGGCCCGTACCTACGGCTATGCGCTCGCGGGTGCCATCATCGCCACGTTCACGATCACGCCGGTCCTGGCGTCCGTGCTGCTTCCCGAGCACGTGCGCGAAGCCGAGACCCACAGTCGTGCGCGCGATGCATCGAGTCTATACCCCAGCCCTCCGGTACGCACTGGCGCATCAGCGGCGAATCATCGGACTCGGCGTCGGCTTTGTCGCGCTCACGCTGATCCTGGCATCCCGACTCGGCAGCGAGTTTCTGCCCCAGCTCGAGGAAGGGAACTTCTGGATCCGCGCCTCCATGCCGACGACCCTGTCGCTCCAGGACGGTGAAGCCGCGACACACCGCATGCGCCTCATCCTGCTTCGGCATCCCGAAGTCATAACCGTGGTCTCGCAGCACGGGAGGCCAGACGACGGCAGCGATGCAGCCCCGTTCTCGAACGTGGAGCTTTTTGCGCCCCTCAAGCCGTTCGACGAATGGCCGCGCGGGGTGACGAAAGCCAAGCTGACGGAGCAGCTCCAGGAGGAGTTCCAGCGCGAGCTGCCCGGTATCGGGTTCAACTTCTCGCAGTACATTGAAGACAACATCGAAGAAGCGATGTCGGGTGTGAAGGGCGCAAACTCCGTCAAGATCGTCGGCCCGAACCTCGATACGCTGACCGCGCTGGCGAATCGCGTCCGCGATCAGATGGCCCAAGTACGAGGCATCACGGATCTCGGCATCTTCCCGGTGCTCGGCCAGCCCAACCTCGACATCACGGTGGACCGTGGTAGTGCCGCGCGCTACGGCCTGAATTCAGGCGACGTCAACACGCTCGTCCAGGCTGCACTCGGCGGAACTGTCGCCACGACGGTCTTGGAAGCCGATCGACAGTTCGACCTCGTCGTCCGCTTCGCTTCGGACGCCCGCGACGACATCGACAAGATCCGCAGCATCAAGGTCGGGGTCGAGACCCCCAGCGGGACCACCGCTTTCATCCCCCTGAGCGAGCTCGCCACGATCAGCCTGGACAACGGCGCCTCGTGGATCTATCACGAGAGCACCCAGCGATACATACCGGTCAAGTTCAGCGTCCGCGGACGGGACCTCGGCGGCGCGGTCGGCGAGGCGCAGGATCGCCTTGCGCACAAGGTGAGGATGCCGACCGGCTACCGCCTCGTCTGGGCAGGGGAGTTCGGCGAGTTGCAGGCCGCAGAGCGTCGCCTGGCAGTCATCATCCCGATCAGCCTCCTGCTCATCTTCGGATTGCTGTACGGGCTGTTCAACTCACTCCGATACAGCCTGCTGGCGCTGTCGGGGATCCCGTTTGCCGCCGCGGGCGGCATCGTCGCGCTCTACGTCGCCGGCCTCCACTTCAGCATCTCGGCAGGGATCGGGTTCATCTCGCTCTTCGGCGTCGCCGTCATGCACGGCGTGCTGATGATCACCTACTATGAGACCGAGCGACAACACGGTGCCTCCCCGATCGACGCTGTGTTCAGCGCAGCCTCGACGCGGATGCGTCCGCTGCTCATGACCGCGTTCTCGGCGTGCATTGGCCTTCTTCCCGCCGCGATCTCCACGGCGATCGGGAGCCAGGTGCAGCGGCCGCTCGCGACGGTCGTGGTCGGCGGCATGTTGATCGGGCCCGTCGTGCTGTTGCTCGTGGTGCCTGCGCTCCAGGCGGAGTTTCTCGCCAAGGATGTCACTCCCCCGGCGGCAGCCTCCTCATGATGGCGGCCAGTCGCTACGCCCTGTGGATCGCGGTCGCGGGACTCGTTCCCCTCTCCGCTCGGGCCCAGCGTGCTGCACCCAGCGCACGCGCACCGGCCGCGGTTCAGACTGCGAGGGGTCACGTCGCTTCGACGGCGAGTCGCCCCACCAGCACGAGGCACCAGGCGCTCCTCGCGCCCAAGGCTGCCGATATCGGGCCGCCCAAACCTGCGCCGCCGGCACGTCCGCTGCCGGCGGCGGGGCTCGTGCCGAGCACGATTCGGCGGCGGGCCCCCAATCTTGTGAGCCTGAGCGGCGCCTCGCTGTCCGCGCGGAGCAAGGGAACGGTCGCGCTGGACGGCGGATCAGTGCGCCGACGGCGGAGCGACCGATGACACACCACAGTCTGACGCGTTTGGTTGGGGCCATCGGCCTCTCGTTGGCCTCCACCGCATGCGCCGTCGGGCCCAACTTCCACCAGCCCGTTCTGGCGCCGACCGCGGGGTACACTCCGCAGCCCGTCTCGCAGACGAGCGGAGACACGACCCGCGGGGGAGTGGCACAACGGTTCGACTATGGCGAGGACATCCCCGCTGAATGGTGGACCCTCTTTCACTCACCGGCCCTCAATGACCTGGTAGAGCGGGCGCTCAAGGCCAACCCAGACCTCAAGGCGGCGCAGGCAGCGCTCACTGCGGCGAGGGAGAACAAGCTGGCGAAGGGTGGCGCCTACTTCCCCAGCGTGGACGCGGGCGTCAACGCGAGCAAGAACAAGACGTCGGGGGAGCTATCGCCGGCGACGAGCTCCGGCGCGCTCTACTACAGCCTGTACACGCCCCAGGTCAATGTCTCCTTCGTCCCCGACGTCTTCGGCCTCAATCGCCGCACGGTCGAATCCGCGGCCGCCCAGGGAGACGCCGCGCGGTTCCAACTCATCGCGACAGATGTCACACTCAGCTCCAACGTCGTGGCCGCCGCTATCCAGGAAGCCTCATTGCGTGCGCAGGTCGCCGCTACACGTCAGCTGGTCGCCGTCAACACCAACGAGGTGCAGATCCTCCGCGCGCAATTCGCCCGCGGCTACGCGGCTCGGCTCGACGTAGCCGCGCAGGAGTCTCAGCTCGCGCAGGTCGCGGCCACGCTCCCGCCGCTCCTCAGGCAGCTGGCACAACAACGCGATCTCCTGTCCGCGCTCGCGGGCAGCTTTCCAAATCAGATGCTGCCCGACACGTTCACGCTGGCGGCCCTGCAGTTGCCCGAACAGCTACCAGTGAGCCTGCCATCGCGCCTGGTGGAGCAACGGCCCGACATCCGTCAGGCGGAGGCCAATTTGCACGCGGCGAGCGCCCAGGTTGGGGTCGCCATTGCCAATCGGCTGCCCAACATCACGCTCAGTGCGAATGCAGGCGCCTCTTCCGTTTCGGCCAGCAACATCTTTCTCCCGCCGCATCGTTCTGGTCGCTCATCGGCGGCCTGACGCAGCCGATCTTTGAAGGCGGTACGCTGCTGCATCAGCAACGCGCTGCCCAAGCTGCATACGAGCAGGCGACAGCCCAGTATCAGAGTACGGTGATCACCGCCTTTCAAAACGTCGCCGACGTGCTCAATGCGCTCGTGGAAGATGCCGACGGCCTGCAGGCCGCCGACGCGGCCGCAAAAGCCGCCAAAGTCACGCTCGACGTCGCGCAGGACCAAGTGCGCGTCGGGTACGCCAGTACCTTGGCGCTCCTGAGCGCCGAGCAAACGTATCAGCAGGCGCTGATCACACTGGCGCAGGCCCAGTCGAACCGCTTTGCCGACACGGCGGCCCTGTTTCAGGCCCTGGGCGGCGGTTGGTGGCGCGGTGCCTACGCGCCTGGCGGCGCCTAGGCAGCCGAGAAAGGAGACGTACAGAAAGGAGAAAGTAGACAACTGCCGGCACCGTCCGCACAACCTCCGTGATCCGGCGGGTAGGGGCGACGCATGTGTCGCCCGTGGATGCGACACCAGCCGCCCGTCGCCTAGATTTCGCCGCCATGATTACGGTGGAGCATCTCGACCAAGTCGTTCGGCGACCTGGTCGCCGTGCAGGACATTCTCGTTCACCGTGGAGACCGGCGAGGTGTTCGCGTTTCTCGGTCCCAACGGAGCGGGGAAAACGACAACCATCAAGATGCTCACGACCTTGCTCCGCCCGACGAGCGGGACGATGGCCATTGATGGTCTCGATCCGTTACGCCAGGCCAACGAGGTCCGGCGGCGCTTCGGGATCGTGTTTCAGGATCCGAGTGTAGACGACGAGCTCACCGCCTACGAGAACCTCGATCTCCACGGGGTGCTCTACGGCGTGAGTAGTCCCCGTCGACGCGAGCGCATCGCGATGCTGCTCGAGCTATTCGGGCTCGCGGACCGTCGCAACGACCAGGTGAAGACGTTTTCCGGCGGGATGCGTCGACGATTAGAGATCGCCCGCGGACTGCTGCACGCGCCAAAGGTGCTGTTCCTCGACGAGCCGACGCTCGGGCTGGATCCGCAGACCCGCAACCAGCTGTGGACGCAGGTCCGTGGCTTGAACGACACGGAGCGGGTCACTGTGTTTCTCACGACCCACTATATGGAAGAAGCCGATCGTGTGGCGCATCGGATTGCCGTGATCGATCACGGTCGGATCGTCGCGCAAGGCTCGCCCGCCGCACTCAAGGAACAGACGCAAACGGACACCCTCGAGCAGGCATTCCTCGCGCTGACTGGCTCGGCCATCCGCGAAGAGCAGGCAGGGTCGATCGACCGTATGCGTCGGATGGCCCGCGCGTGGCGAGGGCGGCGATAGGGACTGACGCCGCCGCAGTTATGCAATTGAATGCTGGCCAGGACTGTTGGCCTGGCCAGCAAATTCCTCCCCGACCCCCTATCCCCAACCCCCGACCCCGCTGCTCGTGAGCGTCATCTACATGCTCTGGCTTCGCCAGATCAAGCGGTACATCCGCTCCCGGGCTCGACTGGTCGGCTCGCTCGGACAGCCGCTCCTCTTCCTGATCGCGCTTGGCTTCGGCTTCGGCCCGGTATTCAAACGAGCAGGGCAGGGCGACTACATTGAGTTCCTCGCACCCGGGGTGATCGCCATGACCGTGTTGTTCACGGCCATGTTTGCGGGCATCGAGCTCATTTGGGATCGGCAGTTCGGCTTTCTCAAGGAAACGCTCGTCGCACCCGTACCCCGACTCCTCATCATATTCGGCCGGACGTTGGGCGGCGCGACTGTCGCGTTCCTGCAGGGACTGATCGTATTCGTGATCGCGTTGCTCGTCGGATTTCGGATCCACAATCCGATGGCCATTCCGGCGGCCTTTCTCTGCATGATCCTCATCGCGCTCATGTTCACCGCGCTCGGCACGGCGATCGCATCCGTCCTGTCAGATTTCCAGGGTTTCCAGCTGGTGATGAACTTCCTGGTCATGCCGATCTTTTTCCTATCGGGCGCCCTGTTTCCTCTTCGTGATGTCCCTCGGGCGCTGGCGATCATCGCGGCAATCGACCCGTTGTCCTACGGCGTCGATGGTCTGCGAGGCACGTTGACAGGCAGCGTCTTCTTCGGCGCCCCGCTCGACTTCGGGATCCTGCTTGCTCTCACGATCGGGCTGCTCGCGCTCGGCAGCTACCTGTTCTCTCGCATTCGAACTGTAGGGACGACGCATGCGTCGGCCCTACCGGTCCAGGGCAGGATCCGAGGTTGTCTCCCTTCTCCGTTTCCATAACTTTCCCTCATGCGACAGCTCGTACTGCTCCGACACGGCCAGAGCGTCTGGAATCAGGAGAATCGGTTCACCGGCTGGATCGACGTCGACCTCTCGGAGCTCGGTATGCGGGAGGCACGCCAGGCAGGGGATCTCCTACGAGACGCGGGGTTCACGTTCGACATCGCGTTCACATCGGTCCTCAAACGCGCGATTCGTACGCTGTGGATCGTGCTCGACCGCATGGATCTCATGTGGATTCCAGTCACGAAGAACTGGCGGCTCAACGAACGGCATTACGGAGCGCTGCAGGGGCTGAACAAGGCGGAGATGGCCGCGGAGCATGGCGAGCGACAGGTGCAGATCTGGCGCCGCAGCTATGACGTGCCCCCACCCCCACTGGATCCGTCCGCCGAGAGCTCTCCAGGGAACGATCCGCGATATCGCGACCTGCGCCCGGACGAGCTGCCACTCACCGAATGCCTCGCCGACACGGTCGCACGGGTCGTGCCCTATTGGCGCGACGTCATTGCCCCGGCGGTCGCCGGCGGCCAGCAGGTGATCGTCGCTGCGCACGGCAACTCGCTGCGCGCGCTCGTGAAGCACCTCGATGGCATTGGAGAGGACGAGATCGTCGGACTCAACATCCCCACCGGGATCCCGCTGGTCTACGAGTTGACGGATGATCTCCGGCCGATCCGGCACGAATATCTGGGCGATCCGGCCGCCGTTGCGGCCGCGACCGCCGCGGTGGCGAGTCAGGGCCGGGCGCGGTAGGGACACGAACAGCGGAGTCCTGGGTCCCGAGGCACGAACCAAGAGGTTGGCGCCGGCACCGTTGCCGGCTGCCGCCGTTCGTCTCCCAGATCCCGCTGTGCCCCTCAACCCAATCGGGCACCGGCGCTGTCCAACGCGACATGGCGCCTAGCACCTTCATCGCCCCTGGGGGCAAAGGTTGTCAACGTTGATTGGCAAATCACCTATGACGCTTCGGGACTGGATACTCATCCCGCTGCTCCTGAGCGGTGTCGCGCAGCCCGCGCCTTCACAGTCGGTCACCCCGACACCGGTCGACTTCCTGTCGACTCGTGACATTGATGGTGACGTCCAGCTCTCGCCGAGCGGCGCCGACGTCGCGGCCGTGATCTACGAGCCCGGTGACTCGCTGGGAGGCCATCCTACGGGTAGCTCCAACATTCGGCTCATTCCGTCTGGTGCCTCGACGTCGCTCATGCACCGGCTTGCGGGAAGCTCCGGAACCGATGATACGCCGCGGTGGTCGCCCGACGGGACGCGCATCGCATTCCTGTCGGCGCGGCCGGTGGACGGCCACCCGCCGTCGGGCCAGCAGCTCTACATCGAGTCGATACCGAACGACACGGCGCGTCGCCTCACAACGTTGAGCTCGGGCATCGGCCGGTTCGCTTGGTCGCCAGACGGCCACACGATTGCCTTCATCGCGGCCCAGACAAGCAACACGCGGGTTGACGGCGTTGCTGGACCCGCGACCATCGCGCGACCCGCCGTGGTCTACACGATCGCCCCCGATGGGGGTGAGCCTCACGTCGTGTTCGCGACTCGGGGCGATGTGCGGGAGATCACGTGGTCGCCGAGCGGGCGGCAGATCGCGGTGCTAATCGCGCCCGGTCCGCCGGGAACCGCAACGGCTGCCTGGTCGCTCGAGGTCGTCGACCTGTCGACAGGTCGCGCCGTACACGACCTCGACGACAACGCGGCGCCGATCGGCGGCACGTTGCGCTGGTCGCCAGACGGGCGATGGATCGCATTTCTGGAGAACTCGCCCTCGAAGCTTGGCTCATGGCTCGCCGTCGTGCCGCCCACTGGCGGCACGCCCATCGGCATCCTGCAAGACGACACTGGCACCGTGTGGCGAGCGGAATGGCTGCGGGCGCCGGACGAACTAATGGTCGAGGAAGTCCGCGGGACGAGCGCCGTGCTCCGGACGGTCAACGTCCGCACTCATGACGGGAGCGTTTGGACCTCGGTCGTCATCTCACAGGACAACTACGGCTTCAGTACCGACGGGCACTCACTCGCTTACATCAGTGAGACGACCCGGATGCCAGCCGATCTCTGGATCGTCCGCAGAGGTACGTCGCCCGTCCGTCTCACGACGCTCAATCCGCGGGTCGCCTCGTGGCGCCTCGGCACGGTCGACACGATCAGTTGGCGAAGTACGACAGACGGGTCGACAGTCCATGGACTTATCGTCACGCCGCCGGGATTCGAGCCGCGACGTCGATATCCGGTCGTGGTCGAGACGCATCCGGGCGACATGCCCTGGTGGACTGGGTGGCTGGCCAATTGGTGGGCGTGGGGTCAACTGCTCGCCACCCATGGTTATGTAGTTTTTCTGCCGAATTACCGAGGAGTGACCGGCCAGGGCTGGCGCGCGCACGAGCACCTCGGTGAGTGGGGTGGCGTGTCGTATCAGGACCTGATCGACGGAGTCGATGCGCTGGTTCACCGACCCTTCGTCGATTCGACCCGCATGGGAATCGGAGGCTGGAGCAACGGCGGGTTCATGACAGCGTGGGCGATCACGCACACCACGCGATTTCGTGCGGCTGTGGCCAAGTCTGCGCACACCGACTTCGTCCATCTGTACACGACATCGCCGTCGAATCGAGCCTACCTGCGGCTCGACTTCGGTGGTGGACCCGACACGCGCCGCGCGGAATACGTCGCGCACTCGCCCATGACCTTCGTTCGGGCGTGCCGAACGCCCACGCTGCTGGTCTACGGCGAGCATGACGTCGTCTCACCAAGCCAGGGCGACGCATTCGACGCCGCATTGCGTCGAATGCGCGTGCCGTCGCAGCTGGTGGTGTATGGCGGGGAGGAACACGGTCTCGACGCGTATCGCGACCGGCTTGACTTCGACCGCCGCGTCCTGGCTTGGTTCGACCGCTACCTCAAGCAAGGGAAAGAGGACGCGCGCGAGCCGCGACAATAACGCGTCCCGCACATTCGGCGGCTTGTCGCCCGTCTCGACCGGACGCTAACGTCTCCTCGGGTTTGACTCGAGTTCCTCGACGTGGTGAGAGGACCATCGCAATGCCGGGCAACGTGATCTGGTCGTACTGTGTCGGTGGAGTGGTGTTCGTCATCGGGCTCACCGTGATGGGTCGCCGCGGCGATTGGCGACGCGTCCGAGGACTCGACAGGCTGGTGCTCTGGGGGCCCATCTTCTACGCCGCTCCGCTCGCGGCGTTCGGGACAGAGCATTTCACCATAACGCCAACCATCGCGTCGCTTGTGCCCGACTGGATACCGTGGCATCAGTTTTGGGCCTATTTCGTCGGCGCGTGCTTCGTTGCCGGCGCGCTGAGCATGGTGACGACGATTCGGGCGCGTCTGGCGGCGAGTCTGCTCGCCTTGACGTTTTTCCTCTTCGTCGTGTTGATGGACGTCCCAGCCTGGGTACAGAATCCGCGCGACCGATTTGCGACGGCGCTCGCCCTCCGAGAGTTGTCCTTCAGCGGGGGCGCCCTGGCACTGGCAGCCAGCCTGACCGCGCAGTCGCGCCAGCGCGGCGCGCACATCCTCGCGACGATTGCGCGTTACTTCGTTGCGCTTCCCGTGGTGTTCTACAGCGTCGAGCAATTCCTGCACAGCGACTACGTGCCGGGCATTCCTTTGGAAAGGGTGACCCCCACCTGGATCTACGGCCACGCCATTTGGACGTACCTGGTGGCCATCGTATACGCCATTGCTGGCCCTGCATTGCTGGTTGGCAAGAAGACGCGCACCGCGGCGACATGGATCGGCCTCGCGGTGTTATTCGTAGAGTTGGTCGTCTATGTGCCGATTGGCATCGCGGATCGCGCCACCATGGTTGGCATCAACTTCGTCGGAGACACCCTCATGTACTGTGGCGCCGTCCTTCTGCTCGCGGGCGCCATGCCGCGCGCCACGCAGCCGCAGGAATCATCAACTGGGTCGTGGTCCCAAGAACCGCCGCATCCCCAAGTCGCGCGTTGATTCATCGAGGCGACACGCTACGTCTTCGTTAGACCACATAGGGGCGCATCGATTGGACCAATCGTCGCGCGCTGCGCAATGACGCGCTGACGCTTGCGAGGCGGGCCGACCGCACGCCATCGTGGAGTGACCGCGTCCGACGGCAGGAGCCACGGCAGCACACACCACACCGAGCCACTACTACGCATGCGGATCGTTCACCGCGATCGAGGGACGCTGGCATGACCGCGCCGGCGCGAGCAGTAGATCGTCAACCTGGCGTCGCGGACACCATTGGCCCGCTCGCGAGCCCGTCGCGCGCAGTGCGGCCCCGCATTCAGTCGGTCGATGCGCTGCGCGGACTCATCATGATCATCATGGCGATCGATCACACCCGCGAGTTCATCCATGCGGGTGCGCAGACATTCTCACCAGAGGATCTAGCCCGGACGACAACGATTCTCTTCTTTACTCGCTGGGTCACCCACATCTGCGCGCCGGTGTTCATGTTCACGGCAGGATTGGGCGCGTTCTTCTGGCTGCACCAGCGTGGACGTACGAAGCGCGATCTCGCGGTGTTTCTGGTAACGCGCGGCTTGTGGCTGATCGTGCTCGAGGTGGTGGTCATCCACTTCGCCATGGACTTCAACTTCGATTACAGCCTCGTCATTCTGGAAGTCATCTGGGCGCTCGGTTGGTGCATGATCCTGCTTGCTGCGCTCGTGTATCTGCCAATCGGCGTCCTGGCGACACTCAGTCTCGCGACGATCGCCCTCATCAACCTCACCGACGGCGTGCAGGCAGCCAACCTGGGATCGTGGGGCTGGCTGTGGCACATCGTTCACGAGCCCGGGATCATACAGATCGGCGGAACGAGTTTTGAGGTCGCGTACACGCTCGTGCCCTGGGTCGCGATCATGAGCGCCGGCTACTGCTTCGGCCGCGTGATGCAGCTCGAGCCCGAGGTGCGACGAACGTGGATGGTCCGCCTCGGCCTCGGACTGACGGCACTCTTCGTCGTGCTGCGTGCGGTCAACGTCTACGGAGATCCATTACCCTGGAGTCACCAGAAGACCGCCCTCTTCACGCTCCTGTCCTTCCTGCGGACCACTAAGTACCCGCCGTCGCTCTTGTTCGCGCTCATGACCATGGGACCAGCCCTCCTGATCCTTGCGGCGTTCGACCGCCGGGCCTTTAGCCGCACCAATCCGCTCATCGTCTTCGGGCGGGTGCCACTGTTCTTTTTCGTCGTTCACTTGTTCTTGATCCACGCCATTGCAACGCTGCTCCTGTACGTACGCTACGGAGACGCGCCGTTTCTTTTCACGACGTTGCCCGCGCTGCAGGGACCGGCCGACGCATTTCCTCAGGGCCTGGGCTATTCGCTCGGCGTGGTCTACCTCATTCTGGGTCGGCGTCGTGCTGACGCTGTACCCGGTCTGCCGATGGTATGCCGGCGTCAAGCAAGGCCACCCCGAGTGGTGGTGGTTGAGCTACCTCTGAATTCTTGGCCGCACAGCGGCCAAGAATGGAGAGGAGCGAGGCAGAAAGGAGAAAGGAGACGAAGAGCTCGGCCGGTTTGGATGGTTTGTGCGGTACGAGGCCGTGCTCCTCAGTCTCCCCTCTCCTTTCCATGGGCAGGGCCGAGACGCTGTCAAGGCGCGGTCGTTCACCGCACGGATGCGTCCGCCCGGAACGCGACGTGGCGTAGCGACCGCACGAGGCCCTTCCTACATTTCGGGTGTTCGTCGCCCGCGTTCGTGCGGGCCGAGGACGGGGCACGCGCCAGTAGCTCAGTTGGATAGAGCAACAGCCTTCGGAGCTGTGGGTCGGGGGTTCGAATCCCTCCTGGCGCGCTGCGGCGTTCGCCGCAGCGAGAGAGTAGAACCGCAGGAAGTAGAGAGTAGACGGAGGGCGCACCGCGCCGCCGGCCGTCTACTTTCTATTTTCTGCGGTTCTACTCTCTGGCCGCCCCAGACCACATTGGAGCTCGCGCGGGACATTACGCCGGAAACGATTAAGAGCGTGCAAGGGTGGTTGGCCACCTCCGAGTGATCGACGCGGCAATTCAGGGCGGATCGCGGCTGTCGGCGAGGCTCTTGCTACACCAGGTAACGCGGCGTCATCCGGACACAACAGCGGCGACGGGAGGATGGTGCAGTGCGCACGCTAATTCATGAGCACTCCTGCCGGATCCGTAGTCTCGATGGAACGACGTATACCGGGCGGACGTACGCCGAGGAGCGTGCGGACGGGACCTGGTACGCCTGGCTCGAGTTCGAGCCGGCCCGGGCGAGCCGGCCGACGCTCCATACAGAGCAGGAGACGTCGCAGCCGAGTCGCGCGGCGGTGGAATACTGGGCGTCGGGCCTCGAGCCGATCTACCTCGAGGGCGCGCTCGCTCGGAGCCACGTGTAGACGCGGCGCAACGCGCCGCGTAGAGAGTAGAACCACAGAAAGTAGAGAGTAGACGCCTCACACAGCCCTCGAGGGGCGAGTGGCCGTCTACTTTCGATTCCCTGTACGTCTACTCTCTCGGGCGCGATAGCGCTCGCAGCTCGCGCTCGCCCAGCGGCGTGACCGAGAGTGCACGGCTATCGCGAACGCGCGCGACCCAGCGCTTTCGAAGCGCGAGATCGAGGAATGCCGCGCCCAGTGCGCCGCCCAAGTGCGGCCGCCGTTCGCTCCAGTCAGGGCAGGCGAATGCGAATCGGCGGCGCATCGCGTGCGCCGCGGCCACGTCGACCCCGAGGCGTTGGACGGCGCGGACCCCATCGGGGCTCAGATCGTACGCATCATCCGCTTCGGTCGCATGGGCGATCCAGCCGCGCTCCATGAGGGCGTCGTGCAGCTCAACGCCGAGCACGCCCGCCATATGGTCGTAGCAGGTGCGTGCCGCGCGGAGGTGGCTTGGCGTGCGCGGAGGGGCCGGCGTGCGCCGGCCGCCTGCGAGGACGGTCAGCGCCTCCATGGCGTCGGCGACGGCAGGGCTGGCGATGCTGTAATACCGGTGGCGTCCCTGGATGAGGACCTTCACCAGCCGTTCGGTCTTGAGGCGGGTGAGATGGGCGCTGGCGGTGGACGGACTGATGTCCGCGGCCAGCGCCAGCTCCGTACTCGTGCGCGCGAGCCCGTCCATGAGCAGCAACAGCATCTGCGCCCGTGCGCGCTCGCCGATCGCGGCGGCGACGCCCGCCGCATCCGCGCCGGGATCATAGTCGACAGTCATACTTCGATGCTAACCGAAGTGTGCCGGCTCAGCAACCTGGCGGCAGTTGAGGCGCGGCTGGCGGGGTCCCGGAGTCCGCACGTGGCCGAGGTCGGGTCTACTTTCTACTTTCTGTACGTGTATTCGCTCGGGCGCGTCAGCGCCCGCCGCGCCCGTAGCTCAGGTGGATAGAGCAGCAGCCTTCTAAGCTGTTGGTCGGAGGTTCGAGTCCTCCCGGGCGCGCTCGCATCAGTGATTCGGATCCGCCTGTACGTGGCGTCACGACACGGACGCCCGGAAGCCCTGGCAGAGTCCCGGAAGCCAGCATGCTCGCGGGTACTGGAAGGACTCCGTTCTCCTTATGGGGGTGTGGATGATCACTCAGAGCCTGCTGGCGGCGTCCGTTCTTCTTCTCGCGGCGTGTGCGACCGGTCCGACGTCGTCGCCACTCCTGGTGTCAGCGACCGTCGACGCGTACGCGGTACCCGCCGTCGTCCAGGTGCTGGCGACGAACCAGAGTAATCGACCGCTCTACCTGCCTTCTTGCATTCAGGAGGAACAGCAATCGACGACGGGTTCGTGGATGCCGCTGGGGAACGGCATGTGTGCCTCGACGACGGTGCTCCTCCGTGTGGCCCCTGGCGCGACGGACTCTGCACTGTCCGCAACGTTTTTTGCGACGGGCACCTATCGGGTCGGCGTTTACTACGACAAGGACTCGTCGGGCACCAGAGCTGGCGAGTCGTTCTCGAACAGCTTCGGGGTTGCCCAGTAGGGATTTATCTCATTTTCGGCACTGCTACTTGCTCGCCGGCGGGAGGCGCCGCATGACGACCATGGTCCCCAGCTCATTGAGCGCGGCCTCGGTCACCGTGCCCGCGGCATCGCGTTTGAACTCGATCGTCACCGCCGGGGTGTCCTTGAACCGGAACGTCGTGCCGCGCGTCGGCACGAGCTCCTGACCGGGCCCACCGGGCGCGGTGAACACCAGCGTGTGGTCGCCCCGGAGCGCGATGGTTGCCGGCTGCGGGCTGCCTTGTACCTCGTACTGGCCCGCGAAGGCTTCGACGACCGAGTGCTCGACGAGCTGTCGATCCGGTTTGCGACTGAAGACAATGTCGGCCACATCGGGCTGTAGCGGCATCGAGAGACTCGAGATATCGCCGTTGAGATCCGTGTGGAATTCCACGAAAATCTTTTCCAGCGGGTCGAGCGGGTTCTCGGGAGTCTGGAAGTAGTCGTAGTGATAGTGGCGCAGGGGCTCGCTCTTCTCGTTCAGCTTCATGTGGAGCGGCGTGCTGTCGCTCGAGCTATCTCGCGTGATCGACACGAGGCCGTACCCCGGATTCTCGTAGTCACCGACGTAGTCGGCGAGCGGGTGCGACGGGTGCGTGCCCGGCTTTTGCGCGACATAGCCTTTGCTCTTGGCATCCTTCTCCGCCTGCTCCTCGCCCTTTTCCATGGCGAGGAATCGCTGGTCCCATGGCACGACCGAGAGACCGAGGAGGCGATCGAGTGCGTCGTAGGCGATGGCCGTGGGGAGGGGAGTGCCATTGAGGTTGCTCAGCACGGCGACGCCCACCGAGTCCTCTGGCAGGAATGCGAGCTCCGCGCTGAACCCGTCGATGTTACCACCGTGGTCGACGATCTTGTGACCCCGGTAGGTCGAGATGAAGAAGCCCATGCCGTAACTGGTCGTCCCGAGCTCGGGGAAGCTTGGCGCGCCCTGGATCACCATCTGCGGGATCTGCATCTGCGTCGAGTTGTTCGCGGACAGCAGCTGATGTGAGTCGAGGGTCCCGCGGTCCATGTGGAACCGGAGGTAGCGCCCGAGGTCCGCAACGCAGGTGTTGATCTCGCCTGCGGGGCCGACGGCGCCCTGGACGTAGAAGGGAATCTGCTTCACCTCCTGCGTCAGGTGGTTCTTTCGATAGGGCTCGGCGAAATCGGGACTCTTCTGCGAGTCGAGCACCGAGAAGTTGGTGTTCGTCATGCCGAGTGGTGTGAGGAGGTGTTGCTGGACGGCTTGCTCCCAGGTTGTGCCGTTCAGGACGCCGGCGAGGTAGCCCGCGGTCATGAACATCAGGTTGTTGTACTGGAAAGTGCTGCGAAACGGCTTGCTGTTTTGCAGATAGCGGAGTCGGTTCATGACGATGTCTTCGCGCGAGAAATTCGACGTGTACCACACGAGGTCGTGGCGCGGCAGCCCTGACCGGTGCGTCACGAGGTCGCGGGTGGTCATCTCATCGGTGGCGACCGGGTCGTACAAGCGAAAGCCGGGGAGATAGTCGCGCACCGGTTTGTCCCACTCGAGCTTCCCTTCGTCGACGAGCATGCCGAGTGTCGAGACCGAGAACGACTTGGTGACCGACCCGATCGCGAAGAGCGTTTGCGGCGTGACGGGGAGTTGTCGGGCGACGTCGCGAGATCCGTATCCTTTGAGGAGTGTGACCTTGTCGTGCTGTACGATGACGACAGCGACGCCGGGGACCTTGAAGTCAGTGAGCGCCCGATTGACCCACGCGTCGAAGCCCTCGAGCGAGGGCGGAGCCGCGTGCGTCGTGGAGCGCGAGTGTTGCGGCCAGAGCGGCGGCGCGACGAGCAGTGTGGCCGCGGCGGCCACGAGTATCGTCCGAGACGAGTGGCGACTCCGAGTTGCCGGCATGGCGAGACTCCTCGTGGCCCTGGGTCGAAGGGAGTGATTGCGCGCGCGGTCCGCGCTGACGAGACATCGCGTGGTCGAGACTCGTCGCTACATCCGACTGACCATCAACCTCGCCGCAGTCGCCAGCGCGCTGTCCGAGGGAAGCGGGTACACGCCGACCTTCACGAGCACGGCACCCGATCGGAAGTAGATCCCGGCCCCCATGTTTGGCAGGGTCGTGTGCTCGAGCGTGGCTTCATCCCCCACACCCGGCAGGGGAGACCACACCATGATGGGATTGGGTTTGGCAAGGGGGTGCACCCACTTTGGATAGTCCGTGTGCGCCGAAGACGCACTGGCTTCGGCGCGCGTAGTGATCTCGACTACATCCGGGTCGATGTCGGAGCCTCCGATCCGCTTGAACACGCAGCTGTTCCCGGTGCTCATGTCACCGCTGCTGTCGACCTTGGCGGAGAAGCCGCCCAAGGCGGTGGCCTCCGTCGTTGTGAGGAGCGCGCAGGCGGGGGGGACGATGCTTGCGCCGCGCTCGGACCGCGCGTGCCGCGCAGCGACAAGGCTGATCAGCAACGCGACCGACGCGATCGATCCGAATCCGATACGATGGAGCCGTGTCATGACGGAGGCCTCCTGCGCAGAAAAGGGTGGGGCAGCGGGGGGCGTGGCGCCAGTGCGTGGCAGTGAGAGCTAATCAGCGACTGCCGGGCGGAGACCGCAAGAGATCGTTCATTTCCAGACGTAAAGCCCCGTTTCTGAGCGTGCCATCGCTCGGGCGCACTGGAGGCGTTGTCGACATGACCGTCCCGACGGCGGAGCAGTGTCGCGCGGCGCAACCTGCCCTTTCCCCTTTCTCCGCTCTACATTTCGCGGCTGTTGCGTGCCGCCTGGGCGGCAGCGCGGCGCCCGTAGCTCAATTGGTAGAGCAAGGTCCTCTTAAGTCCGAGGTTGACGGTTCGAGTCCGTCCGGGCGCACTCGTCACGACTGGCAGTTGAAGCATCCTCCGCGGTTTGCGGGGGACGGGTGTGCGCCGATGTGGTTGGTGTAGCGTCGAGCGCGCTTGCTTGGGTGGTTTGAGGACGCTAGGATTCGGTCCCCCTGCAAGGCGGCGCGGTTCGCGCCGCGTTTCCCGCTCGGGCGCCGTGAACGGCCCAGCGAGGAGTCACAATGGACGAGCGGGGCCGGTTGGTTGAGCGAGCGAGCTCCGCCGGTGGGGACGAAGGTATTTCGGGTGACGAGGTTGCAACGCGAGTGTGGCACCAGCACACTTGACTTGCTCGGAACCGCGAGGTACGTTGGAAGGCTGCCGCGGAATGCGGCTCCGAATTGAAAGTGATTGTGCTATTTGACAACTGAGATCGAGATCATAGACGTGTGGGCGGACTCTGTGATCCGGCATCCTAGTCGGGGTGTCGGGGAGAGTTTGACCGACGATCAATCTGTGATTCTGACGCACCGTTGGGCTCGGTTCCCGAGTCGCAAGACTGCTGGGGCTGTGGACTAACGGAACGCGTTCGAAGAGCTATTTCGAACTTCTCTCTTGGAGAGTTTGATCCTGGCTCAGGACGAACGCTGGCGGCGTGCTTAACACATGCAAGTCGTGGGCACCTCGCAAGAGGTGACCGGCGAACGGGTGCGTAACACGTGAGCGACCTACCGATGCGCGGGGGATAGCCGGCCCAACGGCCGGGTAATACCGCATACGCTCAGTCGAGCTGCATGGCCTGTGTGGGAAACCTCCGGGGCGGATCGAGGGGCTCGCGGCCTATCAGCTAGTTGGCGGGGTAACGGCCCACCAAGGCGACGACGGGTAGCTGGTCTGAGAGGATGGCCAGCCACATTGGGACTGAGAAACGGCCCAGACTCCTACGGGAGGCAGCAGTGGGGAATATTGCGCAATGGCCGAAAGGCTGACGCAGCGACGCCGCGTGTGGGATGACGCCCTTCGGGGTGTAAACCACTGTTGCCCGGGACGAACGACGGGCTTTGAGCCCCTGTGACGGTACCGGGTGAGGAAGCACCGGCTAACTCCGTGCCAGCAGCCGCGGTAATACGGAGGGTGCGAGCGTTGTCCGGAATCACTGGGCGTAAAGGGCGCGTAGGCGGCTTGGTAAGGGGGCGGTGAAAGCCCGGGGCTCAACCCCGGGTCTGCCGGACCGACTGCCGAGCTTGAGCACACTAGGGGCAGGTGGAATTCCGGGTGTAGCGGTGGAATGCGTAGAGATCCGGAAGAACACCGGTGGCGAAGGCGGCCTGCCGGGGTGTGGCTGACGCTGAGGCGCGACAGCGTGGGGAGCAAACAGGATTAGATACCCTGGTAGTCCACGCCGTAAACGATGGGCACTAGGTGCTCGGGGGAGCGACCCCTTGGGTGCCGGCGCTAACGCATTAAGTGCCCCGCCTGGGGAGTACGGCCGCAAGGCTGAAACTCAAAGGAATTGACGGGGGCCCGCACAAGCGGTGGAGCATGTGGTTTAATTCGACGCAACGCGAAGAACCTTACCTAGGCTTGACATGTACGTGAAGGCCGTCGAGAGATCGCGGTCGCCCTTCGGGGCGCGTGCACAGGTGCTGCATGGCTGTCGTCAGCTCGTGTCGTGAGATGTTGGGTTAAGTCCCGCAACGAGCGCAACCCTTGCCCCCTGTTGCCAGCGGCGGTAGAGATACCGGCCGGGGACTCTGGGGGGACTGCCGGTGCCAAACCGGAGGAAGGTGGGGACGACGTCAAGTCATCATGGTCCTTACGTCTAGGGCTACACACGTGCTACAATGGACAGTACAGAGGGTCGCGAGGCAGCAATGCCGAGCCAATCCCCAAAGCTGTCCTCAGTTCGGATTGTCGCCTGCAACCCGGCGGCATGAAGCTGGAATCGCTAGTAATCGTGGATCAGCATACGCCACGGTGAATACGTTCCCGGGCCTTGTACACACCGCCCGTCACGCCATGGAAGCGACGAGCGCCCGAAGTCGGTGTCGGAACCCGCAAGGGACCAAGCCGCCGAAGGCGAGCGTCGTGACTGGGGCGAAGTCGTAACAAGGTAGCCGTAGGGGAACCTGCGGCTGGATCACCTCCTTACCGGAGCGACGAGTAAGCTGGGTTCTCGATTCGTGAGGGCTTGGTGGAAAGTCCTCGGAAGTCGCCCGTCCACACGTCTGGATCTCGATCTTGGTTGGCCAGGATGGCGCGTGTACGCGCTGTTTGACAACGGATAGCAGTAGTGATCGTGGGATAACGAATCGACACGAGAAATGGCAATGGAGCCGACTGTCGACGGGCGCTCGCAAGGGCCTCCGGCGATGGTATGCTGCACGAGCCGTTTCACTTGTTGGGTACCCATGCAGTTGTGGGTATCTAGTAGATCGCGCGTGCTCTGCTTGACTGTGAGTCAATTGTGGTCAAGCGAGCGAAAGCATGTGGGGGATGCCTGGGCACACGAAGGCGATGAAGGCCGTGGTAAGCTGCGATAAGCCAAGGGGAGCGGCACACACGCGGTGATCCTTGGATGGCCGAATGGGGAAACCCGGCAGGGCGCGAGCCCGTCATCTCGTCGCAAGGCGAGAGGCGAACCTGGGGAACTGAAACATCTCAGTACCCAGAGGAAGAGAAATCAACCGAGATTCCCGAAGTAGCGGCGAGCGAAACGGGAACAGCCCAAACCGTGGGGCCTTCGGGCGCCGCGGGGTTGTAGGACCCACGGACGCGACGAGCGCAGGTAGCCGAAGTCCCCTGGAACGGGGCGCCAGAGACGGTGACAGCCCGGTAGGCGAAACCAGTCGCTTGTCGTAGTGGAGTTCCTGAGTAACGCCCGACACGAGTAATCGGGCGTGAAGCTGGGGGGACCACCCTCCAAGGCTAAAGACTCTCGTGTGACCGATAGTGAACGAGTACCGTGAGGGACAGGTGAAAAGCACCCCTGGGCGGGGAGTGAAATAGATCCTGAAACCACATGCTTACAAGCGGTAGGAGGGTGACACGGGTCTTCGGATGCGTGGGCGCCTGACTGCGTGCCTTTTGCATTATGATCCGGCGAGTTACTGCTCGGGAGCGAGGCTAAGCCGCTCGGCGGCGGAGCCACAGCGAAAGCGAGTCCTGTAACGAGGGCGACTGAAGTTCCTGGGCGTAGACCCGAAGCCAGGGCGATCTACCCATGAGCAGGGTGAAGCTCGGGTAACACCGAGTGGAGGCCCGAACCGGTGTGGGTTGAAAACCGCTCGGATGACTTGTGGGTAGGGGTGAAAGGCCAATCAAGCCTGGAGATAGCTGGTTCTCCCCGAAATCTATTGAGGTAGAGCCTCGAGGCGTGTTCACAGGAGGTAGAGCGACTGGATGGGCGCGGGCCGCAGAGCGCGGTACCAACCCCAACCAAACTCCGAATACCTGTTGAATGGACCTCGGGAGGCAGTCGGCGAGCGATAATGTCCGTCGGCGAGAGGGAAAGAACCCAGAACCACAGCTAAGGTCCCGAAGTGGCCGCTGAGTATAGCGAAGGATGTGTACGTGCCGCGACAACTGGGAGGTTGGCTTAGAAGCAGCCATCCTTTAAAGAGTGCGTAATAGCTCACCAGTCCAGCGTGTATGCGCCGAGAATGGTCGGGATTAAGCGGCCCGCCGAAGCTTGGTCTTGTCTGCTTACGACAACAGGGGTAGGGGAGCGTTCCCCGTGCTGTGAAGCCCCGGTGGAAACCATGCCGTGGAGCGAGGGGAAGTGAGGATGCCGGAATGAGTACGCGCAAACGCGGGTGAAAACCCCGCGCACCGTAAGCCCAAGGATTCCTGCGCCATGGCAATCAGCGCAGGGTGAGGCGGACCCTAAGGCGAGGCCCCAGAGGCGTAGTCGATGGACAGCGGGTCGAAATTCCCGCCCCGCCGTACGAGCGTTATCACCCATCAGGGGACACAGGAACGAAGTGGCGAGCGGCCTTGTGGATTGGCCGTCTAACCCCGTAGGCGCAAGCCGAGAGGGGAATGCGAGAGAAGGGGGCAACTCCGATCCGAGTCTCGTGGAGTCGACTGGCAAGAAAAGCCTGACTGGGGAGTGCGTACGACGTCCGTACCGTAAACCGACACAGGTGGGCAAGGCGAGTAGCCTCAGGTGAACGAGTGAAACGTGGTCAAGGAACTCGGCATAATGATCCCGTAACTTCGGAAGAAGGGATGCCGCTCGTGGGTAGCAGGGTTTACCCCGGTCGCTGCGAAGCGGTCGCAGCGAATCGGCCCAAGCGACTGTTTAGCAAAAACACAGGTGTGTGCCAAGCCGCACAAGGCGCCGTATACACACTGACGCCTGCCCGGTGCCGGAAGGTTAAGGGGAGAGGTTAGCCGCAAGGCGAAGCTTTGAGCCGAAGCCCCGGTAAACGGCGGCCGTAACTATAACGGTCCTAAGGTAGCGAAATTCCTTGTCGGGTAAGTTCCGACCTGCACGAATGGCGTAACGACTTGGGCACTGTCTCGACCACGTGCTCGGCGAAATTGCAGTCTCGGTGAGGATTCCGAGTCCCCGCAACAGGACAAAAAGACCCCATGCACCTTTACTGTAGCCTGTCATTGAGCATCGCACTGAACTGTGTAGCATAGGTGGGAGCCGTTGAGGCCCGGGCGCTAGCTCGGGCGGAGGCAACAGTGAAATACCACCCTGTCTCGTGTGATGCTCTCACGACGGCGAGGCAAACCCTCCCTCGGACCGTGGCAGGTGGGCAGTTTGACTGGGGCGGTCGCCTCCGAAAAAGTAACGGAGGCGCGCGCATGGTTCCCTCAGCGCGGTCGGTACTCGCGCCTATAGAGTGTAACGGCAGAAGGGAGCCTGACGGTGAGAGCGACAGCTCGAACCGGGTCGAAAGACGGCCGTAGTGATCCGGTAGCCCGGTGTGGATCGGCTATCGCGCAACGGATAAAAGGTACGCTGGGGATAACAGGCTTATCGCGCCCGAGAGTTCACATCGACGGCGCGGTTTGGCACCTCGATGTCGGCTTATCACATCCTGGGGCTGGAGAAGGTCCCAAGGGTCCGGCTGTTCGCCGGTTAAAGTGGTACATGAGCTGGGTTCAGAACGTCGTGAGACAGTTCGGTCTGTATCCGCTGTGGGCGTTGGAGGATTGAGGGGCGTGGACCCTAGTACGAGAGGACCGGGTCGAACTGCCCGCTCGTGTCCCGGCTGTGGCGCCAGCTGCAACGCCGGGTAGCGATGGCAGGCGGAGATAACCGCTGAATGCATCTAAGTGGGAAGCTCCCCCCAAGATGAATCCTCCCTGGAGCCTCGAGCTCCCTGAAGGGCCGTGAGAGACTATCACGTCGATAGGCCGCACGTGGAACGTCCGCAAGGACCTCCGAGCAAAGCGGTCCTAATCGCCCGTGAGGCTTGACTACTTCCATTTGGTTCAACGAATCCAAGCAGAGCACTGCGATCTATCTATGATCCCGTGTCTCACGATCACTACTACTGCCCGGTGTCTCCATACATCGCTGGCGACTAGAGCGTAGGGGCCACACTCGTTCCCATTCCGAACACGATCGTTAAGCCCTACAGCGCCGATGGTACTCCGCTCGAGAGAGCGCGGGAGAGTAGGCCGTCGCCGGCACTCCTTTGACAACACCCCTGTGGGCCTCGCCCGCAGGGGTGTTGTCGTTTACGCGGTTCGTCTCCTTTCTCCTTTCTGCCGGTCTCCTCTCTCGGCCGCGACGCGGCTACCCGCGGGAGGAGAAGACCGAGGAATCGAGGCGCACTTCCCATTCTCCCGAGCGGACGACAGAATCTCTCGAGCACGGACGGGCACCTCATATCACGAACCAATCAGAGAGCCAGCCATGCGTCGATTCCTCGCGCCTCTCGTCCTTCTCCTGCTCTCGGCACCCGCCGCCTCTGCCCAGCAGCACAAGCCCCGCGAAGTCGAGCTCGGACTCGCGGCGGCGATCGGGGGCGACCCGGGCCCGCTCGACGCGATCACCGATGTCGCCGGCGTCGAGGTCGGGACTCGGACGCTGATCAGCGGAGAAGGGCGGCTCATCGTCGGGCAGGGCCCGGTCCGCACCGGCGTCACCATGATCTTCCCCCGCGGACGCGACAACATCGACCCGGTCTTCGCCAACTGGTACTCCTACAACGGCAACGGCGAGATGACCGGCACGACCTGGATCCGTGAGGGCGGGTTTCTCGAGGGCCCCATCGGGATCACCAACACGCACAGTGTCGGCGTCGTCCGCGACGCCATCATCCGGTGGGAGACTCGCCCGGGCCACCGCATGATCCAGCCGTGGCAGCTGCCGGTGGCCGCTGAGACGTACGACGGCGGCATGAACGACATCAACGGCTTTCACGTCACCTACGAGACGGTCTACCAGGCGATCGATAGCGCGCGCGGCGGGGTCGTGCCGGAGGAAGGCAACGTCGGCGGGGGCACCGGCATGACGTGCTTCGGGTTCAAGGGCAGCACGGGCACCGCCTCCCGCAAGCTCCCCGCCAACCAGGGCGGCTACACGGTTGGGATCCTCGTCCAGTGCAACACGGGCGCACGTCGCGAGCTGCGAATTGGTGGGGTTCCCGTGGGTCGCGACCTCGCCGACACTCTCCTCGCCTGCACGGCCACGCGGGACACCACCATCCATCCGCGCTTCGGCCACCGCTGTCCGGGGTTCGAAGTGCCAGGCGAACGGACGGCGATGCTCCCCTTTGGCGGCGACCGCGACGCCGGCATCATGGAGGAAGGGCAGGGCTCGATGATCATCGTCGTCGCGACCGACGCGCCGCTCCTTCCGGACCAGATCGAGCGCATGCTGAAGCGCCTGCCCGCCGGGATGGGGCGCGAAGGCACCGTCGCCGGCAACGGCGATGGCGACATCTTCATTGGGTTCTCCACCGCCAATCCCGGCGCGGCGACCGATACGGCGCCCACCGCCCGTTTCGTCGCCAACAGCCGGATCGCGCCGCTCCTCTTCGCCACGTCCCAGGCAATCGAAGCCGCCATCACCAACGGCCTGCTCAACGGCCAGGAGATGACCGGCGCAGACTATCGTCGCATGTACGCCCTGCCGGTAAGCCGCCTGTCCGCCATCTTCGCCAAGTACGGACAGCCACTCACTCCTGGCACCGCGGCCGCGCGCTAGGAGAACCCACTACATCGTCCGCGCCGCCGCCCGCGCGCCATCGAGCAACCGTTGACGCGCGGCGCTGTCATAGAGCTGCCCGCGCACTACCACGGCATTGATCCTTTGTGTGTTGTGAATGTCCGCCAGGGGATCGGCGTCGAGCAGCACCAGGTCGGCGACTTTGCCGCGTTCCAGCGTACCGAGTGAATCGCTAGCCCCGAGGAAGCGCGCGGGCTCGATGGTCGCGGCCTGGAGCGCCTCCATGGGCGTGAGGCCGGACTCGACGAGGTTTGCCAGTTCGTCGTGCAGGCTGAATCCCCAGTAGACCCAGGGGTTGCTGACATCGGTCCCGGCTAGGATCCGGACACCCGCCCGGTGCATCGCGCCGACGATCCGCTCGTAGTGACCAAAGAAGGTCTCTCCGAGCTCGATGTCGGCCGGCGTCGTGAACACTTGCGCCCGTCGGCGCGCGACCTGTCGCCACCACGCCGTGTCGGCAGCGGCCATATACGCCTGCCGTGGGTCGGCCGTGAAGGCACTGTCGAGATTGAACCAGCTCCCACGGAGCACCGTCAGCGTCGGCACCTGCCACGTATGGTCGCGGACGAAACGTTGGAACAGCGGCGCACACGCATCGAGTGAAAATGAGGAGTTGAGGAGCCCAAGTCGTTCGCGCGCCCGGGCGCGCATCACCGTAGGGGCGGGCATCGGACCCGCGTTCATCCGCCGGCGCAGCCCCGCGGCTTCGGCTGGGCGACTGGAGCAGGCCTCCTCCATTTTGATGAGATGCTCCATGCTCAGCTGACCGGCGTCCGCCGCGTCTTCGAGCGACACCGCAACGGGGACGTGCCCAGCGAAGGGGATGCCCCTCCGCTTCGCCTCATCGGCGATCGCGAGGTACTCATCACGGGACAATCCGTCGTACACCTTGATGAAGGCGGCGCCCCGCTGCTGTTCCTTTCGAACCGCCGCGCGCGCCTCGGCGGTGTCGTGAATCGGGATGGCGCCATCCCACCGCGGATGGGGACCATCGAGCATGTCGCTGCCGACGACCATCCGCGGCCCGACCTGCGTCCCGGCCGTGATGTCGCGCTCCCACGTGTGAATCAGGTCGATCGTCGGACTGTGTTCGGGGTTGTAGGCTGTGTCGTTGTCCGCGCATTTGCCGAAGCAATCGCCCGCCATGTCCCGCACACCCACCACGCCATTGGCGATCTCCAGCGGCAGCACAATGGACCGCTCGTAGCGATCGAACGTCGAGTGCATGTGCATGTCCCAGAGACCGGGAATGAGGAACTTCCCAGTTCCATCGACGACCGTCGCGCCGCTAGGGGGCGTGACCGAATCGCTCGGGGCGACCGTCGTGATTCGACCGCCGGTGGCCACCACCGTCATGTTGGCCTTCGGCGGTGCGCCGGTCATGTCGATGACCGTGACATGAGTAACGGCCACGGATCTGAGCGCGGTGCCCGCCGTCGACGCAACCTCGGACCCGCCGCCGCGATATGAAATGCCCGCGAGCACGAGCCACGATGCCCCTGCGAGCCAGGTCGTGATACCTCGATTCACCACGGCCTCCGTGTACGAGTTGGCAACCGACAGACCCGGAACCGACACGCGCGCACGAAACTCGCGCGCTAGTTGCCAGCGAGTAGCGCCTGAAACTTCGGGTTGGTCCGCAGTGGCGCGAAGTCCGGATCGATCCGCAGCCGCGCGGGGGAGAGCAGATACGGCACGCGCAGCACCTGCGCTAACGCTTGGATCGCGCAGTCCGTGTCCCCGACAAATACGCACGTGCGGGCGAGCAGGTGCTCGTAGTAGGGACCCGAATAGCCGTCTTGCGCGATCGGCACCATCGTCGTCGCTTGCCGCGCATCCCGCACAGCCTCGGATTTCCGCCCCAGGTAGGCGAGCATGAGACCACGCTCGGCGATGCTCTGCGCATCGTTGGGTGTACTCCGCAGTATCTCGTCGTAGGCGCGCACGGCCGAATCCGCATAGATCCGTGCGTGAGGAATGTCGCCTCTGAGCGCATAGGTTTCAGCGTGCGCCGTCGCCCATGGCGCGCGATCGCCACCGAAAGGCGCCGCCGACAGGGTGAGGAGAAGGCGCTGCTGCCGGTCGTCCAGCACCCAAAACAGGTCCCAATAAGTCGACAGAAATGCCACCGCGCTGCTCGAGTCGACTACGGCCGGCACGGCGCGCACTGTCGCTTGTGCAGCGGCAAGATCGCCCTCGGCAAGATCCACCAACACCTTCTCCTCGACGACGGACATGTTGTCCGGCGCGAGTGCAATCGCACGATCCGCCGCTGCCACCGCATCCGGGTAGCGTCGCAACCAGAGATACGTATTGGTGAGCCTTCGCGCCGTCGATACGTCTCGAGGGTCGAGCGACTCCGCCGTCCGCAAATGCGTCAGCGCCGAGTCCCACTGTCCGGCGCTCTGCTCGCCGAGCGCCGATCCAGTCAGCAGGCTGACGTTTGATGGCGCCAGTTTGATCCCCTCGTCGAACTCGGCGAGCGCGCGCTTGTTATCCCCGCGGATGAACGAGTCGTAGTAGCCTGCCGCGAGATACGTCTCCGGCCGATCCGGCGCGAGCGCACGGGCACGGGCCACCGCGTGACTCGCGATGGAGTCCCGTTGGGGGTTCGTGCTACCATTGAAGAACATCTTCGCTTCCGCGGTCCCGACCTGCGCCCACGCCGCCGCGAATCCGGAATCCAGCGCGATGGCTTCCTGGTAATACCGCACCGCGCGCTCGAGGTCGGGAACCGCACTGCTCTGCGCGAATTGTTCGCCCTTCAGGTAAGCGTCGTACGCGGCGAGATTCTGAGTGGGCCGCTCGGCAAGCGTCTGCTTCGCCCGAGGGTTGAGGGCCACGCCAAGCGCCTGCACGACACGGCCGGCGATATCACCCTGCACGGAGAACACGTCCTTGAAGGGCGCGTCGAACGGCTGTTGCCAGACATCCGTGCCCGCAGTGACGTCGATGAGCGCCGGACTCACCTGGACCCGACTCTCGCCCCCTGAGGCTTTCGCCCAGCGGACCTTCCCGACGAGCAGATAGCGCACGCCTCCCAGCTCCTGTGCGATCGCCTGCGGCGTCTTGCCAGTGTGCCGATACGCCTCGGAGCTTCCGGAGGCCACGACAGCGAGTCCTGGAACCGTCGTCAGCTTCCCGCGAATCGCGTCCGTCAACCCGTCGGCGAAATAGGCATCACTCGTGTCGCCAATGTTCTCGAACGGCAACACAGCCACCCGAACCGCCCCCTCGGCAGTCGGCGCCCCGCCGTGCGACCGCCATGCGAATAGGACTCCGACCCCAATGACGAAGCCAAGCCCTAAGAGTGCCAACCCGGCCGGGACCCGTCGGGGACGCTTGGTTTCACCTCCGGACAATGGAGCAGCCCGCGGCGGTGCCGCGGCGGCGGCCGTTGCGGTGCTCGTCGCAGCCGATCGCTCCGCTGCCTCGAGAGCCTGCGCGAATTGCATGGGCGTCGCGAACCGGTCCGCCGGCACCGGCGCGAGCGCCCGCTGAATGGCGGCATCCACCCCGACGGGAGCCGCTGGCCTCGTGCGGCGGACCGACGGCACTTCGCCCGACAGCACCTTCGCGAGGATCGCTTGCGACGTCGGACCGGTGAACGGCGGCTCGCCAACCAGCATCTCGTAGCACACCGCGCCAAGACCGTACACATCGGAGCGCGCGTCCGAATGACTGTCGCCGCTTGCCTGCTCGGGACTCATGTACGCGGGCGTCCCGACCGCCATCCCCGTGCCCGTCAGCGTGTGCTCGCCGGTATGCATCGTCAACGCGCGCGCGATGCCGAAGTCCGCCACGAGCGCCTGGCCGTCAACCGTCAACAGGATGTTCTCAGGCTTGATGTCGCGGTGGATCACGCCGTGCCGGTGCGCATAGTCCAGCGCCTGGGCGATCTCCCGCGTGACGCGAATCGCGTCTTCCGACGGTAACTGTCGCTCGCGTCGGAGCCGGCCACGCAGGCTCTCGCCCTCGACGAACGGCATCGTGAACCACAGGAGGCCATCCAATGTCTCGCCGGAATCCAGGACGGTCAGGATATGCGGGTGCTGCAGCTGCGCCGCAAACGCAATCTCCCGACGAAAACGCTCTGAGCCCAAAGATTCGGCGAGCTCCGCGTGCAGCACTTTGAGCGCAACCGAGCGTCGATGCTTCTGGTCCTGCGCGAGATAGACAGTTGCCATCCCGCCGCGGCCGATCTCGCGATCGATCGTGTACTGCGACGCGAGTGCGTTGCGCAGTCCGTCGAGCAAATCGCCTTGCGTCACGACAGTTCTATACTCCAATCGGGGCCAACAAGAAGATATGTGCCGGTCGAGTAAGGGGTAGACGCTCGGCCCCTGATGGCGGTCGCGAGCCAGGGTTGGTTCCCAGCAAACACCCCTGGCGACCGCAGGGGCCCCAGGCACGCCGCCAGGCGTTCCCGATACCCGGAATACCCCATCTCGCAGCCAATCGCCCGCGGCGCGATTCCATACTCGCGCAACCGGTCCGTTCTCCGATCCGCCCGTTCACCACCTTTACAACCCACGCGGTTCGGTGCACCCTGGGGGACGTCCGCGTCCAGCCCGTCCCGTGCGAGGAATCCGCCCCACATGCCGCGCCCCGTTCATCGTTTCGCACCGATCGCCGTGTCGCTCGTCGCCGCTACCCTCATCCTGGCGGTGCCACCAGCCGCCGCACAGTCGGGCGCGCTCACGCCAGATCAGGCGCTCGCGCGCGACATCTTGCGCGAGCTGATCGACATCAACACCACGGAGAGCGTCGGCAACACGACCCCCGCGGCCGAAGCCATGGCCAAGCGCCTGCTCGACGCCGGGTTCCCCGCGCGGGATGTCCAGGTCTTGGGCCCCCGCCCCAAGAACCAGAACCTCGTCGCGCGCCTCCGGGGCACGGGCGCACGCAAACCGATCCTGCTGCTCGCCCACCTCGACGTGGTCGAGGCGCGACGCGAGGACTGGTCGGTCGACCCATTCAGCTTCCTCGAGCGCGATGGCTTCTTCTACGGACGCGGCACGAGCGACATCAAGGACGGCGCGGCCCTGTGGGTCGCCACGTTGATCCGACTCAAGCGAGACGGATACCGCCCCGATCGGGACATCATTCTCGCGCTCACCGCCGGCGAGGAATCATCCGAGGACTACAACGGCGCGTCCTGGCTCCTCGCGAACCATCGCGATCTGGTCGACGCGGAGTACTGCATCAATGCCGACGCCGGTAGCCCGGAGATCAAGAATGGGAAGCTCGTCGCACGTCCGGTGCAGGCGAGCGAGAAGGTCTACGAGAGTTACGCGCTCGAGGTCCACAATCGGGGCGGTCACAGCTCGGTACCCCGAAAGGACAACGCAATCTACGAACTCGCCGCTGCGCTCATGCGGCTCTCCCACTTCAGTTTTCCGATCGACTTGAATGAGGTGAGCCGCAGCTATTTCGCCGCACGCGCCAAGGTCGACAGCGGACGCGTCGCCGACGATATGCGGGCTGTCGCGGCCACTCTCGCGGATACGGCGGCGGCCAATCGGCTCTCCGCAGTGCCACTCTACAACTCGATGCTCCGCACGACGTGCGTACCCACGCTCCTCACGGCAGGCCACGCGGAGAACGCACTCCCGCAGATGGCCAGCGCCACAGTCAATTGCCGCATCCTGCCCACCCAGCATGCGGACGAAATCCGGCGGACGCTCATCCGTGTCGTCGCGGACACCGCGGTGAGCGTCACGCCGGTCGCGCCGCCCAAGCCGAGTCCCCCGTCTCCGCTCGTGCCGGCGGTCATGCAGCCCATCGAGCGCGTGACTGCCAAGCTGTGGCCCGGCGTGCCGGTCGTCCCGATGATGGGGACGGGTGCCACAGACGGCCTCTACTTCCGGAACGCCGGCATCCCGACGTACGGCGTCTCTGGCGTCGCGGGCGATATCGACGATTCGCGGGCACACGGGAAGGACGAGCGCATTCTCGTTTCCTCGTATTACGCCGCGCTACCCTATCTGCACGACCTCGTAGTCGCGCTTTCCTCGACGCCACCCACGTCGTAGCCGAGATTCATAGATGACTCCGTCAGACCGTACCGCAGCGTCACGAGCGCCATTCGATCTCGCGTCGCAACCGCTCGAGGAAGCGGCGGCCAAGGCCGCGTCGCTCTTCGTATCGATCTATAGAGGCCTCGAAGACCGACCTGTCGATCCGGGTGTGTCGCGCGCCGACGTGCGGGCGACGTTCGCGAACACGTTGACCGATCCAGGCGTTGGCCTCATGCAGGCGCTCGAAGAGTTCGAGAGCTGGGTGCTCCCCGCGTCGATGGGCACACCCCACCCGCTCTACCTGGGCCTGGTCAACTGCTCGCCGCTGCCGGCGGCGGCACTCGCCGATCTGTTGATCTCCTCGCTCAACAACAATGGCGGCGCCTATCACCAGTCGCCCGCCATGACGACGTGCGAAGAGGAGATCGTACGCGACTGCGGACGCCTCTTCGGCCTGACCAACCCCGATGGCATGTTCGTGCCGGGCGGCATGTTCGCCACGCTCCAGGCGGTTGTGCTCGCGAGGGTTCGCGCGACCGGCGGTCCGGCCCGGCAAGGTTTTCGCCTCTACGCATCCGAGACCGCGCACTTCTCGGTGCTGCGCTCCGCCACCGTCGCCGGCATGGCAGTCGACGACGTGATCTCGATCCCAGTGGTTGGGCGCGACGTGATGGACGTGGACGCTCTCAAGGAGCGCGTCGCACGGGATCGCCGGCAGGGCGCGACTCCCTTTGCCGTCGTCGCGACTGCCGGGACCACGGCGACCGGCGCGCTGGACCCGGTGCGACCGATCGCCGAGTTCTGCCAGCAGGAGGGGATCTGGCTACACGTCGACGCCTGCTATGGGGGCGCCGCCATCCTGCTCGAGTCGATGCGGGAGCGCTTCGCGGGCGTCGAGATGGCCGACTCGATCGCGATCGATCCGCACAAGTGGTTCTTCATCCCGGTCACTGCGGCGCTCGTGCTGACCAAGCACCGCGGGCTCGCTCACCGGACGTTCACCACGAGCACCGGGTCATACATCCCTACCGACGAGGAAGTAAATGCGTGGCAGCGCGGAGTACCATCCACGCGCCGATCGTGCGCCCTTGCCGTCTGGATGGCGATACGCGCTCACGGTTGGGCGACGATCCGGGACGCGGTCGCGAGCAACATCGAGCTCACGCGGCTACTGGAACGGCTGCTCGCTGAGCGCGGGTTCCGCGTGCTCGCTGATGGCGAGCTGTCCATCGCCTGCGCCCGGTGGGAGCCGACTGATCGTGGGGTCCAGGCGACGGACCATCTACAGTCCGCGATCGCACGTGACGTCGTCGCCACGGGGAAAGCCTGGTTCTCCACGACGCATCATGCTGGCCGCACCTGGCTCCGGATGAACATGGTCAACCTGTACACGCGCGAGCATCACGTACGAGAGCTCGTTGACCTCGTGGAGGCGAGTGCCGCGGCCGCTTCGCGGTCGAGAGAGGTGAGGGACAGAAAGTAGAAAGTAGACGGGAGCCGACGGCCTTTGTGGCGTGCGGGTGGGGCTGGCCGTCCTCATGGTCCCTCCGCCACCAGCGCTTGGAACCGGGGATTGGACCGGAGCGACGCGAAGTCGGGATCGATCTTGAGGATCGCGCCGTTCAACACAAACGGCACGTGCAGCACCTGGGCGAGCGCGTCGATCGCTTTATCCGGCTCGCCCACGAGGGCGTACGTCCGCGCGAGCAACTCCTCGTAGTAGGGTCCTGAGTAGCCGTCCTGCGAGAATGGGCACGGCACGCGCCGCTTCCTCGCCCTCGCGGATCGCATCGGGTTTGCGCCCGAGATACCCGTACATGACGCCCAGGAGTGCGTGCGATTGCCAGTCCTGCGGGGACGCTCGCAGCGCCTCGCGGAGTGCCTGCACCGCCGAGTCGGCGTAGATCCGTGACCGACGGACGTCGCCGCGCCGTGCATAGATCTCGGTCCGCACGATCGCCCACGGCCCGCGGTCCCCCCCGAACGCCGCGGGCGGCAACATCAGCACCGCCTGTTGCAGTCCGTCATCGGGGACCCAATAGAAGTCCCAGTAGTTTGCATAGAATGCGGCCAGGCCAACCGAATCGATCGACGGCGGCGCCGCGCGCATCGCGGCTTGCGCGCTTGCGAGATCGCCGCGCGCCAATGCAATGATCGACTTGCCCTCGATCAGGGATGAGTTGCTCGGCGACAGCCCGAGGGCACGGTCGGTCGCAGCGGACGCTTCGCCATACCGGCGAAGCCACATGTAGGTCGTCGCCAGACGACGGGCAGTCGGCGCATCCCGCGGATCGAGATACTGGGCCTGCCGGAGGTGGGCCAGTGCCGAATCCCATTGCCCGATGTTTTGCTCCGCCAATGCTAATGCGGCCCACAACAGCGCGTTGGATGGTGCCGTTCTGATGCCGGCGCGGAATTCCGCCAGCGCGCGCTGGTTATCCGCCTGGACGTAGGCGTCGTAATACGCCCGCGCCATATACGTTTCCGGTTGGCCCGGCGCCAAGGCGGACGACCGATCGGTCGCTTCACGAGCCAGCGAATCGCGTTCGCGCGTGGGGCTCGCCGTGAACACCATGGCGGCTTCGATCATCCCGAGACGCGCCCACGCCGAGGCAAAGTTGGAATCCAACGCGATCGCCTGCTCGTAGTACTTGGCGGCTCGCTCGAGCTCGAGGATGCCTGCCGTGCCCTCGACGCTCATTTCCTCACCTTTCAGGTAGGCATCGTAGGCCGCCAGGTTCGCCGTGGGCCGCTCGGCCAGATTCTGTCGAGCCCCCGTGCTCAGCGCCACGCCCAGCGACTGCACCACTCGCCCGGCGATGTCGCTCTGGACCGCGAACACATCCTCGAGCGGGGCGTCGAACGGCTGCTGCCACACATCGGTACCATTGGTGACGTCGATCAACGAGGGACTCACCTGCATGCGGCTCTGGCCGCCGGGCGCCTTGGCCCAGCGGACCTTGCCAACCAGCAGATAGCGCACGCCTCCCAGCTCCTGCGCGATCTGCTGCGGCGTCTTGTCGGTGTGGCGATACTGGCCGGAGCTCGCGGCCGCCACGACCGCGAGGCCGGGCACCGTCGTGAGCTTCCCGCGAATCGCGTCGGTCAGTCCATCGGCGAAATAGGCGTCGCTCGTGTCGCCAATGTTCTCAAAGGGAAGGACGGCGACGCGCACTGGCCCTGTCGTGACCGGCACGGCGCCGTGCGAACGCCACGCGAACAGCGCACCGACCCCGAACAGGAATCCCAAGCCTAGCAGCGCCAGCCCGGCCGGAAACCGCCGACCGCCTCGGGCCGGCATCGCCGGTGCGCGTCCCGATCCACGGCCGCCGGTCTGTGGAGCGGTCGTCGCCCCACTCGTCGTCTGACGGTGTGCAGCTTCGAGTGCCTGCGAGAATTGCGTGGCAGTGGCGAACCGATCGGCCGGCACCATCGAGAGCGCCTTCTGAATCGCGAGATCGACCCCCTCCGGTACTCCCGGCCGACCGCTCCGGACCGACGGCACGTCGCCCGAGAGAGCTTTCGCGAGCATCACCTGCGGCGTCGGTCCGGTGAATGGCGCCTCACCCGCAAGCATCTCGTAGCAGACCGCGCCCAAGGCGTACACGTCCGAGCGCACATCCAAATGTCGGTCGCCGCTCGCCTGCTCCGGACTCATATACGCGGGGGTGCCGATGGCGATCCCCGTGCCGGTGAGGGTGTGCTCGCCCGTATGACCCGTGAGTGCCCGCGCGATACCGAAGTCCGCGACCAGGGCCTGATCATCGGTCGTCAGGAGAATGTTCTCGGGCTTCACGTCGCGGTGGATCACGCCACGCCAATGGGCGAACTCCAATGCCTGCGCCACTTCGCGCGTGATGCGGATCGCGTCGTCGAGCGAGAGCTGCCGGTCGCGGACCAGTCGGGCGCGCAGACTCTCACCCTCGACGTACGGCATCGTGAACCAGAGGAGCCCGTCCGGCGTCTCCCCCGAGTCGAGCACAGTGAGGATGTGCGGATGCTGGAGCTGCGCAGCAAATGTGATCTCGCGGCGGAAGCGCTCGGGCCCCAGGGTCTCAGCCAGATCCGCATTCAACACCTTGAGCGCGACTTGGCGCTGATGCTTCCGGTCTTCGGCCAGGAAAACCGTTGCCATACCACCGTGGCCGATCTCGCGGTGCACCTCGTACTGCGATCCAAGTGCCTGGCGGAGGCGTTCCAAGATGTCAACGGATGTCACGCACTCTCTGGCGTTGCATTCCGAGCCAAAGATATCTCCCGGTAGCCGCTCAGGGGAACAGTGGCTGGCGACTGGTGAGTGGTGGTTGGAAGAACCATGAAGCGAAGACACGCCTCCGACTCTGGTGCTACGGTTTTTTCGCCAGCCGCCAGTCACCAGCCACCGCTCACCAACCACCAGTCACCCGCTCTACGCATAGTTTTCCGTCGTGCCCCGCGCCGGGATCGTTACGCTCGCTGGACGCCCCAATGTCGGCAAGTCGACGCTGCTCAACCGACTCGTCGGGGAGCGTCTCAGCATCACGAGCCCCAAACCCCAGTCCACCCGCGATCGTGTCGTGGGCATCAGGACGGTGGACGGCGGTAACGAGGGATCGGAGGGCGCGACGCAAATGGTGTTTCTCGACACGCCAGGGCTGCTCGACCCGCACGACGCGCTCCAGCGCTCCATGCGCTCGGCGGCGTTGCAGGCCGTGGCCGATGCGGACGCAATCATCTATCTCGTCGATGCGACGAAAGGTGCGCCCCAGGATCTCACGACGGCGGCCGGCCTCGACACACCGCCCCGCGCACCTGTGCTCGTGACGCTCAACAAGATCGATCTCGTCCCTCGCTCGCAGCGCGCTGCTGTCGAGGCGGCAGTCCCTGGCGCGCTCCCGATCTCGGCCGCAACGGGGGAGGGGCTCGACCAACTGCTGGCAGCGGTGCGACCCCACCTGCCGGAGAGCCCGTTTCTCTATCCAGCAGACGACATCAGTGCCCAGCCCGTGCGATTCTTCGTTGCCGAGATGATTCGGGAGACCGCGCTCGAACAGCTGAGCGAAGAAGTCCCTCACAGTGTCGCCGTGCAGATCGATGAGTTCCGGGAGAGCCAGACACCGATCTACATTCGCGCCATCATTTACGTGGAACGGCAAAGCCAGAAAGCCATCTTACTCGGCCGACAAGGGGCGCAAATTCGTGAGCTCGGGCGCGCCTCTCGGCTCAAGGTCGAGCGATTGCTCGACGGACCGGTCTATCTCGATCTCTGGGTCAAGGTCCTGCCAAACTGGAGGCGCGACGCCGAGGCATTGAAACGGCTGGGGTATAGTGGCTAGGGACTAGTGGTTAGGGGTTAGTGGCTAGTGAGAAAACTCAGGGCGTGTGACACGTCGTCGGCCATACGCTTAGTTCACTAGCACCTAGTCCCTCGTCCCTATCCCCTAGCCCCTAATTTGCAACTGCAACCCTGGCTAGACGCCGCTGCCGGTCACGGGCCGCGCGGCGTAGAGTCCCGGCCAGCCCCGACACGGCGCCGCCTCTCACCATCCACTCGTAACCCTCATTTGCGTATGCCGCTCGCACCACAGCTGCTCGCGATCCTGGTTTGCCCGAAGTGCAAGGGCGAGCTCGAATACCGCGAGGCCGAATCCTGCCTGATCTGCCACACCGACCGATTGCGTTACGCGATTCGGGATGACATCCCGATCATGCTGATCGACGAGGCCACGCCTTTGGCCCCCTCGGCGCTCGCGAACTGAGCCGGGACAAAAGGCGGATACTCGGTGGCCTCGGCCCCTTTCCTCGCCGTTTCAAGGGGAGCAATGGCCAGAGACTGGTGTTTACGGCTGGTGAGCCGTGGCTGATGGCGAGCTCGCGCGTCACAGACGGGAACGTATGCCTGGCGCTCCGATTTGGCCCGCCAGCAGCCACCAGTTTTTCCCCCTAATCTGGGGCGCTCGGGGCCGCTAGTTGCTCGGCTACCAACGCGTTGCGTTGGGGCGTGTGGCTGGTCATAGTAGCGTAGCCGCCCATCCCCGCGACGGGCGCGGTGACCTTACTCAGTCGCACCCGGAATCCGTGGCTCACTCAATAGCGATCATTTTTACGCCAGACCGGGCGGGGCCTCCGGCGACAGTCCAGGCGTGGCTCGCTGCGCGATCGCTCGCGGCCGTAACACTCGATTCGGCCGATGAGCTCATGGCGCGGGCCCTCCGCGGACGTCCACGCGTCGTGATCTTCGACGTGCGAGGCGGCGACCACGCGGCGGCGCTCGCGGCCTGCACCCGGATGAAGCGGGATTCCTATACGGGGATCATCCCCGCCGTGGCGCTGACCGGGGCACCAGAGTCACAGATCGCTGAAGCGTTCGATGCAGGCGCGGACGAAGTCGTGCGTGACGGGATGTCGGACGCGGAAGCGACGCTCCGACTCAACGTGCTGCTGCGCCGCTCGGACCGTGATACCTTCGTGCATCCTTCGACGCGGCTGCCGGGGACTGACGAGATCGAAGCCGAGATCTCGAGGCGCATGCAGGCTGGCGCGCCGTTCGCGGTTTGCTATGCCGATCTGGACCACTTCAAGGAATTCAACGACCGATACAGCTATTACGATGGCGACCGGGTGATCCGCATTCTCGCCAAGATCCTGCACGACGTGATCAAGGGATACTGCGGGGAGGGCGGGTTCGTCGGGCACATCGGAGGCGATGATTTTATCTTCATCGTGCCCGCGGCGTCCGTCGCAGAGACTTGTGGTGAAGTCATCAACATTTTCGACGCCCTGGTGCCGTACCAGTACTCTGAGCAGGACCGTCGCGCCGGCTACTTCTTCGGGAAGGACCGCCGCGGTCAGTTGCACCGGGTGCCGCTCATGACCGTTTCGATCGGTGTCGTGACGAATGAGCGCCGACAGTTCACGCACGCCTCGCAAATGAGTGAATTGGCGACCGAGATGAAGAGCTACGCGAAGACGCTGACTGGGTCTGTATACACAGTCGACCGACGACAGGATGCCGTGGCCGAACACCCGCTGGTCGTGCGCCGCAGCGGGCCAGCCAACGTTGGAGGGGGCGCGTGAACGTCGTTTGTCCTGAATGTCGCTCAGTCTTTCGGGTCGACCCGACGAGAGTCCCAAAGACGGGCACGCGAGCACGCTGCTCCGTCTGCGGTGGCGTGATCGATGTTTCGGCGGACGGCGTGACCGCCGCTCCGCTAATGCTCGAGGAGTCCGTTGGCTTCCCGCCGGCCTCCGCCTTTGCGATGGCTGGGGCACGACCCGGCGCGAGCGCAATGGGCGCGACCGTGGAGTCTCCACCGGCTGTACCCGCCCCTGTCCTGACGCGACCCGCCTCGAAGCCCGCGATACCCGAGATGGCGGTTCCCGTTTTCGACATGGATGCTCCGGCGTTGGACGTGCCCGCCGTGGCACCCGAAATGGCACCGCCTGCCGCCAGCGCTCAACCTGCTCCCGCGCCGCCTCGCACGTTTGCAGCGCGTCCTGCCATCACTCCGTCGCGTGGCGCGCCAGCGGTCGGCAGCGGCCGACCGCCGGCGGCAGGCGGTGCGCCGCAGGTCTCGCCCGCCGCGACGCGGCCGTCGGCCCCGTCGCCACTCGGAATGCTCCGTACGACGCCTGCACAAGGTCTCGCATCACCGGACCTCCTCCCGATCGAGCCCATCGCGGGTCCCCCGAAGGCCGCGCCGGTGAGTAGCGCGCCGCCAGGGTTAGGTGCGCCCGGCCGTGGCCCAGTTGCCCCGGCGGCGCGCCCCGTACCCACCACCGCGCCCGGCCCATCGAGGCCATTAGGCCCACCGCCCGCTGGCGCTCCGGGAATCCGGCCGCCAGCAGTTGGCGGACAACCCCCGCGCGTTGGTGCCGCACCTGCGCCAGCCGGGCCGGCTGGAGCACCACGCACGTCGGGTGGCACAGGGCTTCCTGGTGCGCCAGGCGCCGCGCCGGGCGGATTGGGTACGGTTCGCCCAGCTGCCGTCGCTGGCGGCGCGGCTGCCGGCGTAGCGCCCGTCGGTGGTGGACTCGCGCCGGGTGGTCCAGCGGGAGCCATGCCCGGGATGACCGGCGGTGCGGGTACAGTTGCGCGGCCCGCGGCAGCGGGAGCGCCTGGCGCACCCGGTGGGCGCGCAGGCGTGGTCGGCCCGGCAGCGGCGCCGACTGGATCCAGCACGGGCGCCCCCGCTCCGGCCAAAGGACCCGCTGGCCCTGCTGCCTTCGGCGCGCCAGCTCGGCCCGCGCCGGCTGGACTTGGAGGTCCGACGTCAGTGGATATGGGAACCGGGGTCGCGGGAGCTCCCTCGCGGCCGGGAGGGGCAGGCGGATTACCTGCGGCTCCGCCGGCTGCCCGAGCCGCTGGAGTGCCGGGCATCGCGCCGGGATCTGGCGCGGGCGCGCCGTCGGCCAATGCCGCGGACGCACGTGCCGCGATGCCGCCGGCGGGCGCGCCCACCGGACCAGCGGTCCGTCCACCAGGCCCATTCGCAGCACCCGGCGGCATCCCACGGGCGGAGGCGCCGAGCGGTCCTCGGCCCGCACCGGCTGCCGGGCACACCACTGGTGCGCCGGCGGCGCGACCCGTCGCGCCTGCGTGCACCCGCGCCCGGCGGCCCGTCGATCGCGAGCCGTCCGGCTGCTCCCCCGCGCGAGCCGCTGAGTGGTCCGATGCGTCCCGGCGGGACTGGACCTGCGCCCGCCTCGCCAGCGCCGGTCGCCCGCCCGGTCCCCGCCGCTGCCACCGGATCGCCAATGGCCGCTGCACCCATGGCTCCGGCGCCCGCTGCGCCTGGAGTCGCGCCGCGACCCGCGGCGCCGGGTGCGCCGGCAACTGGCGCGGCCGCGACGGAACGCCGCCCGATCAACCCGTTCCTGGCCAACGATCCGAATCAGAAAGCCAAGCGACTGGCCCGTGCCCTCGTGTCCGACATGCTCGCCTACCACCCGGGTAAGCGCGACGAAGGTCTCGCCAACGGCACGCTCAAGCAGATCTTCCGCGAGGAGATCAAGAAGAGCTACGAGGAGTACGTCGAGCAGATCGGGCGCGACTTCGCCGAGAGCATCGACGCATTTCCAGGACGCGCTGAACGAGCTACTGGCTGGCGGCAAGAAATGTTCTAGTTAGGGGTTGGTGACTCGGGACTAGTCGATAGCAAACCTCGAGGGCCAGTAACAGCGCACTGTTTCTGGCCCTCGAAGTTTTTTAGCCACTAATCCCTCGTCACTAATCCCTTATCTTTTCCCCATGGCAGACGTGAACGCGAGCGTGAGTTGCGGCGCAACGACGCAGCGATTGACCGACCTCCGGGGGTACCTTTGACATCGACACGCTGCGCGCGACGCTGGCGGAGCTCGAGCGCGCCATGGCGGAGGCCGGCGTTCTGGGATCGACCGGACCGCGCCCGCGAGGTCGTGCAGCGGGTCAAGACGCTGAAAATCGTCACTCGAGCCCTACGACCGGCTGGTCGCGCAGCTCCAGAGCGCGACGAGCTCGACGAGCTGCTGCGAGGCCGAACCCGACGCCAGCATGGCGGCCGAGCTGGATCGCCTGGTCAACACGCGATCCGCGAAGAGCTGGACGCGTTCGAGCTGCGAGTCGCTGCTGCGGGCAAGCCCGATGATTTCCGCGACGCGCAAGTCGAGATCAGCGCCGGCGCCGGCGGGACCGAAGCGCAGGACTGGGCCGCAGATGCTCATGCGGATGTACACGCGATGGGCCGAGCGGCGCGGCTTCGCGGTCGAGATGCTCGACCTGAGCGAAGGCGAAGAAGCCGGGCATCAAGGGCGCGGTCCTCGAGATCCACGGGCCGTATGCGTATGGGTTCCTGCACCCGGAAGCCGGGCGTCCACCGGCTGGTCCGGATCTCGCCCGTTCGATGCGAATGCGCGGCGCCACACGAGCTTCGCGTCGGTGTTCGTGTATCCGGTGGTCAACGAAGAGATCAACATCGAGATCCGCGACGACGACCTCAAGATCGATGTCTATCGCGCGTCGGGCGCGGGCGGCCAGCACGTCAACAAGACCAGCTCCGCGGTGCGCATCACACACATCCCGACGGGCATCGTCGTCGCGTCGCAGCAGGAGCGGTCGCAGTTCAAGAACAAGGCGACGGCGATGAAGATGCTCAAGAACCGCCTCTACCAGCTCGAGGCCGATCGTCAGGCCGCAGCAGAAGGCCGCACTCGACGCGACGAAGGCGGACGTCACGTTCGGCAGTCAGATTCGCAGCTACGTGTTCCAGCCGTACACGATGGTCAACGACCACCGGACCGAGCTCAAGATCCCGGACGTGCAGAAGGTCATGGACGGCGACGATCGATCCGTTCATCGAGGCGTATCTCAAGGCGCTCGGTGCGCCGCGCGGCAGCGACCGATGGCGGATCCGGTGCGGACCGCGTGAGCGCGAACGTGACGACCGCCGCGTGACGGCAGCGCGGCGCTCCCGACGATCTCAACTTCGTCCTCCGCGACCGCCGCGCCAAGCTCGACGCGCTGTTGCCGCGGGGATCGAGCCGTTCGCGTACGGCTTCTCCCGCACGCACTCGGCGAGCGGGCGCGCGACCGCGCTGCCTGAGGGCGCAGAGCCGAAGGACCGGTCGTGCACGACGGCGGGCCGCGTCGTGTCGTGGCGGGGACACGGCAAGACGACCTTCGCGCATCTCGCGGATCCAGAGTGGCCGCATCCAGCTCTATTTCCGCCAGGACGACGCTGGGTGACGCGTACGAGCTGCTCTCGATGCTCGATCTCGGGCGACGTGATCGGTGTGGCGGGCCCGCTCTTCCGCACGCGCACCGGCGAGCCGACGTCCGCGTCGAATCGGTGGAGCTGCTCTGCCGAAGTCACTCCGGCCGCTGCCGCTCGGCAAGGAGAAGACGATCGACGGCCAGCGTCGTGCGGCACTCGGGGTTCGTCGACCCGGAACAGCGCTACCGGCAGCGCTACGCCGACCTGGCGGTCCACCCGGAGGTTCGTGCCGTCTTCGTGGCGCGCGCGCGGATGGTGACGGCGATCCGGCGCTATCTGGACGCGCGGGGGTATCCTCGAAGTCGAGACGCCGGTGCTGCAGCCGCTGTACGGCGGCGCGCGGCGCGGCCCTTCACGACGTACCACCACGCGCTCGACATGCCGCTCTATCCTGCGCATCGCGGACGAGCTGTATCTCAAGCGGCTGATCGTCGGGGGGCTCGAGCGGGTATATGAGATCGGGCACGACTTCCGCAACGAGGGGATCGACCGGACGCACAATCCCGAGTTCACGATGCTCGAGTTCTACGAGGCGTACGCGGACTACGAAGACATGATGGACGTCGTCGAGGCGCTGGTGATGGCGGCGGCCACCGCGGTGCGTGGCGTGGCGGCCGGGGGCGCGACTACGAACGTGATCCCGCCCGTGATCACTCGCGCCCTTCGCCCGCGTCGAGTGGCTGCCGGCCCTGGGTGCCGCGGTGGGGCAGGACCCGCTGGACGCTCCGAGGACGATGAGAAGCGTCTCCGGTCGGCTCGCCCGCGAGCTAGGCATCGCGGACAGTCGATACGCTGGGCCCGATGCAACTCCTGGACGAGATGTTCCAGGAGACGCGTCGAGTCGAAGCTGCAGCAGCCGACGTTCGTGATCGATTTCCCCGAGCCGCTCTCGCCGCTGGCGAAGCGCCGCCGCGGCGAGGTTGATCCCGCCTGGCGTTGGCACTCACCGAGCGGTTCGAGCTGTTCGCGAATGGGCGCGAGCTGGCCAATGCGTTCAGCGAGCTGAACGACCCGATCGACCAGCGTGCGCGGTTCGAGGCGCAGGCGCGGCTGCGGGCGGCGGCGACGAAGAAGCGCCGCGGTGTCGACGAGGACTATCTCCGGGCGATGGAGTACGGCATGCCGCCGACAGGCGGTGTCGGCATCGGCATTGACCGGCTGTTCATGTATCTCACCGGGCACCCAGCACATCCGGGACGTGATTCTCTTTCCCGCGATGCGCACCGAAGTCGCACATGCCGGGGACGCCATGACGCGAAGCCATGACAGCGGACGCAATGTCGCCGACGACCGGACGCAGGCGGCCTTGCGGCCCCGCCCATCGCGTGTCGCGCGCGCTCGAATGGTCGATCGCGTGGCGGTACCTGCGCAGCCGCAAGGGGTCGCGACTCCTCTCGTTCATTAGCGTGGTGGCGATCGGTGGCGTCGTCGTCGGTGTGAGCGCGCTCATTCTGATCATGGGCGTCATGAACGGCCTGCAGAACGACCTCCGCGACAAGATTCTCGTCGGCAGTCCGGACCTTCGGGTGCTGAACTACGGCCAGGACCTCAGGATCGACGACTGGCAAACCGTGCTCGGCAAGGTCAAGGCATTTCCCGGTGTCGTGGCGCCGCCGCGCCGTTCGTGCTGACGCAGGGCCTGGTCGACGCCGGGCATAACTACGTGGAGGCGGCACAGGTCATGGGGATCGAGCCCCAGGGGCCGCACGTGGCAGCAGGTGACGACGATCCGGCAGCACGCGATGCAAGGCGCAGGGTGACTTCCGGTTCGCGAGCTCCGATGGCCACACGCGAGGCGTCGTGCTCGGGCAAGTCTGCTCGCCGATCGCCTGGCGTCTCGCCGTGGGCGATACCGTGCGACATGCTGGCGCCGCCTCCTGGCAACAAGATCGACCCCGTGCATCGGCACCTTCACGAGCCGCGCTACTTCAGTTCGAGGTGACGGGGATCGTTCGAGACCGGGATGTACGAGTACGACAACTCGCTACATCTACATGCCGCTCGCCGTCGCGCAGGACTTCGCGGGGCTGGGCGCCGCCGTTACGGGCATCGAGGTCCAGCACCACCGATCGGTGGAAGCGCGGACGAGGTGGCGCGCGCCCTCGAGACGGCTCTGGGCTTCCCCTATCGGACCCAGATCTGGCAAGAGCAGAACAGCTCGCTGTTCCGCGCGCTCAAGCTCGAGAAGCTCGCCATGGGCTTCATCGTGTTGCTCATCATCCTCGTCGCGGCGTTCAACATCGTCAGCACACTGACCATGGTCGTCACGGACAAGACGCGAGAGATCGGGATCCTCAAGGCCATGGGGATGCCGGCGCGATCGATTCGCCGGATCTTTCTCGCACAGGGCATGGTGATCGGTGCAGTGGGAACCGCCGCTCGGTCTCATCATCGGTCTCGTTGCTGGGGTCCTGCTGGACCATTACAAGCTGATCAGGCTGGACGAGAAGGTGTACTTCATCGACCACATGCCGGTGACCATGCAGGCCTCGGATGTTGCGCTGACGGTGATCGCGAGCCTCGCCATCGCGACCCTGGCCACGCTCTATCCCTCGATCCAGGCCGCGCGCCTGTATCCGATCGATGCCATCCGCCACGAGTAGGGGCGACAGCGTGACACCGGACTATTCGTCGCCGCACGAAAGCCCCGCACCCGGCCCGTTGCCGCAGGAGCCGCCGAAGCAGGGGTCAGCTGTCTCGTGCTCGAAGCGCACGACGTCTGGAAGTCGTACCGGGGTGGTGACGGGGCGTTGCTGCCCGTGCTGTCCGGACGTGGATCTCACCGTCGCGCCGGGCGAGATGGTCGCGATCGTGGGCGCGAGCGGCGCAGGTAAGAGCACGCTGCTCCACGTGTTGGGTGCACTGGACCGACCGACGCGGGGTACGTGGTGATCGTGGGACACCCGTAGCGACGCTGCCGGACGACGAGTCTGGCACGAATCCGAAACCGATCGTCGGGCTTCGTCTTTCAGTTCCACCACCTGCTGCGTGAGTTCTCGGCGGTCGAGAACGTCATGATGCCGCTCCGTATTGGTGGCATGAGCACCCGTCCAGGCGCGGAGTCGCGCGGAGGAGCTGGTCGCGCGCGTGGGCTTGAGCGGTCGGATGCACCATCGACCCGCGGAACTGTCCGGCGGCGAGCAGCAACGGACGGCGGTGGCGCGCGCGCTGGCTGTGCGACCCGGCTGTATTATTAGCCGATGAGCCGTCCGGCAATCTCGACCATATGAATGCCGAACGGCTGCACGAGTTATTTGTCGGAGCTCGTCACGGGACTTCGAGGTGGGGATGGTCGTCGTGACCCACAACCGGTCGCTCGCCGCACGGGCGCACCGTGTGCTTCTACTGGACAACGGTCGGCTGGTTCCGACGGAAGTGGGTGAGGGGGTAGCTTGATGCTGTGCGACAATTGCAAGGACCGCGACAGCGTCGTGAAGCTCGTGCAGATCGTGGAGGGGAGCCCCAAGGAGCTCCACCTCTGCGAGAAGTGCGCGGCGAAAAGGGCGTCGAGACCGTTGCCGCCAACCCCTGCGCCTCAGCTCGCCGAGCTCCTGCAGAAGCTCCAGCAGCAGCCCCTCATCGGCGGCGGATCAGGGGGCGGGACCGGGCCGGCGAACGCGGACGCGGTCCGGTGCACGTTCTGCCGGCGACTCTCGCCGACTTCCGAGCGACGGGACGGCTGGGCTGCGCACACTGCTACGGCGCCTTCGAGAGCAGCCTCCGGGACTCTGCTGCGGCGCGTACACGGCAGCGCGCGCCATACGGGCCGTCGATACGAGCCGCCGCAGCCCGACGCGATGCAGCGGGCCGTGACCCTCGGCGAGCTCCGCGACCGGCTGCAACGGGCGATCGACAGCGAAGCAGTTCGAGCTGGCCGCGGACATCCGCGACCGGATCCGGGTGCTGGAATGAGCCTCGATCTCGCGCTTCTGCCCGACGGCGGCGTGAGCTGGCTGGACGCCTCCGGTGAGCACGCGGACATCGTGCTGTCGACGCGCATCCGCCTGGCGCGCAATGTCGAGGGCTACGCGTTCACGGGACGGGCCCGGGACGGCGAGCGCCTGCGGGTGCTCGCCAGGTGCGCGACGCGGCTCCGCGAGGTCGCGAGCCTGGCCCACAGCGTGCTGCTTCGCGTCGACGAGCTGCCGTCCACGGACCGGCTGCTGCTGCACGAGCGGCACCTGGTCAGCAAGGAGCTGGCGGGGCTGGACGCCCAACACCCGGTGCGGAGCGGGGCAGCGGTGTTTCTCGGGCCCGACGTGGGCGTCATGGTCAATGAAGAGGATCATCTCCGGCTGCAGGCGCTGCGCTCGGGATTCGGGTTGCCGGCGGCGTTTGCGGCCGTGCAGCCAGCTGGACCGGGAACTGGGCTCCGAGTCCCGTACGCGTTTCACGACGAGTTCGGATTTCTGACCGCGTGTCCGACGAACGTCGGCACGGGGATGCGGGCATCGGTACTGATTCATTTGCCGGGACTCGTGCTGACGAAGGAGATGAGCAAAGTGCTGGCGAGCCTGCAGCAGATGGGGCTGACCTATCGTGGGCTGTACGGCGAGGGGAGTGACGTCGTCGGGAATTTCTTTCAGATCTCGAACCAGACGACGCTGGGCAAGAGCGAAGACGAGTTACTCGACCAGTTGGTGCGCGTCGTCAAGACAGTGATCGAGCGAGAGGAAGACGCGCGGCGGCTCTTGCTGCGCGATGCCGGTTATATTATTGAAGACAAGCTGTGGCGAGCGTACGGCACCCTGCGCTACGCACGAAGCCTCACGTTCGACGAGGCGATGAACTATCTGAGCGGCGTCCGGTTGGCGGTCGGGCTGAAACTGATCTCCGGTCTCAGTGTATATACTCTCAACAAGCTCCTGATATTTCAGCCAGTTGGCGCACCTTTCGCACGCAGAAGGGCGGGCGCTGACGGAGAGCGAGGCGAACGTGGCACGTGCGCGGTACGTGCGGCAGACGCTCGCCAACGAAGCTACGACGCACGACTGATGGGCCGGATGGGCGCCGCGCCGGAGTCGGTCGAGCGTATCGTGTGAGTGAGGGGGTCAGGGCGTCATGAACGGCTACAACTTCACGGAGCGCGTGCGGAAGGTGCTCGCGATGGCGCGGGAGGAAGCAGCCCGGCTCCATCACGAATACGTCGGGACCGAGCACATCCTGCTCGGCCTGATTCGCGAGGGCGAGGGCGTCGCCGCGGCCGTGCTCCAGAACATGAACGTCGACCTCGACGAAGTGCAGCAGAAGATCGAGGACACCGTCAAGAAGGGCAAAGCCCGCAGACGACCGGTCCGGATCTTCCCTACACCTCGCGCGCCAAGAAAGTGCTCGAGCTGGCGATGAGCGAGGCGCGCGAGCTCAATCACAGCTACGTCGGCACCGAGCACCTCCTGCTCGGGCTTGCTGCGCGAGGAGAAGGGCATTGCCGCGCAGGTGCTGACCGACGCGGGCGTGAACCTCGAAGCCGCGCGCACCGAGACGCTGCGTCTGCTGGGCACGGAGATGCCGCAGGGTGGCAGCGCCACCGCGCAGCAGCCGGGGAGTGGGCCGGCCGCACCAGCATCGCCGCCGGCCAAGGGCGAGAAGAAGTCCAAGACGCCGGCGCTCGATCACTTCTGCCGCGACCTGACGCAGCTCGCCGCCGAGGGTCAGCTCGACCCGACGATCGGGCGCGCCAAAGAGATCGAGCGCGTGATGGAAGTGCTGACGCGCCGCAAGAAGAACAATCCCGTGCTGATCGGCGAGCCGGGTGTGGGCAAGACGGCGATCGTCGAAGGGCTGGCGCAGCTCATCGCGAACGGCGAGTGCCCGGAGTCGCTGCGCGACCACCGCGTGCTCTCGCTCGACATGGCGGCCGTGATCGCGGGGACGAAGTACCGCGGTCAGTTCGAGGAGCGGCTCAAGGCGGTCATGAACGAGATCGCCCAGAACAAGAACATCATCCTGTTCATCGACGAGCTGCACACGCTGGTCGGTGCGGGCGCAGCCGAAGGCGCGATCGACGCGAGCAACATGCTCAAGCCGGCGCTCGCGCGCGGTGAGCTGCAGTGCGTCGGCGCGTCGACGCTGAACGAGTACCGCAAGTACATCGAGAAGGACGGCGCGCTCGAGCGCCGCTTCCAGACGGTCATTGTCGAGCCGCCGACCGTCGACGAAACCGTCGAGATCCTCAAGGGACTGCGCAAGAAGTACGAGGATCACCACCGGGTCACGATTCCCGACACGACGCTCGTCACGGCGTCGAAGCTGTCCGAGCGCTACATCACCGACCGGTTCCTGCCCGACAAGGCGATCGACGTGATCGACGAGGCGGGCGCTCGGGCGCGGCTCGCGGCCCAGGCACCGCCGCCGGAAGTCGCCGAGCTCAAGGCGAAGCTCGACGAGAACATCGCCGAGAAGGAAGCGGCCGTCCGCGACCAGAACTTCGAGCGTGCCGCCGCGCTGCGCGACAAGGAGCGCGAGCTGCAGGCCGATATCCGGCGCAAGCAGGAAGAGTGGGAGAAGCGGCGCCAGTCGCACCGGCCCGTGCTCGGCGAGGAGGAGATCTCCTTCATCGTGAGCCGGTGGACGGGCATTCCGGTCACGCGCCTCCAGGAAGCCGAGACCGCGCGGCTGCTGCGCATGGAAGACGAGCTGCACGAGTCAGTGGTCGGGCAGGACGAGGCCATCAAGGCGCTCGCCCGTTCGATTCGTCGGAGCCGCGCGGGGCTCAAGGATCCGACAGCGGCCGATCGGGACGTTCATCTTCGCGGGGCCGACCGGGGTCGGCAAGACCGAGCTGGCGCGCGCGCTCGCCGGTTCCTGTTCGCCGACTCGGCGGCGCTGATTCGCGTGGACATGTCGCGAGTACATGGAGAAGTTCTCCGTGTCGCGGCTGATCGGCGCGCCGCCGGGCTACGTCGGCTACGAGGACTCGGGCACGCTGACCAAGGCGGTCCGTCGGAAGCCGTACAGCGTGGTGCTGCTCGACGAGATCGAGAAGGCGCACCCCGACGTGTTCAACATCCTGCTGCAGGTGCTCGACGAAGGACACCTGACGGACAACTACGGCCGCGTGATCGACTTCAAGAACACGGTCGTGATCATGACGTCGAACGTGGGCGCGAAGGACATCGCCCGAGGGCAAGCAGCTCGGCTTCGGCGGCGTGGATTCGCGGCAGAGCTTCGAGCGGATGGCGGAGAAGGTGAAGGAAGAGATGCAGCACGTCTTCAACCCGGAGTTCCTGAACCGGCTGGACGACGTCCTCGATCTTCCATCCGCTGACGCCAGGAGCACATCAAGGAGATCGTCGGCATCCTGCTGCGCGACGTGCAGAAGCGGCTGGCCGAAGAGGAGCTGACGCTGCGTCTGACCGATGCCAGCCACGGAGTTCCTGGTCAAGCACGGCTACGACGAGAACTTCGGAGCGCGGCCGCTCAAGCGCGCGATCCAGCGGTTCATCGAGGATCCGCTCTCAGAGAAGATCCTGCTGGCCGAGTTCCAGAAAGGCGACGAGATCGAGGTCGACGTCGCCGCCGATGGCACCAAGCTCGAGTTCCGAGTCACGACATCCGTGGCGCATCCGTAAGGGCACGGGATTCGGGGGTCGGGAGTGGGGAAGGATGTGAGGCCCAGGACTAACGTCCTGGGCCTCTTCGTTTCTTGATCGCCAGTCGCAGTTACCAGGTTCCCGCCGGACCTCGTCGCAAAGGCGACGGCACAATCCCGTTCCTGGCGGGTAGGGGCACGGGCCTAACTGCCGAATTTCCTTGGACCTATGCGCGCGACCCCTGTGTATATTATCCCCCCATGCGACACCTGAAGTGGGTCGCACTCGGCTTGCTAGTGCTGGGGCCGGGCGCGCGCGCGTTTGCCCAGCAGACGGATACGACGAGCCTGGGTCGGTGCACCTTGCCCGACTCGATCGCCGTCACTGGGAATCATCGTGTGAGCGATGCCGACGTGCGTGCTGCATCTGGGCTCGTCGCCGGATTGCCAGGAAACGCGAAGACCGCACAGGATGCCGTTCGAAACCTCTTCGAGACCGGACAGTTCGACGATGTGCGAGTCGAATGCACGGTGCCCAAAGGCGGGCAGCATGCCGTCTGGCAAGTCTCCGTCAGCGAACGACCCATCCTCGAGCTCGTCCGGGTCGTTGGCACCAATCGCCTGAGCGAGAAGACGGTCAGCGACCTGATCGACCTGACCCCTGGCCGTCCACTCCAGGCGGGCGATGTGGTGCGATCCACCACGCGCATCGACTCCGCGTATCAGAACGCCGGCTATTACCTCGCGAAGGTGACCGTCGACTCCTCGACCACCACGGGCGCACGACGCTGACCTTTCGCATCAACGAGGGGCACCGCTTCGCCATCTCGGGCATTCGCCTGCACGGCAACCATGCGCTTCTCCGACAAGGAAATCGTGCGGGCGATGAGTATCAAACCCGAGGCATTCCCGTGGTGGCGAAAGGGGGAGTTCGACGAAGACAAGTTCGCCGCCGACATGGCCGAGCGCCTCCCCGATATGTATGCGCGACTGGGGTACGTCGATTTCCAGGTTCTCAAGGACACGGTGATCGTCGATCGCTGCGCGTGGTAAGGCATTGCTCGATATCACGATGTCAGAAGGGAAGCAGTACAACGTCGGCACGTTCGACGTGATCGGGAATCGCCACTTTTCGACGGAAGAGATCAACCGCTTCTATCCGTTCGGTCCGAATCCCTTGACCCTCACGGAACGCGCCGCCAACGTGCTGCTCGGGCGGCGACAGGTGCCGATCGGCGTGTTCGATCGCGGCAAATGGGATGACGCCACGACCAAGCTCCGCACCGCGTACAACAACGACGGCTACATCTACGCATCGGTGCAGCCCGTGGCGGAGCGAGTCGTCGGGCCCGATTCGCAGCCGCGAGTGAACCTCCGGTGGGAGATCGACGAGCGGAATCCGGCGACCGTGAACCGCATCGAGATCACCGGCAACGACTACACGACCGAGGGGTGCATCCGCGAGCGCACTCGTCATCATCCCGGGTGACGTGTTCTCGCAGGATCGCCTGATCCGCAGCTACCAGAACCTCGGGAACCTCGGGCTACTTCGACACCCCGATTCCGCCGCCGGACACGCGGCCGGCAAGCGATTCGGGCGGTGACGTGGACCTCATCTTCCACGTGAAGGAGAAGCACACCGGGAACATCAATTTCGGTGCGTCCACCGGCCAGGGCACGGGCATCGGCGGGTTCATCGGGTTCGACCAGCCGAATCTGTTCGGCGAGTGCAAGAAGGGCTCGATCCAGTGGCAGTACGGCCGGTACATCAACAACCTGCAGGTGTCCTATACCGACCCCGCGATCCGCCAGTCCTTCGTCTCGGGCACCCTCACCGCCTACAACTCGGAGTCGCGCTACTTCATCGGCAACCTGGGTCAGAGCACCAATCTGGGCGGCTCGCTTCAACTGGGTTTTCCGATCGGGCGGTCGTACTATACCCGGTTTTTCTCGTCGTACACGCTCGAATCGGTTCGCTATAGCGGGGACACCAATACCCTACTCGGGGCCGTTGCGAATACGTGCCACGGATGCATCCGGTCGGCGCTCAGCGCGTCGATCCAACGGGATACGCGTAACGGGATGCCGTTCCCGGCAAGCGGGACGCTCGAAACGGCGACGCTGGACCTCAACGGCGGGCCTCTGGGCGGTGCCGCCCACTATCAACGGCTGATCGGCGAGGTGCGCGGGTACGCAACGATCGCCACCTTTGGCGCGACGGGAATCGGGGCGGAGCCAATCGCGCTGGTCCTGGGCTTCAAGGGGCGGGCGGGAACGGTCTTCGGCAATACCGGGCCGTTCTTCTATACACAGGCGTTTGCCTTGGGAGGCGTCCAGTTCGGCGAGCAGTTGCGAGGGTACCCAGAATTCTCAATAGGACCCAACGGGTACATTGCGGGGACCGGTACTTTCAACGCGACCCGGGCTTCCTTCGGGAACACCTTTATGACGACCACGACCGAGCTTGGCGTGCGGTGGAATAGCTCGCTCTATTCAGACATATTTTTTGATGCCGGCAACTTGTACGCATCGCCCCAAGACTTCGACCCAGGACGGCTGTTCCGTGGCGCCGGGGTCGGGGTGGCGGTCGTAACGCCTCTGGGACCGCTTGGCTTGGATCTGGGGTATGGCTTTGACAAGACCAACGGACTCGGCCAGCCCGACCCGGGTTGGCAGGTACACTTCAAGCTCGGCAATATCTTCTAGGGTCAATTTTGTTGATCGTAGCACCCGTCGGTCGACCGGCCGGCCGCGCGCAGATGCGTGCGATGCGTCCGCGACTGCGGCCAAACAGAATCGGTAACAATCTTTCTCGCATGGAGTCCAGATGCCTATCGTCCGTTTAGTGACCGCGAGCGCGGTCCTCGCCGTCGGCGCTGATCGCCGGCGCCACCCTGCGTGAGGCGGGGCTTGGCTCGCGCACAGCGCTCGCACAGGGGGCAGCGGTGCAGAGCGCCGTACCCAAGTTCGCGTTCGTCCGCGGACAAGACATCCTGGCCCAGACGCCAGGTCGCGATGAGCTCGAGAAGAAATTCCAAGTGGAGGTCGACTCCGCCCGGGCGCAGGAGAAGGTCTGGGGCGACTCGATCAACGCACTGTTGGGCGACTACGCCAACAGAGAGGCGACGCTCAACGCCGATGCGCGCACGGCGCGCCAGGCGCAGATCCGGGAAAAGCAGGCGCAGTTCCAGCAGAAGCAGCAGCAGCTCGAGCAGCAGGTCCAGCAGGACAACCAACGGATGGTCGCGCCGATCCTGCAGCGGGTGAATGGCATTCTCGACCAGATCCGCAACGAGAGCGGCTATGCGTTCATCTTCGACGTGCAGGCGCAGGGCGGGGCAATCGTCGCAGCAGACAAGAATCTCGACATCACCGACCAGGTCGTCGCTCGCCTGAAGTCACAGGGTCCGGTGACGGCACCGACCGGCGCAACGGCGAGCCCCCCGCCGAAGGGCCCGACGTCCACCCCCTCTGGACTGGGCCGACCGAGGAACCCGCAATAAGACCATGACGAGCTCGCGGTGAACATGTCCGGCGTCCTCGAGCGCATGAGTATCCGCCCATTCTGACCGCCGCCGAAGTCGCCGCTATCAGCCGTGGACGGCTGGTCGGGGCGCCGGGCACGCCCGTGCACGCAGTCGCCCCATTGGATCGGGCGGGCGCGGGTGACATCTGCTTCTTCGACACCCGTCGGTACGCGCCGCTCTTCGCGGCGTCGCGTGCCGCCGTGGTGTTGGTGCCACCCGCGCTGGCGGATGCGCCGGGTCCGCCGGTTCGCGTTGTCGTCGAGAATCCGCGAGACGCGCTCCTCGCGTTGATTCCCAGGCTCTATGTGCCGCCGCCGCGAGTCCCCGGCGTGCATCCGACGGCGCAGATCGGGCGGGGCGTGCAGCTCCCTGCAGACGCTGTGATCGAGCCGTACGTTGTCATCGGGGACCACGCGCGGATTGGCGCCCGTGCGTCGATCTACTCGCACGTCGCGATCGGCGAGGGCGTCACGATTGGCGACGACGTGAGCCTGTTTCCAGGCGTGACGCTCTACCCTGGTACGCGGATGGGACACCGCGTGGTCGTGCACGCCGGTGCCCGGATAGGCAGTGACGGATTCGGATACGTCTACCGGGAAGGCGAGCACGCAAAGATCCCGCACGTCGGACACTGTCTGATCGGCGACGATGTCGAGATCGGCGCGAACACGACGATCGACCGAGGCAGCGTGGACGACACGACCATCGGCGCAGGCACCAAGATCGACAATCTGGTCCACGTGGGGCACAACGTTCGGATTGGCCGCTTGTGTCTCATCATGGCGCAGGTTGGGATCGCGGGGTCGGCGCGTCTCGAGGATGGCTGCATCCTGGCCGGCCAGGTGGGCGTCGGGGGGCACACCACGATCGGCGCGGGCGCGACGGTCGGCGGCCAGGCGGGCGTTTTTGGGAACGTGCCGGCAGGCGAGCGATGGTCTGGCTATCCGGCCAGACCACACGCGGAAGCCCTGCGCACACACGCGACGCTCCATTGGCTCACGCGCATCGTTCGCGCACTGGAGCGCCTCGTGGCGCGGGACACCCGTACCGCACGCGGGAACGGCGGCGCACACGACCGACACGACGACCCGGCGCCTGCGATCCTCGAGGGGGATGCGTGACGGATTCCGGCACCGCCACGCTGCGTCGCCAAACGATCGTGCGCCCCGTCTCGCTCGAGGGGCGTAGCCTCCATCCTCGGCGTCGAGACCCGCCTCACCTTTCGACCGGCGCCGGAAGGCACGGGGGTCGTGTTTCGCCGCACCGATCTCCCCGGCCACCCGACGATCCCGGCTCGAGTCGACCGCGCAGTCCTGAGCGAGCGGCGGACGCAGCTCGCGGGTGCCGAGGCGGGGACCGACCTCCATACGGTGGAGCACGTGCTGGCAGCCGTGATCGCGGCCGACATCGATGACCTCTGGATCGACGTGGACGGACCCGAACCTCCGATCCTGGATGGGAGCGCCGCGCCGTTCTTCGAGGCGCTTCGCGCTGCGGGATTGGCGAGCGGACAGCAGCCCGTCGACTACCTCGAGCTTCGAGATCCCGTGCGGGTCATCGATGGCGCGTCGGTGTACGAGGCATTCCCAGCATTGACGCTATCCCTGGACGTCACGATCGACTTTCCGCATCCGATGATCGGGCGCCAGCAGGGGACATACGTCGTGACGCCGGACGCGTTCGCGCGGGATCTCGCGCCAGCACGGACCTTCGGGTTTCTGCACGAGCAGGAGATGCTGCGGTCGAAGGGACTGATTCGCGGCGCGTCGACGGAGAACGCGGTGGTACTGACGGATGACGGGTTGCTGGAGGGCGCGCTTCGGTGGCCGGACGAGTTCGTCCGCCACAAGGCGATGGATTGCGTCGGCGACCTGGCGCTCGCGGGCCAGCGCATCCATGCCCGGGTCACCGCATTGCGCCCGAGTCACCGCGGGACCGTCACGCTGGTCCGGGAAATGGTGAAGGCGGCCGCTGGGATGACTGAGCCCGCTCGCCCGCCAGGTCGCGCGAGAGACGGAATCCGACACGATATTGGTCACGGAGCGCCAGGGACGACGCATGCGTCGCCCGACGGACGCGAGGAGACACGCATGGGGGAACCGCCCAAAGCTGGGAAGCAAGTCTTGAAGCCGGTGATGATGATCGATGAGCTGATCAAAATCATTCCACACCGGTATCCATTTCTCCTCGTCGATCGGATCCTCGAAGTCGAGGAGCGCAAGCGCATCGTCGGCTTGAAGAACGTCACGATCAACGAGCCGTACTTCGAGGGGCACTTCCCAGGGCATCCGATCATGCCCGGTGTGCTGATCATCGAAGCGATGGCCCAGGTCGGCGGCGTACTGCTGCTGGGCGCGGTGGACGACCACGAGAGCAAGGTCGTGTACTTCATGTCACTCGACAACGTGAAATTTCGCCGGCCGGTCCGCCCCGGCGACCAGTTGCGCTTCGAGCTGGAGATGACGCAGATCCGAGGCACCGTCTGCAAGATGCGCGGCGTCGCACGCGTCGACGGAGAGGTGGTGGCCGAGGCGGAGATGGCCGCCATCGTGCGCAACCGATGACGGCGATCATGGACACGGTGATCCATCCGACGGCGCTCGTCAGCCCGGATGCGCAGATCGGCGATGGGGTCCGGATCGGTGCCTTTGCGATCGTTGGCGAACAGTGCGTCCTGGGGGACGGGTGTGTGCTGGCCGCGCGCGCGACCCTGGAACGCAACGTCACGCTCGCCGCCGAATGTGAAGATCGGCATCGGGATCGATACTCGGCGGCGACCCGCAGGACCTCAAGTTCGGCGGCGAGGAGACCTTCGTCGAGATCGGCGAGGGCACCGTGATGCGGGAATACGCGACCATCAACCGCGGCACGGCGCAGTCGCACCGGACGACGGTGGGGCAGAGCTGTCTCATCATGTCGTACGTGCACCTCGCGCACGACTGTCACGTCGGCGACAGCGTGATCATCAGCAACGGCTCCCAGTTCGCCGGACACGTCACCGTCGAGCATCACGCCAACATCTCCGGCCTCTGCGTGATCCATCAGTTCACGCGGATCGGTCAGTTCAGCTTCATCGGCGGTGGCTCTCGGGTCCCGCAAAACGTGCCGCCTTTCGTCATGGCGGTCGGGAGCCCGATCAAGCTGTACGGCCTCAACAAGGTCGGCCTGCGAGCGCAACGGCTTCTCGAAAGAGACCGTCCGAGAGCTCAAGCGTGCGTACCGCATCCTGTTCATGTCGGGGCTCAACATGTCGCAGGCGCTCGAGCGGGTGGTGAGTGAGACGCAATCCGTCCCCGAGGTGCAGCTCTTGGTCGAGTTCATGCAGGCCGGCGGGCGCGGGGTCAGCTTTTGACCCCTGGCAACGGCGCATCGCCCCGACGATCGTCCGAGCCGCGGATCGGGGTGGTCGGGGCAGGCGCGCTGGGCTACCACCACATCCGACTGCTGCGCGATCTCCCGGGCATTCGGTTCGCCGCGTTCTACGACACGAGTGCCGAGCGCGCGCGGGCGGTGGCGAGCGAGCTCCAGGTGGAAGCGGCCGACTCGTTCGACGCGCTGCTCGACGCCGTCGATGCCCTGACGATCGTCGTCCCGACGCCGGCCCACGCCGCGGTAGCACAGGCCGCGCTCGCGCGTGGCATCCATGTGCTGATCGAAAAACCCCTGACGGCGACCCTCGAAGAGGCCGACGCCCTCGTCGCCGCCGCGCATGCGAGCGGCGTGTTGATCCAGACCGGTCACGTCGAGCGCTTCAACCGCGCGATCCGCGCAGCGGCCCCTTACATCGACGGACCGCTCTTCATCGAGAGCGATCGATTGGCGCCATTCACATCGCGCGGCGCCGACGTGGCCGTGGTGCTCGATCTCATGATCCACGACATCGACCTGGTCCACACGCTGGTGCGCGACCGAGTCCTCGGCGTCGCGGCCGTCGGCGTACCCCTGCTCACGCGCTCGATCGACATTGCCAACGCGCGGCTCACCTTCGCGGGTGGCGCCGTGGCCAACATCACGGCAAGTCGCGTCTCGAAGGAACGGCTGCGGAAGATCCGCATCTTTCAGCCCAGCGGATACCTGTCGCTCGACCTGGCGGAGGGAACCGGAGAGCTCTACCGGCTGCGCCGCGACGTGGATCTCGCGGCGCTCGCCAAGACGGGGCGCCCATTGGAGATCGACGCGTTCGTCGAGCGCATCGCGCTCGACGCCCCGGCGGAGGAGCCGCTCAAGCTCGAGCTGGAAGGGTTCGCCGCCGCGGTTCGTGGCGACCAGCCGGTCGCCGTGACGGGCGAGGAGGGTCGCGACGCGCTCGATGTCGCGCTCCGGATCGTCGAGGAGATCGAGCGGTCCACCATTCGAGCGACGCGATCGGGGCCATGGTCGCAGTCGAAGGAAGACACCGCCGGACTCCGATGAGATCCCCGGCCCGGGGTCTACTTTCTACTTTCTGTAGGTCTACTCTCTCAGCCGCGTAGCGGCTGTGCCTGACGTTCTGCTGTCGGCCGGCGAAGCATCGGGCGACCTGCACGCGAGCGGTGTGGCGTCCGCGATCCACGCCCTGCGTCCGGACTGGCCGCTCATCGGGATCGGTGGCCCGCGCATGCAGCGCAGCGGGTGTGAGTGCTCGATGAAGATGTCGTCTCGCAGGCGGTCATGGGATTCGCCGAAGTCATCGCGCATCTCCCACGACACTACGTCCTCCTTCGTCGCGCGCGCCAGCACGCTCCGGAGTGGGTCGGTCGGTCTTGCTCATCTGCGTCGATTATCCCGGCTTCAACATGAAGCTCGCCGCGGCAGCACGCGACGCGGGCGTACCGGTGCTGTACTACATCACGCCGCAGGTCTGGGCGTGGGGCGCTCGCCGCCTCACCGAGCTGGCGCGCATCATCACCAAGGCCGCGGTGATCCTGCCGTTCGAAGAGTCGTTGCTGCGCCAGCACGGCATCGACGCGACGTTCGTCGGCCATCCGTTGCTCGATCGTGCAGCGACACTGCCGACGCGCGACGCCGCGCGGGCGCAGCTCGGTCTGGCGCGGACCGATCGCGTCCTCGCGCTCTTTCCGGGGAGCCGGGCACAGGAAGTCGAGCGCCATCTCGGACGCATTCGTCGCCGCCGCGCGCGTGGTCGAGTCGCGGCTCGCCGGGCTTGCGCGTCGTGGTCGGCGAGGCCCGGGGGTTCGCTCGATCGCGCGCAGTGTCCCTATCCGGTGGTGGCCTCCGCGTCTTTCGTGCTGTTTCGCGCCGCCGACGCCGCACTCTGCAAGAGCGGGACGACCACGCTCGAGGCCGCGGTCGCGGGATGTCCGCTCGTCGTCGGATACCGCACGAGCGTCGTGGACGTACGCCATTGCGCGGCGGATCGTCACCGATCCCCCGGATCGGCCTCGTCAACGTCGTCGCGGGTCGCGCGCTCGCGCCGGAGTTCGTGCAGCACGCCCTCGAGCCGCGCGCCGTCGCCGACGCACTGGTCCCGCTGCTCGATCCAACGAGCGCGATCCGGGCCGCGACGCTGCACGGGTTCGACGACGTCCGCGCGCAGCTCGGGGAGCCCGGTGCAGCCACACGGGTCGCGGCGCTGGCCGTCGCGCTGGCCGAGGGGCGCGCTCAGTCCCGACGACGGGTGCCGGCAGCGGAGCGAGATGAGCGCCGCGGATCGCGACCCATCGTCCCAGCCGCAGCGCTGGACTGGCGTACGCGCGGCAAGGTGATCGGGGCGACGGCCCTGCTCCGCAGTCTGCGCGACGACGTGGCGAGTGCGGCGCATCGTGCGCGATCCCGGCGTGATTCCCGGCTTGGGGACCGGCGCCCACGGGTGTACGCATTCTGGCATTCGCAGATGTTGCCCGCGCTCGCCTCCCATCGGAACTGCGGTATTGCGGTCCTCATCAGCGAGCACCGCGACGGCGAGTTGATCGCACGGGTCGCCGCGCGCTTTGGCGTCCACGCCATTCGCGGCTCGACGTCGCGGGGCGCCGCGGGTGCCCTGCGGGCGATGGAACGCGCGTTGGCCGAGGGCGTCTCCGTTGCCGTCACACCGGACGGGCCACGAGGACCAGCGGAAGTGTTCGCGCCGGGCACGCTGATCGCGGCGCAACGGGCGAGCGTCCCGATCGTTCTCGGTGCAGCCGTTCGCGACCGCGCGTGGCGTCTGCGAGTCGTGGGATCGGTTCATCATTCCGAAGCCGTTCGCCGAGATCGTCGTAGCGTACTCAGACGAAATCCCCGTCGCCGCACTCACGGCTCGCGCGGCCGCGGCGTGCCGCCGCCGAGTTTCAGCGGCGACTCAGGGCCTCAATGAGACCGTTCCGCCGCGGGTGATCGTGAGCCCGTGATCGAGCGCCTGTGGTTCGACGAGACCGTCGCGGCCCGGCGCCGCGCGGGTGGCCCTCGCGCCTCTTCGCGGCGAGTCTACGCCGCGATCGTCGCGTCGAGGCAGGCGATGTACGACCGGCGATGTGCTCGCGACCTTCGATCCGGCACTCCCGACCGTCAGCATTGGCAACCTCACCGTCGGCGGCACCGGCAAGACGCCCGTCGCGGCGTGGCTCGCGCGGCGTCTGTCGCGATCGCGGCCGGCGGCCCGGGATCGTCATTCGGGGCTATGGCGACGGAGAAGAGGTCCTGGTACATCACGTCCTCAACGCCGACGTTCCCGTCGTCGCCAACCCGGACCGCGTCGCCGGCATCGCACGCAGCTCGCAGCAGAGGGCTGTGACATCGCCATCCTCGACGACGCGTTTCAGCACCGACGCGCTCGGCGGGCCGCTCGACATCGTCCTGGTCAGCGCCGATGCGTGGTCACTCGCGCGGTGGCCGCTGCCCGCGGGTCCGTGGCGCGAGCCGCTGCACGCGCTGCGTCGCGCGCATCGTCGTCGTCATCACGCGCAAGTCGGCGGCTGCCGACGGCGACCGCCGCCGTGCGGTGCCGCGGTCGCGCGCGAAGCGCCGGAGGTACCGGTAGCGGTCGCATCGTTGGCGCCGGAGGCACTCCGCACAGTGCACGGCGCGACGCAGCCGCTGTCGGCGTTGCGAGGCACGCATGTGTGCGCGGTTGCCGCCATCGGATGGCCGCAGGCGTTTTACGCTCAACTCGAGGCGGCCGGCGCGCACGTCGAATCCATCACCTTCCGCGATCATCACCGGTACACGGCCGCAGATGTCGCGGCGATCCGTCGGCTGGCCGCGACAGGGATTGACCGTCGTGTGCACGCTGAAGGACGCGGTCACGTTGGGGCACCTCTGGCCTCGCGAAGCGCCCCCCATATGGTATGTTTCTCAACGGGTTGAGCTCGAGCGCGGCGCAGACCGGCTGTATGCGGCCCTGGACGCCATCGCTGGAGCCAGCCAACGTCAATCCCGTAAGGCCGTCCTTCACTCTCGACCCGTTGCCGGTGGCGCCTCCGGGCGCCCCGCGGCAGAGTTCCCGACCATGGCTACCGAACTCAGACTGCCAACGCACAAGATCGTTCGGCCCGACAAAGACCGTTTTCTGAACGAGGAGAATCCGTTCGAGGCCATGATGTCGCGGTTCGATCGAGCCGCGGAGTTGCTCGATCTTGGAGCCTGGGATCTACCAGGTCCTCCGAAATCCGGAAAAGCAGATCATCATCTCGATCCCCGTTCAGCTGGACAACGGCGACGTCGAAGTGTTCACCGGCTATCGGGTGCTCTACAACACGTCCCGCGGGCCCGGCCAAGGGTGGGATCCGGTTCGACCTGCAGGTCACGCTCGAGGAAGTCAAAGCGCTCGCCGCCTGGATGACCTGGAAGTGCGCGTCGTCAACATCCCGTTCGGCGGCTCCAAGGGTGGCGTCGTCTGCGACCCGCTCGAAGATGAGCGTCGGCGAGCTCGAGCGGCTGACGCGCCGATACACCGCCGGCATCATCTCGGTCGCTCGGTCCCGACTCCGATGTCCCGGCGCCCGATGTCAACACCAACGAGCGCGTCATGGCGTGGATCATGGACACGTACTCCATGCATGCGCGCCACACGGTCACCGCGGTCGTGACGGGGAAGCCGGTCGAGATGGGCGGCTCGCTGGGGCGTCGCGAGGCGACGGGCCGCGGATGCATGATCGTGACCAAGGAGGCGCTGAGCCACCTCGGCATGCCCGTCCGGGGCGCGACCGTCGCGGTCCAGGGGTTCGGCAACGTCGGTTCGATCGCCGCCGAGCTCCTGCAGCGCCGAGGGCTGCAAGATCACGGCGATCGGCGACCGGTCTGGCCGCGATCCACAACAAAGCGGGGATCGACATCGACGACGCCATCCGACACGTCAAGGAGCACAAGTCACTCGAGGGCTACACCAAGGGCGACATCCATCACGAACGACGACCTGCTGACGCTCGACGTCGATGTCCTGCTGCCAGCCGCCCTCGAGAACGTGATCACCAGCAAGAACGCGGGGAAGGTGCGCGCCAAGGTGATCTGCGAGGGGGCGAACGGTCCGACGACAGCTGGCGCAGACGCCATCCTGGAAGAGAAGGGGATCTTCGTCATCCCCGACATCCTGGCGAACGCCGGCGGGGTCACGGTCTCGTACTTCGAGTGGGTGCAGGACCGCGGTGGCTACTTCTGGTCCCTCGAGACAGTCAACGAACGCCTGCGCGACATCATGACGCGGAGCTTCCGCGATGTGCTGGGTCTCTCGCAGCAGCACAAGGTGAACATGCGAACGGCGGCGTACATGCTGGCGATCAGTCGCGTGTCGACGGTGCACAGACTGCGCGGGATCTACGCGTAGTGGTGTGCGGCGGGCGGTGCGCATGCCCGCCGCTCAGCATGGGTCGTCCCTCGGCTCGTGCGCTTCGTCATCGCCGCCGTTGGTCGACCCCGAGACGCAGCGCTAGCGCGAGCGATCACGGCAGTACGAGACGCGCGCGGCACGGTATTGGCCGCTCGAGCGCGATCGAGATGCGCGACGACGTGTCGCGCGGCGCGTCGCCGGAGTCCGCGCCCGCGGCAGAGCGAGCAGGTGCTCGAGCGGGTGGCCGGGATGCGCATGGTGCTCTGCGACCGCGACGGACGGCCGCCGGACGTCGGAGGATTTCGCGCGATGGATGCAGGAGCTCCACGAGAGCAGGCGGAGGATGTCGCGTTCGTGATCGGCGGCGCATTCGGCGTGACGGATGCGCTCCGGGCCGCGGCGTGGTCGCGGCTGTCGCTCGCGCCCTGGACGCTTCCTCACGAGTTCGCGCGTCTGGTGCTCGCGGAACAGATCTATCGCGCGGGTACGATTGTGCGGGGCGAACCTTACCACAAATGATTCATTCCCCCCCCTTCTCCTTTCTGCGGGTCTCCTTTCTACGTGGCGCGGAACGCGCCCGTCCGCGAACCTATCGACGGTTTGCCGGGTTTACTGAGGTCATGCCGGCTTCGTCCCTCGATTTGCCGTGTCCATGTAGCCGCTGTCGTCCAGACCGCAGTCTGCGGAGACAGAGCCGCATATGAGCGGGCCTGGCGTCGAGCGAGCGTTGCTACATCCCGCGGCACCAGCGGAGCGCACGTGGGCCCGCGACCAGACGGTGGTGCGGACGGAGCCCCTCGGGGGAGGACCTCTGACCCGGGCAGCCCTGGCAGGCACGACGCCGACCGGATGGTACCCGACCCGCCCGCGAACGCCGCGCGAGTGGCGGGACCGCGTGAACGCGATCATGGCGCAGTCGCACGACAGACGTTGGCTGGAAGAGCTCTGGCCGGCGATCGAGGCCACGGGACCGGCACGCGACCGACTCCAGCGCGCCGCCGAACGCGGTGTGGTCGTGACGAGCGGACAGCAGCCCGGCCTTTTCGGCGGCCCGATCTACACGTGGTCCAAGGCAATCGCCGTCCTCGCGCTGGCGGACGCACTGGAACAAATCTGCGGGGTTCCGGTCGCGCCACTCTTCTGGGCGGCGACGGACGATGCCGACTTCGCCGAAGCCAGCACGACCTGGATGTCGGTGCCCGGCGGCGTCGAGTCGATCACGGCCGAGCCGATCGCGGCGACCGGTACCGTCCTGGCTGCGGCGCCTTTGGGCGATCTGTCCGTACCTGTCGGTCGCCTCATCGGCGCGGCGGGATCCGCGTCGTTCGGCACCGCGATCGATGCGCTGCGCGCAGCATACACCGGGATGCCCGCCGACGGGTCGGCGCGAGAGGACGGACGCGCGCCTCGCGCCCCGGTGACTGCGGGGAGCGCATTCGTCGCACTGCTTCGCCAGCTGCTTTCACCGCTTGGCGTGAGTGTCATGGACGCCGCGCACGATGCGGTCCGCCGCCGCGCGTTCCCGACGTTGGTCAATGCCCTCCGGCAGGCCGGCTCGATCGAACGCGCCCTGGACGAGCGGAGTCGCGCGATCGCCGCGGCCGGTTGCGCGCCGCAGGTCAGCAACGTCCGGGGACTCTCGCTGGTGTTCTCCTGGGACACGCCGGAAGCCAATCGAAGCGACGGCGCCGGACTGCCAACAGGGCCGACCAAGGTCCGTGTGCCGATCGCGCAGGCAGCCGACCTCGCCGCCAAGGCCGCGCCGGGTGAGCTGAGTCACAACGTGCTCCTGCGACCCATCGTCGAGCGCGCGCTGGTGCCGAGCGCGGCATACCTCGGTGGACCAAGCGAGATCGCGTACTTCGCGCAGACCAGCGCCGTCGCAGATGTGCTCCAGGTCCCGCAACCTCTCATCCTGCCGCGGTGGTCCTGCACGCTCATCGAGCCGTCGGCCGCGGCACTGCTCGCCCGATACGGCACGACGCTCGAAGAGCTGCACGATCTCCACGGGCCCGAGACGCGACTGGCGCGCGCCGCCCTGCCGGCGGTTGTGCGTGACGCGCTCGAGGCGCTCTCCGATGCGATCGAGTCCGGTAGTCGGCGGCTCGCGGCTGCCGACGTCGGCAAACTCGTGCCGAGTGCGGCGATCGACGGCGCACGCACGCGCCTGGCGTTTCGCGTGGGACGGTTGGAGCGTCGATACGTCGCGGCCGCGAAACGCGCAGAGCAGGGAGTGCTGCGTGATCTCGCGACGCTGCGCGGCGCGCTGTATCCCACCGGCGAGCGCCAAGAGCGAGTGCTGAACTTCATTCCGTTCCTGGCGCGGGGAGGGGCGGCGCTGCTGGAGGCCATGCAGACTGAGGCCATGCGGCACGCGGCCGAACTCACAGGAGGGGATCCATCGAGGCTCCCGTAACCGCAGGCCGACCAGCAGAGACGTCGAAGCCACGGTCATCGGTCGACCAGGGCGCTGCTGCGGGCGGTCGAGCGGCGTCGCTCGTCGGCGCCGGCATTCTGCTGAGCCGACTGACGGGGCTCATTCGGGAGCGCGCCCTCGCCCACTACTTCGGGAGCGCGTACGTGGCCGACGCGTTTCGCGCGGCCTTTCGCATTCCCAACCTGTTGCAGAATCTGTTCGGCGAAGGCGCGCTCTCGGCCTCGTTCATTCCCGTGTACGCCCGCCTGCTCGCGCGCGGCGAACGACAAGAGGCGCAACGGGTCGCCGGCGCGGTCGCGGCGCTCCTTGGACTCACGATCTCGATCTTCGTCCTTGTCGGCGTGCTCGCGACGCCGGTGATCATCGAGCTCATCGCGCCCGGGTTCACCGGCGACCGCCGAGCGCTGACGATCGACCTCGTGCGCGTGTTCTTTCCGGGCGCGGGCATCCTCGTGATGTCCGCCTGGTGCCTCGGGATCCTCAACAGTCACGGGCGCTTCCTGCTGTCGTACACCGCCCCTGTCGTCTGGAACGCGGTGATCATTGCCACGCTCGTCGTTTTTGGTCGGCGCCCGGGTCTCGATCACCTCGCCGTGACCGTCGCATGGGGGTCCGTCGCTGGCAATGTGTTGCAATTCCTGGTGCAGTTACCGTCGGTGCTGCGACTGGCCGGACACATCGATTTCCGGCTGTCGGCACAATCGGAGCACGTCCGAACCGTCATTCGAAACTTCGGGCCGGTCTTCATTGCGCGCGGTGTCACGCAGTTGAGCGCATACGTCGACCAGTTCCTCGCGAGTTGGCTGCCAGCCGGCTCCGTGGCGCTCCTCGGCTATGCGCAGAACCTGGCCGTTCTTCCGGTGAGTCTCTTCGGCATGTCGGTGTCGGCAGCCGAGCTGCCGGCCATGTCGGGAGTCGTGGGGCACGCGGACGATGTCGCGAGTGCACTGCGCGCCCGACTCGAGACGGGACTCCGGCGCATCGCCTTCTTCATCGTCCCGTCCGCCATGGGGTTTCTCGCGTTGGGCGATGTCATCGCGTCGGCGATCTATCGCACCGGTCGGTTCACCTCAGCGGACGCGACGTGGGTGTGGGCCATCCTCGCCGGGTCGGCCGTGGGACTGCTCGCGTCGACCCTCGGTCGCTTGTATTCCTCGGCCTACTATGCGCTCCACGACACGCGGACTCCGCTGCGATTCGCGCTCATCCGTGTCGGTCTCACCACGCTGCTGGGCTACCTCAGCGCGCTGCCTGGACCGCGATGGCTCGGCATTGACGCGCGGTGGGGGATGGTGGGGCTCACCGCGTCCGCGGGCCTCGCAGGCTGGGTCGAATTCTCACTCCTTCGCGGCGCGCTCTCACGGCGCATCGGCCCCGCAAGCGTGCCGCTGAGCTTGGTAGCGAAACTCTGGGTCGCCTCGGCCGTCGGCGCGTTGGCAGGGTGGGGCGTCGGTCACGCGATTCCCATCACGCATCCCGTGCTGCACGCGGCGCTCGTGCTGCCCGTCTATGGCGGAGTCTATTTGGCGGGCACGCTGGCGCTGCGGGTGCATGAGGCGCGGGCGCTGCTGGGGAGGTTGAGAAGGGCGTCGTCCTAATCCGTTGTTGCCATTATACTTCCATCATGCTCGCAGTGCCCGAGTTGGTGGCGGCCAAGGTACCCCACCTCCCGGAGTCGCCCGGAGTGTATCTCTGGAAAGACCCGGAGGGGCGGGTCCTGTACGTCGGCAAAGCCAAGCGGCTGCGCTCTCGGGTCCGGAGCTATTTCGCCGCTGACCACGCCGAAAGTGTGAAAACGCAGGCCCTCGTGCGACAGGTGGCTGATCTGGAGACCATCGTCGTGCCGAGCGAGGCGCACGCGCTGATTCTCGAAGCCAACCTGATCAAGGAATACCGGCCGCGGTTCAACATCGCGCTGCGGGACGATAAGTCCTACCCGTACATCAAGGTGACCGTTCAGGAGCCGTTTCCGCGGGTCGTCGTCACCCGGCGCCTCGAGGCGGATGGAGCGCGCTACTTCGGACCCTATACCGATGTCGGCGCCATGCGCCGCGCGCTCAACGTCGTCAAGCAGCTCTTCACCGTGCGCTCGTGTCGCTACGACATGCCGCGGGAGATGCCTGAGCGGCCGTGCCTGGACTACTACATCAAGCGGTGCAAGGCGCCGTGCATCCTGGCGCAGACGGCTGAAGACTACCGGGTCATGATCGACGAGGTCATCGAGTTTCTCGAGGGCCGCAGCGGCGACGTCATTGGCGCGGTTCGGAAGCGCATGGTGGATGCCGCCGAACGACTCGACTTCGAGCGCGCCGCCGAGCTGCGCGATGTGCTGTCGCGATTGGAGCGGCTGGAGGAGCCGACGGTCGTGCTCGAGGTCGAGGGGGGTGACCGCGATGTCGTCGGGTACGCCCGCGACGGCGACGACGCATCGGTCACGATCCTCCGGATACGCGGGGGCAAGCTGCTGGCTCGCGACCACCGGCTGCTCGAGAACCTGGCAGACGAGCCCGATGCCGCGGCGTTGTCGGCGTACCTGGCACGGTCTTACGTCGACGGCACCGGAGCGCTCGCGCGAGCTGCTCGTGCCGTTCGACTTCGAGGACCGCGAGGCACTCGAGACGGCGCTCGCACAGACGAAGATCGTCGTCCCACAGCGCGGCCCCAAGCGACAGCTCGTCGAGCTCGCGAACCAGAACGCACGACACCTGCTCGAGGAGTTTCGCCTCGCCAGCGCAGAGACGGACGAGCGTGCCGCCGACCCCGTGTACGAGCTGCAGCGCGAGCTGGGACTGCAGCGCGTGCCGCGCTCCCTGGTGTGCTTCGATGTCTCGCACGCGCAGGGCACGGACACCGTCGCATCCCTCGTGTGGTTCGAGAACGGCCGACCCAAGCGCGCCGAATACCGCAAGTTCAAAGTCGCGACCGTGACTGGCGTGGACGACTTCGCCTCCATGGGTGAAGTCGTCACTCGCTACTTCCGGCGCCGGATCGATGAAGGCGCAGCCATGCCGGACCTCGTCGTGATCGACGGCGGGAAAGGCCAGCTGGGTGCGGCGCGCGATGCGTTGCTCGCGCTCGGACTCAGTGAGCTTCCCGCTCGTCAGTCTGGCCAAGCGGGAAGAAGAAGTGTTCGTCCTGGGACGAAGCGAGAGCCTTCGGCTGTCCCGGCGATCGCCCGGCCTTCGACTGCTGCAGCAAGCACGCGATGAGGCACACCGGTTCGCTGTGACGTTCCAACGAAAGCGCCGCGCCGTGCGTACGGTGACGTCTGAGCTACTTCGGATCCCCGGCATCGGGCCCACGAAGCGACGACAATTGCTCGCGGCCTTCGGAAGCATCCAGGGGGTCCGCGATGCGACAGCCGAACAAGTCGCGGCGCTTCCGAGGTGGACCCTCCAAAGCGCCAATCGGATGCTGGAGGCGCTGCGCGCGAGCTCACCGACGCGGCCCGCGGGCGACGGTCGAGACCAGGCGAGCTTAGACAGCTCGATCGACCTTGCGGGCCACAGTGACGAGCCGGTCGCTGCGATGTCGATCCCTTCTGCCGAGGAGCCGAAAGCGCCATGACGATCGCGATCTTGGACCCGTTCAGCGGGATCGCAGGGGACATGACGTTGGGAGCGCTCATCGAATGTGGGCTCGATCCGCAATGGCTCACCACGCTTCCCAGTCGACTCGGCCTGGACGGCGTGCAGGTTCGCATCCAGGACGTGCGTAGGGGAGATCTGAGCTGCAAGAAAGTCGACTTCGATATCCCGCCGCAGCCGCACGGTCGACACGTCGCGGAGATTCGCGCGGTCGTCGCGAGAAGCGGCGCGCCGCCAGAAGTTCGCGACCGCGCCGATCGCGCCTTCCTGGCAATCGCGACCGTCGAAGGCGAGATGCACGGTGTGCCGCCTGAGCGCGTGCACCTGCACGAAGTAGGCGCGGTGGACGCGATGCTCGACGTGCTCGGCTCGGTGTGGGGATTCGAGCAGCTCGGGGTGACAGCCGTTTACTGCGGCGCACTGGCCCTCGGTGACGGGACGGTCCAGGCCGCGCACGGCACGCTGCCGGTCCCCGCGCCGGCGACACTCGCGCTCCTCGAGGGACACGTGGTGCGTCTGGGGCCGCCCGATTCGGGGGAGCTCGTAACCCCGACTGGTGCGGCCCTCGTTCGCGTGCTCTCGCAGGGCCCCCCATTGGCCGCGTTCATCCCACGGCGGACCGGGTACGGCGCTGGCACGAAGGATTTTCGTGGGCGCGCCAATGCGCTTCGCATCACGTTGGCCGACCTCGCCGAGACGACGGCGAGCGGCGACTCTGATCAACAAACCGCCGCGCGCGAGTCACTGGTCGTTCTCGCGGCCGATATCGATGACATGAGCGGCGAATATCTGGCGGCAGCCGCCGATGGGTTGCGGCGGGGCGGGGCGCTGGATGTCGTATTGATTGCGACGACGATGAAAAAGGGACGCCCAGGAACACGGATCGAAGTGCTCGCGCGACCGACCGACGCCGATCAGCTGGAGCTGCTCCTGCTGAGCTCCACGACCACGATCGGGGTCCGGCGCTGGGCCGTGTCGCGTCGCGCGCTCGCACGCCGCACCCGGATCGTGCGTGTGGACGGCCATGCCATTGCAGTCAAGGAGGTCACCCTCCCGGACGGGTCCGTCCGCATGAAGCCGGAATACGACGCAGTACAGCGGGTAGCCGAGGCGACAGGCCGACCGGCGAGCGATATATTTTCGCTCGCGGCCGAGGCCGCGCATTTGCAAGACGACATGCCTGATGCTCGCCCGGCGGGTGCCAGACCCGCCCCCGATGGGGGTTCTGCCCCCGAACTCGTGCCCCATCTCGTCAGATCTAGGAGCCAAGTATGAGCCTTTTCGATTCCCCCCGCTTCCGTACGCTGATCACCCTCGGCTGGGCCGCGACGACTCTTGGGGTCGCCTCGACGGCCCACGCACAGCGGGGAAAAAACAAGTGCGATGCGGTTGACGACAATAGCAGCGAATCGATGGGAGGCCGGCTGTTCCTGTCGCGCGTAACGGATCCCAAGAATTCGAATCAGGTCCAGAAGGACTCGCTGGCGCGGGAAGCCGTAGCGTCGTTGACGTCGACGAAGATGAACGAACAGAAGGATTTTGGGCGCGACTATCTCCTGGCCGAGGCACTCGTGCTCGAGGCAGCCGATACGAACACGGTTCCGGTCGGACCGCGCAGCTCCTTCGGATTCAAGCAGGACAGCACCAGTCAGGTCGACATCCTCGCGACGGCCGACACACTGCTCACCACGCTGGCGACCAAGAAGCCCGATTGCGCCGACCTCGCAGACAACATGCGGCTGCAGGCCTACGTGCCCTTGACCAACGCCGCACTGGGCGAGATCAACGCGCACAACTACGGTCGCGCTGACACGCTGGCCCAACGCGCGGTCAGCATCTACAACAAGAGCCCGTACGTATACAACGCGCTGGGCGCCGTGGACATCGTCAAGAAGGACTACACCGGCGCCAAGCAGAACTTCGACAAAGTCGTGTCTTTGTCAGGGACCGACACCACCTATCGCAAGCTCAAGTACGTCGCCATGTACAACCTGGCCGTCATCTCGAGCACGATTTCCGACACGACAAAGGGGCCTGGCCACCAGGCGGCCGCCGACACGGCCGTCACCGCCTGGAAGGCCTATGAGGCGGCGAACCCGTCCGACCCGAACGCGCAAGCTGGCCTGACGCACGCGCTGCAGGCCTCTGGCGACACGGCCCAGGCCAAGGCGTTGTACTCGGACATGTTGAACAATCCGAGCAAGTACACCGAGCTGCAGCTGTTCCAGAGCGCCATCTCGGCAGCGCAGGCCAAGGACGAAGTCACGGCGGTCAAGCTGTTCCAGGACGGCATGAAGACCAATCCGTACTTCCGCGAGGCGCTCTACTACGTGGCGAACTCCGAATTCAACAACGGCCAGATCGATTCGCTGATGCCGACTGTCAGACGCCTCGTGTTGGTCGACCCGAACAATCCCGATGACTACCGGCTCCTGGCCGGCGCCTACCAACTGCGAGCGCGCGACGCGAGTGATCCCAAGATCAAGCGCGCAATGCAGGATTCCACGCTGCAAGCGCTCAAGAAGTTCCAGCAGCCGAAGGTCGGGCTCACGGTCACGAACTTCGCCAACGACGGCCAGCATATGAGCATTACTGGCCGCATCCAGAACTTCAGCGACTCAGCACACACGTACACGCCGAAGTTCTCGTTCCTGGACCCGTCGGGCAACGTTGTCGGCGCGAAGGATGGCTCGCCGGTTACTGTGCCACCCAAGCAGAGCGGGACATTCGCACTGACAGCGGATGTGAAGGGTGCGGTCGCGTACAAGTACGCACCGCTGGACTGAGCACAGCACGAACGGAGATTCTGATGCCCGCCGTCCGGGTGGCGCGTGTCGAGCGCGGCAGCATTGCGGCTGCGCTCGGCATTGCGCCCGGCACCGAGTTGTTGTCGGTGAACGGGCGTCGGGTCGCCGATTTTCTGGACTGGGAGTTTCTGACTGCGGACGATGAGCTGGTGGTCGAAGCCCGCCAGCCGGACGGCGAGCCCGTGACGTACGAGATCGAGCGGGGGGAGGGCGATCCCATGGGGATCGAGCTCGAGCCGCCGACCGTGCGGCAATGCGCAAACCGCTGTGAATTCTGTTTCATCGAGGGGCTGCCGCCGGGACTGCGGCAGCCCTTGTATCTGCGGGACGATGATTATCGATTGTCGTTCGCGTACGGCAATTTTGCGACCCTGTCCAATGTCCGCGGTCGCGATATCCGTCGGATCCTCGAATATCGCCTATCCCCTCTATACGTGTCCGTCCACGCGACGCCACCCGCGGTGCGCCGTGTGCTGCTCAACAACCCCAAGGTGCCCGACGTCGTGGACCAACTCAGGCGCCTGGCCACCGGCGGCATTCAGTTCCACTGCCAGATGGTGATCGTGCCAGGCATCAACGACGGCGCGGTCCTCGAGCAGTCGCTCACGGATCTCTGGCAGCTGGGGGACGCGGTGCTGAGCGTCGCCATCGTCCCGGTGGGACTGACCCAGTTCTCCCATCTGTACACCGGTCGCTCGATGGACCGCGACAACGCACGCGCGTTGGTGTCGGTCACGCGTCGATGGGCCGCGCGCGCGCAGGTCGAGCGCGAGACGGCGTGGGTTTTCGGGTCGGACGAGCTCTATCTGCTGGCTGAGACAGCGCTGCCGAATGCCTCATACTACGGCGAATTCGCGCAGATCGAGAACGGCGTCGGCGCGATCACGAAGCTGCGCGACCGGGTAGCCGAGGGGATCGACACGCTCCCACGGTTCGATGGTCGGCGGATCGGCGTGGTGACGGGCACCGCGATGGCGCCCCTCATGCCGGAGATGCTCGAGCGGATCCGCGAGGCGTGCGGGGCGCAGTTCGAATTGATTCCGCTCGTCAACAGCCTGTTTGGTCCGACCACCACGACCGCAGGCCTGCTGGTGGGTGCCGACATCGAGCGGGCGCTGTCGGGCCGAGTGGACTTGGACATGGCGTTGATTCCTGCCGAAACCCTCAACGACCGCGGCGAATTTCTCGACGACGCGCGTTTCGTCGATTTGCGCGAGCGGCTGCCGATGCCTGTGTGGCCATCCTACGACTTCATCGACGCCCTCCGGTGACCACTCCGACCGTCGCCATCGTTGGCCGCCCGAACGTCGGGAAATCGGCGCTGTTCAACCGTTTGGTTGGCGGCAACGCCGCGATTGTCGCCGATGAGCCGGGGACGACGCGCGACCGTCATTTCGCTCGTGCCGAGTGGGCCGGGCGCGGGTTCTGGCTGGTGGACACGGGCGGCCTCGTCCAAGATTCCGACCTGCCGATGGATGTCGCGATTCGGCGCCAGGTGCTCCAGGCCATCGACGAAGCCGACCTGCTGCTCTTCGTGGTCGATGCACAGGCGGGCGTGCAGCCGAGTGACGCGCGGATTCTCGAATTGCTACGAGGGCAGCGCAAGCCGTGGCTGCTGGTCGCGAACAAGGTCGACGATCCGGCATCGGCGGACTTCTACGAGTTCTATGAGCTGGGGGCCGGCGACCCGCTGCCGGTGTCGGCGGCGAACGGCAAGAGCTCGGGCGACCTGCTCGACGTGGTCGTCGCACACATTCCCGAGACGGCGCCGGACGAGCCAGACGTGCTTCGCGTCGCAGTGGTGGGACGCCCCAACGTCGGCAAGTCCTCGTTCGTCAACCGACTGCTCGGCGCCGATCGTCTGGTCGTGTCCGCGGACGCGGGGACGACGCGCGACGCCATCGATACCCCAATGACGTATCACGGCCGGACAGTGGTTTTTGTCGATACCGCGGGCCTCCGACGGCAATCCCGGATCGCCGATGGCATCGAATTCTATGCCTCGCTCAGGACCCGCCGGGCGATTGAGCGGGCCGACGTATGCATTTTGGTCATCGACGCTGTCGCAGGATTGGAGGGTCAGGACCTGAAAATCGCGACCCTGGCCTGGGAAGCCGGTCGAGGGCTCATTCTGGCGGTCAACAAGTGGGACCTCAAGGAAAAAGGCGACAAGACGGCCGCTCACTTCGAGAAGGCCTGTGTCGAAAAGGCCCCGTACCTGGCATTCGTGCCATTCGTCTTCATATCAGCGCTGACGGGGCAACGGGTGACGCGTTTACTCGATATCATTCTCGAGGTTGCGGGGGAGCGACAGAAGCGCATCTCGACCGCTGAGGTGAACGCGACGCTGGAATCGCTGGTCGCGCGTCGACAGCCACCGCAGGCGGCGGGATCCGACGTGCGGCTGTTGTATGCCACACAGGTAGAGGTGGCACCCCCGACCATTGCCGTGTTTGGAAATCGACCGGATCTCGTGCAGGAGCATTATGTCCGGTATCTGCACAATGGCTTTCGCGCCGCGTGGGGGTGGACAGGCAATCCGCTCCGCATCGTGCTGCGCGGGAAGGCGGCGTAAATGAGTCCGTGGGTCGCAATCCTCATCGCGTACGTGTCGGGATCAATCCCGTTCTCGTACATCATCACCCGACTGTTCGGCGGGATCGACTTGCGGGCGTACGGCTCGGGCAACCTCGGGGCCACGAACGTCTATCGCGCCCTGGGCTTGCCGGCCGCCTTTGCGGTGTTCCTACTGGACGCCGCCAAGGGTGCGTTGCCCGTGCTGCTCCTGCCAGCGCACGGCGCGCGCGGGGGATGGTGGTCCGTGGCATACGGCGTCGCAGCGATTCTCGGCCACGTGCGACCAGTGTTCTTCCTGTGGCGGCGTGGCGGCAAGGGCGTGGCGACGGCGGCAGGAGTGTTTCTGGCCCTCACGCTGCTGCCGGCGGTGATCTCGACGGGACTGTGGGTCATTGTGCTCACGGCGACCCGATACGTCTCGGTCGCGTCACTGGTGGCGGCGACCGCGCTTCCAATTGCACAGCTCATCCTGCGCGGCCCGCACCCGGTCTTCTGGATGTCCGTCTTGACGGCGGTATTTGTCTGGCTCACGCACCGGGCCAACATCGCGCGTTTGCGCCGCGGCAAGGAGCCGAAGACCTGGGGTCGGCGGAAGGGGAAGGCTCCGAAGCGCGACAGCATGCAGATTGCGGGGGCTCCCGGCGCCCAATGACCGTCTGTGCCGTCGTCGGGGCGGGCGCGTGGGGAACGGCCCTCGCAGACCTACTCGCCCGGAACGGCCATACGGTGCGACTGTGGGCCAACGAGGCAGATGTCGCCGAGGGCATCTCCAAACGCCACGAAAACGTCCGCTTTCTGCCCGGCTTCGTCTTGTCGCCGGAGATCGTCGCCACAGCCGCGACCGGTGACGCAGTCCGCGATGCAGAGCTGGTGCTTTTTGCGGTCCCGTCCGAGTATCTGCGTCGCGTCGTCGAGCGGGCCGCATCGGACGTCCGGGCACGAGCAACCCTTGGCGTGGCGACAAAAGGCATCGAGCAGGGTACGCTCGCAGTGATGACCGACGTCGTGAGCGAGAGCAGCGGAGGACGTCATCCAGTCGTTGCTCTTTCGGGACCGAGCTTTGCCGCCGAAGTCGCGGCGGGTCAGCCTACCGCGGTCGTCGCGGCGTCGACCTCCCCGGGGGCGGCAGAGCTGTTGCAGCACGCCCTCGCGTCGCCCGCGTTTCGGGTGTATACCCACCCGGATGTCCTGGGCGTGGAGCTCGGCGGCTCTCTCAAGAATGTCATGGCCGTGGCGACGGGGATCTCGGATGGGCTGGGCTTGGGCGCGAATTCGCGCGCGGCCCTCGTGACTCGTGGGCTCGCCGAGATGACACGACTGGGGGTCGCGCTCGGCGCGCAGGCGAGCACATTTGCGGGGCTGGCTGGCTTGGGTGATCTGGTGTTGACCTGCACCGGAGCGCTGAGCCGGAATCGGGCGCTCGGGGAAGCGATCGGTCGAGGCCAGACCTTGGAGGAAGCGCAGGCGAACCGGGAAAGTGTCGCCGAAGGCGTCGGCACGGCTCGGAGCACGCTGGCGCTGGCACGACGGACGGGGGTCGAGATGCCGATTGTGCGCGCCGTCAACCGCGTGCTGTTTGAGGGGCGCGCGGCCCGGCAGGCGATCGGGGATCTCATGGAACGGGAGCTTCGCTCCGAGCAAGATTGATGGACGCGCTATCGGAGGACATGACGTCATGACGCGCTCGACAGAGAAGCGCACCCGCGCGGGCGTGCCCGCCCGGCAGGAGCCAATCCGCCAGTTCTTCTCGATCGGCGACGTCTGTGCGTCTCACCGATCTCAAACCGCACGTGCTGCGCTACTGGGAGACGCAGTTCAAGTTCCTGGCGCCAGCCAAGAACCGGTCCGGCAACCGCGTCTACCAGCGCCGCGAGGTCGAGCTCATCCTGCTCGTGAAGCACCTGCTCTACTCGGAGAAGTACACGATCGAGGGAGCGCGCCGAAAGGTCGATGAGCAGCGAAAGGCGGGCGCCATTCGCACGATCTCACGCGCGGCGCTGGAGCGCGAGACGCTGGAAGCGATGGAGCGGGATCTGATGGGATTGCTGGGCGATCTGCGGCGTGGTCAAACGACGGCGCGTGCACCGAGCGGTTCGCCCCGGACTAGCTGGGGCGGAGCCGACGGGACTGACCGACTGTAACGTGGCTGGCCCGACCTGCGTGATCCCTGCCTTCAATGCGGGTCGGACGTTGGCCAGCGTCGTGGCGGGTGTCCGCGAGGCTGTGCAGGACGCGCGCGTCGTGATCGTGGACGACGGTTCTCGAGACGAGACGAGCGTCATCGCCGGCAGCTGCGCGGACCACGTGGTGCGCTTCCCCGCAAACCGGGGCAAGGGTGCTGCGCTCCGCGCTGGCATTGACGCGGCGGCCGCACGGGCGGCGGCGGTCGTGTTTACGATCGACGCCGACGGCCAGCACGACCCGAGCTGTGCGCCGCGACTCCTCGCCGCTTTGGCTGACGCCGACCTCGTCGTCGGTGTGCGCGCACGTCGGGGGACCTCGATGCCCTGGCACCGTCGCGTGAGCAACGCCGTATCCGCAGCCGCGATGAGCGTCTGCGTAGGCCGCCAGATTGCGGACAGTCAATCGGGATTTCGCGCATTTCGCACCGAGGCGGTGGTGCAGCTGAGCGCACTGGGCGATCGCTATGAATACGAGACCGATGTGCTGATCCAAGCGATCCGAGCCGGGCTGCGCGTGGCGTGGGTGGCGATTCCGACCATCTACGGTGCCCCGAGCCATTTCCGCCCGCTACGCGACAGCGCGCGGATCATGGGGACGCTGGTGTGGCGGGGACTCGCGCGACCCACGGCCGCTCCGGCGCTGTCGCAGTGACTCCTCCAGCGACGCGCGACAGCCGTGACGTGTCGGCGGTGAAGGGCAGGGGCTCGCGGCTTCGACTGCTGTGCACGAACGACGACGGAGTGATGGCACAAGGCCTCGACTGCCTGGTGCGCGCAGTCGAAGGCTTGGGTGAGGTAACCGTTGTCGCGCCGGACCGCGAGCAGAGCGCGTGCAGCCACGCGCTCACGATGCAGCATCCCCTGCGGCCGCGCCGCCGCCCTGACGGACGTTTTCAGGTCGACGGCACGCCCACGGATTGCGTGATGCTGGCTGTCGAAGGGTTGATGCCGCAGCGGCCAGACTTCGTGCTCAGTGGAGTGAACCATGGCCAGAACATGGGCGAAGACGTCCTGTACTCGGGCACCGTGGCCGCAGCCATGGAGGGGCTGGTTCTAGGCATCCCCTCGATCGCCTTCTCCCTGGCTGGTGGCGATCCGGGAACGGACCCCAGCTTGCTAGGGAGTCAGGTCGACGCGATCACGCGGTTGGTGCGCCATTTCATCGCGCTGCCCGAGCTTCCCGAGGACACGCTGTTCAACGTCAATTTGCCGCCGCTCAGCGGCCCCGAGATCAAAGGCGTCCGACTGACGCGCCTCGGACGCCGGGTGTTCTCGGACTCCCTTTCGCGCATGCACGATCCCTGGGGGAAAGAGATTTTTTGGATCGGCGGGGGCACCATCGCGTGGTCGGGCGGGGAGGACTCCGACTTCCGAGCCGTACATGACGGCTTCATCTCTGTAACCCCACTTCATCTCGGATCTCACACACTTCGACATGCTACGCGATGCGGGGCGATGGTGGCGGGAACCATAGGGGGAGCGGCGCCGGTAGCGGATCCCAGGGTGGCCCGGGCCGTTCAACGGTCCGCGGAGGCGAGCCCGTCGTTGAGCATGATCTGCACGGCCCCCGGAGCCGGCTCATGGAGACCCTGCGCGAGCGCGGTATCACGGACCTCGCCGTGCTTCGCGCGATCGACCTCACGCCGAGGCACTTGTTCGTGCCGAGCGCGATCCAGCACCGCGCGTACGAGGACGCGGCGCTGCCGATCGGCAACGGCCAGACCATTTCACAGCCGTCGGTGCACGCCCGATACCTCGCTGAGCTCAGGCTCACCGGACACGAGCGCGTCCTGGAAATCGGGACAGGCTCGGGCTATCAAACGGTGCTGCTCTCGCACCTCGCGGCGCAGGTCTTTTCGATCGAGCGGATGCGTGAGTTGCTGGACCGGGCGCGCGACGCGATCCGTCGCGTTGAGGCGCGAAACATTCCGCTGTTGCTGGGTGACGGGACGCTGGGCTGGCGGGAGTACGCACCCTACGACGCTATCCTCGTGAGCGCGGGGGCGGGCGAAATTCCCCGCCCGTTATTCGAGCAGCTCGGCGAAGGAGGCCGCGATCCTGATCCCCTTGGGCAGCCGGGAGGACCAGATGTTGACGGTGTGTACGCGTCGTGGCGACACGTTCACCCGACGTGACATCACGCCAGTCCGGTTCGTCCCGCTCCTAGGCACGTACGGCTGGGAGGAGTAGGGGCGTCACGAAGCGTCGCCCGTGCATCACCGCCTGCACGAAATCCCAGGGAGCGGTTCGCACTGGCCGGGTCGACCCGGCCGTCGTTTAGGGAAGACCATGGCCGAATCAGAGACCGAGACACGCGGTCCCGAGCGCCCCAACAAGCCTGCCCTCCCGCCGTTTGGAGGCCCCGGGGCGGCCGCAGGGCCCGTTCTGCGCCCTTCGACCGACCTCAGGGGACGCAAGACCCTGCCGCCGTTCTTCGCGCCTCCTGTGCGGGTCGGCGGGCCGTTGCCGGGCGCTGCGCCACGACCGTCGGTCCGCCCTGGGCTAATGGCTGCCCCCGAGGCGCAAGCCGTTGTCGCAGCGCCTGAACCCGTCGAAACCCGCTCTGAGACGGTCACCCCGGCCCGTTCTATCACTCCGCCTGCCCCCTCCTGGGACACGCCGCCCATGCCAGTGGCGGTGACAGTGGCGACGTTGGCCGGTCCCGATGTGGGCGGCGACGCCGGCGTCGCTACGCGACCGACCGTCGAGGCAGAATGGACGTCCCCGCTCTCCGACCCGCGCGCGCGGCCGGCCGTAGAGGAGACGCCGGTCGAAGCGCCGTCGGTGTTCTCTGCACCCGCCGCGGACGTCGTCCCACCCAAGGACGTGTATGAGCCCGAGGGCTCGCCCGACCCGGAGTACGCCACAACAGCGCATGAGCCGGTCGTTCTGGAAGGACCGGCAGCTCTGAGCGTGCCGGATACGCAGGAACCCGTCAGCCTGGAACTCGCGGACAAGGCCGAAGCGGACAAGGCGGAGTCCGAGGCACAGCCGCCAGCGCTACCGCCCACGCCATTCGAGGATGCACCACTCAGTGCGCTGCAAGGTACGGCCAGCGACGCCAGCCGTCCGGCGCCAGATGTCGCGTATGGCGTGAGGTCGGAAGACATAACCGACATGTTCGCAGAACCTTACACTGGGCGACCTCCAGCACCCCCGCCCGTCGCCGCTGTGGCAGCCCCCGCGAGTGTGCCGGTGACTCCGCGCCGCTCTGCCCGCAAAACGCCGCCGCTTGGGACCGCGCGAGTGGGACACGCCGGGCCGGCCGGCGGCCGCGCACAGGCGGCAGCACGCATTGGACGGAGGGTCACGCCGGTCCTGTCGCAAGCGATTACGCCGATGAGCGTGCCCACGATTCGGCGGACCCCGATGGCTCCGTCGACCGCCGTCGAGAGGGCGCCGGTCTCGCCACCCAGTGCGGTAGCGGCCGCGGCGCTGTCACCAACGCCGATCGCCGTCCCCGTCCTGCAGGACATCGTGGCCTCGCGTGCGGTTGCGCACGCACTGGAAACGGTCGCGGCGCGCGTTCGCGCAGGGCAGATCGTGATCGCGGGACAGATCCCGATCGGTGACGACGTTAGCGCTCTGGGAGCGGCGGTCGCGGCGGCCTTGGCGGCACTCTTGGGGGTGCAGCGCTAAGTTAGACGCGTGACGCCGCTTTTCCTTCGCATCAGCGGGCGCGTGCAAGGCGTTGGCTTTCGATGGTACGTGCGGCAGGCCGCAGATCGGTTGCGGCTCGCCGGATGGGTGCGGAACTGCCCCGATGGCACCGTCGAAGTCGCAATCGATGGCTCTGCCGACGCGCAACAACAGCTCGTCAGCGCCGTCCGCCGCGGTCCCCCTGGGGCCGATGTGACGGCGGTCGAGCAGCTGCATGCCGCCCCGATCGACGCACCCATTGGCAACCTCTTTCGCGTGGTCCGCTGAACGCATGATCCCACCGCCATCTGCACAGTCGCTGCCAGGCAGCGCCCAGGTCCCCGCGACAGACTCGCGGCCAGTCGCGACCTTACGCGAGTCGCTGAAAGCAGCCGTCCGCGATGTCCCCGACTTCCCGTCGCCCGGGATCATCTTCAAGGACATCACGCCGCTCCTCGCCGATGCGGCCCTCTTTCAGCAGACGACCAGTGCGCTCGCCGCCCCCTTTCGACGTGACGGCGTGACGCATGTGGTGGCCGTCGAAGCGCGCGGCTTCATCGTTGGCGCCCCGGTAGCGCAGCATCTCGAGGCGGGATTCATCCCCGTCCGCAAAGCCGGGAAGCTGCCGTGGCGCACTGAGCGCGTGGAGTACGCGCTCGAGTACGGGTCGGGTGTGCTCGAGATACATCGAGATGTCTCCGACCATCCGATGCGCGTGCTCGTGGTGGATGACGTGTTGGCCACAGGCGGGACCGCAGCGGCGACCTGTACCCTGGTCGAACGCCTCGGAGGAACCGTCGTCGGCTGCAGCTTCCTGATCGAGCTCGGCTTCTTGCACGGTCGGCGCGCGATGGGTGACCGCAGGATCGAGACGCTGCTGGTATACTGAGTGGGGGCGACGCAGGCGTCGCCCTTACCGGTCCGGATCACGCAGTCTCGTACGGGGCCGCCGAATTGAGGGGGAATCACGGGTGGACATCACCGGCTGACGTCCATTAGCTACCTTTCCTCTCGTGCCGATGACCCAGTCCCCGGAGCCCCAGGTCGCCGCCTTTCTCGATCAGTTGGCGCGTGTCCATGAGCGAACGCGCCGCGTGGCAGTGCTCATCCCGTCCAGCGAGATGGAATGGGCGCCAAGTCCCGGGCGATTCACGCTCGGGGGCCTCGTGCGCCATCTCGCAGCCGTTGAGCGGTGGATGTATGCCGAGACCGTACACGACCGACCATCCCGATACACGGGCTGCGGCCCGGAGCTCGCGACAGCCGACGGCGGGACACTGCAGTACTATGATCGACTGCACGGGGAGTCCGTGGCGGAGTTCCGGTCGCTGACGGACGAGCGCATGCAGGCGAAATGCACCACGCCCGCCGGAACACCGATCACGGTGTGGAAGTGGCTGCGCGCACATCTGGAGCACGAGGCACACCACCGCGGCCAACTCTACCTCATGCTCGCTCTGCGCGGCATCCAGACGCCCCCTCTGTACGGACTCACTGAGGAGCAATTGAGGGCCAAGAGCGCACATGGCGAGGTCCGACGCCCAACCCGGGGCCACGAGCAGCAGGCGTGACCGGGCGGGCGTCAGACCTCGGGAGGCTCAGCGTGCCGAGCAGCCTGAGTCTCAACGCGGACTGATTGGATCACGCCGGATGGACCGACGCGACTTCGTACGACGCCTATCGGTGGCGGCGACGACGGGAGCCGTCGGTCAATGGCCGCTCGCACGTGGCGGCTGGCCGGGCTCGCGCAATGTGCCGACCGATAGGCGCCAACCCCCGGACGTCATCCTCCACATCGCCACAACCAAGATCGAAATCGCCCCGGGGCGTGTCATCAAGACCACGGCGTATAACGGCAGTGTGCCGGGCCCGTTGATTCGTATCCCTGAGGGACGTGCGACGACGATCGAAGTGCACAACGACACATCGACTCCGGAACTCGTCCACTGGCACGGGTTGATGGTGAGCGGCGCGGTCGACGGGGCAGTGCAGGAGGGGACCCCGCTCATCCGGCCGCGCGAGGTGCAGCAGTACACGATCGTGCCCCATCCCGCCGGCACGCGGTGGTATCACACGCACACGGAGGCGCAGAGGGACCTCGACCGCGCCACCTATACGGGACAGTTCGGGTTCCTGTATGTCGAGCCGCGCCAGGAACCGGCGCCCTACGATGACGAAGTCTTCCTCGCGCTGCATGGGTGGGATGGATACCTCGGCACCGCCGGAGGCAGCGAGGGCACATTGGATGTCATCTATCGCAGCTTCACGGTCAACGACCGCATGCTGGGCGCGGGCGATCCAATCCGCGTGCGGCCGGGCCAACGGGTCATGCTCCGCATCCTCAACGCGAACGCCACGCTCACCCATCGCATCGCACTGTCCGGCCACCGCTTCACAGTCGTCGCGCTCGACGGCAACCCAGTCCCGAGTCCGCGGGACGTGAGTGTGCTGGAGCTCGGACCCGCGGAGCGCGTCGATGCCATCGTCACCATGAGCCAGCCAGGCGTCTGGGTGCTCGGCGAAACGAGTGACGATGTGCGGCGCGCAGGGCTGGGGATCGTCGTCGAGTACGCAGGGCAGAGTGGCGAGCCGCGCTGGACGGCACCGGATCCAGAACGCTGGGACTATACCGCGTTCGGGCGTACGGGTCCGATGTCGTCGGCAGCGCGACCGCACCACAGACGGTCCCGCTCGTGTTCAAGAAAAAATTTGCGGGAAGCCGATGGGTCGACTACTGGACCGTGAACGACAAGTCGTTCCCTCACACCGATCCCGTGCGCGTCATGCGCGGCGTGCGGTACCGATTGCAGCTGGACAACCGGAGTGATGAGGCGCATCCGATCCATCTGCATCGCAATAGCTTCGAGCTCGCGACCGTCGCAGGCGTGCGCACGTCCGGCGTGCTGAAGGACGTGGTGGTTGTCCCACCCAGTCAGCAGGTCGAGGTGGATTTCACGGCGGATGCCCTGGGATCGTCTCTGCTGCATTGTCACAATCAGCTGCACATGGACTACGGGTTCATGATCATTGTCGAGTGCGCGTGAGGGCAGTGACTGCGTGCGGCGATGTCGGATCCGCTGGGGTCGCGGGGCCCTGCGGGCGGCAATGCGAGGGGCATGGCCGTGGACTGCCGCATCCGGGCAGACCGCGGGGGCATGCGGGCGGCGATGCGAGGGGGCGACGCATGACGTCGCCCGTACCGGTCCGTATGCTGCTTAGATGCACAAATCGGTGTTTCGCGTGGTCCGCGCCAACCGTCCCTGGACCGGTCAGGGCGACGCCATGCGTCGCCTCTCTACCCGCATCTCACAGGATGTTCGTTGCGCCGCAGGATTCACCGCGCCTGTCGCCCGCGACGGTCATGACACAAATTCGTGATATGCAGGTGTGGAGATTCGTTCGGGCTGCGTCGACGCGGGCTCGCCAGGCGTCGCCCGTGCGCGTTATCTCGATTGCGGTGAGCCTTGCGGCGGCCACCCGGGTGGTGGGCGCGCAGGCACGCCCCGCAACGCAGGGCATCGCACGGGCGTGCTCAGCACCGGAGTATCGACAGTTCGATTTCTTCGTGGGCGACTGGGACGCCTATGATGTCCAGCCCGATACGCTCATTGCGCGAAACCTCGTCACGCCGATGCTCGATGGGTGCGCCGTGCGGGAGCAGTACCACCAGCGCGACGGGCATATCGGCGAGAGCTTCAGCACGTACAATGCGTCTCGCGGCGTGTGGCATCAGAGCTGGGTCACCAATGACGGCCAGCTGCTCATGCTCGAAGGACATCTCGAGGGCAACCGGATGATCCTGATCGGACCCGAGAAGACCAAGACGGGTGCGACGCGGCTCGTCCGCGGCATCTGGTATCCCGAGTCCACGGCGGTGCGCGAGACCGGGGAGCGCTCGACAGACGGCGGCCACACCTGGACGCCCTGGTTCGACATCTGGTTTCGGCCGCGGGCGCCGCGGGCGCTCACGCGCCCGAGAAAGTAGAACGACAGAAAGTAGAAAGTAGACGACTACAGAAAGCGGCCGCAGATCGGTTTCGTCGTTGCCTACTTTCTACTTTCTGGACGTCTACTCACTCGGGCGCGCAGCGCCCGCGCCCGCGCCGTTCGTCGACTCTTCGCGCCGTAGCTCGATCACGAAGCGGGTGCCACGGCCGCTGGCAGGCCGTTCGACCCAGATCCGGCCGCCCTGGCTTGTCACAAGGGAGCGTACGACCGCGAGTCCGAGTCCGCTGCCTGCAACCGCCTTTTCGGTGTCGCGGCCGAGTCGGACGAACGGGTCGAAGATCGCTGACTCCTGCCCGCGCGGAATACCCGGGCCCTCGTCTTCAACCCAAACGCGGACGCGATCGGGAGCGGCCGGCGGGACGTCCACACCAATGAAGACGTGTTGACCCGGCGAGCCGTACTTGAACGCATTGTCGAGGAGGTTGTAGAGCACCTGACGAAACGCGCTGCGGTCGAGCATGGCCACGGCATCCGTCGGCACGGCGGCATTGATCGACGCCCGCGCGCCAGCGGCGAGCGGAGCGACACAGGCCACGATATCCGACACGACTTCGGCGAGGTTCGTCGCGGTCGGAGTGGTCTGCACATTGTGGTGCTCAATGCGTGAGAAGAACAGCACGTTGTCGACGAGCCCACTGAGTCGCTGCGCCTCGCGCACGACGGCGTCCGCGGCGTCATCACGCTCGGCCTGACTGCGGGTGCGATCGAGGCTCAACGTTTCGCCCGCGAGGAGAATCTGCGCGAGGGGCATGCGCAGCTCGTGCGAAATGCTGGTTACGAAATCCGAGCGTAGTGAGGCCAGCTCGGCTTCCCGATGCCCCGTTATGGCTGCTGCGGCGCCGCAGACGAGCATCGCCGCGAGCAGCACCCAGAGCAGAGGGGCGCGCGAGACGGTCAACGTTCGTCCGACCCATCGCGCGAAGGTGTGCGGCAACGGGCCCAGGTCCATCCAGACGCCCGCCATGGACGCCATGGGCATCGCTTCTCCGAGGCAGCCGGTGATGGTGTCGGGCATCGTTCCCGTTCGAACCAACGGGCGCCACAGTGTGTCATCCACCTCCAGATTGGCGACGTCGTGATTGGTAAAGTGAATTTGATGGCAGCAATCCCACCGCCTGGACGACGTATCCGCCTGCATCTCATCGAAGACCGGGACGCTGTCGAAGACGGGAATGATCACGGAACGCACAAAGGGCAGGGGCGGCACGATGAGTCCGTAGACCGCGCGCAGGTGTCCCTGCGTGTCGTACTTACCGAGGCTCACGGCGACGCCTTTGATCCGCTTCACCCCTGGTCCTGAGTCACGGACCGCGGCGGCGAAAGAAGCCGCTCCCTCGAGCTGCGACAGCACGCTGGTGAGTGACTGGCGGAGGCCGACCGTGTCCTGGTACGACACCTGAGTCACCGTACCGGAGGGTTGCGTCGTGTCCCCGGCGTCTGGCGACGCCACCGTCAGCCGAGTGAGTGCGCCGTCCGCAACGTCGAAGGCGAAGTAGAGCGAGGCGGGCAGCACCGGTGCGCAGTGACACTGTTTCACCCTTTGCGCCGCTTGCGCCAAGACGACAGGCGAGGCCACACGCTCCGACCGTAAGACGGCCGCGTGCCCACCGACCGCGCCAAACAGCGGCTCGGCTGCTGACGCCAGATACAGCTGTGACTGGGTCTGCAACTCCCGCGCAGCGTCCGCCGCGAACATGCACGTCGCGTTCTCGATGTTGTGCCGGTCGGCCGTCGCCGTTCGCCAGGCAGTGACCCCGAACACGAGAGCCAGCGCCGCCGTGAGGCCGACGAGAATCTGTGCACGTGATCGCGGGCGCCGTGGTCGGACCTGTCGCGCGGGTCGAGAGGGCATCGATGTCTCCGATTTCCAGCGTCCTCGAAAGGGGTCAGCGGGAAGGCCCCACTCACACCCCGGTGCCAGCGTACGCCGTGTGGCGAGCGACTGCGTGGCGCGCCCAGCCGTCGCCCAGACGGTACATGAGCGGTCGCGACGTCACTCGATTTCGATTGTCAGCGGTCAGTAAATTAGGGAAACGGGAGCGACCGTGCCTCCGCGCACAGGCGTATGTTCGAGCCATGTCACCTGTTTGTCAGAGGTATGTCAGAATGCTACGGCGCCCGCTCGGGCGATCCGGTCGCGACGGAGGGAATTTGGTTTGTGCCGGAGGGACATCACGGAGCGTATGCGTGACCCAACTTCGTCGGAGGTGTATGCATGACCCAACTTCGTTCGGTTGTAGTCCCCAAGGCAGCGGCGCCCGCCCGGGTCGGGGGTGGCGCTCTGCGAGCCCAGGTCGTGGCAACTCGGCAAGCCGCGGAGGTGCCGCCACTCCCAGATAGCGCGAGGTCCGCCGCTCAGGCGCCAAAGACGGAGCCAGCGCGGGGCCAGCCGCCGCGGGTGCTGCTGGTTGAGGACAACGTTTACTACGCGTCGGCGCTCCGCAACAACCTCGAGATCGACGGATTGAGCGTCGACCTGGCCGGGGACGCGACAGCCGCGCTGGCCCAGATGCTGGCGATGCCGCCCGCACTGGTCGTGCTCGACATCATGCTCCCCGGTCGCGATGGATACGAGCTGCTGCGGCAGATGCGCGACAAGGGGCTTGATCTGCCGGTCGTGATCCTGACCGCGCGCCGCGATGAAGCCGACAAGCTGCGTGGCTTTGGCCTGGGCGCCGACGACTTCATTACCAAGCCGGTCAGTATCCTCGAGCTCATCGCGCGCATGCGCGCGGTCTTACGTCGGGCATATCCGCGCCTGGAGCCCGGTGTCCTGTGGATTCGGTTTGGCGACATCGAGGTGCATCCGGCCACTCGGACCGTCCGCCGTCACGGTCAGGAGGTCGACCTCCGGCCCAAGGAGTTCGATCTCCTGCTCGCGCTGCTCAGGCACCAGGATCGGATTGTGTCACGCTCTGAGCTGCTGCGCGATGTGTGGGGCTACCAGGCTGACACTGTGAGTCGAACCGTTGACACCCATATGGCGGGCCTGCGGCAGAAACTGGAGGACGACCCGCTGGAGCCACGCTACTTCATGACGGTCCGCTCGGTCGGCTATATGATGCGGCGAACGGCAGGGGAAGGGACATAACAGCGGGGTCGGGGCCCGGGGTCCGCGCGGTGCCCAGCGACTGCTGGCACAAGCGCACCGTGGACGGACTCCGGGCCCCGGATCCCCGATCCCGCCGTTGCAACAGGCGTTAGGACCACGTTAATCCTCTGATATTCGGGTGCCGCGTGTTGGTGTCCAGGCTCGCGCCGCGCTATTGTGGATACATACTCCCAAAGGCGACCCGGCCAGAGGGCGTTGTGCTTGCGCATCTGACTGCATCTCCGCGAGAACGACTGGCCTCACCGCCCGCGATTCTGATCGGGGCGTTGCTGGCGAGTGTGCAGTTCGGGCTTGTAATGCCTTCGCCCAAGCAGCATTCGGACGTTGAGCCGGTCCCCACGCCCGCGCTCAAGGCGGCAGTATATCTGCTCCCGCTGTGGCCGACACAGCGTTCACGACCCCGCACCGAGCGCGTGCAATATGCCGTCGTGGGTCCCGGGCGTCAGCCGGCACCGCAGGTTCGCACGCCACCGACGCCGAAACACGCTCGGCCGGCACCGCCGCCCAAGCCTAGCGCTCCCGCTGCCGCCGTCCCGACCGAATACGAGGGCAGTCGCGTCTACATCGAACCGGAGCTGGAACACCCCGTCGCGCGCGACCCCTCAAGCGACGGACCGCAATACCCCGACCTTTTACGGAAGAAGGGCGTCGAGGGGCTGGTCGTGGTCCGATTCATTGTCGATACATCTGGACGGGCGGACAGCACCACGCTGCACGTGGTCCTGGCCACGCATCCCGCCTTCGAGGAAGCAGTCCGCACGGCGTTGCCGCACATGCGATTCATCCCGGCCCAGCTCGGGGAGAAGCACGTGCCGGAACTGGTGATGCAGGAATTTCATTTCGTCATGCAACGAGTCGACTCGGTCGCTACCCAGGCCCAGACGCGGCGGCATACGTAGGGGATTAGTAGCTAGTAGCTGGTAGCTGGGGAAAACCGTAGGGCCAGCGCCGGTGACGTCGGATTGGCCCTAAGGTTCGTTCACCAGCCGCTAGCTACCAGCTACTAGTCCCCCAGCATATTGTGCATCCGATCGATCTCGGCCGTCTGGTCGGAGCCGACATTGGACGCAAACTTGAAGATGTCCTCGTCCTGTGCGGCACCCGGCGCGTCGAAGAGCTGATGGACCATGGTGAGCGCGCCCTGGTGGTGCTGAATCATGAACGTGAGGAACAGTCGGTCGAAGTCTGGCCCTGACGCGTGGTTCAGCTGCGTCATCTGCTCCGCCGTCAGCATCCCCGGCATGAGCGCCTGAGCGCCACCCGACATCCCGGGCATGTTCGGCATACTCGCCGTGCCCGTGGTGAAGTCCGGCTCCGGAGCCATCTCGTGGCGCTCCCGCAGCCAGCGCTGCATGGTCACGATCTCGTCCCGTTGTGCCACATCGATGCGCTCGCAGAGTCGCAGCACGTCGGGGCGTGCCCCGTGGGTCGGCGCCCACCGGGCCATCGTGACCGCCTGGGCGTGGTGGTGGATCATCCCCTGCATGAAGTGCACGTCCGCGGCCGTGTAGGGCGGCCGACCGCTGTCCGCGGCTGCTTTCTCCGCGGGCGTCAGCGGTGCTGATTGCTGAGCCGCCGCGATGGACGCCGTGGTCGCAATCGTCGCCGCGAGCACCATCGTGGCCATCGGGCCGGACCATTTCTTCATCGGACTGCCTCTCCCCGTGACGCGCGCATCGTTTGGCAGCCGCTCGCATCCCATTCGCCGGTGGCGTGTGGGATGCCGCGGTCAGAACGCGAGGAACGTACGCCGAGCCAAACCCGTTGGAAAGAGGCCGCGACGAGGCCGGGCGACGGTTGGTTCACGAGCCACGAGTCCTAGCCACTAGTCCCTCGCTAGTTCAGCTTCAGCGCCTCGAACACGTTGCTGTAGTCGTCCGTCCACGCGCGGAACGCCGGAGGGGCCACCGGCGGGGCCATGGATGCGCCTTTGAAACTCGGGTCTTGGAACCACGTCGAGTCGCCGGTCACGAGGACCCAGCTCGAGGCCGAGAAATGTGCAGCGGTCTTCCCATCGTCCTCGACCAGCATGGCGTGCTTGCCAAGTGCCTCGGCCCCGCGGGCGCAGACGGGTTCGAGGTCGAGGTATCGGTTGGAGATGTGGAGAGCCAGGATCCCGTGCGGGTTGAGATGCCGGAAGTAGAGCGCCAGCGCCTCGTTCGTCAGCAGGTGCACCGGGATCGCGTCACCAGTGAAGGCATCGACCGAAAGCAGATCGAAGTGCTGGTCGGGTTGGCGCTCGAGCGTGAGTCTGGCGTCCCCCAAGAGGATCTGCTTGTCGGCCGGCAGGTGGGGGTAGAAGGTGAACTCCGTCTGCGCGATGGGGGGAACGAGTGGGTTGATGTCGTAGATGCGGTAGACATCCCCCGATCGACCGTAACTCGTGAGGACACCCGCGCCCAAGCCGATGCTCCCGACCCGGATGGGCCCACGGTGCATCAGGGCGATCAGCGCCCTCCCAACGCCCGAGGTCGGACCGTAATAGTCGGTCGGCTCGTATCGGTGGGCGGGATCCAGCAACTGGGAGCCATGGACGATGAGCCCATTGAACAGGGTTCGCTCTCGGTCCGCGACCCCCGGTGCGTCATCGCGCACCTCCAGTACCCCGTAGAAATTTCGGACGAGCAGTCGATAACCCTTGCGACTCACTTGCTCCTCGCGCGCAAGGTACACGGCGGCGACGAACGTGCCCGCGACCATGATCATGCGAAGCGGCCACATGCCGACGTCCGGTAGGTCGATCTGCCAGGCGACAATGGTGCCGACGAGCGCGCATGCGACCAGGCCGATCGGCAGCTCGAGGTACGTGCGGAACAGGTGGGGTGCGACCAAAACGACAAACACGCCGCCGATCGCGCCGCCAAGCGCGACCACGAGGTAGAAAAGAGTGAGGTATCGCGCCGCTGGTCGCCGCCGTGCGAGCTCGCCGTGGCAGACCATACAGCACGCGAAGAGTCCGAGCGCGAACAGAGCGAGCAACTTCTTGCTGGGCGATCCCGCCCACATGAATCGGGCCATGAGGCCGATCGCGATCACCATGAGCGGGAGGAATAGCCATCGCTGGTACAGGCGGTCGCTCTCGAATGCGATGATGAACGTCAGGAGATAGAGGGCGAGTGGCACCACCCAGAGCAGCGGGATCGGCGCGATGTCCTGGCTCATATGATGCGTGACTGCGATCAGCATCGCGGAGGCGCATGCTGCGAGGCCCACCCAGAGCACGAGCTCGCGCACGCGAGGCGCGGCCGCCGGGCTCGACTCAGCTTGGCCGTCGCCTGTCGCGGACGACCCATCGCGCCGGCGCGGCCACGCGACGACGGCGCAGAGCATAGCAAACACCACGTATGCCCAGGACCACGAAACGGCTTGCTCTCGCGATGGAAGTCGCGGCTCGATGAGGAAGGGGAAACTCAAGAGGGCGAGCATCGACCCAAAGTTGGATAACGCGAAGAAGCGGTAGGGCATCGCGTGTGCCCGGCGCCGCGCATACCAGGCCTGCAACAGCGGACTCGTCGCCGAGAGCAGGAAATACTGCAGTCCGACCGCCGCGCCCAGCGTGATGATGATCCGGATCGCCGGATCGCTGGGGCCACGTGGCGCCAGCGACGGCGATGGCAGAATGGGGAGGAGCGCGCAACTGAGAGCCAGGAGCACCACGTGCGACGTCACCTGCGCTCGGGGACCCAGGTACCGGACGATACCGTGGGCATAGGCGTAGCCAGCCAGCAAGACGATCTGAAAGAACAGGAGCGCGGCGCCCCAGACCGCCGCGGAGCCGCCGAACCACGGCAGGATGATCTTCGCGATGAGCGGCTCGACCTCGAACAGGAGGAATGCGCTGAGGAAAATCGTTGCGGCGTAGAGCAGCGGCGCCGCTCGGGTCGGCCTCAGTTCGGTCCCCATGGGGAGTCGCCTGGGTGACTGGTGGTTGGTGATTCGTGCCTGGTGGACAAATCATAGGGCCAGTGACACGTCGCTGTCACTGGCCCTGAGTCTGGTCTACCAACCGCCAACCGCCACTCGCCAGCCGCCAGCCAGGCCGGCTTTCTCGGCCGGCCTGGTCTTCACTCCGCGTGCACGGTGATGATTCCCTCTTGGGATTCGGAAGCCACGAGCTGGTCCCGAGTCAGGATCGACTGCAGCGCGACATCCCACGGGACGTCGTGCACTTCGACAGTGACCGAACCCTTGACATCGTGACCAGCAACGATCGTGCGACCCGAGAACACGGCGAACGCCGCGATCACGTCCCGGATGTCCGAATCCTGGTAGGTCACCGTGATCCGTGGCTCCTGCGAAGCCGACATTGGGTGCAGGAAGGTGCGTCGGCTCGCGTCGGGCGAGGAGAAGCCGGGGTTATCCGTCGAGGATGCCGAGGCCACGGCCGCGCGTGGCGCCGGAGCCGGTGCGGCCGCAGGTTGGTGGGCGCATGAAGCGATGCCCAATAGGAGCGTCAGTCCGGCAATTCGCGAGCAGACCATGGGGTTCCTCCTGTGAACAGGCACTTGAGACAAAGGAGCGATCGAGCGTCTCTATCTGGCCTGTTGACGCACCCGCGTGGTACGTGTAACGCCAGGAGACGAAACCCGCTCGTCCGCGCCTTGTCCCACTCGTCCCAGAAGCGTGGAGGCTCCGCGCGTCGCGGTGGTAAGCTGACGATGGGCGCACAGACTGCGAGCACAGTGCGCGGACTCGATCTGGGGGCGCTATGCGGCGGCGACAATGGGTGGGGCAGGTGAGGTACTCGGCGTGGGCGGCGGGCTTGTTGATGGGGCTGTCGAGCACGGCGCTCGGCCAGGCGTCTTCGGATTCGGCGGGGTGGCCGGCATACGGGCGAGATCCCGGGGGCAGTCGGTACACGCCGCTCGCAGAGATCGACCGCACGAACGTTGCACGATTGCAGCCGTCCTGGATCGCGCGCACGGGCGACTTCCTCACTGATCGAGGTCGGTTCGAGGCAACGCCGATCCTAGTCGGTGGCACACTCTACATATCCACACCCCTCGGCAGCGTCCTCGCACTCGATCCAGCCACGGGCCAGGAGCGGTGGAAGTACGAGGGACCGGTCCGGTTCGGATACGACGACTACGGTGACTTCGCGAACCGAGGCGTCGCGGCGTGGACGGCAGGTCGGGCGGACGAACCCTGCGCCACACGCATTTTCGTCGCGACCGTGAACGCGCGCCTCATCGCCTTGGACGGCCGGACCGGCCGACTGTGCCAGGGTTTCGGCGAACAGGGGGCCATCGATCTCACGGTCGGCTTGCGACATTAGCCCGAGTATCACTGGGAGTACGGGGTGACGTCGCCGCCACTCGTCGTGGGCAACGTCGTGATCGTTGGATCATCAGTGCCCGACAATCACCGCACAGACGCGCCGGACGGCGTCGTCCGCGGGTTTGATGTGCGGAGTGGCGCGCTTCGCTGGAGCTTCGATCCGATTCCGCGAGAGCCGGGGCAGCCGGGATACGACAGTTGGGTCGGGCCGACGGCACACAACACGGGCGCTGCGAACGCGTGGAGCATTCTTTCCGCGGATCCCGCGCGCGATCTCGTGTTTGTGCCCGTGGGGAGTGCGAGCCCCGACTTCTATGGAGGCGAGCGTCTCGGTGACAACCGGTTTGCGAACTGCGTCGTCGCGCTGCACGCGTCGACCGGCGCGTTCGTGTGGTCCTTCCAGGTCGTGCACCACGACCTCTGGGACTACGACGTGCCGGCTCAGCCGGTGCTCTTCACGTGGCGGCACGGTAATCGGCAGGTGCCCGCGGTCGCGGTGGCGACCAAGATGGGGCATCTCTTCATCCTCGACCGCCGAACGGGCGTGCCACTCGTTCCGGTAACCGAGGAGCCGGTGCCAGCCAGCGACGTGCCGGGCGAGCGTGCGGCGCCCACGCAGCCATTTCCTCCGCCGGCATACCGCTTCGCCCCGGAGAGTCTCTCCGCTGCGGATGCGTTCGGGGTCACGGACTCCACGCGCGCCGCGTGTCGCGCACGGCTCGCCGCACTCCGATTCCAGGGGGTGTTCACGCCACCATTGCTTCAGGGCACGATCCTCTGGCCCGGTGACATTGGCGGCATGAGCTGGTCAGGCGTCTCGGTCGATGAGGCGCGCGGGATTCTCGTCGCGCCCATCAATCGACTCGCCATGGTCGTGCGGCTGATCCCTCGCGACAGTCTCCATGCCGCATATATGGCGCATCCCGACCTGGAGTACGGGCGTCAGACGGGCACACCCTACGCGATGAGCCGCGGGGACCTGGGCACCTGCACGCCGCCCCCATGGGGAACGTTGGTGGGCTTCGACCTCGCGCGAGGGGCCGTCAAGTGGCAAGTGCCGGTTGGATGGATGCCGCAGTTCGCCGCGGTGAAAGACGGCCGAAGCTGGGGATCGGTGAACCTGGGAGGCGCACTCGTCACGAGAGGCGGTCTCGTGTTCGTGGCCGGCACGTACGACCAACACTTGCGGGCGTTCGACATCGAGACAGGGCGCGAGCTTTGGAGTACACCACTGCCGGCTGGCGCGAACGCGCTGCCCATGAGCTACGCCGCCTCGGGCCGTCAGTACATTGTGGTCGCCGCCGGTGGCCACGATCGGCTCCACACGACAATGGGAGACTATGTCCTGGCGTTCGCGCTGCCCGGCCGCGGCGCGCCCGTCCCCGACACTGCACCGGGCAGGCTGGCCGGCAGTTGGAAAGGGGAGATGCACATTGGCGATGCGCGATTTGGAATGCACGTGACGCTTGGGGGGACAGGTGACTCCGTCGCGACCGCGGTCCGGATGGATTCGGTCACGATCACAGGACCGGTCGTGGTGCATTGGAGCGGCCGCACGGTGACCATCTCCTTGCCACTGCTCTATCCCGCGAAGCATGCGTGCACCGCGACCATCACGACCGCACTCTCGCTCTGGAATGGCGGCACGTTGTTGGAAGGCGGTGGCAGCTTAGATGGGCCGTGCGCCGACCACGGCCGCCAGGACGCCGCCTTCGTCTTCCGGCGCCAATAGGATTGGAGGCCGGAAACCCGAACGGACAACGTCTCGAGCGCCGTATCTCCTCTCTCCTCTCTCCGCTCTCTCTACGCGCGCAGCGCGTCGTGGCCCGCTCGGGGGCTCGCTCGTCCGTTCCAGAGAGTAGCTCCAGACGGCCATCCACTCCCGCACGCAGTTCGGAGAGCTCAGCATCATGGCGGCTAGCGTTGGCGTTATGGCCGCTGCGGCGGCGGCGCGCGAAAAGGCAGATGTGCTCCAGCGGTTCCGGTTGGCGGACGCGACCGCTTCGGACCGAGCGCAATCGCTCGACAGTCTAGGGCTCCGTCCTCAGGGCTTAGTTACCCGGCTGATGGCGGCCGGCGTCATCTTGCCGGGATCCCGCGCGAATCGCGTTTACCTCAGCGAGGCTGCACTCGTGGCCTATGACTATTCGACCGCGAACCGCGTGCGACTCGCCGCGCTGGCGGCCTGCGCCCTTGCCTTGGGCACTGCCGGATTAGTCTTCGCCTTCTACGTGAGCCACGCAGCCCGGCGGTAGCGCAGCGCTGCCGCCGCAGTCCGTCGGCGCATACCCGTCGAGCCGCAGTAAAGCACGAATATCTATCCGGCCGCCGCGGGTGGGCTCGCCGGTGTAGGTTTTGTCGGATTCCAATGGCGACCGACCCACACGTTCTGGTTGTCGGGGCTGGCCCCACAGGCCTCGCACTCGCGCTCTGGCTCACACACCAGGGCGTACGCGTGCGCATCGTCGACAAGACTCCGGAGCCGAGCACGACGTCGCGTGCTCTGGGTGTGCACGCGCGTACGCTCGAGCTCTACCGCCAGATCGGCCTCGCGGACGCGGCCGTAGCCGCCGGGGTGCGAACCACGGGCATCAACTTCTGGGTCAAAGGGGCGCGCATGGCACATGTGCCCCTCGGTGATCTGGGGCAGGGATTGAGCCCGTTTCCGTTCGTGCTCATCTACCCGCAAGACGAGCATGAGCGGTTGCTGGCCCAGCGATTGTCGGCCGCGGGTGTCACCGTCGACCGCCAATGTGAGTTGGTGGGTTTTGAGCAAGACGCAAACGGCGTGCGGGCCGTGCTGCGGCGCGCTGACGGCAGCGAAGAGTACTGTGCGACGAGTTATGTCGCGGGATGCGACGGGGCTCGGTCGATAGTGCGGGAGACACTCGGAATCGAGTTTCCGGGCGGCACGTATACAGGGGTGTTCTATGTCGCCGATGTGAATGCGACGGGTGTGCCCTCGGGCTCGGAGCTACACGTTGACCTCGATGAGTCGAATCTGCTCGCGGTATTTCCTCTCCGGGGCGAAGGTCGCGTCCGACTGGTTGGCAACGTCCGCGATGAATCTGCGGCCGAGCATGGCCAACTGACCTTTCGCGACGTCGGTGACCGCGCCCTGAGGGAGCTCCACATAAACGCCACAACTGTCAATTGGTTCTCGACCTATCGGGTCCACCACCGCGTCGCGCAGCAGTTCCGCGACCGGCGGGCATTTCTGCTTGGCGATGCGGCGCACATCCACAGCCCGGTGGGCGCCCAGGGAATGAACACGGGCATTGGCGATGCCATTAACCTGGCGTGGAAGCTCTCAGCCGTGCTGCAGCGCCGAGCGCCAGTGGCACTGCTCGATAGCTACGAGCCTGAGCGGATCGCGTTTGCGCGCCGTCTCGTCGCGACGACGGACCGGGTCTTCATGCTCGCGGCGAGCACCCGAGCATCCGTGCAACAGGTGCGCATGACACTCTTTCCGGCGGTCGTGAGCGTGCTCCTTCGAGCGCGTGCAGCGCGCCGCTATCTCTTTCGGACCGTGTCGCAGATCGGCATTCGGTACCGTGACAGCGCCCTGAGCGAGGGGCGGGCGGGCAGCGTGCACGGCGGTGACCGCCTGCCATGGGTGCCCAGTGACAAGTCGGAAGCGCCCGCTGAGGATAACTTCGCGCCGCTGACGTCGTTACGCTGGCAAGTGCACGTGTATGGCGACGCGAGATCGGCAGTCCGTGACACGTGTGCTAGGCTGCGTGTCCCAATCCATGCGTTCCCGTGGACACCGGCCGCCAAACGCGCTGGACTCTCGCGGGACGCGTTCTACTTGATCCGGCCGGACGGGTACGTCGCCGTGGCGGGCGACAGTGACCCGCACTTGCTCGAGGCGTATGTGGCCAGGCAGGGGTTCACTTTCGGCTGAGTCAGGTACGGGCTGGCGACCAGCGGCAGGGGAACGGTTACCAGTCCGCTCGGCTGCGGCCCCCTAGGCGGCGGCGATAGCGGTCTAGCGCCAGACGGCGCCGATGTCCGCGCGCCGCTCGACGGAATCGCCAACACGCCGGATCCGTCTCCCGGTATGCTCACGGGGCCGGACGAGAGATTGGACGTCCCGCCAGCCGGCACAAACGCCCCGCCGACGGACCCGATCGCCATCTGTGCGTGCGCAGGGATCGCTCCGCCGACGAGCATCCCCACGACGATGGCCCCAACGTGCCACACCCGCATATTTGGAATATACTCGCGCGTCAGCCGTCGTCTCGCGAGGCGCCGCAGGCGCATGCAATCTCGGCGCGATGGGTGCACGAGTTGAGCAGCAGAGAGGGTTCCGATTGTGAACCTGAACCCAGTTCAGTCCGTCGGACGGGGGCGGTCCGGCACTGTTCGAGTGGCATCGATCCGCCGGCATGCCAGGACGATCGTGCACATGGCGCTGAGCTTGGCAGTGCTGTGCGCCCCGCGAGCTACGCGCGGCCAACCGGCGACGCGTGCGGCCGCGGTCGCATGGAGTCCGAGCGACTCGACTCCCGACGTGCAGATCATGCGCGTGGCGGGCGACAGCCTGCACCATGCCTCCCGATATCTCTATCCGCCGCACCTCGGCCCGAGCGACCGGACGTACTGGGTGCTGGCCGGCGCTGCGCTTGGCGCCGGTGCCCTGCTGGACCACACGGCGGGGCCACTCGTTCGGAGCTATCGCACGCCGTTTCTCAATCGCATCGCACCGGTCGGCGATGTGTTGGGCACGGCGAACTACACCGTTCCCACGGTGACCGCCAGCCTGATCATCGCGCATCTGACTCGCAACAAGGACTGGGAAGACGCCACGCGGCACATCACGATGAGCTACGTCATCGCCGATGTCAGCGAGGCGCTCCTCAAGGGAGCGGTGGGGCGACAGCGACCCAGCTACTCGGGCAACGGCGACCCGTGGGTATTCAAACCGATTTCGTTCAACGGCGAATGGCAATCCTTTCCGTCCGGGCACCTCACGCATATCACGGCGATCGCGGCTGCATTTGCTGAGGAGGCCGATCGACCGTGGACCACTGCGCTCGGCGCGGGCGCTGTCGCGTTTACAGGATGGCAGCGGCTGTATCGCGACCAGCATTGGATGAGCGACGTCGTCGGCGGCATGATCATTGGGACCGCCGCCAGCCGCCTGACCGCGCACTGGCTACGGCATCATCGTCAGCCGACGGCGGCCCGATAGATGAGCAGCGTGACCCAGTACGTCGTGCTACTGTGTCGTCCGACGTGATGCTCGATCCGTTTGTTGGTGACTCTCACGACCTGGACCACGCATCGGCCGGTCGCTGGCGCTGCGAGCGGATCATCGGCGGTGTCCGTCACGACGTGATCGGCCCGGCATGTCGGGCTGTGATCGAAGCCTGACAGGTCCACCGCGAGTGTTGGGGATGGCTTCGTGCTCGCAAAGAGGAGCACAGCCATCACGCAGAGGCCGATGGCCTGCACGAGCCAGCCAGCCGGTGTACGCGGTGAGCCCATCTCCTGTCCCTCCGGGAATGGCCCTTTTTACCCATCCTCCGATGGGACTATTCTGCGATCGCCGAGCAACCGTCGCCGGATCCGCCGACGTTTGAACCGTGACACCGGGCCCTGACGGACCCTGAGACTCCCGGCCCGCCCAGATGGTGTAACCCGGTGTGCGTCGCGCGGCTCGTCTGCCGAGCGCCATCGCCGCGTGCGCGGTCGACCGGGTTTCGTCAGCGAGAGGAAGGCACACACATGCAAATAGTCATGTTACTGTTTCCCGCCACTGCGCTCTTGATCCCGCTGCTTGGTGGCGTGTTCCTATTTCGCCTCGGACGGCGCTACCAGCAGAAGTCGCGATTACTCGACCTGACCCCGGTCGCTCCGATAGGCAAGATCCCCACGGGGTTCGTTCACGTGCGCGGCGCCGTCGCGTGCGGGGAGCCACTGGTCAGCCCCTTAACCCAGCTGGCCTGCTGTTACTACCGGACCACGATCGCGTGCCTCACGAAAAGCGCACAGGGACTCACGAGCCAGTCCGGCTACCGCACCATCTACAACGAGCCTGCCGCAAAGCCCTTTTATCTGGATGATGGAACGGGCAAGGTGCTTGTTGATCCCACGGGCGCCGAATACGACGTCCCCCAGGTCTTCACGACGTACCTGCACACGAACGCCTCCGGCCTCACCGGCACCGTGATCGACCCGTCCATTTCCGGTGCGGGCGCGCCCTCAGAGGAGCATCTGCGCGCATACGTTGCCAAGCACGCGGAGTCAATGCGTGGTCAGGTTCATATAGTTGGGAGACCTGACCTCGAGGCCAAAGTCGCCGACGCGATGGCCGCCGAGACAACGAGCTACCGGCTCACCGAGCACTGCCTGCTCGAGAAGCAAGCGTGCAGCGTGCTCGGCACATCCGACACCAATGGCGCCTCGGGCAGTGGCGCGGCGGCCAGCGTTCACAAAGGGACGAGTCAGCCCACGTTCGTCATCACGAGCCGAACCGAACTACAGGAATCCGGTCGGCTGCGGCTCCGCGCCTTGGGCGCCATGGCAGGGGGCGCGGCACTCTTCGGCATCGGCGCGTTCGGCCTGCTCATCCTGCTCGTCGTCGGCGTGCTGTAGACCCCGCGCGCCGTCGGAGCGGCGTGGTCACACCCATCACCGCGGGAACGCGTCGGGCAACCCGCCGTCCACGGTGATGATATCGCCAGTGGTGTAGCGGAACCGATCGCTCGCCATCAGCGTCGCCATGTCGGCCACGACATCGGCCGGAATCAGCGAGACGCCCATGACGTTGCGGTGCCGGTACACCTCGAGCTGTGCATCGACCGATACGCCGCGCATTGCAGCGCGCCCTTCAACGAAACGCATGAACATGGGCGTGTCGATCTGGTCCGCGTTGATTGCGTTGACGCGGATCCCGTCCGACCCCAACTCGACTGCCGCTACCCGCATGGCCTGCAGCAGCGCCGCCTTGCTCCCACCATACGCGACCGCATCACGGCCGGCCGCGAGCGCCGCCTTGGACACTGAGCAGAGGATCGACCCACCCAGCCCCTGGGATCGCATCACCGACCCCGCCCGGCCCATCGCCACCACCGCGCCCAGATAATGGATGTCGAGCTGCCGCTGCAGATCCTCCCGGCGGATATCCGTCACGGGCGCGAATCGCGGAGCCTGCCCGGCAGTATAGAAGAGGCAATCGAGGGCACCGAACTCGAAGACGGTCCGGCGAACCAGGTCGGCAACGCTGGCATCCTCGCGCACGTCCACTGCCACGCCAATTGCCCGAGCGGGATAGCCTCGATTGATCTCGCCCGCGACGGCATCGGCCCCCGTGCGATCGAGATCCGCAACGACGACGTGGGCCCCTTGGTCCGCGAACCGGCGGGCGGCCGCCTTGCCGATGCCGCTCGCCGCTCCGATCACGACGACCACGTAGCGGGGAAGCAGGAGCGCGGCGCGCTCCTTGGCGTCCTGCTCGTCGATCTTGCGGCGCTCGAGCGGCCAGTGCTCGAATGCAAAGACGTCAGCCTCGGGAATGAACTGGAACCGGTCGATTGACTCCGCGTTGGCGATGGTCTCGAGTACGGCGCGATAGCACAGGTTCGCGGTGACGGCCGCGCGCTTGTCTCGCCCGGCGGTGATCATGCCGAGTCCGGGGACGAGCACCACTTTGGCCCAGTCATCGAGCGGGCGCTGACCATCCGTGGCGTGCCGCGCGGTGTAGGCCTCGTATTCGCCGTGCTGCGTCGTGAGCTGTGACCGCACGGCGTCGACGATGCCATCCGGACCCGCTGACAGATCCAAGTCGAGCCACGTCGGTAGTCGTCCGGCTCGGAGGATGTGCTCCGGGGTCGCCATCCCGCGGCGCACCAGCTCGGACATCCGCGGTGCGGCCAGCGATGCCAGCACATCGTCGCCGTCGTCGAAATGCAGGATGACGCGAGTCGTCGATCCGAGCGCACCACGCACGGCGGGCAAGACGACCTCCGCCGATCGATGCCGCACCTCCACGGGCCGTAGCGACGGCACCGCTGACGCGCGTCGCCGCGTGGCCAAATATTCGTCAATGCGGTTGGCGGCGCCGATCAGACGGTCGTAGCAGGCCCGTGGGCTGTCTGCCCAAACGACCAGGCCATGATGCGCCAGCGCGAGGCCGATCGCCCGCTCGGCGATGTGGTCCACCATGCGGCTCACGGCTTGGGCGAGCGGGAAGCCCGGGCGCACATACGGGACGTAGACGAGATCACCCGCGAAGAGCTCAGTCACGAGACGCACGGCCACGTCGTCGCTCACATCCGTGAGGCTCATCGTCGGGACATCGTGCGTGTGCACGATGACCCGATGCGGGAGCAGCGAGTGGAGCGGAGTCTCGACGCTCGGCGTTGGTGCGTCGGGCTGCAGCATGCACCCCGCCATGAACCGCATCATCTCTGCATTGCCCATTGATTGCGCGCTCCGCAACGGCGCGAGCGCCGGGAGCGACAACCGGGTGAAGCCCTTGCGCGTGATCGTGCGCAGATCTGTCCCGCTCCCTTTCACGAGGAGCTCGGACCCGAGCTTGATCGATGTGTTGCCGCCACCCGGCTGCACGAGCCTGCGCTCGCGGCCGACGAGATTCGACAGATAGACGAGTTGATCGAGCTCGTCACCCCCCGGGGGCGGGCCGCCGGCCGATGTCCATTGATCACTGATGTGTGGCACGGGGGGAAATCTACACACCACCAGCCTTTCAGCCCCCCGCGATGGCTCCGACAACCAGAAATGGCTCCGCGCCGGAGGTAACGGCGTCAGGGAGCGGAGTGTCGGGCGGGTCGTGCGAGAGGTCTTGTCGACACGCGAAGAACCGGACATAAGGGCGGCGCTGCTGGGTCGCGTAGTCGCGAATCGTACCACTGAGCATCGGATACCGCGCTTCGATCGCATCGACGATCGAGCGCTGCGTGACCGGTCCGCGGACCTCGAGCACCACCTCGCCATCCACGTGCGCTAACGTCTGGAGATGTGGTGGCAGCCCGACTCGAATCATCGGAGCGTCTGGACCTCGACCGACAACACGGCCGGCAGATCGCGCACGATGGCGCTCCAGCTATTGCCTGCGTTGGCCGAGGCGTATACCTGCCCGCCCGTGGTACCGAAATAGACGCCGCACGCGTCGAGCGAGTCCACGGCCATCGCATCGCGGAGGACATTCACGTAGCAGTCACGTTGTGGAAGGCCTTTGGTGAGCGGTTCCCATTCGTTGCCACCGCTGCGACTGCGGTACACGCGGAGCTTCCCGTCGGGCGGGAAGTGCTCCGAATCGCTCTTGATCGGCACCACATAGATCGTGTCTGGCTCGTGGGCGTGCACGTCGATCACGAACCCGAAGTCGCTCGGCAGGTTGCCGCTGATCTCCTGCCACGAGTCGCCGCCGTTGTCGGTGCGCATGACATCCCAGTGCTTCTGCATGAAGAGCACATCCGGCCGTGCGGGGTGCATCGCGATCCGGTGGACACAATGGCCCACATCAGCGGTCGGCTCCGGCAGAAACTTGGAGTTGAGGCCGCGGTTGATCGGGCGCCACGATGTACCTGCGTCGTCGCTCCGGAACGCGCCGGCGGCGGAGATGGCGATGAACATCCGGTTGGTGTGATTGGGGTCGAGCAGGATCGTGTGCAACCCCATCCCACCGGCCCCGGGCTGCCAGCGTGATCCGGACCCGTGACCGCGCAGGCCCGCGAGCTCGTGCCAAGTCTGCCCGCCATCGGTCGTACGGAACAGCGCCGCGTCCTCGACGCCGGCGTAGACCGTGTCGGGGTCATCCAGGGACGGCTCGAAGTGCCACACGCGCTTGAACTCCCAGGGGTGTGGCTTGCCGTCATACCACTGGTGCGTCCCCGGCGTCCCATTGTACATGAACTTGTTGCCGATCGCCTCCCACGTCTTGCCGCCATCGCTCGAGCGCTGCACCAGTTGGCCGAACCAGCTACTGGTCTGGGAGACATATAGCCGGTCGGGGTCGGCGGGCGATCCCTTGATGTGATAGATCTCCCAACCCCCGAAGTGTGGCCCGCTGACATCCCACTTCGCGCGCTTGCCATCGGAGGTGAGGATGAACGCGCCTTTCCGAGTCCCAACCAGTACGCGCACTTTACCCATGCACATCACTCCGATGCGGGTATCCAGAGTCCCGCGAACGCAAAGGCACGACACTCCGCGTGAGGCCATCAAGCTATCGCGCGTGCCGCAGACTGTCGATGGGCTTGCCAGCTCATTCGCTCGCCGTCCGCGCCGTGAGCGCGTCGAGGACGCGAGTCACATGCGAGTCACATCGTCGCCCGGGTAAGTCGCTGGTGTTATATAGAGGGCCTACCGTACGCCCCTTCGAGAGTCTTACAACACATGAGCAGGACACGGTCCGCCACGCCGCGTCGTGAGACGCCGGTCACCGTCCCCGCACCGCCGGATGTCGCGTGGCGCGAGGCGCTCTTGGCCACTGCGGTGTACGCGGTCATCACGCTGGTGTTTGCGTACCCGGCGTTTCGCGGTGGGTTTCTGGTGTCGCGGCATTCGGACCAGTATTTCGGCGGATACGCGGTCCGCTCGTTCGGAGCCGCAGTCTGGCATGCCACGGGTCGGCTCCCGCAGTGGAATCCGTACCTGTTCGGTGGTATGCCGTTCATCGGTTCGTTCAACGGCGACATCTTCTACCCGCCGTCCGTTCTGCTGCGTCTCATCGCCCGGCCCGACGTCGCACTCACGTGGCTGTTCATCGTGCACGAGTTTCTGGCCGGCGTGTGCACGTACGTGTTCCTCCGCGCGCTGGGCATGGGGTTCGTCGGGGCGTTCGTGGGTGGCCTTGCATACATGATGGGCGGCCCGATCGCATCGTACGTGTCTCCTGGTCACGACGGGAAGCTGTACGTGAGTGCGCTCTTTCCGCTCATGGGATGGGCGTTGGTGCGGGGGATACGAGACGGGCGCGTCTGGGCGTGGCCGGCGCTCGCGCTCATCGTCGGTTTCGGGATCCTGACTCCGCATCCACAGCTCATGCAGTACGCACTCCTTGGTGCGGGCGCGATCGCTCTGTACCTCGCCTTCTGGGCAGCCGAGGGGCGTGCGCTCGAGCGACGGGTCAGGCTGCAGCGGCTCGCCTTCGCCGCAGTCGCGGTGGGACTCGGCTTGGCGATGGGGGCGATCCAATTCGTACCCGTGCTCGAGTATGTCCGGTATTCGCCCCGAAGCGGCGGCCACGCCGGGATCAGTGGCTACGAGTGGTCGGCGCTCTTCTCGCTACCACCAGAGGAGTTATTCGGCACGTATCTGCCGGAGTTTTTCGGTATCCTCGAGAACTACTGGGGGCGCACTGGCATCCACTTCCAGAGCGACTATTTGGGGGCCGCGGTGTTGGTCCTGGCGGGCGCGGCGTTCTTTTCGCGGCGTCGCACCGAGCGCCGGTTCTGGCTCGTGCTGGGTGGAATCACGCTCCTCTGGAGCCTGGGCGGCTACACACCGTTCTTCCACGTGATCTACGCGCTGGTCCCGGGTACAAAGTACTTTCGAGCGCCCGCAACGATGTTTTTCATGACCGCGTTTGCGGTCGCGGCGCTCGCGGGCCAGGGCGCAGAGGCCGCGTTAGAGGGGCGGGTGCGTCCGGGGTATCTGGTCGGCTGGGTCGTAGCCGCCGCGATCATCGCATTGCTGGCGCTCGGGGGTGCACTCACCAACGCCGCGACCCTGATGGTTGTCGCGAGTCGGTACGACCTCGTCGTGGACAACGCATCGCAGGTAACCCTTGGCGCGGTTCGCGGACTATTAGTCGTTGCGACCACCGCGGCGATGATCGTGCTGCTCACGCGACGGCGGGTCACGGCTCGACACGCGACCTGGGCGCTCGCCGCACTGGTGGCCCTCGACCTGTGGAGCGAGGAACGGCTTTACTGGCAGTGGTCGCCGCCTGCGGCGACCACGTACGCGTCCGATCCGGCGATCGACTCGGTCGCTCACCCAGCGCGAACCCGGGCGCGTCCTGACAGCGGCGCACGGCGACAGCGGTGTCGGCGCGACGTCAACCTGGAATACGACGGGCTGATGGTCCACCAGATCCGGCTCGTAACGGGCTACCACAGCGACGAGTTCCGCCGCTACGACGTGCTGATCGACAAGGAAGGCGGCGAGCGTCGGTTGTTCGATCCCAACCTGTGGGCGCTACTCAACATCCGCTACCTCTACACCGACCTCGACTCGCTGCCGCTCCCCGGTGCCAGGAAGATCGTTGGTCCCGTACGCGATGCGGCCGGGTCGATCGTGTCGCTCTATCGCCTTCCAGGCGACAACCCGGCCGCGTGGGTCGTGCCGTTGGCAGCGAAGGCGCCGGATGACGAGGCGCTCGCGACGATCCTCGATCCGAGGTTCTCGCCGCTGCGGGCCGCCATTTTCGACACGGCCGCACGCGTGCCCGTCACGCTCAACCCGACATCGCTGCCGCCACCACTCGACCTGACCGCCAACGTCACGCGATACGACGCCGGACACATCACGGTCACCCTCAACGCCCCGGCGCCCGCTGGCGCGACACTCGTCGTGTCGGAGAACGAGTATCCGGGATGGTCGGCCACGGTCGACGGACATCCGACCATGATCGGGCGCGTCGACTACACACTGATTGGCGTGCCCTTGACCGCGGGCAGCCGAACGATCGATCTCGGTACACCGACCCGATGGCCGTGCCCGGCGCCGTGATCACCGGGCTCGCGTTTCTCGCGGCGCTCGCGTGGCTCGTCATCGCGCAGACAGCGGCTGCCCGCGCGCCGGTTCGAAGCGTGCACTCTCAAGCAGCACGTGAGATGAGCGCACGGAAGTAGCTGCCATGCCACGGCTTGTGACCTGGCGCCTGATCCCGCCTCGGGGTTCGGGCACGAGGTGCACCGATCGTGATGAGGATGGTCACTAAGCCGTTACTGAAGCGACCTTGATAAGAAGGAGCGGCCCATCGCGCCGCGCACACGCGCGGCGCTCTCGATCTCGCGCGCATTTGTTGCCGACGGGTCCGGCCCGCTAGATGGCTCCATGACGAGCGAGGCCGATTCCAAAGGCCAACGACTGCAGCACGGTGTGTTGACGGTTCCCAATGCGATTGCGCTGTCGGCGGCCGCTATGGCGCCCGTGCTGGCCGTCGTCCTCAATGCGCCTGCGGCCGTGCCCGCGGCCGGCGCGGCGATCCCGCTCTCGTTCCTGCTCGCCTTCATCGCCGCGGCACTCGTCGGCAACACGGTCGTGCAGTTTGCCCGCCAGTTCCCGACAGCGGGATCGTTCTACACGTTCAATTCACGGGGGCTGGGGCCGGCCGCCGGATTCTTCACCGGCTGGCTGTTCTGGATCGGGTACGCCATGCTCGCGCCCGGTCTGTTCACGGCATTCGGTGCGTTTTGTCACGATTACGTGCTGTCGACATTCCACGTCGCGGTCGCCTGGTGGCTCTTCAGTCTGGCCGCCATGGCAATCGTGTGCGGCCTCTCGCTCCGGAGCATCAAGGCGTCGGTCAACCTCGACCTGACGCTGCTCGCCTTGGAGGTCGTCATCTTCCTCGCTCTCGGTATCCTGGCCATAGCCTCGGCGGGAAGCGGGAACACGACCAAGGTGTTTCTCGTCAGCTCCTCACCCAAAGGGGTCTCCGGTGTCGGCCTCGGCGTGGTGTTCGGCCTCCTATCGTTCGTCGGATTCGACGCGGCGGCGACCTTGGGTGAAGAGACGCGCAATCCTCGGCGCAGCATCCCGCTCGCCGTGAGTGGCGCACTCGGGGCCGTCGGCGTGTTCTACATCTTCATGATGTATGCACTGACCGCCGGCTACCGATTGAACGATCCGACCCAGGTGACTGCGTTTTTGAACGACCCGAATCCGTTCGTGACGCTCGGCCGCCACGCCGCGCCATGGCTCCTGCAACCGATCGAGCTCGCCGCGCTCGGCGGCATCTTCAGCTGCCTCCTGGCGATTCACAACACCACCGTACGCGTGATGTTCTCCATGGGCCGCGACCGAGTGCTCCCGGCGTCCCTCGGCACCGTGCACCCACGCTGGTTCTCGCCCTACCGGGCGATCATCGTGCAGACGTGCTTCACCGTCGTCGTCGGCCTCGGTGTCGCGAGTTGGCTCGGTCCCGGCGCGACGGGCACCTATGGATTCACCGGCGCGATCGGCACGGTCGCCATTGTCATCGTGTACATGCTCAGCAACATCGCGCACATCCGGTTTTTCTGGTACGTGCCCAGGCGCAGCACGCTCACCCACGTCATCGCCCCCGCGCTGGGCGTCATTAGCCTCGCCTATCCGCTGTACTCCGTGATTGCTCCCGGGCAATTGACACCCTACAATCTCGTACCGATCGTGATCGGCGTTTGGCTCATCGCGGGTGCATTGCTACACTATTACTACCGCGTGACGTCGCCGGAGAAGATCGCCGCCATCGGCGCCTTCATCACCAACGACGACCTCGGCTGGGACGAGCATCACGAGCGACCGCTGCCGATCACGCCGGTGGGCGGCACCGCACCCATTGGGAGCTAGTAGACCTGCAGAGCCGACAGACCCGCGATGATCACGATTGATGGGAAGAAGGTCTTCACTGAGCTCGAGGAGTTGGTCGATCCGGCGCACACGGCGCTGATCATGGTCGACATGCAGTGTGACTTCATCGAGCCAGATGGGCTGTTCGGTCGCCTCGGCATCGACCAGTCCATGTATCCACCGATGCGGCCGCGGCTGGCCGCGCTGCTCGCCGCGGCGCGCCGGCATGGGGTGATGGTCGTGCACCTCCAAAACACCGCCTTGCCCGGTCGCATGGGCGAATCACCGTCGTACATCCGCTTCAACCTGCGGATGCACAACGCGGCGCGTCGACACGGGCCACCACTGTGCTACACGCTTCCCGGAACGCCCGGCCACGGGTTTACGAGCGACTTTGCGCCGCTGCCTCGAGAGCTAGTCGTGCGCAAGTATCGATCGAGTGGGTTCTGGGGGACCAATCTCGACATGCTCCTCCGGAGTAACAGTATCAAGACCGTGGTGGTCGGCGGGTGCACGACCGAGGGCTGTGTCGAGTCGACAGCCCGCGACGCAATGTTCAACGACTATTACGTCGTCATTGCCGAAGACTGTGTCGCGAGCGACGACCGAGCCCAGCACGAGGCGTCCCTTCTCCTCATGCGACATCGCTTTGACCTCGCGCTCGGAGCGGCAATCCAGGGAGTGTGGCAGGCAGGGCCGGACACGACGAAGGAGAGTCGGACCTGAACGCGCTGCGCGGCCGTACCGCAGTCGTGACCGGTGCCGCCTCGGGCATCGGCAAAGGCATCGCGATTGCGTTCGCCGCAGAGGGGGCGAACGTCGTCATCGCGGACAAGGTCGGCGAGACGCATGCGGCTGACGCTTTGAGTGGGATCAGGGCGCACGGTCGCGACGCGATGTTCGTTCGCACCGACGTCAGTGACGCCACGAGTGTCCAGGCGATGGCGACGGCAGCGCTCGCGCGATTTGGCCAGGTGGACATTCTCGTTAACAACGCGGGGATCTTCACCGAGTCGCTGATCGAGCACATGTCGATCGACGACTGGGACCGTGTGGTCAACACCAATCTGCGCGGCACCTTCCTTTGCATCCGCGCCTTCATCGGCCAGATGCTCGAGCGCGGCGAAGGTCGGATCATCAACATCGCCTCGCAACTCGGCCAGGTCGGCGGCACGTCGGTGGGGCACTACGTGGCGAGCAAGGCGGGGATCATCGGCCTCACCAAGGCGCTGGCTCGCGAAGTCTCGAGGCGCGGCGTTCTCGTCAATGCGATCGCGCCAGGTCCCATCCAGACACCCATGCTCGACTCGGAGTCCGAGGCCTGGCGCAGCGCGAAGCTCGCGGAGCTTCCCATCGGTCGGTTTGGAACCGTCGACGAGGTCGCGCCCACGGCGGTGCTATTAGCCTCGGCGGCTGGCTCCTATTACGTCGGCCAGACGCTGGGCCCGAATGGTGGCGACGTCATGCTATGAAGGAGTACACCCCATGTTCGATCTCGCTGGCCGCGTAGCACTCGTCACCGGTGCGGCATCCGGGATCGGGGCGGCGACCGCCCGCATCTTTGCCGCGGCCGGCGCCGATCTCGCCCTGACCTGGTACCCGCCGGACGGCCATGACATCGAGCCCGTCCGCGAAGCGGCCGAGCAGGCCGGTCATCGCGTTATCGTCGAAGCAGTCAATGTCACCAACACGGCGGACGTCGAGACGTTCGTCACGAGAGCAGCCCACCGACTCGGCGGCATGCACATCGTCGTCGCCAACGCCGGTATCGCACGGAAGGTGGCGACGGCGGACCTCGATGATCGCGCCTGGAACGAAGTCGTGAACGTCGATCTGCACGGAGTGTGGCGCTGCTTTCGCGCGGCGATCCCGCATATGCGTGTGGCGCGATTCGGGCGACTGATCGCCACGTCATCGGTCGCAGGCACGGTATCGGCGTGGCCAGACCGCTCGCACTACGCGGCGGCCAAAGGCGGACTCGTCGGACTCGTGAAGTCCCTCGCCGTGGAGCTCGCACCTCATGGCATCACGGCCAACGCGGTCGCGCCTGGAGTCATTCGCACGCCGCAGGCGCTCGATCCCGTCAATTCACTGGGGCCCGACGCCATCGAGGCCGTGGCCGCAAAGGTCCCAGCGGGTCGGATCGGCACGCCAGAAGACATCGCATACGTCTTTCAGTTCCTCGCCAGCGCGGAGGCATCCTACGTGACCGGACAGCTCCTGGTCATCGACGGCGGCCGCAGCCTGGCCAATCTCTGATCGGTACCCCAGACGAGGACACGTGGCATGACGCCCAGCAAGCGTGGCAAGAAGAAGTTGAACCCACAGTTCTATCGCCAGACCGACATCGCGGACGTGCCCGGCCCGCCTCGCGAAGTGGTCGGGTACGGCGAGCACCCGCCGCGAGTCCGCTGGCAGGACGGCGCCAAAGTCGCGGTCCAGATCGTGGTGAATTACGAAGAAGGGTCGGAGAAGACCTTCGCAATGGGCGATCAAATGAACGACGGCATGTACGAGCTACCGTTCGCCGTCGACGACCAACGGGATCTCGCTGTCGAATCAATGTACGAGTACGGATCGCGTGCGGGGATCTGGCGGCTGCTTCGCATCTTCGATGCGGCTGGAGTGCCGATCACCTGCTTCGGCGCCGCCGTGGCGCTCGAGCGAAACCCGGCGGTCGCTGCCAAGCTGATGCGCCGGCGCGACGAAGTCGTGGGCCACGGCTACCGCTGGAGCAATCACTACGAGATGAACCGAGACGAGGAGCGCGAAGCCATCAAGCGTGCGATTGTGTCCATTGAGCGATCCACCGGCTCGCGCCCGCTCGGGTGGTATTGCCGAGAAATGAGCGTCAATACGCGAGAGCTCATCGTCGAGGAGGGAGGCTTCCTCTACGACTCCGACTACTACGGTGACGATCTTCCGTACTGGACCACCATCCTCGGCCGGCGCCATCTCGTCGTTCCGTACTCGCTCGTCGTCAACGATGCGCGGTACATCCTGGGTACGGGCTACGGCAGCCCGGAGCAATTCTTCGAGACCGCCACGGCGTGTCTCGATCGATTGCGCGACGACGGCGATGACGTCGGTCGGATGATGTCGGTCGGGCTGCATCCGCGTATCAGTGGCAACCCGGCCCGGTCAGACGCTCTGGCCCGGTTCATCGACTATGGCCAGAACCTGAGCGACGTCACGTTCATGCGCCGGATCGACATCGCCCGGACCTTCATCGAGCAAGTGCCGGCGCCGTGAGACTGGCACCGGCCGGAGTGTGTCTCGTGTTCGTGCAGTCGATCACAGTCCCCGCGGGGGCGGTGGCGGACGGTCGCCGCCCAGGAGACGATGATCGTGCCGCGACCCGCCCGATTGCAACGCGACCTTAGGTCGCGATATATCCGGCCGCGGCGACGCCGTTGCGGGCGCGCTCGATGGACGCGAGCATCACCTGCACGAAGTCATCGAGATCGTCCTGCGTCAGGGAGCAGGGCAGCCGGACGTCACAGGCGTAGGCAATCGCGGCCTCGGTGCGGGGCAGGGACGGCGCCTCGCAGTAGCGCCAGTTGCGGAAAAACCGAGCATTGCTCTTGTCAACGCCGAATGCGGATAGCGGCAGCCCCAGGCTTTTCACCAGGCGCAGCACCTCGGCAACCTGGGCTGGCGTAAACCCGTTGAGGCGGAACTGGATCGAATCCGGTACCCGGTCTTCCCGGCGGTCGGGGGCCGGGAGCTCGACGACGTCGCATTGCGACAGGCCGGCCACGAGGTAGTCGTAGTTGCGCCGGTACATCGCGGCGCGTGCCTCGACATGCGGGAGCTGCGAGCGGATGATCGCGCCTGTGATCTCGTTCATGCGCAGATTGTTGATCGGGAACTTGTCCCGGAACAGTTCGAAGGCCGGGCTCGATATGCCGTGCTTCCGGGGCAGGTCCTCGTACGCGCCGGAACGGAAGATCAATTCCGCGATGATCTGATCGCTGTCCGTCGTGATGAGGCCGCCCTCACCCGCATTCAGAATCTTGTAGGACTGGGCGCTGAAGCAGCCGACGGTGCCGAACGTCCCGATGAGCTTCCGTCCCCACCGTGAACCCAGCGCGTGGGCCGCATCTTCGATCAGCGTCATCTCGTGGTTCTCGCAAATGGAGACGACCTTGCCCATGTTGGACAGGTGACCTCGCATGTGGGAGATGAGGAAAAACTTGGCCGAGCGCGCTTTGGCGTTGAGGTCATCGAGATCCACGCGATAGTTCTCGTCGATCTCCACGAAGCAGGGCGTGAGGCCAAGGTTCACGACGGCGCTCGGGACCGCGGTAAACGTGAATCCTGGAAGCAGAATCACATCGCCCGCGCGCGCGCCGCAGGCGACGAGTGACAGCATGATGGCGGTGCTGCAGGAATTGACGCCGAGCGCGTACTTGGTCCCCATGTACGCGGCGAACTCCCGCTCCAGGCGGAGGACCTGCGACGCCTCTGGATCTGGACCACCATAGCGGAACATCTCGCCACTCTGCATACACGAGAGCGCCCACTCAATGCCTTGCTGCGGCACGGCTTCTTTGCGGGTGAAGTGTTCAGGGTTCCGAATGCGGGGCAACCGATCATCGGTTGCTGCGGAGAGGGAATCGACCGTAGCTGCAGTAGATGTGATCATCGTGATTGTCTCATGGTAACGCACGCCACAGTAGCGAGACTGGCCAGGCGACCCTCGTCTCGTACCCAACATCCCCATCCTGATCCCGAGGCCACGCCGCACAACGTGTCCGAGCCAACACACAGACACGCCGGGAGCCTATCGGTCCGTAGCAAGAAACGTTCGCGAAAAGGCTGGCGCCGGCCCCGGCTATCGAGATTTGTCGCCCGAAAACACAAGGACGACGCGAATTCAGGTCGCTTTAGACGCGTCAAACGGGACCCTACGCCGATCCTAATGGGTCGGGGGCCTCACGCGAGAAGGAGACGTAATGGTGTCGTATCGAAGCAGCTACACGGGGTGTGGCGGCGGCCCATCAGGCTCAGACAACGATCCCTCGGCCGAGACGATTCCGGCCGGAGGGTACCGATGATGGGCTGCTTACCGCAGATCGCAGCCGCTTCGATCGACGTCGTGGGCCGCGCTACTTACCGACCGTCGCTCGGATCCACCGCCAGACTCGGCTGCCACCTTCGGGATCCTTGCCAGCCGCGGCGAGTGACAGCGCGTCGCTGAACGCCTCAGCCGACGGGTAGCGTTGGTCCGGCTCGCGCGCGAGTGCCCGTGCGAACACCCGTTCGACCGGCATCGGAATTTCGAGGTCAGGACGCTTGGTGCGAATCGGGATCGACGCTCCCTTGAGGCGAGCGACCATGATCTCGTGTGTCGTCTGTCCCTCGAACGGGAGCTGGCCAGTGAGCATCTCGTACGCCATGAAGGCGAGCGAATAGATATCGGAGCGCGCGTCGAGGTCCCTGCCACACAGTTGCTCTGGGCTCATGAACTCGGGCGTCCCGACAACGAGACCCGCGGCGGTCAGGTGGGTCACGTTGGCACCAGTCGCCAGGCTGAAGTCGATCACGACCGCCCGCTCCGTTCCATCGGATTCGGTGACGATCATGATGTTCTCGGGCTTCAGATCGCGGTGGATGATGCCGAGGCGGTGAGCGACGGCGAGTCCAGCGCAAATGTCTCGGACGAATGCAACGGTAATGTCGAGCGAGAGCTGACCCGCGCGGGCGACGCGGTCGCAGAGCAAGTCGCCCTGCATGTAGGGCATGACGGCGTAGTCGAAGCCGTCGGCGGTCTCGCCGAGTCGAATGGTGTGACAGACATTGGGGTGAGCCAACTGGCCGGCGAGTGCGGCCTCGCGGCGAAGGCGCCCCATCGAGATCGGGTCGGCAATGAGAGCCGGGAGGAGGATCTTGATCGCCACCGCGTCGCCGCTGCTCGTGTCCTCCGCCAGATAGACGAGGCACATCCCGCCCTCGCCAACTTTCTTGACTATGCGGTAGCGGTTATCGAGCAGCTTCCCGGTGAGATGGCTCACCTCAGGCGTACCCGCATCCGGCGTCGCCACAGGCGACGCTCCGGCGCCGCTGGTCGATATCAAGGCAGGGGACGGTGCGGCGGGAGGCGGTGGTGAAACCGACGACCAAACGTGCGGGCTCGCATCGGTTCGGCCCGTTGTGTTATCAGGTCCCACGCTCGAGTTTGGTGAACTGGGCGGGCTGCAGAGTCAGTCCGTGGGCCGTTATCGCTCCGACTTGGGCGAAGGCGCCGGGTCGGATTTGAGCCAGGCCTGACGGGGGATGCCGGTGGCGGCCGAGAGGCGCCACAGGAGGCGTAACGGTCCGCTGGTCTTGTCGGCCTTATCCGGCGTGAGCTCGATCGCGTCAATGCTCTGGCCCGACAGCCTGCGCACGGCCTCACGTTGCTCGGGCGTCAAGACGATGCGAACGGGTTCATCACTGGCCATGGGTGATCCGGGATGGCGAGAGGTGGAAGGGCGGCCTGCTGGAATGGCGGCCTAACTGTAGCGATTAGCTAACGTCCGAATGTCACGGACAGGTAACGGCCAGGAACGACCCCAGAGGGGGCTCACGCCGTTGGGCCAATACGTTCACGGAGGCTTCACTTAAGAATCGGCGAGCCGGCCGATATCGCACTGATCATCGCTTTTCTCGGAGCCGCAAGTGCCCCGCCTGCGTTCAGGCACGGGCACGGCAGGCCCGCGGACGAGTGCTATCGGTCGGCTGGGTCATCAGCTTGATCGCCTTGACCAGATTGCCGTCCACGTGGTCGGCCTCGTCGACCGGGGGCACCTTGGTGAGATCCGCGTACGCGGTCGTAAACGCACCGTATGCGCGCGTCCAAAGGTCGCAGCTCCCCAGCTGCGTCGCCGCCTGCAGGAGGGAGCGGCCGAGCATGTAGTGGGCGATACCGTTCATCTCCCCCATCGCGGCAATACTCGGAGTATGCGTGAACGTGATGTCATGCCCCCGATAACCCAAAACCGCAATCTTGTCCCAGTTGACCCTGGGATGCGGCACACCCATCGCGAAGTCGAGCAGCGAGATCCCACGCCGCAACTGCGCCGTGTCCGTCGGATACGTCTCGGCGTCGTGGTTCCATACCGGGCGGATCGCGTTCTGTGTAGGATCGACGCGGTTCGGGGCCGTCACGTGAAGACCCAGAGTGAAGGCTGCTTCGACGACCGCGGTCGTGACGACCCGCTGCGGGTCCTCGCCTGAACCGAGCGCCTCTTGCAGCTGGGCGATGGCCATGTCGGCCGCACCGCGATTGACTGCCAACCGCGACATGACAAGGGCTGTGTCAGCATGGTTTGTCGGTGCCGCGGCATACGGCCATGGCACGAGCGTGGATGAATACACCTCGCTCGCGAGATACGGCCCCAACTCGGTATCAGGCGCTGTCATCATGACCTCACGCAGTCCGCATCGCACGACGAAGATCACCGGACCGAAGTCGGGAGTATCGACCGTACGAAACAGCCCAGTGATCGCAGCGGCGGTCACGTGATAGGCCCCCTTGGCGACGGTCTGCATATGCATCGTCAGCACTGGCTCGTACTCGGTCGTGCATCCGGGGGAGAACGTGCAGCGCACGCCTCCGCCGACGTCCGCCTCGCATCCGTCGAGTGTGATCAACCCCAGATTGGCGCTCGCAACGACGCTGTAGACGCTAAGGGAACCGAGCCGTTCCCCCTGCGTGACGTCGCCCGTATACACCGCTTGACCGAGATCGAGCGCAACATTGGCGGGGCGTCTATACGACACACAGGCGGCGAGTAGCGTCAGGCCAATCACCAAGACCGGCGCGACATGCACGCGGGGGCCAATCCGCGCTCTGCTCACTGAACGGGGCGCTAAGTCGGCATCAGCGACACTTGTATTCGTCCGCTGCACCTGTCTACGCATGGTGGCCGAGACCCATTCCGCCCGGCCGCAGATTGGCAATCGCCCGCAACCGGCCTGGCGTATATGTTAATATCGTAACTAAATCGTAAATGCGAGCTCAGCAGTAGAACCGGGCTTGTCCGAGCACGTGCATGCCTCTTTTACGCCGCCGGTAACAGGAACGCTCCCGGGCCAGAGAGAGGGGAAACCGTGTCATGCTGATCAGAGCGCAAGCCGCGAGCCGCCACCGCCCCACCGCGCGCACGTCGCCGGAGGGTCGCGTCTACTGGATTACCGGCCTATCGGGCGCGGGCAAGACGGCGATCGGTCGGGAGTTGGCGGGGCGACTGCGCGCCGCCGGCCGGCCAGTCATGTTCCTCGACGGCGATGCACTTCGCGCAGCGATCGCCGAAGACCTGGGCCACACCGCCGCCAACCGCCGCCGATCTGCGATGCGCAACGCGCGGCTCTGTCAGTTGTTGGCCGCACAGGGTTCGGACGTCGTCTGTGCGACGATCTCGCTGTTCCACGAAGTACAGGCCTGGAACCGCGAGCACATCCCCGGCTATCGCGAGATCTACTTGCACGTCCCGCTGGACGAGCTGCGACGTCGCGACACGAAGGGTATCTACACGCGTGCTGAGCGCGGCGAAGGTCGCGATGTGGTCGGCTTGGATATCACCGCGGAGTTTCCCGAGACGCCGGACCTCGTGTTGGACAATTATGGGCCCCTCGACGTGGGGACTGCCGTCGACCGCATCTTGGCAGCGTGTGCCGGGCGCGTGAAGCGAAACGGCGCCCGGGCACCACGGACGTCCGGACCGGTTCCGTTCAGGACGAAGGCCGAGTCTCTCGAGATCCTGGCGCCGTTGCTGCAGCACGGTCGCGTCCTGCCGCAGGTCCGGTTCTCGGTCGGCGAGTGGCGCGCCGACGCGGCAGGCGTGGTGGCGGCCATCCTGGCCGCGCCCTGGGGCTCGGGCTCAGTCATCGTTCGGAGCAGTGCCCAGAGTGAAGACGGAACCGCGGCATCGCAGGCGGGCAAGTACGACTCGAAACTCGGCGTTGCGGGCAGCGAAGCCGTCGCACGCGCGATCGAGGGAGTGGTTGCATCGTTCGCTGACGACCGGCGCGACGATGATCAGATCTTCGTACAACCGATGCTCGAGCACGTGGCGATGGCCGGGGTGGCGTTCTCGCGCAGTCCGGCCGGAGCCCCCTATTTCGTCATCAACTACGATGCACGGTCGGGCCTAACGGATCGCGTGACTGCTGGCGTCGGTGACAACCTCGAGGCGTTCTTGTGTCTCAAGTCGCGCGCCGACGTCTGCCCGCCGTCACTCGCACCGGTAATCGCGCTCGTCAAGGAGCTCGAGACCTTGCTCGGTAGCGACACGCTCGACGTGGAATTCGCGGTGGGCGGGGATGGCCAGCTCTACCTGCTTCAGGTCCGGCCACTCGTTGCGCCGCGATCCGACCGAGTTGCCGATGCCGAAGTCGATAGTGCGCTTGCGGATGTCGCCCGCAAGGTCCAGTTACTCAGTCGCCCGCATCCATACCTGCATGGCAGCCGCGCGATCTTTGGCGTCATGCCGGACTGGAATCCCGCCGAAATCGTTGGAGTCCGGCCGTTCCCTCTATCGCTGTCGTTGTACCGGGAGCTGATCACCGACGCGATCTGGGCCTACCAGCGCGATAACTACGGCTATCAGAATCTGCGCAGCTTTCCGCTCCTCGTGAGTTTTCACGGACTGCCGTACGTCGACGTCCGCGTCAGCTTCAACTCTTTCATACCACGCGACGTCTCCGACGATCTCGCAGGTCGCCTCGCGAATTACTACATCGACCGTCTGCTCGCAGAGCCGCACCTGCACGACAAAGTCGAATTCGAGATCATCTTCTCCTGTTACACCCTCGATCTCCCGAAGCGGATTGCGGTCCTCGCGGAACACGGGTTCTCCCCGACCGATGTCGCGGAGTTGTCCGCGGCGCTGCGCCGTCTCACGAATCGTATCATTCACGGAGAGACTGCGCTGTGGCGTCGTGACCGGGCAAAGATCGACCTCCTCGCGCAGCGGCTGCCGGCGATCTGCAACGCGGAGCTCGACAAAGTCAGCCGGATCTACTGGCTCATTGAGGACTGCAAGCGCTATGGCACGCTCCCATTCGCGGGTCTGGCGCGCGCGGGCTTCGTGGCGGTCCAGCTCCTCCAGTCGTTTGTCGACGTCGGCGTCTTTACCACGGAAGAGCGGGCGACCTTCATGGCCAGCGTCGATACCGTGGGATCTCGCATCGGTCACGATTTCGCCACGCTGCCCAAGGAAGATTTCTTGACGCGGTACGGCCACCTCAGGCCCGGGACGTACGACATCCTGTCCCCGCGATACGACGAGGCCCCCGATCTCTATTTCGACTGGAACAGCGCCCGGCCGCCGGCGAGCGCTCCACCGCGATTCGCGCTCTCGATCGAGCAGTTACGCCACATCGAGCGGCTGCTCAAAGAGCACGAGCTCGACATCGACGTCCTGAGCCTGATCGAGTTCATCAAGGCGGGCATCGAGGGGCGTGAGTACGCCAAGTTCGTGTTCACCCGCAGCCTGAGCGACGCGCTCACCCTGATCCGGCAGCTCGGTGCGGAACATGGTTTGTCGGCAGAGGATTGTGCGTATCTCAATTATGACGCGGTCCGTATGCTGTACAGCGAGAGCTGCTCGGTGCGCGAGGCGTTGCTGGAGAGCGTCGAGCACGGCCGAGCGCGCCATGCACTCACGCGCAGCCTCGTGCTGCCGCCGATCATCGCATCGCCCGACGACGTGTTCGCGTTTCACCTGCCGCCCAGCCAACCGAACTTCATCACGCGCAAGAGTGTCACAGCGCCCCCGGCCTCTTTGGACGACCCGCCCGAAGGGTTCGCGGGCCGGATTCTGTTCCTGCCCAGCGCCGACCCCGGATTCGACTGGATCTTCACTCGTGGCATCAGTGGATTCGTCACCCAATTCGGCGGCGCCAATTCGCACATGGCGATCCGCGCCAGCGAGCTCGGCATCCCGGCGGTGATCGGTGCGGGAGAGACGCTGTTCCAGCAGTGGCAGACTGCGCGTCAGCTTTGCCTCGATTGCACGAACCAGACGGTCTCGGTCATCGCGTGAAGGCGATCGCGGTCACCCAGCGGGTGACAGTTGTGCCCGAGTATGGCGAGCGCCGCGATTGCCTGGACCAGGCATGGGCGCGGTTCCTGTCCGCCTGCGGACTGGTACCCGTGCTCGTGCCCAACGTGACCGACGCCGCGCTCGCGGTGTGCGAGCGGGCCGACATCGACGGGATCCTGTTGACCGGCGGCAACGATCTCGCCGCTTTGGGAGGCGATGCGCCGGAGCGTGACGTCGTCGAGCACGCACTACTCGATCTCGCGGAGCGCCGCCGACTGCCTGTCCTCGGCGTGTGTCGCGGCATGCAGGTCATCCAGCACCGGTTCGAGGTGCCACTGCGACGTGTCGCAGGGCACGTCACCGCAGCGCAGGTCGTCCGTGTCGAGGGCCAGCCCAGGACGGTCAACAGCTATCACTGCTTTGCGGCGACGAGCTCGCGGCCACCGCTCGATGTCTGGGCGGTCGCGGACGACGGCGTGGTGGAGGCAATTCGGCACACGACGCTCCCCGTTACTGGTATCATGTGGCACCCAGAGCGCTCGGCACCGTTTTGCCAAGCCGATATGCAGTTGTTCCGACAAACGTTCGAGGTCCGATGACACGCGCCGTGATTCTCGCAGCGGGGCGAGGAAGTCGGATGGGCCACCTCACGGATGACCGGCCGAAGTGTCTGGTCGAGCTCGAAGGCCACCCGTTGATCGCACGCCAGGTCGCAGCACTCCGGCGGGGCGGTGTGGCTGAGATCGGGGTCGTCCGTGGTTATCGCCCGGAATCGATCGCCGTGCCCGAGGTCACCTATTTCACGAACGAGCGGTGGGCGGAGACCAATATGGTCATGTCGCTTGCCGCAGCGGCTCCGTGGCTCCGAATGGGGGCAGTCATCGTCAGTTACGCTGACATCTTCTATCGCAGCGACGTCGTACGGCGCCTGGCGGCCGCCTCCGGGTCCTTAGTCATCACGTACGACCGGGCGTGGCGGCGGTTGTGGTCCCGCCGGTTCGAAGACCCGCTGGCGGATGCTGAGACCTTTCGGACAGATTCGGCGGGGCATCTGCTGGAGATCGGGAACAGAGCGCAACGGATCGAAGAGATCGAGGGCCAGTACATGGGCCTTTTGAAGTTCACCCCCGCCGCGTGGCACACCATCGAGGCGCTGCTCGGCGCACTCGATGCATCAACGCGTGACCGGCTCGACATGACCGGCCTCCTGCGGCGGTTGCTGGCTGGCGGAGCAGTGAGGATCAGCACCGTCAGTACCGAAGGTCAATGGGGCGAGATCGACAATCCGGACGACGTGGCGCTCTACCGGACGATGGTGCATGAGGGTGAGCTGGTGCTCGAGGAGCCGCTGTCTCGGGACGAGGTGTTGACTGTATGACCATGATCGATCGCCGGAAGCCATCCCGAAAAAGGGCGGTGCCGTGTCGCTTGCAATGAAGCACGGCGATTTCACGCGCCTCGCGGGCGACTATGCTCGATTTCGCCCCGGGTATGCGCCGCAGGTCGCAACCGCAATCCTGCGGTACGTCGGACGCGACACGGCCGCCATCGATGCAGCCGATGTGGGTGCAGGCACGGGCATCTGGACGCGCATCCTGGCTGCTCGGGGTCTGCGTTCCGTCGTCGCCGTCGAGCCCAACGACGGCATGCGTGAGCAGGGGATCGAATCCTCGCGCGGGAAGGACATTGTCTGGCGTAAGGGATCAGCGGAGGCGACCGGTCTTTCTGATGGCTCCGCCGATCTGGTCACAATGGCTTCGTCATTTCACTGGGCCGACTTCGATAAGGCATGCAGTGAGTTTCACCGCATCCTGCGGCCGGGTGGCGTGTTCGCGGCCCTGTGGAACCCGCGACTCATCGAGGCGAACCCGTTGCTCGTGGAGATCGAGGCCGAGATCACGCGACTCAAGCCTGGTATCGAGCGCGTATCGTCCGGCCGGTCAGGCCTGACCGAGCGACTGACGGAGATGTTGAGCGCCACGCCTCAGTTCGCGGAGGTCTTATACCTGGAGGGCAGGCAGTCGGTACAGCAGACGCCGGAGCAATACCTCGGCGTGTGGCGCTCAGTCAACGATCTGCAGGTCCAGCTTGGGCCCGACCTCTTCCAGACGTTCCTCGATCGGACGGGGGCGCGGATCGCAGGTGTCACGGCGATCGAGACGACCTACGTAACGCGCGCGTGGGCCGCACGACGCACGTAGCTGTCCGAGCGCTCGCGTGCCTACGGATGCGAGTCGAGCCATCGTCCAACGTTCGCAACCTTGTCGATGCTGGTCGCGACCTCCCCGAACGCCGCGGGAGCGTGTCGACATCCCGAATACATGTCCACCCTGTGCTGGCGCCCCTTCAGAGTGACGCTCACCGTGACGGATGAGCCATCGGGAATGAAGGACTGGCAGTTCGGTCCATGCAGCATCCAGTTCTCGCTGATGTCGAAGAAGCCATCGCGATCGATCTGGTGGAACAACGCCGCCACCTGCTGACTGTCCGCCGTCGCGGAAACCACGTCGCCCATATGCAACGTGCCGTGGGCCCAGACGCGTGGATGCGGGCTCTTATATGTGAAGTGGACGCGGCCGGTGCCGGTCACGGTGACGTCGTACATGGGACATCCGGGGCAGCCAGCTCGTGAGAGCGAGGCGACCTCCTGATCGGCCGACACGGTATCTGTCGCCTGCGCACTCGCGGGACGAGCCGCCACGAGCATCAAGAGCAGCACCAGCGGCACTGACATCCGGGGCCCGATCACGATGCCTCCTCTAGGGACTAGTGGCTGGGGACTAGTGGCTAGTGACAAATCTTAGGGCCAGTGTCGGCGACGTGTTATCGCCTTACGGTATCTTGCCTAGCCAAGCCACCAACCACCAGCCACCAGTCACCGGAGCACACATGGACATCACGCGATGCGGCTCGCAGGCGTCCACCAAAGGGCGGGTGGAATATTTTACCGGCGCGGTCCGGATCGATCCGCTGTTTGAAGCGCCTCAGCCAGCACGGGCGGCCGGTGTCAGCGTCACTTTCGAGCCCGGTGCGCGGACCGCGTGGCACACGCATCCACTCGGCCAGACGCTGATCGTGACGGCGGGCTGCGGCTGGGCGCAGCGATGGGGCGGGCCAGTCGAAGTAATCCGGCCGGGCGACGTCGTCTGGTTCCCGCCGCAGGAGAAGCATTGGCATGGCGCGACACCGACCACCGGCATGACGCACATCGCGATCTTAGAAAAGCTCGATGGCAAGAACGCCGACTGGATGGAGCAGGTCAGCGACGCGCAGTACCGCCTCTAAGGAGGGGGAGATGCGGGTTGGCATTCTGGGCTCGGGGCTCATGGGCGGCAAGCTGGGCACGATCTTCGCGCGCGCGGGACACGAGGTGGTGTTCAGCTATGCGCGGAGCAAGGCAAAGCTGACGAAGCTCGCCACGGCCGCACAGGGAAATGCACGAGCGGGCACGCCGGGCGACGCCGCGCAGGACGCTGACGCCCTCCTACTGGCGGTGCACTGGTCGCGGGTCGACGATGTGCTGAAGCAGGCTGGCGATCTCTCCGATAAAGTCATCGTGACCTGCTCGCTCCCGATGAATGCGGACGATACCGCGCTCGTCGTCGCGCACACGTCCTCGGGCGCCGAGGAGCTCGCGAAGATGGTGCCGCAAGCGCGGGTCGTGTCTGCATTCGGCACGGTCCCGAGCGAAGTGCTCTTCGGTGTCTACGAAGCGCGACGTCGCAAGGCGCGGCCCAGTCTCGTCTACTGCGGGGATGACGCGAGCAGCAAACGGATCACCGCACAGTTGATTCACGACGTGGGCTTCGAGGCGGTCGACGCCGGCGCATTACGGGTCGCGCGGTACGCCGAGCCATTCACGCTCCTCGTGGCCCAGCTCGCGTACGAAGGGACGGGTGGGCCAGAGCTGGCCTACCGGTTCGAGCACTTCGCTCAGTAGGCGCCCGCGGGCCGACGTCTCGCCTGTGCCGCGGCGCTAGTCCTCGCGCAGGAGTCTCGCGGGATCCACTGCGAGAGCACGCTGTGCTGGAATCCATGTCGCGACGAGCCCGAGTATCGACATGGCAATGACGACTCCGGACAGCACAACCGGGTCTCGCGGCGTCGCCTGATAGACGATCGCTGCCAGCAACCGCGTCCCCAGGAGGCCCAGGAGTAGGCCTGTGGCCGAACCGATGGTCAGGACCTTGACTGCCCGGCTCAGCGCGGCCTGCAAGACTTCCAGCCGTTGCGCACCCAAGGCCGCGCGGATGCCCAGCTCCCGGAGGCGCATCGTCACCGAGTACGCGCCCATCCCGAACGTGCCCGTGATCGCGAGCATCGCACCCAGGAGTCCCAGCACACCGAGCGCGAGAGTCGCCATGCGCGATGCGAAGAGCGCCGTATCCAGCTCGTCGTACCACGTGCGGATAGAGAAGGGTAGTGCGGGGTCCAGTCCCCGGATTGCTTCTGCAATGGCGGAGGTGAGCTGCCGCGGATCGCGCGTCGAACGCACCACGAGCAAGGTCTGGTTCGAGGGTGACTGCAGGATCGGGAAGAACATCGCGATCTGGTTATCCTCCGCTAGACTCTTGTACCTGCCGTCCTCGACGACTCCCACGACCTGGATGCGCGCGCCGCCTGACAGCTTGTAGAACCGGCCGATGGCCTGTGCCACGGAGCCGAACATGCGTCGTGCGAACTCACGATTCACCACGGCAACTCGCGGTGTGTTGGCGTCGTCGTGCCAGGAGAAGGGTCGTCCCGCGAGTAGCGTGGTGCCCGCTGCACGGAAGTACGCGGGCGAGATCCGGAACAGGACGGCGTTGCCCGCCGCGTTCGACGGTTTGAGATCCGTTGTTTCATCCGCGTAGATGTCCGAGCTGTCCCATCCTTCGTACAACGGCGGCTGATCCATCAGCCCCACCGCAGTGACCCCAGGGATGCGCTCGGCCGCATCGATCATCCGCCGCTGCAGCGCTGGTGCACGGTCCAACGTGTATCCGCCCATCGTCAGGTCCGTCTCCACGAGCGTCGCATTCGCCGGCTCGAAGCCGAGGTTGGCGTGCAGCGAGCGCGCCAGTCCACGGAACGCGACGATCGACGACGTGACGAGGAGTGCACAGATCGCGATCTGCAACACGAGCAGGGCATCGCGAACGGACCAGCGGTGTCCCGGGCCAGCCGTCGATCCCGCCTTGATGACCTCGTACTGCTGCGTGCGCAGGATCTGCCTGACAGGGAACGCGCCGAAGAGAAGACAACTGATGATGCTCAGCCCCAGGGCGATGCCGTAGACCGTGATGTCAGGACCGACCGGCAGATTGATTGGATATCGCGGGACGGGTTGCCAGACACTGAGCCACCGCAGGAGGATGATGCCGCTCAGCAGTCCGACGCCTCCGCCGGCGACGGAAATGAGGACGGCTTCGCTACCGAGCTGTTGCAGCACTCGGACGCGACTCGATCCCAACGCGAGGCGCAGTGCAACCTCTCGCGAGCGCTCCGCGGCGCGGGCGGCGAAGAGGCCACCCAGGTTCGCGCAGGTCGCGAGCAGAATTAGTCCGGCCAGCAGCATCAACCCCGTGACGAATCCTCTCACGGGGCCACCGAGGTAATCGCCGTAGAGGCCCGGGGGTGCGAGCCTGAAGCTCATGTTATCGTCGGCCTGCGGATAGCTCTTGGCGAGCGACGCACCGATCGCGTTGAGATCCGCGGTGGCTTGCTCCGGCGTGATGCCAGCTTTGAGGTGGCCAAAGACCATGAAACGCCGGGCGCCGCGCTCGTCGAGCTGATTCGCGCCCTCGATCTGTGCCTGGTCCACGAGCGGCACGAAGGCATTGGGAGAAAAGAACAGGACCACTCCCTGGAACGCTGGCGGCGCAACGCCCAGAACCGTGAAGGGGTGCTTGTTCAGCCCCACTGTTCGCCCCACGACTGCGGGGTCGCCGTGAAAGTGATTGTGCCAGTAGGCGTAGCTGAGTACGACGTACGGGGCGCTATTGGGGCCGTGCTCGTCGGGGCCGTGAAAGAAGCGCCCGAGGCAGGGCTGGATACCCAACACGTCGAAGTAGTTTCCGGTGGCCTCGAGTACCCACGCACGCGTCGCTTCACCACCTACGCTGAATCCCGCGGGCTCGGTGTTGAACGCGGCGAGCCCGTCAAACGTGCGGTTGCGATCGCGGAGGTCGAGGTAGTTGGGATACGACTGTGTCGGCAACTGATCGCTCCCCTCGATCGCGAAAAGGCTTTGGGCTCGGGGGACGTGGAGGGGACGCAGGATGAGGCCGTTCAACACGCCGAAGACAACGGCGTTCGCGCCGATCCCTAGCGCGAGCGATCCCACGGCGACCACCGTAAACCCGGGCGCCTTGCGCAGCGTGCGGAGCGCCAGCTTGAGATCCTGGACGAGCGACTCGACGAGCGTTCTGCTGCGCGTGACCGGAGCAGCTGGAGCGGATCGCACAGGAGTCTCCTGGTCGGGGGCGACAGCACCAACGTGAAGCGCGTGAGGTTCCTTGCACAACGAGCCGGGCCGTCCGACAGTTTCACCCGATACCTAGCAGCCGTACGAGGCTGCGGCGCAACGGGGCAACCATAGCACAGCGCGTATCTTGAGGTATGCCGGAGTGCGCCGACGCTCGCGATCCAACGCGGCGATTCTCGACCAGAGTCGAGGACTACCGGCGGTATCGTCCCTCGTACCCCGAGGGTGTGTTCGAGATGCTCCGGGACCATGCGCGGCTCATGCCGCAGTCGACCGTAGCCGACGTCGGGGCAGGCACCGGCATCTTCTCCCGGCTGCTGTTGGCGCACGGGTGCACGGTCTATGCGGTCGAGCCCAATCGGGAGATGCGGAGCGCAGCCGAGCAGGATCTGGCGCCGACGTATCCGGCCACATTCCGCGCGATCGATGGTCGGGCGGAGGCGACGACGCTGGGACCGAGCTCGGTGGATCTCGTGGTGAGCGCGCAGGCATTTCATTGGTTCGACCGCGTCCGCGCGGCGGCGGAGTTCCGGCGGATACTCCGACCCAGTGGCCACGTGGCCATCGTCTTCAACGAACGGAAGGCGACCCAGTCGCCCTTCCTGGCTGCGTACGACGAGCTGCTCAAACGGTGGGGGACGGACTACAAGAAGGTCGCACATGGGAGCCGGTCGATCGGCGAGGCGCAGCTCGCCACGCTCTTCGAGGCGCCGGTGACGCGATATAGCCTCCCGAACCATCAGATCCTCGACTGGAGCGGGTTGCGAGGACGGCTCATGTCCGCATCGTACGCCCCGTTGTCGGGACAGCCAGGACACGACGAGATCTTCGCTGAGCTTCGGGCGCTATACGACCGGTGTCAGGCGGGCGGGTTGGTGGAGCTCTTGTACGATACCGAGATCTTTGTGGTGAGTATTCCGTTGGGATCGTAGAAGTCCGTGCCCGGAGGCTGAGGCGGGCAGCACGGCAGCACCGGAAACTCCGGTCGCGTGGGCGACCCGAGCGCCGCGATCTAGCGCGTGTGCGGCACCACGAGGGAGAAGGCACCAAAGTCGTACGTCTCGAGCCCGTCCTGGGCAGTGCCGTGTGCCGTGCCCGCCGCAATTTGGTGAACGGCGTCCCGTAAGCGCAGAAGCAGGTCTGGATCGGAGACCGGGATGTTGTGAGATGGGAACACGTATCGAACTCGCGGCCTCAGCGCAGCCAGCCGGTCTACGGATCTTGTGAACGCCGCGAAGTCGGCAGTCTTCCCGAAGACATAGATCGGCCCCTCATAAAAAGTGTCGCCGGTGAAAAGCTCGCCGTGCGCGGCATCGAACAGCGCGATCGCGTCCGGGGCATGCCCCGGGATCTGGAGTACCTGGAGACGCCGGTTCCCGAGTTCGATCGACGAGCCGTCCCTGACGGTCTCAGTCACGTGAAAGGGATGGACGTGGTAGGTCGCGCTATCGAATCCGGCCGGCAACGTGCCACACAGATGGTCCGGCGTCACCTCGAACGCTTCCGTAGCGTGGGTCGATCCGGTTGCGTTGGTCCGCGTGAATGGCACATCGAGATCCAGGATCCGGTCGAACTCCCAGTTGTCCCCGACGTGGTCGCCGTGCGTGTGGGTGTTGATCACCTCGACCGGCAAGTGGGTGAGCTCGGCGACGAGTGAGCGCATGTCACCGATCCCCATGCCGGTATCGAGCAGCAGCGCGCGATCACTACCCACTATGAGATACGAAATCACCTCTTCCCACTGGTGGGGCTCGTAGATCGCATAGACGTCGGGATCGACGCGGTACACCTCGAACCAATTCGACGTCGTATGCACGCGCTCCAGGTGTGCGTACTCGGGCCGGGGCAGTCGCGCGCACCATCCTGGGGTGATCGGTGGCTGGGCTAGCACGCGGCGCGGGTGAGCACTGGCTACCGTGCCGATCGCGAGCAAGAGTGCTAGTAGGCGCCGTGCAGTCATGTGCTGTCCCCCCTGTGAGGACTCGGGACGCGCAGGATGAGAAGGGCCGCGGCGGCCGTGAAGGCGCCTACCAGGAGTAGGGGGATCGTGAATGACCCGGTCCGAGTCGTCAGGTTGCCAAATGCCAGAGGGCCGACGAACCCGCCGATACTGGCGATCGCGTTGATCGTACCGATGGCCGCGGCGGCGCGGCTTGCGCCGAGCAGGTCGGGGACGAGGGACCAGAACAGCGGCACGAATGCGAGCGTGGTGGCGCACGTCACCGCGAGGAGCGCGACGGTGAGAGTGACCGATCCTGGATGAACAGCCAACGCGGCCACACCGACCGCACCGAGCATGAGCAGCACCACGGCGTGCCACCGTCGCTCCGCGGTCCGGTCCGAGTGCCATCCCACTACGACAACCGTGATCAGTGTCACCGCGTAGGGCAGGGCGCCTAAGAGGCCCACCTTCGCATCCGAGAGGCCGGACAACTTCTGCAGGATAGTCGGAAGGAAATACACGACGCAGTAGTTCGCGGCGTACTCGAGGAACGCGCACGTTGCGAGCAAGAGGACGAGCGGGGTCTTGAGGACCTCCCACACGTGCTGGGGCGGCGTCAGCGTCGCGTGCTCCCGCGCCAGAGCACCCTCGATCCACTGTCGGTGCCCGAGGGACAGCCACGTGGCGTCTCGCGGTTCATCCGTGAGCCAGAAGAACGCCGCCACACCTAGCACCACAGCGGGTAACCCTTCCACGGCAAACACCCAGCGCCAGCCAGCAACGCCCAGCCAGTGTTGTCCCACGATCCAGCCCGCGATCGGTGACGCCAACACCAATGACACCGGGACGGCGGTGAAGAAGTTGCTGGTGGCCTTGGCCCGATCCTGCGACAGGAACCAGCGGCCGAGGTAGACGATCACCCCGGGGAAGAATCCGCTTTCGGCGACGCCCAGTACGAATCGGGCGACGTACAGCTCAAAGGGGCTCCGCACGAGGCCCGTGACGGCCGTGAGCGCGCCCCACGCGACGAGGATGGCGCTGATAGTGCGCCGCGCACCCAGAAACTGGACCAGCATGGCTCCGGGTATCTGCATGGCCACGTAGCCCAGAAAGAACGTGCCGGTCGCGAGGCCGAGGACGCTGGCGTTGAAGTGCAGGTCACGCCCCATCCCGAGCGCGGCGTACGCGATACTGGTCCGGTCGAGGAAGTTCGCGACGTAGAGCAGGACGAGAAACGGAAGCAGCCGCGCCGCGATGCGTCGGCGGGTCTCGCGACCGATCGAGTCGTGTCCGACGGGCAGGGAAGTGGTGGTCACGGCGCCGCAATTTGCATCCGGGCGGAATAACGCAGGGAAGCCCTCCCCGCTAGTCGTCGGCTTCGACGGGTGCACCACAAGCCGGTATCCCTTCCCTGGACCCGGGCCTCCCGCAGCGTACTTTGAGTCGATGAGACGCACTGTTTCCGTAGGCGCGGAGGGGAGCTATGCACGTGACACGGCGGGAGGTACTGGCATCGCTTGGGACGCTGGCCGCATCGGCGGCGCTCGACCGGCTGGACGCGCTCGCGCCCGGCACGCCGACGCGTGGGCCACTGCTGCCTAGTTCGGTGTCGGACTTTCCGCGAAAGGCGGATTTCACGATCGCCGACGACTGTAGCTACATCAACGGCGCGTTTAGCCATCCAATGCCGAGCGCGGCTGCCGCGGCGTATCACCAGGCAGTCGCGCAGCGCAATACGCTCGATCGGGGCCGCATGCCGTTCGTGTACCTGAATCCACCGCCGGACACGAAGCCCATGCCGATCGATCCCCGGGCGGCGTTTGCGTCCCTCATCAATGCCAAGCCTGACGGAGATCAGTTACATCGCCAACACCAGCACTGGGGAGAACCTGGTCGTCGAGGCGCTCGGCATCACCCGCTTCGACGGCAATGTGGTCACCGATGCGCTGCACTTCGATGGCGCGCTCGTGCACCTGATGGAGCTCAAGAAGCAGGGTCTCGACCTCCGAGTGGTGAGGCCGCGTCGACGGTCGCATCGACCTGCAGGACCTGGAGCGCGTGGTGGATAAAAAGACCAAGCTGATCGAAGTCTCGCTCGTCTCGATGTACAACGGCTTCCAGCACGATCTCAAGGCGGTGTGCGACCTGGCGCACGCACACGGCGCGTACGTGTACGCCGACATCATCCAGGGAGTCGGCGTACCGTTCCCGTTCGATGTCCGCGCGACGGGCGTCGATTTCGCCGCGACGGCCACCTATAAGTGGCTGATGGGGGATTTTGGACTCGGCTTTCTCTACGTGCGCGAGGAGCTCCTCGGTCGGCGTCGATCCGGCGCACGCACTGGAGCTATGAGTCGGCGCCGGACACCGAGATTCATCTCTCTCCGTACGATCCACAGTACGGCCACGCCAGTGACCTGGACACCGGGCACGGACGCGACGCGGTATTTCCAGTTGGGCACCATGGCGAACAGCGTGGCGGCGGCCCTTCGCGTGTCGCTCCCCTACATCCGGCAGCTCGGAGTCGAGAACATTCAAGCCTGGCGGCAGCCGATGCTCAAGAAGCTGCAGGCCGAGATGCCACGGCTCGGCTTCTCGCCCCAGACGCCGCTGGACAGCACGTCACCGATCGTCACCTTTGCGCACAAGGACGCACGAGACCGTCAGCAAGAAATTGGAACGAGCGGGGGTCACCGTCACGGTGGCGCCATACTACATGCGGATCGCTCCCTCGATCTACAACGACGTGCACGACGTTGATCGCTTGCTCGAGGCCCTTTCCTGACGCGGGCGGATGGCGGGGCAGGCGCCCCGTAACGTGATCTCGCACGGCGCGCTATTCACCGATGTCCTGCCGATTATCGTCGCGGGCGTCGTGCTGCTCGCGCTCCTGCCGGGAGAGCCGAAACTGGCGGCGACCTGAGCGAGGTTGCACGCGATCAGCCAAACGTGAAAGAATAGGCTACGGCGCCAGGGTCCAGAAATTCGATCTCGAATGTCCGATCCTGCACCGGACTGGTCTGGCGGATGAGCTGGTACAGACGCGGCTGCCGGATCTCGCCCGTGCCGCTGGGCGCGACGTCGATGCCATGGGCGGAGCCGGGTGGGGCGCCGTCCAGCGTCACGCGGAAGCGAACTGGTTTGCCGTTCGCGCTCCCTGCGACGAGATGTAAGTCACGCGCGTGAAAACGAAACACGATGGCACCGGGCAGGCGCTGGAGCACCACACTCTGCGGTGCCACGCTCCAGGCCCCTGTCCACCCCCATTGATTCAGTGCCAACGTGGCCGGCAGTGGCTCGACCCGACGCGCCGCGCGAGCGGAACCGAGATACGTCTCCGGTGATTCGACCGACTGGCTGGGCGGCGCCTCAATGTTCGTCTCGGTGATGGTCACCGTGCCGCCGGGCACACTCGTCGCGCCGTTCTCCTTCAGGAGCTGTTGAATCATCCGCTCGGATTGTGCGTAGTCACCTTCTCCAAAGTGGTGATATCGGACACGGCCCTGTCCGTCGATGAGATAGTCCGCGGGCCAGTACTCGTTGTCGAGGGAGCGCCAGATCGCATAGTTGTTATCCATCGGGACCGGATACGTCAGGCCGAGATTCTGCACCGCCCATGCGACGTTGGCACGCTCCTTCTCAAAGGGGAACTCCGGTGTGTGGACGCCAATCACGACGAGCCCCGCGGCCTTGTATTTCGCGGCCCATCGCGTCACGTACGGCAATTGGCGCAGAGAGTTGATGCAGGAGTATGTCCACACGTCCACCAATACGACCTTGCCGCGGAGGGACTGGTCGGCGACCGGGGCGGAATTGAACCACCCGACGGCGCCAGAGAGATCCAACGCGGACGCGCTAGCGCCGACTAGCGCAGCCGTCGCCATCGTTGCCGCAAAGCTGAGCAGGCGAGGGATCATGGGTGATGGCCCCTTGAGAGACCGTTTGAGAACCCATTCAACGGCGGGTGCGGGCCTGATTCAAGCTTGGGATGTGGACCCGAGGTCAGTCCTTCGTGACTGCCACGCAATCGACCTCGACGTCGAAGGGGCCGGTCCACTCAGGCACGCAGAAGAAGATCCGGGCTGGGGGGTTCTTGGGGAAGTAGCGCTTGTAGACTTCGTTGAAGGCCTTGAACCGGTCCGCCGAGATGCACAGCACATTGCACTTCAGCACATGGTCGAAGTCCGACCCGGCGGCCTCCAGCGCCTTCTTCAGCTGCTCTAGGATCAGCTCGACCTGGCGCTCGAACGGCGCGTCGACGAGGATCTCACCGGACTCAGGATCGAAGGGGGGCATTCCCGAGACGAACACCATGTTGCCGGCGCGGGTGCAGGTGGACACCGGCGCGCCCCACTTCTCGAAATTGCTGTCAATCGGCTCAACCCGGATGATCTCTCGGTGCATACGTCCGTTCCTGTGTCGGTGACCGAAGGTCTTTAGAAGAGTACGGAGAAGCTCACGCCACGCAGGCTGGCGGTCCGACGCCTCGACCGCGGCGAGGTGAAGTGCCTCTCTTCACGTCACGGTGCGTAGTGAGTGAAGACAAAGTCGTTCGCCGCTGCGGGCGCATGGCAGCCAAAACACGTCTGATGCACGGTCTCGGAGGCAGGCTCGCCATCATTGAATTGCGCGAAGCCCCAGCCATTTGTCGAGGCGTACTTGCGTGAGTCCTTGACCATAAACTGCACGCCGTTCTTTGGCGGTCCAGCCACGAACGATTGGGCTTGGCCGAAGACTTTGTCGTTCGCCTCCGACGGGACGTAGCTCCACGCGAGTCGCGCGATGACGCTGCCGTCCGGGAAGGGAAGCTTGTGCGTCCGGTACGCCTCGATCGCGACATTGTTGCCCAAGATGGCTCGCACATCCTGGATGCTGCCTTCTTCGCGGGCGACGGAAATCAAGCGCCAGTCGCGGTATCCGGACGGCATCTCGATTCCGTAGATCGGTGCCGCACGTCCCTCGGACTGTCTAGACTCGCGATCCATGCACGCGGTACTGGCGAAGGCCACCGCGGCAACGAGCACGATGACGGCGCCGTCTCGTTTCATGGGAGTGAACGGCGGCCATGGCATCCTGCACCGGCCCGGCGTAGAGTTCACGGGGAGACGCGCGCGCTGAGCTCGTGCCGCACACTCGTGCGGGAGCTTCGCGTCTGGAGGCGTGGTCTCACACCTTCGGCGCGTCAGTGTTGAGGCTGCTTCGGATGTTCTTGCGACCACGGTACGTGTAACCGCCGGAGGTGTCCTCAAGAAAGCGCTCAATCGTTCTCAATTACTCTCACGATTGCCAGTGGTGCGAGGCCCGGTGTATCCTGACTACAAATGAACAGCGGGTACCGATTCGGACCATTCCTACTGGACCCCAAGCGGCGCACACTGACACGTGACGGCGCGCCCGTGGCCGTTATGCCCAAGGGGTTCGACATCCTGCTCTATCTCGTGCAGCACCCGAACCGGGTCGTCACGAAGCGGGATCTCATGAGAGCGGTATGGCCAGACACGTTCGTTGAGGAGGGCAACCTCACCCAAAACATCTCGCTGCTGCGGAAGCTTGTTGAGGGGTCCGGTGACGAACGACTCATCGTGACGGTCGCTCGCCAGGGCTATCAATTCACCGGGGAGGTCAGTGAAGTCAACGCGTCTCCGGTCAGGTTGGCGGTGCTTCCCTTTACGAATCTCACCGGCGATTCGACACAGGACTCTCTCGCGGATGGATTGACCGAGGAAGTCATCAGCCAGCTGGCACGACTCCGGCCGGCGCTACTGACCGTGATCGCGCGGACGTCGATGATGGCTTTCAAGCACACCGACAAGCGGATCGACGATATCGGACGCGAGCTCGGCGTCGGCTATGTGCTCGAGAGCAGCGTGCGACGGAGCGCGCACCGGCTGCGCATCACGGTTCAGCTCGTGCGCGTTCAGGATCAGAGTCACCTGTGGGCGAGCGATTTCGACTATGGCATCCAGGATGCCTTCCACGTCGAGGACAGCGTCGCGGCGGCTGTGGTAGACGAAGTCGAATGGCGTCTGACGCCCACGCACCGCACGCGTCTCGCTCGCCCGGCTTCGACGGGTCCGCGAGCGACTGACGCCGTCATGCGAGACGGGGACCGCCTGGAGAGCGCACGCGACGAGGAGGGCTGCGCGAGCTAGACGGGCGCTGTGCGGGCGGTGTCGCGTTGCAGGGCGACGCACGCGTCGCCCCTACCCGCCGCGAACGGGCGTTGCGCAGACGGTGCCACATCACATGGGACCGACTACCTCCCTACGGACCGCTCCACGATGTCGGCGCCGTGGGTGACGATCACCGAGAAGTGCCCTTCGCCATCGAGACACACGGCACGACAGTCACGGATCCGCTGAGCGGTCTCTCGTCCTGCGCGCGCAGGCACGACCCGATCGCGTTCGCCGTGCCAGAGGTGGATCGGCATCCGAATGTCCTCGAGAGCGAAGCCCCACGCTCGACTCAGAAGCTTCGCTTCATGGGCAGGACCTGCCGAGCCCTGGCGAAACGCCTCGACGAGTGAGCTGACGACAGTCGCCTCGACGTCGGGGCGCGCCAAGCACAGTCGGTCAGCTGGCGCGGCCAAGCGACGGTTGCGTCGCACCCATCTGCGGGCGCCGGCAGCTTCGTGCACGAAAGGGCGCACGATCGCCATGGCCGGCCGCGAGACGATCGCGAGCATGGACAGCACGGGGCCCACCCGTCCGGCGCCGGAGACGATCCCACAGCCGGTGAGCCGCTCGGGGATGCGCCATGCGCAGGCCGCGGCGTAGGGGCCACCACCGGAATAGCCCACAACGCCGAAGCGCGTGAAGTGCAGCGCGTCGCCGAGTCGCGCCACATCGGACGGCCAATCGACGATGTAGCGACCAGTGACGGGCGAAGACAGCCCCATCCCCGGCCGATCGACGCCGATCAACCGAACGCCCGCGCTGGCGGCGGCCGCTGCGAGAAAGCCCGCTTCGAGGCGCGATCCGGGAAAGCCGTGGAAATAGAACAGCGGCACTCCCTGCGGATCACCGCACTCGAAGATCCCGAGCACGCGGCCATCCTCGAGTGGAACGACTCGACTACTCACGTCACGAGTCGACTCGTCCCATCGACTCGAAGAAGCAGGTATCAGGGAAGGCCGGCGCCGGCGATGGGCACGCGGGTGACCTCGATGCGACCGGCGCGCTGCGCGCGCGTTTGCTCGGGGATGTATTCGCGGGCCGTGCCGATATAGAGGTCCCGACGGTCGGGACCGCCCAGAATGCACGAAAAGGCATCGCGGCCTGGCAGCGGAATCCGGTCGGTGACGCGGCCGCCATCGACGACGCGGATCAATTCCTGGACACCAGGTGAGGCGACCCAGACACCGCCTTCCTCATCCAGACAGAGACCGTCCGGGAGCGTGGTGTCGAACCGCGCGAACTCGCGGCGACCGGTGAGCGAGCCATCGGACTCGATGTCGAAGGCAGCGAGCGATTGGCCGAAGGTCTCGCTCACGATGAGCGTCTTCCCGTCCTCGGTGATGACAGCGCCATTGGGGAAGAGGAGGTCCGTCGCCGCGACGTCGACGGTACCATCAGGCTGAACGCAGTACAGGAAGGTGGGGCAGGGCGGCTCGCCGGCATTGAGGTCGCAGCCAAAGGTGCCGATGTACGCGCGGCCGGCGGTATCGACCACCATATCATTGATGACATGACGGCAGATGCCACTCAGATCGGCGACCGTGCGCACGCCGGTGGGCGTCATCTCGAGCAGCCGTCGATCGAACATCGACACAACATATAGGGTGCCGTGCGGGCTCCAGCCGAGTCCCGACGGCTGAGTGCGGAAGCTCGAGCACGCGCGTGGCGGACCGTCCGGTTTCGAGCCGCCAGACGATACAGTCGTGCATGTCCGAGAAAAACAGCGCACCATCGTGCCATCGGAGGCCCTCGGGAAAGACGAGTCCTTGGAGCACGGTGTCGGGCGCAGCGATCATGGTGGGGCACTCCGTCATGGTGAGCTGAGCGCGAGGCCCTCGTGCGCAAGCGCCGCGGTAACGATCGATCCGGACGCGGATCGGGTCAAGGCGGAGGGTGGGAGGGGGAGCGTGCCGAGCCGAATGGCGTCGTGGGCGGGTTGGCAAAGGGGCGCGGCGCTGTGTAGGGTTGTCGATGGCACTTACGGCCACGATGTACACCTTCGACGTCGAGCTCTCCGATGTTGATCGTGGCGTGTACACGGCGCTGTCGATACGGGCGGCGCGGCATCCGTCGGAGACGGAGGAGTATCTCCTTACGCGCGTGCTTGCGTACTGCCTCGAGCACGCTGAAGGCATCGAGTTCTCTCGCGGGCTTGCGGAGCCCGACGAGCCGGCGTTGGCGGTCCGAGATCTCACGGGAGTGGTGCGCGTGTGGATCGAGATCGGCGCGCCGGACGCGGAGCGGCTGCATCGGGCGACTCGTTCGGCGCCGCGGGTGGTCGTGTACACGCACAAAGAGCCCGCGCAGCTCGTGCGGCAGCTCGAGGGGTCGCGGATCCACCGCGCGGAGATGGTGGAGCTGTATGCGATCGACCGCGAGTTCTTGGCGGGGCTCGCGTCGCATCTGGCCCGGCGCACCAAGTTCACGCTATCGGTGGTGGAACGGCAGCTCTATCTCACGATTGGTGGCGTACAGCTCACGACCGAAGTGACGCGACATGCCGATGGCGGGGACGTGGCGTCGTAGGCAGATTGGGGGATCGACGTGAACCGGCCGGTGACCGACGATACTTGCCAATGTAGCTACACGTAGCTACATTGACTCATGATCTCGGCCGGTATCCGCGACTTGAAGAACAACCTCAGTCGATACATTCGCCGGCTGGGCGTCGCCAAGCGCATCCTGGTCACCGATCGGGGACGGGTCGTGGCTGAGCTTCGGCTCCCTGAGTCCGTGACGGGGCGTGGATATGCCCGACCGCGCTATGAGGCTCTGGTAAAGGCGGGCGTTGTACGACCTGCGGCCGAGCGAGGCGATCCGCTGGAAGATTGGCCGACGCGGGCCGAGTTGCTGCTGCCTGCGGGGACAGCCGCGGGGCTGCTCGACGAAGGACGGGGCGATCGCTAAACGGGGCGCCGGTAGATCTGGCGCTCGTGTACGTCGAGACGAGCGCGCTACTGGCGGCGCTGCTCGAGCAGGACGCGCCGGCACAGGCCACGATTCGGGCCGCCGATCGCTGTATTGCATCCGCTTTGACGTTCACCGAGGCGTACCGCACGCTGGTCCGGGCGCGGGTCACGGGACGTTTGACAGGCGACCAGGAGCGTCGCGCGATCTTGGGTCTCGAGACGTTTGCCGTCCGGTGCGACGTCATGGCCGTGACGGACGACGTCCTGATGCGTGCGGGGCGCCCATTTCCGGTCGAGCCAATCCGGACGCTGGATGCGATTCACCTGGCGTCGATGGAGGCGCTCGAGCGGCCGGCGCTCGTCACGTGTCTGACGCGCGACGTGCGGGTGCGCGAGAATGCTAGCGCAATGGGTTTCGCAGTCGCCTGAACCGGCGTGAGGGTCAGCGTGTCGTCGTGGCGACGCCGCGGCGGACCTGGGTGACGACGTCGCGGATCGCCTGGGCGGGGGGCCAAGTGATGTACCGAGTCGACGAATCGGAATACTCCCGCGGTGGGAGAAGTGTGCGAGGTCTCGTTCGAGGGTGCGCCGCTCGCGCTCCAGGCTGTCGGGCGTGATGCTCATGCCGGTGGGGTAGTCGCTGCTATGCGGGCCCGGCGATGAGAGGAAGATCGCGAGCGTGCACTGCGCTCGGCGTGCATGCGGGCGAGCTCCTCGGGCGACCAATCCACCTCGGCGGACTGCGCCGCCCGGAGCGTGGGCTGGGCGGCGGCCCATCGCCAGATGCGTTGGAGCGAGTCGGGGAGGAGATCGAGGGGTGCAGGGAGTGGTTCCTGATCAGCGGCCTGGTTTGAGACGGGTTGCAGGGTGCTGGTGTCGCGGCTGATGTGTGGCGGAGGGGCCACCCGTCCGCGGGCGGCGGCGCGAATCACGTGGGGCTGACCGCCGTAGACGATGTGTTGGTCCTCGTGGACCGCGTCGACGAGGAC
>CAVRXR010000005.1:0-345371 GCA_963725205.1 uncultured Gemmatimonadales bacterium | reverse complement strand
GTCAGCGCCGTAGTCGACGCCAGCCCGCCGCTGATCACCTGCTGCACCTGATCGAAGTATCCTGTGCCGACAAAGCGCTGGTGCTTCACCGCTTCATAACCGAACTGGATTTCGCTGCTGAACTCTTTTTCCTGCAGACGGGAATAAGCCGTCATGCCCGCGAGTTTATAGGCGCGCGCCAGCTCAAACATGCTGAGGTTCAGCGCGTGGAAGCCCGCCAGCGTCACAAACTGATACTTGTATCCCATGCGCGCCAGTTCCTGCTGAAAGCTGGCAATCGTCGCCTCATCCAGATGCTTGCGCCAGTTGAAGCTCGGCGAGCAATTGTAAGCCAGCATCTTTCCCGGATACCTGGCGTGAATCGCCTCGGCGAATAGCCTCGCTTCTTCGAGATCGGGATGCGAAGTCTCGCACCAGATTAAATCGGCATAGGGAGCGTAGGCCAGGCCGCGCGCGATCGCCGAATCGATGCCGCCCCGAATGCGGAAGAAACCCTCCGGCGTGCGTTCGCCCGTGCAAAACGTCGCGGTCGCGCAGATCGATATCGCTGGTGAGCAGATGCGCGCTGTCAGCGTCGGTGCGGGCCATGATCAGCGTAGGCACACCCATCACATCGGCCGCCAGTCGCGCCGCCACCAGTTTCTGAATCGCTTCGGAAGTCGAAACCAACACCTTGCCGCCGAGATGTCCGCACTTCTTCGCCGACGAAAGCTGATCCTCGAAGTGCACGCAAGCCGCGCCCGCCTCGATCATCGCCTTTCATCAGTTCGAACGCATTTAAGCGTTCCCCCGAAGCCGGCTTCGGCGTCCGCCACCAGCGGCGCAAACCAACTTTGCCCCGGTGCCACTTTTCCCTCGGCGTGATGCACCTGATCGGCCCGCTGCAACGCGCTGTTGATGCGGCGGCAAAGATTCGGAACGCTATCCGCCGGATACAGGCTCTGGTCAGGATACATCTGCCCCGCATTGTTGGCGTCCGCCGCCACCTGCCATCCACTCACATAAATCGCCTTCAGTCCCGCCTGCACCTGCTGCACCGCCTGGTTGCCAGTCATCGCGCCCAGCGCGTTGACGTAAGGCTCGGTCTGCAGCAACTCCCACAGCCGCTCCGCTCCCAGCCGTGCGAGGGTGTGCTCAATGTGCACTGACCCGCGCAGCCGCAACACATCCTCCCCCGTGTAAGGCCGCTCGATTCCTTTCCATCGCGGATTGCTGGCCCACTCGTGATTCATGCATTGGGCGGCCAGCGCGTATTGCGCCGTCTTTTCTTCTTCGGTCATGAAAGGGAGGAGTGGGTCGCGTTCCGGTTTCCGTTTTCCTTGGCGGGCATTGGCTCGTCTCCTGCAAACTTGTGTGTTCAATATAGTGAACGTGCATTCACTATACCGGCGAAGCGTATGTCAGAGCCCAGGCGCGGTCAAGGCTATTGTTCAATACCCTGAACATGCATTCATTTAATTGACCAACTAAGGTGGTTTTGCAGTATTCTTTGAGAGTATGCCGGCTTCGTCCGATTCCCCATCCGCCGCCGTGGAACGCGCTCTGGCCATGCTGGAAGCCGTAGCCCAGGAGTCCGAAGGCCTCAGCAATGCCGAAATCAGCCGCAAACTCAACATTCCGAAGAGTTCCGCCAGCTATATTCTGCGTACGCTCGAGACTCAAGGTTATTTGACTCGCGACGTCGAGTCGGGAAAGTACCGCGTAGGTCTGAAGATCCTGAGCCTGAGCCGCGGAGCGCTCGGCGGACGCGATGTTCGCGGCATCGCCCTGCCCATCATGCGCCACCTCACCCACCAGACCGGGCTAACCTGCCACTTAGCCGTTCTGGATGGGCCGGAAGCGGTTTACATCGAGAAAGTTGAACCCGAGGGCTTTATCCGCATGGACACCTGGGTCGGACGCCGCATGCGCGTGCACGCCACCAGCGTCGGCAAAGCGATTGTCGCCTACATTCCTCAAGAGCAACTGGAACAGATCCTGCGTAAGAGCGGGATGGAGAAGCGCACGCCCAAAACCATCACCACCCTGCCACGTCTCGTCAAGGAACTGGAAAAGGTTCGCACGCAGGGCTACGCCGTCGACGATGAAGAGAACAACCTCGGCGCGCGCTGTGTCGGCGCCCCGATTTTCGATGAGCGCGGCTCCATCGAAGCCAGCCTGGGTTTGAGCGGCACTACCCAGCAGGTCAGTCCGCAGACCATGCCACGCATTCTCGAAGCGCTCAAAGACGCCGCCCGGCACATCTCCATGGGCATGGGATACCGTCCCGCACACGTCGGGTCGGCACCTAGCCGATTTGCGAACCGTGCAGAACAGCTCATGCGGCTTCTGCGACACTGCCCAACGTCGTCGCCGCCTCGCCTGCACGGTCGGGCGCGGCAACGGCACCAAAACGATCCCCTGGCTCCGCTCCTGCACCAGCGTCCAAGCCTCCGCGCACTGGTCGCAAAGCCAGTACCGGTCGACCTGCCGGGGCCGCAGACGCATTTGAGCAGAGGCCGGCGCTCTTGCATCTCCCAGCTTTGCCGCGCAATCGGTCTCTACCAGGAACAGCTTGCCCTGGCGCAGGCGAAGAAATGGTGTCGAACATTGCGGATTCGCGCAGTGGCTGAGCATGGTGCCCTCCGCTGGACGCCGCTTTATTCTGCCTTGGTTCAGAACTTAAGCAGTCAGACTCAGTCTTGAGAATTTCGCGGGCGGCCAGTTCCAAAGCCTTGCATTTGAAATTCCAGACCCTGTGGAAATCCCCCCGCCCGATTTCTCGAATTCGATATCAATACCTGGCCAGAAGTCCTGACTCGGTGCCGAACTCGTCGGCACTGTGCCGAATTCGCCAGTCTCCTCAATGCACCAGCGCCCCCATCACCGCCACCACCACTCCCACCACGGTCAACACCATCCCTAAATGCCAGAAGATTCTCCGTCCCGAAAGCAGCGTGATTGAGGTGACCACCAATCCAACCTCAAAAAATACCTCGGCCAGGTCATAGCGGTCGGCGCGACGTCGTTCGAGCACACCTTCTGCTACCAACTTGTCGGCCTCGTCTTTGATCTCTCCCTTGTCATGCTTATAACGCTCCGCCTCCTGGCCAACTTTTTCGCGAAATTTCCCCATTCCGTCGGAGTCCTTTCCGGCCACCACCCCGCTCAGGTCAGAGAACAATTCGTCTTCGTGCTGCCGAATACTCTTGGCCTGGTAGTACGCCCACTGATCGGACGCCTTCGCCTGCAAGACAACTTCCTCCGTGTGTGCCCGATGCCCCAGCAGCGACACCACCGCCACGCAAACCGCTACCACCGCCATCGTCAGCGATACCGCCGCCATGAGCCCGTCCATGAACGCCTGCAACGCACGGCGACCGGGCGCCTCGAGGCGAGGCGCGACGTGCCGCGCCACCCACTCGAAGGCCCGCATAATCCGGGCGGGGAAAAACACGACGGTGTACAGGACGGCCATGGCGATCGCCAGTGCGGCCAGTCCGCTCACCGCCACGTGGACGGCCGAGACGTCGCCTACCTGCGCGTGGCGCGGAAAGCCCGGCAGGAGCATTGCGATCAGGGTCAGCATGACCACGACGAGCGCGTCAAATACGCGGTCGACCGCGACGGAGGCGACCGCGGCGGGGAGCGGGACCCTCGGTGTCTCCCGCGTCAACGCATACGCGCGCACCAACTCACCGACCCGCGCGGGCACCAGGTTGTTGATCATCACACCGATGGCGGTGGCTCGCCACAAGGGCCCGAACGGCAGCTTTGCCGCTACGGGATCCAAAATCGGGCGCCACCGCCGTGCGCGAATGGGGATCACTGCCGTCGCAGCGGCCGACGACACCACGAAGAGCGGGAGGTTCGAGCGGCGAAGGGTGTTCCAGACCTCGTCGAACCGCACGCCGTGGAGCGCCCACCAGAGCAGCGCGACGCTGATACCGACTCCAGCCACGCCCTTCCAATTGAGCTTCACCGGTCGTCGGAGCCTGCGGGCACCGTAGCGTTCATGAGGCTGTGGCGAGGTCGAGCAAGTCGTACAGCTCAGCGAGTGAGTCAGGCGCGGGCTGCTCGGCGCGACGCAGAGAGTCGCGTACCGCCCGAGCGCGCGCAAGGGCGGCTTCGCCCCGGTACAGGAGCGATTCGATCGGCACCACGCCCTGTTCCGAGCCAGGGGACGGAGGCTCAGCGCCGCGAGCGTGCGACGCTTCTGCGCCGACGCGCGTGCGCGCCGGGCCATCGCCTCCACGGGTCGTGGGGACGGCGGGCGTTTCCGTCTGTTCGATCAGTGGCAGGTCGCCAAGGCCGGAGAACCGTGCGATACCGTCCGCGAGCAGCGCCTGGAGCTCGACTCCAGTGGGGGTACGCATCCGCTCACGGCCGGTTGGTGCGTGCGTCGAGTGCTCTGCGGGAGGTGCGGCTGGCGGGGCTGGGGCTGGCGCGGGCGCTACGGCCGCGCCCATGGGGGCCGCGAGCGGCGCCGTCGGCTCGGGTGCGGCCGCCGGCACCGGCCGCGGTGCGACGGAGGGACGGAGGCCCTGTGCGATGCCGCTGTCCAGCGCTCGCCCGCGTGCCAACTCGGCCATGCGACTCGAGAGCGCCGCGGCTGTCGCCGTTGGCTCAGTCAGCAGCGCCACGAGATCATTGATTGCATTCAGCGTGAGAAAATCAAATACGGGGTGGCCTTCGGTAAACGTACCAAGGAAATCCGACGCGTCCCGCTCCCCAAAACTCTCGGCTGCGTTGCGCACGGACTGCAGTGCGCGGCGCAACTCTGCGACCATCCGATCCGAGACCTGGGCCGTTCCCGCCGCCTGCGCCTCCCGGACGAGTCCGCGCAGGTGTTCCGCCAGGCTCACCACCTCGAGGCGAAAGCGATCCGCGGGGGTCGTTGGGGGGCTCGCCGAACGCGACACGACGCCCCCTCGCTCATCGGTGTAGAACAGCTCGCTGATCGGCACGATGTGGTCGGCGTTTGTAGTCGCCGTTGCGAGCGCGTCCCGCGCGGCCTGAAACCGCCGCTCTTCCACCGTGGCCGGCTCAGACCGACCGAGTGACCGAAGGTCGCTCGCCGTTCGACGCAGCAGGGCTGCCGCGGCCGCGAACAAGCTCATTTGCGCGGCCGTGGGCGTACTTTGGGCCACGGCGATCGCGCGTGCCGCGCGATCGACTGCATCCAAAACATCGGGAATCGGCGGGACGTCGTGCACGGCCGCAACGCCGCGTAGCGTGTGGACGTGGCCGAGCGCCGCATTGAGGGTGCCCTGACCAACGGTCGCGGTGGACGTGTCCAAGGCCTCGAGCGCCGTCGCCGTTTCCATCGCTTCCCGGGCTAGGAAGGAAAGGCCCGCCTCGGTCGAGCCCGGGCCCGGGGCGGGCGTTTGGGGCCGGCCCGCCTCGGCCGGGACCACGCGTGCGAGGTCCGCCAACCGACGCGCCGCGCGCGCCTCTTCGTTGGGCCCCCAGATGCGCAGGTTGTGCAGCAGAATCTTCAGGTCATCGACCGCCGCGACGAGCGCCGCGGCGACGGCTGGAGACCACCGAATCGAGCCGTCTCGAAGTGACCGGCCTGCGCGCTCGACGCCGGCCGCGAGCTCCGCCATCGCCGACAAGCGGTGCATGAGCGCCGCGCCGCGCAGCGTGCGCGCGTGGCGCACGAACTCGACCGCATCGGGTCCGCTCGGGCCAGCGCTCGCCAGGGTGGCGTCGAGTCGTTCGAGGCATTCCCCGGCCTCGAGCACGAAGAAGTTCAGGGAATCATTCGCTGTCGTCATCCGCGTCTCATGGCGTACCGTCCCCTGGGCAGGCCGCCGCGCAACGCGCGTCGGAACGTCAGCCGCGCTCAGTCGAAGGTCTGTGGTCCGCGTAATGTGACGAACGGGCAGTGTCCATTGCCACCCGCATGTCCTGTACGGCCTCGGCGAGCCCGACGAAGATGGCGCGGCTGATGATGGTATGCCCGATGTTCAACTCTTCGATCTCCGGGATCGCCGCAACCGGGCCGACATTGACAAGAGTCAGCCCGTGCCCGGCGTGGACCGCCAACGCCAGCTGGCGACCCATCCGCGCTGCGGCGGCCAGCGCCGCGACTTCGGCGTCACGAGCGGCGGGCCCCACACGGGCCGCTTCCGCGTAGCGCCCGGTGTGCAGTTCCACCGCAGCGACGCCGAGACGCGCAGCCGTGGCGACGACCTCGCCCACGGGATCGATGAACAAGCTGACGCGGATGCCGGCATCCTTGAGGTCCGCGATTGCGGCCATGAGTCGCGGCTGCGAGGCGCCGAGATCGAGCCCACCCTCCGTCGTGATCTCTTCGCGCCTCTCGGGCACGAGCGTTACCTGGTAGGGATGGAGGCGGCGAGCGATCCGCACCATCTCGTCGGTCGCTGCCATCTCGAGGTTGAACACGGTGCGCGACTCGCGCACCAGACGCTCGACGTCGGCGTCCTGGATGTGGCGTCGATCCTCCCGCAGGTGCGCGGTGATGCCATCGGCCCCGACGGTCTCGCACACGGCGGCGGCAGCGACTGGGTCCGGCTCGTCGGTCTTGCGTGCCTGACGTACCGTGGCGACATGATCCACGTTGATGTACAGGCGCAGATGGTCGTCGGGAGCGACCTGCGGATCTGTCGAGCGGGTTGCTGCCATTTGTTCCTCCTGCTACCTTCGCCCCGTCCTATCGACGGAGTGCGTCCACGTGCGACATAGGTTGGCGGCCATCGTGACAGGGACGATAGTGGCGGTGATCGCCGCGTGTCGGTCGTCGCCTTCGACCAAGCCCTCGCCGGACTTGTCCGGAGCGCCCACGGCGCGCGGCGCCGTGGAGCGATTCCTCGCTGCAGTCCGGTCGCAGGATCTCCAAGCGATGAGTCTCGTGTGGGGTAGCAAGGCCGGTCCGGCGCGACAGACCCTTGCCCGCGAGGAGCTCGAGAAGCGGGAGGTCGTGCTCGCCCAGTGCCTCGCCAACGACTCGGCCAGCTTTCTCGACGAAAACTCGGCGCCCGATGGTGACCGGCAGGTGCGGTTTGTCATTCATCACGGGAACACGATTCGAACGCCGGCGTTCAGTGTCGAGGAGGGGCCGTTGTCGCGCTGGTACGTTCGAGAAATCGATCTGCGAGATGTGCACTCGTGCACTGTGGAGGCTGGGCAGTCGGTTCACTGACGACCCGCGGCGACGGAACCGATTGACGCGGGTGCGGATTATTGCTCTGTGAGCTCGATCAAGACACCACCTGTCGCGCTGGGATGGATGAACGCAATGCGTTTGCCTTCTGCGCCGACTCGTGGTTCCTCGTCGATGAGCCGGATGCCATGTGTCCGGCATCGCTCGAGCGTGCCGTCGAGATCGGGCACCGCGAAACAAACGTGGTGAAGACCGGGTCCGCGTCGGTCGACGAATTTTCCGACGGGTGTGTCCGAACCCGCCGGCTCGAGCAGCTCGATCAACGCGTCGCCCACTGCCAATCCGACAATGTGGGCGCCGTCGGCGTCGTCGAGCGGCACGAGGGGTAGGCCCAACACATCACGGTACAGAGGCACAGTCGCAGCCAGCGTGCGCACGGCGACACCGATGTGCGCAATGCGAACTGCCGACGGTGCCTGGGACGAGGAAGCATGTGACATGTGGGATCCATGGCGATGATAAGGGCAACCCGAAACTAACACGGCGTCTGGCCAATCGCGGTGACGTGATGACCAGTGATCACTGAGACGGAACCAAACACAAGGCGCGCGTCGCGCGCAGGGAGAACCGCAATGTCGAAGGCACGTGCCGTAGGCGACCACGATTTCGCTGTGGAGATCGAACAGCATCCGGGGCTCGCTGTCGTTGATTTCTGGGCGACGTGGTGCGGGCCCTGTCGCATGATTGCGCCGGTGCTGGAGCAACTCGCCGCCGAGTACGAGGGCAAGGCGAAAGTGGCGAAAGTGGACGTCGACGCCAATCAGGCGACGGCCACCCGATTCAACGTCCGGTCAATCCCGACCATTCTATTTTTCAAGGACGGCAAACTCGTCGACCAGGTGGTGGGCGCCGTCCCGAGGCCGCACCTCGAGAAGAAGTTCAAGGAGCACCTTGGCGTGTCTTCGGCCGCCTAGAACGTAGAGAGTAGACAGTAGAAAGTAGACGCCGGCCACCAGCCACAAGCGTTTGTGGTCGGTGGCTTGTGCTTTGTGGGCAATCGTCTTTCTACTCTCTACGTTCTACTCTCTAGCATCCGAAGGATGCTCATGCCCCTCTACATCGTCAGCACCCCGATCGGCAATCTCGGCGACATGACGTTTCGTGGAGTCGAGGTGCTACGTCATGTCGCACTGATTCTGGCGGAGGACACGCGGCATGCGCGCACGCTCCTGTCTCATTTCGATATTGCCACGCCGCTCGCGGCGTACCACGAGCACAACGAGGCCGCGTCCTGCGCGCGGCTCGTCGCGCGTCTGCAGACGGGTGATGAGCTTGCCTTGATCAGCGATGCAGGGACCCCGCTGCTGTCCGATCCGGGCGCGCGGCTCGTCCGCGCGGCGTTGGACGCCGGCATCCGAGTCGTGCCGATCCCGGGAGCGTCGGCGGTGCTCGCGGCCTTGGTCGCGTCGGGCTTGGCGGGCGAGCGGTTCACCTTCTTCGGCTTTGCGCCGCGACGACATGGCGAGCGGCGGGCGACGGTGGCGACGGTGGTCGAGCTGCCCCACACGGCCGTGCTCTATGAGGCGCCGACGCGGACGGGGGCGATGTTGGCCGCATTGGCTGACGCCGGTGCCGCGACGCGCCAGGCGGTAGTGGCGCGTGAGTTGACCAAGGTGTTCGAGGAGGTGCGACGGGGAACAGTGGGCGACCTTGCCGCGTATTACGCCAGCACCCCGCCGCGCGGGGAAGTCGTCATTGTGGTGGAAGGGCGGGAGGAGCAACCGCGCGATGAGAGTGCGTGGAGGGCGCGGGCTCGAGCGTTGCGGGCGGGAGGAGCGGCCCCGCGTGAGATTGCAGCAGTGTTGATGCACGAAGAGGGGGTGCCGCGCAACCTTGCGTATCGCCTGGCGCATGGGCAGCACGGCGAGTCGGACGCCGAGTGACGGAGGGCGCATGTTGAGGCTCGTTCCATTCGTAATGATCGCTGGCCTCGTGGCGAGCGTGTCGGATCGCGGCCCCTCGGGCGGATCGCTGGCGCCCGGGCGCGCCCCCGCGCCCGACATGACCCGGTCCGGCTCCTCCAGGCCGGCTGCCGCGGGTGCCGAAGCGTCTCGTTCCACCGTGCCGGAACTGGCGGTCGCCCGCCTGCAGTACGATGGCGGCGGGGACTGGTATGCCAATCCGTCCAGCCTCCCCAACCTCATCGCCGCAATCAATGAGCGCACGTCTCTCAAGGTGGACCCGACCGAGGCGCGCGTGACCCTCATGGACGACCGGTTGTTCGACTATCCGTTTCTGCACGCGACCGGTCATGGCAATATCCATTTCAGCGATGCCGAGATCGTCCGCCTGCGCCAGTACCTCGCGCAGGGCGGCTTCCTGCACGTGGACGACAACTACGGGCTCGATCCGAGCTTCCGGCGGGAAATCGCGCGGGTATACCCCGACCGCCCCCTAGTGGATGTGCCGCTGAGTCATCCCATCTATCACATCGTCTACGACTTCCCCCGCGGCATCCCCAAGATCCACGTCCACGACGGCCTCCCGGCACGCGGGTTCGGCATCTTCTTGGGCGACCGGCTCGTCGTCTATTACAGCTTCTCGTCCGACCTGGGTAACGGCTGGGAGGATGTGGGCACGTACACCGATCCGCCCGCCCTCCACGAAAAGGCACTGGAGATGGGCATCAATCTGTTTGTCTACGCGGTGACGAGTCGTCCCGCGGCGTAGCGAAACGCTCACGGCGTGTCGGTCCGGCGGCCGACGCGCGGAGGTTAGCTTCAGTCCGTGACGGTCGTTGAGTTAGTCGCGCGTGAGCGAGCTCGACTGGCCCGGGTCCTCGCTCTATGGGGTGGGGCGCTGGTCCTGGCCGTGTCGGCCGTCGTCCTCGCCCTCGCCGCGCTCGCGCTCGGCAGCGGTCGCTGGATGGCGCTCCCCGCCATCGTTCCGTTTATCGCGTGGGTGCTCGCGGCCGCCGCGGCGGTCGGACTCGTGGCGTTCACGGTCCGTCATCTCCGCGCTGACGCATCGACTGCCCACGTTGCGACCGCGATCGAAAATGAGCGTCGCTTACGGCTCGGTGCGCTGCGCGGCGCGCTCGAAGTCGCGCACATGGGCGCTCTGGGACGTCGCGGGGCGCGAGACTTGGCCGCGCGCCTGCAGGCTGCGGCTCCCCGCAAGGGAGGCCCGCTCGCCCCGAAATTGCGACGCACCGCCGGCCGCCGCGCTCTGAGCGGGCTGCTCATCGCTGGGCTGGGCGTGTTCACCCTCGCCGCCACAGCCGTACGCCAGCCGGACGGATGGAGTGTCGTCATCCACCCCATCGAGGCCTGGCGGGGTACCCTCCTGCCTGCGCTCCATGTCGTCGCACCCCGCGATGTACCGCGCGGACAGCCCGCGCACCTGCGGATCCTGGCCGCCGGCCGCCGACGCCTCCAGCTCTTCACGCGAGCGACCGGTACGGGTTGGGTGAGTGCGTGGTATCCCGTCGTGCACGATCGAGTGGATGTCACGACCGGCCCCGTGCAGGCGGAGCTCGCCGTGGTCGCGACCGATGGCCGCGCGACCAGTGATACCGCGCTCGTCGAGGCGAGCGATCGACCCTTTGTGGGCGGGCTCGCGATGCGCGCCGTGTACCCGACCTACCTGCATCGGCCCGAGGAGCCGCTCGCAGCTGGCGAAGTGGCCCGCGTGCCCCGCGGCACGCGGATCGAAATTACGGGCGAAGCCTCCGCTGCTCTGGCATCGGTCGCGCTGGTGCGCGGCCGCGACACAGCGGCGCTCACGCCGACCGGGCGGCACTTCGCTGGATATCTGCTGGCGGAGATGCCTGGCGGCCAATGGACTTGGCGCGCTGAGGCGTCGGGCGGTCCGATTACCGACGTGCCACCGCCGCTCGATGTGGACGTGATCCCCGACTCCGCACCGCGCGTCGAGATCGTGACCCCGTCGCACGATACGACCGTGACGATTGGGGACCGCGTGCCGCTGACCATCACTGCATCCGATGATCATGCGCTCGCGTTCGTGGAGGTGCGGAGCTGGCGCGCGCCCGTCGCGGGTCAGCCGGAAGTCGCCGTGGTCCAACGCGTCAGCGACAGTTCCGTCGCGCAATGGAATGGCACGGTCACGCTGGATCTCGCACCACGTGCGCTCCAACCTGGCGACGCCTTGCACATCGTCGCGGAAGCAACCGATGCCTCGCCCTGGCACCAGATGACCGCAAGCCAGGAGCGGGTACTGCGCGTGCCCTCCTTGACCGAGGAGCGCACCATTGCGCGCACGTCGGCCGATTCCGCGGTGTCGGCGGCCAGTGCGACGGCGGCGGCCGAACGCCAGCTCGAGCAGCACACCGAAGAGGCCGCGCGGGCGCGCGGGGCGCGGAGCGGCGGGTCCAATGGCAACTCGACTGGGACGACTCCTCGGACAACCATGTCATACGAGACCGCCGAGCGCGCCAAAGCCCTCGCCAATCAGCAGCGCGATCTCGCGAGCCGGGTGCAGCAACTACAACGGCAGGCGCAGCAGCTCGAGCGACAGCTGAAGCAGGCCGGGGCGCTCGACAGTACGCTTGCGTCGGAGCTGCATCAGGCCCAGCAGCTCCTCAACGATGCGCTCACGCCGGAGATGCGTGACCAACTCAGTCACCTCGATCAGAGTGCCGACTCGTTGCGAAGCGGCGACACGCGGCAATCGCTCGAGCAGCTCGCACAGCAACAGCAGCAGATGCGTGAGCAGTTGGATCGGAGCGTCGACATCCTCAAGCGCGCGGCGCTCGAAGGGGCGATGCAGACGTTGCACGATGAGGCGCGGGACATCGCCAAGGAAGAACACGCCCGAGCGGGCACACGCCCCAACCCTGCGCAGAACAGCGGTGGCCAACCGCGTGGCGACTCCGCGACGTTGGCACGGGCTCGGAGCGACAGCGCGCCACCGCCGAGCGGCCCCGCGCGCACCACGCAGCCCCAGCAAGGCCAGACGCCGCAGCAACAACTCGCCGCGGGCCAGTCCCCGCAGAACGACCCGTCGCACCCGGATCCGGCGCGGCAGCAGGACCCGACGCGGTCGCGGGACCCGGCGCAGTCGACGGCAGCGACCCCGCAGCCCAGCCCAGGGGCGCAGTCCGGTCAGCGTGGGAGCGACCAACAGCTCGCTGAGCGCTCGCATCAGTTGTCCAAGGATGTCGACCAGCTGTCGCACCGATTAGCGGATCAACAAGCGCAGTCGGGCGCACAGCAGGTCGGGGCTGCGCGCGAGCATGTCGATTCATCGGCACAGGAGATGTCGGACCGTCAGACCGCGAGCGCCGCAAATCAAATGGATCACGCCGCCCAGCAGTTGGGGCAGGCGCGCCAGCAGCAGATCCAGGAGTGGAAGAACGCGCTGACTCAGCAGCTCGACCAGTCGATTCAGGAGACGATGCAGCTGGCGCGCCAAGAGAATCAGCTCGCGCAGCAGGCGCAACAGGCGCAGCAACAGGCGGAGAAGAAAGCGGTGCAGGCGGGACAAAGCGCCGTGCAGCAGGCCGCCGACCGCACGGGAGAGCGACTGCAGAAAGCCAGTAAACAGAGTGCACTCGTCTCCGGCAACTCCCAGCGAGCACTTGGCCAGGCGCGCACGCAAGTCCAGAATGCCACTCGCCAGTCGGAGCAGCAGTTGGCCTCGGGGGCGACCGCAAATCAGTCGGGGTCGACCAATAGCGACCAAACGGGCAACAACGGTCAAACCGCAGCCGCAATGCATGCGGCTGCTGATGCGCTCGACCAGGCGGCGGCCGCGATGATGCGCGACCGCGAGCGCGCGTCATCAGCGACGTCCGCGTCAGGACTCGCGGAGATGCTGCAGGAGATGCAGCAGCTGGCCAAGGCGCAAGGCAGCATCAACGCCCAGGCCCAGGGCTTGGCGATGAGCCCGGGCGGCCAATCAGGCGGGCCAGGGCTCAACCCCAACGCGCGGGGCGTCGCGGAGAGTCAGCGGAAGCTTGCGGATGCGCTCGATCGCCTGGGAGACGACGACATCTCGGGTCGTGCGCAGGGACTGGCATCGGAGGCGCATCACATCGCGGACGGGCTCGCCCGATCAGGCATCGACCAGCAGACACTCATCCGTCAGGAGCGTCTCTATCACCGCCTGCTCGACGCTGGCTTCACACTCGAACAGGATCAGCGCGACAGCACGGGGAAGCGCGTCTCACAGGCCGCGACCGGCCGGGAGCAGTTCACGCCACCCGACGTATCGGTCGACAGCCGTCCGGCGGTCCGCTTTCCGCAGCCGTCGTGGAGCGAGCTCCGGGGCCTCTCCTCGGACGAGCGTCAGATCGTCCTCGAGTACTTCCGGCGGATCAATGCGCAGTCGCCGTGAGCCGTACGATGACCGCCGGCACGCGCTGCGCGCAGGACGTACGTCCGCGCGGATCCTAGCGGGCGGACTGTCGGCCTTCGTGCCGGCCCTGGTCGCCTTCGGAGGAGCGCCGACGATCGCCCGAGCGCAGGATCAGGTGTTGGACACCGCGTACATGGCGGCCGAGAGTGGCGCCTGGACGACATCGGCGCGGGCGTGGCGGCACGTCCTCGACCGCAGTCCGAATCTCGCGGTGGCCGCTGCCTACACGCTGCGCGCCGCTGCGGCGGACGCGCGCTTCGGCATTTCCAGTGCATTCCTGGCCCCGCCGATCTCACTTGGGGGTCGGCGCGCGATCGCGCAGCTGGACCTCGGGTGGGGCTTGCCGCGTGATGCGTGGGCGGCGCTGGAGCCCTTGCCGCCCGACGACTCGACAGCACAGACGTGGCTGGACTTCGCAGATGCGGCTCGTGCGGCGGGTGCGTCCGGCGTGGCGCACGAGGCTTATGCTGCCGCGCTCTCAATCCACCCCAGTGCGGACGTCGCTGCGCACGGAGCCGCCGCCGCCCTGTCCGCAGGCGATCCGCAAGGCGCCTGGGCGATGCTCCAGCGAGCGTCTACGATGCCAGGGGGGACGGATTCCACCGTCATCGGGACGACGCTCTTGCCGCTGCGCGTGCGCGTGCTCGCACGCCTCGGTCGCATGAGTGATGCGGAGGGGGCGTTGGCGCGGGATGGCCATCTCTTGAGCGACGAAGGCCGGGTCCCGGTGGAACGCGAGATCGCGTGGGGCTACGTGCGCCAGGGCGACATCGCCCATGCGCGGGCCGCGGCGAGCGAGTACGGCCTCGCAAGTGATCCGGACGTCGCCGGATGGCTGGCGCTGTATGCCGGCGACCTGAAAACCGCGCGCGCAGACCTGCAGCATCCCTCGGGTGCCACGCCCGACGGACTCGCCGCGCTTCTGCTGCTCTCACGGACCACCGTGGACAGCGCCCCGTTGGTGGGCGAAGCCTTTACGTCGCTCGCGCGCGGCGACACGTCCGCGGCGGCCGACCGCTTCGTGGCGGCCAGCAGCGTCGTGACCGACGCGGCGCCCTTGCTGCTAGCCGCCGCGGCCCGACTGCACGTGGCACAGCACCATGATGCCTTGGCGATTCCCCTCTGGCGCAAGGTCATCGAACAGTACGCTCAGGCGCCCGAAGCCCCCGAGGCCGACCTCGAATGGGGCCGTGCCCTCAAGCGCGGCGCGGACACGACCGGCGCGATCGTACGTTGGCAGCACCTCATCCTGACTTATCCCGAAAGCGCTCTCGTGCCGCTCGCGCGCGAAGAGCTCGAGGCCGTCAAGGCCACTGCGTGAAGGATTCCGATGACCGATACTCCTCCGACAGACGTCACACGCCGCCAGTTCCTGGTGACATCCGCGGCCGCGCTCGTCGCCACCCGCGGCTGGCGAATTGGCCGTGATGATGACGGGCATCTACTGGTGCCCATGGACGACGATCAGCAAAACCATCTGAAAGCGTACGGTCTCGTCTACAATGCGCTTCGTGACGGCGCGCGGGGCGAATGGTTCCTCAACTACCACGGCGGATCATTTCTACTCCCTGACACTCCCGACCTGCGCCGGCGCGGGGCACTCGACGGCGTCACGCTGACACCAGTGGACGATGCCACCGTCGCGTCGATCCGAACCGAGATCGCAGGGGCCAACATGGATTCCATTCCCCTCGAGACCGCGCCGACCGTGGCGATCTACAAGCCGCCGACCTCGCCGCCCTGGGACGATGCAGTGACGCTGGCCGTGCAGTATGCGGGGATTCCATTCACCCAGGTGTGGGACGACGACGTCCTCGCCGGGAATTTGTCGAAATACAATTGGGTGCATCTGCACCATGAGGATTTCACGGGGCAGTTCAACAAGCTGTACCTGAACTATCGGGGGGCGCCGTGGTTCACCGAGCAAGTCGGCCGCGACCTGGACACCGCGCGGCGGCACGGGTTCCCGAACGTCCCGGCGCTCAAGAAGGAAGTCGCCAACGGGATCCGTGAGTTCGTGGATCAGGGAGGACTCCTGTTCGCGATGTGCGGCGCGACCGAGACGCTCGACCTGGCCAATGCGGCACACGCTGTGGACATTGCCGGTACGTTCTCGGACGGCACGCCGATGGATGCCGATGCCGACGCCAAGATGGACTGGTCGCGCGCCTTCGCCTTCCGCAACGCACACCTCGAGATGTCGCCCAACGTCAATTCGATGAGCGACATCGACGGCCATCAGGTGAACGTGCCGTCGCGCAAGCAGCCGCTGGGTGAGGTGACCCTGTTTGCCTTCGCCGCCAAGTTCGATCCGGTCGCCTCGATGCTGGTGCAGAATCATCGGACCGTCATCCCCGACTTCTACGGCGTGACGACCAGCTTCACCAAGGCCACGTTGAAACCGACCGATATCGTCCTCGCGTACGAGGAAGGCGCGCCATGGGTCAAGTACGTGCACGGTGATTACGGGAAAGGGTCCTGGACCTATCTTGGTGGGCACGACCCGGAGGATGCCCAGCACGCGGTGGGCAATCCCTCGACGGATCTCTGCGCTACATCCCAACTCTCCCGGGTACCGCCTGATTCTGAATAACGTGCTCTTCCCGGCCGCGAAGAAAAAGCCGCTCAAGACGTGATCGCGTTTCCGTGGAGCGCTCCCACGAGCGAGCCCGGCGTCACTGATGGCCGGTCGCGCCACGGGCGTCGCACGAGCGCTGATCACGCCGCCGGCGACGCATGCCTTGCCCCTACCGTGGATCCGATGTGGTCGGCGGCAATGCCCGAGGACCCGGAGGCGAGCGAGACGGACGCGACGGGTAGCGAGCGCGGGCGAGCCGCGCCACGCTCGATCCCGAGGCCATCGCCCACGATCTCGGGCCAGAGGGTCCCATCGCTGGGGCGCTGGCGAGTGCGGGGCAAGGGACTGCGCCTTGTTACGAGGATCGGGCGAGTCAACGGGCCATGGCGTCTGAAGTCGCGGCTGTCTACAACCGGGGTGGCATCGCGTTGCTGGAGGCGGGCACCGGGGTTGGCAAGTCACTCGCGTATCTCGTCCCCGCTCTCCGATGGGCCGCGATGTCGGGCGAGCGCACGGTTGTCTCGACCAACACGATCAACCTCCAAGAGCAGCTCGTCGGCAAGGACCTGCCGCTACTGGCGGCCGCGCTCAGTGATCAACCAGTCCGATTTGCGCTGCTCAAGGGATGGCGCAATTATCTGTGTCTGCATCGGCTCGAGCACGCGCTCACCGGGGCGCCTGCGCTGTTCGACGCCCATCAGCAACGCGACCTCGCGGCGGTGGCCGCGTGGTCGCAGCAGACGACTGACGGATCCCTGGCGGACGCGGCGACTCCGCCGCATCCCGCGGTCTGGGACGAGATAGCCGCGGAACCCGATCTCTGCGGGCGCCAGCGGTGCCCGCACTACGATCAGATGCTTCGTGTTCCGCGCACGACGAACCGCCGCGCAGGCCGACGTCGTTGTGGTCAACCATCACCTCCTCATGTCGGACATCGCGGTGCGGCGCGTGCAGCACAACTGGCACGACGCAGCGGTGCTGCCGCCCTACGCGCGGCTGGTGATCGACGAGGGCCATCACCTCGAAGAGGCCGCGGCCTCGCACCTCGGCGCTACCGTCACGCGACGGGCATGGGAGCGCCTCATGGCGCGACTCGACCGGCGCGGCGGCAAAGGACTCCTCACCCGGCTCGCCGCGTCGCTCCGAGGCGTGGATGACTTGCTCTCGACGGCGAGCCTCGATCTGATTCACGACAGCCTGTTACCGGCCACGGCGACTGTCCGGGAGCGGGGCGACCTGGTCTTCGATCTGCTAGCCGCGCTCCTCGCAGAGGCAAGCACGCCACAGCTCCGCCTCGATGAGTCGTTTGCGAGCCATCCGGTTTGGGCCGCGGGACTCAGCATGGTTCTCGAGCGCCTCCTGCGCGATGTGAATGCGCTCGACGATGGCTTACGGATCATTCAGGGGCGACACGCGGGCGAGGAGATCCAGGACGAGGCGCTCGGGCGCACGCTCAGTGAGCTCCGGGGCGTGGGGCGCCGACTGACGGCGGCCGCCGCCGCGTTGTGCGAGGGACTCGCGCCCACGCCGGGGAGCGAGCCGACCGTGCGCTGGCTCGAGCGCCGTCGCACATCCGGTGATCGCGAGCGCGCCGGATCGGATCGGGCGAGTAACATTGCGGTGTGTGCGGTGCCACTCGACCTCGCCCCCATTCTGCGTGAAGATCTGTTCGCGCGCGTCGACACGGCAGTCGTGACGAGCGCCACGCTCGCGGCCGAGGGACGCTTCGAGTTCCTGGCGGCGCGACTCGGCGTCGACGCCCCGACACTCGATCTCCGGACCGCACGGTTCGCATCGCCGTTCGACTACGCTCAACAAGCGCTCCTGGTGATTCCGACCGATGTGCCGGCCCCCAACGTCGATCAGGCCCGGCACACGGCCAGTGTCGCGCAGATCGTCCGGGACGTGGTCCGCGCCGCGGGCGGCGGTGTCTTCGTATTGCTCACGAGCCACCGCGACGTCCGAGCGCTCGCGGAAGCGCTGCAGCGGTGAGGCGGATCGTCCGCCCGTTGCCGATCTGCTGGTGCATGGCGATGAGCCTCGCGATGTCCTGCTGCGCCGGTTTCGAGCGTCGGGCGACGCGGTGCTCCTCGGCACGGCATCGTTCTGGGAAGGTGTCGATGTCCCCGGGCGGGCGCTGCGAGCACTCGTCATTGCTCGGTTGCCATTCCGGGTTCCCTCCGAACCCGTGACGGCTGCCCAGTGCGAGCGCATTGCGGCCCGCGGTGGCGATCCCTTTGTGGAATACATGCTCCCGCAAGCCTCGCTGCGACTCAATCAAGGGTTCGGTCGCTTGATCCGTTCGACCTCCGATCGCGGTGTGGTCGTGTTGGCCGACCCGAGGATCGTCACCAAGGTGTACGGGCGCGGGCTGCTCGACGCGCTCCCGCCGGCTCGACGCATTGCTGGACCTTGGCGCGCGGTTCGGCGCCAGATCGAGTCGTTCTTCCACTCGGACACTGCCACCCCATGACATCCCGTCCTTCGAAGATCATCGGCGTTGGTCGCAACTACGCAGCGCACGCCGCCGAGTTGGGAAACGATGTCCCGACGTCGCCGCTCATCTTCCTCAAGGCTCCGTCCAGCATGCTGGCCGACGGGGCACCGATCATCCTGCCACCCGAATCGACGCGTGTCGAGTTCGAAGGAGAGATCGGCATCGTGATTGGGAGCCGCGTGCGGCGCGTCGCGGAACGCGATGCGGCGCACGCCGTCCGCAGTGTCGTGGCGTTCAACGACGTGACGGCCCGCGACATCCAGAAGGCCGAGGGCCAGTGGACACGGGCCAAGGGCTTCGACACGTTCGGCCCGATGGGCGGTGAGCAGGCGTACGTGGGAGATTGGGGTGCGCTGTCCGTGGTCACCCGCGTGAACGGCGTCGAACGCCAGCGCGCCCGCGCCGACTCCATGGTGTTTTCGATCCCGAAATTGATCGCGTTCATCTCCTCCATCATGACCTTGGAGGCGGGAGACGTGATCGCCACGGGTACGCCCTCCGGCACGGACGCCCTCGCTCCAGGCGACCTCGTGGAGGTGACGATCGAAGGCAGCGACGGCCGGACGCTCAGTCGGGTCGGGAACCCCGTCGCCGCCGCGGAGTAGCACGACCATGCCCGCTTTCGCGGCTCGCTTGGCTGCGCTCCCGAAGTATCCACTGGCCGCGATCCCGCAGCGGAAGCGAGAGCTCGTGGCGCGCGGCATCGACGTCATCGATCTCGGCGCGGGCGATGCCGACCTGCCGCCGCCCCAGGCAGCGCTCGACGCACTGGGGCGTGCCGCGCGGACGCCTGCCATGAACCGGTACGGATTCGGGCTCGGCCTCGTCGAGTTCCGCGAGTCGGTGGCGACGTGGATGCGGATGCGTTTCGGCCTCGAGTTCGATCCGATGCGCGAGGTCGTCCCGCTCATTGGATCCAAGGACGGCCTGTCGCACGTGGCGCTGGCCTACCTCGACCCGGGGGACATGGCGATCGTCCCGGAGCCTGGCTATGCCGCGTACATGGGAGGGGTTGGCTTGAGTGGGGGAACACCCTATCTGTACGCGCTCCGCCCGAGGACGCAGTTCCTCATCGATCTCGACGAGATCCCGAAGCACGTCCTCCAGCGCTCCAAACTGTTGTATCTCAATTACCCGAACAATCCGACGGCTGCCATCGCGCCGCGTGAGTATCTCGAGCGAGTCGTCGCCCGGTGCCGGGAGTACGACATCCTGCTGGTCTACGACAACGCCTACTCCGAGCTCGCCTACGACGGGTACGTGCCGCCGAGCATTTTCGAGATCGATGGTGCGCGCGAGGTAGCGATCGAGTTTCACTCGCTCTCTAAGACGTACAACATGACGGGCTGGCGGTGCGGGTGGGCGGTCGGAAGTGCCGAGACATGCACCGCGTTGGCTCGGGTGAAGTCTTTTGTGGACACCGGGCAGTTCATGGCGATCCAGGCAGCAGCGGTCGCGGCGATCGGGAGTTGGCGGGAGTTCGTGCCGCGCAACGTCGCGACCTTCCGGGAGCGGCGGGACGCCGCGGTGGCTGCCTTCCGCCAGGCGGGTTTTGCCTGCGTGGTACCCAAGGCCACGATGTACGTTTGGGTCGAATTACCCGAGGGCATCCCCAGCGGCCCGTTCGCGGATCGCCTTATGGAGGAGACTGGCGTAATCGTTCTGCCAGGATCTGCCTTTGGGGAGGGCGCGGAGGGATTCTTTCGTGTATCCTTTATTGTGCCCCCCGAGCGCCTACAAGCGGCGGCGGGGCGCGCAGGGCAGGTGCTGACCGCATTCGCTGATCCGGTAGGCTAGCCTATGGCCTTGATGGCGCAGAGCCGAACAGGAAGCAAAAACCGGCGGGAATCGCGCCGGGCACTGGTCGTCTCCCTCGTCATCCACGTGGTTGTGGGCGCCGGGCTGATCCGCGTGCTGCTCATGCCTGGACCCCTGCGGGACTGGCTGGGTCTCGGCAAGGAAGCCCACCCGCAAGAAGAGCACATTCAATACGTTGCGGTCCCGCCGACGGCCGCGCCGGCGCCGACCGCGACTCCCGTCCGGCGGACGCCGCCACCGCCTCCAGCCGCCGCTCCGCCAGCCGGCCCCACGGTCGTAGCAACGCCGACAGTCGTCCCGACGACCATCGCGCCTGCGCCGGCCAAGCCCGCGCCGTCCTCGGACATCCAAGGCGTGGGTCCAGTGGCGAGGACTGGCGGGCCCGCCTACGGGTCCCGCTTCGAGTACCACGATGGCCGAGTCTATGTGCCGCCTGCTCCGCCCGGAGAGGGCGCCAAGCCGCGGACGCTCGCCGTGCAACTCGATAGCGCGGCACACGCCATGGTGAGCCAGCACAACGATTCCCTGGCGATGCTGGGCCCGACCAAGAAGCCCGGAGACTGGACCAAGGAGATCGGCGGAAAGAAGTGGGGCATTGACCAGCAATACATCCATCTCGGCCCAATTTCGATTCCGAACGCGATCCTGGCAGCGCTGCCACTCAACAACTTCACGGGCAATCCGATCGCGGCGGAGAACGAGCGGTTGCTCAACTCGCGGCAGAAAGACATCCAGTACCAGGCCAATCGACAGATGGACGCCGAGGAGATGAACAAGGCGATCAAGGAAGAGCGGCTGCGCAAAGAACGCGAGCACGAAGAGCAACAAAAGCAGAAAGAGCCGCCGCAGCCCTCGCCGAGCCCGACACCGCCGGTCGCAAATGGCACCACGCCAACGGTGAACCCCACCCAGTAACCGCTGGTGGCTAGGGACTAGTGGCTAGGGACAAACCTGAGGGCCCGTGACGGCTACGTGTCACGGGCCCTGAGATTTGTTCACCAATCACCAACCACCAATCACCCGTGCCCTAGACCCTCGCGACGGGCTCCGCGGCGTCGAATTCGGCGTCCTCGAGGTTTGCTGCGGACTCCTCTTCATGCTGGCCGTCGTGGAATGGGCGGAACACGCCACAGATCACGCCCAGCACAGCGAAGTTGTCTTGCGGTCCCACGGTGATCTCGCGATCGCTCGCGCTCGCGGGCTCGAGCACGATTGCAGCTCCGCGGTGCGTCAGCGTCTTGACCGTGGTGTCCTCGCCGATCCGGGCGGCCACGATCTCACCGTCGCGGGCCCGGGCAGACGGGTTGACCAGGACGAAGTCGCCGTCGACGATCGCGCGACCCTCCATGCCGTTGCCCTTGATTCGTAGCGCATAGACATCCTCGCTAGGCACGAACCGGCGGTCGACCGTGAGAAATCCCTGACGATGCTCTGGCAGCAGGGCCGGCTCGGTTGGGTTGATCCGGCTATAGATGGGAATCGGCTGAACCCGTGCCGTGGCCGCGAAGCCGAGCAAGCGGACACCGCGGGACCGAGACGGATCGCGTTCTATGAACCCTTTCTCAGCAAGCGCCTGCAGGATATCCGAGACGGTCTTCGTCGACTTGATCCGGAACCGTTTGCCGATTTCGCGGATGCTGGGCTGGTACGTGTTTTCGGAGAGAAAGTCGAGGAGGTAGTGGTAGACGCGTCGCTCGGTGGGGGTCAACGGCTCTGCCATGCGGCCTCCGCAATTCATTTGGCGGGTCGGTGGGCACTACGTGTTTGGCGCCGCGGACCCGTGGACTTCAGGTCTGGGGCGGGGCCGCCCGTTCTGGCGGGCGCGACCACATGAATTCTATGATGAGATCCGGTGCGGTCAATAAGATCCTATTAATTCAATGACCGGATAGCTGCATCGATTCTTGACAGTGAGGTGTCGCGACCGAGCAACACAAGCACGTCGAAGATCCCCGGACTCACCGTCAGCCCAGTCAACGCGACGCGGAGCGGCTGAAAGATCTTGCCGGCCGTTACCTGGTGAGCTTCTGCCAATGTGCGCAGCCCCGCCTCCAGCGGCGCCACCTCCCAAGGCGTGACCCCGGCCAGCGCGTCGCGCGTCGCACGTAAGAGCGTGGCAGTCGCCGGCCGATCCTTCCACTGCTTGGCGACCGCATCCGGGTCGTAGGTAATCGTCGGACAGAGGTACGGCTCGGCCTGGCGCACAATGTCGTTGATGGTGCGCGCCCGCACACGCAGCAGGTCGATGAGTGCCGCGTACCACTCCGGCCGAGTCGCGATCACCTCGGGGGTCGTGAGACCGGCGTCCACGAGCGCGGCTGTCACGCGCGGCAGGAGCTCTGGAAGGGGGATCAATGACAGATGCTGTCCGTTCATCCACTCCAGCTTCTTCGGGTCGAAGATCGCCGCTTTGCGCTGAAGCCCGGACGTCGAGAAGAGCTCGATCATCTCGGGCATCATCATGACCTCGCGGTCGCCGCCCGGTGACCATCCCAACAGCGCGAGGAAGTTGGCCATCGCACTCGGCAGGATGCCTTCTCGCTGATAGTCAGCGACGGCGGTGGCTCCGTGGCGCTTACTCAGCTTCTTGCCATCGGTGCCATGCACCATTGGCAGGTGCGCAAACACGGGCAGGCCGGCGCCGAGCGCCCGGTAGAGCAGGATCTGCTTGGGTGTATTCGAGATGTGGTCGTCGCCACGCATCACGGTGGTGATGCACATCGCGATGTCGTCCGACACGACGGCCATGTTGTACACGGGCGTGGCGTCGGAGCGCAGCACAATGAAGTCTTCTATATCCTTGTTCGGGAACGCGATGCGGCCGTGTACCAGGTCGTCCCACTCGGTGATGCCGTCGGGGACGTGGAAGCGGATGGCGCTCGGCATCCCGGCGGCGACGCGTCGGGCTACTTCATCAGCCGCCAGCCGCTCGCACCGCCGGTCGTACCGGAACGACTCTCGCTGTGCCTCGGCCGCGAGACGGCGCTGCTCGAGCTCCTCCGGCGTGCAGAAGCACCGATACGCGGCGGCGGACGCCAGGAGTCGTTCGCCATCTGCGCGGTGCTGGGCGAGGTTGCCGCCTTGATACACGACCTCCTCGTCCCATCCAAGGCCGAGCCAGTTCAGTCCTTCGAAAATAGCGCGAGTCGAGGCCTCGGTGCTCCGCGCGCGGTCGGTGTCTTCGATTCGAAGCAGAAACTGGCCCCCGGTATGTCGGGCATACAGCCAGTTGAGGAGCGCGGTCCGGGCGCCACCAACGTGGAGATAGCCGGTCGGGGAGGGTGCAAAGCGGACGCGCTGTGGTCCGGGGTCAGACGGATGGTCGGAGGAGGAGGCAGGCACCCGTGAAAAGTAGTCGTAGGCGGCGAACGCGTCGCTGGTCCGAACGGCAGCGGGCCCGCCTGACGACGGGCCCGCATGCTGTTGCACGGAGGAGGAGGGATTCGAACCCTCGATAGGGCTTTAAGACCCTATGGCGGTTTAGCAAACCGCTGCCTTAAGCCTCTCGGCCACCCCTCCCGTCCTGTAAATCAATCTTGTTGAACCGCGGTATTCAAATCCAACCGGTACGCGCCAGTAAGGTAAGTAGGCACTCGATGCTATGCTGCATGTGTTGGCACCGACAGGAGCCGCACTACAGCTCCAGAAACTGCCGCATCTGCTGCAATGCGCGATCGAGCGCCAGCTGAAAGGCGCTGCCACGTGGCTGCGGGCCGGCGAACCCCATCTCGTGTTGCAGTTGACGATCCACCACCTTCAGATTGGCCCAGCCCAGCACGTGCTCCCCCCACAACACCGGCATCGCGTAATGGCCCATGCGGCGGTTATGGGCCGCGACATAGGCCTCGAGCTTGTATTCCCAGCCCCAGAACAATTTGAAGCGCCGGCGATCCCACACCACGGGATCGAAGGGCGTGAGGAAGCGGAGCCCGTCGTCGACCCGGTGTCGGGCGGATGCTGGGTTCTCGCTCTGCGGCCAGAACCACATTCGGCCATCGACCTGCGCATTGGCATAGCGAGATGCGGCGCGCTCCTGGAGCTGCCGTACCTCGTCGGCTAAGTGCGGCACGCCAGAGCGCAGCAGCCCGCACAGATAATGCAGGCTGCCCACTGGGAGTGGCGCGTAGAGGTGCACGACCGTATCCAACAACTGGCCCGCGCGCGCGAGTCGAGCCTCGCCGCTGTCGTCTCGCGGCGCGGGCTCGATCGCTTCGTAGATGCGGGTGCCAGCGTCACGCCGCGCCACGCGCAGCAGCCCGCGATAGTGGAGGCCTTGCAGCAGGTGCGCGCTGACATTCAGGTCGCCGCCCCAGCGTTTGATGCGGCCATGATCGAAATGCGCCCGCACGTCCTTGGGGCGAGTCCGACCATGCTGGCGCACAAAGGCCAGCACCTCCTGGGCGCGCGCCTGCATCCTGGCGTCCCAAACGTCCCAAGGACTCGGCGCCTCGCGTGGATGCAGCAGGGCCAGCGTCTGGCGAGGCAAGAAGCCGTAGTTGATGAAAAAGGCCTCTTCGATCGCCAGGCGCGGATAACGGCGCTCCAGCTCGCCGGCGCGATAATCCTGCACGCGGTGCGCCAGAATCAGATCCTGGGCGCGAGCGGGCGCACGCATCGGGTCGGCCTGGACAAAGCCCAGCCGCGCAACGGCCCGCTGCAGGCTCGTGGGCTTGAACAGGCTTCGCGCGATCGCGTAGCGGCGAAGCTGCTGGAGACCGGGTGCTTGAAGAGAGCTCACGCGCGTGCTGCGAAGCTAACACGCCGAATCGCTCGCGGCAGTCCGATCGCGCACTGGTCACTCTCCCACCCGAAGTAGTCGGGACGGCTCTCCATTAGCCTTCAGCATGGCGACGGTCCACGCTTCTGCTGACACGCTAGATATCCCCATCGCGCGACGAGCGCGGTGGCTCGCCTACGTGACGGTAGGCTGGATGCTCGCCGAGGCAGCAGTCGCCGTGTGGGCCGCAGCGCGAGCGAACAGCGTGGCACTCCTCGGCTTCGGCGGGGACTCGGTGATCGAGGTCGCGTCGGGCGCCGTCGTGCTCTGGCGTTTCACCGGAGGCGCGAGCAGCGCCCGCGAGCCGCGGGCCGCCCAACTCGTCGGAGCAGGCCTCGTGATACTCGCGGTCTTTGTGGCGGCCGACGGTCTCGCGGCGCTCTGGCAGCATCGCTCACCTGCGGTGAGTGTCCCCGGGATCGTGCTCACCGGGGCATTGGTCGTCATCATGCCGATCCTGGCCGGCGCGAAGCGGCGCCTAGCCGCACAGGCGGAGAGTCGGGCGCTCGCGGGCGATGCCCGACAGAGCGATATCTGCGCATGGCTCTCAGCGATCACGCTCGTCGGGCTTGGCCTGCGCGCGATGGGTGGATGGTGGTGGGCTGACGCAGTGGCCGGACTTGCGCTGGTTCCCCTGATCGCCATCGAGGGTATCGCCGTGTTGCGCGCAAGAACCATCGCCGACGGGTGCTGCGGCAGATGAGACCAGCGGCGCATGGCCATCAGGGCCAACGTCACGCAAGGGCGACGGGCCTCATCGCGGTCCCGCCGACAGGTGCGACGTGAGGTACCGCGTGAGCAGCGAGAAGAGATGGACGGTCGTGCCCGGGCCCTCGGAGATGGCGTGCGTGCGGTTCGGATACACCATGATGTCGAAGGGCTTGTCCAGCGCGACGAGCCGATTGACGAGACGTTCGGTCCCCTGAAAGTGCACGTTGTCGTCGCCCGATCCGTGCACGATCAGCAAGCTCCCCCGGAGTCCGTCTGCGAAGCCGATCGGTGACCCGCGGGCGTAGCCGTCGGCGTTCGCATCCGGCAGGCCCATGTAGCGCTCTTGATAAATCGTGTCGTAGAGACGTTGGTCCGGGACGGGTGCGACGGCCATGCCGACTTTGTACAACTCCGGGTGGCGGAACATCGCATTCAACGTGCTCGTGCCACCTCCGCTCCATCCCCAGATCGCCACACGCGTCGTGTCCACGTACGGATGATCCTGCGCGAACCGGCGAAGCGCGGCGGCCTGCTCCCTCGTCGACAGCTCCCCGATCGCGCCATAGACCACCTTGCGCCACGCGCGTCCTTTGGGGGCTGGGGTCCCGCGCGTGTCGAAGCTCACCACCAGATAGCCATGGTCCGCGATCCACCAATGCCAGAGTGCCTCTCGACCGCCCCATCGATCGACGACCGTTTGCGCGGCGGGTTCCCCATACACCTGCACGAGTACCGGGTACGCTTTCGTCGAATCGAAGTCGTGGGGCTTGATCACATATCCGTCGACCTTGACGCCCTCGCCGAGATCCACCTGGAGGAACTCGCCCGGTCGCGGGATCAACGGCGCCGCCGCCGCCCGCACGTCGTCGTTCGCCTCGAGCGTGCGCAGGACGCGGTGCGATGGCAATGCCACGACATCGGTCACGGGCGGCGTGTCGAAGGTCGAGCTCGTGTGCACGGCCCACTGTCCGTTCGGTGCGATCAGATAACCATGGTTTCCCCGCCCGCCAGCGGGCGAGATGCGCTGCATCGCCCCCGAGCCGTCCACGCGAACGCGGTACAGGAAGCGCTGCGTCGCGTTGGTTGGTGATGCCACGATGTAGGCCCACGGCTCGGCCACGGCGGCCACGCTCAGCACATCGAACGCGCCGGGCGTCACGAGGCGCACGTCCCGCCCGTCACGAGACACGCGGTACAGGTGGCGCCACCCGTCACGCTCACTCAGCCAGAGGAACGCTGTCCCTCGATCGATCCATCGGGTCTCCTGGACGTCGACCCAGTCCGGGTCCGTCTCCGTCAGGATCGTATGCGTTGCGCCCGTCTGGGCGTTGCCGATCATGACACGATCGGTGTCCTGGAGTCGGTTCAGCCGCTGCAGCACGACTTCACCCGACGACTCCGCCCAGTCCAATCTCGGGATGTAGTTGTTGCGCAGGTCGCCCGGGACGTCGAGCCAGACTGTGGACCCCCCATCGGCTGGCACGATCCCAGCCCGTACAGCGGAGTTGGTCGTCCCGGCCTTGGGGTACTGCACGGGCTTGACGAACGAGTAGAGCGAATCCGTGTCGTCGATCAGCAGAAAGTCGCGGACGCCGCTGATGTCGAATTGGAGATACGCGATGTGCGTACCATCGGGGGACCATCGGAAGCAGTCTCGCTCCTTGAGCTCTTCCTCGTACACCCAGTCCGACGTCCCGTTGATGATCGTCGCCGATCCATCAGTCGTGAGGCGAAGGGGCGGGCCGCCAGTGACCGGTTCGACCCACAGATCGTGGTCCCGCACGTACGCGACGCGCCGCCCATCGGGTGAGAACTTGGCGAACATGAGCGTCGACGGGGTCGCGTCGGGTCCGCCGAGCTGGCGCAGCGTACCGGCAGCACGGTCGAGCACCCAGTAGTCACCACGCGTGTTGTCACGCCACACCTTGCGTGCGTTGGTGAAGATGAGAAGTCGTTGACCGTCCGGCGACCAGGCGTAGTCGGCAACCGACAGCGGCGAGCCACCGGGAGGTGTGAGCGCTCGGGCGGACACGAGGACCGAGCGAGCGCCGGTCGCGGGGGCGTACTGCACAATCTCGTCACCGTCCGCCGAATCGGACCGCTCGACCGTGGTATATGCTGCCCCCGTCTCGAGCCACCGCAATGGTCCGACCCCGCGGGCAGCAAACGTGCTGGACGTGAAGATCTGCGCCACGGTCAGACCATCGACCGTCCCGCCAGCGGGGCTCTGCGCGTAGAGCGCCGTGCCGCACACACACCACCACAACGTGACCGCGATCGCAGTGCGCTGCGTCGTCATCGTGTGCACACGTCCCTCCCTCATGTGAAAGCTCTGCGTTGGCGCGGGGTGCGACGGCTATGCCTATATAGTGTCATCGCCAACGGGGTTGTAGCACTGCGCCGCGGCGCCCCTGGGCTTTTTTCAAAACCATTTCGAGACGAGGTCTGGTGCGGATGGATGCAAAACGGCGCTGACGACATGGGTCATCAGCGCCGTTTCTCGAGCGAACCGCAGAGAGCCCCAGCAACGCGGTGCCGTGGGTCAGCGGTGCAAGCCGGTTAATTACACTGAAAGCTGTAAGTCGTCGAGTCGTTGCTCGACTGCGGGGTCGAATAGTAGAACGTCTTACTGAGCGAGAACGAACCGTCCCAATATGCATAGCCGGCACCACTAACCTGTGTACCCGCTGGGACCTCAGGATTGTTGCCAAAGTACACGTCGGCGGCGGGAATCACGTTCGATGAGAGTCGACCGTCCGAAGCGAGCTTCCACGTCTCGTGGCCACCGCCCCAGGTGGCGACTTCGTCTGCGCTGCCGCCGCTTGCCGTCGCGAGCATCGTGTAGTCGCAGACATACTTCGCTTCGCCCCCAATCGTGGTGTCGCGACCCTGGTAACTCGAGCCGCCGGTGACGGTCAGCGCGAGGGCCGGTTGCGTGGGCTTGCTGGAGCTGCAGGCGAGGGCGAGCGATGCGCCGATCACGGATAAGACGCGTCTCATATGCCTCCCGGGTGTGCCGTCCCGGCTCGGGCCGTCCCGGTGCAGGCCAGCTAATGGACGGGGTCGCCATTATACAGTACAGTTCGGTTGGCGTCCAGTGTCAGACTGGTGGCGTAGGCGCAACACGCTCAATGGGCGCGCGCGCGTGCGTCGCCCGCGTTACGAGGCGACCAATCCTCCGCTGCCCGAACCACCCAGCGCGCCGGTGACCACATGACAGGGCGGCACCCCGTGCGCGCGATCGCGGTGGGATTCGCATGTGTGATGGCGGGATGTCGGTCCGGACCCGTGGGCTGGTATCACGCGGGGGTGCGTGCCCTCGCCTTGAGCCGCGTCTCCACGGTGTCGTTGCACCCGTGTCTCCTCCGAAGCCTGTGGGGGACGCTGACCTTGTGTGGGACGTACGACGTGTGGGAAAACCGTGCTGCGCAGGCCGGTCGTCGGATTCCGCTGCATCTCTGTCGTGCTGCCCGCGTCTGGCCCCGCCCCGGACTCAGACCCCGTCGTGCCGCTCGACGGTGGGCCGGGCGGCGGCGCCGCGACGCACGCGGGCATCGCCGACTTTGTTCGCGGTGCGTGGCCCTCACACGACGTCGTCCTCATCGATCAGCGCGGAACCGGCGCATCCGCTCCCCTCAACTGCCACTTCTACGGCGATGGGAGCGACGTCGCCTACCTGGGCCCGCGCGTGCCACTCCCGGCCGTGCATGCGTGTCGGTCGGAGCTCGAGCGGGGCGCCGACCTGACGCAGTACACGACATCGATTTCCGCTGCTGACCTCGACGATGTCCTCCATTCACTCGGTTACCGGCGCGCCGATCTCGTGGGCTTCTCGTATGGAGGCCGTCTGGCGCTCGAGGTCCTGCGCCGATTTCCCGACCGTGTTCGGACTCTCGTGCTCGTCTCGAATCCGAGTCCGGACTTCCTGATCCCGCTAGCGTTCGGCGCGGCCGTCCATCGGGCGCTGAGCGGCGTATTCGATGATTGTCGGCAGGACTCTGCCTGCGCGCGCGCGTTCCCGAGACCGTCGATCGAGCTCGATTCGGTCGCCGGTCGCCTGGCACGGGGGCCCGTGCCGGCGCTCGGGAGCGGATCAGCTGGGTCCACCGCCGAGTGGACGCAGGAGAGCTTCGCGGACGCCATTACCGAGCTGCTCTACAACGTCGCCCATGCCCGAAAGGTCCCCTTCTGGATTCACGAGATGTTCACCGGCAATGTCGCTGACTTCGCTCGCGAGACGGTGCGAGCGCGCCGCGTGAGATGGTCGCTCAGCGCGTACGGCATGATGCTCTCGGTCGTCTGCTCGGAGGACGTGCCGTTCATCGATAGTGCCGCAGGTGAGCGCGCGATGCGGGAGTCGCCACTCGGCGCCCCGCTGCTCGCGCCGTTGCAGGCTGCTTGTGCGCAGTGGCCACGCGGAGCCATGCTGCCCGACTTCCACTCGCCGGTGGTGAGCAACGTACCGACGCTGATCCTCGCGGGCGCCCGAGACCCCACTGGGGCGACGGTTGGTGCCGTGACCGAGGCGCGGTCCCTCGGCAACAGCCTTCTCGTCATCTCACCTTACTACGCTCACGCAGAGATGGATGCATGCCTGGTGGGACTCATCGCGGCGTTCATCGAGCGGCCCGACCCGCACGCTCTGAATGTGGCCTGCGCCAGACACCCGCATGTGCCTCCGTTCGCCATCACCTCTCCACGGTGACGCGACCGGAGGCGACATGCGCCACGGGCGCTTAGCGCCCGTCCCATGCGTCGAGCGCGCGCCGGACCGCCACGAGCTGTCCGACGTGATACGCGGCATGATCGAGAGCGAGGAGAATCTCCCGCAGATAGGTCTGTCCATTGCCGTGCGGGATGGGTGCCTCGAGGGTGATGGCGGGATCGCGAACCAGGGCTTTGAGTCCGTCACGATCGCGCTGGTAGGCACGAATGCTCTCGTCCCAGGCGTCCGCTCGAGGGGGGGTAGCCTCTGCGGGCCAGTATGCATCCGGCCACGACGGTGCCCGGTACGCGGTATTGCGGCAGAATTCCAGAATGTCGTGCTGCGCGAGTCGGAGGTGCTCGACCAACTCCCAGGGAGAATGCGGGAATCCCGCCGGCCGCTGGCCCCGCACGTCGGGAGCGAGTCCCTCGACAGCATCGTCAAACGTGGCGTGGGCTTCGTGCCAGGCAAGGGCGTCAGCGAGTTGGTCGCGGATCATGGGAGAGGCACGGGACTCTGGGGACGGGGATCGGCGTTCGGGAATGAACCGAAGGCCAGGACTGCGTCCTGGCCTTCATCGATTTGATTACTACACTGCAGCAAGGGGCGGGCCGCCGGTCCCGGGGTTTGTGCTCGGTGGTTGTGCTCGAGACCAAACCACAGGACTGACCCGTCGCCGCCACTCACCGTGAGATTGTTCACCAACCACGAACAACCAGTCACAAGCCGTTGCGCCCTGTGATCGACTCCCAGCGAAGCTTGTACGCGCCTCGTCCGCTCCCGCTGCTCGGCGGCCGTGCCCGACGCCCGGGCCCGGACCTCCGGATCTGGGTCAGCTTGCTGGTCGTGGTCATGGGCACGCTGCACTTTCTGTATCTCTACCTCGATGATCTGGCGCGAGGGCGGGCGGACACCCTGCTGATGCGTGTGCTCGAAGAAGGCACCGGCACTTTGGGCGCGGCCGTGCTGGCGGTCGGCATCGTACTCCTCGAGGATCGCTGGCCGATTACCCGCCACAGCTGGCGGCGAGCCGTGCCGCTCCACGTCCTCGGTCTTCTCGTGTTCTCTGTGCTGCACACGTCGCTGAACCTGGTGACCCGGGACATCCTGTCGCCGCTCGTGGGACTCGGCCCCTACAACTATGGTCGCCTGTCGATCCGGTACTTCATGGAGTTTCCGAACGACATGGTCATCTACGCGTTCGTGCTGACGGTCGCTGCCGGAGTCCGCGCCTGGGTGAACCTCCGCGACCGGGAGGTGAACGCCGCAGAGCTCGAGCGTGCCCTCGCCCAGGAGCAGTTGCGCAACCTCCAGCTCCAGCTCCAGCCGCATTTCCTGTTCAACGCCCTGAACACGATCTCCGAGCGGATGTACGATGATCCGAGCGCGGCCGACGTGATGATGGGTCAACTGGCGGAGTTGCTACGCCACTCGCTCCGCGCGCCGATCGCGCACGAAGTTCCGCTCCGCGATGAGGTCGCACTCCTCGCCAACTACGTGGGGATCATGCGGGCGCGGTTTGGCGAGGCGGTCTCGGTTGAGGTAAACGTGGATCCTGCGGCCGCATCGGCGGCTGTGCCGAGTCTGCTGTTGCAGCCGCTGGTGGAAAACGCGGTTCGTCACGGCGTCGGGCCTCGGGGTGGGGGACGCATCGAGGTACGGGCCCGTCGAAACGCCGACTGGTTGGAGGTTGCAGTGTCCGATGACGGTGTCGGAGTTGCCGACGCGAGCGCCATGATCTCGGGTGGGATCGGACTCAGCACGACGCGTGACCGTTTGCAGCTCTTCTACGGCGACTCTCACGCCTTCGAAGCCGGGAACCGTCCTGGAGGCGGCTTTGCGGTCGTGGTCCGCGTGCCCTTTCGCGAGCAGTCTACGGTATTGCCGGACGCGGGTGCCGTCCCCTTGCTGGGCGCGCCACCATCTACCGACCGCGAGTTGGCACCCACTCGCGCCCGCGAAGCCGAAGGAGGGTCGCGGTGACGGTGGCCACCGATGAGATACGCGTCGTCCTGGCGGATGACGAAGCGCCTGCCCGTGCCAAGGTCCGCCGGCTGCTAATCGCGGAGTCCGGTGCCAGGGTCGTCGGCGAGGCGGCCAACGGGGCGGAAACGGTTCGTCTGATCGAGCAGCTCGCGCCCGACCTGGTCCTGCTCGACGTGCAGATGCCGCAGCTGGACGGATTCGGCGTCGTGGAAACGGTTGGACCGAGCGCCATGCCGGAAGTCGTATTCATCACGGCGCACGATGAGCACGCCGTCCGGGCCTTCGAAGTGCACGCTCTCGATTTCGTCTTGAAGCCAGTCACGTCCGAGCGATTTCGGACCGCCTTTGCACGCGTGCGCGCACGGATCATTGAGCGGCGTCGCCGTGATGCCTCCGATGATCTAGCCAACCGGCTCGCCGCGCTGCTCGGTGAACGCTCGGAACCGCGCGACTATCTGACCCGGCTCCTGGTCGAGGACGGCCGCGCCGGACTCTTCGTCTCGATCGGCCACGTGGACTGGGTCGAGGCAAATCGCAACTACGTCGTCGTCCATGTCGCCGCGCGGCGCTATACACTGCGCACGCCGATCGGGGACCTAGCGGCGCGTCTCGACCCATCGCTGTTCCTCAGGGTCAACCGCTCAACCGTCGTGCGGCTCGACGCCGTGCGCGCCGTTCATCCGTGGTCGCATGGTGACTATCGCGTCGAGCTCGCCGATGGAACCATTGTGACGTGGAGTCGTCGCTATCGGGCACAGGCGAACGGACGGTTCGGTACGACCGCGTAAACGACGCGTCAGCGCCCGCCCCGGATTCCGGACGCTGCGCTGTTCGGGATGAACGTGCCCTCTTTGAGTTCCTCCGGCTCGATCTGATCGAGGATGCCGCTGAGGCGCGCCGCTAAATCGTCGAGGTGCTCCGTCACGCACGTCTGATGCTCGCCAGCGATTCGCTGGAGCTCTGCTCGCGAAGCCACTTGGCTCCATCCCGCAGTGGGGTCGTGCGGCGCCCGCGCCTCCATGGTCCTGGTGTGGAGCAAAACCACCCGTCCGTCGTACCGTGGAGGGACGTACCGGTCCATGATGTCTCGATAGACGCGACCAGCCTCGTGGTACACTCGCTCGAGGGCGCGACTGTCGTGCGCCCGCACTGCGGCTGCGCCAACCCGCAACGGCATGCGTTGCTGGATGAGATGCCGCAGCGTCGGGGCGAATGCGCGCGGGCGCTTGCGGAGTTCCACAGCGAGCGAGCGTGTCACTCCGAACCAGCGCGCCTGCTCCGTCTGATCGAGACCGATCAGAGCCCCGAGACCGGCCACGAGTCGCCGCAGCCACGTGAAGCGGACGTTCAACGCGGAAGCATCCACCAGCACGAGCAACGCCACCGTCTCGCCCGCGGCCACCAGCTGATGGGCCATCCCATACGCCACGAGCCCGCCATTGCAGTAGCCGCCCAAGAGGTAGGGTCCTCGCGGCTGGAACGCGCGCAGCACCCGGACGCGGTCGGCCGCCATGGCCTCGATCGTCGGTGGGATCGGGTGCCCGTCATGGCCGTGCGGGGTCATTACAGCCAACGGCCGATCATTGCCGAGTCGCGCAGCGAGTCGCCGACAGTAAAATCCGCCGCCATTGAAGTCGCCGTGCAGAAAGATGAAGGGCCGCAGTCCGTGGCCTTCCTGCACGACCAGGAGCGCCGCGTCGGGCGGGTGCGGGTCCGCTTCGAGTATGGCCGCCGCCACGCGCTCGACCGTCGCGCTACGAAGCAGCATCGACAACGGAAGCCTGACCCCGCACAGCTTCTCGACGCGGTCCATCATCTCGATCGCGAGCAGGGAGTGACCCCCGAGATCGAAGAAGTCGGCGTCGACTCCGACGGGGCGCGTGTCGAGCAGCTCCTCCCAGATGGCTGCGAGCTGCCACTCGAGCGGCGTGCGCGGTGATGTAACACCTGCGGCGGGTGCGGGAGCAGGCGGCGGAAGCGACTGCACATCCACCTTGCCCCCTGCCGTGAGGGGAAGCGAGTCCATCATCACCACAACAGTCGGCACCATGTGGTCCGGCAGCCGGGCGCGGAGTCGCGCACGCAGCTCCCGCGGCGTAAGCGACATGGGGTCCTGGGCGACGACGTACGCCGTCAGCCGTGCGGGGCCATCGCCCTCGCGGTGGATGACGACGACCGCGTGACGCACGCCTGGCTCTTCGACGATGGCGGCCTCGACTTCCGCGCGTTCGACGCGAAAGCCCCTGATCTTCACCTGCTCGTCGCCACGCCCCAGATAGATGAGCCGACCATCCGGCAAGAGGCGCCCACGGTCTCCGGTAGGGAACGATCGCGCTGCTCGTCGATCCGCGTCCCGGCGGAATGCCGTCGCGGTGAGCGTCGGACTATTCCAGTATCCTGGGCTCAGATAGTCCCCGCGAAGCACGATCTCGCCGGCTTCTCCGGTCGGCACTTGGCGTTCCATCTCGTCCACCAACACCACGTCCACGCCATCGACTGGATACCCGACCGGTACGACGGACGCGGGGTCGGCCGCGGCGTCGTGGGTGATCAGGTTCTGCCGGATGAGGCCCGCCTCGCTCGATGACAGCGCATTGACGAAAACGCAGCGTGCCGAGAAGTGTCGTCGCCACCGCTCCAGGTCGCGGCGGTAGACCGGCTCACTCCCGAGCTTCACCACGCGGACGGAGGGAAAGCGATCCGCATCATCGAGTGAGTCGAGCAGTGATCGGAAAATCGATGCACTCGAATGGTAGATCGTGATCTCGCTCGCCCGGAGCCACTCTGCGAGTCGCGTGAAACCGCACTCGCGCACGTCTATCGGATACAGGGACGCGCCACAGAGGAGGGCGGAATAGATGTCGGTGACTGCCTGGCCGGTGCTGCACGAGGCGATGAGCGTCAGCCGGTCCTCGGCCGTCAGCCGCAGGCCGCGCACGTGCCGCTGGATATTGTGCAGGACATTGCGTTGCGTCTGCATCACGCCTTTGGGGGTGCCTGTCGAGCCGGACGTGTAGACCAGATACAGCAAGGCATCGGTCGCAGGTGCCAGGTCGAGATTCGTGTCGGCGTATCGCCCGTCGGGTGTCCCGCTCAGGCACGCGACCTCGAGGCGGGCCGTCACCGTGTCGGCGATCTCGCGCGCGAGTGGGGCGTGTGGAGCGTCGGTGATCAGGAGTGGCGCTCCGGCATCCGCGACAAGGCGCGCCAAGCGGGGCGCGGGGTGTGCCGGGTCCAGGATCAGATAGGGGCGTCCGGCCTTTGCCGTCGCGAGGATCGCGGTGAAGAGAAGGGAGTCTTTGGGAAGCAGGATGGCGACCAGGCCCAACGCATTGTGCCCGCTCGCCAGGAGTGCCCGGGCCCACTGGTTTGCTGCCCGGTTGAGCGCATCGTACGTCATGGTCTCGCGAGATCCGACTACTGCGATGCGCTGTGGGTATCGGCGAGCTTGTCGCTCGAAGCAGCGCGGAATGGAGTGGTCGGCGAGGAGCGCTTCGCCGTCATCGGCGTCCATAGAATCTCGCATCTGTCCGAGCTGGTCGTCATGCGCGCTGCCGCACGCGGCGGCGGCGCTCGTGCTACCCATCGAAGCCGCGTGCGGCACCGACCAGTGTTGGGTCGTAGGCCTCGAAGAGCTCCGGTTGTGGGAGGTGTGTCGGTGAGCGGTGCCGAACGGCAAATCGACCAACGACCGGCGCAAGGGGAGACACAGGCACGCCGCTCTCCCGCTCGACGAGTGCCGAGAGGCCGGGAAGCTCGGTGAGTGTGACGGTGGTCCAATGCGACGACAACGCGAGTGCGAGGGCGACCTGCTCGAGGGAAGCATTGCCGGCCCGGTCACCCAGCCCGTTCACCGTGACATCGAGGCCGCCCGCGCCACTGTCGATGGCTGCCAGCGCATTGGCCGTAGCGAGACCAAGGTCGTTGTGGGCGTGGTAGAACACGTCGGCATCGGTGACGCGACAGACCCTGGTCATGAGTTGCGCGACGGTCGCCGGCACCGCGCTACCGTTGGTATCGTAGATGGTCACACGCCGCGCACCGGCCGTCGCGGCCGCTGCGGCGAAGTCGGCGACGAGTGCGCTGTCTACTTGGGTGGCGTGCGGGAACCCAACGCCCGCATCGGCCCCGAGCGCGAGCGCAGTGGCCAGGACGTCGAGTAAGCGCCGGAGCTTCGCGTCGTAGCCTGTCGGCGCGCGTGTGGCTGCCAGCGGCATGAGCAGGTCGATGTGGTCCAACACGCCGATCGTGGCTGCCACGTCCTGTGCGGCGGCGGGAGCGAACGCGTACACCAGTCCGGACAGGCGCACTGCCACGCCAGCCGCGCGAATGGACGCCGCGATTCCCACCTCGCCGCGCACTCGGCTCGGCGCCACCACCTCCAGCTCTCGGAGCCCGGCTGCCGCCAGTCCGCGCGCGATCGCGACGCGCTGTGATCTCGTGAAGGTGACGCCAGGCGTATCGAGGCCTTCGCGCAGCGTGACGTCCCGCAGCGCGACTGATCCGTTCCCATTACGCACGCGCGCCTGCCCGCTCGAGTTGTTGGGTGTAGTCGTGCAGCGCGCTGCGGAGGCTGGGGATGGTAAACTCGGCGCGCGCTCGTCCGTTGGCAGCAGAGACGCCGCTGGTGAGACAACAAAGAACGCGGTTCCCACGTGGAACGCCGCCGGCATCGATCAGCTTCAACGTGCCGGCGAGCGCCATGAGTCCCGTCTTCTCGACGACCTCCCGACCGATGTCGATCCGCTGGTCAGCGAGCAGGTCGCGCATTGATGAGCCGTCGACGTCCGCGGCTAAGAGGCGATCGAACTCCGTGTGATTGATCGTCAGGAGCTCGCCCTGCGCGATCTCCAGCAGGGCCAGGAGATCGCGGTATGTCCCATAGGTATGCGGCTTCACGTCGTACATCGTGCGGGCCAGGAGGCCCGCGGTCGACGTCAGCTTCTTTGCCCGCAGAGTTCGCCGATGCGCGCGCCACGCTCGGTACATCGGGCAGTTCGCCTCCTGCTGCACACCCAGGAACCGCGGGACCTGGCCAAGACGCCGGCCAAACTCGCGTAGGGACCAGTAGATCCCGATAGGCCCGAACGCGGCGCTGATGCTCTGCGCGATCCAGTCGAAGCGCCCCTCGCTCAGACAGTGCTCGACGATCAACATTCCTCGGAACCGCGACGCTTCATAACGCCAGGCGACTTGCGGAATGTGCGCGAGGCCGTGCATCTGCGCGAACTGATGAGCAGCATGCTTGACCGTGCCGGGGTCCTCGACACCAATCAGATGGGCCCGCGGCGAGGCAAACCAATCGCTGTTGAGGAGTACGAGGTTCTCGGCTGGGACAAAGCAATACGTCTCGACCCCGGCACGCGTGCCGTATGCCGTGAGTGCCGAGCCGGTGTTGCCACCCGTCTCCAGCACGACGCGTTCGAGGCCCGCGAGCCGACATTTCGCTATGGTCACGCATCCATCGATGGACTTGAGCGTCTTGGTGTACATCAGCGACGTCTCGTCCATGATCCAGATATCGACGCCCTTGTACGTGAAGAGCGGGACAATCCGGACCCCTTCGCGGATGCTCGTTGCGACCAGCAGGTCCTTGAATCGCCGGTCGGTCGCGGCGTCCCCGAAGTTGAGCGCGTGCCGGTATCGCAGCACGATGCTCGTCTCGGCGTCGTAGTCACGATCGACGTGGTCGGCGAGCTCAGAGCCAGGCCGACGCACCGTGGGATCGGTCAGTGCGCCGTCGAACCCTGTATAAGGTGGGGCCCGCTCAGATAGCCGGGTAACCGAAACGCTCATAATGGATCATCTCGCGGAGAGGACGGAGCACCTTCTCCTCGGGTTGAGTGGCGGGATATCCTAGCGGAATGAGCGACACCGGGAAGACGTCGTCCGGAATCGCGAACAGCTCGCGGATCTCGCACGCGAGCTGGGGATCATCGGGTGAGGCACCCGAGAGATACACGCCGGCAAGTCCGTGGCGTGTCGCCGCCAGCATGATGGAGAATGCTGCCAGCACGCCATCCTCAATGTGGCGCCCGAATGATCTCTGGAGGTCGACGCAGACAACTACGATCGCCGGAGCGTCGGCCAGGAAGTCTGCGCGGAATCGTTGCTTCGCGGGCGGACAGTATCGGTTCTTGATGCCGGCGAGTCGTGCCTTCGTGAATGGGTCACGAACGACAATGAAGTGCCAGGGCTGCCCATCTAAGGATGAGGGAGCGTGGCGGGCCAGATCCAGCAGCGACGCGATGACCGTGTCGGATACTGGGGTGGGCCCATAGGCGCGAACCGACCGCCTCGCGGTCATCACCTCATTGAGATCTGTCGGCGGTCCGCCTACCGCCGGAGGTCGGGATCTCTCCGACGGTGGGTCGTGACTTCGGCCAAGTACCGGAGAGTCCCCGCGCTGGTCCGTGGCGTGGAGATCTGGACCGACGACGGTCGCGGCGCTCGCGTCCGAACGCATGGTCCTCGCCGTCTGCAATGAGCAGGCCCGGCGTCGCCAGGACACGCGAGTGGACTCGTTGGCCTAGAACCAGCCTCCGAGGGGGTCAAGTGGGCGATTCGTAGGCAATGCCGATGCAACCGCGCAACGGTCCCACGCATCAGGCGGCGACCTAGTCGAGGATCGCATCACGGATATGGGCTCGTCTCACGCGATGTGGAAAACATTCGGGGTCGTCAACTTGATGCCGCGAGATGTGTCAAGGCGCTCTCGTCCGTGAAGATTTCGGCCCGAGGTCGGATCAGGCGGTCCGGCATGGCGCATGCGGCACCAGACCTTTGCGCGCGACTTACTCATCGGAGGAGGGACTATGCCCGAAGGCTCGGGAAGCGATCCGGAGCGCCCAGCCCGCGACGCCGACCACCGTCGGCACAGCGAGGATGGGCGATCGCCGGACTCTCAGGAGCGGCTAGAGGATCCCGATTCCCGTCGCGACGAGGTCGATCGGCCGCATCAAAAGAATCCTCCACGTACGACGCGAGGTTGGTTCACGGCGCCGGAGTTCGGCTCTGCCGGGAGCGGCGGCGCCGAGTATGAGCAGGGGCCAGAGACCGATTGACGGCCGACGGGGCACGGGCCCATCGAGCCCGCGCCCCCGTCGCCTCTGGCCGCCGAGGCGCGCGGCGCTATACTGACGGCTGTGCCGATCGCCTTATTGCGTGGCGTCAACCTCGCCGGTCGCAGGGCGGTCGCAATGGCGGCACTTCGCGATCTGCTGATGGGGCTCGGATGCGTGGACGTGCGGACGCTCCTCCAGAGCGGCAACGTCGTCTTCAACGGTGGCAAAGGGTCCGGTGCGGCAATGGAGCGCTGGCTCGAGGGTGCGCTCCGGGCCGAGCTCGGACTCACGACCAATGTGATGATTCGCACGCCACGCGAATGGCATGCCCTCATCGCGGCCAATCCGTTCCCCGACGAAGCGACGCGCGACCCCGCACACCTTCTCGTCGTGTGCCTCAAAGGGAAGCCGACCGGCCGCGCTGTGGACACGCTGCGATCCGCGATCACTGGTCCCGAGCGTGTGCAGGCGGTCGGTCGGGAGCTTTATGCCGTCTACCCTGCGGGCATCGGACGATCGCGACTCACCTCGGCGCTCATCGACGCGAAGCTCGGCGTCCGTGGCACCGGACGGAATTGGAACACCGTGCTCAAACTCGGAGCGCTCGTCTCTTAGTCGCACCATCTGCTGCCGTCAGAGGGTCAGCTCCCAGGTCTGCCCGATACAGTCCGGACCGAAGCGATTGTGGGCCTCTTCGAGCACGAGGCGATAGCCAGCCGCTTCGTCAATGCGGCGCGCCGCATGGAGCACGCTGTTGGTCCAAAGAGTGATTCGGCGGTAGCCGGCTTCGTGGGCGAAGCGCGAACATTCGTCCACGAGGCGCCGACCGATCCCGAGTCCCCGCGCTTCCGGTTCCACGAGCAACAGCCGCAGGCGCGCGGTGTCCGCGGCGCTCGGGTCCTTGACGAGAAACACCGACCCGACGGGTGCCCCGCCACTCTCGGCGATCCAGCATCGCTCGCGGGCGGCGTCGTAGTGGGCGATAAAGTCGGACACGATTTGCGCGACGAGCCCTTCGAACCGGATGTCCCAGCCGTACTCCTGGGTGTACAGGACGCCGTGGCAATGCACGATCCATCCCATGTCGCCCGGCTTGTGCAATCGGAGGACGTATCCTGGCGTGGCGTCGCTCGAGTCAAGTCTGCGCATGCCTGCGTAAACTACCGACGGGCCATGGCGTGAGCCAAAGCAGAGTGACGCAGGCGTCGCCCCGACGGTCATATCGGGGGCGCAACCGTGCCCGCGATATGACTACCTTTCCCCGCATGCGCCGCCTTCGAATCTACGCCCAGATGTTGTTTCGCTATCGACCTCGCGAGTTCTGGAACGAGGTTCTGACGGAATCCTTCGACCTCCGAGGGGTCGGGCACTTCCGCTTGAGCGAGGAAGCCAACCGCCGGATCTACGAGGCCAAGCGCGCGATCATCGATGACCAGCTGGCGCGGCATCAGGTCGCGGTTGGGGCGGACACGCGCGTGCTGGAGATCGGGTGCGGCGTGGGATATTGGACCGAGTATCTGGCGGGACGCGGCGTACGAGACTACACCGGCAACGACATCACGCCGGTATCCGTGAAGAACCTGACGGGACGCTACCCACAATTCCGATTCATTCAGGGTGACGCCGGCGACATCGTCCTGCCGCCGGCGTACTTTCAAGTAGCGTTCATGATCGATGTGACGCAACACATCACCGACGATGCGGCCTTTGCTCGCGCGATGCGCAACGTGTGGCAGGCGCTGATGCCCGGTGGGACCTTCGTCGTCACGTTCTGGGATCCCAGGGCCAGCGCGTCGCTGACGACCAAGCTGCGGCTCAACCGGATTGAGAAGCCGCGGCCACTCTCGGCCTACACCGCGCTCTGGGGTCCGTCCGCTCAAGTGCTCGAGACCGTGCCCTTCAATGACAAGGAGCTCGCCACGGTGCAGAAAGCTCGGCACCGGTAGTCGGGCCCGCGACGGAGGGCGACGCGCGCGTCGCCCCTACCCGCCCGTCGCCGATTCTGTGGAGCGGTGAAGTGGTTTCTGATCCTGATCCCGAATCCCGAAATGCCGTTTATTGCGTCGTCTCCCGGTCTCGACCGGCAAATCGAGGTATGATGCGCGCGGGCCAGAGCGATAGACCGTCTCGCGCGCGATCGGAATCCGCGTCGGTCGCCTCGAAGATGTTGGGCACGAACCGTTGCGGGTTCCGGTCGATGAACGGGAACCAGGTGCTCTGGACCTGCACCATGATCCGGTGCCCGGGAGGAACCGGTAGTCCTGCGTGTGCAGGTCGATCGTGTACTCCTCGACCTGGTTGGGCGGCGATCGGGTGGGGCGTGACGAAGCCCTCCCGGAACCGTCCGCGGAAGACGTCATTGGCCACCATGAGCTCGTATCCGGCGAAGGCTGGCGTCTGCGGCATGGTGTCTGGGATACACGTCGATCAGCTTCACGATCCAGTCGGCGTCCGAGCCCGTCGTGGACGCGCGAAGACATGCGCCGGATGCTCCGGCGATCGTCACGTCGTGCGTGAGCGGCGCGGTCTCGAACGTCAGGACGTCGGGCCGTCCGTCGACGAACCGCTGGTCCTGGACCAGCCAGGTCGTCCACCCGGAGCCGCCGGGCAAGCAGTTGACGTGCAACGTCTCGGTGCAGGTCGGGAAGTACGTCGGTGGGATCGGTCGCTGGCGGTACGGCACCGGATGTCGTGGGTCGGAGACGAAGGTGTCGAACCCGCTATCTCCTGCCGCTGGTTTTGGTGCATCGAACGACGCCCCGCCTTCGCCTGGAAGTAGAGGCGCTGCGGCGTCACGCCGGTTTTGTGGCGGCCAGCTGTCGTACTTCTGCCAGGTATTCGCGCCGCCCTCGAACGTCGTTGGCCTTGGGGAGGTCGAACCCCGGCTGGTCCTTGAGGAAGTGGGCGAAGAACGGCGCCAGGATGTGTTGGCGGAAATACAGTGACGTCGGACTGCCAAAGTCGATCGGCGCCGAGCTTCTGCCCGTCGGGCCCCATCCAGCCCCCGTGGTTCCAGGGACCGACGACGAGATAGTTCATGTGCTGCGTATCGTACTTCTCGAGCTGCTCGAAGATCGTGATGGGCCCGTAGAAGTCCTCCTGATCCCACCACCCCGCCACGTTGAGGGTCGGCACGGTCACGCGATTCATGTATGCGATCGCCGTCTGCCGCTGCCAGAACTGATCGTAGTTGGGATGTGCGACGAAGTCGTTCCACGTGGGGATCTTGTCATGCAGATAGCGCGTGTTGAAGTTCGACAAGGCGCCCGCGTGGAGGTACCAGTCGTACGTGTCGTACCGGTCGAAGGCGAACGGTTGCTGTTCCTTGCCCGTCTCCATGCGAACCGCGTACTCGAAGCCGTAGCTCAGACGGAACGCGCCGTTGTGATGGAAGTCGTCGCCGAGGAACATGTCGACCGGCGAGGCCTGAGGAGAGACGGCCTTGAGCGCAGGATGTGGGTCGAGCATCGCCATCACCGTGAGCCACCCGGGGTAGGACACGCCGGTCATGCCGACCCGTCCGTTGTTGTTCGGGATCTGTTTGACGAGCCAGTCGATCGTGTCGTAGGCGTCGGTGCTTTCGTCGACCCCGTGCGGGTCTTTGGGGTCTCGGGGGGCGCGCTGCATGACGAATTGCCCTTCGGATGCATAGCGCCCCCGGATGTCCTGGAAGGCGAAGATGTAACCGTCGGCGGCGAGCTCCTTGAGCGATGCCGTGAGCTGGTTGCCTGCCGCGCTGATGCCGTACGGCGTGCGAATGAACATGATCGGGAGTGCATCGTGCGGCGCTGTTGGGGTAAAGACGAGGGTGTGCAGCCGGATCCCGTCGCGCATCGGCACCATGAACTCCTGCTTTGTGAATCCCGGCGGGTCCGTGGCCGCGGTCTGCGCGCCACAAGGAGGAGTGGCGCCGAGCACGAGGGCGACGGCGATGACGCCGGTCAGAGCCTGGTGACGACAGTGCGGCATGAGAGTAGTGGGCGAGGGATGGGGGAGGGCCTGTGGGTGACTAACAAATTCGGACGGGGTCTAGTAGATGCCCGCTCGACTACGTGCTGGGGCGGCGTTGGCGAGCCACGATCTGCTGTGTCAGGGCCGGGACGGCCCCGAACCCGCGTTCGTATGCCGTGAGCTGCCCGCGATGATAGCTCTCGTGCGAGACCGCGAACCAGAGCGCGGACAACCGGCTTTGGGCTCCCAGGCGGCCCTGCATTGCTTGCTCCGCCAGCGGCTCGCCCACCTCCCGCAAGCGCGAGGCAATCCGGTCGCCCGTCGTCCGCAGCAGCGACAGAATCTCCGCCTTGTTCTGTGCGTGTGGGAGCGACGCGCGGACCGCGGCCTGGACCGCCGGGTCGAAGAGATTGGCGAATGTGCCGTCCGGCTTGAGGAGCTCGTTGGTGAACGCGACACCGGCTTCTGCGACATGCAACGCGATCTCGCGGACGGTCCGTGCGCCGTCTCCTGGCCGGTACTCGAGTTCGGCTTCCGGCGAGTTTTCCAGCTCTGCGATGACACCTGCCCGCGCCACCTCCCACTGTCGGATTGCTTCTTCGATGTAGGCCATGGTCGTAAGGGGTGTGCCGCTGGAGGGGCCGCGGCGGTTCGGGATCGCGACGCGATCTGGCTTGCCCGAACCAATATACGAAACGATGGGGAGGCCACGATATGGATGACGGGATCCGCGCCAGGTCTATCGGGCGATCGTGGAACGGCCCATCGTCTGGTTGCCTCGATGAGGAGGCGGCCGCCGAGGCGCGATAAGTGGCCGGACGTCGCCGCTGACAGTGCCGAACGGTCCGACGCGCGTCGAGCCGACGGGACAGGCGGCCCGCGCCTCCTCTCTTAGCGCACGACCACGATACCGCTGAAGTGGTGGATGGTGCACATATAGCTGTACGTCCCCACAGTCGGGAACGTCCGCGAGACGCTGGTGTTGCTCGACGTCTGGATGCTGTCCGGCGCGCCCGCGACTGCTGAGAAGTGCACGTTGTGGGCGACGGAGCCGAACATGTAGGTCACTGACGTTCCCGCCGCGACCGTGTCGGGCGTGGGCGAGAAGAAGTAGTTGCCGGCGCTGCCACTACCGTACGCGCCGCCACCGGTCGTGGTCGAGCTGGCTGTGATGGTGTTGCTGGACGTACCCGACGTCCCGCCGCCAGTCCCGCCATTGTTACTGGGCGCCGTGCTGCTGCTGCAAGCCGCTACGCCCGCGACCAGGGCGGCCAGTAGCCCGACGATGAAACCGTGTGCACGCATCAGTACCCCCAACGTTGGCGCGCTTGCGTTCTAGCGTCGGCCCCCGCCACCGCGCGACATAGGCGGGCGCCGCTCATAGGGATACCGGGTCCCAGACGCTCTGTCGTAGGGTTTGGGACGAACGGCTAGTCTCCGGGGGCCAACGACGCGCCCGGGCGGTCGTGCCAGCCGCCCCTCGCCGGATCTCGAGCGTGGTCCGGCAGTTGCACCACGAACGGCATCACTGTTGTCCTGATCATGCATTGCGTTCTGGTCTCCGCGCACTGATCGGCCTGCTACCACGGGGTGGCAAGCCACGGCGCATGCATGCGCAGGCAAAACCGGAGGTCATCCGTGATTCGCGTGGCTCGTGTCGTTGCCGTTGCCGTCATGGTGGCGGTTATCGGTGTCCAGCGCGCGCAGGCGCAGTACGTGGCTGGATTGGGTCCTTTCTGGCAGCGGGCGATCCACGCTGGCGTCGACGTCGGCGGCTCGGTACCGACCGGGCAGTTCGGCGACGACTTCGAGCCGGGCTGGGATGTGGGTGGGAATGTCGCCGTGCCCCTGACACCTCACGGGGGCATCTGGCTGCAGGGCGATGTCAATTACGGTTCGCAGACCGTGCAGCACGCGGTCGCCACCGCATTTGGCGCGACTGGCGGTCGAGCCAGTGTGACATTGGGGACGCTGAATCTCGTGCTCAACAAACGTGACTACTTGGGTGCTGTCACCCCGTACCTGCTGTTCGGCGGCGGTGCGTACTGGCGCGCTGTACAGCTCGACGACTATACGGGCGTCGGCTACTGCAACGATTTCTTCGGCTATTGCGGCGTATATCCCGAGGTGCCCCTGCGGACTCGCACGCAGCTCGCCCCGGGACTCGATGCGGGTGGCGGGTTTCGCTTTCGGCTCTCTCCGGTGCGCCTGTTCGTCGAGGCGCGATACAACAATATCTACACGCGACACGGCAACACGTCGTACGTGCCGATCGTTTTCGGCACGGAGTGGTGAGTGATGCGTGCGCGCCTTCGCTGCACCGTGTGCGTCCGCGGTCGTGTCGGTATCGCGGTCGTCTTGCTCGTGACTGTCACGGGCCGACGGTCCGACGCGCAGGCCGATTCCACATATGATCCGTTTTGGGAACACAGCGTTCACGTGAGTGCGGCCGCAGGAGTTGCGCTCCCGACCGCTCAATTCCGTAATAATTTCGAGACGGCGTGGGACGGGGGCGTGACTGTCGCATGGCCTGTCGTCGGGCACCGGAGCATTCGGCTCGAGGGAGCGGCCACCTACGAGGGGCAACTCCTTACGGACGCGACGGTGTCGGCGTACGGCGCACGGGGCGGTGGGGCGAGCATTGTGTCCGGCACGGTCAATGTCGTGCTCAACGCGCCCAATCTCGTGCTCGGCCGTCTCACGCCGTTCGTGGTCGGTGGTGGCGGCGCCTACTGGCGAGTCGTCGAACTCGACGACTATGGTGGTACGAGTGCCTGCAGCCCCTTCATTCGGCTTCTGCGGCTCTTACGGACCGCCCGCGCCCGAACGAACGCGTACCCAGATTGCACCGGGGTGGGATGCGGGGGGTGGCGTGCGATTTCGCCTCAGCCCGCTCCAGCTCTTCGTCGAAGCGCGGTACAACGACATGTTCACGCGACACGGCGCCACGACGTTTGTGCCGATCGTCGTCGGATCGGAGTGGTGACACCGCGAGCGCACACGTGGCGCCGCGCACCGAAACCGTCAAAGCCCTGCTGACCGACGGTGCTCTATCTGTGACGATCGTGTCCCGTTCTGCAGACGTGACGACACGATCGGGATGCGCGATTTCATGAACATTTTATTTGGGAACGCTGACTCTCCGCGCATTATTCAGTCGTTACTGGAGCGCCGCACTGGTGGGCGCTGTGAATAACAGCGGAGATGACAGTCAATGGTCAACGCAGGCGCGTCGGGGCGATGCCCGCGAGATGTGGTCGCCGTGACGCAGCCCGCCACCGGGCGCACCGTGCGCGCGTAGGGCACGCGCCAGGAGGGACCGGTGCCACCCGCTCCGGCCAACGATTCCCGATGAGACGGCACGGCTGGTCTTGCGTGCCGGAACGGGTCTCGACGCCGCGGGAGTATTGCGCGGGTGCAGACACCGGCACCGAATGGCCTTCCAGCCGACCGAGGGGATACCGAGGATGCTCGATTTCATCTACGTAGCGTTGACCATTGCGTTCTTCGCGCTGATGCTGGGGTTCGTTCACGCGCTCGACTGGCTCGGTCAGGATGGCGGCGCGGATGGACAGGAGCCTTCATGAGCGTCGACCGTGTGATCGGCGTGCTCGTTTCGCTCGCGCTGCTGGTGTATCTCGTGTACACGTTGCTCCGTCCGGAGCGGTTCTGACATGACCGTCAACGGGTGGATGCAGATCGTCGTCTTCGCCTTGGTCCTGCTGGCCGTGACGAAGCCGATGGGCCTGTATCTCGTGCGAGTATACGACGGGTCTCTGCGCTGGTTCGGGGTGATCGAGCGTCCGCTGTACCGGCTCGCCGGCGTGGATCCCACGGAAGATCAGCACTGGACCCGATACGCTGCCGCCCTTCTCGTCTTCAGCGGCGTTGGCATGCTCGTGACGTATTTGGCGTTCCGGCTCCAACACGCGCTGCCGTTGAATCCGGAGCACTTGCCCAATGTCGTCGACCGCCAGGCGTTCGAGACGGCGGCGTCGTTCACGACCAATACCAACTGGCAGTCGTACGCCGGCGAGACGACGATGTCGTACTTCTCGCAGACGACGCAACTCGCCTTCCATAATTTCGTGTCCGCAGCAGCCGGTATGGCGTGTGCGGTCGCGCTGGTGCGCGGCATCGCGCGACGGCAGGCCGGTGGCCGTGTCGGCAACTTCTACAGTGATCTCGTCCGCGGCACGCTGTACGTGCTGCTCCCCTTCTCGGTGGTGCTCGCCCTGCTCTTCGTCCAACAGGGCGTCATCCAGAACTTCCACGCGTACGTGCACGCGATGACGGTGGAAGGCGTGCGGCAGACGCTCCCGATGGGGCCAGTCGCCAGTCAGGAAGCGATCAAGCAGCTCGGCACCAATGGCGGTGGGTTTTTCAACGTGAACGCTGCACATCCGTTCGAGAACCCGACGCCGTGGACCAATTTCCTGGAGATGGTCGCAATCTTCCTCATCCCGGCCGGCCTCGTCTACATGCTGGGTCGGATGGTGAACAACGGGCGACACGCCTGGGCGATCTGGGGCACGATGTTCATCCTGTTCGCGGCCGGCACGACGACCGCGTACTGGGCGGAAGCACACGGCAATCCGATTCACGCCGCTCGGGGCATCGACGTCGCCGCGAGCGCAACGAATCCGGGTGGCAACATGGAAGGGAAGGAGGTGCGCTTCGGCATCGCGAGCACGGCGCTCTACGCAACGGTGACCACGGACGCGTCCTGCGGGGCGATCAATGGCCAGCACGACTCGTTCACGCCGCTGGGTGGCATGGTGCCCATGGTCAACATGCAGCTGGGTGAGCTGGTCTACGGCGGCGTGGGTGCCGGCTTGTACGGCATGATCGTCGAGGTCGTCCTCGCCGTCTTCATCGCCGGCCTCATGGTCGGACGGACGCCCGAATATCTCGGCAAGCGGATCGAGAGCCGCGAGGTGCGCGTGGTCATGCTGTTCGTGCTGACCTACGCCTTCGTCGTGTTGACCTTTGCCGCGGTGTCCGCCGTGACGAAGCCCGGCCTCGCCGGACTTGGAAACTCCGGGCCGCATGGCTTCTCGGAGATTCTGTATGCGTTCAGCTCCGTGGTGGCCAACAACGGGAGTGCGTTCGCCGGGCTGACCGGCGCGACGTACTACTACAACACGATGTTCGCCATCGCGATGCTGTTTGGTCGCTTTGCCATGAAGGTGCCGGTGCTGGCCCTGGGCGGGTTCTTGGCGGAGCGCCGGGCCGCACCGGAGACCGCAGGGACCTTCCCGGTGACGACGCCGCTGTTCGTCGGGTTGCTGCTCAGTGTCATCATCATCGTCACCGCGCTCACCTTCTTCCCGGCCCTCTCGCTCGGCCCTGTCGTCGAGCAGCTGTTGATGCGGGCGGGACACCTCTTCTAACGGTACAGTCGGTCATGGCCGCAAGTGCGCGTCCTCTCTTCGATCCGCCGATCGTCAAGCGGGCGATACGGGACTCGTTTGTGAAGCTGCAGCCGCGCCACATGGTGCGGAATCCGGTCATGTTCGTGGTCCTGATCGGCAGCGTACTGACCACGCTCGTCTTGCTGCGCGATGTCGTGGCTAGGGAAGGGCACACCGCGTTCACGCTGCAGCTCACGATCTGGCTGTGGTTCACCGTCCTCTTCGCCAACTTTGCGGAGGCGATGGCCGAGGGGCGAGGCAAGGCCCAGGCCGACACGCTCCGGAAGGCGCGCACCCAGGCGCAGGCGAGGCGCATTCCGAGCGCGGATCGCAAAGCCGAGGTGACGACCCTGCCCGCGTCGAGCTTGAGAAAGGGCGATCTCGTGCTGGTGACGCCCGGTGAGCCCATCCCGGGCGACGGGGATGTAGTCGAGGGCGTGGCCTCTGTGGACGAGTCGGCCATCACGGGCGAATCTGCGCCGGTAATTCGCGAGTCCGGAGGGGACCGGTGCGCCGTGACGGGTGGGACCCGCGTCCTGTCCGACTATCTCGTTGTCCGGATCACCGCGAATCCCGGCGAGACGTTCCTCGACCGGATGATCGCACTCGTCGAAGGCGCCGAGCGGCAGAAGACCCCGAACGAGATCGCGCTGACGATCTTGCTCTCGGGGCTGACCATCGTGTTTCTGTTGGCGGTCGTCACGCTACAGCCGTTCGCGATCTACAGCGGGACGTCGCTCAGCATTCCCGTGCTGGTCGCTTTGCTCGTCTGTCTCATTCCCACGACGATCGGCGGACTGCTCTCGGCCATCGGAATCGCCGGAATGGACCGCGTGATCCAGCAGAACGTGATCGCAATGAGCGGGCGATCGGTTGAGGCCGCCGGGGACGTGAACACGCTCCTCCTCGACAAGACCGGCACGATCACGCTGGGCAATCGGCAGGCCGTGGAGTTCGTCCCGGTGTCGGGCGTCACCGCCGAGTACCTCGCGGACCGCGCCCAACTCGCCTCCCTTGCGGACGAGACGCCGGAAGGGCGTAGCATCGTCGTCCTCGCCAAGGAGAAATTCGGCTTGCGCGGACGGACGTTCGGCGACACCGGAGCAGGAGAGGAGACGAACGGGTCCGGCGTGGCGGTCGCCGCACCGGCGGTGGAGTTCGTGCCGTTTTCAGCCACGACCCGCATGAGCGGAGTCAACCTGCCAGACGGCGTGCAGCTGCGGAAGGGTGCTGGTGACATGGTCGCGCAGTGGGTGCGTTCCCATGGCGGTGTCATCCCGGACACGCTGCAACCGACTGTCGAGCGCATCGCGCGCGAGGGGGGGACTCCGCTCGTGGTGGCCGAAAGCGACAATGGATCCGCCAGGGTCCTGGGCGTCATCTACCTCAAGGACATCGTGAAGGGTGGCATGCGGGAGCGCTTCGATCGCCTCCGCGCCATGGGGATCCGAACGGTCATGATCACCGGGGACAACCCGCTGACGGCCGCGGCCATCGCGCAAGAGGCAGGCGTGGACGACTTCCTGGCCGAGGCGACTCCCGAAGACAAGATGGCCCTCATCCGACGCGAGCAAGCGGGGGGCCGCCTCGTCGCGATGACCGGCGACGGGACGAATGATGCCCCAGCGCTGGCGCAGGCGGATGTCGGCGTGGCGATGAATACCGGGACGCAGGCGGCCAAAGAGGCCGGCAACATGATCGACCTCGACTCGAACCCGACGAAGCTGATCGAGATCGTCGAGATCGGGAAGCAACTGCTCATGACGCGCGGCTCATTGACGACGTTCTCTATTGCCAACGATGTCGCAAAGTATTTCGCGATCATCCCCGCGATGTTCCTGCTGACGTTCCCCAGCTCCAGGCCCTCAACATCATGCGGTTGCACTCGTCGGAGTCGGCGATTCTGTCGGCCGTCATCTTCAATGCGCTGATCATCATCGCGCTCATCCCGCTCGCGCTGCGCGGAGTGCGCTATCGCCCCATGGGTGCGGGCGCGATCCTCCGCCGCAATCTGTTCATCTACGGCGTTGGTGGCGTGATCATCCCTTTCGTCTTCATCAAGCTCATCGACATGCTGCTCGTCGCTGTCCATCTCGTCGCCTAGCACCGACTCCATGCTTCGCAACCAGCTCCGCCCGGCAATCGTGATGACACTGCTTCTCATGGCCATCACCGGGTTCGTCTATCCCGGCATCGTGACGGGGATCGCTCAGCTATTCTTCCCGCGACAGGCCAATGGCTCACTCGTGCTGGGTGACAACGGGGAGCCGGTGGGGAGCGCGCTCATCGGACAGGCCTTCGCGGCGCCCTATTATTTCCACCCCCGACCCTCAGCGGCCGGCTCGGGTTATGTCGGTGACTCATCGAGCGGCACCAACCTGGGCCCCACGAGCCTTAAGCTCGCCGACTCGCTCATCGACCCCGCGATCGACAGCGTCGTCAAGAACGACGGAGGCGTGCGGGGACGGATTCCGTCGGATATGGTGACGTCGTCCGGCTCGGGTCTCGATCCAGACATCTCTCCCGGCAACGCCAAGCTCCAGGTGGCACGGGTGGCCCGCGAGCGGCACGCCAGTCCCGACGCAGTCCAGGCGCTGGTGACTGCTCACACGACCTCGCGGCAATTCGAGCTCTTCGGCGAGCCACGAGTCAACGTGCTGCTCCTCAACCTGGCGCTCGACTCGGCGTTCCCTCGCGGCCCGTCCCCAACGGCGGTCGCTTCCAGAGCCCGGTCCGATACGCCACCGGGCGGCAGGACGGAGCGTCCCGTCGGTAGCGACACGGACCCGCGCGCGACGCCGGCAACGCAACCCTGACCCATGCTCATTGCTTCCGCGCCAGCGGAAATCCTGCTGGCGCCAGCGACCGCTGCGCGCCTCACTGCACGCACGACGCCCGGTTCAGCAGTGCGACTGCACATCCACGCGCCCAGGGAGGGCCAAATGGGGAAGATCGTTCAAGCGTGTACGGCAGCTCTGCTGACGGCGGTTGGTGGAGCGTCGCTTGCCGCGCAGCAACCGTCGACCGACACAACGGCCGCCAAACGCGCTGCGGCGGACACCAGCGCTCCGACACAACCCCAGCCCGACACGACGTCAGCTGAGCGCACGTCGAAGTCGGCGCCATTCGGCTACGCGGACTTCACGTGGGTCAACGGCAACGGACGAACGCACTATTCGCCACTGGCGACCAAGTACTTCACGCCCGAGTTCCGCATCGACGCCAACTACATCTCGGACTTCAATCAACCCGACGATCATACGCTCGATGGCTCCGCGGAAACCGGCCGCACAAACGAAGTGCAGGTGCAGCAGATCGGCATCGGTGGCGACTTCCGATATGACAATGTGCGAGGCCGGCTCATGACGCAGTTCGGGATGTACTCGGAAGAGACGCCACGGGATGACCCGAGCCCGGGCGCGTGGCCAGTGGAACCTGGCCGACGCGTACCGCTACATCTCGGAAGCGTATGGTGGGTACCACTGGAATGCGATGCACGGGATCAACCTCGATGTCGGCATTTTCTTGTCATACATCGGGCTGTTCAGCTATTACAACGCAGACAACTGGGCGTACCAGCCATCGTACGTCTCCGCCAACACACCCTGGTACTTCAACGGCGTCCGGCTTCAGACATTTCCGAGTGACAAACTCAAGATCGAGTACTGGTTCATCAACGGCTGGCAATCCTACGGCATGTTCAACCACCAACCGGGCTTCGGGACGGAGATTCTGTGGCGTCCCACCGGCAGCCTCTCGATGCTGACGAACGACTACTACGGGTACGACGACCTCGGTGAGCCGAGCCGCATGCGTATCCATAGCGACAACAGCTTCCTCCTCAAGTATTACGACCAACCGGCGAACGTCTGGGACAAATCGGCGTTCTCGGTGACTTTCGATGCCGGGTGCGAGAGCGGCGACGGTGTGCGCTGTGTCGACGGGAATCGTGCCAAGCCAGACCAGTACTTCCTGGGCTTTATGTTCTACGACCGGAACTGGTTCAAGCACGATCACTACGGCATAACCCTCGGCGGCGGCGCGATCAACAACCCTGGCCGCTATCTCGTGTTGCTCCCGCCGATCAACGGGGCGACGGCGGTGTCGGGGACGCCCTACTTCACCACGAATCCGGGCAATCAGTTCCAGGCGTGGGACATGTCGGCGACGTTCGACTACATGCCCAACGACTTCATCAACTTCCGCGGCGAGATCGACCATCGTGAGTCGAGCGTGCCCTACTTCGTTGGCCGAGGGGGCATCACACCGGTCGGCGGCAACCAGGGGTTGCCCGGGTCGATCGTGCCCGGGTTCACGCCTGACCTCGTGCGAGACGAGACGCGCCTCAACTTCGCGGTGCTGGTGAAACTGTAGGATCGCGCCGCGCGTCAGGGATAACACGGGCTTGGCCGCCGTGCCAATTGACCCGTCTGTCATGGCTGCCCCTTGATGCGGCGATAGGGCCGTGGAGGGACCGTTCGTTGTCCGGCGCGGGTATACAAACAGTGCGCGCTTCCGTACAACGAGTATATTCACGACCGATCGTCACTCACGGGGTAGATGTGGCAGCGACGCTGGGAGGGGTTATCCCACAGACAAACGGGCACCGAAAGCAACTCCGGATCGGAGTGCTGGATCTCGTCGCGAAGGGGCCGGCGAGCGGCCTATATCCACGGTTGATGAACGCCAACCTCGCCAGCATCATGCCGCAGGTCATCGCGGTCTGGTGTGAGGCGGCGGGTCATTCGGTCCGTTATGCGTGCTACACCGGCTTCGAGGACCTCGCCTCGATCCTGCCCGGCGAGACCGACCTCTTATTCATTGGCGCGTTCAGCGAGGCTGCACAGCTGGCGTACGCGATCAGCGCATTCTACCGCAGTCGCGGCACCGTGACCGCGCTCGGCGGGCCGCACGCCCGCTGCTATCCGGAGGACTCCGCGCAATACTTCGACTACGTCCTCGGGTTCACCGACCAGAGTACGGTCGATGACGTACTCAACGAGTGTGCACCGCACAGACCGGTGGGGTCCATCGTCGGCGCTCGTAAGCAGCCGACGTACCTGCCGGGTGTCCGCGAGCGATGGAAGTTCATCGCCCAGACGTTGGCCAAGGCACCGACGATCAAGATCGTGCCGATGTTGGCGAGCTTGGGCTGTCCCTACACGTGCAGCTTCTGCATCGACTCGACGGTCGACTACCAGTCGATGGCGACGGATCAACTGCGGGAGGACCTGCGCTTCCTGCTTCAGACGGTACGGAAGCCACGGGTGGCGTGGCATGATCCGAACTTCGGCGTGCGGTTCGACGAGACATTGTCGGCCATCGAAGACGCGGTGCCGCCCGGCCGGATGGAGTTCATCTCCGAGAGCAGTCTGTCGCTGCTCAGCGAGGACCGCATGCCGCGGCTGCGGAAGAACGGATTCCGCGCGATCCTGCCGGGCATCGAGTCCTGGTATTCCCTCGGCAACAAGACCAAGACCGGCCGCGTGGTGGGTATGGACAAAGTCCGGCAGGTGTCGGACCATGTCAACATGGTGATGCGGCACATTGGGTACGTGCAGACTAATTTCGTCCTCGGGTTGGACACGGATCTGGGAGATGAGCCCTTCGAGCTCACCAAGCGGTTCGTGGACCTGACGCCGGGGGCGTTCCCCGGCTACTCGCTCCTGTCCGCCTTTGGGCGGGCGGCTCCGCTCAATCTGGATCTCCAGCGTGCGGGCCGGGTCCTGCCGTTCCCGCATCATTTCCTGAACAACACGTTGGCGATGAACGTGCGTCCCAAGAATTACGAGTGGGCCCCGTTCTACGAGCGTGTCGTCGACCTCACCCGCTACTCGTTCTCGCCACGCGCGATCGCGCGTCGGTTCCGCGCGAACAGCGGCACGATCCCGCGTTGGATGAACGTGGTCCGCGCAGTCTCGACGGAGGGACACGGGCGTACCGCCTATTACGCGACGGTCCGTTCGCTGCTCGAGCGTGACCGATCGGTCCGGGGATACTTCGAGGGAACGTCTACGGTGCTGCCGGAGTTTTACGAGCAGCAGATTCGTCAGGACCTCGGGCCTTTCTGGGAGTACCTGCCGCCGGGTGCGTTGTCCCATGATCACAACGCCTACCTGCACGCGGCCGATGGCGCCGACATTCCGTCGCCGATCGGCAGCGTTCGCGCCGGAGTGCCCGCGGCCTGACGTTGGGGGCGGCCGGGTAACCGGGGTAAAGCGTATCGGGTGTCGGGTGTCGGGTGAACCAACCTCAGGGCCAGCGACGGCTACCGTCACTGGCCCTGTAGGTTGTTCTCCTCACCTGATACCCGTTACCCTGTCGCCGTCCCCCGTGTCTCTCTCCTCATGGAGCCCCTCGACGCGCTCGCCCAACGACTGAGCGTATTTGGGACCGCGTGGCGCCCGGTCCCGCGGCGTGTCCTGTATGTTGCGTGCGCGTTCTACGACTTGTTTCTATTACAGACCGCGCGCGGGGCTGGGCTCTTGCCGGGGTTCATCAACGCGGCGTTCGTCCCCATCCACGAGGGCGGGCACCTATTCTTCAGCTTCTTCGGCCAGTTCATTGATGTCGCGGGCGGGACATTGATGCAGGAGGGTGTTCCGCTCGCACTGGCTGTGTATTTCGCGTACGTGCGTGAGGTGCAGGGCACGGCATTTTGCACCTTCTTCTTCTTCCAGCAGTTCCTCCCGATCGCGACGTACATGGGAGATGCGCGAGCGCAGCTCCTGCCGCTCATCACCGTCGGCGATTCCGATGTGGTGATCCACGACTGGAACTACCTCTTCGGGCGACTCGGCTGTCTGAGTTACGACATCTACATTGCGCAGTTCGTGCGGATCATTGGATGGATGGGCATGGTCGGCACGGTCAGCTGGATGGTCTGGCGGAGCCTCCAGACCCGGCAGTCTCGCATCGATACTTCGATCGGGCACGAAGTATTGGGTGGGGAGGGCCTCTAACTTCGGGGGATTCGCTCTTCCCACGAGGTGCAACGTGAGACACGCTCAGATCGCCGGCTTGCTGGTCGGTGTCGTCGCGCTGGTGCCTGCCGCGTCGACCGCGCAGAGCTCCCCAGACCCGCGCAGCATGTGGCGCACGCCGTGGAGTTACGATGGGTCCACCGACGGTGCGGCTCGCTGGGGCGAGTTGGATCCGGAGTATGCCGCCTGTCAGACCGGCAAGGCCCAATCTCCCATCGATATCCGCGGGGCGAGGACGGCGGCGCTTCCACCCCTTCGATTCGAGTATAAAACCGGGCCCGTTCACATCATCAATAACGGCTACACGGCGGTCCGAGTGAATTACCCGCCCGGCAACGGTAATTACCTGTTCGTCGGCGACGAGCGCTACGAGCTGGTGCAGTTCCACTTCCACCATCCCAGCGAGGAGCAGCTTGACGGCACGCCCTCGGACATGGTGATCCACCTGATGCACAAAAGGAGCGACGGAAAGGTCGTGGGAGTCGCCGTGCTGCTGCACGCGGGCGCCGCGAATCCAGTCGTGAAGCACCTGTGGGCACACATGCCGCCGACCCCGACTGCCGAGCACGAGATCAAGGGTCTCGAGGTCGATCCGACAGGCTTGATCCCGTCCGAGCTGTCGTACTACAAGTACGAAGGATCGGTGACGGCGCCACCGTGCACGGAGGGAGTCACGTGGTTTGTGCTCAGGACGCCCATGACCGTCTCCGCCGAGCAGATCGCCGCGTTCGCTCGCCTCTATCCACACGACGTACGCCCCGTGCAGCCTCTCAACGGTCGGGTCGTCGAGGCGAGTCGGTAGCGGCTAACGACCCCGAACCGCCCTGACCGAGCTGCCAGGTCACAGCGGCTATGAGCGGCCCGTACCACCGACGCGATCACGTCGGCGGCGGAGTTACCGGCGGAGAGCTGCGAGTGCGCGCTTGGCGGTGTCCACGGCGTCGTCGACATTCCAATTCATGTCGATGACGCGTTGCAGCAGGGTTCGAGCCTCGGCCGGCCGCCGAGACTCCTGCAGCAAGCCGAGATCACGGAGTCCGAGTACAACGGAATAGTGGTGTGGTGGGTCGGGCATGCGCGCCAGCTGCTCGAGCAGCTCTGTGGCACGGCCCGTATCGGCCGCCTGGAGCGCGACAACCGAGCCATAGTACAGGGCCGGAGGAAGTGTGGGGCGGGCGGTCACCAGCGTGTCCGAGACACCCCTTGCGGCAGCGTCCAACGTGTGGTCATGGAGAATGACCAGCAAGAACAAGGTGCCCAGATCCGGCTCGTGTGCCAACTCCGGGCTTTGTGCAAACGCGGTGCGGGTCAGCGAGTCGGCTTTCGTCCTGGCCCCGATATACAGATCGGCGAGAGCGGTTGCAATCTGGTTGTCGCGCTCGAGCGCGGGGTTCGGCGTGAGGTGTAGCACGGCGCGGAAGAAAGCCTGGGCAAGCAGCGAGTGAGCGACATTGCCTTCGAGGAGTCGCGCGGCGTCACTCATCGCCGCGCTGTTCGCAAGGACCGCCAACGTGAGGTGCCGGCGCGGCAGCCAGAGTAGGAGGCTCGCGTAGGACTCTTCTTGCCCAAAGTGCCACCAGATCTGCTCTCCCAGATATACCTGTGAGAACCACCCGAACGCGTATGGCAGTGTGACACTGCGAGCCGACCGGCGCGGGGTCGTCATCATGATGGTCGCCGCGGTATCGACTAATCGTCGCGCGTCCAGAGCGATCCCGTATCGGACAACATCGTCGGCAGTAGAGAGCACGCCGGAGGCGGCCTCCACGGGGCGCACTGCGGGCGTTCCGGGGCGGATGCCCAGCGGGCTCGTGTCATCAAAGTCGTACGGTTTCGCTACGACGACGCTCGCCGGATCCATGGTCGGTGACAGAGCGCGTGTTGCTGTCATGCCTGCCGGACTGAAGATGCGGCGTCGGAACGCCTCGCTGAGGGGCTCGCTGTCGGCGCGTTGGACGATAGGGCCGAGGGTCTTGAACCGGTTGCCGTTGTAGAGATACTCTCCGTCCGCCTTCAGGTCGCTCGTGTGAGAGAGCACATCCGATATCCGTACGCTCGGCGGCAGCCCGCTCGTGGGATCGATCGAGTCCACGCAGTCATCTAGACGCAAGCGACCTTCCTCAACGAGCTGCATTATGACGACGGCAGTCATCGTCTTGGTGATCGACGCGACCGGAAAGAGTGTGCGCCGCGTAACGGCCCGGTGGTGCTCGACATTGGCAAAGCCCGACGTCATGGTCCACACGATGCGGCCGTTGCGCCCGATGGCCGCGGACAAGCCTGGGATGCGAAGCAACGACCGCAGACTATCGAGCTCAGCGCCGAAGCGCTGGTAGTCGCGAGCGGGGCTATGTCGAATTGACTGGGCGAACTGCGCCGCCGGCGCTCCCCTGGCGAGACCGCCTGGGAGCGGCGGTTGAGCCGTAGAGGCCGCCGGTAACCTCGACGCCGGACGGGGGCTGTTGGCGTAACACATGCGTTCAATTTGGACAGATGGGCGCGGCTGTCCGGGGTTCTCCCTATCTGGGTGAACCTCGTGATCGTGGTGGTGGCGTCGTCGTGTGCGTTCCGCGGGGTGGTCGGCCGTCTGGCCGGACTCCGACGCGGCGGCGCGGCTCCGCGATCGCAGGCGAGAGTTGGAGACTCGGTCATGAGCTCTTCGAAACAGACTCTGGCGTGGGTCGACCATGACGGTACGGTCAGACCGCTGCATCACCCTAGCCGGACCGAAATCCTGCAGAAGCTGGCCCGAGCTGCGCACAAGACGCCTCGGGACCATGTGCAGCGAGTGCGCTCGTATCTGGCAGACGCGGATTGGTACTGGAGGGTCCGGAACCCCGGAACGGATCGCACGACGTACATCATTGGACTGTTCGGCACGGGACGGTTCTACCTCAATGCACTGATTCTGCAGCACGTCGGGGCGCGCGCGAAATACTTTCGGCATGCGATCCGTATCCGCTCCGGTCCGACCTCGATGATCTATAGCGGGCACGCCACGATCTCGCACGTCTCTCGCGCGCAGGTCCTCCCCGCCGTCACGAGTCGCATCCTGCAGGCGGTGCGCGCGCGGACGGCCGACCTGATTTTCATCTATCGGCACCCGCTCGACTCTTTGATCACGAATTGGGTATGGTGGCGGACGTATATGCGTGACAGAAGAATGATCTCCAGCATCTCGCAGGTGTACAGTGGCACCAACGATCTTTGTGCAGACCTGGATCGGCATTTCTCGGACTTCAAGGCGTTTGTGGACGCCGACCCCGCGTTTTTCGCGTCGTTGCCTGGCACGCCGTTCCTGTCGTTTTCGGAATTCGTCGAGGAGACGGCGCTCTTTTGCCAGTCGGCGACACTCGCCGTCCGCCTCGAAGATTTTGCGGTCGATCCGGTAAACGAGTTTGCCAAGGTCGTCGACGTGATGTCTGCCGATGTCGACGTGAGCAGGCTACAGTTGGCCCCGCCCAGAGCCAAGCCGTACGCTCACTTGGCGGTGAAAGCGATGGTGCCTCGATTCCGAGACTTCATCGCGGGGCTCCCTGCCGAGGCCAAGCGGCAGATCGAGGGCATGGGTTACACCATCGACGATTTGGCCATCACGCCCCGCCGCTCGGTGCCAACGGGATGAGACCTCGGTGGCTTGGCTTCAGCGAGAGGCGTTCATTGCTTGAACCCAGAGGCCGGCGGTCGCGTAGTCCATCGAACCGCTCGCGTTGATGCCCGCCACTCCGAACGTGTGCTTCGCGGCCAGATTGCCATCGACCAACCAGTAGACGTTGAGGTTGCCATCGTAGACCGTTTGGTCGTTGGTGGCAGGGGGAATGGTGTGAATTTCAGGCGCCGTAGCCTTGTGGGCCTCCTCTGCAACAGTCCGAGGGGGCTCGCCGCTGGAATCGAGCACCCGAGCCGTGCCGGCACTGCCTGCCTCGGGGCTGCGCGTCGGTGGCTGTAGAGCTGTCGAGACGGGTCCCTGTCCAAAGTCCGGATGGAGCGCTTTGCAGGCCGCCACAACTTGCGGCGCCACGCGGGGCAATGGCAGCGCCGTGCCCGGCGGCTGGGCCGTCCCCTGCATGATCGGGATGACGCAGTCCAGCTGCAGTCCGGTGCCGGTGCCGACGCTGCCCTGCGTGAACCCTGCGGTCTGACAGGCCGCCGTGATTTGGTCGCAGGGCCTCGCGTCCTGAGGTGGCTGCGCGGCCAACCCCGCTGCCAACCCTCCGAGGAGTGCGTGGACGACAACACTTACAATCGATAGTGGTCGCGTCGTCATAGCCCGGGCCACCAGGGTTCGTCACCAAGGCCCGCATCCCCAAAGGGTGTAGGGGCGCATCGGCTCGGCGACCGTGCTGATCCCTGACGCTACGCCAGCGCTGCTAGCGGGTCCAATACTCTCTATGGAGCGGACCGATAGGCGGCGGCTATGAACCGAGCGCGAAGAGAACGACCTCGAGATGCTCGACCTACAGCACCCGGAGGCTGCTTGCCGATGAATCAGGCGCGGGCGGGCGCGGCCTCGTTCAGGACCAGCCAATACAGCCCGAGCTGCCGGACCGCCTCGACGAACTGTGCGAAGTCAACCGGCTTCCGCACGTAGCTGTTCGCGCCAAGGTCATAGCTCCGGACCAGATCTTGTTCCTCCCTCGACGACGTCATCACAACAACGGGTAGCAGCTTGGTGCGATCGTCGTCGCGGAGGGTCCGCAGCACCTCGAGCCCATTCATCTTGGGGAGCTTGAGATCCAGCAGAATGACCTGGGGCATGGCATTGGGATCACGGCCGGCGTGGTTCTGGCGCGCGAACAGGTAGTCCAATGCTTCGACCCCGTCGCGCGCCACAACGACCGGGTTGGCGATCCCACTTTTCTGGAACGCACGCAGGGTCAGCTCTTCGTCCATCGGATTGTCTTCTACGAGCATGATCACTCTTTGACTCATGGCGGACTCACCGGGTGTCGAGTGTGAAGAAGAAGGTCGCACCTTTGTCGACTGCCCCCTCTGCCCAGATGCGGCCGCCGTGTCGGTCGATGATGCGCTGGACGATGGCGAGTCCAATCCCCGTACCTTCGAATTCGGAGACGGTGTGCAGGCGCTCAAAAACGCCGAAGAGCTTCGACGCAAACGCCATGTCGAAGCCGGCGCCATTGTCACGAACGAAATACGTGCGTGGCCGACCATTCGCCGCAAGCGCGCCCACCTCGACGCGCGGCTGCTGCCGTTTGCCTGAGAACTTCCAGGCGTTGCCCAGCAGATTGTCGACGACGATACGCAGCAGTCGCGGATCGCCATCCGCCCGGAGGTCGTTGGCGATCTGCACGTCCGCGGGACGCTCGCCGCCGGCGCGCTCGAGGCGGGTCACGGTTTCCCGCGCGATCGCGCTGAGGTCGACCGATTCCCGCCGGACCTCGGCGCGTGTGATCCGAGAAAGCTCGAGCAGCGCGTCGATGAGATGCCCCATGTGCTGGGTCGATTCGCGGACGAACCGCAGACACTTCCGACCCTCCTCGTCCAGCTGGTCAGCGTGATCCTCGAGCATGACCTGGCTGAAGCCGTCGATGCTCCGAAGGGGGGCCCGCAGGTCGTGGGCGACCGAGTAACTGAAGCTCTCGAGTTCTTTCGTGCGGCTCGCGACGCGTGCCTCCAATTCCTCATGTGATTCCCTCACGCGTGCCGACATTCGCGCAAACGCGTCGCTCAGCCGGCCGATCTCATTCTGCCCTGTGTCCGGTGCAGCCGGCGAACCGGTCGACGCCAACTGCTCGGCGGCCGCCGTGAGTGCTACGATTGGCTTTGTTATGCGCCGCCCGATGAGCCATGCGATCAGCGACCCAGCGGCGAGAAAGAGTGCGGCAAGCAACACCAACTGTGACAACAGCGGATGCATTGGCGACAGCACACTCGCGCGAGGCTGTTCGACCCAGAGGACCCAGGGCGTCCCTTGGATCGCCACCGCTGCTCCCACACCTGGACCGCGCGGAGACGAGGCAAATATCAGCGGCTGGTCGAGTTCGACGCCTGGCGGCGGGGGTGGACTTGGGTGCTCGAGGTCAGTCCAATCTCCGCCGCTCAAACTGCCCAACAACAAGGTCGCGCGACCGCCGATGAGGTCACGTACCACCTGAGCGCCGGTCGTCGAGAGAAAGCGTAGGTCGGCAACGTAGCCCACCGGCGCCGGCGGGGGCTGGACTCCCCCCGGCGGCGACGTGGCTGGGATCGACACAATCATTTCGGACATGGTCGAATCGCCGGCCGTTCTGAAGGGCCCAAGCGCCGTCGTATCCGAGCCAAGTTTTCCCGACGCAATCATCCGGTCGAGCCATCCCGATCCGGCCGGAACGGCCCCTAAACTCGTGTCGAGCGCAACGGTACCGTCCGCGCGTCGGAGCTCGATCCGTCCGTGGGGGTGCGGCTCACCACTCCAAGCCGTCGCCAAGGCGGCGCGGGCGGCGTGTGCACCTCGCCCGGTAACGAGATACGTCCGCAGGGCTGAATCGGCTGCCACGTGGGCCAGCGCGGCCTTCGACCGCGCGGTCGATTGCGCGAGCAACAACACAACCGACTTGGATGCGTTCTCGAGACGCTGGCCGGCTGTCACGAGCAGGATCCGCTCGACCCGTTGATACGCGGCCACCGTCAAGGCGGCTACCGTGGCGATCTGGAGACACAGGATGAGCAGCGGGAGCGTGCGCTCGATTGACCGCCAGCCCTTCCCGATCGATGCCATCACCTCTCTCCGTGGTCGTCGCCCCACCCACAGCGCACCCTCTGTCCATCATGGCACGCATAGCTTGGCCAGATTGAGTACGAACGGCGACCCACATTGGCAACTTGTAATCGGCCCGGCTGCGGAATCGGCAGCGACTGACGCCGTGTGTCGAGGAGAGCAGCGCCGAAGTACTCGAATGCGCTCGCGGCGACGCGTCGTAAGGGGTGGCGCTACTCAGACCGTCCGAAATGGGTCCAAGAATGGTCACAGCGCCGAATTGCGGCGCCCTTGGAATCGCGTAACCTCAACGGAGGGCGCAGGATTCGAACCTGCAAGGGCCTTCCGGCCCGCCGGTTTTCAAGACCGGTGCATTAGCCATTCTGCCAGCCCTCCCAACCTGCCGCTCTCGTGCAAGGTACTACTGAACGAGATCGGTCTGGTAGCTGGCGCCGCGACGTCGCGGAGCGGTTGATCGCTGACACCACGCAGGCGCCCCCGCGATGAAGCCGCCGAACGCGGGGGCGGAGCGGCCTGGGGCCGCCGTCAGCGATCACCGCTGACCGAGTGGGCTAGACCCTGTGCTCCTCGGTCGGCTTGGACGTCTGCTCGTGCATCGAGGCGCGGAGCTGGTCGCGCAGCGCGGACAGCTCCGCACGCTCCGACGGATTGGCGTCGATCGCGTCCCCAAGCAACGCGCTAGCCGCATCATCGTCTAGGCGGACCGGTTCCGCGGCCAGGCGGTGGCCGCCCAAATGCCGTATGGAATCGAGCGGCACGTCGTGTGCCAGCACCACATCCGCCGTTCGGAACTGGATACGGACGGCAACGAAGCGCTTACCATTGCGCTCCATAAAGCCGAACCGCAGTCCGTCCGCTCCAGAAGGCCAGGGGGCCATGGCGTGTCGCTCTCCGTCATCACCCTCGAAATCAGTCGCACCGGGGCGCAGCTCCGGGAAATTGCGCTCGAAGCCGCCCTCGTATCGAATCGCGTGTCGCATGTTCTTCTCCAGTTGGTATAGTGGCCCGGCCCCGAACTTAGAGTGTGGGCACGAGGTTGCCTAGGGTATCGGGGCTTGCCCGGACCCGTCCGCGAGTGACCAGGCAAAGACATTCTGTCGCGCGATGATACAGGGCACTGGGAACCGGACACGCCGACCGCCAGATTTCCCGGGTGGCGCCGCCGGCGCCTTCCGTCATGCTGCGCAAGCGCGCAAAATCAGAGAATGGCACGGACCGGGGGAGGGGAGGGGGTGGCCGAAAGCGCGATTGACGAAGTCGCTGGGTACATGCCGTGGCCTTATCCCATCGAATGGGACCGGACCGAGGAGATCGACACCGACGTGCTCGTGATCGGTGGCGGCGCCTCGGGCTGCTTCGCCGCCTTCGGTGCCGCGAGTCGCGGGGCAAGGGTCGTCGTGCTCGAAAAAGCGTCGACCTTTGCCAGTGGCGCCATGGGGTCGGGCTGTGACCACTGGGAGATGGCCGCAACTAATCCGTGCTCGCGGATCTCACCCGAGGAGCTGACCGACGCGATGATCCGTGGGCATCGCGGCTACAACAACGGCATCTCACACTACATCGAAGCCCGGGAGTCGTACGATCGGCTGCTGGACCTCGAGCGGATGGGCGCCAAGATCCGGGACACGGACGATGAATTCGTGGGCGCCGACTTTCGCGATGACGCTACGAAGTTCCTCTTCGCCTACGACTATGTGAACCGCTATACCATCCGCGTGTGGGGCGACACCTTCAAGCCGATGATGTACCGCGGCCTCAAGCGGAACCGGGTACAGGTCGTGGACCGCACCATGGTTGCGGGGCTCCTCACTGACGGCGGTCGGGTCGGCGGGCGCGTCGTGGGCGCCGTCGGCATCAACGTTCGCACCGGGAAGTTCGTGGTCTGTCGCGCCAAGGCGACCGTGCTCTGCACGTCGCGGCCGACCCGTCTCTGGCTGTTCGCGCCCGAATCGTCCGGGATCTCCGAGTTTCGCCCGCCCGAGTGCACCGGTGATGGGCACGCGATTGGGTGGCGCGCCGGCCTCGAGTTCACGATGCTCGAGAAGTCGCTCAGGGCAGAGTGGTCCGGCCTGCGAAGCTTTCCCCCCTACAGCACCGGCAACAATCACAATAGCTGGTACGCCTGTACGATGGTGGATGCCGAGGGTCGGGAGATCCCGTGGCTGGACCGGGACGGCCGCGTGCTCACGACGGTGGCCGAGCGCCATCGGCCCGCGCCCGGGCAGAAGTTCTTCCTCAAAGGTGGGGGCGAGCCGGACTTCCCGTTCTACGAGTTCGAAGGACCGGAGACGCTACCGGTCGAGGAGTGCCTGAAGCGAGGGTTCCGGCTGCCGTTCTTTGCGGACCTGACCAGTATGCCCGAGACGGAGCGGCGCGTCATCTGGGGGATGATGATCGGCCACGAAGGCAAGACGAAAACGCCGGTCTTTGACCACTACAACAAGGCCGGATTCGATCCGACGCGCGACCTGCTACAGAGCTATGGGGACGGGTGGCGATCCGGCCAGTTTCTGCCGCAGGAGCGGCAGTTCTTCGGCATTCCCGGCGGGGCGGTCAACGATTGGGAGCTGCAAGACGAACTTGGAGGGGCTGTTCGCAGCGGGAGACATGCTGTTTGCGTCCGATTGCGTCGGGCACGCCGCGGCCACGGGACACTACGCGGGCCGGCATGCGGCCGACTTCGCAGCCAAGTCGGGTCCCGTCACGGTCGACGCCGCGCAGCTCGACGCGGAGCGAACGCGCATCTACGAGCCCCTGACGAAAGAGGGTGGTCCGAGCTGGCAGGCGACGAACCTCGCGATCACACGCGTGATGCAGAATTACTGTGGGGCAGTGAAGAGCGACGACCTGCTCAATGAAGGGCTCAAGGCGCTCCGGGAGCTGGACGCTGCAGAGGCCTCGAAGCTCTCAGCGAGCAACCCCCGCGAGCTGTGTCGAGTCCTCGAGGTACTCAACATCCGCACGAATGCTGAGTTGGTGATGCAGAGTTGCCTGGCTCGCAAGGCGAGCTCGAAGCAACTCCAATTCACGCGCCTCGATTATCCCGAGATGGATCCGCCCGCGTGGCACAAATGGGTCACGATCCGGCGCGATGACGACGGTGTGCATACCAGCTCGCTTCCGATCGACTTCTGGGGCGAACTGACGGAGAACTACGAACGCCATGCCGGGAGCTACCTGCAGGAGCGCCACGCATGACCCCACTCTACGTCGTTCCCGAGCACGCCCTCGTCGATCCGGTGACCATTTTTCCGGAGCCCTGCACAGGGTGTAACCGGTGTGTAAATGTCTGCCCGGTCGATCTGTTTCTTCCCAATCCCCAGAGGGGCGGTCCGCCGCTCGTCGTGTTTCCAGGCGAGTGTTGGTTCGAGGGAAGCTGCGTCGATATCTGTCCGGAGCCCGGCGCCATCGTGCTCAATCGGCCGTTCGTCAGCCGCGTGAACTGGAAGCCCAACGGGCGCTGCGTGCCACGTAAAGAGGAGACGGGAGAAAGGGCAGAGGAGACACCAACGCAGACGGCACCGTCCGCCCGCACGTTGTGATGGGCCGGTAGGGGCGACGCATGCGTCGGCCTTCGATGCCACAACGTGCCGCGCCTGCCTGAGCCCGCATGATCGTTACCGTCGTCGTTCTGTATTTCGCGCTGATGATCGCCATCGGCGCCGTCTTGAGTCGGCGCAACAAGAGCGCATCGGACTTCTTGGTGGCGGGGCGCAAGCTCGGGTTGGTACTGACGACCGCGACGCTGGCAGGTGTGCAGATCGGCGCGGGGATCGTGCTGGGCAGCGCGGAGACGAGCGCAGCAGTCCGGGCTTTGGCCTGGGGTGTGGTACGGCCTGGGTTGCGGCTTTGGTCTCATTCTGGCCGGCCTTTTCGTGGCGTCGAAGCTCTGGGGCAGCCAGGGCTATGTCCCGCTCGACTTCTTTGGGGTTCGGTATGCCGAGCGACGATGGGTCCGCCTGTGGGCCGCCGTGTGCAACATCCCGAGCCTCTTGGGGATCTTCGTCGCCCAGGCCCTGGCCGCCGCGTCCGTGCTATCGATCTTCGGCCTTGGATCTACGCGAGCCTTGCTCCTCATCGGAGGGGTGATCGCGGTCTACAGCGTGCTCGGAGGGATGTGGAGCATCGCTGCCGTCGACCTCGTGCAGGTCAGCATAATCGTGGTCGGCATTCCGCTGGCCGCCGTGATGACTCTCCTCTCTCTGCATCGCTCCGGCGTGATGGCGCAGATGATGGCCCAGCCGTTCATTCCCGCGGGCATGGCCTCAAAGGCGGTCTTTCTGATCCTGCCGTTCCTGCTCTCGATCTCGGTCAGCTACGACGCGTTCTTGCGGTATCAGTCGGCGGCCTCCGGTCGCATTGCCAAATGGGGCTGCATCCTTGCCGGGATCATCGTCATCTTCGTCACGTTCTGCACCTCTCTGATCGGCGCGGCGGGTCGCCGCTCCGCCCCGGATGTCGCGGCCGCATCCGTGCTTCCGCACACGATCCAATCGGTTCTGAATCCGGCCTTTGCAGGCCTGGTCCTCGCAGCTCTGCTCGGCGCGGCCATGTCCAGTGGCACGGGGCTCCTGATCTCTCTCTCCGGCTGCTTCTCGCGTGACTTCTACAACAAGATTCTGCATCCTGAGGCGCAATTGGACGATCTCCGGCACGCCAAGAGTGTTTCGCGCGCAGCGCTGGTCGGTGCCCTCGTGGTCGGGCTCATCCTCGCCCTCCACGCAAAGGGCATCCTCTATACGATGATCATCTTCAACTATCCCTACATGGGGAGCATGCTCGTCCCGCTGCTCGGTGGCGTCCTGTGGCGAGGCGCGACGTACCAGGGAGCGCTGGCTGCCATGGCGGTCGGGGCCGTCGCGGGGATCGCCGCGTTCCTGGCCGGCATGCCGGGACCGCTGCACGCCATCGTGAGCGTCGATCTCGGCCTCCTGATTGCCTACGCGCTGTCTACCGTCACGTTCATCGCCGTCAGCTTGATGACGAGGCGAGTGGTGGCGAGCGAATCGCTCGTACCTCAGCTTCCCGGCTGATGCCCGAACCGGCCGACTACGTCTCGCAGCGACCGGGCCGACTGCTCGAGCGCGGTGCCGGTCGTGCGCAGGTGTTCCGTCAGCGTACGCTGACCTACGGTTGCGCCTTCGACTTGCGCGGTCTCCGACGCCGTGCTCTCCGCGACTTCGACCACCAGGCTCGCAGTGGCGCCCAGCTCGACGACGAGGGATTCCGTCACGCCCGCCGCTTCGACCGCTGATTGCGCCAGCTCGACGGTTCGCTGGACGCGCGTCGCGATCTCCTGAAACACGGCAAGCGCTTCTTTCATGGTTTCCTCGCCCGCCTCTGCGCTGCGGCGGACTGAGGTCATTCTGCTGTTCCACGCCGTCCGTCTTGGTCGCAATCTCCTCGAGCAGCGCCTTTACCCGTTTCAGCGCATCGCTCGCGCGCCGTGAGAGCTGGCGTACTTCGGCCGCCACGACGCCAAACCCACGTCCCTCCACACCCGCCCGTGCGGCTTCGATCGCCGCATTGAGGGCGAGTAGGTTCGTTTGCTGCGCGATTTCTGCAATTTCCGCTGTCACGTCCGCGGCGCTGCCGGCGGCTGCCCGCAGTGCTGTCAGAGCCACTGCTGCATCTCTGGACGCCGTCGCGATCTCGACGACTCGACCCGCCGCGGTCTCGGCACCCGCCACGCCCGCCTGCGCGCGGCCGTCGACGTCACCCGATATCCCGAGTGTCTCCCGAGCGACCGATCCGACCTGCGCGGCCGCACCGGATAGCTGCGCCGCCGCGTCCCGGATTCGTCGTGCCGCCACGGTATTGCCACCGGATGCCCGAGTGAGCCGGCCCAGCGCCGCGGTCACCTGGTCCGCACCGTCGGCGACGCTCGTCGCGATCTGCGCGACGCCAGTTGCTGCGTTCAGGAGGGAGTGCGACGTCCGCTGCGTCTCTACCACGAGCACGGCGACATCGTGAAGCGCCGCCTGAACCGTGCCGGTCTGGCTGCCGCCCGCCAGCGCGACGCCGTGCGGCCGGTTGTTCGCGGCCAATACGACAGCCCATTCTCCCCGCTTGATCGATTCACCCAGATCTTCGAGCACAATGAGCGGCCGGGTCATGATCGTGTTGAGGCGCCACATGAACCAGGCAATGGCTGGAAGCGACAGCCCCCAGGCGATCGCGAGCTCGGTCGGCCTGAGCCCCCGAAATGCGACGGTGTAGACGATGCTCCCGATGATCAGGAGAAAGCCGCCCAGTGTCGCGGCAATGTCGGCCAGGATCCGGTCTGGAAATCGTCGTCGCACCGCCAGGACTGCCGCCGCGACGACCAGCAGCATCACGAGCAGCGTTCCATATAGGCGCGCCGGCGGATAGGGCACTCCACTCCATGCCCGGAGCAGTGCTGGTGGAAACATGGGGAAGTCGTAGTGCACGAAGGGCCCGAGAGAGGTCGCCTTCTTGACGAACGCGGGCACTGGCGGGTGACTAGTGGCCAGAGACTAGTGTAACTAGGAGACCCCCCGGCTTTGCCGGGGAGGCCTTCGCAGTTTGACAGTTCCGGGAGTCATCCGGCAGAAAGCAAATTTCCCCCCGTGAGCCGGCCAAGGCACCACGGAGGGAAATAGAACAGATGGATGACTATCAGAATCTCAACCACACCAAGTGGGAGTGCAAGTACCACGTCATCTTCATCCCGAAGTATCGACGCAAGACGCTCTACAAGGAGCTCCGGCGGCACTTGGGGCCGGTGTTCCGGGCGTTGGCGCGGCAGCGCGAGTGTGAGATTGAGGAAGGGCACTTGCTGGCGGACCATGTCCACATGCTCTTGTCTATTCCGCCCAAGTATGCCGTGGCGCAGGTGGTGGGCTATCTCAAGGGGAAGAGTGCGATTCATGTCGCCCGCACGTTTATGGGGCGGAAGCGGAATTACGTAGGGCAGCATTTGTGGGCGCGGGGATATTTTGTGTCGACAGTGGGGCGGGATGAAGCAGAGATTCGCACGTACATTCGGGAGCATGAGCAGGAAGACCGGCGACTGGAGCAGATGGAACTGGAGTGAGCACCGTCCTGCCACCTGCTAAGGTGGCTCCCAATGCCCCTCGACAGAGCGGCTCACAACCTAAGCCGCCTTGGGCGGCTCACATTGTTAAACCCCCCGGCTTTGCCGGGGGATCGTTAGTGGCTGGTGAAGAAACCGCGGAACCAGTAACACGTCGACGCCACCGGCCACGAGACTTTTCTACTAGTCACTAGTCCCTGGTCATCAGTCCCTAGCCGTTCGGCCTCGGTGTCACCGGCGGCAGTCGGCGAGGCTCGTGCAACGAATCGTACACCATCGCTAGCGTCGACCGGGCAGAGGACAGCCATGTCTCCGCGGGTTTTGCCCGGTTGGCGACAATTTGGTAGCCCGCACGGAGCTCACCCTCGGCCTCCGCGTAGCGGCGTTCGTGGGCGAGCACCTGACCGAGCTTGATGCGCGCAATCCCCGTGTTGAGGTGGTCGGCCGACAGAGAGGCGGTCTATGGAAGTGGCCAATGTAGAACTGTGAGTTGGCCAGTTCGCTCAGCGCCTCGCCCAATTCGGTGGCGTCGCCAGTCGGGCGAGACTGCAGGCGCACGGCGTCCTGCAATACGACAATGGCGCTGTCGTATACGCCGCGGTCCTCGAGCACCTGGCCCAGCACGATCGTCCCATGACCCTGTACGCGATCGGTCGCGGGCGATCGACTGCTGATGGCGAGTCCCTCGCGTACAAGCCGTTGGGCGTCGGCATACTCTGCCTGGTCGGCTCGGAGTGCGCCAAGCGCGATGAGACTGGCAGCCACGTCCGGCCCCGCGGGTCTTTCCAGTGCCCGTCGCCGATCCAATGCGGTCCTGAGCAATGTGTCGGCTCGCTCGAAATTTCCGAGGACCTCGTAAATGCCCCCGAGCGTCCCATAGAGCTCTGCTTGGACCGCCGGCTCCAGATCGAGAGCGCGCGCCTCACGCACGCCCCGCCCTAGCAAGGTCACGACATGGAGGGTATCGGCGGGTCCCGCAGTCTCGTCGCCTCCGCTGAACATGTTCAGCATGAACTTCTGAATTCGCTCGGTCCGAGTGGCCTGCACGATGGCTGCGGTCCGCGCCGACGCGAGGCGCACGGTGTAGACCGTGACGAGCACCACAACCGCGGCCAACGTGGCAGCAGTCGCGGCGATGCCGCGCCAGTGCCGGGTCACATACTTTCCGGCGCGATACGGAAGCGACTCGGGCCGGCCCTCCAGCGGCTCGGCCCTCAGGAAGTGATCGATGTCCCGATCAGTGCCTCGACCGAGCGGTACCGGCGCTGCGGATCCTTGTGCATGGCTGTGAGGCACAAGACGTCGAGGTCGGCCCAGGCAGCCTTGCTCGCCGACGGGACAAACGAGCCGTCTGTCGAGTGTTGTGCGACGCGCTTGGCGACGGCCGACGGCTTGACGGCTTCGTGCTCTCGCAGGACGGTTTCGGCCTCCGACGGCGAGCGGTGGGCGAGATCGTACGGCAGGCGACCGGTCAGCAATTCATACAGCACGACGCCGAGCGAGTAGACATCGGTGTGGACGCCAGACTGACCGCCGCGCATCTGTTCCGGCGCCGCGTATGCGGGCGTCATGAACCGGATGCCCGTGCGGGTGTGGTCAGTCGGCACATCGACCGCCTCCATCTGCTTGGAGATGCCGAAGTCAAGCAAGGCCACTGTGCCGTCCTGCCGCACCAGGATGTTCGACGGCTTCAAGTCACGGTGGATGATGAGATGGCGGTGGGCGTACTGCACGGCCTCGGCTACCGTGCGCAGGAGCGTCAGTCGCTCGCGCATGGGCACGTGGTGCGTGCTGCAATAGTCGGTCAGCGGGCTGCCTTCGACATACTCCATCACGAAGCACGGCGTCCCATCGGGGAGCGTATCGGCGTCGTAGAAGCGGGCGATCGACGGGTGCGTGAGCTGAGCGAGGGTGCGCTGTTCGTTGGCAAACCGCTCGCGGCGAGCGGGCGACAACCAGGCGTCGCGGAGAATCTTGATTGCGACGGGTGTCTCGACGTCGATGCGGTCAGCCAGATACACGACGCCCATCCCGCCTTCGCCCAGCACAGACTTGATCCGGTACCGACCGAGGAGCTGCTGGGGAACGAGTGATGGCGCGGCGGAGCCGAGCACGCGGTCCGCCACTCGCGCGACACCGTCGTCCAAAAGGGACGCACCACGCGCGTCCTCTTCCAGGAGCGCCGCAACATCCGCACGTATCTCGGCGTCCGCGCATTCGCCGGCCAGCAGCGTCTCGCGTTGTGCCGGCGGGAGCTCGATGGCCCGATGGAAGAGGTTCTGCACCTGTTCCCACGCTGCGGCGTCCATACTAGCCTCGCCTACATGGCGACAGATTGATGCTCAGCCCGCCCGCCGCAACTCGCGCGCGAGCCAAGCCTTGGCAGCTCGCCAGTCTCGCAGAATCGTCGCTTCCGAGACTCCGAGCAACTCCGCTGTTTCGGCGACATCGAGCCCACCGAAGAAGCGACTCTCGACCATCGCGGCCTGGCGCGGCTGGATGCGCGCGAGCTCCTCGAGGGCCGCGTCGAGCGCCAACACCTCATCGGCGGTGGTTACGGTCGCTTCGATCGCCTCATCGAACGTCACGGGGATCATGCCACTGCCGCGCTTCTGGGCGTGGCGACGCCTCGCGGCCTCGATCAAGACCTGGCGCATAGCGCGGGCGGCGATGCGTTTGAAATGGAGTCGAGATGTCATCGCCAGCGCCGGACGATCGGCGAGCTTGAGCCAGGCCTCGTTCACGAGCACCGTCGGGCTGAGGGTCGCGTTGACGTCATCCCGGCGCACACTTGCAGCGAGCCGCCGCAGCTCCTCATAGGTCGCAGTAAAGAGCTCGTCCAGCGCCCGCTGTGCGCTGTCCCGCTTCGATGGATCTCGTCCGTCGATGACGCCAGTCTGCTGCAACACCATGACGGTATTTGCCTCGCGATGGCGCATTGGGAGGAGAAGGGTCGAACGCCCCTACGGTAGCATGCCGAGCGCCGGGGTGGCAACTGTTGTGGCGGGTCTGCAACGCTGCGTGCCTCCCGATCGGGCAATGGCGGCCTCATGGGGAGCGCAGAGTGCTCACTGCAGGTCGCGGGAAACCGTGGGGACGGCGAGTGAATGGCAAACATCCTTTTGGTGATCGACGCGTCCGCCCGAGAGGTGACCACCCGGTTGAAGGCGATCGGATCGACGGATCCGGACATCCTGTACGCCGCAAAGACGGAGCTCGATCGAGTGTTCGTCCATCAGAAGGTCGCCGGCATCGTCGTCGCAATCGGCGGCATGCTGATGTCGCTCACGATGTTTCTCGCGCCCGTGGGCATTCCGGTGATCGCCGCGGGCGTGTGGTGTTGGCGTCGAGGCGTCCAGAATCTCGAAGTCGTGAAGGCCGCGCACCAAGCGTTCATAAATGCGACGCGACGCGCAGGCTCTCGGCGAGGCGCAGCGTGATGACGTCTTTCCGCGCGACACTGCGCACTGCACGGTGGCATCGCGCCGTCATGCGCGAGGCACTCTCCTCGATTATCACACAATCGGAGGCCCCATGAATGAAGAGGTTCAGAAGGCGATCACCGACCACGGGCCCAAGCCGATCGGACCCAATGCCGCGTTGGCGAACCATTGGTTTTGGAAGTTCGTTCCGGTCGACCCACTCGTCTTCTCCGTTGCCGTGCATGATGGCAGTCCCGTGCAAGTTGCACGACAGGTCTACCACCGCCTGCTGTCGCGTCTGGTGGCCGACGTCGCGTTTAGCATGCAGTTCGCGCTGATCGCGCTCTCGTGGGTGCTCACGATTGTGCTCGGTCAGAAATTGGGCTTCAAAGGCGGCGCGCAATTCGGAGACTTGCTCGGCCTGGCCGCGTTCGGAGCATTTCTGTTCTTTGTAGTGCCGGTGCTCATGCGCATGGCGTGCTCCACGGCCGCGACGCAGGAAGTCTGGTCGATCGTCCAGCGCAGCTTCTTTCGCGACGTTCCCGCGAATGCTCCGGAAGACCTGCGTGACACCTTCCAGCAGGGATGGCTAACGTCTGATGGTCGCCCGGTGTCGTCCGAGATTTCCGCCGAGGACGCTCGATCGGCGGAGGCCACGAAGCGGTCGTTCTGGTGGATCTTGACGGCCATCGCCATCGGGTGGGCCGTCTCCTACATCTTCACTGGGTCGAGTGCGGCAGCCGCGACCGCGGCGAATCCCGATATCCCCGCGGATGTCCTGGCGCAGGCCAATCCGCTCGCCGCATTGGGTGGCGCCGGCTTGAGCTTCGGATTCCTCAAGTGGTTCGGATCGTTCGTCGTGCTCATTCTGCTCTTGATCAAGCTCTTCTTCGACAAGCGCCCGCTCGCGATGCGTGCGAACGAGCTGGCCGTGGCGGAGGCCGCGGAAGGAACCGCGTACGTCGCCGCCGGCGGGTCACCCTGGGGGACGATCCCGGAGGCGGCTCGTCGCCGCCAGATCACGGAGGCCGCGGCCGACACGAGCCCACTGGTGGAGCTGGGCCGCACGACAGGAGTCTTCGCCGCACGTGGCGATTACTTCGGACCCAATCCAGGCCTCCCGTTCGGGTTATCACTGAAAGACCTCCAGATGCACATGCTCGTGCTCGGGGGCACGGGGTCGGGCAAGACATTGGGCGTGCTTCGCCCACTCGCACGACAGCTGAGCGCGAATCAGGGCGTAGGGCTCGTCGTGATGGATGGGAAGGGTGCGTTGCCCGGTGAGCTCAGCGAGTTGCCTGGGATGCGGATCATCGATCCTGGGCAGCCCGGCCTCGACATCTCGCTGGTGTCCGGAGTCGAGCCTGCGGTCATCGTGGATACGATTCGCGACATCCTATCGCCAGGATCCGGCGGGCAGAATGAATTTTGGGTCAACAGTGCGGCGGGCGCGCTCCGACGTGGCGCCATCATCGCGCAAGCAGCAGGCGGCGCTTGGTGGTCGCTCTACAATGCCGCGCAAATCGTGAGCAACAAGGAGGACCGGGATCAGCTCATCAAGGCGCTCGTACCCAAGGCGGAGGAGGACCCGCTGCTGCGCGAGGCGTTCGCCTATTTCAAGCTCGAATGGGATTCGATGGACGAGAAGACCCGGAGCAACATCCTCGCCGAAATCCGGTCGTGGCTGTCGACGATCACTGCGACGTCGGAGCTCCTGCGGTGGGCCAAGACGCCGGCTGGCAAGGACACGGTGGACCTCCTCGCACCGCTGACCGGCGGTCGGCTCGGGATCCTGATTCCCGACTATCGCTACGGTGTTGCAGGCTCCGTCGTATCGGCCCTGCTCAAGGCGCGGCTGTACAGTGGACTGAAGTCGCGGGCGGAGCGAGAGTGGAGTGGCACCTCGGAAACGCCGGTCGTGTTCATCATCGACGAGGCGCAGGAAGTGGCGACGACGCAGGACGCGCAGATGCTGCCGATTGGCCGCTCGCTGGGTCTCGCGACGATCGCCGCGACACAAGGTCTCGAAGGCGTTGTGGCCAAGCTTGGCCCGCAAGTGGGTGCGCAGTGGCTGTCGATCTTCGGTAGCGTAGTTGCGCTGGGCGGCCGCTCCGGTGGCACCGACGCCTTCGTGGCGCAGCGGGCGGGCGAATCCTGGCAGCTCACGCCGGGGATGGTGATCGGCAACACGGTTCGTGGGTCGCTGAACATGGATGCGATCTCCGGACCGATCGCCGCGGCGCGCACGCAACCTCACATGGCGATGACAGTCGCAGGCGGAGGCGCGACGTTCGTTCCCAGCAGCATCGCACAGGCGGCCGCGATGCTGAGCAAGGGCATGCCGGCGGGCGGTCCGGTTCCGCCCCAGATGGCACTGGGCTCGCGTCCGCTGATTCCGCCTGGTGAAATCGCGAGCCTCGCGGCGGTACCCGATACGGCCATCGTCGTCGCCACCCGGGGCCGCGTGGCGCGACGCGATGTGATCACACTCAAGCCCGAGTATCCGACCAAGAAAGCCCAAGTTGCACGACCGCGGCTCGTGGCGGCCGCAGGCGCGCCGAGGGAAGCGGTCCCGATGGCGGCACAAGCAACGTAAAGAGCCGCCGAGGGCAAAAAGGACGAGGGCCGGTGATCGTGGTTCATCACTGGCCTTTCGTCTTTTCTGGTCTGGCTTCGACTCGGTCCTAGCCGCCTGCCGGCATTGGGGCCGCCGCCGTCGCCCCCACGACGCGGTGGCGGTCTGCCCACCAGGCCCACACTGGCATCAGCCATAACAGTAGCCCCGCCCATCCCAAGGCCTTCATGTTGCGAGGGGGCGGGCCGACGAGATTCGACAGATACACGAGGCCCAGAAAGACCACGAAGGACCACCACCCGTACCGTCCGATCCGATCGACGGGCCGCGTGCCGCGCGCGTAGAGCATCACGCCAACGACGAAGATCGTTCCCTCCACCACGACCGTGGCCGTCGGAGAGTTCCACAGGCCGAGTCCCACGCGCGCGTGCCCGCCGGGGTAGAGCGGGAGGTCGGGAACGTGGACGAAAAAGTCGAGGAGCCAATGGCTTGCGACGAGCGCTCCGACCACCACGCCCGCGAACCGGTCCCGGCTAACAAGTCCGTCGGCGCCTCCGACCAAGAGCGCCCACCCCACTGCCATCACCAGACTGTGTGACCACGGGTAGTGCGTGAAGCGGAGGGCCGTGAAGTATCCGTCTCCCGGCGCGACCTGCTCGATGCCGAGAATGAGAAAGATCGGCCAGAGCAGATCGAGAAACTGAGCCGCGCCGACGAGCACGCCGAGTGATACACGCGGCGTCATGCGCTTGGCACCGAACGCAAGCGCGTAATGGCCGAGGAACATGGTTGGGGGGATTAGTGGCTGGTCGCTAGTGGCTCGTGGCTTGTGAAAAACCATTGGGCCAGCGACGTCGACGTGTCACTGGCCCCGAGTTGTCGTCACTAATCACTAGCCCCTGGTCCCCCTACTTCAAGTAGCTCCTAACGATATCCACGAGTTGCTCGGCGGCCTGCCGCTCATGCGAGTCACGGGCGGCCGCCGGGTCGATGACATGGTACCGGATATGGTCTTCCAAGATCTCGGCCATGAGCGAGCTGATGGCGCCGCGGCACGCCGCGAGGGTGTGTACGGCGCGCTCACAGTCCGCGTCGCCTTCGAGGAGCTCCTCCACCGCGGCCACCTGTCCGCGAATTCGCTTGACACGGTTGATGAGTTTTTGTTTCTCTCGCACCGTATGCACTGGTCCGGTGCCCGCCAGCCCCGGGTTGGGGGGTGCGCTCGCCAGTCCTTTGAGGTGCGTCATCGATCTACGGCTCCAGTAGAGGGGGCGGGACCCGCGCCTGCCCGTCGGCTCGGGCGCAACGCCCGTGCGCTCACATATACTATAACCCCCCAGGGTAGTCGCACCAGTCCCGGTCGGCCTCCCGAAAGCCATGGCCGCCCCGTACACCTGATACGAGGTTGATACAGCCGAACGTATTGCGGCGCTGGTTGACGGGTGATACCTCGGTAGGATATCGTTCCTCGCTGCTCGTATAGGGTAGGGGGTATAGTTATCCGCGGGCGAGCGGTTGGCCCGGCTGCAGGGGACTGCATTGATGAAGACACGAGTGGTTGTCCGTGCCGACCGGATCGGGACGGCCGCGCTGAGCGCGGCGCTGCTGTGCACGGCATGCCGAGGCCGGGCCGCCGCCGCGAATGCGCCGGCGATGGTGACGGGCAGTAACGGACAGGTGGTCATCCCCGAAGGCTCGCCGCTCCGCTCAGCGCTTGTCGTTCGATACCGCCCGGGTAGTGCCGTTGAGCGATGTCGTCACAGCGACGGCGTCGGTCGAGACCGTTCCCGAGCTCGCACCGTCAAACTGTTCCCGCCGATGGCGGGCCGTGTCGTGGCGGTGCACGCCCAGTTGGGCGACATGGTGCATCGGGGCGACCCGCTGATCACGCTGGACGCGCCTGATTTTACCTCCGCGCAAGCCGATCTCGCGCACGCCGTGACGGCGTACCGGCAGGCCAAGAACAACCTGGCGCGCGAGCGCGACCTGGCGGCCTACGGCATCGCGGCGCAGCGCGACGTCGAGCAGGCGGAGACGGATTTCTGCGCAGGCGGACGGCGATCTGCGCCGCGCGGTGGCTCACCTCACGTTGCTCGGGCATCGACACCGGCACTGCGCTCAACGATCAGGCGCTGGTGATGCGATCGCCGATCACCGGGCCGCGTCACCGACCTCTCGGTCGGGGTCTGGTGAATTCCACAACGATCCCACCGTCCCCGTCATGACGATCGCCGATCTCTGCGACCGTCTGGCTCACCGCCAACGTGTCGGAAAAGGATGTGCACGTGGTGCGGGTGGGTGATCGGGCGGCGGCGGTACTGGCCGCGTATCCGGCCGACACGCTGCACGGGGTAGTCGCCCAGGTCGGCGACGATCGTCGACACGGCGACGCGGATGACCAAGGTCCGCGTCACCCTCCGCAACCCGGGCGAGCGGCTCAAGCCGGGGATGTACGCGACAATCACGTTCTCCGGGTCGGCCCGTCCCAACGGTCGTCGTGCCCGCGACGTCGCTGCTCCAGATTCGAGATTCGAATTTCGTCTTCGTCGAGACGCAAGCCCTGGACGCTCGAGCGACGCGCGGTCGTGCTCGGGCGATCTCGTGGGCGGACGCGCGGTCGTGCGTGAGGGCCTCTCGAGCGGACAGCGCATCGTGTCGCACCAGGTGGTCCTGCTCCAATGATCGACTCCATCGTCAGCTGGTGCCTCGACCGGCGCTGGCTCGTGCGTCGTGATCTTCATGCTTGCTCGTCGGGAGTGGGCATCTACTCGTGGTTCCAGCTCGCGCTCGAGGCGTATCCCGACATCGCCGACACGACGGCGCAGGTCGTCACGCAGTATCCCGGGGCACGCGGCCGAGGAGATGGAGCAGCAGGTCACGATGCCGCTCGAGCGCGAGCTCGCGGGGACCCCGGGCCTCGTGGTCATGCGCTCGCGGACCACCTTCGCCCTGTCGCTCATCACGCTGGTGTTCCGCGACGGGACCGACGACTACTGGGCGCGGCAGCGCATCAACGAGCGGATCCAGAACGTCACCCTGCCGCCGGGCGCGACGCCCGGGGCTCGATCCCATCAGCTCGCCGATCGGCGAGATCTACCGGTACACGCTGCAGTCGAACGCAGCGGGGCCCGCGCGAGCTCAAGGACCTGCAGGACTGGGTGGTCTATCCCGCAGTTCAAGCAGGTCGCCGGCGTCGCCGACGTGACGCTGTTCGGTGGCGAGACCGTGTCGTTCCAGCTGGTCGTCGATCCCGCGAAGCTCACGCAGTACGGGCTCGCGCTTCGCGACGTCGAGAGCTGCGATCACCAACAACAACGCCAATGCCGGCGGCAGCATCCTGGTCACGGGCGAGCAGGGCGTCGTCGTGCGCGGGATCGGGCTGGTCACGTCGCTCGATGACCTCGGCAACATCGTGGTCACCCAGAAGAGCGGGGTGCCGATCTTCCTCAAGGACCTCGGGCTCGTCCACCTCGGCACGCTGCAGCGCGAGGGGATGGTCGGGATGGATAGCGCGTCCGATGTCGTCACCGGCATCGTCCTGCTGCTGCGGGGGTGAATCCGTCGCCCGTGCTGGCGGCGATCCACGCAGAAGGTCGACAATGCTCAACGGCGGGCTGCTGCCGCCCGATGTCAAAGTCGTGCCGTACCTCGACCGGACGACAGCTCATCAACACCACGATCCACACGATCCGCCGCACGCTTCTCGAGGGGCTCGACGCTCGTCACGATCGTCGTCCTGCTGTTTGTCGGGAGCGTCCGCGGGGCGCTGCTCATCGCGCTCACGATCCCGCTGTCGCTCCTGTTCGCGTTCGTGTGCATGCACTTCACGAACATCCCGGCGAACCTGCTCTCGCTGGGCGCGATCGACTTTGGCATCATCGTCGACGGGTCGATCGTGATGGTCGAGACGATCCTGCGGCGCCACGAAGCGCATCCCGACGCCGAGCTGACGGAGATCGAAGCGCGGACGGCGGCGCTGCAGGTGGCGCGACCGATCTTCTTCGCCACCACGTCATCATCATCGTCGGCTACCTCCCGCTGTTCGCGTTCCAGCGGGTCGAGCGCAAGCTGTTCACCCCGATGGCGTTCACGATTGGCTACGCACTCATCGGCGCGTCTGCTCGACCGCGCTGTTGCTCATGCCCGGTCTCGCGTACGCGATCTATCGCAAGCCTGGGCAGGTCTACGACAACCGCGTGCTCGAGCGCGTGACGCAGGCCTATCATGAATTGCTGGAAACGCCTGGTGCATCGCCCGCGTCTGGCCATCATTCCCGGTGCCGCAGCGGCCGTGCTCGCGATCGTCCTCGGCGCGACGCTGGGCCGCGATTTCCTCCCGTATCTCGACGAGGGGACTCGATCTGGCTGCAGGTGGAGATGCCGCCGGGCATCTCGCTGGCGAAGGGGAGCGAGATGGCGGCCGAGCTGCGAGGCGTCGTGCGGACGTTCCCGGAAGTGTCGTACGTCGTCACGCAGCTGGGCCGCAACGAGGACGGGACCGATCCCTGGACCCCGTCGCACATCGAGGCCGCGGTGGGTCTCAAGCCGTACGACGAATGGGGCGGCGACAAGCAGGCGCTCATCCGCCGGATGGACGCGCGCTTCCACACCATGCCCGGCTATCAGATCGGCTTCTCTCAACCCATGATCGACGGCGTCGAGGACATGATCGCCGGTGCGCACAGTCGAACTCGTGCTTCGCGTATTCGGCGACGACTTCACGGAGACGCGGCGCATCGCCGAACAGGTGCGCGACGTCCTGGCCGGGATCCGCGGCGCCGCCGATCCGGCGATCGATCAGGAGCCGCCGCTGCCGCAGCTGCAAATCGTCGTCGACCGCGCGGCGGCGGCCCGGTACGGTATCAATGTCTCCGACATTGCCGACTCTGATCCAGACGGCGATTGGCGGCCAGGCGCTCTCCCAGGTCTTCCTGGGTGCGCGGCGCTACGACGTCACGGTGCGATTCGCCGACTACTCGCGCAACAGCCCGACCGCGATTGGCGACCTGCAGCTGGTGAGCGCGGCCGGGGTCCGGATTCCGCTGTCGCAGGTGGCGTCGATTCGCCAGGGCGCGGGCGAGAGCACGATCACGCACGAGAAGGGTCGTCGGCATCTGACGGTCAAGCTCGATCTGCGCGGGCCGCGACCTGGCCACCTTCATCGTCGAGGCGAAGCAGCGCATCGAGAGCAGCGTGCGCGTACGATCACCAGCGATATTCGATCGAATGGGGCGGCGAGTTCGAGAATCAGCAGCGGGCGGAGGCGCGGCTCGCCGTGATCGTGCCTGCGGCGCTCGCTCTGATCTTCGTCCTCCTGTACGCGCAATTCGGCGACGTGGCCCACGCGGGCATCATTCTGCTCAACGTGCCGCTTGCGCTACTCGGCGGAGTCGTCGCGCTGCACCTGCGTGGCATGACCCTCAACGTCTCCAGCGCCGTTGGCTTCATCGCCTTGTTTGGCGTCGCAGTCCAGAACGGAGTCATCATGATCGCCAACCTGAACCGGTGGCGTACCATCTCCGGCGTCTGGCTCACCGACGCTGTCATCGAGGGTGCGGAGGAGCGGTTACGTCCCGTGCTCATCACCGCAAGCGTGGCGACGCTCGGTCTCATGCCCGCCGCGCTCGCGCGTGGTGTCGGCAGCGACGTCCAACGCCCGCTCGCCACGGTGATCGTCGGCGGGCTGATCACCGCGACGATGCTGACGTTGGTCGTCCTGCCCGCGCTGTACGTGGCATTGGAGACGAGGCGAGCGAAGCGTCGCGAGAGAGCCACCCCATGAGCGGAACGCGCGCGGCGGTAACGACGGTCGGAGTGCTCACGCTGGTGTTCGCAGCGACTGCTCCGGCGCAGGCACCGCAGGCATCTGCCGGGACGCCCAGCGGGGCCGACTCCTCCGCCACGGTCCGCGCCGCCGTAGCAGTGGACACGAGCGTGTCGCGCACGCATGCCGCCGTACTCGCCTCACTCGCGGTTGACGTCAGTGGGCCGGAGCCAGTCATGCGCCTGTCGCTCGCAGAGTTCATGGCCCAGGTCGGGCGCCGGAACCTCGATTACGCGGCGCAGGCCTTCAACGTCCCGATTGCGGACGCTCAGGTCTCCGTCGCTCGGCTTTTCCCAAACCCAACGCTCGCGTGGGGTACGGGGCTCGATGTATCCGGCCAGCACCAGGCGACCTCTTACGATCTCTCGCTCACACAGACCATCCTGTTGGGCGGCAAGCTGCACGCGCGCACGGCGGTCGCGCGCGATCAGTCGGCGGCCGCTCGCGCCCAGCTCGACGATTTCCTGAGGACGCTACGTGGCACGTCCGCCACGGCCTATGTCGATGCCGTCCACGCAGAGCAGGTCTACCAGCGCAAACGGCAAACAGCGGGCGATCTCGATCATCTGGTTGCGCTCAACGAGCGACGGGTCAAAGCGGGGGACATCGGCGAGATCGATTTGGTGCAGTCACGGGTCGATGCAGCGCAGTTTCATGGTGAGCTGATCGCTGCGGCGAATGACCTCCACGCCGCGCATCTCGCCCTCACCGGCCTCCTGAGCCCTCAGCAGACCGACACGCTTGTGGCCCCGGCGGCGGCTGGTGAGCTGGTTCCGTTGGCGGGGCTCGACCGGGATGTGCCGATTACGGAGTCCGCCCTCGCCGCGGCGGCGGCGGCGGGGACGCCACCCGACACGCTCCCCGGCGGCCTCCGTGGGCCGCCACCCATCACCGCGGTGCAACCGGCTACACCGGTCCCCCTCCGGCAAGCGAGCGGACAGCCGGGCGCACTCAACCTGGATAGCTTGACCAGCGCCGCGCTGGCGTCGCGCCCGGACGTGATTGCCGCGCGCCGACTGCAGGACGCGGCGGCCGCGGGCGTCATGGTCGCCCGAGGCGATCGGTGGTCCGACATCGACGTCACGGTCGGCACGTCGTATTTCACACGCGGCACGAACGCGGTCGATCCGACGCCGATGTTCTCGTCGTTGAACATCGGGCTCTCGCTTCCACTGCCGCTGTCGGACTTTGCCCACGGCGAGCTCGCCGCCGCCAAGTACACCGCGCGACAAGCGGCCAAGACGGAGCAGTCAGCCGAGTGGAAGGCGGTCATTGACGTGCGCCAGGCTTGGTCCGCCTATCAGGCCGCAGTGACGCAGCTCGCGCAGTACACAGGCGGCGTCCTGCTCGAAGCCGAACAGGTCCGCCGGGCGAAGCTCTACAGCTACCAGCACGGCGCGGCGTCGCTGCTCGACGTGCTGACCGCCGAGCAGACTGCCAACGACGTCTACCTGGCGTCTTACGACGCCGAGCAACAATACGCGCACGCGCTAATCAATCTTGGACAGTCGACGGGGACGTGGTCACTCGTCTATCAATGAGCGAGTAACGCAGCCACAGGCCGGGCCCCCGCAATCAGAATTCGGGCGCGTGCGCCGTCGCGTAATGCTTGACCGCTTCTTCGGCTTCGTGTGTTGCGAGCATGTGATGTGCGTACGCGACGTAGGCGTGATACGCCGCTTTCTCGGGGTTCCCGCTGTCGTGATACTTCGCGGCTTCGCGATGGTGTCGTGCGGCGTTTTCGTAGTGCGCCGCGGCGTCCCGGTGATGGCCGGATCCAGGGTGCTGTATCATTGCCGCTCCTCACTCAAGGTACGGGCGCGCCGCGGCTGCCGCGGTGGCCGCGTTCAGGCCGACAGTTGGGCGACGAAGAATCCAATACCTACCGCCCCGGCGAACACCGACGCGGCGAGGACGGGCCGGGATTTCGTGAGCGCGGCGATGGCCCCCAGGGCAATCGCGATCTGAAAAAACGCCACCGCGTAGGCGAATCCGTGGTGACGGTGCAGCAGTGCATCAGCCTCACCGGACCTGGCATCCCGCTCGTGCTCCATCTGCCGTGCCGAGTCGGCGATGGCTTGCTGGTCGGCGGCGTACTTGGCCACTGCGACCGACTCGGCAGCGGGCGGCGCCTTGCCGGCAGCACGCCAGGTGGCGAGCGTCGCGGCGGCGATCGCGCCTTTGATGCCTTTGGCCTGGTAATAGGCCCATTGGTCCGAGGCTCGGGCCTGCAACTGCGTGGCTTCTGTCTTGAGAACCAGGGCCTCGTTCACCGTGGCGCCTGCCTCGAGCGAGGCGATGGCCGCGCACGCGGCCAGCAGCGCCGTACTCAGCGCAATAACGCGTATGAGTCGGCCAGCTGGTCCGCTCGATCTCCTCGTCGATCTGCTCGCGGAGTTTGTCCAAGTCGACCTCGGGGCCCTCGGGCACGGATCGGCTACTTGCGAGGTGGTGTGGTGCCGGCGCCAGACGGTCGCCGCGAACCGGGTGCCTGCGGTGCCTGCGCCCCGCTGGGGATCGGTGCCGATCGAGACGTGTCGCCCGGACCGGGTAGCGGCAGAGCCTGAGGCGGCGGGGGGCGGAACATCTGGTCGAGGTGCGCTGCGGCCGCCACCTCCGTCGCCGTTCGGAGCACCGAGTCGGCCTGCGGCCGCTCGCCGGCGCCCATGAGGCCTTCGGACAGGAAATATCCGCTCATGACGTACAGAGCAGGGATGTTCACGGACGGTTGATCGACCCAATCGCCGCGGCGGATCAGCGACTGCGGGGCCTCAAATTCCCTCCACAGCGCCAGCGATCGCTGCACATCCATCCACCCTTCGCCGGGGATGTTGACCGTGTCCTTGGTCGCTGTGGGGGCAACCGACTGCGACTTTGCGAGCGAGTCCCTGGGTCAGCAAGAAATTCCCGAAGCCCAGTTGCGCACCGTAATTGCCGGACGTCGCACTGAGATAGACCGGGCGGTCGGGGTTGTCCACGATGAGATGCAGGACGAACACGTCGGCCCTCTCGAGGAACCCGTGCGGCAGATTCTTGCGGATCGACCGTGGCCACGAAGCTTGTGCCCGGCTTGCGCACGACTTGTGGTCCCGGCAGCTCGACCGCCAGCGGCACCGCGTCCGCCTGCGCGAGCGTCATGTTCATCGGTGGGCCGTCAGGTCTCTTCCAGACGTGCCCGCGGTACACGCTGGGCCCGGCAAGCGAGTCGTACGGGTAGATCGGACGTCGGAGCATCTGACGCGTGTACCAATCCGTGTTCAGCAACGACGTGTTGGCCACCAGCACGTCCTTCCGGATGCCCTCCACTTCTTGCGCGTACCACAAGGGGAAGGTGTCGTTGTCCCCGACCGTCACGAGGACGCCATATGGCTCGACCGAATCGAGCAGGTCTTTGGCGAAGTCCCGCGTGTCCGTTTGTCCCGCGCGCGACGCGTAGCGCCAGTTGACGAAGAGTGGAATGAACGCCAACGCCAGCAGCCACGAGGTCGAGAGCCACGCGCGCTTCGTGGGCTGCTCGACACCCGAGCGGGCCGGACCGACCACTTCGGTCCCGAAGAGTGCCGCCACGGACTCCCAGAGAAATACGAGCCCCAGCGCGACCCAGACGCTCCAGGCGGAGAAGCTCCAGAGGTAGAAGTAGTCACGGTCACGCACCTCGCGGGCAACCGTGTCCCCCAGCTCGGGTGACTCGGAGTACCCGTACTTGAAGTTCAGGTAGACGATGAGTGCAATCGTCACCGTGAAGATCAGTGGCCCGAAAAACCAGAAACTTCGCCTGTCGTATTTCCAATGCGCGTACCCGCCGAACAATCCCAAGATCAAGAAGACGGCCGCGAGCATATTCTGGATGCCCGGGTGTAGGCCGTGGACGTCCCGGAACCACTGCCACTTGAAGTAGAGCCAGTACATCCCGAGCTGTGCGCTGAACGGCGCCTGACGGTCGCTCACGTCCGGCTTGCCGTACTGGACGCGATTGATGTTGTCCATCAATCGGTCGAACGTCACCTTGTCGAACGTGCACGACACCTTGAACGTCGTCGTACAGGCTGTCGGCTCCCCCTCATTGATCGGCGGGAAGTGCGCGGCCCGGAGTGGCTCGTAGATGAAGGGCGTCAAGCCCAGGACGAGCGCGCCGACGCATGCCAGCACCAAGCGCCACCGCAGGATGGTATGCCATCGCCGAGCGAGAATCGCTACCGCCGCGGCCGGCGCGACGAGAAAGCCCGCCGGGTGATTGGCATACCCGAGTCCGACGAGATAGGCGACGAGGATCAGCAGACGGTCTGCCTTCGCGCCATCGGGGTCATCGCACCAGAGAACCACGAGCCACGCCACGACGGCGAAGAACAGCAAGGAGACGGTGTAGACCTTCTCGTTCACGACCGACTGGTTCCACACCGTAAACGCTGTGGCCCCGACGAGCACCGCGACAGACGCCCCAACGAGGCGCTGCCACCGGCTTGGGAGCCAGCTTTCGAGGACGCGCTCAGTGATCAGGAACCACATCCCAGCGGACACGGCGCTGCACGCCGCCGCCATGAGATTGATCCGTGCCGCGACCGTCTTGGCGATCGGCAGCAGGGACATCACGTGGCCAAGGAGAACAAAAAACGGATTGCCGGGCGGGTGCGGAATGCCCAGCACATAGGCCGCGGCGATGTACTCGCTTGTGTCCCACATCGCCGTAGACGGCGCGAGCGTGACGACGTAGAGCGCAAATACCAACAGCGCGGCGATCGCCGCCGCGCCATAGGAGGGGCGGTTTACTGGACTGGGGGCCTTCGTCTGTGCCATAGCTTGGAAAGTTGCTGAGACATACGGGCGAGGGACAGGGGAGAGGCGGCTTTGCCGCCTAGAAAGGAGACCCGTAGAAAGGAGAGAGGAGACAACCGCAAGCGGCGTCTCGGACCGGTAGGGGCGACGCGAGCGTCGCCCTGGCAGTTGGACGGCACGATATGGCTTTCACGACCGGATGGTGTGTGGCAGGTTCTTAGAATTAATGCCGAAACGTCCGGCGGCCGGTGACGACCATTGCAATGCCGTGTTCATCTGCAGCCGCCACGACTTCGGCGTCCCTGATCGAGCCGCCCGGTTGAACTATAGCCGTTACCCCCGCTGCCGCCGCCTGATCCACCCCGTCGCGAAACGGAAAGTAAGCGTCCGATCCCATCACTGCCCCGTGCGTGTCGAGCCCGGCTTGTGCGGCCTTGTGCGTCGCGAGAAACGAAGCATCCACGCGTGACATCTGGCCGGCACCGATCCCTAGCGTCGCGCCATCCTTCGCAATCACGATTGCGTTGGACTTGACGCTTGCCACGGCGCGCCAGACGAACTCGAGATCGGCCCACTCCGCTGGCGTCGGGGGCCGCCGGGTCACGATGCGCCAACCCCGTCGTCCGGCGTCGCCCGGCGGCCGCTCCTGGGCAAGCAGCCCGCCGCGGACCCGTTTGAAGTCCAGCGCGTTCGGGCTCCACTCCGCGCGGCCGGCGAGGACGCGGAGATTTTTCTTGCGGCCGAGGATCTCAAACGCCGTCTCCGTGAAGACGGGCGCGACGACGCACTCGACAAACAGGCTCGACACCGCTTCTGCGGCTGGCTGATCCACAGGCGTCGTGAACGCGATGACCGAGCCGAAGGCCGAAATCGGATCGCAGGCGAGCGCCTTGCGGTAGGCGTCGAGCGGCGAGGAGCCTACCGCCAGTCCGCACGGCGTCGTGTGCTTGATGATCGCGCAGCACACCTCACCGACCGCCCCAAAAGGATCAGTCGCGAGGAGCGCGCCTTCCAAGTCCAAGAGGTTATTGAACGACAGTTCCTTGCCACCGTACTGCGTGAGGCCCGCGAGGCCCGCGCCGGGTCGTTCAACATAGAAGGCAGCTCGTTGATCCGGATTCTCGCCGTAGCGCAGTAGCTGAGCGCGCTCGAACGGCACCGTCAGCCGGTCGGGGAACGTCTCGCCTTGGACGGCGTTGAACCAGCTGGCAATCGCCGCATCGTAGCTCGCGGTGTGTGCAAAGACTTTGGTTGCCAGAACGCGTCGGAGGTCAGCGTCGTCGTCGGCGCTCTCGAGCGCAGCCAGTACGCGCGGGTAGTCGGCTGGGTCGACGATCGCGGTGACGCTCGCGAAATTCTTGGCCGCCGATCGGAGTAACGCTGGACCGCCGATATCGATCTGCTCGATGATCTCGTCCGCACTGGCGTCTGCGCGAGCGGCCGTCTCCTGAAATGGATAGAGGTTCACCACCACCATCGCGATGGGCTGAATGCCGGCCGCCTCGATCTGCTGTTGGTGGGCCGGGCGATCCCGACGCGCGAGAATGCCCCCGTGGATCGTGGGATGCAGCGTCTTCACGCGTCCGTCCAGCATCTCCGCGAAGCCCGTGAGGTCACTCACGTCGCGCACGGCCAGCCCCCCCTTTCTCAGGGCCGTCGCGGTGCCGCCCGTCGAGACCAGCTCCCACCCGAGGCTCGTGAGGCCGGTTGCGAATTCAAGCAGGCCCGTCTTGTCGGAGACGGAGAGGAGTGCGAGGGCCATGACGGCTGATCAACGAGAAAGGGAGAGAGGAACACCTAAAAGATGGATCTCAGGCTACGCATTCGGGAGCACTGACCTACATGTCTACCTACATGTCTACGTGGGCTCAGGGGGCGATCGCCACTGCGGCGACCATCCGAGACAACGATACGAGGTCTCGGAGATCGATCACCTCGGCTGGTGAGTGGCTGTAGCGCAGTGGCCAGCCGATCGGCACGTCCACAGCGCCCCAGGGGACAAAAGTCGAGCCGTCGTTGCCGCCGTTCGTAGTGCCGACCTGCAGCGGGATGCCGTGAGCGGCCGCCAGTCTGACGACCCGCTCGATCTCAGCCGGCGGGGTCACGCTCGAATTGTCGAGCGCGCGTAGCGCGGCCCCGTCCCCCAGCGGGGCGTCGGCAAACCGGCGATTCTCGAGCGGAGAATCGGAGGAGACGAACGTGTCGATGGCGTGCACGCGGCGCACCGACGGACCGAAGGCACGTGCGACGACTGCCGCGCCATCGAGACCGACTTCCTCGCGCACCGACCACACAAAGACGACCTTGTGGGTCAACGATCGCGGATCGAGCGTGCGAAGTGCCATGATGAGCGCCGCGCAGCCCGCGCGATCATCGATCGACCGAGCCGTGAAGCGCGTCGCCGCAAGCCGCGAGGCGACTTTGAAGCCAGAGACTCGGTCGCCTGCGCCGATCCCGCATGCTGCGAGGCCGGCGGAGTCGATGCCAGTCCAGACCACCACGGAATCCGGCTGCTTCGCCGTCGCCGATGCGCGTGGTGCGAAAATGCCTGGAAGCGCGCCAGCGACGACCGGCACGCCTGCCGCTCGCGCTCCGGCTCCGACGACGAGTCGACAATCGCTCGCCGGGGTCGCAGCAGAGTCGAGGTGCAACAATGCCGGCTGCCCCTCCCACAGGGACGCGTAAAACCCACCGAGCGGGGCCAGTGTGATCAACCCGGCAGGACTGATGCGCGCGATTCTGAAGCCGATCTCGTCCAGATGCGCAACGATGACTGCCGTGTCCCGATCGGGGCCGGCTTCCACCACGAGATCGCCCGCCGTATCGACGCGGGTCGGCTGTCGCCGCCACGCCGCGGGGAGCGCCGCCTGCACCGCCATGCGCATCGCTCGCTCTCGGCCGGACACGCTGTACACGTCGGACAACTGCCCCAACAGCGTGGCGGCACCGGTGAGTGAATCGGGGCGCGCCGCCGCCGCGGGTGGAGGACCTGGCACCCCGCGCAATGCGAATGGCGCGGGGCGCGCGGATAATCCGGCGGTATCGACATCCCCGCCCGCCCGTGCCGTCGCGTCCACTAGGGCGACGATGTCCTCGCCACGCACGGACTCGGCGAGCGAACCGGTGAACCGCGACGGGATACTCAGGGAGACCACCGAGATCCCTCGAGTGCGGAGCCAGGGTACATTGGGTGATACCGTAACTGAATGCTGCCTCACTCCTATCGTGTCTGCCCGATCCGTATCCTGAGCGATCGTCGGATCGACCATGATCAGGGAGTCGACAGGCCCGATGCGCGCGAGTGCCGCCGCCAGACCTTCATAGCCGAACGCGTGCCGTGCACTGATGACCCAGATGGTCTCGCCGTGCGCCGGCGTGTGGCGTGCGCCGGCAGCCACAGCGGCACAGCTTGCGCGACTCCCAGCGGCGGGGCCGGAGACGAAGTCCGCTACGCGCCACGGGGGCCACTCGCGAATGACCGGGTCGAGCAGCGCGATGCCGAGTCGCGCAACCTCCGCCCGCGAGTGCGCTCCGACATCCACCCACAGATCCTCGAGGCTGACCACCGCATCGCCGGCCGCGCGCGCTCGCCACAGATGCGTACTCCGCACGGCTACGACAGCGGGGCGATCACCCGCAGTCGTGAGGATTCGGACGCGTTGACCTTCGTGGCTCTGGTCCCACAGTGGGGATCGCTGGGCACGCCCGTCCATGTGCAACCGGATGTAGCCGTCATTGGTGATCTCGCTCACTACGTATGCGGCTTCGTCGAGGCCGCACGCGACGACTCGTCGTGGCGTGCCTGATCCACGCCTCGCGATCAGGTTGCCGGAGGAGTCCCACGTCCAGCCCGGCTGCGAGCTAGCGATGATGTCCATAGCCCTGCGCTCGTGGCCGGGTGCCGCTGGCAGGGCGATCCATTGCGCGACCGCGTCGGCGTAACTCGCCGATATCGCTTGAGCGACGGCGCGCGTCCCTGGTACGAACGTCCCGACGACAAGGGCGCTGATCACACACCCGATCGATGCGCAGCGGGTCAGGCGCATGCGGTTCCATCCTCCCGATTGAGTGAGAAGGACCTCGCCACCGGATCGCTTACCTCGCCCTGGACGCGGCCGTGGGCGTCCAGTCGCACACGGCCGGCCGCGACCGCCTCTACGACGCGCGGATACAGGGCATGCTCGACACGCAACACACGCTCCGCCAGCGCCGAGGCCGAGTCGTCGCTCCGAACCGGGACGGGCCACTGGGCGATGATCGGACCGCGATCGTAGACCGCATCGATGAAGTGCACCGTGACGCCCGTCACGCGGACGCCTGCGTCGATGACGGCCTGATGGAGACGCGCGCCGTACATACCCGGTCCTCCAAATGCTGGTAAGAGGGCGGGATGTACGTTCAAGGCCCGGCCTCGAAACGCGTCCGTCACGTTCGCCGGAATCTGTTTCAGATAGCCCGCGAGGGCGAGCAGATCGATGCCGTGTCGCGAGAGCGTCGAGAGCAGGGCCGCGTCGTCATCTGGGGCGCTCAGCAGACTCGTGGGTACGCCATGGCGGGCGGCGATTCCCAGGGCGCCAGCACTGGACCGGTTCGAGATGACGAGGGCAATCGTGCCCGCGGCGGAGCCGGCAGCGGTGGGTGGGCCGAGGTGTCGGAGCAACGCCTCGAGGTTGGACCCGGCGCCTGACGCGAAGACCGCGATGCGGAGAGGCACGCGTCAGTTTACCGCCGCCACCGTGCGGGTGTAAGAGTACGGGCGCGTTCCGCGCCCGAGAACGTAGACCCACAGAAAGCAGAAAGTAGACGACCACGATCCTACCCTAGACCGGAAGCACGACATCTGCGTCGCTCCACCGTTCACGGACGATCACCGAGGATCATGTCGACGGCGGCGGTCAGCGTCGGCGCGATCACGGCGTGCTCGCGCGCCGCTCGAAGGTCATCTTCCGGTGTCGCGGCGTTGGGAACTAAGATGCCGCGGGCGTGCAGGACATTGGCTGGCGCGATGTCCCGCCACCGGTCGCCAACCAGCACTGAGCGTGAGAGATCCAGCGAGAGATCCTGCGCCGCGCGGCGAAAGAGGCCAGGGGCGGGCTTGCGGCACTCGCATGGCCCACTGACGTCGGGGTGATGGGGGCACATGTATGTACCGTCGACCGCGCCGCCCCCGGCTGTGAGCAGCGCCACGACTCGCGCCTCGACCGCCGCGTACGCCGATCCCGTGATGCGCCTCTGCGCGATGCCCGACTGGTTCGTAACGATTACCACGGCGAAGCCGGCCGACCGGAGCCGCGCGATCGCGTGTGTCGCGTCCGTCATCAACGTCACGTCGTCCGGATTGGCCAGATAGCCCTTGTCGTAGATCAGCGTGCCGTCGCGGTCGACGAACACGGCTGGCCGCGCAGGAATTGGACCCGAGCTCATCCCGAGAGCGTGCTGACCAGCGTCTGCTGGAATCCCGCGTCATCGCGAGCTGGCACGCTGCGTAGATCCAACAGCACGTGGTCGTCGGCGACTCGTGCCACGATGGCGGGCGTCGCGGCGCGCAGGCGTCGCTCAGTGGTGACTGCGTCGCCGAAGAGGCGGACCGCGGCGGATGGAATGCGCGCGGTGGGGAACGCGCCTCCGCCCACGCCCGCGATAGAGTCGACCACGTCGGCCTCGATGCCCGCGGCTTGCAGCGCGCTTGCGACGACACACGCGCGGTCACGAATCGTGCCCTCTGGGCAGGTGAGCATCGCGAGTGCCGGGATGCATTGGACGGCGTGATCGGGATTCCGGTACAACTTGAGCGTCGCTTCGAGCGCTGCGATCGTCAGCTTATCGACGCGCAGCGCGCGCAACAGCGGATTCCGGCGGAGCCGAGCGATGGCCGCGCTACGACCGACGATAAGACCGGCTTGTGGGCCGCCCAACAGCTTGTCCCCACTCATGACGACGATGTTGGCGCCCGCCCGGATGGCATTGGCCGCGGTGGGTTCGCCGCTCAAGCCATATCGACCCAGGTCGAGCAGCAGCCCGCTACCGAAATCATGGATCAAGACGAGCTCGCGGGCGTGAGCGACGGCCGCGAGCTGCTCCAGTGTCGCCTCCGCAACGAAACCGGCCACCGAGAAGTTGCTGCGATGGACCTTGATGATTGCGGCGCACTCACTGGTGATGGCACCCGTGTAGTCGGCCGTGTACGTCCGGTTGGTCGTTCCGACTTCGACCAGGCGAGCGCCGCTCTTCGCCATGATCTCCGGCACACGAAAACTGCCGCCGATCTCGATCAGTTCTCCGCGGGAGACGAGCGCGTCGTGTCCGTCGGCGAAGGTGTTGAGGGCGAGCACCAGGGCAGCGGCGCAATTGTTCACGACGATGCCATCCTCGGCACCAGTGAGCTCTCGCAACCAGGTCGCACAATGATCATACCGCGATCCGCGTGCGCCGCGCGCCAGGTCGTACTCGAGATTGCTGTAGCCGGCGGCGGTGTGGCGGACCGCCTCGAGGGCCGCGTCCGCGAGCGGAGCGCGACCGAGATTGGTATGCAGGATCACCCCGGTCGCATTGTACACCGGGAGGAGCGACGGTCGCTCGCGCTCTTCGAGCGCCGTACGGATCGCGGCCGCCCAGGCCGCGCGGTCCTGCGGCGTCGCCGCGGGATCCAGCCGCGCCTGATCGATGACGGTGCGTACCACGGCGGTCACCACTGCACGCGGGACGTGCTCGAGAAGAGGTCGCACGAGCTCATCCTCGACCAGCGCGTGGACGGATGGCAGAGCGCGTCGAGCGTCCATGGTCACTCCCGGGGCGGCGGGGTACCGCCGGCCGCGGGAGGCGGCGCATTCGGTGGTGTCGCGGGCCCGCCCGGTGGACTGGTCGAGGGCTGCCCCCCACTTGGCGGCGTGCGTGTTGGCGCGATCGGGGCGCGTCGTCGTCGACTCAGCGAGTCGGCGTGGGAGCGCTGATGTGTACTGTCCTCGGGCGCTTTGGGTGTGCTGAACACTCGGTCACTGCTTCGGGTCGCCCCGAGCAGGCCGCGGACATCCACGGCGCGAACCCGGTAGTAGGCGCCGGGCGCCAACGGTGTACCCAGCTGGACGACGACTTCGTGCACGGGACTCGGCCGACTCATTTTCGGCCGACGCAATTGCAACAGCGAGTCCCGCCGCGCGGCGATCCGCGCCTCTCGGCGCCGAGCAGCGGCTGTATCGCTGATACCGAGACCACGCGCGGCGCGTCGCGCCGAATCACTGCGAAAGATGGAATCAGTACGTACGCGCTCGGCAGAGTCCACTGCCGAGTCATACGCAGCCGCCGATCGGGCCTGCGCAACGGGGATGAGCGTGGAATCCTTGCTCTTGACCGTGAACATGTCCGCGCGGATGTGCTCGGCCGTGTCGATCCCCCGATCGAACGTGATCCGCAGCGTCACGCTGTCGTGTACGGTCACGTCAGACATGTGCGGGCCAATCGTATCGTGAACGAACGCGAGGATCTCGACGTGTGCGGAGTCGACGAGGTTGATGTGGGTCGTATCCCACGCCTCCGTCCGATCCAGCTGACGGTTGCGATTCGCGTCGATGAAGCCGCGCACCTCGTATTCCGCAGGAGCGAGGTGCGGCAACAAAACCGCGCCGTTGGAGTCCGCCTGCGCAACGAAGACGAGCGTCGTGTCGCTGCGTTTGAACACCTGGACGAAGCCACGCGGCGAGACTTGCCCGGCGACCCAGTCAAAGACGCGACCTCGGACGAGTGTCTCCGGGATCGTTGGTCCCGTCGAGAACGTGAGGCTCGCGCCGTTGCGTCGCACGTTGTTGTGCAGGTCGACGAGTCCGGGAAGCATGGTAATCGTGTAGACCGTGTTGGGCCGGAACGCGTGACGCGGTCGGATACTGATGCGGCTCCGGTGCCACCCGACGTGGGGCTCGCCGTCGTACGGCGAGATGAGGAACAACCCCGTCAGATCGGGCGCGCCCTGCGGGCGCTCCGCGACGACCTCATCGAACTGTATCGCCGCCTCGTGGATCCGGACATTGACGGCATTGGTCTCGGGCACGAAAAAGAGGACCAGCGGCGGGTTGTGGCGCTCGGGGCCTCCCGGCGGTGGGAAGTTTCCCGCGCAGGCGGCCGCAGACATGAGCACGAACACGAGGGCGCATCGCGAGCGAGCGGGCAGACGGGCGACGCCAGGCGTCGCGGACGCGTGCGATCGTGTGGCCAGGCGCGCAGGCCCGCGCCCGGTCAGCCGAGGCATACGGCGCGCGCACGCTCCCGCAATTGATCGGCTCGCGCTGCCCACTCGTGTTCCTTCGCCCGCTCGGCATCGACGATATGTTGCGGCGCGCGGGTCGCAAACGCCGGGCTTGCGAGTCGCTGGCGGAGTTTCGCCAGCTCGGTCTCGAGGCGACCCAGCTCACCCTGGAGGCGCTGGCACTCTTGCGTGAGATCGACGACGCCGGCCAACGGAAGTACCACGGTCGAACCGTCGGTGAGGACCGCGGTGGCGGCCGCCCGGTTAGGCAGAGCCGGGGATGCCTCGGACACCCGCACGCGGCTCCGAGTCAGCCGCCCGATGGCGGTGGCTTCATCGACGAAGACATCATGGGCCGCGGCGGCCGGCTCGATGAGCACATCCACCACCGTGCCCGGTGCGATCCCATAGTCGGTTCGGATCTGGCGCAGCGCCGAAACGGCCTCCCGGACCCATTCGTATTCGCGCGCCGCGGTTTCGCCGTCTGCCCACTCAGGGGATAACTGGTCGGCGCGAGTCGGCCACGCGGCGCGCACCAGTAACGCGTCCTCCGCGTGGGAGGGCACGCGCCGCCAGAGCGCCTCAGTCACGTAGGGCACGACCGGATGGAGCAACCGGAGCGCCATGTCGAACACGTACACGAGGACTGTCCGCGCGGTCGCGCGATCCGGCTGGTCCCAATCCGGGGCGAGGCGCCCTTTGCAGTGTTCGATGTACCAGTCTGCCAGATCGCCCCACACAAATGCCCGGACGGTCTCGACGTACTCACTGAGTCGCATGCCGGCGCCGCGCACCGACTCGGGCCAAAGCCCGTCGGGTCCTGGGCGGGCCGCCCCGAGGGCTGCATCGGCGCCGGCAACGGCCGCATCGAGGCGCGCGAGGATCCAATGGTCGGCGCGGGTAAATGGACCTGCCCGATCGGGGAGTCCCTGGGTGACCTCCGGTGTCTCCGCGACGTTCGTCAAGAGAAACCGACCGATGTTCCAGAGCTTGGTGACAAAGTTGCGCCCGGGGGCGAACGATCGCTCGAGCGTCTCCGGATCGAGCAGCACATCAGTGCCCAGCCCCATCCCCGCAATCAACGTGTAGCGCAACGCATCGGCCCCGTAGCGCGACACCACGTCGAGTGGGTCGATGCCGTTGCCTAGCGACTTGGACATCTTGCGGCGGTCCAGGTCGCGCACGATGCCGTGGAGCAGCACGGTGTGGAATGGGGGACGGCCATCGAAGTGGATTCCCGCCATGATCATGCGAGCAACCCAGAAGAACAGGATGTCGGGGCCCGTCACCAGCACGTCACCCGGGTAGAACGCTCGATACGCCGGGGTGTCGGTGGGCCATCCCAGCGTCGACAAAGGCCAGAGCCACGACGAGAACCACGTGTCGAGGACGTCCTCGTCCTGTCGCAGCGCCCCTTGGCAGCGTGGACAGGCTGGTGGATCCTCGCGGGCGGCGCCCTCCCAACCGCAGGCATCGCAGTACCAGACCGGGATCCGGTGGCCCCACCACAGCTGTCGCGAGATGTTCCAGTCGCGGATGTTTTCCATCCAATTGACGTACACCGCAACCCACCGATCGGGCACGATGCGAATCGCACCCGTTCGGACCGCCTCGAGTGCGGGTGCGGCGAGCGGTGCCATCCGAACGAACCACTGATCGGATAGCCGCGGTTCGACGACCGTTTCGCAGCGGTAGCAGTGTCGTACGGCGTGGACGTGCTTCTCCACGTGGTCCAGGAGGCCGGCCTCACGGAGCTGCTCGACAATGCGTGCGCGCGCGTCGACGCGGTTCAGTCCCTGCAACGCTGGCGGCACACGGCCATCTGCATCGGCGCCCGCCTCCATCTCGGCCGACGCATTCATGATGATGGGCGACGGGAGGTGGTGCCGCTGACCGATCTCGAAGTCGTTGGGATCGTGCGCCGGCGTGACCTTCACGGCACCGGTCCCGAAGGTCGGGTCGACCGCTGCGTCCGCGACGACTGGGATCTCGATGCCTACGATCGGCAGCACCACGTGCTGCCCCACGAGATCGCGGTATCGGTCGTCCGCCGGGTGCACCGCCACGGCGACGTCTCCGAGCATCGTCTCGGGTCTGGTCGTCGCCACCATGAGCCCGCGCGACGTGCCACCGGCCGCCGGATATCGGACGACGTACAGCTCTCCCTGCTCCTCCTCGTGTTCGGCCTCCTCATCGCTGAGCGACGTGAGACAGCGCGGACACCAGTGGATGACTCGGTGGCCACGGTAGATCAGCCCCTCATCGTAGAGGCGCACGAACGCCTCGCGTACCGCGCGCGACAGGGCGGGCGAGAGGGTGTATGCCGTCCGCGACCAGTCGGCGGACGAGCCGATCGATCGTAGTTGCTGGAGGATCACCCCGCCGGTCTGGTCGACAAAGCTGGCGACGCGCGCGACGAAGGCCTCGCGACCCAAGGCACGGCGCGTCGTGCCCTCACGGGCGAGGATCTTCTCGACCGCGTTCTGCGTGGCGATGCCCGCGTGATCGGTGCCGGGTTGCCACAAGGCTTCGTCGCCCGCCATCCGCCGCCATCGGATCAGCAAATCCTGCACGATCATCGTCAGGCCGTGCCCGACGTGGAGGATTGCCGTGACGTTGGGCGGCGGCATGCAGATCACGAAGGACGGGCGGTCGCCTCCCGCGCGCGTCGTACGGTCGGGATCTGCCGCGAAGGCGCGTGCCGCTGTCCACCGTGCGGCGACGTCGCGCTCGGTGGCCGCCGCGTCATACTGGGCTGGGAGCTCACCGTCGCGCGCCATTACTCAAATCTAGCACTGACGACCGCGGCGGCGCGAAGCGTCACCGCGGCATCACACGACAGTCAACGCGCTTCGGCTTCTCCCATCTGAGGCCGGTCTTCATCGCGCGTGCGCGCGGGAGGCGCCGGCGGAATGTCGTCGGCTGCATCACGGACGGCTTCTGCGGCATCGAGCGCCCGGCTCTCGAGCGGCACCTTCGGGTCCGCGTGACGACCGACGTCCTGCGATGTGCCCTGGCGGGGCCGGCCCGTGCCGACGCGCTCGTTCTCCCATCGCGCTTCGGTATAGCGCGGATCCCCCGCCGCGTACCGGCGTGCGGCCTGTTCCGTCGTCGCATCGTCCTGGCGAATCGACAGTCGATTGACCACGGTCTCGACGCCGGGGACGCCACGCGTCACCACCGTGGCGTGCTCGTACTCATCGTCCGTGGAGACTGCTCCCGTCAGTTCGATGGTCCGAGCGCCAATCGCGCCGATGTCGATGGCACGCTCGCACAACACCGGATCGTTGCTGAATGCCGTGAGCACGCGATCCTCGAGATCGGGATCCGCGCTGGTAAATGGTTCGTTCTCGTCGCCAGCCATCTCCTCATCCTCATCCACAACATCGGTGGAATTACCCCGCATGCCGTCGAGCTCATCGTCCTCCACCTGCGCTGCCTCGGCCGCCTCTTCATACTCGGAGACGACGTACTCCTCCTCGGCCGTCGGTCCCGGGCGCGGGTCGGATGTCGGCGCTGCCGGGAGATCCGTCCGATCGCGGGGGCTGCGCATGCGCCCGCGGACGCGGGCCGAAATCCCTCGGACGCCGCCCAGTCGGTCTGCGAGAACCGCGCCGATGGCGAGGCCGGCGACCATGCCGACGGCAAGGAACGCCAGCCCGATCCCTGCGGACGGTCGATCGTCGCGATGCCGCATACGCCAGCGTTGCATAGGTACTCCCGTTACGTCCGTAGCGAGCGCAAAGGGTCCGCGGTTAGCTTTCCGGGGCCATGGAGCCCGCACAATATACCGGCAAGACTGACGCCACGCAGGGCGGGCCGGCGGCGGGCGATTCGCCGTCGAGTGCGTCCGGGACGAGTCCGGCGCCTACGCCCCCGGGACGTGGTGGCACGGCGGCGCGCGGACCAACCATCCGTCCGGGCAGCCATTTCGTGCGCCTCGTGGGTTGGGGTGCGGTGCTGGCGGTTCTCGCCGCGGGTCTGGTGATGTATTTCCGTTACGAGCGAGCCATCGTACCGCTGTTTGGTCGGGGGCGGTGACGACGACGCTCCGCCTCACGCTTCCGGACGGTGCTGTCCGGAACGTCCCGGAGGGTACGCTCGCGCGGGAGGTGGTCGCGTCGATCGGTCCACGGTTGCTGCGCGACGCCATTGCCGTGGAGGTCGACGGCGGCGTGCAGGACCTCATGACCCCGCTGCGTGCCAGTGGCGCGTTTCGCGTGCTCACGGCCGCGGATCCGCGATCGCTCGACGTTCTTCGACATTCCGGCGCACATATCCTGGCGACGGCCGTGCGTCGTCTGCGCCCCGACGCCCAGATCGGGTTCGGCCCGCCTATCGAAGATGGGTTCTACTACGACTTCGGCGTCTCGCAGCCGTTCACGCCGGACGACCTGGCGGCGTTCGAGCGCGAGATGCACGCGGTCGTGGCCGAGGCATTTCCGTTCGTCCGTGAGGAAGTATCGCGCGACGAGGCGCGTCGCCGATTCGCGGACGACCCGTTGAAGCTCGAGCGCATCGCGGATCTGGGACCGAACGAGGTGATCTCGACGTACACCGATGGTCCGTTCATCGACCTGTGTCGCGGGCCGCACGTACCGGATACCTCGTATCTGAAGCACTTCAAGCTCCTCCACACCGCCGGGGCGTACTGGCGCGGCGACGAGCGTCGGCCGATGCTCCAGCGGATCTACGCGACGGCGTGGTGGACGCAGGCGGATCTCGACGCGTACGTCCACCGCCTCGAGGAAGCCAAGCGTCGCGATCATCGCACGCTCGGCGCTCAACTCGACCTGTTCTCGACTGACCCGCGCGTCGGACCGGGGCTGATTCTCTGGCACCCCCGCGGCGCGACGGTGCGCAACGAGATCGAGACACTTCGAACGTGACCTGATTCTGCGTCGCGGCTATGAGCTGGTGTACACGCCGCACATCGTCAACGAGAAGCTGTTCGAGATCTCCGGCCACCTGGAGAACTTCCGTGAGAACATGTTCGGCGCCATGGATGTCGAAGGCGCGGGCTACCGTCCCAAGCCAATGAACTGCCCGGGCCACATCGCCATCTATCAGACGCGTGCCCGATCGTATCGCGACCTGCCGCTGCGGTACGCGGAGTTCGGCACGTTGTACCGCTACGAACGGAGCGGGGTGCTGCACGGCCTGCTGCGCGTCCGCGGGTTCACGCAGGACGACGCGCACGTCTTCTGCACGCCGGAGCAGGCGCCGCGAGGAAGATCGCGCGCCTGCTCGATCTCGTCGACGAGATGCTCCGGTCTTCGGCTACGAGTACTCGATCGAGCTCTCGACCAAGCCGGACAAGGCGCTTGGGCGCCGACGCGGAGTGGGCCGCTGCCGAGGAGATGCTGGCGGACGTGCTCGGAAACGCGCGGCCAGGCCTACACCATCGACGCAGGCGGCGGGGCGTTCTACGGGCCGAAGCTCGACTTCAAGCTCGTGGATGCCATCGGTCGCAAGTGGCAGGGGCCGACCGTCCAACTCGACTTCAACCTCCCCGAGCGCTTCGATCTGACGTACACCGGCGCCGACAATGCGCCGCACCGACCGATCATGCTGCACCGCGTGCTACGTCGGATCGATGGAGCGGTTCGTCGGAGGTCTCATCGAGCACTACGCCGGCGCCTTCCCGCTGTGGCTCGCGCCGGAGCAGGTGCGCGTCCTGCCGGTCAACGACGAGGTCGCCAGTGTCGCCGCGACCATGTGCGATGCGTCTGACGGGCCGCCGGTGTCCGGTCCCACCTGGACGCGCGCGCCGAAACGCTCAACTACCGCATGCGCGACGCCGTCGTGATGAAGGTGCCGTATCTTGCAGTCATCGGGAAACGCGAGGCGCGCGATGGGACGGTTGCAGTGACCGTCCGCGGAGCAGGTGAGAAGCAGCGTCCTGTGCCCGATCCCGGTCGAGCAATTCACCCGTGCGTTGCGTCGGGAGATCGAAAGCCGATCGCTCACGCTTGGCGGCCGGTACGTCCGACGTCGCGGGAGCGGCCGCCGACTAAGCACGACGCATTCTTTTCGGAGTCCTTCCGTGTCCAGTTCTTCTGCTCGTTCAGCTCGCCGCGCGCACGCCGGTTATCGTTTCGGCGGCGCGCACACCCATCGGTCGGTTCCTCGGCGGCCTGTTGCCACTAACGGCGCCGGAGCTCGGCGCCATCGCCATTCGCGCCGCCGTCGAGCGCGCGGGTATCGAGCCCGGCGCGCTTCAGGAAGTCATCATGGGCAACGTCGTCCAGGGCGGCGTCGGCCAGGCGCCCGCTCGTCAGGCGGCGATCAAGGGGGGAGTGCCGGCGACCGTGTCAGCGGTCACGATCAACAAAGTGTGTGGGTCCGGACTGAAGGCTGTCATGTTGGCGGCGCAGGCGATTCGGGCGGGCGATGCCGAGCTCATTGTCGCGGGTGGTCAGGAGTCGATGTCGAACGCGCCCTACTATCAGTACGGCGCGCGCACCGGCTACAAGCTGGGCGATCAGACGCTGGTCGACGGAGTGATTCGCGACGGTCTGTGGTGCGCGTTCTGCGACGTCCACATGGGCGGACACGCCGAGTACACGGCTCGAAAGGCCGGCCTGTCGCGCGGCGCAGCAAGATCAGTTCGCGCTCGAATCGCATCAGAAAGCGGTCGCCGCCATGGACAAAGGCAAGTTTTCCGCGGAGATCGTGCCCGTCGAGATCCCGGGTCGGAAAGGGCCGACGATCATCAGTATCGACGAAGGCCCGCGGCGTGACTCCTCACTCGAGTCCCTCGGCAAGCTGAAGCCGGCGTTCCCGACCGATGCGCCGAAGGACATCCGGCCACAGGACCTCTCGGTCACGGCGGGCAACGCATCCTCGCTCAACGACGGTGCGGCCGCGCTGGTCGTCGCGTCCGAGGCCTACGCGCGAGAGCACGATCTCCCGATCATGGCGCGGATCACGGCGTACGCGACCGGCGCCGTCTCGCCTCAGGAGTTGTTCTTCGCGCCAGTCACCGCCGTGCGAAACCTCATGCGCAAGGACGGCCATTCGATCGGCGACTACGACCTCATCGAAGCGAACGAGGCATTTGCCGCTCAGGCGCTCGCTGACGGGTCCGAGCTCGGATGGGACTGGCGGCGGGTGAACGTCAACGGCGGCGCGATCGCGCTCGGACACCCGATCGGGGCGAGTGGCGCGCGGGTGCTCACAACGCTTCTCTATGCGATGCAGGACCGGGGCGCGCGCACCGGACTCGCGACGCTGTGTCTGGGTGGGGGCGACGCGGTCGCCATGAGCGTCGAGCGGATCGGGCGGGATGGCCGCAATGGATGAGCGGATCGCCGTGATCGGTGCGGGGCAGATGGGGAATGGCATCGCGCACACGTTCGCCCAGAATGGATTTGCCGTCACCCTGATCGACGTCTCGTCCGAAGCACTCACACGCGCTCGCTCGACGATCGGATCGAACCTCGATCGACAAATCAAGAAGGGCACGATCGACGCCACGGCAAAGGAAGCGACGCTCTCCCGGATCACGAGCGCACCACGTCTCGATGCGGCCTCGGACGCCTCGCTCGTCATCGAGGCGGCGTCTGAGGACACAGCGCTCAAGTTCAAGCTCTTCACCGAGCTCGATCGCGTGGCGCCGCCACAGTCGATCCTCGCCTCCAACACCAGCTCGATCTCGATCACGGAGATCGCGGCGCATACGCAACGGCCGGATCGCGTCATCGGGATGCACTTCATGAATCCGGTTCCGATGATGGAGCTGGTGGAGGTGATTCGCGGGCTGGCGACATCGAGATGCAACCACGGCGACGATCACGGCACTCGCGAACCGCGTCGGCAAGACACCGGTCGAGGTCCAGGACTATCCCGGCTTCGTCGCCAATCGCGTGCTGATGCCCATGATCAATGAAGCCGTGTACTGCGTGATGGAGGGCGTGGCGACGCCTTTGGCGGTCGACACCGTAATGAAGCTCGGGATGAACCACCCGATGGGGCCGCTCGCGCTCGCCGATCTCATTGGACTCGACACGTGTCTCGCGATCCTCGACGTGCTGCACGCGGGGTTGGGTGACCCGAAGTACCGGGCGTGCCCTCTACTGCGAAAGTACGTCGCCGCCGGCTGGCTGGGCCGCAAGACGAAACGCGGATTTTACGCGTACAGCTGACGCGCCCCTCACCGGTTCCCGATGGTTCGCGAATTCCTTGCACTTACCGACCAGCAGCGCGAGATCCAGCAGCTGGCACGGACCTTTGCACAGACTGAGTTGGCGCCACACGCCGCCGAGTGGGATCGCACGTCACATTTTGAGCGTGCGCTGCTTCCGCGGCTCGCCGAGCTGGGGTTCCTCGGCATGCTCGTGCCGGAGGCGGACGACGGTCTCGGGCTGGACAGCGTAACGTATCTCCTCGTGTTGGAGGAGATCGCCGCCTGCGATGCGTCGACCGCGGTCCTGCTCAGCGTGCACAACTCGCTGCCGTCTCAGATGCTGCTTCGGTACGGCAGTGCAGCGCAGCGTGAGCGCTTCCTCCGGCCGATGGCCCGCGGCGAGTTCCTCGGGGCGTTCGCGCTGTCGGAACCCGACGCCGGATCGGAGGCATCGGCGCTTCGGACGCAGGCTTCGCGCGACGGCGACAGCTACCTGCTCAATGGCACCAAGGCGTGGGTCACGAACGGGGGAGAGGCCGACGTGATCCTCGCCATGGCGCGCACCGACACACCTGAGGATCGTCGCGGGGCGATGGGCATCTCGGCGTTCATCATCACGCCGGACCTACCGGGATTTCGCGTCGGGAAGAAAGAAGACAAGATGGGTCTGCGCGCGTCGCCCACCGTGCAACTGGTGTTCGATAACCTGCGCGTGCCCGCCGATCGTTTGTTGGGTGAGGCGGGACAGGGCTATGGATATGCCATGCAATCGCTGGAACATGGACGACTGGGGATCGCTGCCCAAGCGGTCGGAATCGGACGGGCGGCGCTGGGGCACGCGGTGCGGTACGCTGCCGAGCGGCGCCAGTTCGGAAGCGCCATCTCCGAGTTCGAGGCGATCCAGTTCAAGCTCGCCGACATGGCGGCTCGCGTCACGCAGGCACGGGCGACGTTGTTTGCGGCCGCGGCGGCCAAGGATCGGGGTGAGTCGGTCACGCAGCTGAGCTCGATCGCCAAGCTGGTCGCGAGCGAGGCGGCGATGTGGGTCACCACACAGGCCATCCAGGTCTTCGGCGGCTACGGATACGTCACGGATTATCCGGTGGAGCGCTTGTTTCGCGATGCCAAGGTCACCGAGATCTACGAGGGCACCTCGGAGATCCAGCGCCTGGTGATCGCGCGCGAGCTCTACGCGGCATGAAAGCGACCCCGGATCCCTTTTCCCCCGTGCATATTTGGGGTCGGTACGACTGCCAGAGGAGCCGAGGACGACCATGCTGAAGTGGGCCGATTGGGACCGGTGCCTGCCAGGGGACGCGCTCCGCGAGGCGGACCCCGAGATCGCGGCTCTCATCGAACAGGAGATCGAACGGCAGTCGGACGGCCTCGAGTTGATCGCGAGTGAGAATTTCGTATCGCCTGCGGTGCTCGAGGCGATGGGCTCGCCGCTGACCAACAAGTACGCCGAAGGGCTCCCGGGTAAGCGGTACTACGGCGGCTGCGAAGTGGTGGACCAGATCGAACAGTTGGCGATCGACAGAGCCTGCCGTCTATTCGGAGCCGAGCACGCGAACGTGCAGCCGCACTCCGGGGCGCAAGCGAACGCCGCCGCGTATCTCGCGTTGATGAAGCCGGGCGACACGCTGCTGGGCCTCGATCTCTCCCAGGGTGGCCACCTGACGCACGGCTCTCCCGTCAATTTCTCGGGACTGTTGTATCACGCGGTCCACTTTGGCGTGACCCCGGAGGGGTACATCGACTACGATGCGCTCCGAGCGGCCGCGCGCACGCATCGACCTCGTGTGATCGTTGCTGGCGCGAGCGCGTATCCACGCGCGTTCGACTTCGGGATCTTCGCGGACGTCGCGCGCGAGGTCGGCGCCGCCCTCGTCGTCGACATTGCGCACATCGCCGGACTCGTGGCAACAGGCGTCCACCCGTCGCCTGTACCGGTCGCGGATGTTGTGACCTCGACAACCCACAAGACGCTCCGGGGCCCGCGCGGGGGTCTCATCCTGTGTCGCGCCGTGCACGCGAAGATCATCGACAAGGCGGTGTTTCCGGGCACCCAGGGCGGGCCACTCGAGCACGTGATTGCCGCGAAGGCGGTGGCGTTCCGCGAGGCGCTTCAGCCGAGCTTTGCGGTCTACTGCCGCCAGGTCGTCGCGAACGCGCGCACCCTCGCCGATGCCCTGTCGGCACGAGGGTATCAGCTCGTCGCTGGCGGCACGGATACGCACCTCATGCTCGTCGATCTCCGATCCAAGGGTTTGACTGGCAAAGTGGCCGAGCGAGCGCTCGATGCGGCCGGGATCACGGTGAACAAGAACACCGTGCCGCGGGAGACCCAGTCACCGTTCGTGACGAGCGGCATCCGAATCGGCACGCCCGCGGTCACGACGCGCGGACTGAAGGGGCCCGAGATGCAGCGGATTGCTGATCTCATCGACCGAGTCCTCACGCGGCCCGATGACGCCACCGTGGCTCGCGCCGTTCGCGACGAGGTTCGGCAGATCGCGGCTGCGTTTCCGCTGTACACGGCGGGCGCCGATGCGAGTGCCCCGTGAGCGCCACGCGGCGGCCCCCCATCTGGCGCCGCCAGCGCCCGAGCGTAGTTTCCGCGTGCAGGTGCAGAATGGCCGGTGGTGGTAGTCGGATGGCGGTCGAGCCAGCGTTGCCGGCATCCATCGCCGCTCGTCGAGTGCAAGTGGTGCTGAGGCCGCATGACAACGGGCGCGTATGCGCCGCGTACCTGTGGGCAGGGAGGTAACCGGTGGGGGAGCTGGCGTTTCGGGACGGCATCATGGATCAGATCCGGCTGCGCGAGCGACGATTCCATGAACATGCGTACCTCTTCGTATTGGCTGCGCTCGAGTTTTGCCAGACGCGCCTTACGGAGCGACGGCATATCGGGGGCCGTGAGCTGGCGGCGTCCTGCCGCGATCTGGCCCTGGACCGCTACGGTCTGCTCGCCAGGCACGTCCTCGAACACTGGGGAATCCGTTGCACCGCCGACATCGGCGACATCGTTTTCACTCTCGTCGATCTGAACTTATTGATCAGCCAGCCGTCAGACTCCCGCGAAGACTTCATCGGGGTGTATGATTTCGACGAGACCTTCGAGCACAAATATCCCTGGAACGTTATTCAACAGGCATGACCGGATCTCCGGAACTTCCGGCTTGCAAGAAGTGCGGTGTCGGTATGCTCGTTCCTTTGAGTGACTACGGCCGCGACGGCGCGCCGATCACATACAAGGCGTGGGTATGCAGTAACCCGGACTGCGGCTTCAACATCCGGATCGACAACGGCGACATCAGCTTCGGTCGCCTCGTCGCACACTCACAGAAGTAGCTGACCGCGGACCGTGCCCAGCGTGCGCGTCGTCAGCGCGGCTGAGAGTGCCGCCAGCGACCGCGCCGCAATCGGGGCCGGCGTCCCATCGCGCGCCCTGATGCGCGCCGCCGGGATGGCGGCGGCGGGGGAGATCGCGCGCCAGTTCGCCGAGAAGCTCGCTCGAGGCGTCGCGGTCTACGCGGGACCAGGCAATAACGGCGGGGATGCCTGGGTCGTCGCCGGTGCGCTGGCGGCTGCGGGGATCGCCGTCCGTGTCGCACCGATCGGCGACTCTCGGACCGCGGATGCGACGGCCGAGCGCGCCGCTGCCGAACCGCTCTTCACGCGCGAATCGCCTCGCGGAGATGAAGCCGTCGTCGTCGATGGCTTGCTCGGGACGGGCGCCACGGGAAAGCCGCACGGCTCGATTGCCGATGCCATCACCGCCATCGCTGCCGCGCGGGCGCGAGGAGCGGTCGTGCTCGCGCTCGATGTGCCGAGTGGCCTCGATGCAACGACCGGTGCATCGGTGGGTGCGGTGCACGCCGATCTGACCCTCACTTTTGGGTCGCTCAAGCGCGGATTGACGATCGGCCGCGGCGCCTCTGGCCGCATCGTCGTGCTCGACATCGGTCTCGGTCGCTTCGGTGATTCGGGCGACGCGATGCCCCGGCTCGTCGACGCCGCATACGTGCGCGCGCACGTGCCGTCCATCGCGGCGGACGCCAACAAGGGCACTCGTCGCCGGATCGCCATTGTCACGGCCGGACCCGGGATGGCTGGTGCCGGCATCTTGGCCGCGCAGGCCGCGCTCGCGAGTGGTGTGGGATTGATCAAGTTGTTCGTGGCTCCATCCAACGTGCCGGTGGTCCAGACGGCTGCGTACCACGCGTTGGCGCACCCATGGCCGCTCGACGATGAGACGGTGCGACGAGAGATCGACGGCTGGGCGGACGCCGTGCTGATCGGGCCCGGCCTCGGGACGAGCACAAATGCGCGCGGAGTTGTCGAGCGTGTGCTCCGCGCGAGTGGCGCGCCCGCAACCGTCGACGCGGATGGCCTCAATCTGTTTGCAGGTCGGCCGGAAGCGCTCGCGGATTTGCTCGCCGGGCGGCCGGCCATCATCACGCCGCACCCAGGCGAGTTTGGCCGCTTAGTGGGCACACCGATCGAAGGCGTCCTCGCCGATCGCTTCGAGATCGCGGCGCCTCTGGCTGCGAAACTCGGCGCGACCGTGCTCCTGAAGGGAGTCCCCACCATTCTGACCGCGGCCGATGGGACGCGCCATGTCAGCGCGACGGGGTCGCCGGTGCTCGCTACCGGCGGCAGCGGCGATCTGCTCGCAGGGATGGTCGTGACGTTGCTCGCCCAGACGCACGATCCGCTGGCAAGCGCCTCGTGTGCGGCGTGGGTCCACGGCACGGCAGCCGAGGTAGCTGGTGGCGGTCGTGTCCGCGGCGTCGGACTCGAGGATGTGCTAACGGCGCTGAGCGCGGTGTGGAACGCGCCCGTGCCACCCGCGCGCTATCCGGTGCTCGCCGAGCTTCCGGCTGTCGGAGCGCCTTCATGAACCAGAAGGACGGACTGGGCACCGGCGCGCAAGCCGACGCCACCCGGTCCCTGCCGCACGGCTCGTTCGACATGAAGTTGGGTCCCGGCGCCGAGTTTGATCTCATCCGAAAAGTCGCAGAACGCCTGGGGCCGATGGCTCGGGGACTCGGTAGCGATTGCGCAGTACTCGACGTCCCGGTCGGGGAACGCTTGGTGGTCAGCACAGACACGACCGTCGAAGGGGTGCATTTTCGTGCGACGTGGCTGACACCTCGCGAGGTCGGGTATCGTGCGGCCATGAGCGCATGGAGCGACCTGGCGGCAGCAGCGGCTACGCCGATCGGCGGACTGCTCGCTCTCACCGTCTCGCGCGAATGGCTTCCGATGGTGCCCGCCCTGGCCGAGGGGGTCGGAGAGGCGGCGCATACCGTCGATGCGCCCGTTGTTGGCGGTGACACGGTCGCCGGCCCGTCGTTGGTGATCACCATGTCCGTGTTGGGCACGGCAGCTCGGCCACTCGATCGCGCTGGCGCCCGCCCGGGTGATCGCGTGTACCTAACCGGCACGATGGGCGGACCCCTGGCTGCGATCCGCGCGTGGGAGCGCGGACAGACGCCCGAGGACGCTGCCCGGCTGCGCTTCGCCCATCCCCAAGCGCGACTCCGGGAGGCGCGGTGGCTCGCCGCTCGAGGCGTGTCCGCGGCGATCGACGTCTCGGATGGCCTCATCGGCGATCTCGGTCAGGTGGCGGCCGCGAGCGGCGTCCGACTCGTGATCGACCTCGATCGCGTTCCACGATGGCCTGGTGTCTCGGCGATCGACGCGGCTTCGAGCGGGGAGGAGTACGAGATCGCCTGTACCGCTCCGGTGCTCATCGATTGCGTCGCGTTCGCGCGGGCATTCGATCTGCCACTGACGGCGATTGGTCATGTGGTCGACGGGCCACCTGGGGTGGACGCGCTCGTCGATGGGCAGCGCGTTGCCCCGATCACGGGCTACAATCACTTTTCCTGACCGCTGTGGTACGGACGCTCCTCGTTGCCCTCACCGGGCTGGTGCTCACGCCCCCGTTCGCCACCCTGGTGGTGATCGCGGCGGCGTTGGGAGTTGTGGATCGCCCGGGGAGTGTGCTCTGGTGGGTACCGCGGGTCTGGTCGCGCGCGATCCTCCGGGCCGGGGGGGTGCGCGTGCGCGTCCACGGCGCGGAGCGTATCGCGTCACCTCCCGCGGGGCAGGTCTTTGCGTCAAACCACGTGAGTTGGTTCGACGTCTTTGCGCTGGCGGCGACGCTGCCCCGCTATTCCTTCGTGGCCAAGGCTGAGCTGCTACGGATCCCCATCTTCGGCCGCGGCGCTCGCGCCGTGGGGACAATTCCGATCGAGCGTGACAACCGCAAGTCGGCCTTCGCCAGCTATGAGGTGGCAGCAACGATCATCCGCGGGGGTCGGGCGGTCATCGTCTTCCCCGAGGGCACGCGAGGCCGGTCGTACGCGCTACGTCCGTTCAAGAAAGGCCCATTCGTGCTCGCCATCGCGGCCGGCGCCCCCGTCGTGCCCATCGTGGTGCATGGCACATTGGCGATTATGCCCAAGGGTGCGTGGCGCATTCGACCAGGCATCGTCGATGTGCACATTCTCGAGGCCGTGCCAACGGCCGGACTCACGTACGACGACCGCGATGCCCTGTCCGAAAGCGTGCACGAGCGGATGGGCGAGCTACTGCAGCGTGAGTACGGGTTGGGGACTGGGGACTAGGGACCAGTCCCTAGTCCCCAGTCCCACGCTAAATTCCCGGCTGTCGGCTCACCCCCTGCCACCCCAGGTCTAGCCTCATGTCCGCCATCACCGAAGTGACCGCTCGCGAGATCCTCGACAGCCGCGGTAATCCGACCGTCGAGGCGGAAGTGACACTGGCGTCCGGGGTCGCCGGTCGGGCGTCGGTGCCGAGCGGGGCGTCGACCGGTGAGCACGAGGCGCTCGAGCTACGCGACGGCGATGCGTCACGGTACGGCGGTAAGGGCGTGCGCACGGCCGTGCGCAACATCATCGAGACGATCAGCCCCGCGATTGCCGGGTTGGACGCGCGGGATCAGGTGATGCTGGACCACGCTCTCGTCGAGCTGGATGGGACGGCGACCAAGTCCAAGCTGGGGGCAAACGCCATCCTGGCGGTGTCACTCGCGACGGCACGCGCTGCGGCCGCATCGGTCGGGATGCCGCTGTTCCGCTATCTGGGCGGTCCGATGGCGCGCACACTGCCAGTGCCGCAGATGAACATCCTGAACGGCGGGGCGCACGCGAGCAACACCGTCGACCTGCAGGAGTTCTTGATCGTCCCCATCGGTGCCGAGTACTTCGGTGATGCACTTCGCATCGGGGCAGAGGTTTTTCACGCGCTTCAGAAGGTGTTGACGAAGCGGAAGCTCTCAACGGCAGTCGGCGACGAGGGCGGCTTCGCACCAGACCTGCCCAACGACGAAGAAGCGATCCGTCTGGTCCTCGAAGCCATCGAGGCGGCGAGGTACCGGCCGGGGCAGGATGTGGCGATCGCGATCGATGTCGCCGCGAGTGAGCTCTACAGCAACGGGATGTACACGTTCAAGAAGAGCGGGGGCGGCACGCGAGACGCCGCGGGCATGGTGGAGCTCTACACGCGATGGATCGATGAATTCCCGATCGTCTCGATCGAGGATGGACTCGCGGAGGACGACTGGGATGGATGGGCCCTGCTCACGCGCACGCTGGGTGAACGCGTCCAGCTCGTCGGCGACGACATTTTCGTCACGAACACCGAGCGTCTCGCGCGCGGCATCGAGCAGAACGTTGGCAACGCCGTCCTCGTCAAAGTGAACCAGATCGGGACGCTGACCGAAACGTTCGACACGATCGACATGGCACGCAGCGCTGGCTACCTGTCGGTCATCTCCCATCGATCCGGCGAGACCGAGGACACGTTCATTGCCGATCTGGCCGTGGCGACCGGTGCCGGTCAGATCAAGACAGGATCTGCGAGTCGAACAGACCGCATCGCCAAGTACAACCAACTACTGCGCATCGAGGAGCGCCTCGGCGACACGGCCGAGTTCCCCGGAGGAGCGATCTACGGCATCCGTCCCGCCGATTAAGCGCCTAGTTGGCATCGCGGCAGTGGTCGGCGTCGCCGTCTTCGCGGTGCAGGGCGGGGAATACAGCTCGCTGGACCTTGTGCGCCAGCGCGCTCAGCGCGCCGCGCTCGTTGCCGAGATCGACAGCTTGCAGCACCAGGTCGACTCGCTCTCGCACCTCGTCCACGCAATCGAGACCGATCCGGCAGTCCAGGAACGGATCGCGCGCGAGGAGTTCGGCATGGTGCGAGGGAACAAGGAGCTGCTCTATCGGTTTGCGCCCGCGAAATAGCGGCTTTTCACGGATTCTCCAGCGCAGCCTGCGCGGCGGCGAGCCGGGCGACCGGCACACGGAACGGCGAGCACGAGACGTAATCCAGACCGATCCGATGGCAGAAGCCGATCGACCGCGGCTCTCCACCGTGCTCTCCGCAGATACCGACCTTGAGGTCGGGGCGAACGCCGCGACCGGCGCTGACTGCCATCGCCACGAGCGCGCCGACCCCTCGCTCGTCCAGCACCTGGAAGGGATCGTCGGCCAGGATGCCGAGGTCGATGTAGGCCGCAAGAAAGCGGCCGGCATCGTCTCGACTGAGTCCGAATACCGTCTGTGTGAGGTCGTTGGTCCCAAACGAGAAGAACTCGGCCGATCGGGCGATCTGGTCCGCCGTCAACGCGGCCCGTGGCAGTTCGATCATCGTTCCGATGAGGTAAGGGACGGCGATGCCCATCGGGCCCAGCACGTGCTGCGCTACTCCCTCGATGATCGCGCGCTGATTCGCAAACTCTCGCTCAGCGGCGACGAGCGGGATCATGATCTCCGGCTGGACGTCGATGCCGCGGCGGGAGGCGCGGACCGACGCCTCGAAGATCGCCCGCGCCTGCATCTCGGTGATTTCCGGATAGGTGATGCCCAGCCGGCAACCCCGATGCCCGAGCATGGGGTTGACCTCTCGCAGCCCATCGACGATGCGCCCGAGATCCTCCCGCGACAGCTGTAGCGTCTCCGCGAGGTGCCGGCTCTCCTCGCCGCCGTGGGGTAAGAACTCGTGCAGCGGCGGGTCGAGCAGACGGATGGTGACAGGACAGCCATCCATCGCCTCGAAAATCGCCTCGAAGTCGGATCGCTGCATCGGGAGCAGCTTGGCGAGCGCTCGACGCCGGCCAGCGAGGTCGCGCGCGACAATCATCTCCCGCATGGCGGTAATGCGCTCACCTTCGAAGAACATGTGCTCGGTTCGGCAGAGCCCGATTCCTTCGGCGCCGAACGCGCGGGCGATGCGCGCATCCCGTGGTGTATCGGCATTGGCTCGGACGCGGAGTCGCCGGGTGCGATCTGCCCATTCCAGGACCCGAGCCAGTGCTTGATAGAGCGGTGCCTCGCCGGCCCACAGGTTGCCCGTGACGACTCGCATCACCTCGCTCGGCACGGTCGGCAACTCGCCGCTGTACACCGTGCCGGTGGCGCCATCGACGGTCAGCCAATCGCCCTCGTGGACGACCGTCCCGTTCACCTGGAATCGGCGGTGCGCCTCATCGATCTCGAGGTCCTTGCAGCCGACGACCGCGCACTTCCCCATGCCGCGCGCAACGACCGCGGCATGGCTCGTCATGCCGCCTCGCGCAGTGACGACCGCCCGCGCGGCGACGATGCCGTGAAAATCTTCAGGCGTCGTCTCTTCCCGAACCAGCACGACCTCTTCCCCAGCGGCGGCGCGATGAGCGGCCACATCGGGATCGAACACGGCGATGCCGCTGGCGGCGCCGGGACTGGCCGCGAGTCCGTGGCAGAGAGGCGTCGCGCGTACGGCGGCGTCGATCACCGGATGCAGCAGTTGGTCGACCTGGTGTGCCGGTACTCTGCGCACGGCCTCCGTCGCGTCAATGAGGCCTTCGTCCACCATGTCGCACGCGATGCGTACGGCTGCCGCCGCGGTGCGCTTGCCAGTGCGCGTTTGCAGCAGGTACAGCCGGCCCTGCTCGACGGTGAACTCCAGGTCCTGCATGTCGCGGAAGTGCTGCTCGAGTCGCTGCTGCGTTGCCTGCAGCTCGCGGTACGCGCCCGGCAGCCGTGCGGCCATCTCGCTGATCGGTAGCGGTGTCCGCAGACCGGCGACGACGTCCTCGCCCTGTGCGTTGACGAGAAACTCGCCGTAGAACACCCGCTCCCCGGTCGACGGATCGCGCGTGAATGCCACGCCGGTGCCGGAGTCGGTACCCAGGTTGCCGAACACCATCGCCACGACGCTGACGCCGGTGCCGAGAGAGTCGGAGATGCCGTGGATGCGACGATAGTCCACCGCCTTTCTCAGCGTCCACGAGCGCCACACCGCCTCGATGGCCCCCCAGAGCTGCGTCATCGGATCGGACGGAAACTCCTTGCCAGTCGTATGGTGGATCAACGCCTTGAACTCCTCGACGAGGTTGCGCAGCGCGGACTCATTGAGGTCCGCGTCGGTGACTGCGCCGCTGACGAGCCGCTTGGCCTTCAACAGTGATTCGAACTGGCCGTGCGGGACGCCGAGCACCACTTCGCCGTACATCTGCAGGAACCGCCGGTACGAGTCATAGGCGAAGCGCGCGTCGCCGCTCGCCCTCGCGAGTCCGATCACCGTGCGGTCGTTGAGACCGAGGTTGAGGATGGTCTCCATCATGCCCGGCATCGACACGGGCGCGCCCGACCGTACCGAGACGAATAGCGGCGCCTCGGTCGAGCCGAAACCTTTGCCGGTGACGCCCGAGAGCGCGGTGATCGCCTGGGCGACCTCCGCCGACAAGGCTGGCGGCATCGTGCGGCCCGCGAGGTACTCGACGCAGGCCGGACACGCGATGGTGAATCCCGGCGGCACCGGGATACCGAGGTTGGTCATCTCGGCCAGATTGGCGCCTTTGCCCCCCAGCACGTCGCGCATGTCGCGAGTGCCATCGGCGTGCCCGTGCGCGAACTGGTAGACCAGACGCGGACTGGAATGCGTCGGACGTTCAGTCATGACGGAGTGGGAGTACTGGCTTGCATGCGCAGCGCCGCTTGCAAAGACCGGGCTAGCAGGGGCGACGCCCGCGTCGCCCGGGGATGTAACGCCGCCCGCGTATGCGCGGCTCAACATCCGCATCCAAACCGCAGTTTGTCGGGGTCGGTTGGCGGAGGCGTCGGGTAATCGCCGGAGAAACAGGCGTGGCAGAATCCGCTCGGCCCGCGCGGCACGGATTCGAGCATCCCGTCCAGTGACAGGTATCCGAGCGAATCCACCCCCAGATCCTCCGCGATCTGATCCACCGTCAGGTTGGCCGCGATCAGCTCCTCGCGGTTCGGCGTATCGATGCCGTAATAGCACGGTCCTGTGATCGGCGCAGAGCTGACGCGCATGTGCACCTCCCGCGCACCGGCCGCGCGGACCATGGTCACCAGACCGCGCGTCGTTGTCCCGCGCACAATCGAGTCGTCGACCATGACGACTCTCTTCCCATCCAGCAGGCGCCGAACGGCGTTGTATTTCACCTTGACCTTGGCGTCCCGGCCGGCCTGCGTGGGCTGAATGAACGTGCGGCCGACGTAGTGATTGCGGATCAGGGCGAACTCGAACGGTAACGCCCGATTCTTCGGCATAGCCCAGCGCGGCCGAGTTCGACGAATCGGGGACGCTGAACACGAGCTCCGCCCCCGGCGCGGGGCACTCGTGCGCCAGCCGCCGGCCGAGGGCGCGCCGCGCTGCTTCGACCGAGCCGCCAAACACGATGCTGTCGGGACGGGAGAAGTACACGTGCTCGAAGACACACCGATGCAGGGGGAGTCGTGCGAGCGGAAAGATGGATCGTAACCCGTTCGCGGTGATCTCCAGAATCTCGCCGGGCTCGACTTCACGGTCGTAATGCGCGCCCATGATGTCGAGCGCACAGGTCTCGGACGCGATGACTGTCGCCTCGTCGAGCGTGCCGAGCACCAGTGGTCGCCAGCCGCGTGGGTCACGCGCGGCCAGCATCGTGGTCCCCATGGCGATCACGAGACAGTACGCGCCCTCCACTCCCTGCAATGCATCGGCGAGCTTGTCCGCGGGGATCTCGGCCGGCGACATGGCCAGCCGATGGACGAGTACTTCGGAATCCATCGTCGAGCTGAAGATCGAGCCGCGCTCCTCGAGCGCGAGGCGCAGCTCGGTGGCGTTCGTGATGTTGCCGTTGTGCGCGAGCGCAATGTGCCCCCCCCGAAATCGCGCCAGCGCGGGCTGCGCGTTCTCGATCGTGGTCGATCCGGTTGTGCTATAGCGGGTGTGGCCGATCGCGATGTGACCCGAGACGATTCCTCCGCCTTTACCCAATCCGTCGGCGACGAGTCCGAGCGACCGATACGCGTGGGCTTGCCCTTTGTCATCGACGACAACGAGGCCGGCCGATTCCTGTCCGCGATGTTGCAACGAATACAGGCCGAGTCGCGTGAGCTCGACGGCGTCCGGATGTCCGTAAATACCAACAATGCCGCACATGAGATGTCGGTCCGATGAGGAAAGCTAGCGCGTGACTACGCGAGAGACTCGGCCGGGCTCGGCTCTTCCGTCGCCTGAATGACGGCTGTCGATCCGACCATGACTCGCGGAATGGCTCCGTAATAGACGTCGGCGACGTCCGAGAGAGCCGCGCGCACGCTCGCGCCGCCAACGGCGATGCGCAGCTCGGCGCCGCCGGGCCGGCTCGTGCCGATCCGGCGGGCCGGGACGCCGTGCTCCGTGGCGATCCGCACCACCGCCGCGGCGTCCGCGGTCGAGACGACGATGCGACCTTGCCCTTCGCCAAAGAGCAGTGCGATGGTCGGCAAGGACGTCCACGCGGAGAGATCGATGTCGGCCCCCACCATCTGCTCGCGATCCCCGACGCAACATTCGGCAAGCGCGACCGCCAAACCCCCATCGCTGACGTCGTGTGCGGAACGCACGAGGCCCGACTGCCCGGCGGCGAGGAGCGCGTCAATGAGCGCGCGTTCGGCGTCGACGTTGCACGCCGGCGGATGGCCGCCCACCACCCCGTGGATGTGAGCGAGATACTCACTCCCTCCGATTTCCGGTGTCGGCTCGCCGAGCAGCACAATGTCGGCCGCTGTGTCGGGGTGAAATGTGCTGCGCGTCACGCGCGCGACGGCATCGACGAGACCGACCATCCCCACCACCGGCGTGGGATACACGGCACCCGTCGGACTCTCGTTGTACAGCGACACGTTGCCACCCGTCACCGGCGTCCCAAGCGCCCGACAGGCCTCGCCCATGCCGGCGATGGCTTCGCGGAGCTGGTAATAGACCTCGGGGCGCGTGGGATTGCCGAAGTTCAAGCAGTTGGTGATCGCCATCGGCCGTCCGCCCACACAGGCCACGTTGCGCGCGGCCTCGGCGACCGCGATGCGACCGCCGACCCGCGGATCGAGGTAGGTGTATCGCCCATTGCCGTCGGTCTTGAGCGCGAGGGCGCGCTGCGTGCCGCGCAATCGGACGACCGCTGCATCCCCTGCGCCCGGCGCGACGACGGTCCTCGTGCGGACCGATGTGTCGTACTGTCGCGTGACCCACGCTTTGCTCGCGATCGTGGGGGACCCGAGCAGCGCGAGCAGTGTCCACGTCGGGTCACGCTCCTCGGGCCGCGGCCGGATCGTACGCGAGATCCATCTCGCGAGCGGCGATCACGCGCTCGTCCTCGCGCGCGGTCGGCGTATAGATGGGGCACTCTGTGACCAGACGCGAACCCGGGAACTCGGCCACGACCCGATCGCCTTCCGTCACTCGGTACACCGGCTCCGCGATCACCTCGATCCGATCACGGCGGCGGTGAGGTCCCACTTGGCCAGGATCGCGCGCACGGCCTCTTCATGCCCGCGGCGCGCGACGACTAGCATCCGCTCCTGCGACTCGCTCAGCAGGATCTCGTACGGCGTCATCCCGGACTCGCGCACCGGCACCTTCGTGACGTCGATCGTCACGCCGACGTCGCCGCGGGCGGCCATCTCCGCCGACGACGAGGTGAGGCCTGCGGCGCCCATGTCCTGGATGGCGACGATGTGGCCGCTCTGGATCAACTCGAGGCTCGCCTCGAGCAGCAGCTTCTCCGTGAACGGGTCGCCGACCTGGACGCGCGGGCGCTTGGCATCGGTCGCCGCGGAGAGATCCTCCGAGGCGAACGATGCGCCGTGGATCCCGTCACGGCCCGTGCGGGCGCCCACGGCGATGATCGGGATTGCCGACGCCTTCCGCCGGGCCCGAATCAGCTCGTCCTCGCGCAGGACGCCGACGCACATGGCGTTGACGAGCGGGTTGCCCGTCGTACGCCGCATCGAACACGACTTCACCGGCGACAGTGGGCACGCCTACGCAGTTGCCGTAGTCGCCGATGCCGCGGACGACACCCGCGAACAGGTACCGGACGCGTGCGTCGTCCGAGCGACCCGAAGCGGAGCGAGTTGAGCATCGCGATGGGTCGCGCGCCCATCGTGAAGACGTCGCGCAGAATGCCGCCGACGCCTGTTGCCGCGCCCTGATAGGGCTCGACCGCCGAGGGATGATTGTGCGACTCGATCTTGAAGGCGACCGCCCATCCATCGCCGACCGTGATCACGCCGGCATTCTCACCCGGGCCCTGCAGGACGTAGGGGGCGGTGGTCGGGAGCGTCCGGAGCAGTGGTCGTGAGTGCTTGTACGAACAGTGCTCGCTCCAGAGGGCGCTCACGATCCCCAACTCGGTGAACGTGGGCTCGCGTCCCAACATGCCTACGACCCGCACGTACTCGTCGCGCGTCAGTCCATGCTCGGCCACGAGCGCCGGCGTGATGGCGGGATCACCGGGGCGGGCCTGCGGGCCGCGAGCCGCCGTGGTCACGATCAGTGCGGTGCCGTGGTGGAGTCCGCCGGGCTCGGGGCCGCAGGCGGCTGATTTGGGGCGGCCATCCGTGCAGAGTCGGCGCGGTTGGGCACGATGCGTATGTACCGAGGGGGCTCCGCAATGGCGTGCGGCTGCGCGAAGACGATACCACTGGGGTGCGCGCTGTCCTCGCGCGTGGCCAGTCGCAATGGGGTGGGTGGGAAGTAGCCAGTTGACACCGACGGCAGCGAGGTCGCGGGGGCGCTGGCACCTGTGAAGGTCCGCTTGGGCGATCGGAAGACCGCGTCCGTCACGATGTTCTTGTCCAGCACGACGACATCATCGACCCCGCACTTCACTACGCACCCGTTCTCGTAAAACAGGTACGTAAACGACCCGAAGTGGCTCTCCCCGTTCGGCGTGCCGAGTCGTGCGAGGACCTCCTCACGTGTCATGCCTGGATCGATCGACACGACCGACGGTGATTGGGCGAAGGCGGCTTGTGCGGTGGCGCTGGCGAAAATTACAGCCGCCAGGAGCCGCGCAATCGAAGGAGTACCAAGCGGTGACGCGCATTATGCCGTCACCTGCGCAAGGAGTGACTCGAACAGCGGCAAGCCATCCGGTGGCCCGAGCACAGGATCGACCACCCGCTCGGGGTGTGGCATGAGACCCAAAACGTTTCCGGCCGCGTTGATAATGCCCGCGATGCCGTGGGTCGATCCGTTCGGGATTTCCGGCTGGCGACACGACGCCGGACGCGTCGACGTAGCGGAACACGACGCGCCCCTCCGCCTCGAGGCTCGATCAGGTCGCGGATCGGCGACGAACCGTCCCTCACCGTGTGCGATCGGCATGCGAAGCACGGCGCCGGGTGCGTACGCATTGGTGAACGCCGTGTCGGCGCGCTCCACTCGCACGCGAATCGACTCGCAGATGTACGCCTGTCCTCGCGTTCCGGACGAGCGCACCGGGCAGGAGACCAGCCTCGCAGGCGATCTGAAATCCGTTGCAGATGGCGAGCACGGGACCGCCGCGGGCGGCGTGCGCGGACACTTCCTGCATGATCGGGCTGAACCGCGCGATCGCGCCGGCTCGCAGGTAGTCGCCGTACGCGAAGCCGCCGGGCAGAATCACGACGTCGGCGCCCTGCAGGTCGTGATCCTTGTGCCACAGCATCACCGCGTCCTCGCCAAGCGCATCGACCACGGCGTGGTAGGCGTCGGTATCGCAGTTGGAGCCGGGGAAGGTGACGATGCCGAAGCGCATGGTGTCCTCGCGTCAGGGGATCAGGATCGCGTGACGGACGCGATCTCGAAATCTTCGATCACCGGGTTCGCGAGCAGGCGATGGCACATGGCGCGGACGGATTCCGTCGCCGCCTCGGGACTATCCGCTTCCGTTTCCACGACCACGTGGCGTCCGACGCGCACGTCCTGGACACCGCCGAACCCCAGTGTGTGCAACGCGTCCGCGACCGCGTGCCCCTGCGGGTCGAGCATCCCGTCGCGCGGGACGATATGCACGGAGACTCGGTACTGCATCACGGGGCAGCCACGGGCTCGATCACCCCGTTGGGGCACGGCCGCGGGCGCCTCGCCTCACGTCTCGCGCGTGCCCTCCGTCCGCGTCCCGCTTCCGGGCGTGGGGAGGATGCCGCGGCGTGGTCGGTGCTGACGGCGCCGCCGCCCGACCACCAGGTCGCGTCCGCGGCGCGTGACGACCGTGTCCTCGTCGGCCTCGCCAGCTCGTCGTCCATGCCTGTGCCGGTGGGGATGCGGTCCACGAGTCCGAGCGCAAACGTCTTGGTGAGGCCGTACAGCACGTACGCCATCCCCGCGGGAAAGAAGAACTCACGGCCATAGATAAATATACCGAAAATCGACCCGACAACGACGACGAGTCCGGCGAGCCCGCTCCAGCTTCGCACGCCGACCTTGGGAAAGGCAGGGTAGGGCACGTTTGTGATCATGAGGATCGCGAGCGCCGCCCATCAGGAACTTCACCATGTCGGGCCACGGCAGGTCCGCGATCGCGGTTTGATTGTAGAGCGGCGTCTGGCTGAACCAGTAGTACGTCGCGAGCGTGCCGCCAGCGGCTGGACTCGGCAAGCCCTGGAAATGGCGCTTCGGGGCGCCGCCCTGGAGATGTTGAAGCGCGCGAGCCGGATCACGGCGCAGGCCGTGAACAGGAAGACCAGCAGCCACCAGGCGCCCGCCTTCGCGATCGAGCACCGAGAAGTAGATGATCATCGCCGGCGCGAGCCCGAACGAGATCGCATCGACCAGCGAATCGAGCTCCTCGCCGAAGCGGCTGCCGGTACCCGTCGCGCGGGCGATCCGGCCGTCGAACCGTCGCACACGCCGCCGAGCACGATGTACAACACCGCCTGCGCGAACTCGCCCATGCGACGCCGAGACGATCGCGAAGACGCCGAAGAACAGATTCCCGAGCGTGAACCCGTTGGGCAACGCAGGCGCCGCGCGCCGCACGTCGGAGCGACGGAAGCGGCGGGCGACCACCCGCTCGCACCGGATTCATTGGATTCTCATCGGGTCGTGCTCCGCAGGAGTCGTCACGCAGGAAGCTCGGCCAGGACCGTGACACCAGCTTGCACGCGTTGTCCCACGCGCGACGCTGCATCGCGGCCTCCGGAGCGACGAAGACGTCGACACGCGACCCGAATCGAATGATGCCCATGCGCTCCCCTGCGCCACCGCCTCACCGACCGCGCCGTATGTCACGATACGTCGCGCGATGAGCCCGGCGATCTGCCGCACGACCAGACGCGGCCGTCGGCGGGCATCGCGATGCCGACGGACTGCTGCTCGTTCTCCAGGCTCGCCTTCTCGTCGGCCGCGTTCAGGAACTTGCCCGGGTTGTAGTGCACGTAGCCGACGCTGCCTCCGACCGGATATCGGTTGACGTGCACGTCGAAGACGTTCATGAAAATGGAGATGCGGCATGCCGATGCATGGAGAACAACGGCTCGTCGACCGTGGCGATCATGACGACACGGCCGTCGGCCGGGGAGACGACGAGCCGATCGCCGCGGTCACCGTGGCGCTCCGGGTCGCGAAAGAAGTACGCCACCCAGAGCGCGACGAGGACACAGAGAACGCAGCGACCCAGAGGGCCCACGACCGCCGGGCGAGTGCCGTCGCGAGCGCCACGGCCGCCACCACGATGGCGACGCCCATGAAGACGTACCCCTCGCGCGCGAAGTTCACGCGGCCGGCCCCCCCACGTGGGAGCGAGCGGCGCGCCCGTGAGCCGGCGAAAAGCGTCGAGATACCGGGCGCTGGTCGCCTGCGACCACCTCCGGGGGCAGCACGGGCGCCGGCGCGTCGCCGTTCCATCGCCCCGCGTGCCGCTCCGCATCGAGATAGTCGCGCAAGCGGCTGCTTGTCGAAGCTCTCCTGCGTGCGGCCAGGCGCGTAATCGTCCGCGGGCCAGAACCGCGAGCTGTCGGGCGTCAGGACTTCGTCGATGAGCAGAATGGCTCACCCAACCATGGCCGAACTCGAACTTCGTATCCGCGATGATGATGCCACGCGCCGCGGCTCGAACGCGCCCCCGCTCGTAGACCAGCCGCGTCAACCGCTCGAGCGCCTGCGGCCACTGGCGCCGACGACGCGAGGCCATCTGCGTCGAGCTGATGTTCTCATCGTGGCCGTGTCTCGGCCTTGGTGGCGGGCGTGAAGATCGGCGGCTCGAGCGCGTCGCTCTCCCGCATGCCCGGTGGCAGCCGCTGCCCCGCGACGGCAGCCCCGCGCGATACTCCTTCCACGCCGATCCCGAGATGTAGCCCGCGCATGACGCACTCGACCGGATACACGGTGGTGCGTCGGACGAGCATCGCCCGTCCGCCCAACAGGGCGCGCGTGCGGCGCGAGCGCCGGTACCTCCGCCACGATCGCGTCCGCATCGGCGCTGATCAGATGATGCGCGACGTCGGTCGCCCAACTGCCGCAGCCACCACGCAGTCAACTGCGTCAGCACCGCGCCCTTGTGCGGCACCGGCTCGCGCATGACGACGTCGAACGCGCTCACGCGGTCGGTCGCGACCAGGAGCAATCGATCTGCATCGACCTCGTAGACATCGCGCACCTTGCCGTGCCGCAGCAATCGGAGCGGGAGTCGCGTCTCTCGAATCGGTCCGGTCATGGGGTCAGCGGTCTCACTCAGGTTGTGCCCGATTGTCATACCGTGACATCCTCATCAGCGTGAAGCGCGCCGTCGGTATCGGCATCGAGCACGGGCCGCACGACGTCGCGTAGGAATTCGTCCACCTGCTCCGCCGCTCGCCCAACGAATCGGTGCGCGTCGAGTGCAATCCGCCGCAAGTCGTCGCCGCTCAACGGGAACGCCGGATCGCCTGCCAGGCGGTCCAGCATGTCGTTGCGCGCTGCACCATCCTTGAGCGCGGCGGCGGCGGCCAGACTGTGCCGTCGGATCGTCTCGTGTGCCGCCTGTCGGTCGCCGCCGGCGCGTACCGCGCGGACGATCAGCTCCTCGGTGGCCATGAACGGCAGCTCGTCCTGCACGCGCTGGCGGATACGCGCCGGATGCACCTCGAGGCCACCGGCGACATTGGCCATGAGGAGCAGGATCGCGTCGGTGGCGAGAAAGGTCTCCGGCAGTACCAGTCGGCGGTTGGCGCTGTCGTCCAGCGTACGCTCGAAGTACTGCACGCTGTGCGTCTGGTTGGCGTTGGGCTCGAGCGACTGCACGAATCGCGCGAGGGACGCGATCCGCTCCGAGCGCATGGGGTTTCGCTTGTACGCCATGGCGGACGAGCCGACCTGGTTCTCCTCGAACGGCTCCTCGATCTCGCCGAACGACTGCAGCAGCCGTACATCGCCGCTGAACTTGGACGCGCTCGCGGTGACCCCTGCGACGACAGCCAGGACGCGCGCGTCGAGCTTGCGTGTGTAGGTCTGCCCGGTGACCGCGAGGCTTGTCGTGAACCCGAGCGCGCGCGTGACGCGTCGGTCGAGCTCCCGGACCTTCTCGTGATCGCCCCGGAACAGCTCCAGATAGCTCCCCTGCGTGCCCGTCGTCCCCTTGATACCGCGGAACGGGAGCGTGGCCCAGCAGTGGTCGAGATCCTGCAGATCCAGCACCAGATCCTGCATCCACAACGTCGCGCGCTTGCCGACGGTCGTCAGCTGCGCCGGCTGCAGGTGTGTATAGCCGAGCGTCGGCTCTGCGCGCCATCGCTCCGCGAACCCGGCGAGCAGGCGCAGGACCCGCAGGACCTTGGCGCGCAGGATGTCGAGCCCCGCGCGCAGCTGCATGAGATCGGCGTTATCGGTGATGTCCGCGCTGGTCGCGCCCAGGTGGATCACGCGCCGGGCTGCGGGTGCGACGTCGGCAAACGCGTGCACATGCGCCATCACATCGTGACGCAAGCGTCGCTCATACTCCCGCACGGTGGCGAAATCAATGTCGTCGAGATGCGCCCGCATGTCGGCGATGGCGGATTCGGGTACATCGGCGCCCAGGTCTCGCTCGGCTTCTGCGAAGGCGAGCCAGATGCGCCGCCAGAGACCGTGACGCGTCTGCGGTGACCACAGCGCCAGCATTTCCGGCGAGGCGTACCGCTGCAGCCAGCGGCGAGATGTACCGCGCGTGCTCATCATCGATGGCCGGTGCGGACTCCAGGGCGCCGAGCGCCGCGTCCCCGATGCTCATTGGATGCTGAAGTCCGTCGTGAACACCTGGCCGTTGTGCTCGAAGTACATCCGGATGGGCCCACGTCCCGCGTAGTAATTTAGCGCACGCGCCGCCTGATCGGCGTTTGCGACCGGTGTGCGGTTGACCTGCACGATCACGTCGCCCGACCGGATACCCAGCTCCTCAGACACGCGCTGCGTGACGCTGTAGATCACCGCACCGTGCGTGCTGCGCACGCTCCGTTCGGCCCGGATGGCGGGCGTCAGCGTCACGAGCTGGAGTTCCTTGAGCACTTCGACCTTGGGGGCCGCGACCTCGGGGAGGTCGGCGACCTGCACGGTGTCCGTGAACTCCCGCGTGCCGCGGCGAACGAGGAGCGGGACGTACTCGCCGACGCGCAGGTCGAGCAGCTCCGCTTCCCAGTCGTACGGGTTATGCATGGGCCGCCCGCGGGACTCGACGATCACATCACCCGTTTGGATGCCGACCCGCGCCGCCGGTGATCCCGGCGCGACCGAACTCACGATCACGCCGCCCCGAAGCATGTCGCGCGGGTTATTGGATTCGCTCAGCTGCGGGTGCACGCCGATCCACGGGCGGCGCACGGCGCCATGTGCCAGCAGGTCCTCGGTCACGCGCTTCGCACGATTGATCGGGATGGCGAAGCCCAGTCCGACCGAGCCGCCGCTCGGGGTGTAGATGGAGCTGTTCACACCGATCACGTCACCCAGGGCGTTGACCAGTGGGCCGCCGGAATTACCGGGATTGATCGCGGCGTCGGTCTGAATCATGTCGACGTACACACCGTTGCCTTCCGCCTGGCCGACGAGATTGCGCCCGGTGCCGCTGATGACGCCGGCCGTGACGCTCGGCTCGGTGTTGCCGAGGAAAAAGCCGTACGGGTTGCCGATGGCGATCGCCCACTCCCCGATCAGGAGATCATCGGAGTTGCCCAGAGGTGCCACGGGAAGGTGCTGCGCGTTGATCCGCAGGACCGCCAGATCGTTGACCTCATCGACGCCGACGACTTTGGCGGGATAGGTCGTGCCATCGCGCAGCGCGACGTTGACGGAGGTCGCGCCACTCACGACGTGCGCGTTCGTGACGATCACGCCATCCTGGCGGACGATGAATCCCGAGCCCAACCCCTCCGTGGTGCGGTCCGACCGACCTCCGAAGAACGCATCGAATGGGTCGGCGGGCGCGACGGCCTGCGTCTGCACGGTCACCACGGCCGGCGCCACCCGAGCGACCGCCTCGGTGATCGGCGTTCGACGCATTGCCAGGTCACGTGCCGCGGGGCTCAGGTGGGTGGACGCGTCGCCGGGGTGTGCGACGGCCATCGCGGCCGTGTCTTCCGGCGGGGCGTTCGGCAGGGTTTCCGGGCTACTCGTGTCCTGCTGTCCGTTCGATTGGCTCGTGCGTGTGACCGTGGCCGCGTCCGCTGCGGCCGACGCGCGGGAGCGGCACGCCGATCCCGCCAGCGCAACGCTCGCGATGAGCGCCAAACGGCGGGTGCGACGTTTCACCATCATGATGCCGACGACAGGGCGACGCATGCGTCGCCCCTACACCGTCGCGCGCGGGCGGTCGTGCACGCTCAGGTCGCGCAACAGGTGATCGACACCCCGGTCCGTGAGCGGGTGAACGAGCAACGCGCGCAGGACGTCTGTCGTGACCATGACCACGTCGGCGCCGGCTCGCACGCAGCGTGCGAACTGGGCGCTGTCACGCGGTAGCGATGCCGCGACGTCGCATTCGATTGCGTGGACAGCGAAGACTTCCCGCACGTCGGTCACGATCGCGATGCTGTCGGCGCCGACGGCGTCGAGCTGGTCCACGCCGACCTGGACCATGAACGCGCCGGCTTTGGCGGCGAGCACCGCCTGCGCCGTTCCATACACGAGTGTTGCGACGCATCGCACACCGTCCGAGCGGAGACGCCGCATCGGCGAGAGCGCCTCCTCGAGAAGCGGCACCTGCACCAGGATCTGGTCGGAGATTTTCGCGAGCTCGCGTCCGTCCCGGTAAATGTCAGCTCCCACAACCGATCCAACCGACGCACACACGGGCAGTGGCGCGACCTGGCATATCTCGGCCAGGAGCTCGCGCTCGCCCCCCTCGCCGGCGGCCTCTCGGAGCATGGCCGGGCTCGCGACGACGCCATCAGCCAGGCCTCCGTCGGCCGCCCACTCCACGTCGTGTGTTGACGCCGTTGCCAGGAAGATCTTCATTGCCTCCGCCTAACGTTGGACCACCCGTTCCTCATCTAGATCGAGGCCGGTGCGGTCGGCTGTGCGGTTGGTACGTAGAGCTCCTGCGGATATTCCACGTGTTCCAGAAAGAGTGCGTGCGCCGGGGCCGGTGGTGACACCTCGGAGTTGTCGGTCGCCCCGAGGAGTCGCGCAACTGCGGCACGATCTCGCCGGCCACTCGCGGCCTCGACCATCGTGCCTACAATAAATCTGACCATGTGGTGCAGGAAGCGGTTTGCCGTAATCTCGAAGGTCAATCCTCCGGGCCGCTCGCGCCACCGGGCCGCCTGCACGTGACACCGATGGTCATCACGCTCCGGAGCGGTCCCTTGGACCGCATAAGCTCGGAAGCAATGCTCGCCGAGGATTGCCTCGGCCGATTCCACCAAGAGCTGCCGGTCGAGCGAGGGCCCCACGGCCCATTCCCAGGGGGCTCGGAACGGCGAATGCGCGTCGTCGTTCGTGCCGATGCAGTAGCGGTAGGTTCGCGAGATGGCGCTGTAGCGCGCGTGGAACTCAGGCTGCATGTCGTGGACGGACACGACCCACATGTCGGCCGGCAGCAACGCGTTGAGCGCTCGCCGCAGCCTGTCCATCGTCCATGTCGCCGGCACGAGCGCACCGACCGCCTGACCGCGCGCGTGCACGCCGGCGTCAGTTCGGCCTGCCCCGACCGCCCGGGTGTTCACGTTGCACAGGCGCGTCAGTGTCTGCTCGAGCTCCCCCTGAACTGTCCGTATATCTGGCTGACGTTGCCAACCCGCGAAGCGGGACCCGTCGTATTGGAGAACGAGCTGGACCGAGCGCTCCGCCATCACGTTCAAGTTACCCCCCACCGGGGGCGTGTCAAGAATTCGGGCTTCCGGGCGCGCGCGCGGAACTGCTTGTGGGATCAGCAGGTACGCGTTCTGGCGAGCTCACGAGCGACGGCCCTTTGATGACTGTCCTCGTCACTCCTGCGACACATCCTCGTCAATAATCATACGGATGACAGCCTAGCATGCCCCCACGTACACTCGGCTCTTTGGCTCACGCGCTGGCGGCTGCGCCTTCGCTCGACATCGCCCTCGTCGCGCTGGGCGAAGGCCTGGCGGAAGTGGATCGATCGGCCCACATCGCGCTGCTGAGGTACGACGGCCGCCGACAGATGCTCGTCGATCGATTGACCCCGGCCGGCGGCCGGGTGACGCGCACGCCCATCGAGACCACGTTCGACCATCTACCCGGACCCATCCGTCAAGCGGTGTCGCACGGCGGGCGGTTCGTAGACCTCACGGAGCAGTCGGACGAATACGCGCGGCTGTTTGGCATGCCTTTGATTCCAGACGGCCAACTGGCGCTGCGCGGGCTGCGTTTCGATGGGTACCTCGCCTCCATCGTCGCGCTCTTCGAGCCGAAAAAGATCTTCGGCAGTCGGACGTCCGAGCGATTCGCGCCCGCTGTGGCGCTCTTCGAACTTGGGTTCGCACGGTTCGCTGAACGGGAGGCCCGAGACGAAGCTGTCCGAACGCTCGAAGACGTCACGCAGCGCGTGCATGGTGAGTACGTCAAGAAGCTATCTGCGCTCGAACAGCAGCTCGTCCGCGCTCGCGGTGAAGTCAACACCGGCGAGCGCGCCGCCTCTGCTGCCGACCCGGCACGCATGGTCGCGCTCGAGCGCGAAGCGGCGCGTGCGGCCGAAGAGGCGCGTCGTGCGATGCACCGAGCCGAAGCGGTCGAGCAGCAGGTGACCGCGGCCGTCGGTCAATTGCAGCAGTCGCACGTCGAGCTCCATCGACGCAGCGAAATGCTCCGCCAGAAAACGCGAACGCTCTACCTGATCGACAAGGTCCTGACGCTGGACAATCGGGCGACCAGCCCGCGGCAACTCGTGGACGGGCTCCTCGCGCTCGTCGGCGACGACATGCAAGCGCAGCGGTGCTCCCTTATGTTGCGAGCACCGGAACCGGGCTACCTCTATCTCGCGGCGGCTCGGGGGCTCGCGCCCCACATTGTCGAGGGGTCTCGGATTGCGATCGGTGAAGGAGTGTCCGGCCGTGTCGCGGCCAGTCGACAGCCACTGCTGGTGCAAGATGTGGCGGAGGCCCAGAGTCACCCGCTTCTGCAGGACCAATACTTCACCACCGGTTCGTTCATCAGCTTTCCGCTGGTCTACCACAATGAGCTCGTCGGCGTCGTGAACCTGACCAATCGTGCGCAGCGTGGGGTATTCCTCGAGGAGGACGTCGAGCGCGTTCGCCTCCTGGGCCTCGTGATTACGCTGGTCGTCTCCCACGCCCGACTGGCGGACCGGCTCATGTTGCACATGCATGTCGCCTGAGGCCACCGGCACGTCCACCTCTGCCGTCGACGCCACGTCCCACGTCGAGCCAGGTGCGCGCACGAGTGCAGCCGCCGCGCTGCGCTCAGCCCTCCGGGCGCTCTCCGACGGCAGCCCGTTGAGCGAGGCGGTGGTCGCCGAGGCGTTTGGGGCGGTGATGGCGGGCGAGGCGACCACAGCGCAAATCGGCGCCCTTCTCCTTGGTCTACGCGCCAGAGGTGAGACTCCCGCAGAGCTGGCGGGGGCAGTCCGTGCGCTCCGACGTGCCATGGTGCCGCTCGAGGCGGATCGCCGGGGAGAGCTCGTCGATACGTGCGGCACCGGGGGTGGGGCCGTGACGACGTTCAACATCTCGACTGTCGCGGCGTTCGTCGCTGCGGGCACGGGGGTGCGGATCGCCAAGCACGGAAACCGGTCGTACACCTCGCGCTGTGGGAGCGCCGACGTCCTCGAGGCATTGGGCATCCCGCTCGATGCCCCCGTGGCGGTGCTCAGCGAGGTGCTCGCCGAGGCGGGGATCGTTTTCATGTTCGCGCCTTTCATGCATCCCGCGATGCGACACGTCTCGAGCGTGCGTCGTGAGCTGGGGGTGCCGACCCTGATGAACCTCGTCGGGCCGTTGGCCAATCCGGCTGGCGCACTCCGGCAAGTCATCGGCGTGGCCGACCGGCAACGCCTCGCCTTGGTGGCGTCGGCGATGGCGACGCTGGGTGCGCACCACGCGCTCGTTGTGCACGGGGAGCCGGGGCTGGACGAGATCTCTCCACTCGGCCGGACATATGTCATCGAGGTGCGAGGTGCGGAGGAGCGCCACTGGACAATCGACCCGACCGCGCTCGGCCTGAGTGATGCTCGCCGCGACGACTTGCGGAGCGACGAGCCGCGTGTGAACGCGGCGCTATTGGTCCAGCTGCTCTCCGGACACGGGTCGCGCGGTGCTCGGAGCGCCGTCATCCTCAATGCTGCCGCGGCGATCTATGTGGCAGGTCGTGCCGCCAGCTACGAAGCAGCGGTGGGTGCGGCCGTCGAGGCGCTCGATAACGGTGCCGGTCTGGCGGCGCTGCACCGGATGCAGGCGGCGTACGCGAGGGCACGGGGGTCGGGGATCGGGGGTCGGGGGTCGGGAACGACCCCGTGATTGCACCGGCCGCACGGCGACATGGATCACCGGGTAGGGGCGACGCGTGCGTCGCCCCTACCAGCCCATCAGCCATTTCATGCGGCCAGTGCGCGCCATTGCCATTCCCGCGGCCGCCTAATATCGCCTCAGGACGCCAACCACGATGCCCTGGATGGCGACGTCGCGCTCGTGCACGTACATCGGCTGCAGACTCTCATTGGCCGGCTGCAGTCGGATCCGACCGTCTCGCTCCCGATACAGCTTTTTCACGGTTGCGCCGCTGCCATTGAGGAGTGCGATGACCATCTCGCCGTTGTCAGCCGTCTTGCGTTGGTGCACGACGACGTAGTCCCCGTCACGGATCTGCTCGTCGATCATCGAGTTGCCGCGGACCCTGAGGACGTAGTGGTCGCCGCCGCGGCGAACGAATCCCTCGGGGACGGCGATCGCCTCCGATGACTACGACGGCCTCGATCGGAGCACCGGCGGCGACCAAGCCGAGCAGTGGAAGCTCGACCGCGCGCGGGTAGACGTCTGATGGCAGGATCTCGATCGCGCGGCTCTCGTTGTAACTCCGCTTGATGTAGCCCTTGCGCTCGAGATTGGTCAGGTGCTCATGCACCGTAGCCAGCGAGTTATAGTTGAACTGCGCAGCGATCTCCTCGAAGCTCGGTGCGTAACCGTTTGCCTCCGAGTACGAGCCCAAATAACTGAGGATCTCTCGTTGCCGCTTCGTGAGTGGCATAGCTGACCTCGGTACATCCTTGCGCAATGGGTCGGTTGTCCCGAACAGTTTCCGAAACCACACGTTAGCCGAACAATACCCGAAGTGCAAGTATCTACTCGCTGGACGCCGCCGTCAGGCACCCTGGGCGAGCTCGTCGCCGCTGCGCAGGTCCGTGCCGCCCGACTGAAGACCCGTCGGTACGAGCTCGAAGAGGCGGGCGGTCGAAGTCCCGTGCCCCCGAGCTTCGCGAGCGCTTTGCGACGCGACACGGTCGCGGTTATCGCGGAAGTCAAACGCCGATCACCCTCGCAGGGCGACATCAATCCGACGCTGAATGCCGCGGACCAGAGCGCGGCGTACGCGGCAGGCGGCGCGGCCGCGGTCTCTGTGCTCACGGAGCCGGAGCGCTTCGGGGGTACCCTCGAGGATCTCGCCGCCGTCCGCGCTCGTGTCGCGCTTCCCGTGCTCCGCAAGGATTTTCTGGTTGACTCCCTGCAACTCATCGAAACCCGGGCTTGGGGCGCGTCGGCTGCGCTCGTGATCCTGCGGGCCGTAGATCCGGGGCTATTTGCGGAGTTACTGGCCGCGGGCCGCGCTGTCGGCCTCGATCTCCTCGTCGAGGTTCATACCGAGGCTGAAGCCGAGCGCGCGCTGGCGGGAGGGGCAGCCGTGATCGGCGTCAACAACCGCAACCTCGAGACGCTGGAGGTCGACCCCTCACTCGCTGTCCGCATTATCCCGCAGTTGCCGCGCGATGTCTTTGCGATCGCCGAGAGCGGGATCGGATGCACAGCGGACGTCGAGGCGGCGGCCGCGGCCGGCGCGGACGCCGTGCTCGTGGGGACGGCGCTTTCGGGCGCGATGGACGTGCCAAGGGCGGTGCGTGCGCTGTGCGGAGTCGCCCGACGGGCTGCGAGGCGTCGGTGATGGTGTGACTGATATCAAGTTTTGCGGGATGACCCGTCCTGGCGATGCGGTCGTCGCGGCCGCGTTGGGAGTGCGATACGTCGGGTGCGTGCTCGCGGGGGGGCCACGGCACCGGACCGCGACCGAAGCCGCGCTCGTGTTCTCAGGTCTGGATCGCACGACGGGCCCGCGGCGGGTTGGAGTCTTCGCTCGGTCAGATCCGACCTCGCTGACGGCTGTCGTTCGCGTCGCCGGCCTCGACGTCGTGCAGCTGCACGGCGATCCGACTGCCGAAGACCTCGTGGCCGTCCGGTCAGTCACCGAACGGGAGATCTGGGCGGTTGTGCGGTGTGCCGGCACCGAATTGCCGACAGGCGCCGCATCGCTCTGGCGCATCGCCGACGCCGTATTGATCGACGCTCACTCGCCTGATCGATTGGGGGGAACGGGGACCGCGCTGCCCTGGTCGGCGCTGGCGGACGCTGTGCGCGCGGTCCGGGAGGCCGAGCCGCGCCCCGTCCAGTTGGTGCTCGCGGGCGGACTGACGCCGGACAACGTCGGGGAGGCGATCGCCGCCCTCCGCCCCGACATCGTGGACACCTCATCGGGCGTCGAGTCCGCGCCGGGCATCAAGGACCACGTGCGGATGATCGCCTTTGCACAGGCGGTGGCCGCGGCTGACAGGATGGCCGCTCCGTCCGCCGTACCCCCTCGGAGCTCGTCATGACGCTTGCTCTGCCTGACACGCTACGGATCGTTTGGTGGCCGGTACGTTCCCGAGACCCTCATCCCGGCCCTCGAGGCTCTGGATGAGGCACTGCGAGGCGGCTCTAGCCGACCCGAGCTTCGCCGCCGAGTTCGGCGACCTGCTCCGGAACTACGTCGGCCGCCCATCGCCCCTCAGTACCGCACCCCGCCTCTCGGCGATGGTCGGCGCCACCGTCCTTCTCAAGCGCGAGGATCTCAACCACACGGGCGCCCACAAGATCAACAACACCGTCGGGCAGGCCCTCCTGGCCCGTCGGATGGGGAAGCGGCGCATCATCGCGGAGACCGGCGCGGGACAGCACGGGGTCGCGACCGCGACGATTTGTGCCCGTTTCGGCCTGGAATGCGTCGTCTACATGGGCGCGGAGGATATGCGGCGCCAGGAGTTGAACGTCTATCGCATGCGGCTGATGGGGGCCACGGTCGTTCCAGTCGAAAGCGGTACGCGCACGCTGAAGGACGCCACTACGGAGGCGATTCGCGACTGGGTGACCAACGTCACCGACAGCCACTACATCATCGGGTCGGTCGTCGGACCCGCTCCGTACCCACGAATGGTGCGTGAATTCCAGTCCATCATCGGGCGTGAGGCCCGCGCACAGATCCTGGAACGCGCAGGCCGCCTACCGCGGACGGTGGTGGCGTGTGTCGGCGGTGGTTCCAACTCGATGGGCATCTTCTCGGGCTTCGTCGATGACGCCGATGTCGAGCTGGTCGGCGTAGAGGCCGCGGGAGAGGGGTTGAACTCCGGTCGCCATGCCGCGTCGCTCAGTTGCGGGACGCCCGGCGTCCTCCACGGCGCGCTCAGTTATCTGCTGCAGGACGCGCACGGCCAGGTGCACCCCGCGCACTCGATCTCCGCGGGACTCGACTATCCCGGCGTGGGTCCCGAGCATGCCTATCTCAAGGACAGCGGGCGCGCGACGTACGTCGCCGTGACCGACTCGGATGCGCTTCGCGGCTTCGAGACATTGAGCCGAAGCGAAGGCATCATCCCCGCGCTCGAGACCGCGCACGCCATCGCCTGGGTCACCAGCCAGGCTGGCCGCTGGAGCGCAGCCGATCCGGTGTTGGTCTGCCTCAGCGGGCGCGGTGACAAGGACGTCGCGCAGGTCAGTGCCCTTGGAGTCGGTCGCTCGTGACGGTTCCCGGCGCGGCCCCCTCGTTCCATCCCGTCGCAGCCCCGACGGACGAATCCGCGGAAGAGGAGCTCCCGCCGCCAACGCCATTCCCGAGCGCGCCCATCGAGGAACTCCTTCGCGTCTTCGTCAAAGGCGTGCGCGCGCACCAGCTCTACCTGCACAACAACCCGACGTACCTCAAGGCGCTCGAGACGCTCCGTGCGGCTTTCGCGCCGGTCTGGGAGTACACCGACGATTTCACGGTCCAGGTGACAGAGGCCGACTTCGTCTGGGAGCAGGTTCCCGTGCTCCGCGAGCCGGGCAAGACGGCCGACAGCCTGCCGTGGCTTTTCTACAAGGACGGAGTGCGCGAGCTCCGCTTCCAGAAGGGGTTCGAGCAGGAAGACCTCGTCGGGCTTTCTGGACATCATCCAGCGCGCGCGGCGGCAATCGCCCGACGAGGATGACCTGCTCGTCATGCTCTGGGAGCGCGATCTCCTGCACCTCCGCTACAAGTACGTCGAGCTGGCCGACGAGGGCGGGCTGGGCATCGGCGAGCTCGTGCCGGCGGGGGAGCCTCACACGATCGAGCCACCGCGTAGCGGACGATCCGGTCCGGCCGGAAGAGCAGCTGCTCGAATCGACGGCCTGGTCTCGTGAATCTCGCGGACTTCGACACGACGCTCTACTTCCTGGACGATGTCGAAGTCGCCTACCTGCGCACCGAGGTCGAGGCGGAGTACGCGGGCGACCTACGGCACAATGTCATGGCCATCCTGCTCGACATCTTCGAGATCCAGGACGACGCGGCCGATTCGCGACGAGATCGCCGGCGTCCTGGATCTGCTGATCGTGCACTTCCTGTCGGCGCAGCGAGTTGCGCGCGGTGGCGTATCTGCTGACGGAAGCGGAGGTCGCGTCGGGCCGGGCCGGGAAGCTCGCGCCAGCGCAGCGCGAGCGACTCGACCAGCTTCCGGATCGGCTGAGTCAGGCCGACGCGCTCTCTCAGCTCCTGGAGTCGTTCGACCAGTCCGCGCATCTCCCGCCGCGTCGAGGACCTCACCGCGTTGTTCGCCGAGCTTCGGCCGCGCGCGCTCGAGACGGTCTTCGCGTGGCTGCCACGCATTCACGACACGCGCGTCCGCGACGCTGCTCCAGTCGGCGGCGACGCGGCTCACGGCCGCCAACACATCGGAGCTTGTCCGACTCATCGGCAGCGCCAATCCGACGATCGCGCTGGAGGCGATTCGTCGCGCCGGTGCGCGTGCGCAGCCCGGCCGCGGTGACATCACTGGTGCGCCGCCTGGGCGACGCGGACGCCGGCGATGCGACTCGCGGTCGTGCAGTCGCTGGGCGAGATCGGGTCGGCCGGCGCCATGCAGGGGCTCGAGCGGGCGATCGACGACGCCGACCGCGACGTGCGCGTCGCGGTCGCCCGGGCGCTGGCGACACACGGGTACCGTCCCGCGCTGCCGCACGTTCGAGGCGGCCGTCAAGGCGAAAGCGCTCCGGGAGGCGGATCTCACCGAGAAGATGGCGATGTTCGAAGCATACAGCGTGCTGTGCGGCGAGGCCGGCATCCCGCTGCTCGACGGCGTCCTCAACTGCGCGCGGGTTCCTCGGGAAGCGCGACGACAGCGAAACTCGCGCCTGCGCGGCGATGGCCCTCGGGCAAGATCGGGACGGAAGCGGCGCTCGAGTCACTGCGGCGGGCCCGCAACGAGAAGGAAGTCGTGGTGCGCAACGCCGTGAACAAGGCGCTGCGCGGCGTGGCGGCGGCATGAGCATCCCCGCCGACCGTCACGGCCGCCGGCGCGCCCGAGCGGTGCGCTCGCCGTCGCACCGGAGGATGCGCGAGGCACCGCGGCGCGACACGCAACCCGCATCGCAACGAGGCGGGCTCCGACGCCGTGGTCCGCGCGGCTCGGTCGCGCGTTCATGCTGTGCGTTCTACGGTGCGATGCGCGCCATCAAGCTGTATCCCGCTCGAGAACGCCGCCGTCGTCAAAGCGCTCGACGATCTCACGGCACGCGACGCAGGGCGCTCATCGCAGCAGGAGCAGGAGCTCGAGTTCCGGACGAGCGGCGAGTTCATTTTCATCAACGCGACGCGACTGCGTCTCGATCTCGACAACTACGCGAGCTTCAGCCACCTCCTGACGTCTGTTCCGGAGCGGCGGCATCGGATCCGCTGCGGGTGACCGAAACGGTCACGCCTCGCGACTGGCTCGTCGTTCCTCTCGCTGGTTCAGGCGCCGGCGAAGGCGAGCCCGAGGACCGCTTCGAGCAGCTGACCGGCAAGCTGACGATGGCCAATGTGCACTCGCTCGAGCTGGGTCCGCCGTCGCCGGGGGCGCGGAGATCGGCGACCGGCAACAGTCCAAGGAAGCCGCCAAGCGGACCTACGCGCAATCGGTCGCCGTCTCCAAGGAAGTCATGCACTCCGTTCGCATGGGGCGCGCGCCCAACGTCAAGAAGCTCAAGCGCGTCGTGCAGGCGATCGTCGACCAGATCCTGAACGAGGAGACGTCGCTGTTCGGGCTTGACGACTCTGCGCGACTACGACGAGTACACGTTCACGCACAGCGTCAATGTCTGCATCTTCGCCGTGGCGCTCGGGCCGACGGCTCGGTCTCAGCAAGCTCCAGCTGTATGACCTCGGACTCGCCGCGCTCTTTCACGACATCGGCAAGGCCCGCGTGCCCGTCGATGTGCTCAACAAGTCGGACGGCGCTGTCCGAGGCCGAGTGGCGCGCGATCGCGAACCACCCGTGGCTGGGCGTGCTGTCGCTCTTCCAGGTGCGCAGCGCGCAGGATCTGCCGTACCGCGCGATGGTCGTCGCGTACGAGCACCACATGAAGACGGACCTGACCGGGTATCCGCAGCCGGTGCGCGACCGCGCGCATGGGCATCTTCAGCAAGATCGTCGCGATCGCCGACGGCTTCGACGCGGCGACGACGCGCCGATCGTATCAGACGGATCCGCTGACGCCGGCCGCGGTGCTGCAGGAGATGCGCGACAATCCGAGGCGCGGCATGGATCAGGTCGTCGTCAAGGCGTTCATCAACCTGCTGGGCCTCTACCCCGTGGGCACGCTCGTCGTCCTCGATACGTTCGAGCTCGGGATCGTCCACGCGGTCAATCCGAACCCCGAAATGATGTCGCGCCCATCGTGCGGGTCGTCAGTGACCCGCAGGGCAACGTCCTGTTCCCCGGAACCCTCGTCGACCTCTCCGAGCCAGTCGCGGGCGGCGACCTTCGTTCGCACCATCATCAAGACGGCCGACCCGGATCGCTACGGCATCCGGGTGTCGGATTACTTCGTATGACAGTCGCCCGCACTGACTGAACGATTCGCGGCGCTTCGCGGCCGCCCGTGCGGCGCGCGCTCATCTGCTACGTCACGGCGGGGTTTCCCGACGAGGCGCGACGGTCGAGCTCCTGCAGGGGCTCGCCGACATGCGGCGCCGATGTCATCGAGCTCGGCATTCCGTTTTCCGACCCGCTGGCCGACGGGCCCGGTGATCCAGGCGAGCTCGCAGCGGGCGCTCGCACAGCGGTATGACGTTCGACCGCGCGCTCGCGCTCATCGAGCGCGCCGGCGTGCGGCTCCCGGTCATCATCTTCAGCTACCTCAATCCGCTTCTGGCCGCCGGGCCCGATGCGCTCGAGCGCGCCGCATGCGGCAGGGGCGTGCGGCGTGCTGGTCACCGATCTCCCCGTGGGTGCAGATCCCGCCGCGCGAGGCGTGGCTGGGCGAGGGGCCATTGGCATTCGTGCGCCTCGTCGCGCCCACGACGCCCGACTGCGCGGATGGCGGACATCGCGCGTCACGGCAGCGGATTCGTGTATCTGATCAGCCGCCTCGGGGTGACGGGCTCCCGCGCGGATCTGCCGGCCGAGCTGCCGGCGACCGTCGCGCGGCTTCGCGCGGCGACGACGCTCCCGATCGCAGTAGGATTCGGCATCTCGCGTCCGGAGCACGCAGTAACGGTGGGGCGGGTGGCCGACGGCATTGTTGTCGGGAGCGCGCTCGTCGAAGGCGGCAGAACGGAACGTGGATGCGGCGGTTGACCTCGCGCGAGCGCTCCGCGCGGGCTTGGATACGGTGGGTGGCGCGGCGCCAGGTCCCGCGCGCGGCGCCCACAAGACCGACGCTCGAAACGAGACCCCGGGACGCGCGCCATGAACGCCCTGCTGCACCGCTATACACGGGCCCTCGCCACGGCGGGCACGATCGTGCTCGTGGCGGCGCTCGTCTTCGACCCGCGATGGATCGGCGAGCCGCTCACACTGGCGACGCTGACCGTCGCCGCGGCGGTGCTCCGCGCGACCCAACTGCCCCTGACCAAGTATTCTGCACTCCACCTCGTGGGTGCGATCGCGCTGACGGGGGCCCTTCTGTGTGGCGCCCCGGTCACGCTGCTCGCCATCTACCTCGGCGTCCTCGTCGCGGATGCCGGCATCATGCGAAAGTCGTTGGAGTTCGCGTGGATCAATGCGGGACGCGAAGTCCTAGCACTCGCCAGCGCCTACGGCCTGTACGCCGGTGCGCTGCGACTGGGCGGCGTGACGGGGCTCGGCGCCGACGCGACGTTCGCCATCGCCGTCTTCGTGGTCGCGTACTATGCGCTCGGGCGCGCGATGCTGTACTTCACGCTGCTGTTGCGCGACAAGCTACTCCCGGACGAGCGAGCCCTGATCCTGCGCTACGAGCTAGTCGGCGCGGGCGCGGGTACCGCCGCGATGTGCGCGATCACGATGGCGGTGGTCAATCTGGGGTGGGGGGCGTGGCCCGTGGTCGTGATCCTCCTTGCGGCTGGATACGTGCTGAAGCGAATCCTCGAGGAGTCGATCGCGGCCGAAGAGCAGAACGTCATCCACGCCATGGAAAACGTCGTGACCGCGGACGTGTCGCTGGCCGAAGCGTGCTCGCTCATCGAGCGGATCGGCCATCGTCTGATCGACTGGAACGACTTCCGGATCTATCTCCTGGGTTCCGACGGCCCGCGTCTCATCTACCGCAGCGAGGGGGGACTGCTGCTCTCGCCAGTCGCTCCCGGTACGGATGGACAGGCCCTCCGATCGCTGGCGCTGGAGTCGGGCCGACCTGCGATCGTCTTCGATTCCCTGCGCGACCGTCGCGTGGAGCATCCGCGCCCGGACGCGCGCAGTCACGTCGTGACGCCGCTGCGGTTCGGGGATCGCGCCGTTGGGCTGCTCGAGCTGGAGCACCACAAGCGGGGAACATACGGACCCAAGCAGCTCCCGATCGTGCAGCGTATCGCCAACCAGTTGGCGACGACGCTGCACATCCACGAGCTTCGCCAGCCGCTCCTCGACGCGGTCGCGCGCATGGGCGCACAGGTCGAGACCTTGGGGCACTCCGCGCGGACGCTCCGCGGGGGTGGGGAGAGCGTCGCGCGGACCGTCGCCGAGATTTCGCGCGCCATCATCGAGGAGGCCGACCAGCTGGCTCGGAGCCTGGATGTCACGCGCGGCCTCCACGAAGCGACGACCGGCGTGGTACGCGACGGCAGTGCGGCTGCCGAAGCGAGCCGACGCGCTACCGACGTCGCGACAGAGCATCGATCGACGATCGCCACAGCGATCGACCGGTTGGTCAGCGCCAAGGGGTTCGTCGGTGAGAGCTCAACCGAGATCGATCGCCTCGCCCGGACCGCGGCGGACGTGACCGCCTTCATTGCCGTGATCAAGGAAGTGGCCGAGCAGACGGATCTGCTTGCGCTCAACGCCGCGATCGAGGCGGCCCGGGCCGGTCCCGAAGGGCGAGGCTTCGCGGTGGTGGCGGACGAGGTCCGCAAACTGGCGGAGCGGAGCGCGCGCGCGTCGGCGCAGGCAGCGGACATCATTCTGGGATTCGAGGAGCAGTCGCGGCGCATTGCTGGCCAGATGGAGCGAGGCCGTGCGATCGTGGGTGACGCGGAGACCTTGTCCGAAGCCGCGCTGAAAGCGCTCGACGTGATCCTCGAGGCGACGGCCCAAAGCGCTCAGCGCTCCCGGCGCATCGCCCAGGTGTCGCGGGACCAGGAGCAGGAATGCGCCAGGCTCCAAGAGCGCGTCGGGCGAATCGCGAGCATCTCCGACCGCAACCGCTCGGGTGCAGCGGCCGTGACCGCATCGGCAAAGGAACAAGCTGCTGCCCTGGCCGGCCTCGAGAGCGCCACGCGCGAGCTGCGCGGGGTCACGACGTACCTGGGCGATCTGACGCGACGTATTACGACGGCGCACTGAGGCAGCAAACCCGGGCTGACGGCTGTAGCTTCCGTCATGCCCTACGGTACTGCGCACCGCGCCGAAATCGCGTACGTCGCGTTGGGGTCCAATCTGGGGGATCGCCAAGGGTACCTGGCAGCAGCCCGGACGGCACTTGCGATGCTCCCGAGCACGGAGGTCGCCGCGGTCTCTGACATTGAGGAGACGGCGCCCCTGGGACCGCAGGACCAGCCGCCCTATCTCAACCAGATGGTCGCCCTGAGAACGACGCTCCAACCGTCGGAGCTGCTCGAGCGCTTACAGAGCATCGAGCGCGCGAACGGCCGTGTCCACACCGTGCACTGGGGCCCGCGCACGCTCGACCTCGACATTGTGGAATTCGGCGAGGAGCACCTCACCACACCCAACCTGACCGTTCCGCACCCCGAGTTGCCGCATCGGCCGTTCTGGACGCGGGAGCTCGAGCACCTCCATTCGCAGCTCGCGGCCGCGCCGACGGGCGCGCATCCGTGACTCATCGCCCCCTGCGCGCCGAGCCCTCGTGCCATGCGTCCAGGGCCGGTGATTGCTGCGCCCGACCGGGATCCTCGTGCGGACCGTTAGCAGCATCGCCGATGTGCGCCGTCTCCGGCGAGCATTGCGAGAACCGGTGGCGCTCGTGCCGACGATGGGGGCGCTACACGAGGGACACCTGGCCCTCATCGATGCGGCCCGAACGCGGGCCGCCTCGGTCGTGCTGAGCGTCTTCGTCAATCCGCTGCAATTCGCGCCGACCAATGACTTCGGCGCGTATCCGCGCACCCTGGAGCGGGATGCGGAGCTCGCGTGGGGGCGCGGGGTCGGCCTATTGTTCGCCCCGACGGTGGCGGACATGTATCCCGTAATCTCGCGCGTCACCGTTGTGCCATCGGTTCGCGAGGATGGCACCGCGCTCGATCGGCGCTGGGAGGGTGCGGCCCGCCCGGGTCACTTCGCGGGCGTCCTCACAGTCGTATCGAAGCTCTTTCATATCGTCGAGCCCAACCTGGTCTTTTTCGGACGGAAAGACCTCCAGCAAGTCACGCTCGTCCGCGCGTTGGTGCAGGATCTGAACTTCCCGCTGGAGATCGTCACGGTGCCGACCGTACGGGCTGATGACGGGCTCGCGCTTTCCAGCCGGAATGCGTATCTCTCCCCCATCGAGCGCTCGCAGGCGCTGGTGATCCCCGCGGCACTCGAAGCCATGGTCCGTGCGTGGAGCGACGAAGGGGTGGCCGAACCAGAGGTTCTCGAGGCAATCGGCCGACGGGTCCTGGGGGGAGAGCCACTGGTGGCAGTGGAGTACCTCGGTCTGGCCGATCCGATCACGCTCGAACCCGTCCGTCGCGTAGAGAGCGGAACGGTCGTCATGATTGCCGCGCGCGTGGGGCGCACTCGGCTCATCGACAACATGATCTTCGAGACGAGCAGGGCAGGGGTCGGTGGCCGAGGCGCAGGCACTCCGCCGTCAGTTGGGCATACGGTACGATGACGGCAGCCAAGACGGACCAGGGGGTCCGCGAAGACGATCGACCAACCGACCAAGCGCTGGCGTTGCGGGCTTCGGTCCCTGTCGAGCGCGTCGCGTCGACAGATCCGCTCGTCCTGCCATCGTGGGCGATTGTGAGCGACAAGCGCCGCGGTCACATCATGCGTGTCGTGGCACTTATCGATCGCTGGGCCGCCGACCTGCGGTTGGCACCGGAGCTGGCGCGCGCATGGCACGATGCGGCGCTGTGGCACGACGCCTTGCGCGATGCGCCCGAATCGAGCCTTCGTGAGATCGCCGGAGATCACCGCTCGGAAGCAAATCTGCTCCATGGCCCGGCCGCGGCTGCACGACTCGTGGCAGATAATGAGCGGCGGCCCGACGTGATCGAGGCTGTGCGCTGGCACACCGTCGGGAAAGCGGGGTGGCCCGACACCGGACGCGCGCTTTACATGGCAGACTTCCTCGAGCCTGGGCGGGCGTTTGCGCGCGCGGACCGTGCATACCTCGCGCACCAAGTCCCGCTCGATTTCGATGGCACGTTCCGGCAGGTCGTGCGAACCCGGCTCGAATGGGCGCTGCGGGAGGGCAAAGGCCTCCTCGAGGAGACGGTCGCACTGTGGAACGCGGTCCGTTAGGCGACGAGCTCCCGCCTAGGACCGCCGGCCGGCGGTCGCCTCATCGGCGCGTCCGTGGCACGCGGCGCTACGGCGCCGTCATCGTTGTCGCGCTGCTCCTCACCAGCGTCGCGGTCGGCGCGGCGAGCTTGCACCGGCACACGCGCCCCCCGGCGCCGACGGCACCGCACTTTCAGGGGAATGACGTCCGCGCGCCAGACGACCTGCGCGTCCGGGTCGAAGTCTTCAACGCGAGCGCGCGTCGAGGTCTCGGTCGTCGTGCGATGCTGTACTTGCGCGATCAGGGGTTCGACGTCGTCAGCCTCGGCACGCAGTCTGGCGCACGAGACACTACGCTGGTCGTGGGCCGCGGCATGCATGTCGCCTGGGCTCGCCTCGTTGCCCGGGCACTCGGGGCCGCGCGCATGGAGGCGCGGCCGGACAGCTCACGCGACGTTGACGTCAGCGTCTACCTCGGCTCGACGTGGCGTCCGCCCGCGCAACCGTTCTACCCGTAGCTGTCCACACGCGGCGCTGATGTCCACGCCGCGGCTCTTGCGCAGGGCCACCTCGACCCCCCGCGCACGAAGCGCGCGGCTGAACGCGCCGGTCGCGCGGGACGTACTCGGCGTGAAGCCCTGGCCGCCGCCGGGATGCAGTGGGATGAGGTTGACGAACGCACCACAGTCGGCCGCCAGTCGAGCCAGGGCAGTGGCGTGTTCCGGGCGATCGTTGACGCCGCCGAGCAGCACATACTCGAACGTGACCCGCCGAACGAACTGGCGGGCGGTCGCGATGACCTCGGCGAGTGGATACTTGGTGTTGATCGGCATGAGCTGCTGCCGGAGCGCATCGCTTGGGGCGTGGATGGAGATCGCTAGCCGGAACTGCTCGGGTCGCGCTGCGAGCGCCTGGATGCCCGGCAGCACCCCAACGGTCGAAACGGTGATGTGTCGGGCGCCGATGCCGAGTCCGTTCGGATCGTTCAGCACGGTCAACGCGACGTCCACGGCGCGCCAGTTCATGAGGGGCTCGCCCATCCCCATGAATACGATGTTGGTCGGTCGCAGTGCCTCTGGCAGCAGGACCATCTCGCGCACCTGTGCGGCGATCTCCCAGGCGGCGAGGTTGCGAGCGAACCCCATCGCACCGGTTGCGCAGAAGGCGCACCGGAGCGCACACCCAGCCTGCGAGGAGATACACAGGGTGAGGCGGCGCTCCTCGGGAATCGCGACGGTCTCGATCGCTTCGCCGTCGCTCAGGCGGAAGAGGAATTTTTCAGTCCCGTCGATCGATCGTTGTCGAGCAGCCACGGCCAATCGCGGCATGATGAAGTGCTGGTCGAGCAGGTCGCGGAGACTGGCCGGCAGCTCGCTCATGTCGGCAAACGTTGCGGCCGGCGTGTGCCAGAGGCGTCGTGCCACCTGGTTGCCTCGATACGCCTCGAAGCCGTGGGTGACCGCGAACGAGCGCAGTCGATTCACGGCGTTCGCGGGCACGAGATCGAGCAGGTTCACACGCTCAGGCACGAGTAAAAGCTAGTGGCTAGGGACTACGGATTACGGGTAACAAACCTCGGGGCCAGTGATAGTCGTCGCCGTCACCGACCCCGAGGTTTGTTCGTCCCCAGCCCCTAGTCCCTAATCCCCCAACCGTCATTGGCTCATGTGCTGCAAGAGGTATACAATGTAACCAATTGCAGCAGAGCGTATTATGTGCATCGACCGCGAGCGCTACTGCAGGCGCAGACGGCTACCGGTGCGGGGGAGTCCCGGTTAGATTCAGCGGCAAGTCAATGAACAGTAATCGATTGGCGTGACGGCCGTGATGGACGGGGCGGTCGACCGCTCGCAGTTATCGACGTCGCTTCGGACTCGCATGTGTGGATCGCTACGCCCGGCCGATGCCGGCTCCGCGGTTCATCTTGGCGGCTGGGTACAGCGCACGCGAGATCTGGGCGGCATCGTCTTTGTCGACCTTCGCGATCGTGCCGGCGTCGTACAGGCATCGTTCGATCCGCGGTGGACGCCGCCCGATGTCATCCGACGAGCGGGCGCGGTCGGCGTCGAAAGTGTCGTGCTGATCGAAGGCGAGGTTGCGCTTCGACCGGCGGAGGCGAGAAACGCCGAGCTCGGGACTGGTGACGTCGAAGTTCGCGTCATCGCGCTTCAGGTCGTGGGGCCCGCGGTGACGCCGGCCATCCCGGTCGCGCCGGCGCGCGGCGAGCAGCTCGCCGCCGAAGAGCTCCGCCTGCGACACCGGTATCTCGACCTGCGCCGTGCGGACCTGCAGCGGAATCTCATCCTGCGGCATCGGCTGCTGCAATCGACGCGTCGCTATCTGAGTGACCGAGGGTTCCTCGAGATCGAGACACCGATCCTGACCAAGCCGACGCCCGAGGGCGCGCGAGACTACCTCGTGCCCAGTCGGGTACATCCCGGCGAGTTCTACGCGCTTCCGCAGTCGCCGCAGCTCTACAAGCAGCTGCTCATGGTCTCCGGTTTCGACCGCTATTTCCAGATCGCTCGCTGCTTCCGGGACGAGGATCTGCGCGCGGACCGACAGCCCGAGTTCACGCAGATCGATATCGAGGCGTCCTTCGTGCAGCGGGAGGACATCATCGCGCTGGCCGAAGAACTGGTCGCTGCGCTCTTCGCTGAGATCGACGTGACCGTCGGGTTGCCCTTCCCTCGTCTCACGTACGCGGAGGCGATGGAGCGGTTCGGCATCGACCGGCCAGACCTCAGGTACGCGCTCGAGCTGTTCGACGCGAGCGATGTGTTCCGCGGGTCTGAGTTTGGCATCGCGCGCGCCGCGATCGAGGCGGGTGGCCGAGTGCGAGGCGTGCGGCTCCCACAGGCTGCGGGGTGGTCGCGGAAGCAGGTCGATGAGCTGGAGGCCATTGCCAAATCGGCGGGCGCAGGCGGTCTGATTCGCCTCCGGCGCGCGAGTGGCGCGCTCGAGGGACCAGCAGCCAAGTACCTGGCTGCCGCCGCCCAGGATCAGTTGAAGATCGCCGAGGGCGACCTCGCGGTGTTCGTGGCGGGGCCGGATCGTGTCTCCAACCCGGCGCTGGACCGCGTCCGGCAGGAAGCGGCTCGGCGCCTCGGGCTCATCCCGGCCGATGCTCACGCGTTCCTCTGGGTGCTCGACTTCCCGCTATTCGAACGGGACGCGGAAACTGGGGGTCTGGCCGCCGTCCATCACCCGTTCACCTCGCCGCACCCGGACGACCTGCCCCTCCTCGAGCGTGACCCTGCGCGGGTTCGGGCCGTCGCCTATGACGTGGTCCACAACGGCACGGAGCTCGGCGGCGGGAGTATCCGCATCAGCGATCCTGGGGTCCAGGAGTCGGTGTTTCGAGCGCTCGGGATCGAGGAGGGCGATGCACGCGCGCGCTTTGGATTTCTACTGGAAGGCTTGCGCGCGGGCGCGCCGCCCCATGGCGGCATCGCATTTGGTTTCGATCGGATCGCGATGACTCTTGCGGGCGCGACGTCCTTGCGCGACGTGATTGCCTACCCGAAGACGACGGCCGCGCGCGCGTTGTTTGAGGGGGCGCCGGCGCAGGTGCCCGCCCGGGATCTCTCTGCGCTGCACCTGCGGCCGGACAGCGAGCTGCAGGCCAGTGATGGGCCGCGACGTGACTAACACCGTGGTGACGCACCGCGTATCCACCGAGGGCGCCGACTTGCTGACGCTCGCCGGTGTGAACGACGCTAACCTCGTCGAGCTGGCGCGGTTGTCCGGTGCGCGAGTGGCGCTCCGCGACGATCAGCTGTCCGTGAGCGGCCCGGCGGATGCCGTCGATCGTGCGGTCGCGGTGGCCCAGCGGATGATCGAGCTGGCCCGCCAGCGCGAGCCCGTGACGCCCGACGATGTCATGCGCCTGCACGATGCGGATCCGCACACGAACGGTGCGGAAAGCGAGAATGGCGACGGGTTTCGCATTGCCCTGCCCGGGGTGCGCAAGGTCATCACACCCAAGACGCCAGGGCAGGCCGGATACCTGGCCAAGATCATGAACACCGACATCGTCGTCGGTATCGGACCGGCCGGGACGGGCAAGACCTATCTCGCGGTGGCGGCCGGCATCGACGCCCTGGTCCGGAAACGGGTGCGCCGGATCGTCCTCGCGCGGCCGGCCGTCGAGGCGGGTGAGAGCCTCGGCTTCTTGCCCGGCGACATGCAGGCCAAGGTGGACCCCTATCTGCGGCCGCTCTACGACGCGCTGGACGCGATGATGCCGGCGGAGCGCATTCAGCGCGCGCTGGAGACCCGCACGATCGAGATTGCGCCGCTTGCCTTCATGCGCGGGCGGACGCTGTCCGATGCTTTTGTCATCCTGGATGAAGCGCAGAACGCAACGACGTTACAGATGAAGATGTTTCTCACGCGGTTGGGTGTGAACTCCAAAATTGTCATCACGGGAGATAAGACGCAGATCGATCTGCCGCGCCGAGAAGAGTCGGGACTCATGCAGATCGAACGCATCTTGCCTGGAATCGATGGGATCGCCTTCCACTACTTTGACGAGACTGACGTCGTCCGACATCGACTCGTCCGCGACATCATTCGAGCCTACGCCTACGACGCCGGCGCCTGAGCTCCGTGCGGTGGCGGTTCATCGCCCGGTGAGCTGGTGGCGACATCTGGACCGCCTGGCGTCGAGTACGTCAACGCGCGCCATGATCATCGCGCACACGGCTCGATGGCTCATGCTGATCGGCGTCGCCGTGGTCTGCGCGGCGCTCTTCGGTCGTTTGGACGTGCCCCCGGCCGTCGCCGTGGGGTCCGTGCTCACCAACACGCTGATTCTGGGCGTCTGCGGGCTGACGCTGGCATTCTTTCGGCCGAGTTTATATCGCTCGCTCCGGACCGTTGGACTGGTCGCGGCCGTATTCATCATCGTGATCGCAGCGGCCGCGGTCGCGGCGCGCGGTCCGGAAGCGACGCCCGAGCTCGTCCCGATCGCGGTCGCGGGGGTGCTGTTCAGCGTCCTGTTCGATTCCCGCGTGAGCGTGTTTGCCTCGCTGGTGCTGGCTGCCCTCATCGGGATCCAGCCCCCGTATCTCGGAACCCCGGCGCTATTCCTATTCCTCGTCGTCGGCGTCGCGGCGTCGTTCAGTGTACGGGTGATCCGGCGGCGAGATCAGGTGTTCTACTCGATCCTCGTGACGGCCGCCGCATACGTTCTGGCGGAAGTCGCGATCGGACTTTCCACGGGCGCGTCGCAGACGACCGTGGGCTGGCGCATCGTGTGGGGTGCGACGAATTCCGTGGTGTCCGTCGCGCTGGCGCTGATGTTCCTGCCGCCGCTCGAGGAGTTCGCCGGCGTCGACACCTATCTCAAGCTGCTCGAGTGGTCGGACCTGAATCGGCCACTGATGCGGCGACTCAGCATCGAAGCCCCTGGCACGTTCGCCCACACGATGCGCATCGCCAACCTGGCGGAGGCGGCCTGCACGGCGATCGGCGCGAATGGGCTGCTGGCACGTGTCGGCGCGTATTACCACGACATCGGCAAGCTCATCAAAGCCGGAATTCTTCGTCGAGAACCAGCCGCGCGGACGGAACCCCCACGACAAGCTCAAGCCGACGGCGAGCGCGGCGATCATTCGCAATCACGTGCCGGCAGGGCATCGAGCTCGCGGCCGAGCACCGGCTCCCGGCCGCGCTGTGCGCGTTCATTATGGAGCACCACGGCACGGGGCGGATCACCTACTTCTACGAGAAGGCCCGCGAGCGCGACGGCAGCGTTGTCGATCCGGGGCAGTTCTCCTATCCCGGGCCGATCCCACAGACGGCGGAGACGGCGATCTGCATGCTGGCCGATGGAGTCGAGGCGTCGGCGCACGTGCTGAACGATCCGAGCCCGCCCAAGATCCGCGAAGTGATCGACTACATCGTCCGCCAGCGCATCGAGCAGGGGCAGCTGCGCGAGGCGCCGCTGACCTTGAAGCAGCTCGACGTCGTGAAGGACGAGTTTGCCCGCGTCCTGATCGGGATGTACCACCATCGCATCGACTATCCGTCGGCGAGCGGAGGCATCACGGCCGAGTTCGCGTCGGCGACTCCCGCGTGACCGAGCGGCGCGCGCTGCGACGGTGACCTTGGCCGTCTCGGTCGGCGCGGAGGTGCCACGCGTGGCGATCGCGCGGGCGCGGGTGCAGCGACTCGCGCACGACGTGCTGCGGGCGGAAGGCGTCCGGCACGCCTTGCTCTCGATCGCCTTCGTGACACCGCGGACGATCGCTCGCCTCAATCGCGCGCACCTCGGACACGGCGGGCCGACCGACGTGATCGCGTTTGCATTCGCGCCGCGGTCGCCAGTGCTCCGCGGGCGGAGTGGCCGTCCGGCTCGCGCACGGGACGGCATCGTCGGGGACGTGTACATCGCGCCGGCCATCGCCCGCCGGAACGCCCTTCGATGGCATGTGGGTATCCGGGAGGAGCTTGCACGATTGGTTGTCCACGGCGTCCTGCACGTCGTCGGCTACGACCATCCGGAGGGGGCGAACCGCGTCGATACCGCAATGTGGCAGCGTCAGGAAGGTCTGCTGCGCCGCCTCGCTGGGGCCCGCGCGTGAGCGCCGCGCCCCCGGTTCCCGGCCCGGGGTCGCCGACCGCGCGCCTCCTCGACGAGTTTGCGGCACGTCGGCCCGCCGCGTTGGCGCGCGTGATCAGCATCGTCGAGAACCATCGCAGCGGGTTCGATGGACTTCTGGGCGCGCTGCACGAGCGAACCGGCCGTGCGCGCCGGATCGGCATCACTGGGCCGCCGGGCGCCGGCAAGAGCACGCTCACGACGCAACTGATTCAGAACTACCGCGGCCAGGGATTGACCGTCGGGGTCATCGCGGTCGATCCCACATCCCCGTTCACGGGTGGCGCCCTGCTGGGCGATCGGATACGCATGGAGGCTGTGGCGCTCGATCCCGGTGTGTACATCCGCTCGCTGGCCACGCGTGGTGCGCTGGGCGGCCTGTCGGCCGCGACCCGCGAAGCCGCGGATGTCCTCGACGCCTTCGGCTTTGACCGCGTGATCGTGGAGACCGTCGGTGTGGGGCAGAGCGAGCTCAATGTCGCCCGGACGGTCGATACGTGCGTCGTCGTGCTCGTGCCCGAATCGGGCGATTCCATCCAGACGCTCAAAGCGGGCCTCATGGAGATCGCCGACATCTTCGTCATCAACAAGGCCGACCGACCCGGCGCCGATCGACTCCGCACCGAGATCCAGTTGATGCTGAAGCTGCGGGCCCGGGCAGCCGCACCGCCTTCCGCACAGTCCGGTCGCGGATCCGCGGGCGTGAAGATGCCCAGCGGGCGCGCGCATGCGCTCGATGCAAAAGACCGTGGCGGGCACGCCGGGGACGACGGTGCGGGGCATTGGATCCCGCCCGTTGTGACGGCGATTGCAACTGACGGTACGGGCATCCCCGAGGTCGTAACGGCGCTCGACCGACATTACGAGTATCTTTCATCGACGGGACTGCTGGCCGACCGCCGACGGGCGCGGTTGCGAGAGCGAGTAAAGGACGTCGTGCACCAGAAGGTGGGGGCCCGGCTCTGGTCGGATCCGGATACCGCAGCCTGGCTCGACCGCCAGCTGGCGGCTTTGGAATCAGGGGGCACGACACCATACGAGGTGGCAGACGCGCTGCTCGACGCGTAGTGCGGCGCTGCTGACCGGGAGACCGCATGACGTCAATCCGTGATGCCCGCCGGCCGAGTGCCGGGGGCAACGGGGCCAAGGGTCAGGACGAGATCGAGGCGCTGCGCGCTGAGGTCGCGGCCTGGCGAGCGAGGTACGCCTCGGGTGAGCTCCGACCGATTGCTTTCGCGAACTCGGGCCGCGAGCTGGAGCCGCTGTATACCGCGTTGGATGCGACGGCGTCACCCGCGGCGCTCGGCGTACCAGGCAGCTATCCCTACACCCGCGGCATTCACCCCACCGGCTACCGGGGCCGGCTGTGGACCATGCGACAGTTTGCCGGGTTCGGGAGCGCCGTGGATACGAACGCGCGCTACAAGTTCCTGCTGGCGCACGGCCAGACGGGGCTGTCGGTCGCCTTCGACTTCCCGACTCTCATGGGCTATGACTCCGACCATCCGCGGTCGGAGGGCGAAGTGGGGAAATGCGGCGTCGCGATCTCGAGCCTCGCCGACATGGAGACGCTCTTCGACGGGATCCCGCTAGACGAGGTCTCGACGTCGATGACGATCAACGGCCCGGCGATCATTCTGTTCGCGTTCTATGTGGCGGCCGCTGAGAAACAGGGTGTGCCCTCCGAACGGCTCCGCGGGACGATTCAGAACGACATCCTCAAGGAGTACATGGCGCAGCACGCCTGGGTCTACCCAGTCGAGCCGGCGTTGCGCCTCATCGTCGACGTGTTTGCGTGGGCCGCGGAGCACGCCCCCAAGTGGAACACGATCTCGATCTCGGGCTATCACATCCGCGAAGCAGGGGCGACCGCGGCGCAGGAGCTCGCCTTCACGCTGGCGAACGGCTTCACCTATGCGGAGCGGGGGATCGCGCGCGGACTGCCGGTCGATGTCTTTGCGCCGCAGCTCTCCTTCTTCTGGGACATCCACAACGACTTCTTCGAGGAGATCGCGAAGCTCCGCGCGGCGCGGCGGATCTGGGCTCGCCATCTGCGCGAACGATACGGCGCGCAGGATCCCCGGTCGTGGATGATGCGGTTTCACTCGCAGACGGCGGGTGTGACGCTGACCGCGCAGCAGCCGATGAACAACATCGCGCGCGTAGCCTATCAGGCCCTGGCGGCGGTGTTGGGCGGGACCCAATCGTTGCATACGAACTCGATGGACGAGACATTGGCGCTACCCACCGAGGCGGCCGTACAGGTCGCGCTCCGGACGCAGCAGATTCTCGCCTACGAGACGGGCGTGGCCAATGTCCTCGACCCGCTGGGTGGCTCCTACTACGTCGAGGCGCTGACCGACCAACTCGAGCGCGATGCCGAAGCGCTGTTCGAGGAGATCGAGCGACAGGGCGGCGTGGTGACCGCTCTGCAGAACGGCTGGTTCCAGCGGCAGATCTCGGACGCTGCATTCCGTCAGCAGTGGGAGCAGGAACAGGAGCGCCGCCTGACGGTGGGGGTGAACGCCTTCGTCACGAGCGACGAGGACGCGGAGCAAATCCCGCTGCTCATAGTCGGCGAGGAGGCGGCCATCCAGCAACGTGCGCGCCTCGCGCGGCTCCGAGCGGATCGCGATGCCGCCGCGCGTCGAATCGGCTCTGGCGAAGCTGCGCGAGGTCGCCGCGACGGGACGGAACGTGTTTCCCGCCATCCTCGAGGCAGCGCGTGCCTACGGCACGCTCTACGAGATCCGGGCCGCGATGGAGTCGGTCTTCGGCGCATATCGCGAGCCCGTCTTCTTCTGAACGGATCCGCGCTCGTCCGACGACCGCGCGTTGGCCGGCTCCCGGCGGCCAGGACCGAGTGGTGGGTCGTCGTATTTCGATGCCCACTACCTCGTCGAGCACGAGCCGATGTTCGGGGAGCGGACGACGCGCCGGGAGGTCGGGCGGCTCGTCGAGATCCTGCGGTGTACCGGTTGGCGCGCGCATCCTCGATGTCCCGTGCGGACAGGGCCGGCACGCCGCGTTGTTGGCCGACGCCGGCTACCGCGTCGACGGCCTGGACTACTCCAGGTATCTGCTCGGTCAGGCCCGCTCGGCCAATCCCGGCACGTGAGCGTGGACGGACTGCTCCGGTATCATCGCGGTGACATGCGTGCGCTGCCCCCGCGTGGACCGGTCGGTTCGACGCCGTCATCAACGTGGGAACATCGTTTGGCTTCTTCCTGCATCCGGCAGGACGACGCGCGCGCGCTCGGCGAGTTTGCGCGTGTGCTCGCCCCCGGTGGGATATTCGTGTGGCAAGGCGCCAACCGGGATGGCGTCATGGCGCGCTTTCTGTCGCGCGACTGGTGGCCGACCTCGGACGGCGCACTCATCGGGACATCGGCGGCAGTTCGATCCACTGTCGGGCCTCCTCACGGTGGAGACCGAATGGCGTGGACCTGCCGGCGTTGGCGCACGCGCCTATCGCCTGCGGTTGTACACGGCGACGCGTCTGGCCGAGCTGCTGGCCGACGTCGGCCTGATCGTCGAGCAAGTATTCTCCGGGTGGACGGACCGCCCCTTGACGCGTCGCGCCGGCGAGATGCTGCTCGTTGCGCGGAAGAGGTCAATAACAGGGGTCTGGGGTCTGGGGTTTGGGGTCTGGGAACGACGAGCCAGCGAATTACTGGGCAGCGCGGCGTTGCCCCGGGTGCTGAGATTCGGGTAAAATGATAGGCCCTGTATCGATGTCATCCTCTCACGCTGTATCCATGACTGACTTGCGCCGATTCGCGTGCTCGTCGCCAAGCCCGGACTCGACGGTCACGACCGCGGTGCCAAGGTCGTCGCGGCGGCGCTGCGCGATGCCGGGATGGAGGTCATCTACACCGGCCTCCACCAGACGCCCGGAGATGATCGCGAGCGCCGCGATCCAGGAGGACGTCGACGTCGTCGGCCTGTCGATTCTCAGCGGTGCGCACATGACGCTCTTCCCGCGCGTGCTCGCAGCTGCTGCACGACCAGGGACGCGACGACATCCTGGTGACCGGCGGCGGGATCATTCCGCAGGAAGACATGGATGCGCTCCAGGCGCAAGGGCGTCGGCAAGCTCTTCGGGCCCGGCACGTCCGACCGCGGACCTCGTGCGCTACATCCAGGAGTGGTTCGCGCAGCGGCGAGCGGCAGGAGGCGTGACGGCCGGGCATCGCGGCTCCGACCGGGAGACGCCCCGTCAGGCGGGGCGCGGGCCGGCGCCGCTTCCGAGTCGCGAAGCTCGGTTGCGACGGCTGAGCGACGAGGTCCGCGCGCTCGAGGCGCGTCTCCGCGAGGGCGGGGGCCCGGAGCGCATCGAACGCCAGCACGCGCAGGGCAAGCTCACCGCGCGCGAGCGCGTCGCCCAGCTCTGCGATCCGGGTGCGCGCTTCCTCGAGATCGGGCTCCTCGTCGCGTACGACCAGTACGACGGGCAGGCGCCGGCCGCCGGCGTCATCACTGGCGTCGGCATCGTGCATGGCCGCGAGGTCGTCGTCGTCGCCAACGACGCGACGGTCAAAGCCGGATCGTGGTGGCCCGAGACGATCCGCAAGATCCTGCGCGCGCAGGAAATCGCCATGCGCTGCCGCGTCCCGATCGTGTACCTCGTCGACTCGGCGGGCGTGAACCTGCCGTATCAGGGCGGCGTGTTTCCCGGGCCAGTACGGCGCCGCGCGGATCTTCTACTACAACTCCATCATGCGGCGCTACCTGCGCATCCCGCAGATCGCGGCGGTCATGGGGCAGTGCATCGCCGGCGGCGCATATCTGCCCGCGCTGTCGGACGTGATCGTGATGGTGAAGGGCACGTCGTTCATGGGGCTCGGCGGTCCGAACCTCGTCAAGGGTGCGACGGGCCAGAGCGTCGACGCCGAGACCCTCGGCGGTGCGACGATGCACACCGAGGTGAGTGGCGTCGCGCACTACGCGGTCGACGACGATGCCGGCGTGTCTGGCGAAGCTGCGCGCGCTCGTCGGCGCGGCTCCCGCGCCGGCGCTCGTGCCGCGGCTCCGTGCCGGCGCAGCGTTGGCGATCGCGCGCCGGAGGCGGAACGGAAGCGCTGTACGATGTGCTGCCCGCCGATCATCGCATGTCGTACGACATGCACGTCGTGCTGCGCGCCATCGCTCGATGATGGGGCGATCGATGAGTTCCAGCCGCATCGCGCGCGCGAGATGATCTGCGGCGACGCGCGCATCGACGGGCATGGTCGTCGGTGTCATCGCCAATCAGCGCGGCCTGATCAAGGGGCGCGCCGGTGAGAAGCCGCGGTTCGGCGGCATCATCTACCCGGAGAGCGCCGAGAAAGTCGCGTTCTTCATCGATCGCTGCGACCGCGAGGGCATTCCGCTGCTGTTCGTGCAGGACGTGTCGGGATTCATGGTCGGTCCGGAAGCCGAGCAGGCGGGCATCATCCGCGCCGGCGCGCGCTGGGTCGAGGCGATGGCGACGGCGCGCGTCGCCGAAGATCGTGCTGACGGTGAATCACGCGTCGGGCGCCGGGTACTACGCCATGGCGGGCCAGGGCTTCGATCCCGATTTCATCTTCACCTGGCCAACGGGTCGCATGGGCGTCATGGAGGGCGAGTCGGCCGTGCAGGCGGTGCACGGCCCGGCGCTGGACGCCGCCCGAGACGGCCAAGCAACCCCGATCCCGGCGGTCGTCGGGAGCCGTCGAGGCGATGCGCGCGGAATACGAGACGCAGCTCGATGCGCGCTATGCGGCGGCTCGCGGATTCGTCGATGCGATCGTCTATCCGGAGGAGACCCGGGCGGTGCTGGCGATGGCGCTTCGCACGGCCGCGTGCAAATCCCGGGCCGCACCTGGGGGCGTTCGTGCTCCCCCCCGAAGTCACGATGCCGGCGCGCGACGCGCGCACTGCCGGAGCGGCGCATGACGGCGCCACGCGTCGTCCGCGTCGCGGGCGGGCAGGGATTCTGGGGCGATTGGCTCGAGGCGCCGCGCCGTCAGGTCGAGGGCGGTCCGGTCGACTACCTGATGCTCGACTATCTGGCCGAAGTCACGATGTCGATCCTGCAGAAGCAGAAGGAGCGTGATCCGTCGCTGGGATACGCGCGCGACTTCGTCGGCGCGGTCGAGAGCGTGCTGCCGCGCGGTGACCGATCGCGGGGTCCGCGTCGTCGCCAACGCCGGCGGCGTCAACCCGCAGGGTTGCGCGGCAGCGGTGCCGGGGCGTGGCGCGAGAGCGGCGGGGCGGACCAGGCGTGCGCATCGGCGTCGTGACGGGCGACGACCTCCTGCCGCGCCTCGACGAGCTGCTCGCCGCGGGCCACACGCTGGCCAACATGGAGACGGGCGAGCCGCTCGCGACCGTGCGCGACCGCGTGCTCGCGGCGAACGCGTACATCGGCTCGACGCCCATCGTCGAGGCGCTCGCAACGCGGCGCGAACGTCGTCGTCACAGGCCGCTCGACCGACACGGCCCTGACGATGGCGCCGCTCCGCCACGAGTTTGGCTGGGCGGCGGACGCGTACGATCGGCTCGGCGGCGGGCATCGTCGCAGGACACATCATCGAGTGCGGCGCCCAGTGCTCGGGCGGCAACTGCCTGTATGACTGGCGTGCCATTCCCGACCTCGCGAACGTCGGCTATCCGATCGTCGAGGGCTCCGGCCGATGGGACGTTCGTCGTCACGAAGCATCCGGGCACCGGCGGCATCGTGTCCACGCAATCGGTGACGGAGCAACTCGTCTACGAGATGGGCGACCCGCGTTCGTACATCACGCCCGACGTGATCGCCGACTTCACCTCGATCCGCCTTGCGTCTGATGGGCGTGATCGCGTTCGCGTCTACGGCATCACCGGGGGTCCGCCGACCGACAAGCTCAAGGTGTCCATCGCCTACCGTGCGGGATTCAAGGCGGTGGGCACGCTCGTCTATGCCTGGCCCGACGCCGTCGAGAAGGCGCAGCTCGCCGACCGTGTGCTGCGCGAGCGCCTCGAGCGACTGGGCTTGCGCTTCGACCGGATCCTGACCGAGCTGGTCGGCGCGGATGCGACGCACGGACGCCTCGCGGGTCGCCCGAGCCACGACCTCGCGGAGGTGCAGCTCCGCGTCGGCGTGCGCGGCCCGCGACGGGGCGACGTCGAGCGCTTCACGCGAGAGATCGCGCCGCTCGTGCTGAACGGCCCGCCGAGCGTGACGGGATTCGCCGGTGGGCGCCCCAAGGTCGAGGAGATCGTGGCCTATTGGCCGGCGCTGATCGACAAGACCGTGGTGCGCACGGCCGTGGAGATCTGTTAATGTGCGGCGGCGAGGAGTGACGGATGCGGTGTCGCAGATACGGTGCGGCCGGTGATGTATTGATGGGCGACGCAGGCGTTGCCCCTACGATAAATGTCGTTGCGACGGCGTCGCAATGAGCCGCGTTCGTCTGCTCGACCTCGCGCACGCGCGTTCGGGGGACAAAGGCGATACGGCGAACGTCGGTGTGATCGCGCTGCGGCCCGAGTGGTACGAGGTACTGGAGCGCTACCTGACGCGAGACCGAGTTGCCGCACACTTCGCCGGGATGATCACTGGCGGTGTCGAGCGCTTCGAGATCCCGAACCTGAGTGCACTCAATTTTCTGCTGCATGGCGCGCTGGACGGCGGCGGTACGCTGTCGCTCAAGACGGATGCGCAGGGGAAGGTCGTCTCGACGGCGTTGCTCCGCCTCGTCCTGGACGTACCTGACGACGTCGCCAAGCGGCTCGCGCTCCCGCCAATCAGGCCATGACGGCCTTCGTGGCCGCGCGGGCCACGGTGGCGTTGGTCGGGATCGCCGTGTGGGCCTATGGCGCACGGTTCGACGTCGCGGGGGTTCGCTGGGCCGGTATTACCCTACTGGGCGTCGCGTTCCTGCTGCGCTTCGTCGACAAAGCCAAGCGACGTTAGCTTATGGGGATGTCGTCTGTTTCACCGCCGCCTCCACACACGAAGGCGAGGCGGCCTCGACTGGATGGTCGAGGCGGCACGGCGAGTCGTCCCCCTGCGATACGGCGCATCCCGGAGCTTCTCGCGCCCGCTGGGTCACTCGACGCCGTACGGGCCGCGGTTGCCAATGGCGCAGACGCCGTGTATCTGGGTGCCGGCGGCTTCAACGCCCGCGATGACGGCGCGCAACTGACGCTCGACGAGCTGGGAGCGGCCTGCGCGATCGCGCACGCAGCTGGCGCGCGCATCTACTTCACGCTGAACGTGCTGATCAAGCCAGCCGAGGTCGTGCCGGCGCTCGAGCTCCTCGGCACGGCGGTGGACTGCGGCATCGACGCCGTGATCGTGCAGGATGTGGGACTGGTGCGACTGATCCGCGCCGTGTATCCCGATCTCGAGATCCACGGCTCGACGCAGATGACGGTGCACGATGCGGCGGGCGCACGCGTCGCGCGCGACCTTGGCGTTGCACGAATAGTGATGGCCCGGGAGAACACGCTCGAGGATCTCCAGCAGATCCACGCTGCGGTCCCGGAGCTCGGGGTCGAAGCGTTCGTGCACGGCGCACTCTGCATCTCGTACTCCGGGCAATGCTTCATGTCCGGCTTGATCTCCGAGCGAAGTGCCAACCGGGGAGCCTGTGCGCAGGCGTGCCGCAAAGGCTACGTGCTGCGCGATGCGACGACCGGCGAGACGCTGGACGACGGATTTCTGATCTCGGCGAAAGATCTGGCACTACACGACGACCTCGCCGGGCTCGCCGATGCGGGCGTGGTGTGCCTCAAGGTGGAGGGTCGCAAGAAGCGGCCGGAGTACGTCGCCACCGTGACCCGCAGCTACCGCGACTGGCTCGATCGAGTAGCGGCAGGACGCGACGCCCCGCCGCCGCCCGACGAGACGGAGCCGTTGGTTCAGATCTACAGCCGCGGATTCAGCACGGGGTTGCTGCATGGCCGTCTGGGTCGCGACTACATCACCCGTGACCGCCCGGACAACCGTGGCACGATTCTCGGAACCGTCGTCGCAACTGAACGAGGCGAGACCCTCGTCCACGTATCGCGTGAGATCCACGCGGGTGACGGACTGGCGTTCGAGATCCCGGGTGCGTCGGCCGATGCACGGATCGGCAGCAGCGTAATCGCGGTGCACAGCACTCAGCGCACGGAAGCTGGCTTCCGCCAGCGCATTGTCGTGAAAGAGCGACCACAGGTGGGCGCCCAGATCGTGCGCAGCGCTGATGTGGTCCTATTGAGTGCGAGCCGCGCGAGCTACGAGCACATCGCCGCGCCGATGTCACGACCGGAACCACTCTCGGTGCGCCTCTTTGGCGCCGCGGGCGCACCTCTCAAAGCGGTCTTCAGCACGGAAGCTGGCACGGAACCGCTCTCGGTGGCCGTCCGATCCAGCGTCCCGCTCCGACCGGCGGATCGCCACGCCCTGGATGAACGCACCCTGCGCAGCCAGTTGGGGCGGCTGGGAGAGACATCGTTCGTCCTGGGCGAGATCGATCGCCAGGGATTGGGCGAAGGGCTCTTCCTGCCGGTGAGCGAGCTCAATCACCTGCGACAGGAGGCCATCGAGGCGTTGCTAGCGCGTCGGGAGACGCAGGCACTCGACGAGCGCGGGGAGCGGTTGGGGCGCATCCAGGCGGCCGTCGCGACTGTCGACGCGCGTTCCCGTCCGCGGGTGGGCGCCGACGTTCCCTTTGTCCTGGCCGCCAGTGTGTACACGATGGACGACGCGCGGGAAGCCGCGGAGGGTGGCGCAACGGAGGTCATCGTCGATCCGTTCCTCCGTCACCCGACGCCGCCCGCAGCGCGGCTCGGTGCACTGGCCGCCGAGCTCGCGGCTCGGGGCACGACGGTGTGGCTCCGGATCCCGACGATCGTTCAGCCGTCGGAACATCAGGGCCTATCCAAGTGGCTCGCCTTGGGATTACCCGTCGTTACCGGCCACCTCGGCCTGGCTTCAGCGCTCGCGCAAGCCGGCCGCCGCGTCACGGCTGACTATGCGATCAACTGCTTCAACGCGCATACGGCTGACGCCGTGTCGGCAATGGGGATCGAGCGGCTGGTACTCTCGGTCGAGCTCACCGCGAGCGAGATCGCCGACCTGTGTGCCGCGCGAGGAAGCGGGACAGGCCTCGCCGCGTTCGTCTACGGGCGACCGGAAGGGATGACCATCGAGCATTGCGTGCTGTCGGCGGCGTTCGATCGAGAGCCGACGACCTGTCGCGATCTGTGCATCCAGAAGCATCCGCACGTCGAATTGACGGATCCTGCTGGGTACAGCTTTGCGGTGGCCACCGACAGCGCGTGCCGGAATCGCCTCCTGCACTCGCGGCCGATCGAGGGTTGCGAGTTCCTGCCAGCGCTCTGGCGCGCGGGTCTGCGCGTTTTTCACGTTGTCTTCAACGTGCCGGGTGATCCCATCCGTGCCCTCGTGGCCGCGTACGCCACGGCCCTGGGACAGGTTGCTGCTGGCCAGCCGGCGGATCCGAGCTACGCCCGCGCGCTCGTCCACGGTGCCTTCACCCGCGGCCATTTTGCGCGTGCCGTCTGATGCGCGGCCGATGGGCATCGAAGATGCCCGGGCGATGCTGCGTCAGGCCTTCGGCTATGAGGGGTTCCGGCCCGGCCAGGAGCGCGCCGTCGCGGCCATTCTTGCCGGACGCGACACGTTGGTCGTCCTACCGACGGGCGGGGGTAAGTCCCTCTGCTTTCAGGTACCGGCGCTGTTGCTGCCGGGGCTCACCGTTGTGGTATCACCATTGATCGCGTTGATGAAGGACCAGGTCGACGCGTTGACCGCCCGAGGATTGCCCGCGACGTTCATCAACAGCTCGTTGTCGTACCATGAGGTCGCCGATCGGCTCACGCGCGCTCAGCGAGGCGAGTGGCGGCTGCTGTATGTCGCGCCTGAACGCTTCGAGTCCGGCTCGACGGCGGATCGCCTCCGTCAGGTCGGGGTGTCGCTCCTCGCGGTCGACGAAGCGCATTGCATCAGCGAGTGGGGACACGACTTCCGTCCCAGCTACCGGCGGGTCCGCGCGATCCGCACGGCGCTCGGTCATCCGCCGACCGTCGCGCTCACCGCCACGGCGACACCGGCCGTCCGCCGCGACATCGCCGATCAACTGGGGCTCCGGGATCCCGAGACCGTGATCACGGGATTCGATCGCCGGAACCTCCACTACCACGTGATCCGAACGCGCACAGACGCGGAAAAGGACGCGACGCTCGTCCAGCTACTGCACTCGCATCCCGGTCAGGCGGTCGTCTACGCGCCGACGCGGAAAGCGGTCGAGCGGCTGTCCGCGGTCCTCTGTGATGCGGGGATGCGCGCGCGTGGCTACCATGGTGGACTCGATGATGGAGATCGCCGGAGCGCGCAGGATGAATTCATGTCCGAGCGCGTCAAGGCCATGGTTGCAACCAACGCCTTTGGCATGGGCATCGACAACGCCAACATCCGCCTCGTCGTGCATCACGCGATGCCGGGCTCGCTCGAGGCGTATTACCAGGAAGCCGGGCGCGCGGGTCGGAACGGACAGCGCGCGAACTGCGTGCTCCTGCATGCGTTTCAGGACCGATTCATACACGAGTTCTTGATCGACTCTGCGCGGGGCCCGGCGGGCCAGTCGGCGGGCCCTGGTGTGATCGCGCGCCGGCGGGATGCGGAGCGCTCGAAGCTCGACATGATGCAGCGGTACGCGTACTCCAAAGGGTGCCGTCGCACCTTCATCCTCCGGTATTTCGGGGACCCCGCTGCACCGGGGGCGGGGCGTTGTGACGGCTGCGACAACTGCCTGGGGAACCATCGGGAGGCCGTCGTGCCCTCGGTACGCGCGCGTTTCGCCGTACGGCGTGCGGTGTCCCCGGCTGCCGACGCGCCTGCGGCTGGGCGCATGCCCCCGGCCGATCTCGGACGGCGGGGGACGAGGCGGGGTGAGAAGCCGGCCGGCTTGGCGCACGCGGACGAGCGGATGTTTGACGCGTTGCGCACGCTACGCGCGGAGATCGCCCAGCGCGACGGAGTACCTGCATACGTCGTCTTCCCAGATCGGACGCTGCTGGAGATCGCTGCCCGCCGGCCCCGGTCGGTGGCGGCGCTCTCGGATGTCCGAGGCGTAGGACCGGTCAAACTGGAACGGTATGGGGAGGAGTTTCTGCGCGTGGTACGAACCGTCGCCGATGCGGTCGCCGCCACGCCGTCTGGCTCGGCTCGAGGATAAGACCGGCGATGGACGAGGCACTGTATTTCGGCGAGCAGCACGCCGCGGTTCGGGAGATGGTGCGAAGCTTCGCGCGGGAGGAGATCGCGCCGATCGCGGCGCGCTTCGACGCGCGTGGGGAATTTCCGTGGGAAACGGTCAAGCGCATGGCGGAGCTGGGGCTGCTCGGGGTCCCCTGGCCGGAGGAGATGGGGGGGAGCGGTCTCGATGTGCTCAGCTACGTGACGGTCATCCACGAGCTCGCCAAAGTCGATGCCTCGCATGCGATCACGGTATCGGCGCATACGACGCTGGGGACCTCCCCGATCGTGAACTTCGGCACCCCGGCCCAGCGGAAGCGGTATGTGCCGCTCCTGGCGAGCGGGCGGGTGCTGGCGGGGTTCGGGTTGACGGAGCCCTCCGCTGGTAGTGACGCCGCGGGGACACGGACGACCGCCGTGCGTCGCGGGCATGCCTATGTGCTCAACGGGTCCAAGATCTTCATCACACACGGGGGCGTCGGGGAGATCTTCGTCGTCACGGCGGTGACGGAACCCGGGGTGGGCGCGAAGGGGATCAGCTCCTTCATTCTGACCAAACAGACGTCGGACTTGGAACGGGCACGGGTCGTTGGGATGGGGCACGATGACTCGCTCCCGACGATGCCGGGGTTCCGCGCCGGCAAGAAAGAGGATAAGCTCGGGTGGCGGGCCTCCGACACGCGGGAGCTGATCTTCGAGAACGTCGAAGTCCCGGCGGAGAATCTGCTGGGCGCTGAAGGGAGCGGCTTCACGAATTTCATGCGCACGCTGGACAGCGGACGCATTGGGATGGCCGCGCTGGCGTTGGGACTGGCCGAAGGTGCATTCGAGCAGGCGCTTCAGTACGCGAGCGTACGGCACCAGTTCGGCCGTCCAATTGCCACCTTTCAGGGAGTGCAGTTCCAGCTGTCGGACATGGCGACGGAGATCGAGGCGGGGAAGCACCTCCTCTATCACGCGGCGTGGCTGTTGCAGCACGGCAAGCCGGTCACGCAAGCGGCGGCCATGGCCAAGCTGTACTGCAGCGAGCTGGCGATGCGGGCGACGATCAAGGCCGTCCAGATCCACGGCGGCTACGGCTATACGAAGGACTATCCGGTCGAGCGCATGATGCGCGACGCAAAGATCTGCGAGATCGGGGAAGGGACATCAGAGATCCAACGGCTCGTGATCGCGCGGCACCTGCTGAAGGATCTGTTGGATTGAAGGCGACCACGTTGAGCGCAACCGGATGCGTTCGAGGCTGCGTCGCAATGTGGTCGCACCCGCGCACGGCATGTGGCCGCCCGCGGCACCCGTTTGACAATGTACACACATGAAACGAGAAATTCTGATCAACGCGAACCCGCGGGAGACGCGGGTCGCCATTCTGGAGGACGACCAGCTCGTCGAGCTGCTCGTCGATCGACCCGAAGCCCGGCGCATGGTCGGCGACATCTACCTCGGGAAGGTCGAAGCAGTACTGCCGGGCATCCAGGCTGCGTTCGTCGACATTGGGACCGAGAAGAGTGCCTTTCTTCACGCGTCCGATCTCGTGCAGGAAGAGGCCGGGGACGAAGACGATGACGAGGCGGAGCCCGTCGAGAACGGCGGCGAAGAGGACGGAGAGTCGCCGTATGCCGATGCGCAGGGCTCCGGCCCGAGAGTCGCAAAGGAGGAGCGCGCCGGACGCGGCGCGCCCAACGGCGACAACGGGCGCGGGAAGGCGCCGCCGATTCAGGACCTCGTCAAGCGCGGCCAGGAGATCCTGGTCCAGGTCTCCAAGGAGCCCATCTCCACCAAGGGACCGCGCGTCACCGCGCAGATCTCCCTCGCCGGGCGCTTTCTGGTCTACATGCCGGATGCGACTCGCGTCGGAGTGAGTCGCAAGATCGGCGATCGAGCGGAGCGGCAGCGGCTGCGCGAGATGGTGCAGGCGGTCCTGCCCGAGAAGAGCGGCGGCGTGATCGTGCGCACGGTCGGCGAAGACGCGACCCAGGAGACGTTCAAGCACGAGCTGACGGCGCTGATCGCGACCTGGAAGCGGATCAAGCGGAAAACGCATTTCGTCCGGGCGCCCGCGCGTCGTGCACCGCGAGACCAGCCTCACGCGCGGGATCATTCGTGATCTCTTCAGCGACAAGGTCGACAGCCTGACGGTCGACTCCAAGCAGCTCTACAACGAGATCGTCGGAGTATCTGAAAGGCATCGCACCGGACCTGCATCGAGCGCGTGAAGCTGTACGAGGAGCCGGTGCCGCTATTCGACAAGGCCAACATCGAGACGGAGATCCGCGATCTCTTCAAGCGGCGGTGCGACCTGCCGTCAGGCGGATACCTCATCATCGAGCCGACGGAAGCGCTGGTGTCGATCGACGTCAATTCCGGCCGCTACACCGGCAAGAAGGATCCCGAGAAGACGATCCTCAAGACGAACATCGAGGCCGCTCGCGAGGTCGGCACGGCAGCTTCGGCTGCGCGATGTGGGCGGCATCATCGTATGCGACTTCATCGACATGGAGACGCGTGCCAACCGCGACCGCGTGCTGCAGGAGTTGCGCACGCAGCTGGGCCGCGACCGGGCGCGGACCAAGGCGTTCAGCGTGAGCGAGCTCGGACTGATGGAGATGACCCGTCAGCGCGTGCGGCAGAGCCATCTGCAGAGCATGACCGAATCGTGCCCGACGTGCCACGGGACCGGGCGCGTGTTCACGCCCGAGGCGATCGTGCGACGCATCGAGCGCTCCTTGCGGCGGATCGTCGTCGAAGGCAAGCGCGACAACCTGCTCATCCGACTCCATCCCGACGTGGCGCTCTACGTCCTCGAGCAGGAGCAGGACTTCGTCCGCAAGCTGGAGAAGGGTGCGGGCTTCTCGCTCGAGCTCCGCGACGACCCGTTGCTTCGGCCCGACGAGTTCAAGATCGTCGTCAAGGCCGCGGGTCGGGACGTGACGCAGCAGTACGCGGTCGCCTAATCCCTCGTCCCTAGCCGTCTCCATTCCAACACGACGAACCGTGCGGGGCTCGAGCCGGTGTTGGTGATGGCTGGGGTCGCGGCCTCGATGGCCGCGCCCTCGACCAGTGCGCGGCGTCCCTTGCGGATCGGCATCCAGATCAGGTTTCCGGGGGGGCGATGCCGAACCATCGTCGACTCGTACTCGCCTCGGAGCTCGACATCCGCGTCGGAGACGACGACGACGAGACGAGGCGTCCATTGGCGGTCGGCGGTCCAGGTGGCACCGGGCGGCAGCGTGAGCGAGTTGGCGATCCACTGATCGGCCGTGACCGCTCGCGTCAGCGTGGCGCAGGGGCCGGCCGCGCACGGGGCGCTCTGTAGGCAGTCCTGGGCACATTTCACGACGTGCGTGGAGGGTTGCAGCAGCTCGATCGTGATGTTGTGGAAGGGCCGGTCGGAGTTGTCGGTGACCGAGTGGGCGAATCCGCCTGGTGCGTACTCGACCGCCCCGTCTTCGAGGACCAGCCGCGACGGCGCCGCATCGGTGCGGGTGCTCGTGATGTCCGAGTGTCCGAGCGCCACGAACAGGTAGTCGTGATCGTGCCGGTGGATCAGCGTCGTCGCATGCGGGGCGGCGGTGACGTCGAACACGCGGACGTAGTCGTTGGTCAGCGCGAGGTGGTGACTTGGTTCCGCGGTGATCGGCACGGTGCTGGGCGCTTGCGCCGTCGCCGGATACGCGATCCTCATCGCCGCGACCGCCAGCGCCCACGCCGCTGCGTGCGCGGGCCTGCGGGGATGATGGGGCAGCCGGAGTGCGGTGTGACGCGGGATTCGATGAATCATGGACTCGGGAGAGAGAAGGTGAGGCCGCGGGTTGACCGTGGGGGCAGACGCCAGTAACATTAAAGGCTGTAACTCATTCGGCATTCTCAACTTCGCCTTCCATGGCATACGCTATCATCCGCGCCGGCGGCAAGCAGTATCGTGTTGAGCCGGGCAAAGTCGTCCGCATCCAGACGTTGGCCGGTGATGCGGGCTCCAAGGTGACGTTCGACGAAGTGCTGTTGTCCTCCGACGGCTCCACGGTGCAGACCGGCGTACCGCTGCTCGCGGGGGCCCAGGTCACCGGCGAAATCGTCCGCCACGGGCTCGGCGACAAGATCGTCGTCTTCAAGTTCAAGCGTCGGAAGAATTACGCGCGCAAGCAAGGCCATCGGCAGGGCTTTACCGAGGTTCGCATCAACAAAATTTCGGTCGCCTGACCCGGTCGGGCGCTCGTGCTTCCGGACTCTATTCATGGCTCACAAGAAAGGCGTCGGTTCTTCCCGTAACGGACGCGACAGCAATCCACAGTACCGCGGCGTCAAGAAGTTTGGCGGCGAACGCGTGCGGGCGGGCAATATCCTCGTCCGGCAGTGTGGGACTAAATGGCACCCGGGTCGCAACGTCGGGCTCGGAAGGGACTTCACGATCTTTGCACTGATCGACGGCGTCGTGAAATACGAGCACAAGAATCGGGCTCGCTATAAGGTGAGCGTCTACGCGGAGACCACGGGAGACGCTGCGACCGGCGATTGATCCGCATGAGATCCGCACCGAGTTGGGGGCCAGTCGCGCGACGCGTGACTGGCCCCTTTTCGCGGGCCGTGACGTCGAGAAGGGCGACGCATGCGTCGCCCCTACCGGGCGAGGACCGGGCCCGCGGCGTCCCGCACGCCGGCCGCTATGAGCTCCTCACACACGTCCGTGCAAATCGCGTCGACGCCCATCGCCACGAGTCGTCGCGCGTCCGATGCCTCGTTGACGGTCCACGCGATGACGCGCCCGCCGGCGTCATGGATGCGGCGCACGAGCTCATCGTCGATCATCTCCCACTGCTGCCAGTAGTCGCGTGCCCGGGCCGCGCGCAGTGCCGCGACGGGGTCGATCAGATAACTGGCGGAGAGGATGCCAGAGGGGACGGGCCCTCGAGCGCGGGGATCGGCGGGTGTATAACCGTCGCCGGCCCGCGCGATCGTGAGAGCGACGCGGTGGTCGAAACTGTGAACCGCGCACGGCGTCGCTGCTGCGGCGATGCAGCGCAGCACCGGCGGCCCGGCCTCAGACGCCTTGACCTCTACGTAGACGGTGGCCAGCCCGCCGACCAGCGTCAGCACATCGGCCAATGTCGGGATCGGCACGTTGGATGCCAATGGATAAGCAGCCAACTCGGCGGCGGTCAGCTCGGCGATGTAGAGCCGCTTGCCGGTCTGGGCCGCGGACGGGACGTGCAGGTACCCGTCATGGTGTACCACGACGACGCCGTCAGCCGTCAAATGCACGTCGAGCTCGATGCCATCCGCACCCGCGCCCAGTGCCTGCTGAAAGCCCGGCAGGGAGTTTTCCGGGTGCGCGCGGGGTGTCCCGCGGTGCGCAACGATCTCTGGGCGAACGGTTCGAGGGGACGCCGCATGCTGCGATGGAGAAAGGCCGGTCACGCTGCCAAAGTAGAGGTTCCTTCGCGGCGCCGAAACCGTGAGTCTCCAGCGGCCAGAATCACGACTGTCCTCAATCGAGGACAGCAAGATGTCATTAACAAGTGGCAATGATCGACGTCAGACGGGTGCACGCCAATGAGTGAGCCGTCGCGGCAGTCGGCGGGGCCGGTGCCAGGCGAGGCGCGGGAGCGGGCCGACGACAGCGTCGATCGCGCACTCGTCGGGCGATGGCTCGCGGGAGACGAGCGAGCAGCGACGTTGCTGGTCGAGCGGCACGCTCCGGCGCTGGCGCGGTTTGCGGCGAGCTTGTCGTCGGGGATAGATCGGGGGGAGATCGATGAGCTGGTGCAGGACACGTTCGTTCGGGCGTTCCAGTCGATGGCGGAGTTTCGCGGAGAGAGCTCGCTGCGGACGTGGCTCTTCACGATTGAGCGGCGGTTGCTCCTCGACCGTCGGCGCGCCGAGCGCCGGCGTCCAGACGGAGCAGAGATCGATGAAGCCGACGCGGCGACCGAGTACACGGCGCTCGACGCGCTGGTGGCAGGAGAGACGGAGGGTCGGATCCGGCGGGCATTGGATCGACTCTCGCCGATGCAGCGGAACGTGTTCATGCTGCGGGTGACCGAAGGACTCTCCTACAAGGAGATTGCGGAGGTCGTAGGGACGACCGAGGGAGCGGCGCGCGTGCATTATCACAACGCCGTGCGGGCTATCAAGGAGCTGGTCCATGAGTGAATGCCTGAATACCGAGCTGCGTGATCTACTGCCGGACCTTGCGGCCGAGCGACTGAGCGGCAGCGAGCGTGCGCGCGTAGCGGCGCACTTGGCCAGCTGTGAGAGCTGTGCGGCCGAGGTTGAGCTCCTGCGTGCGGCCCGTCGCGTGATGAGCCAGGATGTGCCGGTCCCCGACGTGGCCCGTATTGTCGCGGCGCTGCCGAAGCCGCCCGTGATCGTGGAGGCGAAACCGGTGCTGGTCGCGTCGTCCAATCTGCGGAGCGTGGGCGCGCGACGTGTCGTGGGCACTTCTGGGGGACGCGGCACACCGCGGCGGTGGCTCGGAGACGTCTTGGGTGGCGGGTCCCGGCGGACGGCGTGGCGCATCGCGGCGGTGGCCACTGTCGCAGTGGGAGGCCTCAGCGTGGCTGTCATCCGACACCTAGCGCCTGTCCAGCCGACGGGCGTGAGCGAGCTGCCGCCCAGTGTGGTCGCGCCGCCGGCTCCGACGCCTGTGCCGTCTTCGACATCACCAGCATCGCCCGCACCTCAGTCGCCCGAGCGGTCGGCAACGAACGGATCGAGTGCAGGGCCGGTGGTCGCCTCGGCGACGCCGGACAGCGACGTCGCGATGAACAGCGGGCCTGGCCTGGCAGTCGCGAGCGACATCTCGGAGCTCAGCGACGGGGAAGTCGAATCGCTGTTGAAGGATATGAACGACCTCGACGCGCAGCCATCGGCTGACCCCGATGACGCAGCACCTGGGTTGCCGGCCGTCATCTCACCGTGACGCCGATGCGCGCGCGGAGGGCAGCCTCGCAAAGGGCAAGCGGACTGGGTGGCCTGTTTGCGGCCGCGCTCGTGATGTGCGCGCCCGCTGCGCTGGCCGGGCAGACTGCGGGGCCGCCGGGAGGCACGACATCGCAATACGACACGATCAACCCGCCGCGCGCCTACGGCCCTGGCGGCGCACGCCGACCGATGGCGCGGGCGCAGTTCGCGGATCCGCAGGGCCCGATGGCCGGCGTGCAGCCGCCGGTCGGTGGCCCGCGTCAGCAGCTCGAGCAGCGGATCCGGATCCAGTTCGAGCGGATCGTGCGGCGGCGGCTCCAGCTCACGGATGACCAACTCACGCGACTGCGCGAGACCAATCGGCGATTTGCGCCACAGCGACAGGCGTTGGCCGCGCGGGAGCGCACCATCCGTCAAGCCATCCGCGCCGAGCTGCGACCGGGCGTCGCGACGGACGAGCACCATGTCGGTGTGCTCATGGACTCGCTGTTCGCGCTCCAGCACGAGCGGCTCGACATGCTGCAGTCAGAACAGCGCGACCTGGCGACGTTCCTGACGCCGTCGCAGCGCGTGCGCTATTACGCGCTGCAGGAGCAGCTGCGTCGGCGCGTCGAAGCGATGCGACAAGCGGCGCTGCGGGCCGCTAGAGAGTAGAAGCGCCCCCGCTTCGTTCCAGTGCGGGCCGATCCCAGTGGCCGAGGTCCGCGCCGGCGACATAGGTCGCCTCGAGAAACTGATGCAGCGTGTCGCGTGGTGAGGGGGCCGTGCGGACGAGCTCATAGGGCAGAATGAACTCGCCGAGGTCGCGGCGATACACCGCGCCCGGGACGGAGATGGTGGCGTCGGCGAATCCCGGTGGCTCGGGTGCGGCGTACGCGTAGAACGCGGCCTCCTGCACCGGCCCGCTGCCGGGCCAGAATCCAGCGCTGATGACCTCGTGCGAGTAGGCCTCGCGAGTCACGCGATCGGCGTTGGGGCGTGGCGGCGCGCGTCGTCCGGAGAAGCGCGTCGTGCAGAGGTCGAAGCTGCCCCAGAAGAAGTGGACGGGGCTCGCTTTGCCGATGAAACGCGCGCGGAAGTCGTGAAAGACCCGATCCGACTCCAGCAGCACGCGATGGAGCTGCTCGACGGCCTTGGGGTCATACGATGCGTGGATGCGGTCCTGGAGGAACGGCACCGGGTCCGGCACTTCGACTGGTTTCGGCCAGATCCGAACGTGGATGCCGAGCTCGCGGAGCGACGTCATGTACTCGACGTAGAAGTCGGCGACCGCGCGCGGGGCCAGCGCGATCGAGCGCGCGTCGCCGGAACTGGTTCGGATGTGCAGCGCGTGGTGTCGGAAATCGAACTCGACATCGAACGCCCCGCCGTCGCAGGGAATCGCCGACGTCGACAGGCCGCACGGTGTCACGTACAGCGCGACATTCCACCAGTGATTGATCGGTGCGGCGAGCGCGAGGCGCGTCTTGCCGACAATCTGCGTCCACATGTGGAGCGTTGCGTACGTCTCGCGCCAGCTGTCGAGCGGCAACGCCGGCCAGCGCTCGGCATCGCGCTCGGTCGCAGATACGGCGACCTGGGGACTGGCCGGCGCCACGTACGCCTCGGCTTCGATCTCCACCAGCATGGCGGGGTCGATCAGGCGGTGGACTTCGACCATGGTCGCCGTGGGTCGGATGTCGCCGAAGACCTCGCCGTGTGCTCGACCGATGCGTTCCCAGTCGTCGATGTTCGTCACGTAGATCCGCGTCCGCACGACGTCGGCGAGCGACGCGCCGGCCCGTTCGAGCGCGCTACGGATGTTGGAGAGTGCCTGCGCGGCTTGGGCGTATGCATCGCCCTTGCCGACGATCGTGCCGTCCCGGTCGGTCGCCGTGGTGCCGGAGACGTGCACGTGCCGTCCGACACGCACGGCACGCGAATATCCGACCAGCGGCTCCCACGGCGTGCCGCTGGAGACAGTGACCCGATCCGGTCGCGGGATCGCGGGGCTCGACGGTGGGGTGGCGGTCATGACGTCGAGGTTGCTGGTCGCCATTGCATGGGCCTCCACTGCGACTGGCGTGCACGATGGCTCGGCGACCGCTCTGCGTCAACGGTCTGCCGCGGAGCCACGCCTGTGGAAGGGGGGGAGGAGCGTGAAAAGCGAGTGGCGGCTGGCGAAGAAACCATAGGGCAAAGTGACCGCGACGTGGCGCGGGCAGCCGAACCGAAGCATTGTTCTCGAGCGGCGCCAAACGAAGGCGTTCCCACGATCGTCCCATCGCACGGGTCCCCTTACGAGAGAGCGGGCCAGCGCGGGCTGTCGGCTTTGCCTCGCGGTTCGCGATTACCGGGGCGTACGCCACCGGACCCACCTTCCGAGGACCAACGGCTGCGACTGGTCATTTACGAGTGGGATGCCTGGCACCCGTTCATGCTGATCCGCATAGTGCCCGAGGCCATTCGCATCACGGCGCGTGTGGGCGAGACTGCGGACGACGTGCTCCGGCAGCTTCCGCCGTGCGTGGACGCGTTTGCCTTTCACCTCGACATGACGTCGACCGTGCGCATGCCGTCGGACCGGGAGGCGCTCATCCGCTCACTGACTGGGCGCGGCGTCGTCGTGTTGAATGGTGGGGTGACCGACATCTCGAAAGCACATGTGCAGGCGCAGTGTCGGGCGTTCGGGATCCCGAGCGCGGTGGCGGGTCCGCAGGGCGATCCGTCGGAGCAGATGATCGTCAAGACGAATCTCAACTTCGGCGGTCGTGGCGAGCGCGAGCTCGCGGGTCCGGACCTGGCGGCGATCGGCTCGCCGCCGTTGTCGTCGGTCATGAGCGACTGGTTGGGCTACCAGGTGATGCGTCGCGCGGAGGTGCCGGTGTCGTGGTGGGATGACCCGACGCTGGCGATCGAACGGTTCATCGACAACCGCTCGCATCATCTCTATCGCGTAAACTTCATTGGCGACCGCGCGGTGATCCTGCGCCTGACCAATCCGCACCCGATCAAGAAGATCATGACCTCGACGGCGCGACTCGACGTGTACTGTCGGCTCGACGCGTTACGCCGCGGATCCGTGGTGGGCGTCGATCCGTCGGTCGCGAGGACGACTGCGCGGTACATTGATCGATCGGGGATGGAGTTCGGGGCAATCGAGGTGATCCCCGACGACGCGGGCCGCGCCTTCGTCATCGACGTGAACAGCACGTGCTACGGAGCCATCATGAATGTGCGGATCCTGGCCTATCTCCGGCGGGGTCTGTACGCACTGATCGCTGCGCGGGCCGCGCAGCTCGGACGTCGCGCGTCGTTGGGTCATGTCGTCGACGCGCTGCCCACCTGGCGGATGCTCGCGGGCGATGCGAGGCGGATCGTCGGGGGTCTCGCGGCGCGTCGCACCCGCGGGACAAATCCCGGCTAGGGTCTCGCACACAGACCGATCATTGTGCAAGGCTGGTATCACAGCGCAGATGTTTCTCGCACAGCCTGAGTGCCCAGCGCGTGAGCGTGATACTGTGGCCGAAGCGACAGGGGCAGCTTTGGTTGGGTCTCATGAAAGCCGTGGCGGTCTCGCGCCGATGTGGCCACCGAGATGGCGCACCCACCCGCGAACAAGCATCGCATGCCTGAATCGCTCTCCGGACGTTTCCCCCGCTTCATCTGGCCCGACCCGACCCGTCCGTTCGCGAACGCCAGCTTGCGATTGGAACGAGTCGTCAGCCAACGCCCTGACGCGCCCTCGACCCAAGGGTCGGGGCTTGTCGCGACGATCACGGCGATGGCGGGTCATCTCCGCGCTTGGGGCGAATCACGAGAAAACGCCTTGGCGGCAATACGACAGGAGTTAGAAACGGCGTGTGTGGGGGACCCAACCGCCGGGGAGACGTGGAGTCCGAAGGTGCTTGACGAGGTTGTGCGCCTCGCAGTCGACAGCTGTTACGGGACCGCCGACCCCGCGCGCCTCGCAAGCCCGCCCAAACCCGTACCGCGGCGCCGACGCGCGAGCGGGTCTCTCCGCCGCCGCAGCGACGGGAAGCCCCAGTAGAACCGCGCCCGGCGAGTCGTGCGCAGTGCCCAGCCACCCGGCGCGGCGCACACGGGCGCGTCACGTAGCGATCGCATTGTCGGTTGCTATATTGCCTGTCCCAGCCGGGGTGGCGGAATTGGTAGACGCAGGGGACTCAAAATCCCCCGGGAGGCGACTCCCTTGCGAGTTCGAGTCTCGCCCTCGGCATAGACTTACGGCCTCTCATATCACGTGAGTTCTAGGCCGGGTATGACCAGCTTCGATATGGTCGCGTTGCGTGAGGTATGATGGACCTGACCATTGAGATTGACCGCGAAGACGACGGGCGCTGGCTCGCCGAGGTGCCCGATCTGCCAGGCGTCCTTGCCTACGGAGCGTCGAGGGACGCCGCCGTTGCGAAGGCGGAATCCCTCGCACTGCGTGTGCTGGCAGACCGCCTGGAGCACGGCGAGGCCGGTGCAGATCTGGTCAGTGTCTCCTTCCGCGCGGCCTAAGCCCGAGCCGCCGCGCTTAACCGCCGGCTGACCGCGGGCCCGGCCAGTCCTCGTGACCTGAGTCAGCTCGAGGGCTAGGCCCCAATCGGTGTGCTGCGACAGGCGCGCCTGCTTCAGGAACGGTCTGCACTTCCACTTCTACCTCGATGGGCAAGGGCCGGCCGTCTGGCGAAACGCGTTCGTCGTCGTCCAAAATGACACCGTTCGTCGGCACGACTGTGCCTCCGGGGCCTTCCACGCCAAGTTGGCTCAGTGCTCCTCGTCGCCGCCCGTGTCGCGTGGAGCATCAGGAAGAGCAAGTAGCCATGAGTTGCCGCGGGCCGATGCGTCGCGGGTGGCCACGCCCGCCCGAGCGGCTGAGGACGGGCCCGCCGGTTTCAGCTGCTCTTTGCCACCGGAATCCCCAGCGCGGTCTGCAGCTTGGTCGCAATCGCTCGCTCGAGTTCGCCGGTGCTCTGACAATCCACGCCATTGCTGCTGGTGCCGGTTGGGCGCGCCCATCCCGAGACTTCGGTGCCGACAACCGTTGTGCTGTCCCGGTCTTGCTTGACAGTGGTCATGACCGTAATCGTGACGTCGTCCAGGTCGGCGCGGCTTCCCATCATCGACTCCTGGCCGCAATTGAGATACTCGGACAGCATGCGGGTGCCTAGCCGGTGCGACGGCACGTGAAGGTTTTGCGTCCCGATCTGTCCGGCGCCCGTATTCATGGTCCCAATCGGGATCTTCAGCTGACCGTAGATCTGGGCCAGCGCCGTGATGGCGTCAACCGGAGAGCCTTTAACCGGGACGAAATCGGCGCCGCTGACGTCGGTCGTCTCAATCGGGCGCGATCCAGGACTCGAGAGCTGGCGGGTCGTAATGTTGGTCTGGGGCTGGTTGTCGACGCTGGAACCTGTTGATGCGCACGCGAGCGAAGCGACCAACGCGGTGACAGCCAGCGTGGATGAACAGATCGATGGCAGGTGACGCACGAGGCTCTCCGCACAGTACCGGCAACGTGGACCGAACGTGCGCAACGGGTAGGTGGCGGAACAATCGCGCGTACGACGAGCGTCGTGCAGCTTGGCCGCAGGCATGGTAGGCTCCGAAGGTCGTAACCAGTGGACGGCTTCACTTCCTGACGTCGAATCTCTCACTCGTTCTCTTATGCCTAATACACGACCAAAACGGGCGCATCCCTCAACGGCAAGCGTTCGCTGTGGCGTTCAAGGTATGGGTACCAAGAAGGCTCCCAGCGGTTCCAGCACACGTCCCCAGTCTACCTTACGCAGGGCGGCCGCGTCCCGTTCCAGCGCGGATTCCAGGCGCTAGCAGCCGGGAGTGAAAGGGCGTTAAGGCTGTGAGCCAATTGCCGACACGATTGCGTTGGCGAACGTGGCGAACTCGATCACCGCACCGCCCTCAGCTGGACCGAGCCGCGCACATACTCTCAGGAGTCCATGCAGCGTCGCGTAGCTCTGTTGGTAGCATTTCGTGCCGGTGGGGATGCCCTTCAGAAACGCGGCATCGCAACCGTCTAGACGGTCGTCTCGCGATTTCCAAGCCCATAGCGACATCCAACCACGATACGTGTGGCCACTGATGTGAACGTCGTCCTCATGATCGGTGTATCGCTCGACGCGCGCATTGTTATTGTCGGCGATCTGTATCACGCTGTCGTACATGACCACGATGTCGTCATGGACGATCTGGATGGTGTCGTCCGTGGTTCGAGGCGCTGCCGCGGAGTCGTAAGGTGTCAATGACTCATCAATGCTGCCTTGGCCTTGGCGATACTCGGCCTGCAGTATGCCGGTCCTCGCATCCAATAGCGGACCCCGCGCGAGTCGATATCCCCGTGCCGAAGCGGGCAGCGCAGCCGGTGGCAATGCGCCCGCTCGTACTTCCACCGGCGGCAGGGGTTCCGGAATCCGGCGCAACCGAATTGTCGCCGTGGTGATCGCGGGACCCGCGAACACGACCAACGCGGTATCTACCGGCGCGTAGCCCAGCTGATTCGCCCGGACCGGTGTCGATTTGCGGCCAGTCCCGGAAGCAGAAATCGGCCATGCGCGTCGGCGAAGGCGATGCGATCGGTTCCCACTATCGCGATGCTCGCGTCCGGAATGGGCTCCCCGTTTTCGGCATTGGCTAGCGACCCGGTCAAGACACCCGAGGAGTCAACTGCCACCTCCTGGCCGCCACGAGGCACGAGCGTGAGGTGCCCATTGTCGCCAACGAGTACATCCAATTTCGTGTGCGACAATACGTGCATCAGGGCCGCAGCGACGGTGACGTCGTCCGCCTTCAGTGACACGCTGGCGTTTGAGGGAATGAGCTCGTTGCTAAACGTCACCTCGAGTTGGGCCCGATCGGCGATGGCTTGCACCGCGGTCCCGACCGGGACGTCCATGAGCGCCAGTGATTCCTGGCGTTGCAATACGGCAGCGTTTCGCGCATTGATTCGCGCGCCGTCCACAGCCCGCACGGCGAAGAACGCCGGCGGTTGCCTTGCGGCACTGTCGCGCGCGGCCGGAGACGCCGACGGGCGTGTCACCGAGTCTTGAGCCCACCCCTTTGCGGCCCTGCTAGCCGCGAGGGCGGCCCAGGCAACTACCAGCGCTGCCCGAAAAACAGCTTCCCGGCGCACGCGGTTACCGGCCGACACGTTGCTCACGCCCACATCCCGACCCACTGTCTGCGCTCCGCCCACCTGGGGCTCATGCCCGAAACGCGTCACGACGTGAACCATCATCTCGCCCGTTCACACGCGAGTCCAAGCGCCTCACGGCTGCTCGTGAGGCGTATGTAGCGGAGTCAGCGTGACGACTCGATCGTGTCGCTCGAGCCGTGCGTCGAGCGTCGCCGCGAGGCTCGTCAATACTTCGTCGAGCGGCGCGTCGGTGTACGTGGCAGTCACGTGTCGCACGGCGAGCGTGGAGTCCAGGATTCGAACATCCACGTCATACCACCGACTGACGGTTGCGAACACCTCCGGGGCTGGTGTCGCGTCGAATACCAGTTGTCCCGTCTTCCACGCGAAGTAGCGGTCGGGATGCGCCAATCGCACAACGGTCGGAGCCCCTTGTTTCTCGACCACCGCCAGCTGGCCGGCCTCGAGCGAGACGCCGCGTACGTCTACTCGACCCTCCGCAACAACCACGCGTGTTGCACCTGCCCCCGGATACGCGCTCACATTGAAGGTGGTCCCGATGTCCTGTGTCGCCGCTTGCGCCGTCCGGACGATGAACGGGTGCTTGGGGTCGTGCATTGGTATGAATGCCCCTTCACCCTCGAGCGTGACGGAACGCGCCCCACGCCCGTAGCCCGGACTCACGTGCAAGCGACTCTCGGGGGCGAGCGTAATCTGAGACCCGTCGGCAAGGGTCACGCTGCTCCGCTGGCCGACAGTGGTCGTGTAGTTTCGTCCCCCGAGCAAGGCATCCCGTGCGCCGCTCGCGCGCCGCTCGGCCAAAATCAGCCATAAACCAGAGCCAGCAGCCATGATGAGCACCACGGCCGCGAAACGCCGCCAGGGCGCCTCGCGGCCGACCACTACTGGGAGCCGACGCCGTCGGGCTGGCTTGGCTATCCGCAGCCCGATCGGATCTTGCGCCCGAGCCGTCTCGCGGGCGATGTCCTTCCACACTCGATCGAGGTCCCACTCGGGCGCTCGGTTACTCGCAGTCTGACGGATCAGGCCTGCGGCTTCGATTGCGCGCTCGAACGCCGGGTCATCCGAGCGCCGCGCCTCGACGATGCGCGTCTCCGCCTCAGTGCACTCACCGCTCACGTAGCGGTCGATCAGTCCCCAGTCGGGCGAGCTGTCGCGGCTCATTGGCGCGAGGCCGGTTCGGGCGTGCGGATCACACCCTGTTCACGACTCAGAGTCCCTCATCCCTCAATACGCTCAGGTGCGCGTCTAACCCAACAGGGGGAGGGTGGGAATACGCTCCCGAAGCTCCTTGTATCCCAACGTGAGGTGCCGCTCGACGGTCTTCTCCGCGAGATTGAGTGTGCTCGCGATCTCGGCGTATGACAGCCCTTGTGCCCACCGCAGGATGCAGACGGCCCGCCGCTGTGGCGCGAGTAACTCGATCGCCTGCTGGATCGCAGCCGCCGTCTCAGCAGCATCCAACACTTCGTCTGACCCTGCGACTACGGACGGCCGCACGCTCGAGCGATGCTGCTCGACCACGCGTGCGTGTTTTGCCCGGTCGCGGATCATGTTCCGCGTCGCCAATCTGAGATACGCGGCAAGGGAGCCTCGGAGCTCCCATCGCTCGCGGCCCATCCAGAGGCGCGCAAAGACAGTCTGTACGATGTCCTCCGCATCGTCCGCCGAACCCCTGCAGCGATATGCAAAGTCGAGCAAGGCGCGCGCGTGTTCGCGGAAGATCGACTCGAACGCCGCTTCGTCCCCCGCGCGCACGCGCTCGGCGAGGGCGGCATCTCGAGCAGGATCGCCAAGCGGTGACGGATTGGGAACGAAGACGGGCATGGCTTCGCCGGTGGGCTCGCCGTGAGTGTACGCCCGGTGCTCAGTGGAGCGCAACCTCACGATCGTAGTGGCGCTACCCCCAAGCATGCAGTCCACGTTAAGCTAAGAGGGCTGGACAGCCCTTGACCGCTACAGCGGCGATGAGGCGGTTGGACCCTAGCGTCACCTTGCGATCGGAAGGAGCGCCGCACGCGTGAGTAACGGGCACTGGGCCACGCGCGTCGCGCCACATGGTCGTGCCCACACGCGCGCATTGTGCTATGCTCCAAGAGAGAGGATGGACTCGCGCGGGTTGTCGATGTCTCGCACCAGGTCAGAAGGTATGCGTACCGTGCGTCCCGTTCGGCCGTGATTTCGCCCGCCGACCGCAGAGCGTGGAGCGAAGCAGCAGGGGAGCTTCGCTATCTGTCCATCCGTCTACAGGGATACGTGGCGGGGCTCCCAAATCAGAGTCTTCCGCCTCGCGGGCGTGTCCAGTGGTCGCCGGCTGAGATCGGGGAGCTCGGTGCGTTGACGCGGATGCTGGCCCGGGGCGAAGACGACGCCGGCCGAGCCGCCGCATTGCTCGATGCAATTGATATACTTTTTCACCGCGGGCATGTGGATGCACCTGTCGCGGCTGACTCCGCCCTCACTGCTGACCCGGCCGCCGTACACCGACGAGCGGAGGCTGCGCTTCTCGAGCACTACCTCGCCCAGCGTGCCATCGCCATGGACAGCTTGCCACGATTGCAGCGGTTGGGAGACCTGGCACGAGAGCCAGTGCGCAGCGCGCGACCGCCGCGCCGCGCCCCGCTGTGGCAACGAGTCTGGACTCGGATGCTCGCCAACGTCCGCGCGCGACGGAAGCGTTGAGCAACCGATACTGCACCGATGTCCGTGACCCGACGCGAAGCCATCGCCCAGCTCGCCGCCCTTGTGGCGCTCCCGCTCTCGTCCGATACGCTGGTCGGCTCCGATCCGCTCGTTGGCACGGTCGGCGAGTACCAGGCGGGTCGCCGCCGGAGCGCATGGTCGGCCGCTGAGGTCACCGCCCGCGCGCTCGACCGGTGTCGCACCCAAGGACAAGACTGGCGCGCCATTGACGTGCTCGCCACCACGGCCCTGGCGGAGGCGCGCGCCGCCGACGTCCGCCGGCGCGCCGGACGCATGCGTGGGCCGCTCGACGGCGTCCCCGTTTTCGCCAAAGCGATCTACGACATGGTGGGTCTCCCAACCACCGGGTCCAGCGCCCAGTGGGCGCGCCTGTTCCCCGACCCCGTCGAGCGCGACGCACTCGAGGTAGCGCGGCTCCGCGCGGCCGGCGCGATCGTCCTCGGCAAGACGGCGGCCGACGATTTCGCCTATCGCGGCAACGGGACCAGCAGCCACACGGGCCAGGTGTTGAATCCGCACGACCCGACCGGCACGCGCACCCCTGGGGGCTCGAGCGCCGGTTCGGCGGTCGCTGTCGCAGCCGGCATGGCGTTCGCGGCGCTCGGCACCGATGACGGCGGCTCCAATCGCATCCCGGCCCAGTTCACCGGCGTGGTGGGGATGAAGCCGACGTTCGGGCTCGTCGCGCGGACCGGTGTGATTCCCACATGGCCCTACCTCGACACGCACGGGCCGCTCGCGCGCAGTGTCGCCGACGCTGCGCTGCTGCTCGCCGCGATCGCGGGAGCCGATCCGTCGGACCCGCTCACCCGCACAGCGGCGTGGGATGGCGCTTCGGTCACCGCGCTCCGCGATGACTCGCTGGCCGGCGCGCGCCTTGGCCTCGTCGAGGCCCACGTCCCACGCGCCCAGATGACGGCCGAAGCGCTCGCCGTCTGGGACCGTGCCGTCGGTGACCTGCGCGCGGCCGGTGCGACGGTGGAGAGCTTTGCCCCTTCGGTCGACCGCGCCAATGTCCGCGATGCGTTCGCCGCCGCCGCCCGCGCGCGTGGCGACGCGACCGTGGATCCAAAATCGCCGGCCCCCACGGCCAACGCCCTCTTCCGATACTTCGCCGGGCGCACCGATGACCCACGCGCCGCGGTGCAGCGCGGGTACGCGGCTTATCGCGCCTACTATGATGTGCTGCCCCCCACCTTCGACGCGTGCGAGCCATTACTCGACCGGCCGATGGCGGAGGACCCAGCAGGGCGGTCCTTCGCTCGCTCGCGCGCGCATACGGTGGCGGGGCTCGCCGATTCAATGCGCGCGGCCGGCGTCGCGGCGATGATCTATCCGACGATGCCCTTCAACGCTCCACGGGCCAGCGATCCCTGGCCGGATATCCCCACCGCGCTCGGCTATGGCAACTGGCTCGGTGTGCCGGAGGTGTCGGTCCCGGCGGGACTCGGCGCAGACGGGATGCCGGCACTCAATCTGTCGATCGTTGGACTGCCGGGCGACGATGCACGCGTGCTGGCGCTCGCGCATGCGTACGAGCGGCAGTCCCGCCGCTTCGTGGCGCCGCCCTCGGCGCGATAAGGCACATGCTTCCGGACACCCGCAGTACGATCGTCGCATTGCGATGAGCAGGTTGCGGGGAGTTTACTGTGCTCCTGGACAGCGAGGCGAGGCAGTATTTGTCCGATCAACGCTGTGACATGGTACTATCATCCTGGGACCAGCGGATCGATGGCGCGGGTAGCCAGTTTCACCACGGATGTTTGAAATGGGGATGTGATGCATACAACGACAATAGAGAACCTGCGAACCGCGTTGAGGGGCGAAGCATTTGCCGGAGCGAAGTACCTGTGCTTTGCCGCCCAGGCTCGGTTGAACGGACGTGCTGACGTGGCCGCGCTGTTCGAGCGCACGGCAGTTGCGAAGCACCGCGAGCATTTTGCCGAGGAGGCAGCGCTGGTGGGGCTGGTCGGCAGCGACGCGGACAACCTGCGCAATGCGATCGCTGGCGAGGCTTATGAGGTGGACGTGATGTACAAGCGGTTTACCGACGATGCCGTGGCGGTCGGCGACACAGCAGCGGCAGCACGGTTCGCCGAGATCCGACGTGACGAGCAGGGACACCTGGCCGCGTTCGAGGAATCACTCCGGCGGCTGGAGGAGGAGGCCGTGGCGCTCTCCGCGGCCAGGACGGCGCCACCCAGGCGCGGCGCTGCCGTGTGAGCGTCAGCTCCCGTTGTTTGGGGAGACTGGGCTATTAGTGGAGGCGGGACTCCCAGTCGCGGGGGACTTTACCCTGCGGCCCTGGCACTGGTTGGGTCGCCGGATGCCAACGCGGTGGCGCGAGGGAAGGGCCGTCGACGAAGTCCTGCGTGCGGTAATCGTAAAACCAGTCCTCGCCTTGCTCGAAACTCGCGATGATCGGATGGCCGGTCTCGTGATGGTGTGCGGTCGCATGTTGGCTCGGCGATGAGTCGCAGCAACCGATGTGTCCGCACTCCGCGCAGCGCCTCAGGTGCAACCACCACCCGCCCGCGGCCAGGCACTCCACGCAGCCGTCTCCACTCGGTCGGACACCAGGATCTATTCCCGCGTTCTTGTGTGCCATCGTGCCCCCAATTCACTCCCGGTGCACACGTGCAGTCGCTACGGATTGTTGAACCACCTCAAACTGGGAAGCGCGCGCGCAACGCGCAATCGGCGTGAGCCCCTTTCGGTCACGCGGCGTTGACGAGCCTGGTGGGCGGTGGACCAGGCGGCACGGCGGCGTTACGCCGCCGCGCGAGACTCTGCTTGGTGTCCGGTGGCGTCGTGGGCTACGGTGGCCTCGCCAGCGCCCTCCTGCCGCAGGGCAAGCCACGATGCGAGATAGCACACGGCAGCTACGACCAACAGTGATCGGATGCCCGTCCACATCGACAGCGACTCGAGCAGGCCGCCAACCAGTGCGCCCAAGAGATTCGCGCCGAGTGCCGCGCCGCTGAACTGCGCGCGCGCGAAACTCCGGATGAATACGATACCTGCAAAGAATACCGGTACGCAGAGCACCACCGTCGCCACCAGACCCTTCAGCCACACCGATGGAAGAAGGAAGCGATCGACCGGAATCAGGTACGCCGCAAGCATGGATGCGAGAATGCCGACATAAGCCAGCGCCATGGGGAAGCGCGGTTTCCACTCGGCAAGCAGGTTCGAGCCCACGATCAACAGCAGTAACCCGGAGATCACGATCGAGTTCACTACCCACGTCGTGCCGAACAAGAGCGCCATCTTGCTGATGATCTGGGCCTCGAGCAGCATGAAGCCGGCACCAAGGAAGAAGAAGTGCCATCGCATGCGAACCGGCGGATATGCCGGTCTCTCGCAGGAACCAACAGCCGATCGCCAGCAGCAAGACCGAGATCAGCGCAACCGAGGCAGGCACTCCAGGGAGCCGCTGGTAGAAGTACGGCCAGTCATCAGTGGTCACTGGCACGGCCTCAGTCTGGAAATCGTGGTGCGTCTCGTAGTACGTCGCCAGCGTCGGGTCCGTGAGCGCCTGAGCAATCCGTTGCGCCGAGCCCGCAATAAAGAAGCGCCCGGGTGTCGTGTAGAAGGAGTCATCGGACTGGAGTTGCAACGGCTTCGGAGCCAAAGACGTCGGTCAGCAGTGCCTCGAGCCGCCCGGCAATGAAGGGCGATGTCACTGCAAACTTGACGATGAACACGCCGCCCGGTTTGAGCAGACGTCGCGCGGCTCGCAGTGCCTCCAGGGTATAGACGTAATTGTCAATGCGGATGTTGGAATAACTGGAGCTGGTCGTGTGCGAATCGAGGAGGGAGAACATGATGAGATCGAACTGGTCGGTGCTGTTCTGCACGTAGCTGCGAGCATCGTCGTTCACGACCGCGACCTTCGGCGAGCTATAGGGCTGCTCGAAATGCAGCTTACGGCCGAGCGCCAGAATCAGCGGATCGATCTCCACCGCCACCACGCGCTCGGCGCCGTGTCGGAGAGCCGCCGCCACATCGTTGCCCATGCCGGCACCGAGCACGAGCACGGCCGGCGGCTGGGCGTAGAAATGGTAAGGCAGGTTGTAGGATTCCCAATCCGCCCCCGCTTCCGCAAACAATCGCCGGTGATGTGCCACGAAGTCGGGAGACAGATTGATGATATGCTGATACCACGTGCCGTTCGTATTGAGCGTGTACGAGATCAGTTCATTCGTTCCTCTTTGCGTCTTTGGGGTGAGGGTCAGTTTCTGGTAGGGCGACCAATAGGTCGTGCTGCCCCCGCCTGGGGCCAAGGCGGCGAGGGCCGCAGACAGCCGAACGATACGACGCCGGTCCAGCGTGCGATCCGGTTCCGCCACACCAGCGCAACCAGCATCGCGCCGGCGGCTACGAGCCACCACGCGGGCGGCTGATCGAGAAAGGAGAGCAGCGTGAAGAGTCCGATTCCCACCAGGCTCCCGAGAATGTTCACGGAGTATCCCCGGATGCCACGTTCCGCGTTCTCCAGATACCAGCCGACCAACTGGCCTAGTGGGATGAAGAGAAACGCGACGAGCGCGAATAGGGCCACGCTGATCGCCGCAGCGGCGGCCATGCTGGTCACCGCGGCCGAGGTGAGCTCCATCGCGGCGCGTTCCATATGGCGACCGTCGAGAAAGCGCCGACGTAGTCGGGAAGCCGCGTGACCAGCGCGCGCAGGGCTTCCGACGGCCATTCAATGAGTGCGGCGATGGTGACTAGCGGAATCGTCAGGGCCAGGAGGTTCGCGCGGCGCCGGCACAGGTAGCAGCCAACACCGAACCCCAGAAAGCACGCAATCAGGACAAAGTTCTTGAAGTACGCGAATATGCGCACCTCTGAAGACACCCAGCGGATCATCAGGACTTCGAGGAACAACGTCAACACGCTAGCCAGGGCCAACTGCCCGTAAGTGGAACCTCCGAGGCTCTGGGGTGAGAAGTCCCAGGGCGCAAAAAGCTTGCGCCACTCATCCGCCGCGTGACCGCTCCGCCGCACCGCATAGAACCGAAGCAACACAATGTTGAGCAACACCATTGGCACGAGCACGCACAACGCGACGAGGAGTTGTTGTGGGTCGAGCGTCGGGAAACTCATTGACGTTCCTGGCTAGCGTGGGAGGCGATCGATACATGCCCCGGCACCATACAGACGCTCACAGAGGTGCCCGCGTTGCGTACTGACAGCCGGCGCCGACTTCTTCTACGCAATGACCGAAACCGGGGGCTCCCCGAGTTGCTGACGCGGGCGGAGCATGGTGCTCACGGCCGCATTTCAGGGCATGGAGCTCGCCGCGATCCCCGTCGGGGTCATGAGGCCCGCCCGGGATAGCTGTGGCTGCGGCAAGGCAGCCTTCCTGGCTCGTAGAATGGGCAGGTCCCAGAGGAACGCGGCCGCGTAGAGACCCATCGCGACCAGGTAGAGCGCCCGGAAGCCGAGGTACATTGAATTGTATTCGAGCAGGCCACCGGTCATGGCACCCAGCAAGTTGACCGCCATGATGCCGGATATCCCGCCACGAGAACCGAGCAACGTCGAGAACACAATGCCGGAGAACAACATTGGCACCGTCAGGACAACCGCCGTCTCGAGCCGCCCCACCAACGACGAGGGCAGTCCGCCGTTCCCGGCTATGAACCACCCCAACCCCAAACTCGCGAATAGCAGCAAGTAGGGGATAGTGGGTCGTTGGATGCGGAGCCACTGCACCAGGCAATTGCCGAAGAACGCCATCAAGAGGATACCGCTGATGACGACGCCGATGACCTGCCACGAATTGCCAAAGGTCAGGCCCAACTCCGTAATGCCCTTGGTTTCCACCAGCATGAAACCAGCCCCCAGGAAGAAAAACGGGAGATGGCTGAAGTGCGGACGCTCGCCCACAAAGTTGATGGTGACCAGGAACGACAGCACCACGATCAGGACGACTACGACCAGATACGAGAGGGGATACACCCGTCGCGGCATGTAGAAGAACGGCCAGTCGTCGGTGGAGACGTCGGCCTGGAGGTGCGGATTGGCGAAGAACGATGTCTGCTCGTGGAATCCGGTTTGTTGCAGCAATTGACTCGGAAGCACCACATCCTTGTCGTTGGCCTCGAGGAAGACGGTCGACCAATCGTAGTCCGTCCGGATACACACCGGAGGGCGCCCATCGAAGGCCTGCTGCATCATCAGGTAGATCTTCCGGCCCAGGTCTCTATTCAGGATCGCAAACGAGAGGGCAATCACCCCGCCGGGCTTGAGGCGCGCGCGCGCCTCGCGCAATCCTTCGACCGTATAGACATACGAGTCCAACCGCACGCTCGAGGCCTGACTGAGCAGTGTGTGAGAATCCAGCAAGCCATAGACGATCATGTCATACGTGTGATCAGTCGTCCGCAGGAACGAGCGGGCATCGTTCACAATCGTGTGGACTCGTCGATCCTGATAGGGGTGCTCGGGATGAGCCGTCTGCCCCAAACTCAGAATGGCAGGATCGATCTCAATCGCATCCACGTGTCTCGCGCCCGATCGCAGCGCCGCGGCGACGTCATTGCCGGTCCCCGACCCCACGACCGCCACGTCGGCGGGAGATCCATAGATCCTGTACGCCAACTCGTAGTAGTCCCGCATGCGCTTGAGCTCGGGATCGGAATCGACAGCGCCGTTGGACGGGGCAAAGTCGAGGATCCGCTGGTAGTAGTGCCCGGCCGCGCGTAACACCTGCAAACCCCTCGGGCCTGCCGAGAATTCCAGTTCTTGGTACGGAGAGTAGATCTTGTTCTGCAAGCGGTCCACCGGCCATGCCAGAATCATGAGCGCCACGAGAGCGGCGCTACCTCCCAGCAGGATGGCAGACGGCTTTCTCACGTAGAACAGCAGCACGCCCAGAAAGCAGAGTGAGAACCAGACGAGCGGAGGAGTCCACAACCAACTGACAACCAGCATCAGGACAACACCGACGAGACTACCCAGCAAGTTCAAACCGTAGGCCGCGAGTGTCTCGCGCCGCTGCATGAGACGACCACACAGCTGCCCGATGGGGATAAACACGAGCGCCGTCAAAACAAAGATCAGGGACAAGAAGAGGTAAAACGCCGCCCCGTCAACCAGGTTGCCCACAACGAGAAGGCCCATGTTCAGCTGCTCGCGGAACGGCACGACTCTGAGACTCTGCGTCTGCGCGTCACCCATCCCGAAACGAAAGGCGAGCATCAGACCGAACTGCCATGCGAGCAGAGGGATCACCATGCCGAGAGGAATGCGGCGACGGTTAGCCAACGCATAGCCCAGACCGAGCCCCGCAAAGCAGCTGAGCAGCGAGATGTTCTTATAGAAGGCAAAGAACTCGAAGAGGGTGCCTTGCCAGCGAATGACGGCCAGCTCCAGAAACAGGCTCAGGGCTGCCGCACCCACGATTGCAACGCCTACATACCTCGGCGAACACGCTTCGAGAAACTCGTCCTGCTCTCTGGCGTTCGCGTCGAGACGTGCGTGCAGCCTTTGGAGTAAGCCATGAAATCGGGCGGTGACAAATACCACCACCAGCGCCGCGCAGACCTCTGTGACAAGAAAGGCTCCGCCGATGGACAGGCCGTCGTACTTCCGGCTCAACATCACGGTCACGAGGGGAACCATGCCGCTTCCCAAAAACGCCAACGCCACCAGTCGCGTGAATGACTTTGTCATTGTCATAGGACGAACCCGCACAGGCGTCGGTCAAACTGGCCTGTCGCCGGATGCGTGGGGCGTTCGCCGGCCCCGATGTCCTTAGGCAGGCCGTATTTGGATCGAGCGGGGCGGCAGGCAGAGGCGCCCCGCCGGACGAAACGCGATCCGATTGCCTATCCGAGGGGCCGCGCGTTCCCCTCAGGCACCAAGCTAGATCACGCGGTCGTCACAACTTCTCGCTCAGCCAGTTGCCAGCGCCGTAGACAGCGCCGCCGATGCCACCGGCGATCCCGCCTAACCCCGCCAACGTGCCGCCCACGATACTTGGGTCGCTATTGTTGTGCGCCTTGTCCCAGTCCGTGCCCCAACTCGCCCCCCAATCCATCGCGCTCTGATTCTTCCCGGTGTCCGCGTCGGTCCCGAATGCGCCGGTCTTCGTGTAGCCACTATCGGCCAGGTCCCCCATCTCCTTGCCGGCGAGCATTCCCAGGGCGCCCGCGCCCGCGACCATGCCAACCGGGGCCGCGGCGGCTGCAGCGCCGACGGCGGATCCGCCGGCTCCGGTCGCCCCGAGCGCATTGAGCCCCGCACCCACAAGGCCGAGCGTCCCAATTCCGCCCGAGGTCGTCTCGAGCGCGCCCTGCACTAGTTCAGGCGTGTTCTCGAGGTTAGCGCCCTTGTCGCTCATGTCCGAAATGGCACTGCCACTCTCCATGACCCCAGCGGCAAGTGCAAGAGGGGCCAAAGCGTTCCCGACACTGGCGCCGCCGGTGCCCCCTGCGCCTTGGGCGAACTGGGCCTGGCTGACCGTCTGCGCGAACGAGGGACTCCCGCTAGCCGCGCTCTCTATGCCCGGGGCGAGCGGTCCGAGCACGCCCTCGAGACCTTGCCATCCTTTCGCAATCCCCTCAGCCCCCTCGACGGTTTGCGAGGTGGCCTCGACACCCTCTGACAACTCCACGCCGGCATGCGGCACTCCCACGAGGCTCCCAATCGTCCCAAGCACGCCGCCACCTTCGGCGCCACTGCCGCTCTGCTCGCCGAAGGTGGGACCGCTCGCGACGGGGGCTGGAGCTGGAACGTCCGTGTCGCCGGGAAATGAGGTCGGAGCGTCAGGCGACGACATGGGCCCCGGCTGATCCACGGGAGCCACCATCGGCGGATGCCAATCGTCGTCTGGGTCGCACGAGATCGCCGCAGCCAGCGACGCACCCACTGACACGTTCGCCGCGCCCGACCCCAATTGATCCGCCGCCCCGGAAGCTTCTCGTTCGGACGCGTCGCCCGGGTGACTCATCAGCCGCGGCGCCGCACGATCGAGCATGGGGTTGCGTTCATGCTGTACGACGTGCGTCAGCTCGTGATGCAGCAGCTCCAGGCCGTCTCCTGTCTGCGGGTCATACTTGCCGTCCGCGAAGAACACATGCGACCCAATCGCCATGGCCTTGGCCTGCGCTTCCTCGGCGGCTCGGGCAGCCGCGTGGTCCGTGTGGATCGCGACTTGGCTGAAATCGTGGCCGAATCGTGCCTCGAGCGCTGGTCGGGCAGACTGAGCGAGCGGCTGCCCGCGGGAGGCCTGCGCGTGCTTCGTGGCGCGCGTGTGTTCGGCAGCCGGGGACTGTTTGGCAGCAGGGGACGGTCTGGTATGAACGCGCCGCATAGGCAACCTCACGCTAGTGTCTATCGGCTACGCGCTGCTGGAAGGACGGATCTGTCAATCGTTCGCCGACCGTAGCCGCCGGTGACGCACCTCGTGACGCTACGTCAAGCAATGCCGCCGGTCCAATACTTTTTTCGGTCCGGTCCGATAGGTCGAACCTAAGACAGTCCAGGTGCCGTCGCTCACTGTCTCCGCGTGGTGGGATCAGGAGGATTTCTACGGCGCGATCACGATCTGCAAAGCGCCGGCACGCTGGCCCCCGTCACGACGTTCGAAAGCGGCGATGACCGGTGGCGTACCTACGAGAGCTGGCCGCAGCGACAGAACGGCGACCGAGCAGATCGTTCCGCCGCCGTGGCGCGCTCGGCCGCAAAGCAACATCGCGGGATCGACGGTATGATACGGTGGTCCCGTTTTCGCATGGCTGCGCTAGCTCCGTCGTGATTCGGCGGACGCCCCGGGGCCTGGCAGCCCACCCGAGCCGGAAGTACATGCACAGCGAGCGATCGCACCCCTCAGCCGACCCAGCGGCGCCCAAGGGGGCCGCCGGAAGCACGGGTCGCGCACCCGCTGGCCCGCGGGGTCCCATGGTCGCCGGCATTGGCGCGTCCGCCGGAGGCGTGCAGGCGCTCCAAGCGTTTTTCGAAGCTCTGCCTGAGGACCTCGGCGTAGCGTTCGTCGTCGTCGTTCATCTCTCACCCGAGCACCGCAGCGCCCTTCCCGCGATCCTCGCCGGCCGCACGTCCATGCCCGTCACGCAGGTGAGCGAGACGACGAAGCTCGAAGGCGACCACGTATACGTCATCGCTCCGGATCGACAATTGGAGATCACCGACAGCTCGATTTCCACCGTCGCCTTCGACGAGCCGCGCGGGCAGCGCGCGCCGATCGACCTGTTCTTTCGCTCGCTCGCCGCGCAACACGGCGACGGGTTCGCCGTCATTCTTGTCGGGGAGCGGAAGCGACGGCGCACTCGGCGTCAAAGCGGTAAAAGAAGCCGGCGGTGTCGTACTCGTTCAGGATCCGAGCGAGGCCACTTACGACGGGATGCCGTGTGCGGCCATCGCCACGCAAACAGCCGATCTGGTGCTCCCCGTGCGCGAGCTCGCGGCCCGTCTGGCCGATCTGTCGCGGACGAAGCGCCGCATCCACGATGTCCTGCGGCCCAAGGGGGCGATGCAGCTCGACGCCGATGGCGAGGCGGCCTTCGGTCGGATCATCTCCGCACCTGCGCGCCCGAACCGGACATGATTTCAAGAATTACAAGCGTGGGACGTTACTGCGCCGGCTGACCCGACGTATGCAGGTCCAACGCAAAGAGACGCTCGGCGACTACATGGCCTTTTTGCGCCAGAACGCCGAAGAAGTCCACGCTTTGTTCGCGGATTTCCTCATCTCCGTCACGACGTTCTTCCGCGATCCCAGCGCCTGGGACGCGTTGGCCAAGGGGGTCATCCCGCTGCTTTTCGAGGACGGCGCGAGTAACGCGAGGATTCGGGCGTGGATCCCGGGATGCGCCACCGGCGAGGAGGCATATTCGGTCGCCATGCTCGTACTCGAAGAAGCCCACCGACGAGACGTGTGGCCGGAGGTGCAGATCTTCGCCTCCGACCTGGATGAGGGGGCGCTGGCCACGGCGCGCGAGGGGCGGTATCCGCAGACCATCGCTGCCGATGTGTCGGACGAGCGGCTGCAGCATTTCTTCCGGCAGGAAGGCACGCAATACGCCGTCAGCAAGGAGTTGCGCGACTGTGTGCTCTTCACCACGCACAGCCTCCTTCGCGATCCCCCCTTCTCCCGGTTGGATCTCATCTCGTGTCGGAACCTACTCATCTATCTGGACCATGAGATTCAACAGCAGGCCTACGGCATTTTCCGATACGCCCTTCGTCCGGACCGATATCTCTTCCTCGGCGCGTCCGAGACCGCGGAGGGCAAGTATTTCTGCCTGATCGACAAGACGCATCACCTCTATCAGGCCCGCCAACTGACAGGGGAGGAGACGCCGCACCTGCCAGAACTGCTCTCCGCCGGTCCGCTGGCGCAGATCGGTGCCGCCACGAGGCTGCCGTCCGCGCATGCGCCGGACGTGTCGACCGGGACGGTCCACCGACTGATGCTCGAGGCCCTCGCGCCACCGAGTATGGTCGTTAACGAACAGCGACAAGCGGTCCACCTGTCGGAGTCCGCGGGGCGATTCCTGCAGCCATCAGGTGGCCCGCTCACTCGCGACGCGACGCAACTCGTGCGACTGGAGCTGCGCGCCGATCTGTGTGGTGCACTGTTCCGTGCGTTCGATCGCGGAGAGAGCAGCCTGTCCGGCTTCATCCCCGTCCGTTTCGACGGCGACCCACAGCGTGTCGCGCTCCTGGTGCGGCCGCAGGTACGCGACGGCAAAGAACGGCTGGCGCTCGTCATCTTCATCGAGGGTGGGCCGGACGCTGGTCGCGTCGCGACCAGCGCTGATCACACGGATGCCGAGGTCGTCCAACATCTCGAACGACAGCTACGCGAGACGGAGGATCGGCTCGCCACTACCCGTCAGGAATTCGAGGCCGGCAACGAGGAGCTGCGCGCGGCGAACGAGGAGCTCCAGAGCATCAACGAGGAGTACCGGTCCACGGCCGAGGAGCTGGAGACGAGCAAGGAGGAGCTCCAGAGCATCAACGAAGAGCTGGAGACGGTCAACGCCGAGCTCAAGACCAAGCTCGAAGAGATCTTGCATGCGCACGGCGACCTGGAAAACCTCATGGCCGCGACCGAGATCGGTACGCTCTTTCTCGACCGCGAGCTCCGCATCGCACGCTTCACGCCACCCATTGCAAAGCTGATCAACATCACCGACACCGATCGCGGCCGCCCGATTACTGATTTCACGCACGGGCTCGACTATGTCGGCCTGGCGACGGACGCACGACACGTGCTCAAGACGCTGGCACCGCTCGAGCGCGAAGTGCGTGATGAGCAGAATCGGTGGTACTTGATGCGGATCCGTCCCTATCGCACGCTCGATGATCGCATTGACGGCGTCATTGTCACATTCGTGGACTTCACTGCGCGTCGCGAGGCCGAGGAGGCGCTGCGCCGAAGTGAGGAGCGCTATCGTCTGCTCGTGGAGGGCGTCGACGAATACGCCATGGTCATGCTCGATCTCGACGGCCGCATTACGACCTGGAACGCCGGAGCGAACAAACTGTTCGGGTATGCGGAGGCCGAGGTCATCGACCTGCCGTTTGCCATGCTCTTCGCTCCCGATGACGTCGCGGCAGGCATCCCGGAGCGGGCGCTGGCCGCGGCGCGTGCCGCGGGGACGGCTGTCGGCGATCGATGGCACGTCCGAAAGAACGGAAGCCGGTTCTGGGCAAGCGGCGTGCTCACTGCCCTCCGTGACCCCAGCGGGGCGATCCGCGGGTTCGCCAACGTCTTGCGCGACAATACGGAGCGCAAGGCGGCGGAGGTGGCACGGGTGCACTTCCAATCCCTCTTCGAAAGCGCCCCTGGTTCGTATCTCGTGCTACGCCCCGAAGACTACGAGATCGTTGCGGCGAGCGACGCCTACCTGGCGGCGACGATGGTGCGTCGCGAAGAGATCATCGGGCGCCGACTCTTCGAGGCGTTTCCCGACGATCCATTGGACCCGACGGCGGACGGCGCAGGGAAACTCCGAGCATCGCTCGAGCGGGTCAAGCAGACGCGTCGTGCGGATGTGATGGCTGTCCAACGCTATCCGATCCGACGTCCGGCGGCAGTCGGCGGCCAGTTCGAGGAGCGGTGGTGGAGCCCTGTGAATTCGCCCGTCACCGGCCCGGGCGGAGAGCTCGCGTACATCATCCATCGCGTCGAGGATGTGACGCCGTTCCTTCGCGAGATGCGCGATCGGAATCGCGAGGCCGAGGCTCACCAGCTACTGGAGAGTCGGGCGCAGCACATGCAAGCCGAGGTGGCGCTACGTGGCCAGGAACTCTTGCGGGCGAACGAGCAACTGCACGAACTCAACGACGCCCTCGAGGCACGCGGACGCGAGCGCGAGCGGCTGCTCGACGATGCGAAAGACGCGCGCATCGAGGCCGAACAGCAGCGGAGCGAGGCGTTGGTGGCGAGTCAGGCCAAGACGCAGTTCATCACGACCATGAGTCACGAGCTGCGCACCCCGCTCAACGCCATCGCGGGGTACGTGCAGCTGCTCGAGCTCGAGGTGCATGGGCCACTGACGGACGCGCAGCGGACTGCCCTGGCTCGTATCCAGCGCGCCGAACGACACTTGTTGGGCCTCGTCAACGACGTCCTCAACGTCAATCGGCTCGAGTCGGGACGGCTCGTCTACGACATGTGCCCGACCGATCTTGGTGCGGTCATGAAGGACGTGACGAGCCTGATCGAGCCGCAACTCGCGACCAAGGGACTGGTGTACGACGTGAGGCATCCGCCCGAGGGAACCAAGGTGTGGGCCGACGCGGACAAGCTGCGCCAGGTCCTGCTCAACCTCCTCGCCAACGCCGTGAGATTTACGCCGAATGGCGGCCGCATCTCGGTTGACGTGAGCTCGCGGTCGGCGACGCCCAGCCTGATATACCTGCAGGTGAAAGACACCGGGGTCGGCGTTGCGCGCCACAAGCAGGACGTCATCTTCGAGCCATTCGTCCAATTGAATCGCACGTTCGCCCAGGCGACGGATGGAACGGGACTGGGGCTGACGATCAGCCGAGAGCTCGCGCGCGGGATGGGCGGCGATCTACGTGTGCGGAGCGCCGAGGGTGAAGGGGCGCGGTTCACCGTCACGCTGCGTCTCGTGACGGGTGATGGTGCGCCGCTCGATCAGACTACGGACGCCCAAGGGACGACAGGAGACCGCGACCGCGACGCAGCCGATCGCGAATAACCGGCCGGGATAGCAAACGGCGCAGGGCAAAGGCCCTGTGCCGTTTCAGACTGTCAAGTCACCGTGTGGGGCGAGTGGATCGCCCTCGTGGCAACGGTTACTTCGGCTGGAGCGCCTTGCTCGCCTTCGTTGGTGTCTCCGCGGGCCGCCCGACCTCAGCCAAGACCGTCTGCGTGTGCTTGCTCGGGTTTGTGCCTGCGGTAATGTGGATCTGCTTCGCCTCCGGCAAGGCCGCTTTCCGCACCCGGACTGTGAGCAGACCGTTGTCGACGTCGGCCTGGATCTCCTCGTTCTTCACGCCCTGCGGCAGTTGGAACCGGCGGACGAACGACCCATAACCGCGCTCGGCGAGATGATAGCGTCCTTCCTCTCCCTCGCTTTGTTCCTGGGCTCGCTGGCCGCGCACCGTGAGCACTCCATTTTCCGTGGTTACTTCGACGTCGCTTTGCGCGACGCCCGGAACCTCGATGGTGAAGAGCAGCTCTTGATCGAGCTCGCGAACATCGACAGCTGGGCTCCAATCACCTCGTCCGGCGTGCCCGAGTCGGAACGCATCCTCGAACAGCTTGTCGATCTCGCGCCGCAATCCGAATACCGGCGCGGTCGGGCTCATCGTGGCGTATACCATATCTTGCTCGCTCTTACGGGGGACCCTCTCTCCACGTGCACCGGACAACCGGGCCCCGAAGGCCTCCAGCTTTCCTTCCGGTAATCTACCGGCCCACCCCTCGGTTGTCAATGTTTTGTCCAGGACACAATCTTGACAGGTCGGCTGTCCCGATTAGCATTCGCGCATGCCGCGGCAGGCGAGGTCTCAGCAGCACCGCCATCCGATGCGGGTCGTCACCCGTCGCACCGGACTGAGCGCCGACCTCCTACGCGCGTGGGAGCGACGCTACGACGTGGTCGCGCCGGCGCGGTCGGACGGCGGTCGTCGCCTCTACTCGGACGCCGACATTGAGCGACTACGCCTCCTCTATCGTGCGACGCTGGCGGGCCGAAGCATTGGGCAAGTGGCCGACCTTCCGACGGATGCTCTCGTCGCGCTAGTCCGCCAGGACGCTATTGCCGACGCCGAAGCGGGAGCCGGAAGCGCGGGGGCACCGGCGCGGGACGGAGCGGCACCGCTGTCGGCGACCGACGTTCTGGACGATGCGCTGCGCGCTGTCGGACGGCTCGATGCGACTACGCTCGATGCCATCCTCCGGCGGGCCGCCGTCGTGCTGTCGGTCACTTCGCTCGTCGACGGGGTCATCGTGCCGTTGCACGAGCGCGTGGGCTTACGCTGGCGCGAAGGGACACTCCGTCCCGTACACGAGCACCTGGCGTCCGCGGTGCTGCGCCGCGTGCTGGACCGCGTCACGGAGAGCGCGAGCTCGCCGTTTGCCACGGCGAACCTGGTCGTCGCGACGCCCGCGGGTCAGGTTCACGAGTTCGGCGCGCTGCTCGTCGCAGCCACTGCGGCGGCTGAAGGGTGGCGGGTCACGTACCTCGGCCCCGACCTCCCAGCGGAGGACATTGCCGAGGGTGCAATTCGGACACGGGCACGTGCCGTGGCGCTGAGTATTGTTTATCCAAGCGGAGGCCTGGCAGTCGACGATGAGCTGCGTCGCCTGCGGAGCGCCCTGCCCAAGGACATCACGGTGTTGCTCGGTGGGGCAGGGGCAGCAGCGTATGACCCATTGATTGAGGAGATCGGGGCCGTTCGGCTCAAGAGCCTGGAGGATCTCCGCGCGATGCTCAGAACCCTGCGCCGCTCCCGGCGGCGGCCCGCCGCTTGAGAGCTCCGGGACTCTATTGGTTACCGATCGAGCGCCTCTCGGATCTGCTCGCGCACGGCGACGAGGGCAGGGCGCTGCGCGGGGTTCGCCTCGATCATGTCGCCGAGCAAGGCGCCAGCTGACCCGTCGGACAGCGTGATCGCCTCAGCCGATACGCGACGCCCGTTCAGGTGTCGTGAGGTGTCGATCGGTACGACATTCGCGAGCACGACGTCGGCGTCGCCGTACTGCGCGCGCACGGCGACGAAGCGCTTGCCGCGCCGCTCCATGAAGCCAAACCGAACCCCGTTCACGTCCGCCGGCCACGTTGGCATTGGGTGCCGGCCGCCCTCGTCAGCTGCAAAGTCGGAGGCCCCGGGGCGCAGGGTCGGGTAATTGAGCTCGAACCCGCCTTCGTAGCGAATCGCGTGATGCATGAGGTACTCCCGTCAAGAGGTCGTGAGGTCTCCGGCACGACCCGGTCTCCGTGCGCGCGCTCTCAGAATCTCCGGGAACCTACCCTTGGGACCGAGGTCCTCCAAGGAATCGCCCGCTCGCGAGCGTTGAAGAGGCTTAGAGCCGCTGCGGGCCGCTCATCGCGGTTGCTTCAACCCAAAGCGGGGGTGCTCCAGCGGGCAGCGCTCGGTCGGAGAAATGGCGGCGATGAACGCCATAGACACGATCCTACGGCAGTCGCGGTGGCAGAAGAACGGACGATGTTCGCTATTTCCGGTGCGGTGGCGTACATTCTTGAAGCCGGTCCGCGTCTTCGCCGTCACCTGAGCGAAACAGGGCATCGGTACCAGCGCCGGTTGAAATGTTGCTCGCTTGTGGCGCTGTCGCGGTCGTTACCCGGGGAGGCACGAGACGTGCCGCCACCCAACCATGCAGCCGCACGCGAGCTGGCGTCTCAGCTGCTCACCCGTGAGACGCCGACGCCGCTCGGTGCTGACACGACCGCAGCTGCAGACCGCGTCTGCCGCCGTGTGTCCGATGATCTCGCCCGATGGATCGGAAGCGACGGCTGTCGTGCGCTCTTCGCGCGTGCACTCGCGGCCGCTCAGGCCGGCGGCAACCATCCCGTGCTCGAAACGGTGCGCATCAGCAGCGGATCTGTGTACTGCTTGGACGGCCTGACCGAGGGCGCTTTACGCCATGGAGTAGCTGCGGCAACCGAGGGCGCCGCCGCCGTTCTCTCAGCACTCATTGAGCTCCTCGGCCGCCTCATTGGCGACGATATGGTGCTCAGCCTTCTGGACGTCAATACCCATCACCACCCGACTACGCACGCGAACACGCATCGTACCCGAGGGGCCCCGTGATTCATCTGGTGTCGACAGAGGAGAGACTTGCGGACCGACCGTTGATCGGATCCGTGGCGACCGGCGTACCCGGGCTCGATGCCGTGCTGCGCGGCGGCCTCCCGGAATCGTCGTTCAACCTCGTCGCGGGTGGTCCTGGGGCGGGGAAGACCACCTTGGCGCAGCAGATCATCTTCAGCAACGCGACCGTCGCGCGACCGGCGCTCTATTTCACCGTGCTCGGCGAGCCCACGCTCAAGATGATTCGGTACCAGCGCCAATTTCGTTTCTTCCGCCCGGACCTCGTTGGCTCTGCCGTGCGTTTCATCAACCTGACCGAGGAAGTACTGCGCCACGATCTCGCCGCCGTGCTCAAGCGAATCGTCGACGAAGTCGAGCAGGCGACACCTGGGCTCGTGGTGGTCGACTCGTTCCGCACCCTCGGGCTCCAGGCGACGGGACCCGGAGCGCCGGACCAGGTGACCCTCGAGCCGTTCGTCCAACGGCTCGCGCTCCACCTGACAACGTGGGAAGTCACCTCGTTCTTGATCGGCGAATACGCTGAGCCTGAGCTGCAGAATCCTATCTTTACCGTCGCCGACGGCATTCTTTGGCTGTCGCAGGCGTTGGACCGAAACTCCGTCGTTCGCAAGGTCCAAGTGGTCAAGATGCGGGGGCGAGCGTCGATGCCGGGCCTCCACACCTTCCGCATCAACGAGCACGGGATTCGCGTGTTCCCCCGCATCCCGGAGCAGCAGGAAATGCGTCGGCCGCGGCGCCTCGAGCGACTCGCCACCGGTGTGCCCGGTCTCGATACGATGACGGGTGGCGGCTATCCCGCGGGCGACGCGGTCTTGCTCACCGGTCCGGCGGGCAGCGGCAAGACGACGTTCGCTACGCAGTTCCTGGCCGAGGGGCTCACACGGGGTGAAGCTGGGGTGGCAGTCGTCTTCGAGGAATACCCGGAAACGTATCTGGAGAGAGCGAAAGGGCTGGACATTGACCTGGCGGGCATGGTCGCGCGCGGCAAGCTGGCGCTGATCTACTTGCGGCCATTGGACCTCTCCGTTGATGAGACGCTGGCGGCGATTCTGGATGAAGTCGAGCGGCTCGGCGCAACGCGTGTGGTCATCGATTCGCTATCCGGCTTCGAGGTGGCGCTCGCGCCGACCTTTCGGGAGGACTTCCGAGAGTCGCTCTACCGACTCGTCGGCGCACTCACCGCGACCGGTGTCACCGTCGTCATGACCGCGGAAACGTCGGCATTTCCCGCGACGAGTGTCACGCTCGACCGTGTGTCCTTCATCACGGACGACATCATCGTGCAGCGCTATGTGGAAATCGCGGGCGAGCTCCGGCCCGTGCTCGCGGTGGTCAAGATGCGCGGGAGCGAGCATAGCAGAGAGTATCGGGCCTACGAGATCGGCGCGCGTGGTGCCGTCATCGGAAAGCGCCTGGATGATTATCACGGTATCACTACGGGCGTCCCCGAGAGACAACGACGCGTCCGCGCTGCAGGATATGCCGGGCTGACAGAGCGCGAGGGTGCGATCCTGGACGTGCTGATCCAGCTCCGCGAGGCGTCGCCAGCGCTCCTCGCGACGCAGGCAGGCGTGGCTGCCGGAGACGTCGCGGGCGTGCTGGAGCGACTGATCGCGTTGGACTACGCGAGCGAGGTTGGTGAGCCACACCGGCAGAGGTACCGGGCCGTCGCGCACGGGGACCAGGAGTCCGCCCACTCAGCGACCGCGAACCGGAGGACCTGATCGTGAGGATCACGCCGCATCCACCCGCACCCGCGCTCGTGGGTCTGAGAATGGCCCATGTGGACGATGCCGTGCCGGCCGCCGCAGGAGGATCGATCCTTCTGCAGTCGTATTTGGAACGCGCGCCACTGCCGTCGGCCGTCGTGAGCGGACCGGCGCACGCGCTTGTCTTTGCCAACGCCGCGTTTCGCGAGCTCAGTGAGCGTCTCGGCGCGCAGGCCGAGACGGGCGTGCCGGTTATGGACGCATTGCCGTCAGTCGCCCACGAGGGGCTGGACGCACTCCTCGATCGGGTGCGGCGCGATGGCGTCGCGGTGCACGATGCGCACTTGGGATCAGTGCCCGTCGGCCAGCCACGGCAGGATCTTGCGACGTGGCGGTGCGATGTGTGGCCAGTCGTGGACGATGCGGGACGGTCGGACTATCAGGTCATCACGGTCCGCACCACGCGGCGCCGAGAGGACACCCGGTCTCGTCAGCGAGCACTCTCGGAACGCCTGCTCATTACTGCACTACACGAACAGGAGCGGGCGCAACGTGCGGACCATTCCCGTGCGCGAGCGATATTCCTCGCCGACGCGAGTCGCCGTCTCGGTGCCTCCTTCGAGCTCGAGACCGTCTACGGCGCCATCGCGACGGTTGCCCTCCCTAGGCTCGGGGCGTGGTGCATCGTCGATGTCGATCAGCCGGACGGATCATGGTGCCGGTTGCCCATCGTGCATCCCGACCCGACGAAGGCCGCCCTCGTGCGCAAGCTTGCCCAGCACTGGTCGCCGGCGCAGGGCGATCCGCTCGGCGCTCCACTCGTCGCGGAGACTCGAGCGTCGACGATCGTGGATACCGATATCGACGCCGTGCTCGCCAGCGCGGCGCATGGCCTCGACAATCTGAGTCTGCTCAGGGAGATGGGCCTCGGGAGCCTCCTCGTCGTGCCGCTCATGACCCACGACCGGCTCCGTGGCGCGATCACGTTCGTGAACCCGATTGGAGCGGGGCCGTATACCGAGGACGAGGTCCAACTGGGCGAGGATCTCGCGAGTCGCTGCGCGGACCTCTTGAACGGCGCGCGCCTCTACGATGGCGTGCGTCTGCGGCACCTCAGCGCCGACGCAGCCCGTGCGCGAGCGGATATCGCGCGCAAAGACGCGGAGCACGCCAATCAGGTGAAGACCTCATTTCTCACGTCGATGAGCCATGAGCTGCGCACTCCGCTGAACGCCATTCTGGGGTACACAGACCTCGTGGAGATGGGTCTTCGCGGGCCCGTGACAGCGGAGCAGGCCGACGCCCTGAGTCGCATCAAAAGTGCAGGGATGCACTTGCTCAGCCTCATCAACAACGTGCTGAACTTCGCGAGGCTCAAAGCGTTGCAGGTGCGCTTCGCCACCGCCGATGTCGCCGTGAGCGACCTCCTCGACAGCGCCGCGGGGATGGTCGAGACGCAAGCGTCAGCGAAAGGGCTTGTCTTCGTCCGCACCCCGTGCCTCCCCACGCTCAGCGTGTACGGGGACCAGGAGAAAGTGCTCCAGATCCTACTCAACTTGTTGTCCAACGCGATCAAGTTTACGGACGTGGGCGGCCGCGTCACGCTCGGGGCTGCGCCGTTCGACCGTCGACGGCGCGCCCTGGATGGGATGCCCGCGTCTCGACCAGGGAGGGCGCCCGCGGTGGACTTGATCGTGAGCGACACCGGACGCGGGATCCTCCCCGATCACCTCAAGACGCTGTTCGAGCCATTCGTGCAGGTCGGCCGGCGGCTGACCGGGATGGACGAAGGTACGGGGCTCGGCCTCGCTATCAGTCGTGACCTGGCAAGGGGGATGGGCGGCGATGTCACGGCCGCCAGCACGCTCGGCGTCGGCTCGACGTTCACGTTGACCATGCCGTGTGCGGCGCCAGGATGACCACGAGCGAAAACGGGCGCGCATCCGTCTAGCGCGGATCGCCAGCTACTCAGTGCTCGGGTGCGCCGCCCGCTTCACCATGTCGAGCGGCCAGGTGTCGATCCTGTGCGCTGCTTCAGACCGATCGCCCGATCGGCGTGCTCGCCACGGCACAGGGACGGCGCGGAGGGGGAGGGGGAGCTGAGTCCATTGCGCTCCTACATCGGTGCTCTCGTGGCCATCGGCATCGGTATCGCTGTGCCACATCGTACCGTGATCGCGCAGGACACGGCACGAGTCCTCAGTCCCTGCGACGGCCGCGTCGTGAGCGCGATCGACATCTGGCCTCGCACGCCGTACTACGCCGGCTTCGGGGGGCGTTGGCGCCCTTTGGCGCGCGCGCTCACCGCCGTTCACGCAGTGACACGGCCGGACGTCATTCGCAGCTTTCTCGCGCTCCACGTGGGTAGGCCGTGCACAGAGGTGCGCCGCGCAGAATCCGAGCGCATCCTCCGCGCCCAGCCGTTTCTGGCCGAAGTGCGTGTGACCACGTATGACGACGGACAAGGCGGAGTTCGCGTCGCGGTGGTGACTGCGGACGATATATCGCTGTTCGGCGGTGTTGCGGCACGCAGCCGAGCGCCGCACGTCACCGAAGCCCGCATAGGCGACGGGAATCTTGGTGGCGAGGGGGTGAGCGTCGTCGGCGACTGGGCCGACGGACTTGGGTTGCGCGATCGATATGCCGGCGGGATCACGGACTACGCGTTCCTGGGCCGACCCTATGAGTTGTCGGTGCTCGGCACCCGCGACCTGCTCGGCGGCTATTGGACCGGCACGTTCGTGCACCCGTTCTTTACCGACCTGCAGCGCGTCGGATGGATTGTGCAGGCTGGCGAGCGGCGGACGTATGTCAGCTTCCTCAATGACTCGACGCCGCTGCCGCCGCAGCTCGATGTCCGCCGCCGCTTCGCTCAGATCGGCGGGGTGAGCCGAGTCCAGGGCGGCCTCGGGCACCTGGCGCTGTTTGGATTGACACTCTCTGACGAGCGGGAAGCTCCGGGTTCGCAGCCGGTCGTGCTTCCGCCTGGCCATGGGGTGCGCCCAGACACCAACCCGGGGCTGGTTGCTCGCTATACGACGCTCGTCGCGACCCGCGTCAACGCGATTCTCGGCATGCGGGAGATCCGATTTCTGCGTGTGCGAGGCTTCGATGCGCTCAGCGGCGAACAGGACATCAGACTGGGAACTGAGATTGGCGTGTTCGGCGGGCATGGCCTGCCTGTATTTGGTTCGCGGCAGGACGTGCTGCTGGCGTCAGGGGTCTACGCGGGTATCGGGGCGCCGAACTTTCTCTTGGCGGTGCAGGCGTCGGGCGAAGCGCGCGACGCGCTTGCGGCGGGTAGCTGGGACGACATCTTCGTGTCCGGCCGAGGTGCGCTGTACTGGAAACCCGCCGCCGTGCACACGGTCGTGCTCAGCGAGGAGTACTCGCTCGGGCTGGACTCGAGAATCCCATTCGCGCTTTCGTTCGCCGACCCGCGGGGCGGAGTGCCCGGCTACCAGAACTCGACAGTCACTGGCGGTGAACGGAGCGTCACGCGGCTGGAGGAGCGGTGGCTACTGGCGCCCATCAAGGGCATCGCCGAAGTCGGCGTCGCTGGCTTCGCCGACCTCGGGTTGATCTGGGCTCAAGGCGTGCCATACGGTGTCAACTCACCCGCCGCCGTCAGTTTCGGCCTGAGCCTGCTCGCGGCGGTCCCGGTCCATTCCAAGCGACTTTGGCGAGTCGATTTCGCATTGCCGGCGACACACGATCCCCATGCGCGCTTCCAGATCCGCTTCACCAGCACCAATGGGTCCGAGCGCTTCTACATCGAGCCGCGCGATATCGCGTTGGCCCGCACGCAGTCGATCCCGACCCAAATCTTCGAGTATCCCCCGCAGTGACGGTGCGCGGCGCCTCGCGAAATCAATAAGGGATCGCCCGCATGATCCTGTTGCCAGGGGGTGGTCGACGCAGCGGCGCGTGCTATTGCAGCATGACTACGTGATCCAGCAACATGACGATGGCGATGGCGATCGCGACCAGGGCCCCGAGCTCGAGCACCACAGGCCATCGGGGCAGCACCGACATCCAGCTACGCCGGTGCCATCGCCGGCCGCGCCGCCGGCGTGGCGTGACGGGTCCAACCGGTGCGGAGAAGAGCGGGGTCAGCATGTGAGTCTCAGGTATGCGAGGACGTGGTTCTCGTGTGGCCGTGTCGGCACGACGGGCGACGCCCGTCGTGCCAGTATCGGATGCCGACTCGCGCCAGCGCGTTGGCGGCGACGAATCGCCGCCAGCGCGAGTCTCGTTAGTGGTTCCCGAGATACATCACATGGACATACGTCCCCAGCCTCGGGTTATACGCGAGCTCCCACCCTGCCTGATCGGGGTCGGCGTAAACCACGACCTGGTCCGAGTCCCAGAGCCAGTCATTGACGTAGCCGACGTCGTACGGGGCGACGCTGAAATAGTAGCCGCCGAACCAGAACCGACCCGGACCGCCGCCCGCCAAGCGGAACGTATGGCTCGGCCCGAACCCGCCGTTGAAGTGCCCGTATTGCCACGGATGATCCAGGTGGTAGTGTGGGTCATTGGGCGCCGCGCGCCCGACCCACTCATCGTTGTCGGCATGAACGTGTGGGGCGTTCGGGTGTCCAGGCTGATCCACGAAGGCTTGCGCTTTCGGGCGCCCCTGCGTTCCGCCGCGCTGGAACGGGCGGGGACCGTGCGCAGGAATGTGTCCGCCGCCTACCGCATGGCCGCCGGCCCCGCCTTCGCCACCGTGATCGCCGCCCGCTCTCTGTTGGGCAGCGGCCGGGACGGAGACCAAGAACGTCGTCGCAAGCACCCCCATCATCACCTTCATACCCCCTCGTAGCACGTGCATCCCGCCTCCCAGCGTCGTCGCTACCTGTGTGCGGTGGGACTTGCAGTCCCAACCGATCATTCGCATGTGTGCTATGCTATTGTGCACCATCTATTACGTCACAGCCAATGCGCCACGAGCCTAAGTGTCACTCTGTCGCGCGATTGGCCGAGAACGAGGTGACCGTCAGTACGCGTCGTAGGAAAACTTCTGGCCGCCGACGCTGGCCTGATACATGAGTCCACCCTTCGCGGCCGTGAAGACGGCGACGCCATTGCGATACGCCGCGTTCGCGGACGCCCCCGAGGCCAGTGCCACAGCCGACGTCTGCGCTGCGAAGGCGAAGTCGCCGTGCTCGAAGCCCGCGAGCGCGCTCGGCGTCTCGAAGAAGATGATCTCTGAGTAGGACTGCCCACCCAGTTGCAAGCCGACCGTGACCTGGGTCATCGAGTTCTTTCCGATCGCCTTGCTGTCTACGACGAGCTCTCCCGTGCCGTGCGCCGCGCCGACGCCGATCGCGCCCTCGGCAACCGTCGGAAAGACGGCATATCCCGCAGCGTGGTCAAAGAATTTCTGCAACCCGGGATCCTTCTTCTGGAACGTCGCGATCGTGGCGAGGACATTCTGGTGTTCGTCGCGCGTGGCGCGCGAGTGCGGGGACGTCCCCATGACCGACAGGAAGAGGAGGACGACTAGGAACGTCGTGATCGGGCGCATGCTGCTAGACCGCGCGGCGCCCGGCAATCACCTGCCAGAGCAGCGAAATGACCGCCAGGACCAGCAGGATGTGAATCAAGCCACCGGCCACGTGGAATACGCCGAATCCCAAGATCCAGAGTACGAAGAGCACGGCCGCGAGAGTGAACAACATACGGTCTCCTTACGTGTGGGTAGACGCCGCATTGCGTCACGTGCGGGCGGGTCGATCATCAATCCAATCCCTCCCGCTGTCTCTTGCTTCTTCCGCGTGTCGACGCCCGGGTCGTGCGGTCGAACCGCACGACCCGCATCCGTCGTCGCTGCTCGCTGCTAGCGAGACTTGTCGTCGTGTCCTTGATCCGACGCGGGCACCGACTTGGCGTGCGACGCTTTGCCTGCGGCGTACCGCGTGTCGAGATCCTTGCTCTCGGCCGCCTGCCGGTTCTTCATTCTGATCGGACGACTCGCCCGATCGCGGGCTGGTGATCTCCTGCGTGTGCCGCGCGTCCAGGTCGGCGCGCTGATGCTGATAGTCCTGGTCGAGCGGGCCGGAATCCCAGACGACGGTGGTGGAGGAGTAGCTGGGATTGGGCTCGCTGTTATAGCCTCCTCTCCCGTACCTGCTGCACGCCGTCACGGTCGCTAGCGTTGCGAGGACAGTCAGGATCTGCACGGAGCGTTGCATGCGCATGGGCCCTCCCAGGGCCAAGAGTCTGGCGGTACGCGCTGCTCGGCGAGTCCGATGCGAGAGCGACCGATCACTACCCATTGTATTGTACACAATGCTATAAGTCAAGAGCCAATTGGGCAATACAGATGTTGTATCGTGCTCGTGGCGTGCACGCTGTGCCCGGCGGCCTACGTGGCGAGCTGCCCGACACGCGCGGCACGAGAGGGTTCGGTCTCGCCGTCGGTCATGCCGTCGCCGACCACGTCTTCGACGTAGAGTAGCTTGACCGGGACGATGAGCGCGGCGGTGAGTGGGACGGCGACCATGAGTCCCAAGAAACCGAAGGCCAGGGTCAGGAGCGCCTGTGCGACAATCGTGAGGGCCGGAGCGAGGTGAATCTGCCCTTTCATGAGCATCGGGATCAGGACATTCGACTCGATGGCCTGGATGATGAGGTAGACCACCAGCACCGAGATCGCCTTCTGGGGCGTGTCCAACAGCGCCATGGCCAGGGCGGGGACCACGGCGAGCGTTGGCCCGATGGTCGGCACGAACTCGAGGCACCCCGCGATCACGGCAAGGGCAAGGGCGGCCCTGACGCCGAGCACCGAGAGCGCCACTGCCCAGACGACCGCGATTGTGACCATCGCAATCGCTTGGGTCACGAGCCATTTGCGGAGGACCAGCGCGACCGCGCTCAGGACGTCGCCTGCGCGGTGGCGTGCCCGGTGGGGGAACAGGTGAAGTAGACCGCGACGGTACAGCGCGGGGTCGGCCGCCACGTAGATCGCCACGAAAAGGATCAGGAGGGCGTAAGCAATCACCGCGACGGTCGAGCCGACGAAGCCAAACAGAAATCGGGTCAGCGCGGCCGCTTGCTCCGAAACTTGCGCGGCGATATCGGGGGTTGCGCTCGGCGGCGGCGCACGGTCGGAAGTGCCCAGAGGGCTCGCGGTCCCCGGCGGTGGCCCCGCCACTATGCGGTGCGCGGTGATCGCGCGCAGCATGCCGCCCTCCTGCGCGACCGTCCACGTGCTGACCTTGCGCACGGCCTCGGGGAGTCGACGTTGGATCTCCTGGGCTTGCTCGGCCAGTGTCGGATACATTGCCGCGCCGATCGCGCCGAGCGATCCGAAGAGGCCGAATACGAGCAACGCAGCGCTCACCGCGCGCGGCAGGTGCCACCGGCCCAGGTGCACATGCGCGAGCCGGTCGACGCCGGTGGACAACGCGAGTCCGAATAGGATTCCGAGAAAGACCACGAGCAGCACTGTGCTCGCGGCCCAGATGGCCCGGAACGCGAAGTACACACCGATCGCGACCGAGACGGCGCGCAACACGTCCAAGGATCGCCAGCCCATCGTCTGGCTCCTACGCTCACCGCCGGCTGGGACGGGTCCCAGCCGGCGTGAGGTGAGCGCAGGCTCCAGGATCGACGCCGACATGCGCGTGTCCTTTATCCGGCGTTCGGCGGTGCGAGGTTGCCGCAGGCCACGACGGTCTCCATGTTCGCCGCCGAGGCATTCACGGCGACGTAGTAGGCGCCCGACGTCGGGAGCTCGAGCGGCAACGTCGCTGCGGCCGTGGCGGTCCCCTCGCGATCGACGTTGAGCGGCGGATACGCCGTGGCGGACCCGACGACGGCGCCCTTATCGCCGCATTGTCCCTGATACACATGCCAGGGATGTACACCGCTGGGTGCGGCGTTGCTGATTGTGATGTTGGCTACGCTTTTGCCCGAGCCATGCGCGACGAGCGTCGCCGTACCGTGGAGGTCGACCGCTCCCGTCATGTCACCGGGCGTGGATAGCGTGGCATTCCATCGCGTGTTGGCAGAGGAGTTGTCCGGATCGATCTGCCCGACCCTGGGTCGGGAGGCGAACGGATTACACGCTGCGATCGCGGTAAGCGCCGTGAGCGTGGCAATGGTTCGCAGGTGCCGTCGGGCGAGCATGAACCCTCCTGGAGCGGTGAATGGGATCGGGACGGCAGCGCGGGAGTCGATCCGGCGCCACTCTCAATCCACGGTGTCCTATTGTATCGTGTACAACGGAAAATGTCAATAGAAAATCATTGACAACTTGATTGATCACTATATTATGCACCCTGGCGTGCGCGACGAGCGGCGATCCCGCTGCCGTCCAGGGGCACGCGCGGCGCACGTGTCGCCGATGGCGTGCCGCGGTGGGTCGTCGGCCGCTGATCGCTCGCGGGCGCGTCGCGGTTGGCAGTGTTCCCTGACGCTCCACCAGTCCGATTGACGAGAGGCCATTCGTGGCGAATGTGAGTCGCATAGTAGGGCCAGCCGACCTGAGTGAGATCCTGTGCTTCGATCTCTGCGCCACAGGGCGCGCGATCGCGCGCGCCTACCGGCCGCTCTTGTCCCCAGTGGGGCTGACGTACCCCCAGTACCTGGTCATGCGGGCACTCAGACAGCGCGCCCCGCGCACGGTCACCGAGCTCGGCGACCGACTGGCGCTCGACTCCGGCACGCTGTCGCCGCTCTTGAAGCGACTCGACGCATCCGGCCTGGTCACCCGGGGTCGGCGCCAGGAGGACGAGCGCGCGGTCGAAGTCACGCTCACGTCGAAAGGAACCGCGCTCATGCGCGAGGCGGAGGGCGTGCCGACCGAGATGGCCGCCGTCATGGGCCTGTCGGCGGGAGCGAGTCGCCGGCTGCGCACGCTTCTCAACCAGGTGACGACGTCGCTCGCCCGCCACCACGCAGAGGGTCAGGCCGAGGAGTCGAGGATGTCCGCGGGGGGCGAGGCGTGGCCCACGACGCTATCGTGAGCGGGTGACGCCAAGGTAGTCGATCACGAGGCCGCAGTGTGCACGGACTCGTCGCCGGCCTCCACTCGTGTGGTGCGTGTGTGCTCGCCCTCTTGATTGCGCCCGACCGACGCGATCAGTTTTCCCAACACCGCGCGGACGCGTCTCGCGTCCTGGGCAGAGATCCCCATCTCGGCGGCCATCGCGGCCGGCACGCCCGCCGCGGCTCGCACCAACGCGCGCCCTTTGGCTGTCGGGGCGATCTCGACCGTGCGCTCATCGTCGGCGCGGCGATGGCGAGTGACCATCCCCGCCGCCTCGAGTCGCTTGAGCAACGGGGACAGCGTGCCGGAGTCGAGATCGAGGGTCTGTCCCAACTCCTTCACGGTGCGCGGCGCGTGCTGCCACAAGGCCGTCATGACCAGGTACTGGGGGTACGTGAGCCCCAGGGCGGCGAGGTGCGGCCCATAGGCACGGGCGATGGCCCGTGCGGCGGTGTAGAGGTCGAAGCACAACTGGTCGCTCAGCTTCGCGGCGTGGTCACGATTCGATTCAATCACGGGTGCGCTCCGTCGGTGGTCGTGGTCTGGTTCGCCACATTGCTGTCGGATCCGCCACACCTCCGCGCTGCGCGAGGCCCAGCACCGTGCCCAGGCATCACGACCGCGGGACGCGAGCGGGGTATGCGCCAGGCGGTGCGCGCATAAGGCAACATAATCAGTCACGATTATAATAACTAGTATTACGATATTGACAAATTAAAATGTAGGCTGTAAGATAGTGCACAATCTAATAAGGGATCCTCCGTTCGGCTCGAGGGTTCCAGTGATCTTTTGCAGGAGCGTGCAGGTGGACCCGATCCTCTGGTATCTCGCCGTTGGCTTGATCGCCGGATGGCTGACCGGCAAGGTGATGAAGGGCGCGGGCTACGGTCCATTGCTCGACATCGTGCTCGGAATCGCGGGCGCGTTCATTGGAGCACGGATCATGACGGCACTTGGGTTCGCCGGATCCGGCGGCATCGCGTACACGATTGGTGTGGCCGTTGTGGGCGCCGTCTGTCTCGTGGCGATGATGCGCCTCCTCCTCTCGAGGCGGCGCGCCGCGCTGTAGGAGCGGCGAGCGCCCGACCGACCAGCACCGAATGAGGAACAGGCTGTCGGATTCGCAGCTCGAGCCGCAGGCTCGGACCTCGGTCGCCGCCGTCGTGAGGCGGTGGACGGTACTCTGCGGCGCGCTGGTGCCGCTCGCGCCCGGGTTGTTCGGCGGCAACCCTCTTCCGCTGGGGCCCCGACCACACCCGGCCCACAGCATCGCCATTGCCGGCGCGAAGGGGAGTGGGCGAGGGTGGGTCGAGATGCGCAATGTCGATCTTCGCCTCACCGATCAGGTCGTGATTCGCGTGCGCTCGCTCCATGGTGAGGTGCTTCGCACCAGCCTGGATCGCCCACCGACGTTGGACGATGCCACGTCGTACCGCATTCGCGTGACTGCGGGTACCGTCGCCCTGACCGGGGATGACCTGAGCGCCCTGCTCAATACCGTGGTGTTCGCCTACCCGCACGCTCCGATCCGCGATCTCCGTGTGCGGACCGATGGCTCAGAGATCGTAGAGACGGGAATCATCCACAAAGGAGTCGATCTTCGGTTCCGCCTGCGTGGCACGCTCGACCTGACGCCAGACGGTCGCGTGCGCATCCACCCAAGCGCCGTTCACATCCTGGGATTCAACGGACAAGCGGTATTGCACGCGCTGGGGCTTCGCCTTGGGAGTCTCCTCGATCTGCGGGGCGCTCACGGCGCGACCGTCGAGGGTGACGACCTGTTTCTCGACCCGACCGCTATCCTACCCCCTCCGACCATCGACGGGCGTCTCGCGTCGGTTCGTATCGAGGGAAACGCGGTCGTCCAGGAATTCGTCCGCCGCTCCGACGACTCCGTGTTCCGCACGTTCGTGCATGCCGATACGGTCGATCACAACTTCATCTATTTCCACGGCGGCCAGCTGGGGTTCGGGAAGTTGCTGATGACCGACGCGGACGTGCAGATCGTCGGGTCCGACCCGAGCGCCACGTTCGACGTGAGCCTCCCGCATTACAATCGGCAGCTCGTGGCCGCACACTCTCGCACCTTGACCGATCTCGGCGTCGTGGTCTACATGCCAAATTTTGCCGACCTCCGAGCCTCGGACTCCCGCCACGCTGCGTCGGCCGCGGGCGATGTCGCCGAGCGGAGCGCGCCACCCGGAGTGGATCTGCATGACCGCACGACTGGGCCATAGTCGCCGTGGGCCGCCCTCGACGCAGCAGACACCATTGCTCGCGCTCTGCGAAGGGCCGGTCCGGCTGTTATGCTTGTAGGGCGGGGCCTACCGCACCCGAGACTCAGCTGGGGTTGGGATTCCTGTCACGTCGGGGGCGCTCCGAATGGAGTTCATCTCTGAGTCACCGCAGCAGCCGCAGATGACGCCCTCGGGGCCCCAGACTGCTTCGCCCACCGCCTGGCTGCGGGCGTGCCTGGGCGCGCTGGCGAGCAGCAAGGATCTCTTCGAGCAATACGACTCACTCCGCGCACCGCAGGACCGTGCATCCACCGTCCATCAAAGCGCCAGCCACGACGTCAGCGAAGCCCAAGCCAACGTGCGCGATGCCGCGCGCGCGTACGGCGTATGGCTCCGCACCCAGGGCCTGTCGCTGGCTGCCGCCGAAACCGCTATCAAGGAGCAGCTTGCTGCAGCCGATCTCACCGTTGACGAGCACAGTCGCGAATTTGCGGCGGACCTGCTGCGATGCGGAATCTCGGGTTACAATGCGTCGGCAGAGCCGCCGCCAGCGCCTCGCGGCGCTCCGAAATGAGTGAAGACCGCGTCGGGCACTCCGTAACCGCCTCACGTCGAGGCACGCCGCTCGATGATCTGCACGCCGCAATGGCGAAACTCATCAAGGCCGATTTCGGGGAGCTCATCTGGCGGGACCGTCGTCTCTTCGAACCGATTGCCGCCGACGTGTCGCCTATTTCGGGTCGGACCTATCTATACGATGCCGTTGCTGCAGGGAAGCTGAGCGCCGCCAAATGGCTCGTGCGATTGGGTGGGCGAGTGCGAGAGCCGCAGGCTGGCAACTCCCCGCATCCGAGCCCATGGCAGGCCGCGCTGTCCGCCGGGGACCCTATGCCCATGCTCCGCACGCTATTGACGAGCGAGGGGCTGCGACCTGTCGATCTGGGCCTCTGTGCCGACGACCTGCTCGCTCTCCGGAAACGCGCGTCCTCCCCGCGCGATGTCAGCGCGGCGCACGAGGCGTACTGCGATACGTGCCGCCGCATCGGCCGCGATCCTGGTCCCATCCCGCCCGAGATCGCCGCTCGCCGGCCCCCCGCGCAGTGAGGCGAGGCGGGCCGAGACTACTTGCCAAACGCCACGATCGCCGCTAATCTTGTAGAGCGACAGTCGCGGCGAATACGCCGCCATAAGCTCTGGGCCCTCGCTCTCGCGAGGGCTTTTTTTGCTAGGACAGTGGACCTCGCGCAATGTCGCTCGCAACTGCGCCCAGTTGGTGCAGTCGTGTACACCCCGTCGTGAGGTACGGTACATCCGCACTCTCGACACCATCATTAGTTACTAGGAGTACCGTATGCGTACGACAGGCACAGTAAAGTGGTTCAACGACAGCAAAGGCTTCGGCTTCATTACTCCCGCAAATGGACAGAAGGACTGCTTCGTCCATCACTCGGCTATCCAGGGCGGCGGCTTCAAGTCGCTGGCCGAAGGCGATCAGGTCGAGTTTGACGTGGTCCAGGGGCAGAAGGGACCCGCTGCCGAAAACGTCACCAAGCTGGGCAAGGTATAGCACCCTGCGTGGCCCGCATCTCACGGTGAGATGAGACGTGGCGGCGGGGCAACTCACGTGGACAACGTCCACGAGGGATGTGCCGCCGCTGCGTCAGAGGGCCCCGAGCCACTGGATATTTCGATGGGAGTGGTCGTGAAGAAATCGTTTGATTTCGTGGACGCCGGACGGACATTCGCCTGTCGGATTGAGGAGGCGCGGAGGCCCAACACGACCGCATGGTGGTGGTTTACTGTCTCGAGCGACAACCACCGCTACGCTCCGTTCCATTTCGACGCGACGGACACCGAAGATTCGGTCCGCGCACGCATCGTCGGGTTTTATGACAACCGCCTCGCCCGACGTGATGCACCCCGCCAGCCGTGGCGCCGGCCGGAGAAGGCCGCCACGCCAGTGGTACCGGCGAACCCTGACGATCCCGCGCGTCCTGCGGGCGAGTCCCCGCCACCTCCGGCCTCGAACAACGGCCAAAGCGGCGACTGATCGCGCCCTGCGCTAGTCCGTCAGCCGCGCGCCCGGCGGCGGGTACGTGAGCAGCACGAGGTCCCAGCGGGGCGAGAGCGGCTACGACGCCGCTTGTCAGGTGCTCTCAGGCGGCTTGTCGCCAGTCTTCGGTTTGTCATCAGCTTTGGGCTTCTCATCAGACGCCGGCGGATGCTGCTGCTTCGGCGGAGCTGACGCCTTGGGCTGTCCCTCGGCTTTGTGCTCGTCGCTAGCCTTGGGTTGGCCCTTCGGTTTGGATTGATCCAGCTTGGATTGACCTTGCCCCTTCGAGTGGTCCTTAACGTCTGGGTGGGCGTCCGTGACCGGCGCTTTCTGAGTCGACGGCGGAGCTGCCACTTTGGGGTGCGGAGCGGCTGGATGTGTGCGGGTCGTCACGTCGCCGGTTGACGTTGCGCGATACGCGCGTGTCTCCCGGCTCGTCGTTACCACATCCTTTCCGGCAAACTCTCCCGGTTTGGGAGTTGCGACGACCGCCGGCTTGCCATGGTTCACCGATGCCCACTGCGCGTGGTTGGTGCTAGCGGTGTGCTCATGCTGGGTTTGGTCGGCCGTCGGCGGAACATGTCGTTCGTGGCTCACGGCCAATTCTGCAGGCGTCGGTCGAGCGGGTGTCCCACCCGCGCCGCCGTTGTAGCTGACATTGGTGACAGTGGTGTTGTTGACCACTGTCTTGTTGTACACGTTGGTGATGTTGGTTGTATTGCTGACACGGGTGACCGACCGGTTGTAATAGAAGGCGCCGTTGTTCCAGTATCCCCCCTGATATCCGACGCCGCCGTACCCGTATCCGTAGTTGATCCCACCGTAGAAGCCGACTTGCGGCGCCCAGTAGCCAGGATTCCACGCATAGCCGTTGTCGCTCCAGCCCCAATAGCCCGGGGTCCAGAGTAGGCCCGGCTCAGGTGCTTGCACCCATGTGCCGGGCACCCAGAAGTATCCATCATTGGGATCGTAACCCCAGTAACCGGGCGTCCAGACATAACCGGAGGCCGGCACCGGCGGCTGCTCGTACACAGGCAGTGCCGGCGGCGCGCCGACGCTGACCGAAACGACGACTTGTGCGGGCACCGCTGTGGCGAGAGCGAGACTCAGAGCTCCGGGCAACGCTGCACGCACAAAGGACGTGATCCGCATGCGCCCCTCCTGGCGGGTGGTTCAGAGTGTGGTTCGCGGCGCCTCGACGACGGCGCTGCGGCCTCCCAACTCTCTTCGTGCGCCGATGGCACGGTCGCGATGACTCGGAATCCCTCATACGGGCAAGTTCCGTGCACACTCCGGCAGACTGTGCCGCGTACTCTGCGCGGGCGCACACAGTCTCTGCTAGAAACAGCGGACGCGGCGACGCAATGGGATCGCGAGGCAGGCTCGGATTCCTCTGATGATTCGTTCTTTGCCATTCGCTCGTCGCGCAACGCGATGCCGTTCGCAGGACCACGCACATCGACGCGACAAATTCTGCACTCGCGCTGATCGCCCAGTGGGTGGATAGACCCCCGCCGAGGTCGCGACACTTGCGCAACCATTGGCCTCGCTCGACATTGGCACCCGATGTGGGGGGCGCGTGGCGCGCCCAGCGGTCGGATGGTCCTGCGATCGGCGCCCCGCGGCCGAGTAGCACAGACCGGTTACGATGAGAGCGCCAGTGACACCTTTGGGCCTGATCGCGCTGATGCTGATGCTGCAGATGCCCAGCGGCCGACCGACGACGGACGGAACGATCGTTCGGATCGAGCCCTACGTCTACCCGGTGGGGAATACCTTCACACCGCAGCAGATCGCCGACCGTGACCACTATTACCCAAACGTGGCGGCGTACGAACACGCGGCAGAGGCGCTGAAGACGAGTACCAACGTGCTCGAGACGATCACGTACTTGAGCGATGGGCTCAAGGTCAAAGCATACCTGTACAGACCGCGCGATCCTGGCACCCAACGATATCCTGTGATCGTCCTCGCGCGCGGCGACATGCAGCATGGTGACATCGGCTTTCTCTATGCGCCCTACTTCGAGCGGCTGTCGCCGTACGGTTTCCTGATCGTCGCTCCGCAATACCGCCAGAGCGCCGGGGGCGAAGGGCACGACGAGATGGGTGGCGCCGACGTCGATGACGTAATGAACCTCGCGCGGGTCATCCAGCAGCTGCCCTACGCCGATGCCCGCAACGTGTTTATGTACGGCGATGGACGGGGTGGGATGATGACCTTTCAGGCCATGCGTTACCACTTCCCGATGAACGCGGCCGCCACGGTCGGTGCGTTCAGCAATCTCGAGGAGCTGTTCACGACCGACACCGTCGTTCGGAAAGCGCGGGACACCTTGTTCCCGGATTACGCCCGGCGACACGCGGAGATCAACGCCAAGCGCTCGGCCATCCTCTGGGCCGCAGACCTTCGGACGCCGCTCCTGCTCATGCACGGCGCGGCAGACACGCAGGTGCCGGCCATGCAAACGCTCGAGCTGGCGGAGGTGCTCGACCGGCTGAGACTTCCCTACAGCGTCGTCATATACGCCGGCGACAACGCGGGTGCCTCGCACAACCGGCTCGACCGGGACGCGCGGGCCATCGCGTGGTTCCGCGCGCACATGGTGCAGTAGCTGGCGGCGGCCACGTCGGCCAGTCGAAGGAGAGGGTGATGTCATTCTACCACGGCGTTCTCCAGACCGCTCGCGGCGTCGCGTTCGCGTCGAGTCTGGCGATGTGGGCGGTATCCGTCGGCGCCCAGGGCCTACGGAGCACGGATCTGTCCCGCCTTCGTTCAGTCGGGCAGGTGGCGCTGTCCCCGGACGGTCAGCGGATCGCCTACACGGTGGCGAATCGCGACCGACCCGGACGCTCGTACCAACAAATGTGGATCCTTGATGTCGCGACCGGGCAGGCGAGTCGAGTCGGTGACGAGAAGTCGTCCTTCTCGCTGCCACACTGGTCCCCCGACTCGAAGTCGCTCGCCTACGACGGCAACGACGGGAGGCAGAGCGGGCTCTGGGTCGCGCATGCTGACGGATCACAGCCGGTCTTTCTGAGCCGTGAGACGGATCCGAATCTGCCGCTGCCGGGTTGGCTCGGCCACGAGCTGCTGGTGATCCGTGATCCGGGGCAGGGCGACAATGTCTTGTGGTCCCCGGACAACAAACAGATCGCGTTCATCCGCGCCATCCCGGGCATCAACGCGGACGACAGCGCGAGCGACCCGGGCGTCGCATCACACTTTCTCTACCGTCCGACGATCGGCAGCGGGGCCACTCAGTTCAATGACAACAGGCGCCTTGAGTTGTTCGTCGTGGATCTCGCGACGAAGCAAGTCAGACAGCTCACCGACGGCACGCGAGACATCCACTCGATCACGTGGTCTCCGGACGGGCAAGACATTGTGTTCGTCGCCAACTATGAGCCGAACCCGGACGAGTTTTTCCACTACGATCTGTTCGCCATCCATCTCGCAGATGGACGCATTCGCCGTCTGACGGCGAGCGAGACGGCCAAGTACGCGCCCGTATGGGCCCCGCACGGGACCGCCATCGCCTACGTAGGGACGACGCGTGGGTTAACCGACCGAGAATCGACATCCGAGGATGTGCACGTCTGGCTCATGGATCCAGACGGCACGCACCAGCGCGACGTCGGCGCCGCGATAGGCGGGCGCCAGAGTCGCCCCCAGTGGGCCCCCGACGCCTCGGCCCTGTACTTCACCGTCCAGCAACGGGGGAGTTGGCATTGGCCCGCGTGCCCGTTTCGCCCACGGGGGTCGTCGGCCGCCCTGAGATCGTCGTGGTGGACCCAGGTACGGTCACGGCCTTCTCGCCGGGCAGAGCAGGTGCGGTGGCCTATGCCTTGTCGACGACGACGGACATGCCGGAGCTCTATCTCAAGACGCCGACCCGCGGCGCTCGTCGCCTGACTGATTTGAACGCTGCCCTGCTCACCGATCAGAGAGTCGCGCCCATCGACTCGTTCACGTTCATCAGCAACGATAACCGGTACACCGTGCAGGCGTTTCTGCTCAAGCCATTGGGGTGGAAGGAGAACACAAGCGACACGACGCCCGCGGTTCGGTATCCGCTCATCGTCGAGCTCCATCCCGACTTGCACGGGCAAAGCGGGCCGGCGTTCAACTTCCAGGACCAGGTGTACGCCGCACACGGGTGGGCCACGTTGCAGGTGAACTACCGCGGCTCGACCGGCTACGGCCAGGCGTTCGCCGACGCCGTGTTGGGAGATCCGGACGGCGATGAAGGGCAGGACGTCCTGTACGGCGTCAGCGCGGCCGTCCGGCGCAATCTGTGGATCGATCGTGAACGCATGGCGATCGAAGGTGTCGGTTACGGCGGCCAGCTGACCGACTGGCTGGTGACGCAGACCAACGAGTTCAAGGCCGCGGTCGCGATGGATGGTGTCAGCAATCTCATCAGCTTCAACTACCGAACCTACTACGACCCGTTCGAGGAAATGGCCTTCGGTCAGATGCTGCACCAGGGAACGACGATGGATGAGGCTTGGAAGCGCTCACCCATTCGCTATGTCGCCAACGTGCACACGCCGACCATGCTCATGCACGGCGAGGCGGACCCCATCGTGCCGATCGGAGAAGCGGAGCAGTACTACGTCGCGCTCAAGGACATCGGCGTGGAGACCGCGTTGGTCCAGTACCCACGCGAGGCCCGCATCCTCGCCGAAACCAAGCACATCATCGACGACATCCAGCGAAAAATTGCCTGGTACGACAAACACTTCCAAGTCTCGCCTGCGGCACCAGTCACCAACGTCCAACCCTGACGGGACCGTCATACTTGGAGGATCGAGCGGTGCCGAGATCGAGGCGTTGCGATGCCGCCCCGTGCACGACAACCTCGTGTCCCGCTCGATCGATGGGTAAGCCACCGCGGATAGCGCGGGGTCACTACCGGCTCACGGCGTCCCCTCGCGCGTCAACGCCGCGAATCGTGGATTGCTACGGAGGGCGGTCCATGTCGGGTCCACACGCAGGAATGCGGGCGAGAGGAACGACGGCACCTGAAGGAGTGCTTGCAGTCGGTCGATCGCCTTGTCTGGCTCACCAGCAACGGTGTAGATCTGCGCCAGTACCTGCTGGTCGTACAATGCCCCAATGTGGTCGCTAGAGAGCGGTCGCCGCGCCGCGCCCTCTTCGCCAAACCTGATCGCCTGCGCCCGGTCACCCAGGAAGGCGTAGGCGAGCCCGAGCGTGATCGACTGTAGCTCGTCGTTCGCTCCGGCTTTCACCTGCTGAGCAATCACGCGACGTGCCGTGTCGGCGTACACGCGGGCGTCCGCCGTGTCTCCGCGCAGCCAATAGACCTCGGCGCGGACCAGCCCCCAGGCCCCGTGGTCGTCAAAGCCGTCCGGCGCAAGACGCAGCAAGCGCTGTTGCAGGTTGTCATCGAGAAGCCAGTACATGCCGTTCTCTTCGCCCAAGAAAATCAGAATCGCGTTCGTGTCGGCAACCGACAACTGCTGCCGGATGACGGCGCGCGCGCCTGCGGTATCGCCCTGCGCCACGCTGACCATGGCCTGGAACTCCGTCATGCCGAGGCTCCGGGGGGCGAGGGCGAGCGCCCGGTCGTAGGCTGTGTGAGCGGCCCGATAGCGCCTCAGATAATGGAGCGTCGTCCCGTAACTGGCCGCCGCCGAGAGCGAGCGAGGATCGAGGAGCGCTGCCCGTTGCGCGTGCTGGAACGCCAGGTCCCAAACGCCAGCCGTGCGCTCGGCGTTGGCGGCTGCTGTCAGGAGATCCACGTTGTTGGGCGCCGTCTTGAGCCCCGCTTCGGCCGCGGCACGAGCCGCGGCCGGATCTCGCCGGACTCCGTCTTCGTAGTAACTCAACACGATCTGGGTTTCGGGACGGCCGGGAATCAGTGCCTGCGCCCTCGATAGGGCGTACGCCGCCGCCGTTGCCTCATCCACCGTCGGCGTCATGTAGTAGTAGATCGCCGTGTGCGCATAGGCGAGTGAGGCCCAGGCCAGGCCAAAATTCGAGTCGGCGCTCACCGCGCGCGAATAGAGCGCTTCCCGACGGCGCAGAACCGGCGGCGTCACCTCGCCCCGGAGCGCCTCGGCTTGCAGGAACGCATCGTACGCATCGAGGTTCGTCGTGGGCTGGTCGCTCAGCTCCTCATGCTGCACCGGGCCGAGCGGGACGTCGAGCGCGGCTGCGACCTCGGTGGCGATGCGGGATTGCAGTAGGAAGATGTCGGAGAGCTCGCCATCAAACCGAGCCTGCCATTCGGTCTTGGGGCTCGACTGATCGGACACCTGGATGAGCGTGACACGCAAGTGCACGTGGCTCGTGCCGTGGGGCGTGTGCTCCACCTGGACCTGGCCGGTAACGAGATGCCGGACGCCCAGGTCGCGTGCGATGAGCTCGGGGGATTGCGTCGTGCGCCGGTATTGCATGGAGCTCGCCCGCGCGATTACGCGGAGCGCCGGCAACGCCCCGAGCTTGGTCCGAACCTGATCCGCGATGCCGCTACCGAAGTACGGATTTGCCGTATCGCCGATCTCGTCGAACGGCAATACGGCAAGGTCCAGGGGTGCACTCGCACTTGGCCGCGGCCGCCACTTCGTCCAGGCGAAGATCAGACCGCAGATGGCGAGGGAGGCGAGCATCGCGCCGGCCTGCCACCGGCGTCGTCGCGCCCTCGCGCGCGGTGGAGCGGCCAATGCAGGCGCTCCTCGGTAGCTTCTCTCGGTGTGGGCCGGTTCGGCGGCTGACGCGGCTTCGAGTGCCGCGGCGAACTCACTCGCGCTTTGATATCGGTCTGCGCGAGAGCGGGCGAGAGCGATCTCGACGGCCTGTTCAACCGCCTCGGGGATTCGGTCGCGAAGTGCGCCCAGCGGAAGCGGACGCTCGACGAGACGTCGCGCCACCAGGGCTTGCGGGGTGGCACCCGTAAACGGGGGTTCACCGGCGAGCATTTCGTAGAGCACACAGCCGAGCGCGTATACATCAGTGAGAGCATCGACATCGTGCGCACCGGCCATCTGCTCGGGGCTCATGTACTCGAGCGTGCCGAGGGTCACCCCTGCGTCGGTGAGGCGTTGTTCGCCTGCAATCGGATCGAGGCCAGCGCTCAGCACGTCGCGCGCGATGCCAAAATCGCTGAGCAGGGCCTCCCCGTTGGAACCCAGGAGAATGTTCTCCGGCTTGACATCGCGATGGATCACGCCGCGTCGATGCGCGTAGTCGAGCGCAGAGGCGATTTCGTGGGCGATCCGGAGCGCGTCTGGGAGTCGAAGCTGGTGCTGTCGGGCGAGCCGGTGGCGGAGACTCTCGCCCTCGACATACGGCATAGTGAACCAGAAGAGCCCCCCGGCCGCCTCTCCCGAGTCCAACAACGGGAGGATGTGCGGGTGCTGGAGCGGCGCAGCGATGGCAATCTCGCGGCGGAACCGCGTGGTGCCGACAGCGGCGGCCAGCTCCGGAATGCAGCACCTTCAGGGCGACCAATCGACCGTGTCTGGTATCCTCCGCCAGATACACGGTTGCCATGCCCCCGCGACCGAGCTCCCGCTCGATCCGGTATCGGTCTCCCAGGACCTGCTGTAGCCTGTCGGCGATCTCGGCGTCCATCCGGCCCCCGTTTGGGGAGAAGCTAGCGGACAGGCCGGCTGGCGGCGACGCAGATCAAGCGGCGCCTTTGGGACCGTGGACTCAGCGGTGCCGTGGATCTTTCATGGGGCGTTCACGAGTGATACAAGCGTCGAGGGCAAGCCAGTATCGGTGATCGGCAGTGGGTCCATGACGATCATTCGAACTGGCGCCAAACCCGTGACCTATCAGAGTCCCGGCTGTTCTTAGGTCACCCCGCCACCGATCGCATCGCTCGGGTCGATTCGCGCCGCCCTGCGCGCCGCCCGTTCCCTCCACCGCGTCCGAATCGACAGCGCTTGATCCGGATCCCCCGATACGAACGAGGCGAAGCACATCGCGAGCACGAGGTGCTCGAGAGAAGCGCCGAAATACTCCCACAGTGGGGCGTGGGCGCCGGGATAATTTGAGGAGAAGAGCAGGGTCAGCATGTAGACCAACCCAAACACGCTCGCGACGCGTGAGAGTACGCCGAGTGTCAGCGCCAGACCGATCGCCAGCTCGCCGTAGGCGACGAGAAAGGCGATGGCCGTGCCGTGCTCGAGCACGAAGTGCTGGAGCACGGGGACCATGAACGGGTAGGCTGCGCCCTCCGTCAGGAACCGGTGAATCCACCCCTGGAAGCCGCCGCCGAGAGTGAAACCGGTTCCGAAGACCTTGTATTCGGCGAAGATCAGGAACAGCCCCCCAACCGCAATGCGCAGCGCGGAGAAGGCGGGGAAGGTACTCGCCTCAATCGGCCGGGGACCCAACGACGTTGAGTGAGGACTACCGCGCATCATTAGTCACAGTCACCAATCACCAATCACATCATTGCACGACCGGCGGCGATGGCAGGACGGGCACCGTGATGCTGGAGATGTTCGACGGTGAGTGGTAGACGCGCTCGGTCGCGACGTGGAAGTCGCTCGCGGTCGCGGTGTTGATGTCCGTGAACGTCTGTGGGTTGCGATCCACGAGTGGGTACCACGTGCTCTGAACCTGTACCATGAGGCGATGGCCGGGCTTGAGCGTGTGGAACACGTCCTGAATCGTGAAGCTCACCGTCGTCGGTTGATTCGGAACGAGCGGTGTTGGCTTCGTGAAGCTGCGACGGAACTTGCCGCGCATCACGTCTCCGCGGATGAGCTCCTGGTAGCCGGACATGTGCACGCCGGGTGGCAATCCCTTCGGGTCCGCCTCGGAGTCAGGATGGACGTCGATCAGCTTCACGATCCAATCGGAATCCGTTCCGGACGAGGACACGTTGAGCTTGACGGTGATCGGGCCGGCGAGCGTGAGGTCGTTCTTGAGTTCGGGCGTCTGGTAGACGACGACGTCAGGCCGCGCGGCCGCAAACCGCTGGTCCTCGATCGGGTACTCGCGGTAGTAACCGAACGACGTCGCGGTGGTGTATGGGACCGGATGATTCGGATCGCTCACGTATTTGTCGGGCGCCTCGCCAGGACCCGGCCGATCCATCGACAGGGCGCCGCCTCCGCGCAGGTAAAACGTCGTCGGCTGGGCATCTTTGGGCGGCCACTGATCGTATCGCCGCCATTGGTCGGTCCCGGTCTCGAACACGATCGCCTTCGGCAGCGGCGATCCGCATTGCTCCTTGAGATAGCAGGCGAAGAACGGCACCTCGATCGAATCTCGGTAGAACACGCCCGTGCGTTGGCCGAACTGGATCGCGCCAAACGAGTCCCCGGGGACGAACGACCAGCACCCGTGGCACCAGGGTCCCACCACCAGTGTGCTGTGAGACTCGGGCGCCTGCTTCTGTGTGGCCCGAAATGCTTCCAGCGGCCCATAGGGATCCTCGCCGTCATACCATCCCCCGACGTAGAGGACGCCCGGCGGCAGATGGTGGAGGTGCGGTGCGAGGCTCCGCTTCTGCCAGAAATCGTCATAGGTGTCGTGTTTCATGATCGAGTCCCAGAACACCGCCGTATGGTGGAAGTAGTCGACGTCGGCGTTGGCGTTCGGTCCCATCCGCTGGAAGAAGTTGTACCCGTCTTGCGTCCCGTACGTCGGGGGCGGCCCATAGGTGGTCACCGGGCCAGGGCGCGGACGATCGAAGCCGGAGAGGAATCGGAATGTCTGCGCGAGCATGAGCGCGCCGTTGTGGTGGCGGTCATCGCCCATGTACCAGTCGATCAGCGGAGCTTGCGGCGACGCCGCCTTGAGCGCCGGGTGTGCGTCGATCATCGCCGACGCCGTCATGAATCCATCCGCTGAAATTCCCCAAAGCCCGACACGGCCGTTGTTGTGCGGCACGTTTTTCAGCAGCCAATCAATCGAGTCGTACTCGTCCGTAGACTCGTCCGTGTCCTGCGGTCCGTGGGGGTGATCGATGTGCGGCGTCATGTACACATACGTGCCCTCCGACATGTACCGGCCGCGGACGTCCTGATAGACGAAGATGTAGCCGTCGCGCATGAACGCGGGCGAGGGGCCCAGCGAGCGCTTGTACGCGGTGTCGCCGTATGGGCCAACGCTGTAGGGTGTGCGATCCATCATGAACGGGTAGGACTTGGACGTGTCCCGCGGCGTGTAGACAGCCGTGAAGAGCTTTACGCCGTCGCGCATCGGGATGCGGTACTCGTGCTTCTGGTAGCTTGCGCGCACCGCGTCGGGCCCTGGCGGTTTCACAAATCCATCGTCTTGAGCCCGCGCCCTGGCGCTGAGAGACACGAGGGCGGCCGATACCACGAGGCCAGCGAGCCACCAATGGGAAGGCGAGTGTGTTTTGGACATGCCCGACATTATGGCACGAGAATCGAGGCCACGACAGATCGGCCGAGCTCCCGGCCACCCCAGTCGTCATCGCATGCGCGCCTGGGCGATACTACATTAGCGCCGCGGTCGTCGTCTCCTCGAACCCTTCCCCCTGCCTGGAGTGCTCGTGCCGCCAGTCCCTCTGCGCCCCCGCTCCGTGCCCGAGATCATCGACGCCTCGGTCAGCCTGCTCCGGCAACACTATATCGAGCTGGTAACGGCTACCGCGCTGTTCACCATCCCCTTGCTCGTCCTTCAGCTGATGCAGGGGAACCCGCTCGTCGTCCAGCCGAACTTCCAGACGGTCCCATTCACGATGCCCGTCGGACCGCGCGCCTCGCCGAGCATGCTGCTCTCGATCCTGATCATCTCACTGATCCTCGGACCGCTCGCGAGCGCCACGACGGTGGTCATCGTGTCCGACAACTACCTCGGGCGCGAGGTGACGATCGCCAGCGCTGTCGGGCGTGCGATTAACCGAATCGTGGCGGTAGGGATCACCGGCATATTGCAGGGCTTCGTGATCGCCCTCGGGTTCCTTCTGTTCATCATCCCGGGCTTCTTCTGCATCGCCTGGTACTTCTCGGCCGTCAACGTGGTCATGGTCGAGGGCAAGGGTCCCGTCGAAGCCCTAGGTCGCGCCCATTTCTTGGCCAAGGGGTCCGTCGGCCGGATCCTGGGCACGGGTATCCTCTGTTTCATCCTGGTCATGGTCGTCGAGCTTGTCATCCGACTGATTCTGGGCGCCCTCCTCGGGGTCGTGCATCTCGGCGGCGCACCAGCGGCAGTCGCGAGTAATCTCGGATCGATCTTGGTGACCCCATTCTTCACGGTTGCGATGACGGTGATGTACTTCGACCTCCGGATTCGCAAGGAAGGGCTGGATCTCGAGATGATGGCGAAGGAACTGGGCGTGGACCTGTCGAATGCGGTGACGGCGTAACGGCGAAGAGCACAGGGGTCGGGGACGGGCGCGTCGGCGCCCGCCCCGACCCCCGTGCCCTTCACGTCGCTGTCAGCGCCAGGATGGGTGCAACGCGGGTCGTCCGGCGAGCGGGGAGGACCGCTGCTACGAGCGCGACGAGCGCAAACACCGCCGCCACACCCGCGAAGATCGCTGGATTGTGCGGGCTGACGCCTACAAACAGCGCGGCGAGTGTGCGCGTCAACAGCCACGCGGCGCCCGTTCCAATGACGATGCCGATACCAGTGAGGCCGAGGGCGTGCCGGAGGACGTCCCCCATGACATGCGCGCGCGATGCGCCAAGCGCGATCCGCACGGCGATCTCTCGCTGTCGCTGGCTGACGATGTAGGCGAGGACGCTGTAGATCCCCACCATCCCGAGGATGAGGGCGACCACGGCGAACAGCGACGCGAGAAACGTCGAGAATCGGGTCGTGCCGACGGAAAGCATCAGCCGCTCGCTCATCGTCTTGACGTCCGACACGGGCACCGTGTGGTCCAAGCTGGCGACAGTCCGCTGCAGGGCACGGATATGCACGTGTGGATCGCCCAGCGTGCGGAGCGAGACGAACACCTGCACGGCGCGACCGCCGAGCAGCTGCGATACCGGCAGATAGGCTTGCGCGATATCGTCCGCCGCGAGCCCGTTCTCCTTGGTCGACGCCACGACTCCCACGACCTGCACCGTGTCACTGCCCCATCCGATTACGTACACCAGCCGTTGCCCGATGGGATCGCGATGCCCGAAGAACCGCTTGGCCAGCAGCTCGTCCACCACCGTCACCTTGACAGCATGGTTGTCGTCGGTCGGGAGCACGCCGCGCCCACGTAACAAGCGAATCCCCATCGTCCGGAAATAATCGGGACTGGCCGCGCTGAGCAGCGACAATGGCGAGTGGCTCGGGTCGGGTGGCGCGTCACCGACGATTGTGAACGGGATGCCGGACCGGACCGCCGCCCCAGGGACGCCACCACTCACGCTCGCGGCCTCGATCCCCGGTTGCGACGCGAGCCGTTCGATGAGGTTCTTCAGGAACAACTCTTGGCGCTCCGCCGTTGGATACCGGTCCGCCGTAAACGCGATCTGCGCCGTGAGCACCCCCGCGGAGCGAAAGCCGGGGTCCATGCGCTCAAAGCGCACAAAGCTCTCGACCAGCAAGCCGGCTCCCGTGAGGAGCACGAGCGCCACCGCCACCTGCAAGACTACGAGGGCGTCCTGGAGGCGGTGCTTCTGCGCCGACCCCGTGCCTCGTCCGCCTTCCTTCAGCGCTTCGGCTAGCGAGCCCCGAGAAACCTGCCAGGCTGGGAGCACGCCGAAGACGAGCACCGTCGCGATCGACGCGATCGCGCAGAAGGCGATCACGCGCCAATCGACGCCGACCTGATCGAGGCGCGGCAGCGAGGGCGGGGCCAGCGTGCGGAGCACGCGCACGCCAGCGACGGCAACCGCTACGCCGAGTGCGCCGGCGGTAACGCCCAGCAGCGCCGCCTCGATCACGAGTCCGCGTACGAGGCGACCCCGGGTGGCGCCAAGCGCCGTCCGGAGCGCCATCTCCCGCTGACGGGCCAAGCACCGCACGAGAAAGAGGTTTGCGAGATTCGCGGCGCCAATCAGAAGCACGCAGCCCGCGGCCGCGAGGAGCGTGATGAGCGCCGGTCGCACCGGACCTACGAGTTGGTCCACCAGTGGAACCGCCTGGACCGACCAGCCTGCGTTCGTCTTCGGATAGGCGACCGCAAGGCGCGCGGCGATCGTTTGGAGATCGCGCTGGCCGGCCTGCGCGCTCACGCCCGGCTTGAGACGACCATAGACATCCAGATAGCGGGTGTCGCGCAAGGTGGCTTCCTGCGCCTCGAAGAAGATGCGGACCCAGACGTCGATCGAGCCCGGCACACCTGGGGGCATCACGCCGACGATGGTGTAGACGTGTTGCCGGGTGGGACGCGCGTCGTTGGGATTGTCGAGCGTGAGCGTCTGACCAATGGCGGAAGGAGAGCCACCGAAATGTCGCTGCCAGTAGCCGTAGCTAATGACCACCTCTGGCGTCGCGCTCGTGTCGGGCGTCATGGGCCGACCGAGAATCGGCGTGATCCCGAGGGTGGTGAAGTAGCTCGGCGTCACGGCGAGCCCGGTTACGCGCTCCGCGTCCTCGCTCCCAGTGATAGTGAAATGCAGAAACGCGCCACAGCACGCCGCAGCGAGCGACGTGAACGTGGAGTTCTGTGTCTGCCAGTCGAAGTAGTTCGCGGTCGCCACACCGGCCTTGGGCTGGTGCGCCTCGGGATTGCTCTCCCAGAGTGTCACGACCCGGTCCGGCTCGTGATAGGGAAACGCCTTGAGCAGGACCCCGTCGACGACCCCGAAGACGGATGCCGTTGCCCCAATGGCAACGGCCATGGTAAGGGTCGCGGCGACCGTGAACAGGGGATTACTCCGCAACCGACGAAAGGCGTACCCTAGCTCACGCATGACGGCCTGCTCCACCCGGCGTTGTGTCGCACTAGGATGCGAGCCGGCGACCGCCGCCGCCAGGCCCGCGTTTGACTGTCACGGGCGGCATCAGAACAGGTCGCGTGACGGTGTTTGCCCCTTATTGACGCATAGTAAATGCATCCTCCGCGCACCGGAGGTGCGGCTCGGAGCACCGCCCTTCCTGCCCGAAAGGGCAGGATGCGGCGGTGTCATCCGCGGGGGACGACTGGTTGCCCCGACGCGCCCAACGTGCTGACCAAACCCGATCGCCTCAGGAGCCTGTCGCCATGCCGGTCTATGACAATCTCCAGGACTACATCGACGCGTATCAGAGGGTGTCTGAGCGCCGCGAGGCTGCGCAGAAAGACATGAATCAAGCAGAGCAGTCGCTGGAGAAGGCCGAGCAGCTACGGGACTCGTTTGGCGAGCAGGGCGACATTCAGGGATGGCTCAAGGCAGAGGATCGCGTGCTGACTCACCAGGGCGAGTTGGCCGACGCCGAAAAGGAGTTCGACAAGGCCGACAAGGCCCTGGACAAACTCGAGGAGAACAACGAGGAGCTCCAGGAGAAGTTCGAAGCCGACTCGGAGCCGATCAACAAATCGCGCGACAACGAAACAGGAGGTAAGGAAGAAGGGAGCGAGCACGGCCAAGACGGCGGCTCGAAGGAGCCCGACGGAGTCATGAGGGACCTCGCAAACGCTCCTGGGGCAAAAGGGGCGGCCCTCGGTCTGAAGATGTTGGCCGCGCTGGAGGGCGTGGAGGCGGGGAGGGAAGAGGCCCGCGACCTCGGGCAACTGGGCCAAGGGACTCAGATCGAGCGGACGCAGGACGGTACGGTGGGTTCGGAGATGCTGGGCGCGGAGAAGCCCGACAGCCACAAACAACAACATGAGAACGCGGAGCAGGAGCTAGACAACAGCGAAGGCCTAAACCACCAGAACGAAGAAGAGGAAAAGGAGCAGAGCAAGGACGCGGACAAGGGGAAGGGCAAGCACGGCGATGAGGGGAAGGGCAACGATGAGAGCCGGGGCGAGAGCAAAGACGAGGGCAAAGGGGAGAACAAGAACGGGGTGCAGCCCCCCGCAGAACGCTCGGCAGCCTCGTTGGCTGGCACCGAGGGTCAACCTTCCGGGCAGCAATCCGTGCCGCCGCCGGTGGAAAAGAGCGCGAAAGAGCTTGCAGCAACGCCGTCGAAGGACTCGTCCAACGACCCGAATCACGACCCCAACCACGATCGCTAGTCGATCGTGTGACGAGTGCTATGGAGGCACGACCCCGTCGACTTCCACACTCCACTGTGTGATGCCGCCAGCCAGACTCCGCACGTTCTGGAAACCCGCCGCCTGAAGCTTGCGAGCGGCGTCGGCGCTGCGACCCCCTGCCTTGCAGTACACGACCACCTCACGCTCCGGCCGCAACGTCGGGATCGCCGCCGCGAGTTGCGCGAGGGGGACGAGTCGACCACCAGCGATGCGTGCAGCCTCGTATTCGTGCGGCTCTCGCACATCGATGAGATCGAAGTCGTCCCCACGTTCGCGCTTGAGCGTCAGCTCCGCGGGTGAGATCTCCGGGACTGCCGACACTCGTTTGCCGTGTGCGCTCGATGGCCCGAGGCCACAGAAGTCTTCGGAGTCGACGAGACTCGTGATGGCGCGTGTCCCGCAGAGCGGGCAGGTCGGATCCCGGCGCACGGTCACGGTCCGAAACTCGAGATCCAGGGCGTCGACCAGCAGCAGGCGGCCGATCAGAGGTCGTCCCACGCCGAGGACCAGCTTGATCGCTTCCGTCGCTTGTACAACGCCGACGAGCCCGGGGAGCACGCCCAGCACGCCGCCTTCGGCGCAGCTCGGCACCAAGCCGGCGGGCGGCGGCTCCCGGAAAAGACACCGGTAGCACGGGCCGTCTGATGTGGCGAGAACGGAGGCTTGGCCTTCGAATCGAAAAATGCTTCCGTACACGTTGGGCCGTCCGGTGAGCACGCAGGCATCGTTGACGAGATAGCGCGCGGGGAAGTTGTCGGTCCCGTCGACGACGAGGTCGAACTCCCGTACGATGTCCAGCGCGTTGGCGGCCGTGAGCCGTGTCTCGAAGGGCTCGACGGTCACGTGCGGATTGATGTCGCGGATACGGTCGATCGCCGACGCCAGCTTGGGCCGCCCGACGTCACGCGTTCCGTGAAGCACCTGCCGCTGGAGATTCGTGAGGTCGACCACGTCGAAATCGACGAGCCCGAGAGTGCCGATCCCCGCGGCCGCGAGGTACAACGCGGCGGGCGAGCCCAAGCCGCCGGCACCAACCAGGAGCACGCGTGACGCCTTGAGGCGCCGCTGCCCGCCGTCCCCGACTTCGTCCAGGAGGAGATGCCGGCTGTAGCGCAGCACTTCCTGCGACGAGAGCGCGGGGAGGGCGGTCTCATCCCGCGCCGCCGATGGGTCGATCGGCGCACACGTCGTAGACATGAGGCTCACCCTCCAGCGACTGCGGAGACGATCAGGATGTCGTCACCGTCGCGCAGCGCGGCGGCGAACCCGCCGCAGAGCCGGATGTCCTCGTCGTTGACGTAATACGTAATGAATGGATACGGGCTGCCGCCATCGTCTCTGAGCCGCGGGCCGAGGGCCGGGAATCGCGAGGACACGTCGGCGACCGCGTCGCCGACGGTCGCGCCGGATGCCTCGATCGTGCGCTGACCTTCCGAGAGGCGAGCAAGCACCGCGGGGAGACGGAGTGTGACTGGCATGGGTGTGTGTCCCGAAAGTGGTGGGAGGGGGGACTTATGCGGCCGTTGAGACTGCATCGCGATCCACGAGGTGGATGAGCTCTCGCAGCCGCGCGGCGATGATTGGCGCGTCGATCAGCGTCGGCGTGAGTGCTTCGACCGTCTTCAGGCCGTTGCCGGTGATGCAGAGCACGACTTCGTCGCGCGGGCCAAGAATGGCCGGCCTCGCGCAACGCGAGCGCCGCAGCGACGGTGGCGCCGCCGGCCGTTTCGGTGAAGATGCCGGTCGTCTCCGCGAGGACCCGGATGCCTCGGACGAGCTCATCGTCGCTGACGGCGGCGGCTCCGCCGTGGGTGTCGCGCAGCACACGCGCGGCCGACGCGCCGTCAGCGGGATTGCCGATGGCGATGGAGCGCGCGATGGTCCGGGGAATCTGTGGCACGATTCGGTCGCCGCCCGAGTTCACGAGCTGAACGATCGGCGCGCATCCTGCGGCCTGGGCACCATAGAGGCGGGGGATCGGGCCTGCGATGAGCCCTGCGGCAAGAAACTCGGCGAATCCTTTATTGAGTTTCGTCACCAGCGACCCGCCGGCCATCGGTGCGATGATAGCAGACGGCGTGCGCCAGCCGAGTTGCTCCGCAATCTCGAACGCGACCGTCTTGGATCCCTCGCCGTAGTAGCTCCGCAGATTGATGTTCAGGATGCCCCACCCGTACTCGTCGGCAACCTGTGCGCAGAGGCGATTCACGTCGTCATACGTCCCCTGGATTCGCACGACTCGTGCGCCGCACACCGCTGTCGCCACGAGCTTGCCGACCTCGAGGTCGTGCGGCACCAGCACCCACGCCGGTATCCCGGCCCGGGCTGCATGTGCGGCAACGGCGTTGGCCAGATTGCCAGTCGACGCGCACCCCACAGTGGTGATGCCGAAGGCGTGCGCCGCATTGAGTGCCGTGGTGACGACCCGGTCCTTGAATGACAGCGACGGGTGCGACACGCTGTCGTTCTTCACCCAGGCTTGCGCGACGCCAAGCCATTGGGCCAGGGCCGGCGCATCGACGAGCGGTGTGCCTCCCGTGTCGAGCGACAACGTGGGCGTCCCCACGAAGGGCAGCCACTCGCGGTATCGCCAGATCGATGGCGGGCGGGCGGCGATGGCCGCTCGATCGGGGAGTGCACGGCGCGAGTCGTACAGGGGCGCGAGCGGACCGAGGCACTCGGGACACACTGCGACGGGTGCGGCGTCAACCTGCGTGTGGCACTGGTGGCAGCTGAGCGGGAGCGGCCGAAGGTCGTTCGCTCGTTCGTGTGGCGCGCCAGCGTGTGTGGCGTCCGATCCGAGACGAGATACGCGCGCGGCAGTCCAGGCCGCGGCGTCCTGCGCTTCCACAGCTGATGTCATGGTCGGGCTCTCCCGCCCACCGGACCCCAGCGCTGTAGCGCCGGAAACGCAATCGCGTCCCGACGCTAAAAAGTCGCGGGGACGCGAGGGCTTTTTAGCAATTTGTTTAGCGTGGCTGCAATAGGCCGCAACTCACCACGTGCGTTCGGTTGTGGCGCGAACGGTAGTGCCGCGAGCGGAGATCCGCAAGTGGGACGAGTGATTGGTGGTTGGAGACTAGTGGCTAGAACAAACCGCAAGGCCAGTGATGGCGCCGTTTAGCTGGCCCTGAGTTTTTTCACTGGTCACTAGCCCCGAATGCCTAGTAGTTCGGCAACCGTTCTCCCGACGGTGCGTGGCCCGCGATCGACGCGGCCATCTCGCGGATGATCTCACTGTTGGTCGCGTGGTGCCATCCATGTCCCATCGTTGGCCGGCCGAAGTGGAAGTCGCCCGTCACGTGAGGCGCCTGTGATGTCTCCATCAGCTGCTGGAGATCGTCGACAGCCAGGTTGAGATAGAAATTGTCCATGTCGCCTACATCGACGTGCACCCTGCCGGCGAGCTTCGGCGCAAGCGTCTTCCAGTTCTTCTCCAGATACGCGACGAGATCGTACCCGTGGTCGCGCATGTACGACACCGCATCGTGGTTGATGTGTCCCGTCGCCTTGTCCCACAGCGGGACCGGATATCCATCCGCGCCGACCGGTCCGTACGTGGCCTCCCAGATCTCGAGCTGTTCGGCCGACCGCCCGTGACTCCCGAGCACGTCCTCGAGCTGACTCTCCCGGCGGTTGGTCAACAGCGGCTGTCCGTCGTTGGCCCGCATGAACGGACGCTCCGGGTGATTCCACTGGCTGACGGGACTGAACAGGATGTTGACCTGCCCCGTGACCAGGAACGCATTGGTATCGGTGTATGCGTCCAACAGTCCCCAGTGGTGGAAATCGATGGGATCAGGGAACGCAGTCCACGTGCCGCCGAAGAAGTCCGGATGCTGCAGCTCGAGCGCCAGCGACTCCCAGCCGCCCGTCGAGCCCCCTGACAGCACGCGCGCGAAGGGCTTCCGGATGATGCGGAAATGGGTCTCGACGTACGGGATGAGCTCCTGCATGATCGCGTCGCCATAGGGGCCGTTATTGGCCGAGTTGACGGCGTAGGAGTCGTCGAAGTAGGGCGTGGGGTGCTGGAAGGTCACCACGATCATCCGCGGGAACGCCGGGCCATTCCAGTCCTTGTAGAACGCGTATCCGCTCTGCCGATGGTATCCGATCGTCGATGCCACGACGTGGGCCGACTCGGGTGTACTGTCGGTCGAGAAGCCGAGGGGAGGGCTCAGCGAGAAATGTCCCTGCGAGTAGAGAACGGGATACTGCGCCGTCGAATGCTCATCGTAGCCTTTCGGCAGGAGCACGACGGCTCCCAGATACATCGGATGACCCCAGAACTTGGTCAGGATGTCGCTCTGGATCTTGATGTGTTTGACCCACTTCGTGTCGGGGGGCACCGTGACAGGCGGCAGAACCCGATTGAGCACGAGATGGACGTCGTACCCCGTTGCGGGGTCGAGATGCAGGCGCTGGACCGCGCTCACGAGATTGCCTGGTGCACGCGTGAAGTGCTGACCTTCCCATTGATCCATGTGCGCCCAGATCGTATGCCCGTCGCTGCGATGGAACTCGGTATAGACGTTCGCCAGCGCCTGCACGAAATAATCCCCAGCAGGCAGCTCGCGGAGTGACGTGACGGGGTAGCCTGGTGTCGTCTCGTCGATGACCGCCGCCGTACCCGCAACCAACGCGCTCACATTGACGCCAAAGAACGGCGTCGGCGCACTGCCCGAGGCACCGCCGGCCGCGAGGCGGGGCTCTGGCACGGAATCCCGACTCACGAAGACGAACACGCGGGCGGTGAGCGGGTCAGCGCGCAGGCTCGCCGGGACGGTGACGGAGACCCTGAGTGGGGCCGCGGTTCGCGAGGCCGTGCAGGCGACCATGGTGCTCGCTGCGAGGGCGCCCACGAGCACGGGAAGCGATGCCCGCCGGATGGTCGGTGGACGGAGGGCGGCGATCGAATTGCTTTGGCTCATCGATGAGGCTCGGACGAGGGAGTTACTACACTGGCCCGGACCGGCCCATCCGCGGCACCGCGTCCAGACTGGCGACCTGCACACGCATCGCACGGCGTCGCGTGCCGCGGCTTATTGGCTGGGCCGTGCCTCCGTGGAGGCGGCGGCGCTCGCAGCGGGATGATCGATCACGATGAAGGGCACCCGGTCCTTCGCCAGCGCGCGGAACCAGGCGACGAGATCGGGTGCGTGCTCCTTCGACAAAACGCCGTGCGCGCCGGACATGCGTCGCGTGATGACCAGGTCCTGACCCAGCTGCTGGTAGGTCGACTGGTAGCTGCCGAACGGACTCGTTGCCGTGACGTCGGGAGGCAGCCGGGCATGCCAGCCCTGTGGAAGGGTGATCCGGGTCTCCGTGAATGTCGTCGTCGTGCCGACCACGCTGCTCGCGTCGATCGGCTCGCGTCGCGGGGCACGGGCCTGGAGCTCGTCTGCGATCTGTGTCCAGTGTCCCGATAGGTCGCGCAGCACGAGAATGTCCGTCTCTCCCGATCGCTGAGTCGCCTCTCCGTTGCGAACGATCAGCGAAATCCGGGGCTCGGCCTGCAGGTCCTTCCCGTCAAACGTCACCAGGCTGTCCCCTTTCGCGTTGGGAAAGACGCCGGCGGCAAACGAGCGTGTGTAGGTGGATCGTTGAGCGGAGTCCATGTGATTGCGAAACATCGCGCGCAGCCCCAACCCGGCGATACCGGTGCCGTGTAGCTCCACGCTGCCGTTGAATATCCCCTCGGGGGTCAGTGCGCCCCGGATGTGGACCTCGAGCAAGTTGGAGCCCGAGGGATCAGATGGTGTGGTCACTTCTTCGGTGCGCCCGTCAGGATGCACCACGAGCGCAAACGTGTTTTCGTCGGGGAAGGGCAGCGTGCCGAATGGCGACAACTCGGAGGTCAGATCGACGAACTCGTAGCCCTTTGGCCGCTGGATGGCCGCGATCTCGTGATTGAACGCGCCGATCGTCGGCAAAGAGGGGTCGGGCTGTCCGCCGGCGCGGAGCAGAACGGGGAAGGCCTGCACACCGATCGTGTTCAGCGCCGCAATGAACAGGGATGCCTTGTCCTTGCAGTCGCCGAAGCCCGTGGCGACGACGGTATCGGCCAGCCGCGGCTGGTACCCGCCGATCCCGAGCTCCAGCGCGACGTAGCGGATGTCCTGCGCAACCCAGCGATGGATCGCGCGGATGGAATCATCCAACGACGTAGAATGCGCGACGATGGATTTGACCGTGTCACGGAGCCGCTCGTCCGGCCGGAGGCGGTCCGATGCCAGCTTGGCATACCAGTGCCCGATGTCCGACCAGGAGGCCCGCGCGGCCACGGACACGGACATTACGAGGTTGTCGGAGTCCGCGGGTGGCGCGTACATCTCCGGCTTGACCCAGGCCACGTCGTGCGTCCACCACGTGTAGACCCGGCGCTCGCCACCGGCCGCGTCTCGTCGCGCGAAGTTGAGGTTGTGCTCGACGATGTGCAGATCCAGATCCTTGGGCACATCGACAACGAATCGCGAGCGTCGCACGGTCGTTCCGGCCGTCACGTCCCACGACTGGTAGAAGTCGCCCGGCCGGTATGGACTCGTGTCGTCGTACGTCCAACTGATGTCTACGATCGTCCCGGGCGCGACTCCGGTAAGCGACATCCGCAACGCGCGTCGGTGAACGTAGACCGGATTTACCATCGAGGCCGGGAGATCGGATTCCTGTGAGTGCGCCGGTTGCGAGCTGATGATCTCACCCGACGGTTTGAGCACCCGCACCCAGTTCACGGTCAGATGCTGGCGGTCGGGCTCGTACGTGAATTCTCGTTCTTGATATTGTTGTGCGGCGCGATCGCGCAGGATCTGCACGACCTGACGCCACGTGGTCCGTGATCGACCGTCCTGCTCGACCTTCACCACCCCGTCATCGAGGAGGAGCACGGACGCTTGTTCGGGATACGCCGCGCTGTCGACAGCTAACTTGTAGATCGTGTCGTTCGCGATCGATGGATCCCCCTGTGCGGAGATGTCGGGGGCCTGCGCGGCGCCCGTCCCGGACAGGAGGGCGCCGATGAATGCGCCAAGCACGGCTAGGAGGGACCGGTGCCAGTGAGGGCTACGCATCGAACGCATCCTGATGATAGACGGCCCTACGATATCGCTGGGGCCGTCCCCGCGACAGGGCGAACGGCGTTCGTGGTGCCGGCGATGCTCATGACCCTCGCGATGGCACCCGGTGCACGACTGGTGCACGCGCCGGTCGTGCGGGTCGTCGTTATCCCCAACGCCACACATTTCGTCCATTCCGATCGGAACGGCCATGGGCGGGCCCGGTTGCTCGACGAGGTCACGCGGTTCTGCTCGGAGGCCACGTCGGCTTGAGACCGTTCGCCAATAGGAGCGGACGGCTCCGGCGCGGCGACGTGCTGAGTCGAGCGGTGCAGACCGCAGCGCGCGCGGTGTTGATCGCGCTCGTGTGCGGGGTAATCGGCATTGTGTTCTTTACGCACGTGCTCGCACCGGTCCTGTTCAGGGACTATGGACACAATCGCGCACTCGCGAGCGTGCCGAAGCGGACCCACGATCGTGCAGGGCACGACGGCGATCCCGTAAACCTGGCGCTCGTCGGGACCGTGGATGAAGTGCACGCCGCTTTCGCGAAGGCGGGATGGGCACAGGCCGATTCGCTGAGTCGCAAGGCCGATTTCGCGATTGCCAAGAGTGTGCTGCTGCGTCGGCCCGACTCGACCGCCCCGGTCTCCTCACTCTTCGTGTATGGACGGCGCCAAGACCTCGCGTTCGAGCGGGAAGTTGGCCGGAGCGCGAGCCGGCGGCACCACGTGCGCCTCTGGCTCGTGCCAGGCATCACGGATCACGCACGTCCTGTGTGGATCGGCGATGCGAGCTACGATCTCCGATCCGGCCTCAATCACCGGACCTTCACGCCAACTCACCACATCGATCCCGATGTCGACGAGGAGCGCGACACCGTCATGGCGGATCTGGCGGCCGCGGGGCAACTCGTCGAGCGATATGACGTCACGGGCATGGGGCCGCGCGTCGACGCCCACAACGCGGGCGGGGACCGCTTCGATACTGACGGAGAGATGGATGTCGGCGTGATCTCCCCGGGGAACGCAGTGCGTGGTCCACCCACAGTGTTACCCGATCCACCGCTCATCCAGATCAAGAACAACGTGTGGGTGTGGTGGCATCGGCGCTTCTAGGGGCCTGGCCCCTAGTCCCTAGCTTTCCCGCACCGCGGTGATCGGATCGATCCGCGTGGCGCGCTGGGCCGGCACATACATGGCGGCGACCACGACGAGGCCGACGAGCAGGACCACCGCGCCGAACGTCACGGGGTCGGCAGGCTGGACCTCGAAGAGCAGGGCGGTCATGAGACGGGCGAGTAGCAGTCCGCCCGCGAGTCCGATCACGACACCCGACGCGGTCGCGGGTCCGCCCTGACGCGCTACGACCCCGATGATGTCGCCGGTGCCCGCACCGAGCGCACGTCGAATGCCAATGTCTCGCGTGCGCTGAGCGACCGCGAACCCGATGACCCCGTATAGGCCGACCGCCGAGATCGCAGAGGCCGCGATCGCGATGATGGCCAGTACGATGAGACTCATGCGGCGCGTGGCTGAGGCTTCGCTCAGGACCGTGCGCATCGGACGGACATCGGAGACCGGCAGGTCCGCGTCGAGCGATCCGATCACGCGCCGAAGCCCGTTGGCGAGGAGGAGTGGATCGGTTGCGGTCCGGACGACGACGTACATGTCGCGAATCGCGCCCCCGCCGTTCGTCCACTGCGCGTGCGGGAAGTAGATCTCGGGTCGTGGATCTGCATCCAAGCCGCGGTGGTGGACGTTCGCGACAACCCCGACGACGGTGCGCCAGGACGAGTCGAGGCCACCCATCCGGATCCGTTGACCCACTGGCGAGCCGTCAGGCCACGCGCGGTGCGCGAGCGCCTCGTTCACGACGACCGCGTCGGCGGCCCGCTGGTCGTCCGTCTCCTGCAGCGCCCGACCGGCGACCACGGGGATGCGCATGACATGGAAGTAGGACGGTGAGACGACCTGCCAATCGCCAGCAGCGTTGCCGTGTCCCATCGGCGCGGGGCGTCCCTCGATGCGGAAGTCCCAGTCGCCCATGACGTCGGTCATCGGGAGCACGCGCACGACGGCCGCGTCAGTGGCTCCCGGCAGAGTCCGGGCGCCCTCGACGACGTCTCGGTAGAACGCACGAACGGCCGCGTTAGTCGAATACTTCGCAACGGGCAGGGAGACGTGTGCGGTGAGCACGGAGCGGGCGTCGAACCCCGGATCGACCTGCTCGAGACGTGCAAAGCTGTGCACGAGGAGTCCCGCACCGACTAACAGCACGACCGACAGGGCAACCTCGGCGGCAATCAACGTGCGACGAACGCGCTCGCCGCCGCGGTCCACCGGCGATCCACCCGTCCCGGCCTCTTTGAGCGCAGCGTGGAGATCCAGCCGTGTCGCGTGCCACGCCGGGGCGAGGCCACAGATCAGCCCGGTGACCGCGGTCACGCAGACGGCAAACAGTAGCACATGGTCGTCCACGCCGACCGTCGTGATGCGCGGGACGTTGCGCGGCATGTCCGACGCGACGAGATGCGTGCTGACCACGGCGAGCAGGGTGCCGGCGGCGCCGCTGACCACCGCTATGAGCCCGGACTCGGTGAGCAACTGGACCACGAGGTCGCGCGTGCTCGCCCCCAGCGATGCGCGTACGGCGATCTCGCGCTGGCGTGCGTGGGCTCGCGCCAACAGGATGTTGGCGACGTTGGCGCACGCGATGAGCAGGACGAACCCGACCGCCGCCGTGAGCACGATGAGCGTGGGGCGGATGTCCCCAATCACCTGGCTCGTCACGGCTCGAGTGAACGCTCCGAACTCGGGTGGATAACCCCGCGGATAGTCGATGGTCATCTGGTGCGCCATCCGCTGGACCTCGCGGTCAGCCGCTTGGGGAGTCACGCCTGGCCGCAGTCGCGCCGCCAGCGTGAGATAATGGCCGCCTCGGACGGTCCGATCCACGTTGCCAAGGGCCAGGGGTACCCGAATGTCCATCGGGTCGCCCACGAAGTCCAACGGCAGTTGGAAGGTCGGTGGCATGACGCCCACGACCGTCGTGCTGCTGTCGTCGAGCAGCAGTTGACGTCCGAGGATCGAGGGATCGGCATTGTATTTCCGGCGCCACAGCCGCTCGCTGATGACCGCGACACGGGGTCCTCCCCGGTGGTCTTCATCGACTGTGAACACTCGCCCCAACACGGGCGCGATGCCAAGCGTGGGAAAGACGCCGGCTGAAACGATGCCGATGTGGACGCGCTCGGGCACGTCAGCGCCGGTCAGGTTCCGCGTGTCGTCGAACCACACGCCCAGATCCGAGAACGACCGCGCCTTGTCGCGATAGTCCAGGAATTCTGCGGAAGACAGCCAGGTCGCCGGCCACCCGGTCCACCGGTCCCAGATCATCACCAGGCGACTCGGATTCACGTATGGGAGTGGCCGAAACATGACGGCGTTCGCGACGCTGAAGACGGTGGTCGCCGCGCCGATGCCGAGGGTCATCGTCAGCACAGCGACGAGGCTCACGACGGGCGTGGCCCGCGCCCGTCGCCAGGCGTATCGCAGGTGATCGATCATCGAAACTCGCGAGTAGGGATTGGCAATCCGACACCCGCGCGGCCGCCGGGGTTTGGAGGGGCGGGTCGCCTGTGGTGCCAGCGACATCGGCCGACTGAAATCGGTCGGCGGGCTGACTCGTCTCTAAGTGATGGCAACGACGATCACGTCCCCCGCAGGGACTCCGGCAAACGACCGCACAGGCGCGGAGTCGCGTGAGGTGACGCGCAGCGGCGCGCACGCGACCTCTCGACTTGACCGAGGGTCGCCTGTGGCGCCCGGTGTCGCCCTCTTCGTGGCGGTTCTCGCCTTCCTGCCCATCGTCAACTGGCTGCCCGAGGGCTACAAGTTCCCGGAGTACGCCAGCAAACTAGTTCAATGGGCCTCCGGAACAGGCATTGCGGTCGGCGCTGGGATCGTACTGACGATTCTCGCCCGACAGGCGCAGTGGCTGTGGCCCGGGGACGCGGTCAACCGCCTGGGAGCCCGCATCGAGCGTGCGCCGTGGCGCGCGGTGTTCACCACCGCGGTCCTGGCTGCCGCTCTCTATCTCTCGGTCTCACACTGGATCTTTCACGGGCGGCCATTGCTGATCGACGAGATCGTCGAGGCTCGTCAGGCCCAGATCTTCGCCGCCGGTCACCTGTGGCTACCGACGCCGCTGTATCCAGAGTTCTTCAGCTCGCTGCACATGGTCGACGTCGGCGGCCGTGTCTACTCGCAATTCCCGCCCGGCGGGCCGGCGTTGCTGGCCCTGGGCGTGCTCGCTGGCGCGACATGGCTGGTCGTCCCGCTCTGCGCGGTTCTCTCGGTGCTCGCCTTCGCAGTCATGGTCCGGGTCGCCGAGCCGAACGTATCAATCGCGGTGGCGGCGGTCGTGCTGTTCGCGGTCGCGCCATTCACCGTGTTCATGTCGGGGTCCTACATGAACCACGTCACGGCGCTGACCTGCATCCTGGTCGCCGGGGCAGCGCTCGCGCAGGCAACGGCGAGGCCCGGCGCGGAGGGGGGCCGGCCCGGACTCGCGTTCGTGAGCGGATTGGGATTCGGCGCGGCCGCGACCATCCGCCCGGTAGATGCGCTCGCATTCGCCGCTCCGGCCGCCCTGTGGTACACGTGGCGTGCGCTGCACACGCCGCGGCGCTGGGTCGATGCGCTCGCGGCGCTTGTCGGTGTGGCGATCCCGATGAGCGCGATGTTCTACGTGAATGCGCACACGACTGGTGCCGCGCTCCTGTTCGGGTATCAGGTCCTCTGGGGCAAGGATCACGATCTCGGCTTCCATCAGGCGCCGTGGGGCGGTATGCACACGCCGGCACGCGGTCTCGAGCTGATCAATCTCTATTTCCTGCGGCTGCAGGACTATCTCTTCGAGACGCCGGTGCCGGCGCTGGTTCCAGCGATCGGCGCGCTCGCGCTCACCAAGCGGCTGCGCCCCGTCGACCGCTATCTCCTCGCGAGCTGCGGGCTGGTCACGATCCTGTACTTCGCCTATTGGGCGGACGGTAACTACCTCGGTCCGCGTTTCGTGTACACGTTTGGACCGGTCGCGGCGCTGTGGACGGCACGGTTCCCCACGCTGCTTCGCGATTGGCTCCGTCGGTCGCGATTCAAGACCGTTGCCTCCACGTTCGTGTATCGCGTCAGCATGTACGGTCTCGCGACGAGCGCCGCCGTCGCGGTGTGCGTGGGCATCACCTTCCGCGCCGAGCAATACCGGCACAACTTCGCCACGGAGCGATGGGCCACGCCTGAGGTGGCGAGCCAGTCCGGCGTACGCAACGCGCTCGTATTCGTGCGCGAGGGGTGGGTCGAGCAGCTCGTGGCGCGCTTGTGGGCGCTCGGCGTCTCACATCCGCACGTCGAAACCCTGTACCGCGCAGTCGATCCGTGCCGTCTCGATTCGGCGGTCACGGCACTCGAGCGCAACACCAGCGGGGCGCAGCGCACTGACGCGACACTCTACGCAATGCTCTCGCCCCTGCTCCGGGACTCAGCCGCGGTCGAGGTCGTCCACGTCGGACTCGGTGGCGTGAAGCAGCTGCACATGCAGCGCGGCTACCCATACCCCTTGCATTGCCTGCGACGAGTGGACGAGATCGTTGCCGGCATCTCGCCGCTCGCGCCGCTACTGGCGGTGGGAGGGTCGGACGGGAACGTGTACGCGCGCGACTTGCACGCACGCGACACGCTGCTGCTTGCGGAGTACGCTGACCGGCCGATCTACGTCGTGCACCCGACATCGCCTCTGCCGAGCGGGCTGCCGGCCTTCTTTCCTGTGTCGCGGGACTCGCTGCTCCACGCGTGGCGTGAGGATGCGCGAGCCGACAGCGCGCCCACGTTCATGCGCCGTATCCTGGTGCCCGCGCAGCCCGCGTCGCCTAGCGGGGCGACCGACTCGACGGACACGACTCCACACACGTAAGCGCGACTGAGGCGTCGCCCCTACGGCGCGAAGGCGGCCGCGGCGCTATGTTAAGAGCGGGCAGCAGTGAGATCTAGTCGGAGCTAGGATCGTCCGTTGGAGCGAGAAGGCCTCCCCTCACAACTCCAGGCGTCACTCGGCAACTCGTACACCATCGAGCGTGAGCTCGGCGGCGGCGGGATGTCTCGCGTGTTCGTCGCCGAAGAACGGACCTTCGGGCGCAAAGTCGTCGTCAAGGTGCTCCCGCCCGAGACGTCGGCGGCGGTCAGCCACGAGCGGTTCCGTCGGGAGATCCTCCTGGCCGCCCGGCTCCAGCATCCCAACATCGTCCCGGTCATCACCGCGGGCGACGCCGACGGCGTCCCGTATTTCACCATGCCGTTCGTCGATGGCGAGTCCTTGCGCGCGAGGCTGGTGCGCACCGGGCCGATGTCGCCGGCCGCGGTCGCGCGCGTGCTGCGGGACGTGGCGTGCGCACTGGCCTACGCGCACGAGCGCGGGATCGTCCATCGTGACATCAAACCCGACAACATCATCCTCACGAAGCACCATGCCCTGGTGCTCGATTTCGGCGTCGCCAAAGCGATTGCGGCGGCGACGAGCCGGAGTGATGAGATCAGTCAGAGTGGTTTGACGTCGGTCGGCGTCGCGCTTGGCACGCCGGCGTACATGGCACCGGAACAGGCACTCGCGGATCCGACGACCGACTATCGGACGGATCTGTACGCCCTCGGCGTGACCGGGTACGAGATGCTCACGGGGTCGACGCCGTTTGCCGGTCGATCGTCTCAAGCGATGCTCGCAGCCCACGCGGTGGAGCCCCCCGTCCCTGTGGGGGAACGGAGTCCGGAGACGCCACCGGCGCTGGCGAGCCTGGTGATGCGATGCCTGGCCAAACAGCCCACTGAGCGGCCGGCGACCGCCGAAGCGGTCCGGGAGACCATCGATGCCATGTCAACGCCGCTGCCCGGGACGCTCGCCAGGTCATCGCTGACCGGGGTGCCGCGCACGACGCCACGGTCGCGCTGGCTGGTCGCAGCGCCGCTGGCCGGTGTCGCAGTCGTCGCGCTGCTGGCAATGCTGGCGGTGCGCACGTGGCGTCGCGCTCCCGCGGGGAATGCTCTTGCTGCGACGTCGATCGCGGTGCTGCCATTCACGAATGTCGGGCATGACACGGCGGCGGAATACTTCGCCGATGGGATGGCGGATGAGCTTACGACCGCGCTCGGGCGCATCCCCAGTCTGCATGTCGCAGCTCGCAGCTCCGCGTTCACGTTTCGCGGCGACAACGTCGACGTGCACGACGTCGGTGCGAAGCTGCACGTGGGTGATGTGCTCGAAGGCAGTGTGCGTCGGGCAATGGGTCGCCTCCGCGTGACGGTGCAGCTCGTCAACACGAGCGACGGGCTGGCCGTGTGGAGCGACGGGTATGAGCGGCAGGAGTCCGATGTGTTCCAGGTGGAGGATGATCTCGCTCGCGACATAGCCGGCGCGCTCCATGCCCGACTCAGCGCGGGCGGCGCCGACACGGCCGCGCCGACACTCGCCGCCCACGGCACGACCGATCTCGCGGCCTACGACCTCTTTCTCCAGGGTCGGTATTTCTTCACGAAGGGAGACGCGCCGTCGCTGTGGCACGCGGTCGATCTCTTTCGCCAGGCGATCGGACGGGACTCGACGTTCGCTCGCGCCCACGCCGCACTGGCGATGTCGTATCTGCTCCTCCCGCGGTACGGGGGAGCGCGCGCCGACTCGGTCATGCCGTTAGCGGAGCACGAAGCGACGCAGGCACTCGCGTCCGACCCAGGGCTGGCGGAGGCACATCTCGCACTGGGCGAGGTGCGCATCGAGCAATGGCGCTGGAGTGACGCGGACGCAGAGCTCAATCGCAGCGTGGAGCTCGACCGATCAAATCCGCTGGTTCACCTCTGGCACGCGGATCTGTTCGACGCGTTGGGTCAGGTGGATGAGGCCGTCGACCACGCTCGGATGGCGTACGACATCGATCCGTTGACACCGATGACCAGCCAGATCCTGAGCGCGGCACTGGTGGACGCTGGCCAATACAGCCAGGCTGTCGTTATCGCGCGCCACGGCCTGGCGCTGGACTCCTCCCTCGGCGGCCTTTACGCGACGCTGATGGAAGCCGAAGTGTTCAACCACCGGCCTGACAGCGCGATGGCGGTGGCGCAGGTCGCTTTGCGTGCCGCACCTCGCGCTGTGGGGGTCCGCACCGCGGCGATCTGGGCGGAAGTGGCGGCGGGCCAACGCGCGGCCGGTCAGGCGCTCCTTGTCGGGATGCGTAAGGACGTGCCCAGCGGCGTGGTGTCGCCTCTCGAATTTGCCGACGCCCACCTCGCGCTGGGGCACACCGACAGCGCGTTGACTTGGGTCAGGAGCGGTGTGCAACGACACCTGAGAGAGGCGCAGTGGAGCGCGTTGGCCTGCGATCCAACGTACGACGGGCTCAAACGCGATCCGCGTTTCGTCGCGTTGATGCAGCCGACGGGCATGCACTTGTGTCCGCCGAGGACGTAAGACCCCCGACCCCCCGCGTCCTTCACGGTGGATCGAAATGCAGGGAGCCGTCGGCTGAACGACTGACGGTCCCGCCATAAAGACCGAGGAGCTCTCGGTTCCACCAGCGGCCGGTGCGACGGCGCGTTGCTTCGTCTGTGAACCAGTACCGCCACATGACCGAGCGGATGGCCGCGGGCGGGGAACCCGCAAACGGATTCCCCGCGAATAGACGAAGCACGCTCGGGTCATTCGCCAGGAGCTGCACCTGCGTCATGACGACCCACGTGTTGTCGCGCCAGGGGCCCAGCGACGCGAACCAGAGGTTCCAATCGAACCGCGGCTGGTACGGCACATACAGGCGCGGGGCGACGTTCGGATCCTGGGGCTTGTACCGGAACGGATAGGGCACCCAGGTCGTATCGGCGGCCGAGCGGCGTCCCTGGAATTCGATCTCGTATTCGGCGGTCGTCATGACGGCATAGAGGCCGTACGCGTTCGCGACGCGAAATGGGCCGAGCCAGCGGGATGGCGCTTGAAGCGCCGGTGGGACGAGGTACGGCGCGAAATCCACGACGCCGACATAGACGGTCACGGCGAGCGCTACGACCCCAATGCGGCCACTCCATCTGGTCCGGGGGCGGTCCGTGGCACCCGCGTCCGGGCGATGCATGGCGTCGCCCCTACGCCGCACCGTCCGGCCGATCGCCGTCAGCGTGCGGTCGTCGACCAACATCAGGCCGAGCACGAGGACGAGGACGTTGAGGAAGCCGTAGTTGGAGGTCACGATAATGCCGACCTGAAACACCGACACCACGACGGCCACGATCACGCGAGGGCGTCGCGTGGCGAACACCACCCACGGCGTCACCAGCTCCAGCGCAAAGGTCAGCAGCACGGTCGCGGCCTGGAAGACGTGCGGCAGCTGCTCGACAAACCACCCGGGCCACGCCGGCAGTGGGCTATCTTCGTAGTAGTGGTCCATGGCGGTCAGCGTCCGCCATTGCGGGTCGCCACTCATCAGCTTGACCAGACCGGACTGGAAGTAGATGGCGAACCATTCCCAGCGAAGCAGCCAGACGCTTGCGCGAGAGGGCGGGGAAGCAGCCCCCAGCCCCGGACGCAGCCCGGCCGGCGCGAGCAGCACGCACGCCACGCCAGCCTGAAGGAGCATGCCGTCAGACTGATAAGACGCGAAGTCCTGTAGCGCTGCGATGCAGGAGAGGAACGCGATGGTGCAGACTCCGGCGGTGAGGCGCGGCCAGACATTGAGCGTGAGCAGCGCTGCGCCCAGGAAGCCTACGGCCACGAGGATCGCGAGGGCGCGATCGGAGGCCGACACCCAGAGGACCGTGGGAGCTGCCCAGTATCGGGCGATGCCCGGGACGGCCTGCGTGACGGCGTGGAGGTATATCCGGGCCGGGAGGATCCCGCGCTCGCCGATCAGGCCGCGAATCTGGAACCACAGCGAGTAGAAGACTGACCCGAAGATGAGTCCCATCGCACGGAGAAAGAGCCACCTGGGCCACAGCATGTCCGCAGCTGGTGCGGCAAGCGACCACCAGGGCGCGCGCGGCACATCGCGCCGCGCACTCGTTGTCGGGTCGGGGCCCAATGGGCTCGCCGCCGCGATCGCGCTCGCCCGCGCGGGCTGGTCGGTCACGGTGCGCGAAGCCGCCGGGGTCGCCGGCGGCGGAGTCAGGTCAGAGTCGCTCACACTGCCGGGATTCTTGCACGACGTGGGGTCCGCCGTCTACCCCTTGGCGCTCTCGTCGCCATTCCTCCGCGCGCTGCCGCTCTCGGCGTACGGCCTCGAGTGGGTGCACGGGCCGATCCCACTGGTGCATCCCCTGGACGACGCGCCGGCGGTTGCCCTCTACCGCTCGCTTGACGAGACGGTTGCTGGCCTGGACGCGCGCGACGCGCGGCGGTATCGCGGCTACGTTGGCCCGTTCGTGGACCGGTGGGCGACGTTCTGCGAGGACCTGCTGGCTCCGTTGCCGCCGTTCCGGCTGCCGTCTCACCCGCTGCTCTTTGCCCGGTTTGCCCGCCGAGCGCTGCTGCCGGCGACGATGACCGCCGCCACGACGTTCAGCGGTCCCCGCGCACGCGCGTTGTTTGGCGGGCTCGCGGCCCATAGCATCCTGCCGCTCGGGGCTCTCGGGTCGGCGGCTTTCGGCCTGGTGCTTGGCGCTGCCGGACATGCGGTTGGGTGGCCAGTCCCGCGTGGCGGGGCCCGCGCGTTGGCGGGCGCGCTGGTGCGCTACCTGGCGTCCCTTGGCGGCACGGTCGTGACCGGGTCGCCGGTCGCGTCTCTGTCAGACGTGGGGGACGCCGACACGGTCCTACTCGATCTGACGCCCCGTCAGGTGCTCGCGGTCGCCGACTGCGCGCTGCCGGCTGGGATGCGGCGGCGGCTCGCGCGGTACCGATATGGACCGGGAGTCTTCAGAATGGACTGGGCCTTGTCGGGTCCCATCCCCTGGCGCGATCCACTGTGTGCCCGGGCGTGCACGGTTCACCTCGGGGGGCCATTGGCGGAGATCGTGGCATCGGAGGCGGCGCCGTGGCGGGATGAGCACGTGGCCCGACCGTTTGTGCTCCTCGCACAACCGTCGCTGTTCGACCCATCGCGTGCGCCGCCCGGTCAGCACACGGCCTGGGCGTACTGCCACGTGCCGAACGGGTCGAGCGTCGACATGGCCGCGCGGATCGAGGCGCAGATCGAGCGGTTTGCGCCAGGGTTCCGTGATGTGGTGCTCGCGCGCTCGGTGATGGCGCCTGCGCGCCTCGAGGCTTACGACGCCAATCTGGTCGGCGGCGACATCGGCGGGGGAGCGAACATCCTCAGCCAGATCCTCGTCCGACCAGTGATCAGTCGCGCGCCGTATCGACTCGGTATTCCTGGCGTGTACCTCTGCTCATCATCGACGCCGCCCGGCGCGAGCGTCCACGGGATGTGTGGGTACCACGCGGCGTGCGCGGTCCTGGCGGACGGCCGATCCGCCCGCTGACGTTGTCAGATCGCAAAGCGAAATCTAGCTAACCAATATCGTCATTGTGACAAGGCATCCACCCGGTACGCCTCCTGGTGGAGCGTCCGGGCAGCGAGCGTCAATCGCTCCGCCTCGCCCTCGCAGGCCAGGGCGAGGTCGCGCAGCCGGTCAGCCGATGGCATCTGCGGGGCCTCCCGACGGGCGAGGGCATAGAGCGCACTAGGGGTGATCCGCAGCGCCGCCGCCACGCTCCGCGCGTCGCGGCCGAGCAGTGTCCCGAGGGCGTCGGCGAAGGCCTTCTTTCGGCGGGCGGACTCCCGCGCGTTGTTGGCGCGCACAGCCTCCTCCATCCAAGGGAATCGCGGTATGCCTACACGTTATGACAAGCTATATGGACCGCGCATCCATCGCCATAGTCACAAGCGGTATGTCAGCCCCGCGGCAGGTGACCAGTGGCGGTGACCGTGGTGAGTGGCGAGTGAACAACCGCGGGACCGGTGGCATGTCGTCGATGCTGGCGCCACGGTTTGTTCCACTCGCCGCTCGCCACTCGTCCGTTCTCACTCCCCCACCGCTAGTCACCGTCCCGGGCTCGGCATACTTTGCTACCATCACGTCGTCGAACCGCCCTCTCTTCTTCCCTCCAATGGCACTCTCGTTATCGGCTCAGCGCCTCGACTTGGCGGGGCTCGAGACTCCCTTACTCGTCATCCCGCTCGCGCCGGACACGCCGCTTCCGGCCGCGCTGCGGGCCGTGGACAGCGCCGTCGGTGGCGCCCTCGGCCGCACGATCGAGCGGCGGGATTTTCGCGGTGCGCGCGACGAGGTCGTCTTTCTCGCAGGAGGCGCCCAAGGTCCTGCGCGCATCCTCCTCATCGGCCTCGGGCGCGCTGCAGACCGACGCACGCCGCTGCGTCGCGCAGCCGCCCTCGCCGCACGCCGCGCCCACGCGCTGGGCGTCGGGTCGCTGACCTGGTTCGCCGGCGGCGCGTCCGCGACCGACGTCGAGCAGATCGGTACCGGGCTCGCGCTCGGGTGTTGGGAATATTCGGACCTCAAAACGCCACCCGCCGCCGAGGAGCGACGGGCCCCCCTGTCTGCGGCGACCCTGCAGGTCGATGACCCCGTGGCCGTGGAGTCCGGCATCCAGGTTGCACGCGCGGTGGCGGCCGGACATGACCTCGCCCGGCGACTCGGTATGATGCCGGGCAACCTCTGCACCCCCGATTATCTCGTTGAGACTGCGCGCGACATCGGTCGGCGCCACAACATCGAAGTCGCGGTGCTCGGACGGCTGGAAATGGAATCGCTCCGGATGGGCTCGTTCCTCTCGGTCGCGCAGGGCACACCGCAGGATCCCAAGCTCATCGTCCTGGAGTACCGGGGCGCGGCGCCCACCGCGAAGCCAATCGCACTCGTCGGGAAGGGCCTCTGCTTCGACAGCGGCGGCATCTCCATCAAGCCGGCGGCTGGGATGGAGTTCATGAAGTTCGACATGTGCGGCGCCGCCGGCGTGCTGGGCGCGCTCGAGGCGATCGCGCGTCTGCGACTCCCGATCAACGTCGTCGGCGCCATCGGGGCGACGACCAACATGCCGTCCGGCGTCGCGGTCAAACCCGGTGATGTCGTGCACGCGGCCTCCGGCAAGTCGATCGAAGTCATCAACACGGACGCCGAGGGGCGCCTGGTCCTCGCCGATGTCCTCAACTACGTCCGTCGATTCGAGCCGACCGCGATCGTCGACGCCGCGACCCTGACCGGAGCATGCGTCATCGCGCTCGGACACGTCGCCACCGGAGTCTTTGGCAACGACGATGCGCTGGTCGCCGAGGTGGTGGCTGCCGGCGAGCGCGCCGGCGAGCGCGGATGGCGCCTGCCGGTCTGGGACGAGTACCAGGAGCAGATCAAATCCGATGTCGCTGACCTGAAGAACACTGGAGGACGGCCTGCTGGGGCCATCACCGCCGCCAAGTTCCTGCAGGCGTTCGTCGGTGATACGCCGTGGGTGCATCTCGACATCGCCGGCACGGCCTACTCGGAGACCGATTTGGTCGCGATCCCGAAAGGACCCACTGGTGTACCAGTCGGGATGTTTGTCGAATTCGCCCGCGGGCGGGCGCACTGACCAACCGCGCCACTGCACGCCCGTCCACGCCGGCGGGCCGCGCCTGGCGCGTGTGGGTCCTCATGGCGGTCACCGCCGGAGGGGCATGGGCAGCGACCCCCGGCGGGGTCCTGGCGCAGGGTACCCCGGCGGACTCGGGTCGTGTCCCTCGCGTCGCGCCACTCCCCGTGGACACCGGTCCTGCCGATAGCCTCGCGAGCGACTCGCTGCTCAGGGACACGACGCACCACCGCGTGTCCAAGGCTGACAGCATCCTGCTGTCTTATCACCCGGACACGACCAAGACACAGGCCCCACTCCTCCGGGCGGAGGAGCCGCGGCTCCTGAGCGTCGGGCCGAGCTACCACTGGGATCGCGATGAGCTCTTCGCTTCCGGGGCCCTCACACTCGCCGATCTGTTGTCACGCATTCCCGGATTCGAGCTCTTCGCCGCCGGGTGGATCTCGACGCCGATGGTCGGGTCGTACATGGGCAATCCGGGGCGCATCCGCGTGTTCTACGATGGTCTCGAGCTCGATCCCCTCGATCCCGGGATGCGCGGGATGCAGGACTTCGCGTCGATCGAGCTCTGGACGCTCAACGATGTGAGCGTGGAGGTCGGCGCGGATGAGCTGCGTGTCTACATCCGCACCTGGAACGTGACACACACGACCCCGAGCACGCGCGCGGATGTCCTCACCGGCAACGACGAGACCAACCTCTATCGCGCGTTCTTCGGCGAACGGTTCAAGAACGGCGCAGACGTTCAGATCGCGGCGCAGCAGTTCACGAACATCGTGGGCTGCTGCGGCGGGGGCGGCGCGGGGACGTCCCTCGTCGGCCGGGTGGGATGGGCCCGTGGACTCTGGTCCTTCGATGCCTTCGGGGACCAATACCGCAGGGGCATGGATGCCCTCGCGCGCCTAGAGCTCAACGGCGGGGTGGCCGCGGACCCCGGCCTGCCCGACTTCGAGAAGACATACACCAACGCATTCGTGCGTGGCGGCTATGGCGACCCCGATCACGGGGTGTGGGCACAGCTCATCGCTGGCTCTGAGTCGTTCAAGAACACGAGTCCGCTCGAGTCGTCGACGCTCATCACCCCCACCACCGCTACTACTCCAGCCGACACCATCAGCACTGCGACCGCGACGTCGGTCGACAGCGTGAACTCCGAGTCCCAGTACGTCGCGGCGGGTGGGCTCTCCCTGTGGGGGATCCGATTCAGCGGGACCGAACGCGTTCGTGTCTTTCCCGATCGCGGCACCTGGAGCTCGCCGTCGGCTCGCGCGTCGTTCGAGACCGGACCACTCGCGGTCGAAGTCTTCGCCGAGCGCAACGCCCCCTCGGCGTGGCCGACGTTGGACTCGCTCAACCGTCAGCGGCTCATCCCGATCTCGACAGAGGAGGCCACAGCTCGACTCACCCCATTGTCGTTTATCAGCCTGCTCGGCGACGTCGCGCGCACCACCTCCACCGGGGCGCCGGACGCGCCGCCCACGTCCCTGACGATGCGCGCGGAAGCCGGGATCCGCCTCGGGCAGCTCTGGTTCAGCGGCGGGGTAGTCACCCGCGACACCGCGCTCGTGCAGGGGATGGCCATCTACGACACGACGTATGTGCCGGCGGCGATGGGGCGCATGACCGGTTATTACGGCGCGATCCGCGGAAGTTTGTTCAATCTGATTACGGCCGACGTCGAAGGGACCGATTGGGGCTCAGAGGCGTCGTACCGCCCGCACTATCAGGCCCGCGGCGAGCTGTCGATCGAGACATCGCTGCTCAAGAAGTTTCCGCGGCACGACTTCCACATCAAGGCGAGCGGCGTGATGGAGTATTCCACCGCCGTCCCGTTCCCCACGACCAGCGGCGTCCCGCAGGTCTCCACCGGTGCGGTCGTGCTGTCGTCGCTGCTCGAGATTCGCATCCTGTCCGGCACGATCACCTGGCAGCTTCGGAATCTGCTCGGCTATCCCTACAATCTCGTTCCGGGGTACATCATGCCTCGGACCGTCAACCTCTATGGGATCCGGTGGGCCTTCTGGAACTGACGCTGCACATCGCTCCGATTGACAAGGTTGTTGCAGGATCATAACTTAGGCGCTTGCCGATCATCAAAAGCATGACAGGTTTCGGGGCGGCCGACGGCCAGGTTGGGCACGCCCATGTCAGCGTCGAAGTCCGAACCGTCAATCATCGCTTTTTCAATCCAAGCATCAAACTCCCGTCGCGCTTCGCCCGATGGGAGGCAGACGTGCGCGACATCCTGCGCAAGCGGATCTCTCGGGGGCACGTCGCGCTGACCGTGCGTTCCCGCGTGGACGCTGCGGCCGCGACGGCCAGCATCGACGAAGTTCGCTTTGCGAGCTATGTGGCGACGCTATCTGGCCTCAAGCAGCGCTACGCCCTGGGCGGTGAGCTCGACGTGTCCACGGTGCTCCGACTGCCGGACGTGATCGTGTCCGAGACGGATGACACGACGAGCGACGGAGATGGCGCGCAGCTCCTCACCATTGTGGAAGAGGCGGTCGCCGCGCTCTCGACGATGCGGGAAGCCGAGGGGGTGCGCCTCGCGGCGTTCCTGGAAGAGCGGCTCGCGACGGTGCAGTCGGCCGTCGCTCGCTTGGCGGCGCGGGCGCCAGAGCGTCTCATCGAAGCCCGTGACCGGCTGCGCGAGGCCGTCCGGATACTGACTGACGGGATGCTCGTCGACGAACAGCGGGTCGCGCAGGAGATCGCGTTCCTGGCGGACCGACTCGATGTGAGTGAGGAGTTGGATCGGTTCCGGTCGCACATCGACGCATTCCACCAGGCGTTGACCGACGGTGCCCCGGACGGGGTGGGTAAGCGGCTCGGATTCCTGATCCAGGAGATGCTGCGTGAGGCCAATACGACCGGCAGCAAGGCGAATGACGCCGGCATGTTGCAAGACGTCGTACTGATCAAGGAAGAGCTCGAGCGAATCCGTGAACAGGTCGACAATCTCGAATGAGCACGACGGCTGTGGAATCGTGTGAGTCGAATCAGCTCCGGCCTCGGACGGCTGCAAGCCCGTTTCCGATCATTCTGTCCTCCCCGTCCGGCGGGGGGAAGACAACGATCACGAAACGGCTGTTGGCCATGCGATCCGATATCGGGTATTCTGTGTCGGCCACGACGCGCATGCAGCGACGTGACGAGGTCGATGGTCGCGATTATCATTTCCTGACGTACGGCGAGTTCGTCGCCAAGCGGGACCGCGGGGAGTTCGCGGAGTTCGCCGAGGTGCACGGCAAGCTGTACGGGACGCTGCGGCGCGAGGTGGAACGCGTGCTGGCACGGGGCCAGCACGTCATTATGGACATCGATGTCCAGGGCGCGGAGCAGTTCGCCGAGCGTTCCCCGAGTCGCTGCTGGTCTTCCTGCTGCCGCCGTCTGCCGAGGTGCTGCTCGCGCGTCTCCAGGGGCGTCGAACCGAAGATCCCGCGGACATACTCGTCCGCCTGGAGACGGCCAAGCGGGAGCTGGAACAGATCGGTATGTATCAGTACGTCGTCGTCAACGCGGATCTGGACCGGGCGGTGTGCGAGGTAGCGGCCATCGTTGACGCTGAAGCTGCGCGCCGAGAGCGTGGCGGGGAGCAGCTGAACGCCCGCGTGGTGGAGCTGTTGCAAGGCTTGGATCGCGATATCGCGCAGCTGCGCGAGCGCGGTGGACTCTAACGGTTAGGAGAGAGCTGCAATGCGTGTGTTTACCCCCAGCGAAGTCGCTGCGCGTTCGACCAACAAATATCTCGGCGTGCTCGTCGCCGCCAAGTATGCGCGCGGGCTCAATGAGTTTCCGCGGGATCGGTCGTCGTCGAAGGAGAAGAAGCTCACGACGCGTTCGCTCGAGGAGCTGACGACCGGCCAGATCCAGTATCGCGTGGTGCCGCGCCGCCGTCCGGAGTAGCGGCCAGGCAGGACGCGAGGCCTCTGTCGTCGTGCGCCCGTTCGCCCATCGCCGGATCGTCCTCGGCGTCACCGGCGGCATCGCGAGCTACAAGACGGCATGGCTTGCGCGCCTGCTCAGCACGGCCGGCGCGGACGTCGATGTCGTGATGACGGCGGCCGCGCAGGAGTTCGTCGGCGCGGTGACGTTCGAGGCATTGACGGGTCGCCCAGTTCACACTGCCCTCATTGCCGCAGGCCACGCGCTCGATCACATCGCCTTGGCACGATCGGCGCACGCGATCGTCGTCGCGCCGGCGACCGCCGACTTCATGGCGCGGGCCGCGCACGGGCGGGCGGACGATCTGCTTGCGGCGTGTCTGTTGGCGGCGGATGCGCCAGTGCTGCTGGTCCCGGCGATGAACGATCGGATGTGGGCCCACCGACAGACGGTGCGCAACGTCGCGCACTTGCGAAGTCTGGGCTACCACGTGCTCGATCCAGAAGAAGGTCCGCTCGCAGCGGGCGAGGGCAGTGGCCCAGGCCGCATGCCGGAGCCCGAGACGATTTTCGCGCACGTCGGTCGGCTCCTCGATGGCGACGGACTCCTGCGCGGCCGACGGGTGCTCGTCACGGCCGGCCCGACGCGGGAACCGATCGATCCGGTCCGATTTCTCTCGAACCGGAGCAGCGGCAAGATGGGAGTGGCGGTTGCGGCGGCCGCGTGGCGTCGCGGCGCCGATGTCACGCTCATCGCGGGACCGCTGGCGGTGCCCCCGCCGGTTGGTCCGACGCTCGTCTCGATCGAGACGGCCGAGGAGATGGGGGCTGCGGTGGCTCAGCATCTGCCGTCGGCCGACGTGCTCGTCATGGCGGCGGCTCCGGCCGACTTCCGGCCAGCGACCGTGGCGACGCAGAAGATCAAGAAGGATGCGGCCCCGGACGCGATCCCCCTCGTTGCGGTCGACGATATCCTCACGGGCACGCGCGGCCTCCGTGCGCCGTCGGCCATCGTCGTGGGGTTCGCGCTCGAGACCGAATCGGCGCTCGCGGGTGGCCGATCCAAGCTCCAGAGGAAAGCGCTGGACATGGTCGTGGTCAACAACGCATCCGAGCCAGGGGCGGGATTCGCGGGCGATACGAACCGCGTGAGCTTCCTGGTGGGAGACGGAGAGGTCGAGGAGATGCCGCTCCTCGACAAGACCGAAGTCGCGGACGCGATCCTCGACCGTGTCGAAGGATTGATGCGTGGACGGTAAAGCGGAGCTGCGCCGTTATCTGGAGCAGCGGCGCGAGGCGGGAGAGCGCGACCTCGTGCTCGACGACATGCCCGTCGAGGACGTGCTCCGGATCCTGGGCGCCGCGGGCGGGGGAGGGGCCGCGTCGGCGGCCGAATCCGCGCCGGTGCCCCCACGCGCTGCTGCACCCGATGCAGGCCAGACCGACGATTGGCGCGCAGTCCTCGCGGCGGCATCGCAGGGCGTCCGCGTGCCGCGCGGCTCGGCTCCCCCGCCCGCGCCGCCTCCGGTGCGCGAGGCTCCGGTGACGGGAGCGCGCGCTCGCGATGCCGTCGCGGCCCCCGACGACGCAGAGGGCCTGCCGTCCTCTGGTCCGTCGGAAGCGCTGGGCGAGCCCAAGGGTGGCCGCTCCGACGACACCTCCGAGCGGTGGCCGGCGGGACTCACGGTAGGGCAGATGGCTGGGGAGCTCTTTGGCGGTCCGCTGACCGCGCTCGCGACGCTCGAGCAGGTCGCCGAGGCTGTCGCCGCGTGCACGCGGTGTCCGCTGTACGCGACGGCCACTCACCCCGTGCCCGGCGAAGGGTCGGCCACGGCGTCGCTCGTGTGTGTGGGCGAAGCGCCGGGAGCCACGGAGGACGCGACGGGTCGTCCTTTCGTGGGTCAGGCAGGGAAGCTCCTGGACAAGATCCTCGCCGCCATTCAGCTGCGCCGCGAGGACGTTTTCATCTGCAACGTCCTCAAGCATCGGCCGCCCAGCAATCGCAACCCCTTGCCGGACGAAGTGACGGCCTGCAGTCCGTACCTCGTCCGACAGCTCGAGCTCATCCGTCCCAAAGTCATCGTCGCGCTCGGCACGTTTGCCGCGCAGACCCTGCTCCAGACCAAAGATTCGATCGGGAAGTTGCGCGGCGCGGTCCACCGGTATTACGGTGTGCCGCTCATCGTCACGTATCATCCAGCCGCCCTGCTCCGGAATCCGGCCTGGAAACGTCCGACTTGGGAAGATGTCCAGTACGCACGTCGTATCCTCGATGGCACCGGGGTCTGACCGCGACGACGGCTTTCCGTCCGACCGGGACCCCTACGCGGATCGCCGCCCCCCGTACTCGGAGGATGCCGAGCAGGCCGTGCTCGGTGCGATGCTGATCGACACGGACGCCATCATGCGCGCATCCGAGGTCGTCGACGACACGATGTTCTATCGGGAGTCCCATCGCCGCCTGTTCCGCGCGATGATGGCGCTCACCGAACGCCGGGAAGTCGTCGACCCGCTCACGCTCTCGGACGAGCTGGCCCGGCGCGGGGAGCTCGAGGCGAGTGGCGGCGGCGAGTACATCTCGTCGTTGATCGATGCGGTCCCGACCGCGGCCAACGTCGAGTACCACGCTCGCATCGTCCGCGAGAAGGCGCTGCTCCGACGACTGATCGAGGTCTCGACCGGCATCGTCGGCGGAGGCGTTCGAGGGCCGGACGAGTGCGGCCGAGATGTTGGACGACGCCGAGCACAGGATCCTGCAGCTCAGCCAGGCTCGTGGATCTGTCGACTTCACGCGGATCAAGGAGCTGCTCTGGCCGACCATGGAGCGCATCGAGTCGCTCTCCAAGGGGGGCAAGCACATCACCGGCGTCCCGAGCGGATTTGCGGACCTCGACGAAATCACGTCGGGCTTCCAGCCGGCCGAGCTCATCATCGTCGCCGCGCGCCCCGCGATGGGGAAGACGTCATTCTGTCTGAACCTGGCGCAGCACGCGGCCATCGAGCACAACATTCCGATCGCGTTCTTCTCGCTCGAGATGAGCAAGGAGTCGCTGGTCCAGCGGCTGCTGACGAGCGAAGCTCGCATTGATGCCCAACGACTTCGGAAGGGTCTGCTCCGCGACGATGATTTCCCGCGCCTCGCGCGCGCGGCTGGCATCCTGAGCTCAGCGCCGATCTACATCGATGACAGCGCCGGGATCACGCTCCTCGAGATGCGATCGCGGGCGCGTCGGCTCAAGGTCGATTCCGGTGTCGGCATGGTCATCGTCGATTACCTGCAGCTGATCCAGGGTCCATCGAGTGCCGAGAACCGTCAGCAGGAGATCAGCCAGATCTCGCGTTCGCTCAAAGCGCTGGCGAAGGAGCTTGCGGTCCCGGTGATCGCGCTCTCGCAGCTCTCGCGAGCGCCCGAGCAGCGCACGGGCGAATCCAAGCGACCGCAGCTCTCCGACCTCCGCGAGTCGGGCGCGATCGAGCAGGACGCCGATCTCGTCATGTTCATCTTCCGGCCCGAAGTGTACGAAGGGCCGACCGACAAGGACGGCAACTCGCTCGAGGGACGATCCGAGGTCATCGTCGGGAAGCAGCGCAACGGTCCGATCGGCACCGTCAACCTCTACTTCCACAAGAGCTACACGCGATTCGAGAGTTACACGGCGAGGAGTCGGTTACGGGACTAGTCCCTCGCCCTTGCGTTATCCTTCCCCATGCCCAAGATCGAAGACCGTCTATCGCTGCACCGAGTGCGGAGCCGAGCACGCGCGGTGGGGCGGGACGGTGTGACGCGTGTGGCGAGTGGAACACGCTCGGCCGAGGAGATTGCTGCACCGGCTCGCCAGTCGAAGGGCAATGGTCGCCGGTTGAGTCGCGCAGCGGACCTGGGCGCGGGCGGCCGTGTGGTCGCGGCGCCGCCGCTTCGCGAGGTCACGGGATCCGAGACCGAGCGCTGGCGCACCGGGTTGGGAGAGTTCGACTTCGTGCTCGGTGGCGGCGTCGTGCCCGGCTCGATGGTGCTGCTCGGCGGTGAGCCGGGCGCCGGCAAGTCGACGCTGCTGCTCCAGGTGGCGGCTCGACTTCAAGAGCGGGGTTGGGCTACTCTCTACGTGTCGGGCGAGGAGTCGCCGCTACAAGTCAAGTTGCGCGCCGATCGACTGGCCGATGCGGCTGGCGACGTCGCGCTCGTGAGTGAGACGAATCTGGAGACCATTCTCGCGACCGCGAGCGCCACGAGGCCGCGCGCACTGATCGTCGACTCTATCCAGACGGTGTCGACCAGTGACCTGGAAGGTGCGCCCGGCAACGTCGGGCAGGTGCGGGAGTGCGCCGCACGGCTCATGCGCTTTGCGAAAGAGACGGGGACGACCGTGTTCGTCGTGGGCCACGTGACCAAGGGCGGTGGGATCGCCGGCCCTAAGACGCTCGAGCACATCGTGGATACCGTGTTGTACTTCGAGGGGGAGACGGTCGCGGATCACCGGATCCTGCGCGCCACGAAGAACCGCTTCGGGAGCGTCGACGAGATCGGCGTGTTTCGCATGACGGCCGAGGGGCTCGCCCCGGTGGAGAACCCGTCCGAGTTGTTTCTCGGAGATCGCGATCGCACGGCCTCCGGTAGTGCCGTCACCGCACTGCTCGAGGGCACGCGCCCGGTGCTGGTCGAAGTGCAGGCCCTGGCGGCGAAGGCCGGCTTCGGTACGCCGCAACGCGTCGCGACGGGCTACGACAATCGCCGGTTGGCGCTGCTCCTTGCGGTGCTGGACAAACGTGCCGAGCTCTCGTTCGCATCGCTCGACGTCTTCCTGAACGTCGTGGGCGGCGTGCGGATGCAGGAGCCGGCGGGCGACCTGGCCGTGACGGCGGCGCTGGCGTCGAGTGTGTTCGATCGCGCGTTGCCGAGCGATGCGATCTTCATCGGAGAAGTCGGGCTGGGCGGCGAGGTACGGCCTGTCTCCCAGATCGAGCGTCGGCTCGCCGAGGCGGCCAAGATGGGCATGCACGTGGGATACGTCGCCGATCGAGGCGTGCCGAGGCGCGCGCCGTCGGTACTTCGCGTGGAAGGCGTCGCCACGCTCCACGCCCTCTTCTCGCGCCTGTTTCTATGACAGCGGACGTCGGGGTCGTGATCGTGGCGGCGGGGACGGGCACCCGGACCGGATCGACGGAGCTGAAGCAGTTTCGCTGGGTTGCGGGGAAGCCAATGCTGCTGCATAGCGTGCAGCGCTTCCAGGCGCGGCCGGACGTTGCAATGGTCGTGTGCGTCCTGCCGCGATCTGCGAGTGGTGACCCGCCGCCCTGGCTGTTTCAGGCGGACCTCGACCGGCTGTTGCTCTCAGTCGGGGGCCGGGTGCGACAAGAGTCGGTGGCCAATGGACTCGAGGATCTCCCGCCCGAGGTGCGAATTGTCGTCGTGCACGACGCGGCGCGCCCGCTCGTCACCGACGCGACGATCGATGCCGTCATCAACGCGGCACGTGCTGGACAGAGTGCGGTCGCAGCCCTGCCGGTCGTGGATACGCTCAAGGAGGTGGACGGCGACGGTCGCGTCGTTCGCACAGTGGACCGGGCGCGACTGTGGCGTGCGCAGACGCCGCAGGCCTTTCCTCGCGATGTCCTCGAGCGCGCGCACGCCGAGGCGCGGCGGGAGCACATCGACGCGACGGATGACGCGGGACTCTGTGAGCGACTGGGGATCCCCGTGGTCGTGGTACCCGGCAGCGAGCGCGCGATGAAGATCACTGAAGAGTCGGACTTCCGGCGTGCCGACGCGATGGCTGCGCTTCATGAGTGAACGTCTCGGGATGTCCGTGCTGCCAGACCACGCACTGCCGTTCTGGTCGAGTGCGGAGATCGAGACGGCGATTCCTGCCGCGATCGCCCACATCGAGCGCAGGGGCGTCCTGGCCTATCCGACGGAAACGGTCTACGGGTTCGGAGGCGGGGTCGAGGAAGGGGGGCTCGATGCGCTAGCCGCGCTCAAGGAACGGAGCGCGGGCAAACCCGTGCTCCTGTTGATCGCGGGGCGCGACATGCTCGTGCAGTTGGGCTTGCACTTGGGTGGAGCGGCGGCGCGGCTCGCGGCCCAGCACTGGCCAGGGCCGCTCACGCTGGTGCTCCCCGGGGGCGAACGCCGGGTCAGCGACCGCCTGCGCGGACCCGAGGGCGGAGTGGCGGTGCGATGGACGCCGCACCCGGGACTCACCCGGCTGATCCACGTCTATGGTGCACCCCTGACGTCCACGAGTGCCAACCCCACAGGGGTACCGCCGGCTCTGTCCGCGACCGAGATTGTAACACAGTGGGGCGTTGCGGTCCGTCGTGGTGTTCTGCTCGTCCTGGACGGCGGGCGCCTGCAGCCGTCCGCGCCATCGACGGTCGTCGATTGCACAGGGCGTCGGCTCCGGGTGATCCGACCGGGTGCCATCTCCGCGGATACTTTGCGCGAGACCGTCCCAGACCTGATCGGAGATGCATAGGGCGTCCATGTATCTGTTATTCGTGTGTACTGGCAATACGTGTCGTAGTCCGATCGCCGCGGCGCTGGGACGCCAGGTGGCTGATGAGCGCGGGCTCTCCGATCTCGAGATTGCCAGCGCCGGCACGAGCGCGGCGGAGGGGCAGCCAGCGTCCGATGGCGCAGTACTCGTTGCGCTCGAGCGGCAGCTCGACCTGACGACTCATCGCGCGCGTCAACTCACGCCGGAGCTGGTTGATGCGGCGGACCTGATTCTGGTCATGGGTCCGCACCACTTGGAGCGCGTCGAGGCACTGGGAGGTGGGGACAAGGCCTACCTCCTCACCACGTACTCCTCCCGTGGCGCCGAGAACCGGGCCGTCAGTGACCCGTTTGGTGGGGATCTCGAGGTGTATCGCGCGGCCGTCGAAGAGCTCGACGGCGAGATTCGGCGAGCCGTCGATCGACTCGCCGGGGAGCGTGCCGCGAGCTGAGCCCGATCGGGCGCCGGGAGGCGTGATGAGACAGTCCCCGACCCGGATCGTGCTCCTTGGCCACCCCGTGGGCCACTCGTTGTCCCCGCTGATGCAGAACGCGGCGCTACGCGCGGCGGGGATTCCTCTGACGTTCGAGGCGATCGACGTCATCCCGGCCGATCTTGGCGAGCGGCTCGATCAGTTGGTGGCCGAGCGCGCAGCCGGCAATATCACGGTCCCTCACAAAGCGGCCGCGCTCCGCCGTTGCGCGCGGGTGAGCGACATTGCGCGGCGCGCAGGCGCGGTGAACACGTTCTGGGTCGAGGCCGGCGCGCTCATCGGCGATAACACCGACGTGGCCGGATTCCACAACGCGGTCGTACGCCTGCGCGGCAGCGTGCCCGCGCACGCGTCCATCACGATTCTCGGAGCTGGCGGCGCGGCCGGCGCGGTGCTCGCCGCCGCGGCAGAGTGGCCGGGATGCCGGGTGCGGGTGTGGAACCGCACGGCCGCACGCGCCGATGCACTCGTTGCGCGGTTCCCCGACGTCGCCGTCGCAGTCCCGTCGCTGGCGGCAGCCCTCGCCGGCGCGGCGCTCGTGGTGCACGCGACCACGCTCGGACTGAGCGGTGACGAGGTCCCCGTCGATCCGGCGTGGTTGCCGCGCGGGGCGGACGTCATGGATCTGGTGTATCGGCCAGGTGAGACGGCGTGGGTGCGAGCCGTGCGGAGCTCCGGCCATCGCGCGTGCGACGGACTGGCAATGTTGGTCGAACAAGGGGCGCTAGCCTTCGAACGGTGGTTCGGCCGGCCGCCGGATCGAGACGCTATGTGGGAAGCGGCCGCCGGAGGCGGCCCGCTAGAGAGTAGAACTACAGTAAAGTAGAAAGTAGACAAACTGCCGTGCGAGCCGGACGTGGGGCTGGAGGCGGTGGCTGCCCCAGATCCAGCTCCTCTACTTTCTACTTTCTGCTGTTCCACTTTCCACGGCCGCGGAGCGGCCGTTGACACTCGCAGCTTAGTCGGAGAAACTACGCCCATGACGACACGGGTTGGAATCAACGGCTTCGGCCGAATTGGTCGCCAGGTGGTGCGCGCGGCAGTTGATCAAGGGGTCACGGACCTCGAGTTCGTCGCGATCAATGACCTGACCGACACGCGGACGCTCGCGCATCTGCTCACCCATGACTCGGTCCACGGACGGTTTGACCGCCGCGTCACGCATACCGCGGACGCGCTGCAGATCGATGGCCGCACTGTCCGGGTGTTCACGGAGAAAGACCCCGAGAAGCTGCCGTGGCGCGCTCTCGGCGTCGACATCGTGCTCGAATCGACGGGCAAGTTCACCGACGCGAGCAAGGCGAGGAAACATCTGGAGGCCGGCGCCAAAAAGGTCGTGATCTCCGCGCCCGGTAAGGGCGAGGACATCACCATCGTCATGGGCGTCAACAACGACCGGTACGATCCCGCGCGGCACGCGATCATTTCGAACGCGTCGTGCACGACGAATTGCCTGGTGCCGATGGTGAAGGTGATTCGCGACACGTTCGGGTTTCGCCACGGGTCGATGGTCACCGTACACAGCTACACGAACGACCAGCATATCCTGGATGCTCCACACAAGGATCTGCGGCGCGCCCGGGCCGCCGCGGTGTCGATCATCCCGACGACGACCGGCGCCGCGAAGGCCACCGGACTGGTGATCCCCGAGGTGAAGGGGAAGATCGATGGCGTCGCCATCCGGGTGCCGACCCCTGACGTCTCGTTCACGGATCTCGTGGTCGAGGTGGAACGGCCGGCGACGGTCGACGCGGTCAACGCCGCTTTTCGCGCCGCGGCCCAAACAGGACCCCTGGCGAGCGTGCTCGCGGTGTCCGACGAGGAGCTGGTGTCAGCGGATTACATTGGCGATCCGCATTCCTGCATCCTCGACGCGCGGAGCACCAACGTCATCGATCAGACCCTGGTCAAGGTTGCCGGCTGGTACGACAACGAGTGGGGTTACGCCTGTCGGTGTGTCGATGTCCTACGGTATATAGGAGAGCGGTTGTAACACATCGACACATATAGGAGAGCGGTTGTGACACCCACTTCCAATGGCGGCATCGGCGTGCCGTCAACGCACACCACACGCGGCGACCGCGTGCGCGACGTCATCGCGCTCGTGCTCCTTCTCGGCGGCGCCACCCTCGAGGTGCTGGCCTTTGCGGGTAACCGGCGATTGACCTCGGGACCCATCGTCGTCCCCGCCGGCGGCACGGCGTTCGCACTCTGGATGCGCAATTACCGGATGGAGATGACCGGCTATGCCGCGATGATTGCCGGCGTGCTCGTGGGAGTCGGGTCGTACGTTGTGCACGCCCGCCGCGCGCGGCGGGCACGGACGGGCGGGTAATGGAGCTGCTCGGGTGAGTCGTAAGATGACCGTCCGCGATCTCGCGGACGCGCAGATCCGCGGGAAGCGCGTGCTCGTCCGCGTGGACTTCAACGTGCCGCTCGACGGCGAGCGCCACATCACCGACGATACGCGGATCCGCGCCGCCGTGCCGACGCTCCATCTGCTGCTCGACCATGGGGCACGCGTCGTCCTCCTCTCGCACTTGGGCCGTCCGAAAGGCAAGCCGGATCCCGAGTATTCGCTCGACCCGGTGGCCCGTCGACTGGGCGAGGTCCTGCACATCCCGGTGCGATTCGTCGAGTCGACGGATACCGATGAGGCGGTGAAGGCCACACACGAGCTGCGGTCGGGAGAGGTGCTGCTGCTCGAGAACACGCGATTCTTGCCTGGCGAAGAGCGCGACGACGAACGGCTCGCGCGCGATCTCGGGAAACTGGGCGACCTTTTCGTGAACGATGCGTTCGGAGCGGCGCATCGCGCCCACGCCTCGACCGTCGGGGTCGCGAAGGTGTTGCGCCCGGCGGTCGCCGGGCTCCTGATGGCGAAGGAGCTCGACTACCTGGGCCGCGCCCTGCGTGAACCCAAGCGTCCCTTTGTTGCGATCCTCGGTGGCGCGAAGATCTCGGGCAAGATCAATGTCATCGCTCAACTGCTGCCGAGGGTCGACGGGATGCTGATCGGCGGCGCCATGGCCTCGCACCTTCTTTCAGGCGATGGGACTCGGGGTGGGCAAGTCGCTCGTCGAGCCCGATCGGATCGATATGGCCAAAGACCTCCTCGCGCGCGCGGGTGCGCGTCTGACACTGCCACACGATGCGGTCGTCGCTCCCGCGCTCGACCAGGGCGCGCGCGCGCATGTCGTCGCCGCGCGATCACATCCCGGCCGACGAGGCCATGTTCGACATCGGGCCGCGAACAGCGGAATCGTTCAGCCGGGCAATTGGGATCGCCAAGACCGTTGTGTGGAATGGTCCGATGGGCGTGTTCGAGACGCCTCCGTTCGACGCGGGCACGATCGCCGTCGCGCGCGCGATGGCGGCCGCGACAGCGACCGGCACGACGACGATCGTCGGGGGCGGAGATTCGGCTGCCGCGGTCGCGCAGGCGGGTCTCGAGGCGCAGATGAGCCACGTTTCGACGGGTGGCGGCGCATCGTTCGAGTTTCTCGAGGGGAAGAAGCTGCCGGGCGTGGATGCCCTCGACGATGCGCACTGAGGCGCGGCCTGCCCGTGCGGCGGCCTCCCGCGCGAGGCCGGCATGAGCCAAGGCCCGCCGACTGTCACGGGCTCAATGCCGCGCCCCGTGCTCGCGGCGAACTGGAAGATGAATCTGGGGCCCGACGAGGCTCGGGCCTTCGTGAGCTCGTACATCGCGCGCGTGCCGCCTCGCCCAGACCGCACTGTCATCCTCTTTCCACCCGCGCTGTCGCTCGCCGCCGCACGCCAAGCTGCAGGCAATCGACTCGACCTGCGCTTCGGCGTGCAGAACGTATTCTGGGAACCGCGCGGAGCGTTCACGGGCGAGCTGTCGGCGCCGATGGCCCGCGCGGCCGGCGCGCAATTCGTCCTCGTCGGTCATTCCGAGCGGCGACATGTCTTCCACGAGTCCGATGAGGAGACGGGGCGCAAGTGTGCAGCGGTGGCGGCGGCCGGTCTCGTGGCGCTGCTGTGCGTCGGAGAACTGTTGGCCGACCACGAGCGCGGCCTGACCAGCGAGGTTGTCCTGCGCCAGCTCCGGGCGGGATGCTGCCGACTCACGCCGGACCAGATCGCCGCGATGGCAATCGCGTACGAACCCGTATGGGCGATCGGTACCGGACGGACGGCCACGCCAGCCGATGCATCGGCGATGCATCTCGTCCTGGCCGATGCCCTTCGTGGCCTTTTGCCCCCTGGGTCGCCGGTGATCCCGATCCTGTACGGCGGAAGCGTGAACGCGACGAATGCCGCCTCATTGTTGTCGGCGCCTGGCGTGGACGGTCTGCTGGTGGGCGGAGCCAGCCTCGACCCGACGACGTGGGGCGAGATCGTGACGGCGCCGCATTCCCGGCTCGAGCGGCGAGTCGTCAGCGAAGGGTTGATCCGCGAGGTCCACGCCGACACATTTCAGTGCTACGAATTTTCTCTTCGCGACCTGCCGATGCTCGCTACTCTGCTAAGCCTCCTCATCCTCGACAGCTTCGTGCTCATCGCCGCGATCCTGCTGCAAGCGGGCAAGGGATCGGGGATGGCCGCGAGCTTCGGCGGCGTCAGCTCGTCTCCGGACGCGTTCATTGGGACCCGACAAGCTGGGACGTGGTTGACCAAGATCACCTGGTGGGCGGGTGGGATTTTCATGGGCATCGCGTTTGTCCTCCAGATTGCGTCTGCCCGTGGCCGCACGCCGAAGTCGGTGCTCGAGCAAGGGCTCACACCGCCGCCCGCGGCGCCGACTCAGGCGCCGTCGTCCAACGCGCCGGCATTGCCGTTCCTCCCCGGGCAGGCCACCCCCGCACCGGGCGCGCAGAACCCTGCACCGAGCGGAGCTGGCGCTGCCCCCAACACCGCGCCACCCGTCGGGAAAGCGCCGGCTGGGAAGCAGGCGCCTGCCGCGCCTACCCCGGCTCCGAAGTGATCCGCGTCGAGACGCGTCGCGCACAGCGCCCGAGCGGCGCCGGGCGAGGAGCGGCACACTGGTCGTGAATTCGCCATGACGCCTCCGACGTTCCAACCAGGGTTCCTCCTCCTCGAGGATGGAACCCTTTTTCGCGGCCGTCTCAGACCAAACTCGCCACCCACGTGCGCCGAGGTCGTGTTCACCACGAACATGACTGGCTATCAGGAGGTGTTCACGGACCCCTCCTATCGCGGGCAGATCGTCGTGCTGACGGCGCCACAGATCGGCAACTACGGCGTCAACGACGAAGACCCCGAGTCTGGCCGACCGCAAGTGGCCGGCATCGTGGTGCGTGAGCTGTCCCGAGGGTATTCGAACTGGCGCGCGAGCGATTCGCTCGACAGATGGCTTGCCGATGCGCAAGTGCCTATTCTGGCGGACGTTGATACACGACGTCTCACGCGTCACTTGAGGATGGGTGTGATGCGAGGCGTCATCGCGCCCGGACTTGAGGTGACGGATGAGGCGCGCGCCGCGCTCGCCGCATGCCCGTCCATGGACGGGCTCGATCTGGCGACCGTCGTTTCGACACGCGAGCCGTACGCGTTTGGCAACCCGGCGGCACCGCACCACATCGTCGCCTACGACTACGGGATCAAGCGCAACATTCTAAGGTTGTTCGACGAGCAGCGGTGTCGGATCACGGTCGTGCCCGCAATGACGCCGGCTGAAGCAGCCCTGGAGCTCGACCCGGATGGGGTGTTTCTCTCGAACGGGCCGGGCGATCCGGCGGCGGTCGCGTACGCGCCGGAAGTGATTCGCACGATCGCCGATCGCGGCGTCCCGATATTCGGCATCTGCCTTGGCCATCAGCTACTTGCGCTTCACGTTCGGAGGCCAGACGGAGAAGATGCCGTACGGGCACCGGGGCGGAAATCACCCGGTGCTCGAGATCGCCAGGGAGATCGTGACGATCACGTCGCAGAACCATGGATTTGCCGTGAGCGGTTCGGACAGGGGCGTCCGCGGCGCGCCCGCTCTCGAGGTCACGCACGTGAACCTCAACGACGGCACGATTGAGGGGCTACGCCACCGGGAGCTGCCGATCTTTGCGGTCCAGTACCACCCGGAGGCCGCCCCAGGCCCGCACGACGCTCGACCGCTGTTCGACATGTTCATGGCCCAGGTACGGGGCGGAGTCGCGAACCCAGCGGGATGGCTGTCGGGGGCGGGGTGAGTGAGCCAAGCTCTTGACGCGTAAGAAGTAACGTCATAGCTTCGACGACGAGCGCGCGGCCGAGGCGGCCCCGCAGCATGACGTTCTGTTTCGCCTACGCGTCTTTCGTTGGGGTCTACCGATGACCAAAGCCGACCTCGTCGAGCACGTCACTACCCAGATCGCGCGGACCGCGGGGCCAATGATCTCCAAGAAGGACTGCGCCCGCGTCGTGGACTCCTTTCTGGACGCCATTAAGGAGGCGCTCCGGGAGCAGCACAACATCGAGGTGCGCGGATTCGGCACCTTCAAGATTCGCCAGCGCAAGACGCGCATGGCGCGCAATCCGCGGACTGGCGCACCCGTCGAAGTCTCTGCGCGACCGGTGCCTGTCTTCAAGCCGTCCAAGGAGTTGCGCGCTTTGGTCGCGCACGTGCTCGATCTCGGAGCTGTCGGAAGCGTAGGCAGGCTCCGCGCGGCTCCGGTTAGATTCCGAGGAGCCGCTCATGACAATCACTGTGCTTCTCTTCGCGTCGTACGCGGACGCGTTCGGACGTTCGCGTATCGACGTCATGGCCCCAGCGGGGGCGACCGTGGCGGACGTGGTCGCCCGGGTGCGATCCGACGGGGGTGCCGAGCGACTTCCCGCCGCGCCCCCTGGTGGCGGTCAATCGCGAATACGCGGCGTATGATCGCGTCCTCGAGCGCCGACGACGAGGTCGCGCTGATCCCTCCGGTGGCCGGCGGATGACGGCACTGGCGTCGGCTCCCGCCCGCGGGTCTGACGCATGCGGCGATGGTCGAGCGGCCCCTCGACGTGAGCGGACTCGTCCAGATGGTCGCCGATCCGGGTGCCGGGGCCACGATCAGTCTTCCTCGGCACCGTTCGGAACAGCGACGACGGTCGGGCAGTCGTCGGGATCGACTACCAGGCGTATCTCGCGATGGCGGCGCGCGAGCTCCACGCAATCGTCAGCGAAGCGGCGCTGCAGTTTGGCACGCGCGCCATCGCTGTCGAGCACCGCTCGGGCTTCCTGGCCGTCGGCGAGATCAGCGTCGCCATCGCGCCTCGCATGAGCGGCGTGGCCCGGCGTTGGACGCGACGCGATACGTGATCGAACGACATCAAGCGCCGGTTGCCGATCTGGAAGCGGGAACACTACGCGACGGCACCGAGAGTGGGTCGATCCGTCGCAGTGACGGGGGGCCCGCGCCGACGGCAATCGCGGAGGCGCGCGCCATGATCGACGCCGACGCAGGCGCTCAGCGACCAGTTCGGCCGCCGGATCGAGTACCTGCGGATCTCGGTCACCGACCGCTGCAACTTCCGTTGTGTCTACTGCATGCCGCCCGAGGGACTCGCCGTGGCTGCCGAAGGCCGACATCCTCTCCTACGAGGAGATCGCGGAGGTCGTCCGGCAGCTGGCACCGCTCGGACTCCGCCGCCTCCGCATCACCGGCGGCGAGCCGACGATTCGGCCCGACCTCGACCGACTCGTCCGCATGCTGCGCGCCGTGCCGGAGATCGAGGACATTGCGCTGTCGACGAACGGCGTGCGGCTTCCCGCGAGCTTGCGGCGCCTGCTGCGGGCATCGGGGCTCGATCGCGTCAACATGAGCGCCGACAGTCTGCGCCGGATCGGATCGCGTAGATCGCGCGGCGCGACCTGCGCTTCGATCCCGATCGCCGCGGCCCTGGCGGCCGAGGCGGCGGGCCTGACGCCGATCAAGATCAACATGGTCGTGATGCGCGGGATCAACGACGACGAGAGTCGAGGACTTCGCGCGACTCACGCTCGAGCCCATCCGTGGCACGTGCGGTTCATCGAGCTCATGCCGGTCGGCGACATGCGTGAGCTGACGTGGGACCACGTCGTGCCGAGTGACGAGGTCGTGAGCCGCGTCGCCGCGCTCGGGCTCGCTGCGGACGTGCAGCGGGCCCGCGCGGGGCAACGGGCCCGCGCGTCTACCACCGGCTCGCGGGTGCGCCCGGGCTCAGTCGGCGTGATCACGCCGATGACGCACACATACTGCGCGTCGTGCAACCGCGTCCGCCTCACTGCGGATGGCCGCTTGCGCACCTGCCTGTTCGGCGACCATGAAGTCGACCTGCGCGGGCCGCTGCGAGCGGGCGAGCCGCTCGAGCCAGCGTTTCGTGCCGCGCTCGCGGACAAGCCGCTCGAGCACGACGTTGCTGCAGATGCGGGTCGGCGGCTTGCGCGCGCTCTCGCAAGTTGGTGGATGACCGCCTAAACTTCGGCGACATGGTCAACAACAATTACTGTCGTCGGCGCCGGCAACGTCGGCGCGACGACCGCACAACGCATCGCGGAAAAGCAGCTCGCACGCAGCGTCGTCATGGTCGACGTCGCCGAGGGCATTCCGCAGGGCAAAGCGCTCGACCAGTACCAGTCCGGCGCCGATCGAGGGGTTCGACGCTCGCGTCATCGGCACCAACGACTACGCCGACACCGCCGGGTCCGACGTGGTGGTCATCACCGCGGGCATCGCCCGCAAGCCCGGGATGTCGCGCGACGACCTGCTCGCAACCAACGCGGGCATTGTCCGCCAGGTGTCAGCGAGTAGATCAAGGCGACGTCTCCCAACGCGATCCTCATCATCGTGTCGAATCCGCTCGACGTGATGTGCTACGTCGCGAAGAAGGTGACGGGCTTCCCGCGCGAGCGCGTGATCGGCATGGCCGGCGTGCTCGACACGGCGCGCTACCGCGCCTTCCTCGCCGAAGCGCTCGACGTCTCCGTGCGCGACATCCAGGCGATGGTGCTCGGTGGCCACGGCGACACGATGGTGCCGCTCGATCTCGTACACGACGGTCAGCGGCATTCCCGGTCACGCAACTGCTCGACAAGGCGCACGCTCGACGCGATCGTCACCCGCACCCGCAACGGCGGTGCCGAAATCGTCAAGCATCTCAAGACCGGGTCGGCGTACTACGCGCCGTCGGCCGCCGCGGTCGCAGATGGTCGAAGCGATCGTGCGCGACCAGAAGCGCGTCCTGCCGTGCGCCGCGTGGCTCGAAGGTGAATACGGGATGTCGGGATCTCTTCCTCGGCGTGCCGTGCAAGCTCGGGCGGCGCGGGCCTGGAGCGGATCTATCGAGGTCGAGCTGACGGCCGCCGAGCGCGCGGACCTCGCCAAGAGCGCGGATGCCGTGCGCGAGCCGATGGCGGCGTCAAGCTCTAGCGACGCGACACGCCGCGCCATGGGCCTGGGTCATTCTGTACCGGTCGACGATCGGGAAGAAAATGATCGATGGCCGTCGACGGGGCTGATCATCGTCGCGCTTCGTCGTGCTGCACATGCTCGGCAACCTGCTGGCTGTTTGCAGGGTCCGGACCGCATCAACGCCTACAGCCGCCTTCCTGCACGGCACGGGTGAGTTGCTGTGGCTGGCTCGCGTCGTGCTGCTGGTCGCGGTCGTGCTGCACATCGACGCCGCGATCCAGTTGACCCGCATCGCGCTCGCCGCGCGGCCGCAGGGGTACGACGAGCGCGACCGCAGGTCGTCGACCATCGCGTCGCGCAGCACGATGCGGTGGGGCGGCGTGCTGCTCGCTCGTGTTCATCGTGTTCCACATGCTGCACTTCACCACCGGGACCGTTCACTCCGTCGTTCGTCCCGGGCGACGTCTACCACAACGTCGTGACCGGCTTTCTCGTGTGGCCGGTCGCCGTGTTCTATCTCGTGGCCATGGTCGCGCTCGGGCTGCACCTCTACCACGGCGCGTGGAGCTCGATCCGCACGCTGGGCCTCGCGCGCCCCAGCGCCCACCCGTTGCAGCGGCCGATCGTGACCCTCGTCGCGATCGTCATCGTGCGTCGGGTTCGCGCTCATGCCGATCGCCGTGCTCGCCGGCTGGGTCGAGGTAGGCCGCCGTGGTCGCAGTCCTGAATGCGCACGTGCCCGCCGGCCCGCTCGAGGAGAAGTGGGAGCGGCACAAGTTCGACATGAAGCTGGTGAGTCCCGCGAACAAGCGGAAATACACGATCATCGTCGTCGGCACCGGCCTCGCGGGCGCATCGGCCGCGGCGACGCTGAGCGAGCTGGGCTACCGCGTCATCGCGTCACGTATCACGATTCGCCGCGCCGCGCGCACAGCATCGCCGCGCAGGGCGGCATCAACGCCGCCAAGAACTACCCGAACGACGGCGACTCCGTCTATCGGCTGTTCTACGACACGATCAAGGGCGGCGACTTCCGCTCGCGCGAGGCGAACGTCTACCGGCTCGCCGAGGTCAGCGTCAACATCATCGACCAGTGCGTGGCGCAGGGCGTGCCGTTCGCGCGCGAATACGGCGGGCTGCTCGCGAACCGGTCGTTCGGCGGCGCGCAGGTCTCGCGGACCTTCTATGCGCGCGGCCAGACTGGCCAGCAACTGCTGCTCGGCGCATATCAGGCGCTCGAGCGGCAGATCGGCCGCGGCGCTGGTGGAGATGCGGACGCACACCGAGATGCTCGACCTCGTCGTCGTCGACGGGCGCGCGCGCGGCATCGTCACGCGCGACCTGGTCACGGGCGCAGGTCCAGTCCATTCGCCGGCGATGCGGTCGTGCTGGCGACCGGCGGCTACGGCAACGTCTTCTACCTCTCGACGAACGCACGCAACTCGAACGCCACGGCGATCTGGCGCGCGCACAAGCGCGGCGCGGCGTTCGCCAACCCGTGCTTCACGCAGATCCATCCCGACCTGCATTCCGGTCAGCGGCGAGTATCAGTCGAAGCTGACGCTGATGAGCGAGTCCCTCCGCAACGACGGGCGGGTCTGGGTCCCGACGCGCGGGGCGATCCCGCGATCGCCCGAACGAGATTCCCGGACGCGGAGCGCGACTACTTCCTGGAGCGGAAGTATCCGAGCTTCGGCAACCTGGCGCCGCGCGACATCGCGTCGCGCGCCGCGAAGCAGGTCTGCGATGAGGGGCGTGGGGTCGGTCCCGGCAGGCCTGGGCGTCTATCTCGATTTTCGCGACGCGATCCAGCGGCTCGGGCGCGAACGCCATCGCCGAGCGCTACGGCAACCTGTTCGAGATGTACCAGCGCATCACCGACGAAGACCCGTATCGCGTGCCGATGCGGATCTACCCGGCGGTGCACTACACGATGGGCGGACTTGTGGGTGGACTACAATCTCATGAGCACCATCCCCGGGTCTGCACGTGATCGGCGAGGCGAACTTCTCCGATCACGGCGCCAACCGCCTCGGCGCGAGCGCGCTGATGCAGGGGCTCGCGGACGGGTACTTCATTCTGCCCGTACACGATCGGCGACTACCTGGCGACGGCCAGATCTCGCCCATCGGTCGACCCGACGGTCCCGAGTTCCGACGCGATCGAGCAGGATGTGGCGGCGCGGACGCGGACCCTGCTCGCGATCCGTGGGCAGCCGCACGGTCGACTCGATTCCACCGCGAGCTGGGCACGATCATGTGGGACAAGTGCGGCATGGCGCGCAACGACGCGGGCCTGCGCGAGGCGCTGCGCAGCGATCACCGAGCTGCGGGCCGAGTTCTGGCGTGAACGTCAGCGTGCCCGGGGACGGGGAGAGCCTGAACCAGTCGCTGGAGAAGGCGGGGCGCGTCGCCGACTTCCTCGAGTTAGCGGAGCTCTGTTGCATCGATGCGCTGCACCGAACGGAGTCGTGCGGCGCCCACTTCCGCGAGGAGAGCCAGACGAGCGACGGAGAAGCGCTGCGCGACGACGACACTTCGCCTACGTCGCGGCCTGGGAGTACGCCGGCGAAGGGCACGCCGCCGGTGCTGCACCGCGAGCCGCTCGAGTTCGAGACCGTCCACCTGAGCCAACGGAGCTACAAGTGACCTCATGAACCTCACGCTGCGAGTTTGGCGCCAGGCGAGCGCCGTCGGCGCCGGGGCACTTCGTCGAGTATGCGGCGCCGGACATCAACCCCGACGCGTCGTTCCTCGAGATGCTGGACGTCGTGAACGAGCGGCTCGAGCGAGCGGCTGGAGGAGCCCGATCGCCTTCAGTCATGACTGCCGCGAGGGGATCTGCGGCTCGTGCGCCATGATGATCGACGGCGTCGCGCACGGGCCGGTGCGCGGCGCGGCCACCTGCCAGGTGCACATGCGGCAGTTTCCGCGATGGCGCGACGATCACGATCGAGCCGTGGCGATCGATCGCGTTCCCCGTGATCAAGGACCTCGTGACCGACCGTACCGCGCTCGACCGGATCATCCAGGCCGGCGGGTTCATCACCGCGCCGACCGGTGGGGCGCGCGACGCGAACGAGATCCTCGTCCCCAAGGAGGCGGCCGAATCCGCGATGGACGCCGCCGCGTGCATCGGCTGCGGCGCATGTGTGGCGGCCTGTCCGAACGGATCGGCCTCGCTGTTCACCGCGGCCAAGGTCACGCATCTGGGCGAGCTGCCGCAGGGGCAACCCGAGCGGTCGCGTCGGGTCCTCCGGATGGTCGCGCAGATGGACGCCGAGGGCTTCGGCCCCTGCACGCTGTTCGGCGAGTGTCAGGAAGCGTGTCCGAAGCTCATTAGCATCGACGTGATCACGCGCATGAACGCGGACTACCGGCGTGCGGCGTTCCGCGGATTGGGCGACCGGGAGACGGTGGGGGCGGGTTAGACCCTAGAGTTTCGGCAGCGTCACCCCTTGCTGTCCCTGGTATTTGCCTTTCTTGTCCGCGTAGGAGATCTCCGGCGGTTCGTCGCCCTTGAAGAACAGCACCTGCGCGATCCCCTCGTTCGCGTAAATCTTGGCCGGCAGCGGCGTGGTGTTCGAGATCTCGAGAGTCACGAACCCTTCCCACTCGGGCTCGAAGGGCGTCACATTTGTGATAATACCACAACGTGCGTACGTCGATTTTCCCACCGTAACCGTGACGACGTCGCGCGGGATGCGGAAGTACTCCACCGAGCGCGCGAGCGCGAACGAGTTGGGCGGGACGATGCAAACGTCCCCCTCGAACTCGACGAACGACTTGGGGTCGAAGTTCTTGGGGTCGACGATCGAGTTCAGGACGTTCGTAAAGATCTTGAACTCGCGTGCCACGCGCATGTCGTAGCCGTACGAGCTGACGCCATACGAGATCACCCCCTCGCGCACCTGGCGCCCCTCGAAAGGCTCGATCATGCCGTGCTCGCGCGCCATGCGCGTGATCCAGCGGTCGGCTTGGATTCCCATAGGCCGCGAATGTATGGACACGGACTCCGCCGTGGTAGTACGGCCGCTTCGCGGCCGAGAGAGTAGATGTGCTGAGAGTAGAAAGTGGACGAACTGCTTCGAGAGGACGCGAGGGGCCGGGAGTGCGCCCTTCCTGTGGCTAGCTCCTCTACTTTCTCCTTTCTGTGGTTCGACTCTCTCGGGCGCTTCAGCGCCCGCGCCCGGTTGAATTCACTCTACCCGGCGGGTAAGTTCCCTCGGCTGAGCTAGTGAAAAATTTCACGAACAAGGAGTTCTTCCGCCCGCCATGGCGAGCGCATACTTCCCGGTGCTGCTGCTGCTCGGGTTCGTCGTCGCCAACGCGGTGATGATCATCGGGCTGTCGCACCTGACGCTGCGCCAGCGCCCGACCCCGGAAAAGCAGTCGCCGTACGAGTCGGGCATTCCGCCGCTGGGCGATGCCCGCGAGCGCTTTTCCGTCAAGTTCTACATGGTCGCGATGCTGTTCATCGTTTTCGACATCGAGACCGTGTTCATGATTCCGTGGGGCGTCGTACTACCGGCAGCTGTCCTGCGCGGTCGCCCTCGATCGACGGCGTGTGTCCCGGCGGCCACGTGTCTGGTCTTCGGCTTCGGCGAAATGCTGGTGTTCATCGCGATTCTGCTCGTGGGGTTCGTCTACGTGTGGAAGAAGGGAGCGCTGCAATGGGATTGATTCCGGACGGCCTCGGAGTGCCGGCAGGCGCCTGGTGAGGAACACCACGCCGGCCTCCGCGGGTCGCTACCAGCCGCAGTCGCAGGAAGGCTGGGTCGCGACCAAACTCGACTTCCTCGTCAACTGGGGACGGGCCAACTCGCTGTGGCCCATGCCGTTCGGCACCGCCTGCTGCGCGATCGAGTTCATGGCCACCGCGGCCAGCAAGTTCGACCTCGCGCGGTTCGGGATGGAGCGCATGAGCTTCTCGCCGCGACAGGCCGATGTGCTCATCTGCGCCGGCCGGGTGCCGTTCAAGCTCGCGCCCGTCATCCGCCGCATCTGGCAGCAGATGCCGCAGCCCAAGTGGTGCATCTCGATGGGCGCGTGCGCATCCTCGGGCGGGATGTTCGACAACTACGCCGTGGTGCAGGGGATCGACACGATCATTCCGGTCGACGTCTACGTGCCCGGGCTGCCCGCCGCGCCCCGAAGGGCTGCTCTACGGCATCCGGATGCTCCAGGAGAAGGTCATGCGCGAGCGGATGTCCGACACGAGTCGCTCCGCGACGAGATGGAGCCCGATCCGTCGAGCCAGCTCTACATCCCGCCGTCCGGCGATCGACGAGCTCTCCGAGCCGTTCGGCAACTCCGTGCAACCAGACGCGGTCTGGCGCTGTGAGCACGTCGATCGACACCGAGTGCGCACCGCTTCGCGTCTATCCGGGGAGCGCCGACTCGGCGCCGGCCCGACACGCCGAAATCGTTGCCGAATCGCGGCGGCACCGGAAATCCGTCCGCCGCCGCGTTGCGGGCGCGATTCGCCGACGCGATCCGTCGCGATCGACGTCGTGTGGGGCGAGACGACGGTGCTCGTCGGCGGGCGCGCGCCTGCTCGAGATCGTGCGCTGGCTGCACGACGATCCGGCCAGCAGTACGACTACCTGGTCGACGTCACGGCGGTCGAGTTCCGCGATCCGAGGAGCCGATCGAAGTCGTCTGGCACCTGCGCTCGTTGCCGTATCGCCGATTCCTCCGGCTCAAGGTCGAGCTCCAGAAGGGCGATGCCGCTCGAGGTCGACAGCGTCGTGGCCCGTCTACAAGGGCGCCGACTGGCTCGAGCGCGAGTGCTACGACATGTTCGGCATCCGCTTCCGCGGACACCCCGACCTGCGCCGCATCCTCATGTGGGAGCAGTACCGCGAAGGCTTTCCGCTGCGCAAGGACTTCCCGCTGCGCGGACGCTTCAGCCGCTCGGAACAGCTGCGCCAGGCGCTGGCCGCCAACCCGGAAGCCCGCTACTCGATGGAAGAGCTGTCGATCGCCGACGCGTTCGAGGACCTGCCGCCCGACATGCAGCGCGCGCATCGCAGTCCGGCGAGCGGACGGGGGAGTAACCGCGACCATGACCAACACGCGCACGCTCGATGTCGACGCTCTCGACGACCGGCCTCGATGCCCACGGTCGCCCGCAACGCGTGCCCGTCGCCGTCGACAGCGCCGGCAACCCCGTGACCGTCGACGCGCCGCCCGCCGATCGAGCCGGATCTCGACGGCGAGCACATGCTGATCAACATCGGGCCCCAGCACCCAGCGACGCACGGCGTGCTGCGGCTCGTGCTGGAGCTCGACGGCGAGACCGTCGTGCGCTGCATTCCGCACATCGGCTATCTGCACTGCGGGTTCGAGAAGATCGGCGAGTACCGCCAGTACAACCAGATCATGCCCTGGACCGATCGCGAGGACTACCTCAACTCGATCGGCAACAACGTGGCGTTCGCGCTCGGCGCCGAGCGGCTTGTTCGGCATCGAGATCCACCCCGCGGTGCACGGTGCTCCGCGTGATCGCGATGGAGCTCTCGCGGATCGCGTCGCACCTCGTGTGGCTCGGCACGACCTGCATCGACATCGGCGCGTTCACGCCGTTCCTGTGGGCGTTCCAGGAGCGCGAGAACGTCTACCACCTGCTCGAGAACTGGGTCGGTGCGCGCCTCACGACCTCGGCGACCCGCGTCGGCGGGATGGCGGCCGACATCCCGCGACGGCTGGGTCGACCGGCTGCGCGGCTTCGTCGATCAGTTCCCGCAAGACCATCGACGAAGTCGACCGCATGCTGACCCGCAACGCGATCTGGGTCGGCCGGACCGTCGGACTCGGCGTGATGTCCGGCGGAGGACGCCGAGAACTACGGGCTGTCGGGCCCCATGCTGCGCGCGTCCGGTGTCGCCTACGACGTCCGCAAGGACTTCCCGTATCTCGACTACGAGACCTACGACTTCGACGTGCCCGTCGGCACGCACGGTGACGTGTACGACCGCTACCTCGTGCGCATGGAGGAGCTGCGGCAGTCGACGCGCATCCTGGAGCAGGCCATGACGCGGCTGCCCGAGGGGCCGGTCAACGTCGACGATCCGCGCGTCATCCTGCCGCCCAAGTCGAAGGCGACGAGCGAAATGGAATCGATGATCCACCACTTCAAGCAGGTGATGGAAGGGGCCGCGCCCGCCGATCGGCGAATCCTACGTGGCGGTCGAGAGTCCCAAGGGGCGAGAAGGGCTATTATATGGTATCCGACGGCACCGCCAAGCCTGTGCGCTGGCGCATCCGTCCGCCGTCCTTCGTCAACCTGTCGGCGATCCCCAAGCTGGTCGAGGGACATCTGCTCTCCGACGTGATCGCCATCAACGCGAGCATCGACATCGTCATGGGAGAGATCGACCGGTGAGCGCGTCCGCAGGCTCAGCGGCGCTGACCGGGTTGGAGCGGGCGCCGCGAGCCGATGCACACCACGCGGACGACTACCGGCCCGTGTTCGTCGGCGCCCGACCGGGCCGAGCTCGATGAGCTCCTCACGCGCTACCCGACCAAGATGGCCGCGCTGCTGCCGGCGCTCTGGATCGTGCAGGACGAGCGGGGCTGGGTGAGCGAGCCGGGCATGGCGGAAGTCGCAGAGGTGCTGGGCCTGACTCCCGCCTACGTCAAGGGCGTCGTCACGTTCTACACCATGTACCACCAGCACCCCGTCGGGAAATACTTCGTACAGGTGTGCACGACCTCGCCGTGCAACATCTGCGGGGCCGAGGATGTGGTGCGCGCCTTTCTCAAGCACACGGGCGCGCAGGAGCTCGGGCTCACCTCCCCCGATGGCCGATTCACGGTGATCGAAGTCGAGTGTCTCGGAGCGTGTGGCTTCGCGACGCCCGTCATGGTCAACGAGGAGGTCATTGAGTCGGTGTCCGCCGATCGTGTCGCGGACATCGTGGGGTCGCGCAAGTGATATCCCTCGTGAGGGCCTGAGGCGCATGGGTTTTCCGCACAAGTCGCATCCGCGCGAGACGCCAGTCCTCTCCAAGCACTTCGGCGACCCCGGAGCGATCTCGCTCTCCGGCTGGCGGAAGCGCGGCGGCTACCGCGCGCTCGAGCAAGCGCTCGCCATGGAGCCGGCCGCAATCACTGCAGCAGTCAAGGAATCGGGGCTGCGCGGGCCGCGGTGGCGCTGGGTTCCCGACGGGCCTCAAGTGGTCGTTCATGAAGCTCGGGGACGGCAAGCCGCATTACCTCTGCTGCAATGCGGACGAGTCGGAGCCGGGGACGTTCAAGGACCGCGAGATCATGCGCTGGACGCCGCACGCGCTGGTCGAAGGCTGCGCGATCGGCGCGTACGCGATGGGTGCCGAGACGGCCTACATCTACATCCGCGGCGAGTTCACGGAGCCGCTGCAGCGGCTGACCGACGCGGTCCGCGAGGCGTACGCCGAGGGGGTCATCGGCAAGAACGCGCTGGGCTCGGGGAAGCGCGTCGACGTCCACGTGCACAAGGGCGCCGGCGCCTACATCTGCGGCGAAGAAACGGCCCTCATGAACTCCCTCGAGGGGCGCCGGGGCAACCCGCGCATCAAGCCGCCGTTTCCGGCCGCATCGGGCGTGTTCGGCCAGCCGACGACGATCAACAACGTCGAGACGCTCGCCGCCGTGCCACTGATCCTCACGAACGGCGCCGAGTGGTACAAGGCGATGTCGCTCGGCGAACCCGAAGAGCACGGGCACCAAGCTGTACTCGGTCTGCGGCAACGTGCGCCGTCCGGGCACCTATGAAGTCGTGATGGGCTTCCCGTTCAAGGAGTTCCTCTACGACCTCTGTGGCGGCCCGCCTCCGGGCCGACAGTTCAAGGCGATCATTCCCGGCGGCGCGTCGGTGCCGATTCAGACGATGGCCGAGGTCGAGACCACGGTGATGGACTACGAGGGCTTCGTGGCCGGCGGGACGATGCTCGGCTCGGGCGGCGTGATCTGCATCGACGACTCGCAGTGCATGGTCAAGCAGATCGCGCGTCTCGCGCGCTTCTTCGCACACGAGAGCTGCGCCCAGTGCACGCAGTGTCGCGAAGGCACCGCGTGGACGACCAAGATCATGGAGCGCATCGAGGTGGGGCAGGGCACCCGCGAGGATCTCGACACGCTCCTGTCGATCGCGGACAACATGACGGCCAAGACGATCTGCGTGCTGTCGGATTCGTGCGCCGTGCCGGTTGTCTCGGGCATCAAGAAGTTCCGCGACGAGTTCGAGGCGCACATCACGCAGCAGCGGTGCCCGTTCCGATCGGCGGGCGCAACGCTGGCGACGGCCGCAGCGTAAGCGACCCGTCGCCCAACCCAGAGGACTCTCGGCGGCAGATGCCTGACACGACTCCCCCACCCCCGATGGTGACGCTGACGATTGAGGGCCAACCGGTGCAGGTCCCGGAGGGGACCTCCATCCTCGAGGCAGCGAAGCGCGTCGGCGTGCTCATCCCGCACTACTGCTACCACCCTGGTCTGCCAGTCGCCGGCGTCTGTCGCATGTGCCTGGTCGAGGTCGAGAAGTCGCCGAAGCTCGCGCCGGCCTGCGCCACGAATGTGGCGAACGGTCAGGTGGTGCACGTGCACTCCGACAAGGCGCAGGAGGCGCGAAAGGGTGTCTTGGAGATGCTGCTCATCAACCATCCCCTCGATTGCCCCATCTGCGACCAGTCGGGTGAATGCGAGCTGCAGGACTACACGTTCGTCGAGGGCCGCAAGGATTCGCGCTATCGCGAGGCGAAGCGCTTCAATCCGGTCGAGGATTTCGGCGGCGACGTGATCTACGTGCCGAATCGATGCATCCTCTGCACGCGATGCGTGCGATTCATGGACGACGTGGCGCACGATCCAGTCCTCAACGTGAGCGAGCGCGGTGATCGCGCCGTGATCGGGAAGTTCGAGGGCAAGGACCTGACGCACCCGTGGGCCGGCAACGTCGTGGACCTGTGTCCGGTGGGCGCGCTCCTCTCGAAGGACTTCCTCAACAAGGCCCGCTCCTGGGACCTGGACCGGGCCGCGTCGGTGTGCCCGAACTGCTCGCAGGGCTGCAGCGCCACGCTGGAAACCCGCGACAACGTGGTCGTGCGGATTCGGCCGCGGCCCAATGAGGCCGTGAACAAGTTCTTCCTCTGCGATGAGGGGCGGCTCAACTATCGGTGGCTGAACCGCCGCGACCGAGTCGAATACCCGCACGTGCGGCGTGAGGGTGCGCTGGCACCAGTCGACTGGGACGTGGCCGTCGACGCGGCCGTCGCGGCGATGCGGGGACGACGCGTGCTTTATCCTCGCCTCGCCGGGTTTGTCCAACGAGGTGCTCTTTCTGCTCTCGCGCATCCGGCGGCGGGCGAGTGGCGTCGGGCGATTCCGGGTGCCACAGGGACCGGAAGCGCCGCTGGCCGGGGTGGAGGACTTGGCACTCCGGGCAGACCGCGCTCCCAACGGCCGTGGCGCCGAGCTCCTGGAGTTCACCCGCTCGGAGACGCCGCTCGACGATCTCGCATCGGGTGATGTGCTGATCGTCGCGGACGAGGAGCTGGCGGGCATCGATCCCGCCGCATTCACGGCGGCGGTCGCGCGCGCGAGCGCAGTGGTCGTGATTGGGACGGTGCTGCCTCCATGGGCTCGGGCTGCCGTCGCGGTCTTGCCGATCGCGAACATGGCCGAGGACGAAGGAACCTTTACGAACCTGCGCGGACGCGTGCAGCGATATCTGCAGGCGAAGGCAGGCGCCCGGACTCGCGCGGCCCGGATGGGCGGCGCTCTGCGGACGTCCTGACGGCGCATGGGCGAATCGGCGATCTACTTCCAGCCGGCCGACGTCTTCGCCGCGCTCGCGTCGGCGGTGCCGGCGTTCGCCGGGCTGACGTACGATACCCTCGGACTCCGCGGCGCGGAGATCGCCGACGGCGCCAGGGCCACGGCGGGGACGCACTGATGCTCGCACTGGCGGTGCCCATGATGCTGCAAGTGCCGGTCTCACAGGAACCGCCCCCGTGGATCGGGTTCTTCGGGCCGATCAGCGTCCCGCTGATCTACACGATCGTCAAGATCCTCGTCGTCTTCACGGTCTACATGGTCTGGCGTCGCGCTGCTGACGCTGGCCGAGCGCAAGATCTCGGCGTGGATTCAGGACCGGCTCGGGCCGAATCGCGTGCTCAAGGGTTGGGGCCAGCCGCTGGCCGACGGCGTCAAGAACTTCATGAAGGAAGAGACGATGCCCGACGGCGGTGAACAAGCCGCTCTTCCTGCTCGCGCCGGCATTGGCCTTCATTCCCGCGCTGCTCGTCGTGGGCGGTCATCCCGTTCGCCGCGCCGCTGCCGCTGCCGTGGGGCCGCATGGACATGGTGCGTCGCCGATCTGCCGGTCGGCTACCTCTACATCCTCGCGCTCGCGTCGCTCGGCGTCTACGGCGTCGTGCTCGCGGGATGGTCATCGAACAACAAGTACGCGCTGCTGGGCGGACTGCGCTCGAGCGCCCAGATGATCTCCTACGAGATCGCGCTGGGCATGTCGACGATTCCGGTCCTGCTCCTCGCGGGCAATGTCACGCTTGAGCGCGATCGTGCGCCAGCAGCAAGCACGGGTGTGTGGAACGTGCTCAGCCTGAGTGTCGCGTGCGTCATTTTCATCGTGTCCGCGTTCGCCGAGACGAACCGCCTGCCGTTCGACCTGCCGGAAGCGGAGTCGGAGCTGATCGCGGGGTATCACACCGAATACAGCGCGATGAAGTTCTCGCTGTTCTTCATCGCCGAGTACGCCAACATGGTCACCGCGAGCGCGCTCATGGTCACGCTGTTCTTTGGCGGCTGGACCGTTCCGTTCTGGCCGCGGTCAACATGCCGCCGTGGGCGGTGTGGAAGACGGTGATCACGCTCGGCGTCTTCCTGATCAAGGTGCTGTTCTTCCTGTTCTTCTACATGTGGATCCGCTGGACGCTTGCCGCGCTTCCGGTACGACCAGCTGATGTCGCTCGGGCTGGAAGCTCATGCTGCCGCTCGCCGCTCGGGTACGTCGTGGTGATCGCGGCCGCGATGCTCGGGCTCGATGCGCTTGGGCCTGGCCGCGCAGCGGACCGCATGGCGCGGGTCTATGACCTGTGCCTGTTTGGCGTGAACGTGGTGCTCGTGGTGCTGCTCGTTCGTCGCTGCTCGACCGCGGCCGGTTGATCAGTCCGGCCAGTCACGCGTCCGACAGTGGAGCTGACGCGGCTCCGGGCTGTCGAGCAACGGTCGCGCGCTCAGCCGGCAGCTGGCGTCCGGCAGCGGCCGGATGTCGCGACCTGCGCATCGGGAGATGACGACGTATGGCGATCGGAGTGAAAGTGCTCGAGCGGCCCATCGAGGACGTGAGCTACGTGCGGGCGACGCTCAAAGGCATGGCGCTCACGTTCAAGCACCTCATCAATCCCGCACAAGGTGACGGTGCAGTATCCCGGAGCAGCGGGACCCGCTCGCCCCGCGCTGGCGCGGGCACGCACCGCATGCTCACGACGGAGGACGGCAAGGCGAAGTGCGTGGCCTGCGGGCTCTGTCCGACCGTCTGTCCGGCGAACTGCATCAAGCTGGTGCCCGGCGAGGACGAGCAGGGCAACCGCTATCCGCTGGTCTTCGAGATCGACGAGTTCCGCTGCATCTTCTGCGGCTACTGCCAGGAGGTCTGCCCCGAGGAAGCGATCCACGTGGGCCGCCACTACGAGAACGCCGAGTACAGCCGCGACGGCTTCGTGTACGACCTCGAACGCCTGATGCGCGCAGACGCACCCGGTGTGCGAGATGTGGGATCCCGCCGACCCCAAGGGAGAGTAAGGCCCGCAGGCAACTGACGCCTCCCGCTCTATCTATACGTTCTTTTTCTACTCTCTTCGGCCTGATCGCGGTCGCGCTCGGCGCTCGTGTTCGTCACGCGCAAGAGCCCCGTCGCGGCGGCGCTCTGGCTCGTGAACGTCGCTGTTCTGCCTCGCGGCGCTGTATGTGCTGCTGGACGCGCAGTTCATCGGCGTGATTCAGGTGCTCGTGTATGCCGGCGCGATCATGGTGGTGTTCCTCTTCGTCATCATGCTGCTCAACCTCGGGCGAGCCTGGCCGATCGCCGATGTGCGCGGCGCGGTCTGGCCCGATCGTGGCCGGGTGCGCTCGCGATCGTCGTCCTCGCGGCGATCATGGTGCGGCTGCCGCACTCCGACGCCGGTGCCGTCCCTCGTGATCCCGGCCGGACTCGCTCGCGGTCGCAGCGCGACGCGAGGGGCGCCGTCGCGCCGGTCGCCGAGCCCGCTCTTCACCGAATATCTGCTGGCGTTCGAGGTGACGAGCGTGCTCCTGCTGGCCGCCGTCGTCGGCGCGGTGGTGATCGGTCGCCGCGAAGCGAAGACGAGGCAGTGACGGACGGCCCGACCGCATCGCCAGACTCGAGGTGGTCGCTCATGCTCGCTGACTCGCTGTTCTTCTCCGCGGTCCTCTTCGCCATCGGCGTGATCGGCGTGCTCACGCGCCGCAACGCGATCATCATCTTCATGTGCGTCGAGCTGATGCTCAACGCCGTGAACCTGACCTTCGTCGCGTTCGCGCAGCTGTACGGCGTTCGCGGGGCAGGTCTTCGTGGTGTTCGTCATGACCGTCGCGGCCGCCGAGGCGGCCGTCGGACTGGCGATCATCATCTCGATCTTCCGTCACCGGCAGACCGTGAATCTGCACCGACATCAATCTCCTGAAAGGCTGATGCTCCTCCAGTATTCCGCGGCGGCAGTCGCCGGCGCGCCGCGCCGCCACCCGCTGACCGGCACCGCCGCCGAGTGGATGTGGGCGCTGCCCGCTGCTGCCGCTGCTCGGCTTCGTCCTCAACGGCGCGCTGTCGCGATCCTCGGCGCGGCGCACGTCGGGCCCGCGCGATCCGTCGGCCGCGGGACACGAGCGCACGGGCCACGACGCGGAGCGCAGCGATGCGACCGACGAGCGCATGACGGCGGCAGCCCACGACGCATGCGGCGCCGCCGCGCCACCGGTTCGCCGCGGCTGGTGAGCATCATCGGGCCGCTCGTGCTGATCGCGCGCCTTCGGTCTCGCGTGCGTGATCTTTGCCGCGATGGTCGCGGCACCCCCGACGCACGCCGTTCATTCAGACGGTACTTCTCGTGGATGCCGGTCGGCGACCTGCAGATCGACGCCGCGTTCCAGCTCGACCAGCTCTCGATGATGATCGTGCTCGTCATCACCGGCGTCGGCGCGCTCATCCACATCTTCAGCGTCGGCTACATGCGCGACGACCCGGGCTACCCGCGCTACTTCGCCTACCTGAATCTGTTCGTCTTCTTCATGCTCGTGCTGGTGCTCGGCGCCAACCTACCCGATGACGTTCGTCGGGTGGGAGGGCGTCGGGCTCTGCTCGTACCTGCTGATCGGGTTCTGGTTCTCGGACCGGGCGAACGCCGACGCGGGCAAGAAGGCGTTCATCGTCAACCGCATCGGCGACTTCGGCTTCCTGATCGCGATGTTCCTGCTGTTCGCGAACATCGGCACGCTCGACTACACGGGTCATCGCGGCGCGGCGCCGGCGCTCGACGGCGGGCGGCGCCGCTGGTCACGACGATCTGTCTCTTCCTGCTTCCTGGGCTGCACGGGCAAGAGCGCGCAGATCCCGCTCTACGTCTGGCTCCCCGACGCGATGGCCGGCCCGACGCCGGTGTCCGCGCTGATCCACGCGGCGACGATGGTCACCGCCGGCGTCTACCTGGTGGCGCGGAGCGTCGATGCTGTTCTCGCTCGCCCCGGCGGCGAGCCTCACGGTCTGCGTGATCGGCGCGTGTCACGGCGCTCTTCGCGGCGACGATCGGCCTCAAGCAGTGGGACATCAAGAAGGTGCTGGCCTACTCGACGATCTCGCAGCTCGGGTTACATGTTCGTCGGCCGTCGGCGCGGGCGCGTACGTCGCCGGGCATCTTCCACCTCGTGACGCACGCCTTCTTCAAGGCGCTCCTGTTCCTCGGCGCCGGGTCGGTGATCTACGCCATGCACGCGGCCTATCACGAGACGCACTCGCACGAGGACGCGCAGGACATGCGCAACATGGGCGGCCTGCGACGCAAGCATGCCGGTCACGTGGATCCTCATGTGGATCGCGACGCTGGCCATCGCCGGCGATCCCGCTGTTCGCCGGCTTCTTCTCGAAGGACGAGATCCTCGGGACGCGTGTTCGAGCGCGCGCGCGGGCTCGACGCTGCAGCGACGCCAGCTGGCTCGGCATTCCGGGCAGCGCCGTGCTCTACGTCGTGTACGGCATCTGCTCGCTGGCCGCGTTCCTCACCGCGATCTACATGACGCGGCTCATGCTGTACACCTTCCACGGCCCGAACCGAACCGGCGAGCGCGAAGCGCAGCATCCTGCACGAGGCGCCGGCGGTGATGACCGGTCCACTCGTCGTGCTCGGCGTGCTGAGCGCCGTCGGCGGATTCCTCAACGATCCCGCCTTTCTGCCGATCGTGCCGGCCGACGCGCTCGACCCGCTGGCTCGAGCCGGTCGTCGGGCGCGGCGACGCAGCGATCACGGGCGGGCGCGGCGGCGGAGGCCGATCCGCAGCTGTCGCGCGACGCTGGCGGCGATCGCCGCCGTGGTCGCGATCGCTGGGTATCCTGCTCGCGGTCGTCCGGCTCAAGCCGGCGGCGCTCCGGCCCGCGCGTGAGCCGCAGCCCGCCGAGACCACGGGATCGAGCGCGTCGCTGGCGCACAAGTACTACGTCGACGAAGCGTACGATCGGGTGGTCGTCGAGCCGGTCGATGCTGGTGTCTCGCAACATGCTGTGGCGGGGCGTCGATGGCCTCATCGATGGCATCGTCAACCTCTCGGCGTTCCGTGTGGCGATGGCTCGGCGGCTGCGGGGTCGGCGCTCGCAGAACGGGGAGGTCGGCACCTATGCGTGGGCGCTCGTCGCGGGCGTGGTCGTCGTGTTGGGCGCCGTCGCGCTCCGGCTCCTGACGATGCGCGACTTCCTGCTGTCTCTCGGCTATGACCGGTGGGTGCTCCCGGTTCTGCTCGCCCTGCCGGTCGTGGGCGCGATCGTCATTTGGATCGGCGCTGCGGCGCATGAAGCGAGCGCGTCGATCGTGCGCGCGGCGTCGGCCGGCGGTGACGCCGATGCGACGGCGGCAGTGCCACCGATCACACCGGCGGCGCAGTTCGCGCGCTGGGCAGCGCTGATCACGTTCTTCTCGAGTTCGTGGTCTCGGTCGGGCCTCTGGTGGACGTTCGATCCGGCCGTCGCCGGCTGGCAGAACGCGATGCAGGTCCCGTGGATTCCCGGCTGGGGGATCAGCTTCACGATCGGGATCGACGGCATCTGGCTCTCGTCCTCATTCTGCTGACGACGTTCCTGCATGCCGCTGACCGTGCTGGGCAGCTGGACCAGCGTCCGGTCGCGAGTGCCGACGTTCTACGCGCTGATGCTCATGCTCACGACCGGGATGCTCGGCGTGTTCATGTCGCTCGACCTGTTCCTGTTCTACGTGATGTGGGAGGTGATGCTGATGCCGATGTACTTCATCATCGGCATCTGGGGCGGCGAGCGGCGGATCTACGCCAGCATCAAGTTCTTCCTGTACACGATGGTCGGATCGCTGCTCATGCTGGTGGCGATCCTGTACGTCGGATTCCACGTGGCGGTGCGCGCGGGATGCGGCGGCGAGTCGCCGAACTTCAGCTACGCCGGATCCTGCTGGCCCGCCTCAGCGTGACGCCGGTCGTCGCGCGCTGGCTCTTCGGCGCGTTCTTCCTCGCGTTCGCGATCAAGGTGCCGATGTTCCCGTTCCACACCTGGCTGCCCGATGCGCACATGGAAGCGCCGACGGCGGGCTCGGTGATCCTGGCGGGCATCATGCTGAAGATGGGCACCTTCGGGTTCCTGCGCTTCGCGCTGCCGCTCTTCCCGTCGGCCGCGCTCGACCCGACGATCCGGGCGATCATCCTCGTGCTGGCGGTGGTCGGGATCCTCTACGGCGCGCTCGTCGCGCTCGTGCAGCCCGACTTCAAGAAGCCTCGTCGCGTACTCGTCGGTCAGCCACCTCGGGTTTCGTGATGCTCGGCATCTTCGCGCTCACGGTGCAGAGCGTGCAGGGCGCGATCCTGGTCATGATCAACCACGGTATCTCGACGGGCGCGCTGTTCCTCCTGATCGGCATGATCTACGAGCGCACGCCACACGCGGCATGATCAGCGCGTACGGCGGGATCGCGCGCGTCGTCCCGCTCTTTGCGGCGATCCTCACGTTCGTGTCGCTGTCGAGCATCGGGCTGCCTGGCACCAACGGGTTCGTCGGCGAGTTCCTGGTGCTCATCGGGTCGTTCCGGTCGGAGCCGTACTTCGCGTTATTTGCGACGGTGGGTGTCATCTTCGCCGCCGCGTACCTGCTGTGGGCGATCCAGCGGATCCTGTTCAACTCACTCGACAAGCCGCAGAACCTGGGCTTGCGCGACCTGAATTGGCGCGAGCTCGGGCTCATGGCGCCGCTGGTGGCGAGCATTTGCTGGCTGGGCGATCTATCCCGCGCCGGTGCTGCGACGGACGCAGCTGGCGGCGACCACGGTCGTTGCAGGAGGTCCAGCACGTGACGCCGCCTCCACGCTCGTCCGGTCCGTCGCGCATCGCGCCGCCGCGGCCGGCGCCCAGCCCCGCCCCGAGTCGAGGACCTCGTTGATGCTGGCGCTCCTGCAAGCCGTGCCGCTCCCGGGGAGTAGCCCTGCCGCCCAAACGGTATTTGACCTCAGCGTTCCGGCGCAGCTCATCGTGTGCCTCGGCCCGGACCTGGTGCTCGCCATTGGTGCCATGGTGCTCATGCTGGTCGCAGCCTCGCAGCCGGACAGCGAGGCCCTCCAGCGCCGGGTGGGCATATTGAGCCTCTGGCTGGTGGCGATCACGTTCAGCGTGGTGTTGTTCTACGCGTCGCATCGATGGACGGCCAAGCCCGGCCCGATCGCGATGGACGAGTTCCGCTGGGCATCGGACGCCATCTTCCTCGTCGCCACGTTCGGTACGATCGCCATGTCGATCGACTACAACAAGCGCGAGCGCATTCCCGCTCGGCGAAGTCGCACGTCCTGGTGCTGTTCGCGACGGTCGGGATGATGCTGCTCGCGGCCGCGCGCGACCTGATGATCGTCTTCCTCGGCATCGAGCTCATGTCGATCGCCGTCTACGTCTTGGCGGGACTCAACCGTCGCAGCGCGCGGTCGGCTGAGGCAGCGCTGAAATACTTCCTGCTCGGAGCGTTCTCGACCGGGTTTCTGCTCTACGGCATGGCGCTGATCTATGGCGCCACGGGCTCCACGAACTTCGAAGCGATCGGGGAGCGGATCCGCGCCTATGCACTCGGCGGGACGCCGCTCGTGACGATTGGCGCCGCGCTGCTCTTGGTCGGGTTCGGGTTCAAGGTGGCGGCCGCGCCTTTTCACATGTGGGCCCCGGACGTCTACGAGGGAGCTCCGACGCCGATCACCGCGTATCATGGCTGTCGCCGTCAAAGCGGCCGCGTTCGCGGCGTTCATCCGCGTCTGGCTGGAAGCCATGCCCGACGTTGTCGTCCGCTGGCACGACGCGCTCTGGTTCCTGGCGATCCTGACGATGCTGGTGGGCAACATCGTGGCGCTCGCGCAGCGGAACATCAAACGGCATGCTTGCGTACTCGAGCATCGCGCAGGCCGGGTACGTGCTCGTCGCGGTCGTCGTCGGGTACGACGCTCGGAGCGTCGGCGTTCCTGTTCTATCTGGCAGCCTACACGCTGGCCACGATGGGGGCTTTTGCGGTCGTCGTCGCGCTGGGGCGCATCGGTGAGCGCGAGCTGAACCTGGATGACTATGCGGGACTCTGGTCCACGCATCCGTGGCTCGCGACGGGGATGGCCGTATGTATGTTGGCGCTGCTCGGGTTCCCCGTGTTCGGCGGGATGGGGTTCGTGGCGAAGTGGTACATGATCGAGGCGGCGCTGAAGGCCGCCTACCTGGGGACCCCGACACCACAAACCAATCTGGCGATCGCGATTGTGATCACGAGTGTGATCTCCGCGGGCTACTACCTGCGGGTCGTGATGATCATGTTCATGCGCCCCGCTGGTGGCCGGAAGCCGATCACCGTTCCGCGGGCGGGCGGCCTTACCGAGTCGGTCGTGCTCGTGAGCGTCGTGCTGCTCCTGGTCCTCGGGATCATGCCGTCATACCTCGTGACCTGGAGCGCCCGGAGCGTGCCGCTTGTGGGGCAGGGCTCCTATTACGGTACGTCGCTGCCCACTGCCCGGTCGCCATGAGCGGCGCGCACGCGCGCCCTCCCGTCGCGCCTATCGCGCCGGGCCTGTGACGGTCGCGCCCGGCATTTTTCGCCAGTACGATATCCGCGGAGTCGTGGGACGTGACCTCGCGCCGGAGACGGCGCGGGCCATCGGTCGCGGGTATGCCACCGTGTTGGTCGAGCGTGGGTTGCACGGGCCTGTGGCAGTGGGTCGTGACAATCGCCCGAGTGGGGATGCGCTCCTGGCCGGCCTGGTGTCGGGCCTCACCGGCAGCGGAGTCGATGTACTCGACCTGGGCGTCGTGCCGACCCCGCTCGTGTACTGGGCGTTGCATCAGGAGCCGGTCGTGGGCGGGATCCAGATCACCGGCTCGCACAATCCCCCGGAATACAACGGATTCAAGCTGTGCGTCGGCCATGAGTCGCTGCACGGTGACGAGATCCAGCACCTGCTGTCGGTGATTCTCCGAGGGGTGTTTCAGCGTGGCCACGGCTCCGTGCGGCCGGTGGCCGTGATCGATCGGTATGTCGACGATGTCGTGCGCCGAACGGGCCCGCTGGCGCGCCGTCTGCGCGTGGTCTTCGACTGTGGCAACGGCGCGGGCTCCCTCGTCGCCGGCAAGCTGTTTGGACGCCTGGGACTCGACGCGAGCTATCTCTTCTGCGAGAGCGACGGGACGTTCCCCAACCACCATCCGGATCCAACCGTCGTCGAGAATCTGCAGGCGCTCATCGAAGCCGTGCAGACACGGGGCGCCGATCTGGGCATCGCGTTCGACGGCGATGCCGATCGGATCGGCGTGGTCGATGCCGCCGGCAGGATCGTGTGGGGCGACCACGTGCTCATCCTCTACGCGCGCGATGTCCTGGGGCGGACCGGGCCGGGCCAGTCGATCATCTTCGATGTGAAGTGCTCGCAAGCGCTGCCGACCGCCATCAGCGCGGCGGGCGGCGTCCCGGTCATGTGGCGGACGGGCCATTCGCTGATCAAGGACAAGATGAAGGAGCTTGCAGGCGCCGCTCGCCGGCGAGATGTCGGGGCACATGTTCTTCACCGAGGGCTTTTACGGACACGACGACGCGCTGTACGGCGCGGCGCGCCTGCTGCGGATCGTGGCGGCCTCCGGGCTGCCGCTCGCGGCGATGCTCACCGACGTGCCGACGTTTGTGTCGACCCCGGAGATCCGCGTGGATTGCCCGGACGACCGGAAATTCGACGTCGTCGACGCGGCGGTCACGCACTTCAAGCAGACGCACGAGGTGATCGACGTCGACGGCGCGCGCGTGCTATTCGGCGATGGCTGGGGACTGATTCGCGCGTCGAATACGCAGCCGGTGCTGGTCCTCCGTTTCGAGGCGCGGACGTCCGACCGTTTGGCGGCCATCCGCTCCGAGATGGAAGCGTGGCTGGCGACGCAGGGCGTCCGGATCTGACGACCGCCCGCCGTCCCGGCGGAGACGGCTCGCTGCGCTGCCACCATCGGGCCTCACTCGTCCACCTGCTATGACCCGTCGGCGGACACTCATCGGTGTGGTGGTGGCGGTGGCGGGCCTCCTGCTCGTCGGCCGCATCATCTCGGGTCTGTTCATCGACTACGAGTGGTACGCCGAATGCACGCGACCAGTCTCTGGGTCGCGCAGGTGGTGAACCGTGTGCTCCTCACCGGATCGATCGCGGCGATCACCACCCTGTTCGTCTTCGCGAATCTCTATGCGGTCCGCCGCTCGATTGTCTCGGTCGTGTTGCCGCGGCGGCTGGCCAATGTCGAGATCGGGGAGGAGCTGCCGGGTCGCTATCTCACGGGCGCGACCGCGGTCGTGTCGGTGGTGCTGGGCGTGCTCCTCGCGCTGCCGCCCGAGCCGTGGATGGAGCTCGCCATGGCCCGCTACGGACTGCCGTTCGGCTACACGGATCCCTATTTCAATTTTGATCTCGGATTCTTCGTGTACTGGCTCCCGCTCGAGAACGCGCTGTATGTGCGGACGCTTCTCGTGCTCGTGGGCACGGTGTTCGTGGTGGCGGTGCTCTATGTCGCCGTGACGCCGAGCCTCCGGTGGGATCGCAGCCGGTTCCGGCTGACGGCACATGTTCGACGGCATCTGGCCGCGCTGACGCCCCTGTTCTTTGCCGTCGTCGCGTGGAACTATCGTCTGGACGCGTACGCGGTGCTGACTCACGGTTCGGGGCCCGCCGGCCTGTTCACTGGCACCGATCACCACTTCGTGATTCCCGCGGAGCGGATGTTGGCCTTGCTGCTGTTGGCCGGCGGCGTCGTCACTGCCTTCGCGCTCTGGCGCAACCAGGTCAAGACGGCCCTCATCTGCGTGAGTGCGTCGCTCCTGCTCTTGGCCGGCTACCATGTGAGCGCCTCATTGGTGGAGCACGCCGCGATCGGCCCCGAATGTCGCCAGGCGGGAGCAGGACTATCTGGCTGTGCGACGCCAGGCAACGCGGGCCGCCTACGGCGTGAGCCGACTGCTCACCGTGTCGCCAGCCGCCGCGCCGATTCGGTTTGCCTCACTGCGCGCCGCGGTGCCGCAGGTCTCGGTGTGGGATCCCAAGGCGCTGACGGAGGCCCTGACGCCAACCCGGCACCAGGGCGTGCTCGCGGACGTCGTCGGATGGCGGTGGTCGCCCAGCGGCCTACTGGCGTGGGGCGTGGAGTACGGGGGTGAAGTGGGGGGCGAGGGCGGCGCGTTCGCCGTGCCGCTGGGTGCGCTGCTGCCGGCACGCGCCACCGCGGTCGATGAACACGGCGGCCCGCTCCGCACCGACCTGGATGGCCGGCCCAGTCCCGACGAGGTGTCGATCCCGCCCGTGCTCGTCTACCCCGGCGCGGTCGGTCCGCTGATCATCGCCGATTCCGTGGACCGGATTGCCGCGCCAAGCCTGGATGGTGTCGGTGCGCAGCTGGCCGCGGCGTGGAGCGCGCAGCGATTGAACTGGCTCGCCGCCCAGCTCCCCGAGCCACGTCCGAAGCTCGTGGATCGACGCAATGTCAGCGAGCGCGTGCACGCGATCGCGCCGTTCTTCATCCAAGGCGGGGTGATCTGGCCGGTCTTCGCGGCCGACTCGCTGTATTGGGTCGTCGACCTCTACGCGACCGCGGACATGTATCCCCTCAGCCAACACTTCGTGCTCGCTGGCGATCAGCGAACCTATTTCCAGCACGCTGCCACCGCGTTCGTGCAGGCCTACACCGGCCGCGTCCTGCTGGTTGCCGACTCGATCCGCGATCCGATCGCGGAAAGCTGGATACACGAGTTTCCGGCGTTGTTCACGACGCGCTCGACACTGCCCTCGGCACTCGCCGCGGCGTCGCCTCCGCCGGTCGACGCGGTCATGGCAATGTCAGATGCGTTTGGTGCGGTCGGCGCACGGCCGTCCGAGCTCGCAGGTGTCGCCGCCCCCCTGCAGCCTGCGGTGGGGGACAACGCCGATTCGCTGATGGCGAGCGGGGAGCCGCCGTGCGTCGCACTGCACCCAGGCGATGCGGCCTGTGCGATGATCGTCCCGCTCACGAATGGGGCGGACCGCGTCGTCGGCCTGGTTATCGGGGTGGGTGGCTCGAATGCGCGCGCTCCTCTGGGTGCCACTCGACTCAGCCACTGCCCAATGGGCCTCCGCAGTCTCGCGGCTGCGGCAATCGGGTGATTCGGCTGTGGCCAACCGGCGCGATGCGAGCATCGCGCGCGGGCGCGTGCGGTCCCTGCTGGTCGGTGACCAACTCGCGTTCGTGCAACCGGAATACGGCTGGCGTTCGATGCGCCGAAAACCCTGCTCGTCGTGACGGCACTGCTCGGCGACAGCGTGCACACGGGCTTGACGCTCGCCGACGCGGTCGGAACCGATACCACGTCCGTGCCGGTCGCCGCATCGGTGACGGCCGGCACGGAGCCGGGCGCGTTCCGGGCTCGTGTGCTGGCGCTGTACGACACGATGCAGAGCGCGCTCAAGCGCGGCGACTTGACGACATTCGGCGCGGCGTACGCCGAGCTGGGCCGCATGCTGGGGCGAGTGCCCGAGCATCCTCCGACCACGGCCAAATAGACGGCAGACAGGTGCACGACCCGATCGGGCCGAGCGAGCAGTCGGCGGCGCCACGCCGCGAGCGAATCGCAGGACGCTCGCCTAATTTGCTTCTACGAACTCGCCGCCTCGGCCCCTACGGCGCCAACGCACCTGCGCCCTACCATACATCGGAGACCATCGTACGTGAACATTCACGAATACCAGGCGAAGGAGTTGCTGCGACAAGTCGGAATCCCGGTGCAACCGGGGGAAGTGGCGACGACGGCCGCTGCGGCCGAGATCATCGCGGCCCGATCCCATGGCGCAGTCGTGATCAAAGCGCAGGTCCACGCCGGCGGCCGTGGCAAAGCGGGCGGTGTGAAGCTGGCCAAGCACGCCGGCCGAGGCGCGAGCGGCCGCCGAGCGGATTCATCGGCATGACGATCAAGGGCCTCGTGGTCGAGCGCGTTCTCGTTGCGCAGGCTGCCGACATCGCGGCCGAATCGTACGTCGGCATCATCGTCGATCGTGCATCGAAGCGACCGGTCGTGATGGTGAGCCCCGCGGGCGGCATCGACATCGAAGAAGTCGCGGCCACGACGCCCGATCGCATCCGTCGCTTAGCGGTCGACCCCCGCTACGGCTTGCTCGGATTCGAGGCGATGCAGCTCGGGTTCTTTCTGTACAAGGATGTGCGACAGGTGCGCGCCGCGGCACGAATTCTCCAGCAGCTCTACACGGCGTTCATGCAATTCGGCGCGTCGCTCGTGGAGATCAACCCGCTGGTCACCACGCCGGGCGGCGATCTCGTCGCCGTCGACGCCAAGATGTCCATCGACGACAACGAGCTGGAGCGACATCCGGACCTCGCGGCGCTGCGCGACGAGACCGCCGAAGCGCCGAGCGAAACGGCCGCGCGCAAGGCGAATCTCACCTTCATCAAGCTCGAGGGGAACGTCGGCTGCGTCGTCAACGGCGCGGGCCTCGCGATGGCCACGATGGATCTCGTGAAGTACTACGGCGGCGAGCCCGCCAACTTCCTCGACATCGGCGGCTCGTCGAATCCCGAGAAAGTCATCAACGCGCTCCGGATCATCACGAGTGATCCCGCGGTGCGCGTGATCCTGTTCAACATCTTCGGTGGTATCACGCGCACCGACGACGTCGCGACGGGCATCGTGACAGCGATCCGGCAACATCCGTTGCCCGTGCCGATCGTGATCCGCTTGACCGGGACCAACGAGGAGCAGGCGGTCCGCATCCTGGCCGGCGCCGGCCTGTCGGCGATGACGGACATGGACGAGGCGGTGCGCGCGGCCGTGGCGACGGTTGGGGCGGGGAGGGCCGCATGAGCATCTTCATCGATCGCCGCACGCGGCTCATCGTGCAGGGCATCACCGGTCGCGACGGATCGTTCCACACGCGTCAGATGGCGGAGTACGGGACCGCGGTCGTCGGCGGGGTGACGCCGGGCAAGGGCGGGCAGATGTTCGGCGAAGGGCCGACCCGGATCCCGATCTACAACACGGTCGAGGACGCGGCCGAGCAGACCGGGGCCAACGTCAGCGTGATCTACGTGCCGCCGGTCTACGCGGCGGACGCGATCATGGAGGCCGCCGCAGCGGGCATTCCGCTGATCGTCTGCATCACGGAAGGCGTACCGGTTCTCGACATGACGCGCGTCTATCCGTTCGTACACGAGCGCGGCGCGCGGCTCATCGGCCCCAATTGTCCGGGACTCATCTCACCAGGCGCCTGCAAGGTCGGGATCATCCCCGGCCGGATCTGCACGCCCGGGCCCGTGGGCCTCGTGAGCCGCTCCGGGACGTTGACCTATGAGCTCGTGTATCAGCTGACGCGCGTCGGGCTCGGGCAGACGACCTGCGTGGGCATTGGCGGCGATCCGATCAACGGAACGAATTTCATCGACTGTCTCGAGGCGTTCGAGGCGGATCCTGCCACGAGCGGCGTCGTGATGATCGGCGAGATCGGGGGCACGGACGAGCAGGATGCCGCGCGGTTCGTCGCGGAGCACATGACGAAACCGGTCGTGGGGTTCATCGCGGGACGCACCGCCCCGCCAGGGCGGCGTATGGGCCACGCGGGAGCCATCATCTCGGGTGCAACCGGGACGGCGGCGGAGAAAGTCCATGCGCTCACGGAAGCGGGCATCCCGGTTGCCGAGCGACCGGTGGACGTCGTGCCGCTGCTCCGGGAGCGCCTCGGCGCCGCAATCAGCGCGTGAATCTGGCCGACTTCCTCCGCCCGTCGCTCACCGTCGTGCCGCTCGAGGCGGAGACGGTCGAGAGTGCGGCGCGCGTGCTGCGGGAGTGTCTCGTGGCGGGTGGCGTCGTGACCGACGGCGATAAGCTCCGACGCCGGATGAACGAAGAGCGGCCGGAAGATCTCGTCGCGATGGGGGATCGAGCCTTCTTGCTGCACTATCGGACGGACGCCTCACCGACGCTGTGCGTCGCGCTCGGGACGTCACCGCAGCCGATCTGTCGAGGATTGGGCGAGGCGGAGCGTCAATGTGCGCGCGTGATCCTGCTCGTCGTGGCGCCTCCGCGGTTCGCCGCGCGCTATCTCCAAGTGGTCGGTGCGTTCGCGCGCTTTCTCTCGAGTGCGGAACGAGTCGACCGCGTGCTCGCGCAACCGACGGCCGAGGCGGTGATCGCACTGCCGGAGCTTCGAGAATATGACTTGCCCCAGCAGCTCACCGTCCGCGAGCTCATGAACGATCGCCTCGAGGTCACGCGGCCGGACGCCCGTCTCCGCGATGCGGCGCGGGACATGGCGCGCGCGCGCATCAGCGCGCTGCCCGTGGTGGACGAGAACGGGCAGCTCCTCGGCATGCTCACGGAACGTGAGTTGATTGGTGACTTGCTGGGCACCTACCTGCGTCGAGAGATCCTGGGGGCGTCCGCCCGCACGCCCAACCTCACCGGCAAAGACTTGCGACGCACCGTGCGCGAGGTGATGACACGTCAAGTCCTGTGCGTTTCTCCCGATCAGCCACTCGCCGAGGCCGCCTCACTCATGGTCAACAAAGATCTGGGACGCGTGCCGGTCGTGCGGGACGGACGCCTCGTGGGGTTGCTCACACGTGGGGACATCGTGCGTAAATTGATCGGGTCGTAAGATCGCTCGACGCAGGCGTCGCCCTCCGTGACTCCGATTGCCCCTTTTCCCGAACTTTCGCGGACATGCCATCCGATCGTACGCTCGCCATAGTCAAACCTGACGCCATGGAGCGGCGTCTCGCTGGGAAGATCGTCGCGCACCTGGAAGGGGCCGGTTTCCGCGTCATGGCTGCTCGCGTGCTGCGGCTCACGGCCGACGAGGCTGGGGCCTTCTACGCGGTCCACCGTGAGCGCCCGTTCTACGCGTCGCTGGTCAGCTTCATGACCTCGGGCCCGTGCATGCCCTTGGCGCTCATGCGTCCGGATGCGGTGGTGACGTTGCGCCGACTGATCGGGGCTACCGACCCGCGCGAGGCTGGGCAAGGCACGGTCCGGCAGTTGTTCGCCGAGTCGAAGGAGCGCAATGCGATCCACGCGTCCGATTCGGACGAGAACGCCGCACGCGAGGAGCGATTCTTCTTCGCTGAAACCGAGGTACTCCGCGGACTGTAGCGCCGGGGCCGCCCAGCGGCCGAGAACGTAGACGGACAGAAAGCAGAAAGTAGACAACGGCGGCCACGACGGCTGCTCGTAACTCCGCGCCGCTGCGGAACTTGATTGACATCGCCGCTTCGGCTAGATTCCAGGGTTATGCTGGTATTCGACCTCCGCGACCTGGCATTTAACGCCGCCACCGTGGACGACGTCCTACCGTCCACGGACGCGGTTTGGGAGGCTGCCGACTACAGGCCCGCCGACGGCGTGCGCGTGACTGGTCGACTCTCCACTGCTGGACCGGGTCGATTCTACTTTAGTGGGCAGATCGCGGGGGTCGCGCCCGGCGAGTGCCGACGGTGCCTCAAGGACGTGGTGACCGCCGTGAGCGAGCGCGTGCAGCTCCTGTTTGCCCAGACCGGCGAGGAAGCGACGGACGACCCCGACGTCTACGAGTTCGACCCTCGCACCCATGAGCTCGACCTCCGCCCTGCCATCCGCGAGCAGTGGTTGCTGGTGACGCCCGCCTACGCCCAATGTCGGGACGACTGCGCAGGCCTTTGTCGAGGATGCGGCGCGGATCTCAATCTGGGACCCTGCGGCTGCCCGTCGCCCGTGGACGAACGGTGGGCCGCACTTCGACACGTGGCCAGTCCCGGCGCCGACGGCGACGGCACGCTATGACCTGTCACCGCGTTTCGAACCTCGTAGGCGTCCGTGGTGGCCAGTGCGCCGCCCGCCGGGCGTGTCTTTGCTGTAAGTTCCTCCTTCGTCATTCCCCGTCCAGCCCAGACTGATCTGACCGATGGCCGTCCCGAAACGTCGGACCTCAAAGCGAAAGAAGCGCGCCCGTAACACGCACAAGATTGCGCCTGCGATCGCTCTCCAGCCTTGCCCGCGGTGCCAGAGCCCCAAGCTGTCCCACCACGTGTGCGCGGAGTGCGGCTACTACGCAGGTGAACAGCGAGTGGCTGCCCGGGAAGCGTAGCGTTGGCGCGCATCGCGTTGGACGTCATGGGGGGCGACCACGCCCCTCGTGCCCCGATCGCCGGCGCGCTCCTGGCTCTCACTGAGCTCGACGCGAGCCATCGGATCCAGCTGGTTGGCCAACGGCAGGTTGTCACGGCCGAACTCGATGCGCTCTTGCGCGGCGAGTGCGCGGCCGCGGCGACACAGCGTGACCGGTGGGAGCTCGTCGACGCGAGCGATGTCATCGCGATGACCGACAAGCCATCTGTAGCTGTGCGGGGGAAGCCCAACAGCTCGATGGTCGTCGGTCTGCGACTCCAGGCCGAAGGTCGCTCGGACGCATTCGTGTCGGCGGGCAACACCGGTGCCCAGATGGCTGCGTCCAAGGAGATCCTCAAGCTCCATCCCGGGCTCCGGCGTCCCGCGATCGGCACCGTTTTTCCAACCGCGCGGAAGCCCGTCGTCGTCATCGACAGCGGCGCAAACGTCGACTGCTCCGCTGATGAGCTGGTGCAGTTCGCGCGGCTGGGTGCGGTGTACGCGGAAGACTTCCTCGAGCGTACCTCGCCATCGATCGGGCTGCTCAGTGTCGGTGAAGAGCCGGAGAAAGGGAACAAAGCCGTCAAAGACGCCCACAAGCTGCTGGTGGGCGCGGGCCTCAATTTCCAGGGTAACGTCGAAGGGCGGGATGTGATCGCGGGCGCGAGCGAGCGGGGCCCAATCGACGTCGTGGTGTGCGACGGCTTCGTCGGTAACGTCCTGCTCAAATTCTATGAGTCTGTCCCGACGCTGATGAGCGAGCTGCTGCTGCGCCACGGCGTGGACCAGGCCGCGCTGCGGGCGGCGTTTGCGACGCTGGATTACGCGGAGCGTGGGGGTGCACCGCTGCTCGGCGTGTGTGGCGTCAGCATCATCTCGCATGGGAAATCGAGCGAGCGCGCCATGAAGAACGCGATCAAAGTCGCGGTGCGTGCCGTCGAGACGCAGTTGTCGCCGCACATCGGCCGCCGACTGGCGGCGTCCGGGGCGTCCGGCGAACCGCCGACTAACCCTGCCCGACAAGCTGCAGCTGATCGCTCGCATTAGCAGGACGCTCCGTTTGGAGGATCGAGTCTGATGGATGTCGTCCTGATGTTCCCGGGTCAGGGCTCGCAAAAGCCAGGCATGGGCCGCGACTTGGCTGAAGCGTTTCCCGTCGCGCGCGCCGTGTTCGAGACCGTGGACGCCGCGCTCGGGGTGCCGCTGAGTCGGCTGTGTTTCGAGGGGCCAGCCAATGAGCTCACCATGACGGACAACGCTCAGCCGGCCCTCTTCGCCCATGGCGCCGCGGCGTGGGCGGCCACCAGAGACCGTCTCGGGCGGCTGGTGCGTGCCGCGGCCGGCCATTCGCTGGGTGAATTCACCGCGTACCATGCTGCCGGTGCTCTGCCAGTCGCCGCAGGAGCCCGTCTGGTGCGCCGCCGCGGCGCCCTCATGCGGGAAGCCGGAGACGCGCGCCCGGGGGCGATGGCGGCCATCCTCGGCGAGCTGTCCACCTCGATCGACGTCCTCTGCGCACAAGCGTCTGCCGAGGTGGGAGAGGTCGTCCCCGCGAACTACAACGCGGCGGACCAGACGGTTGTGTCCGGCGAAGTCGGGGGCGTCGAATGTGTCATGGGCCTGGCTAAGCAACACGGCGCCAAGCGGGCGATCCGTCTGCCCGTGAGCGGCGCGTTCCATTCCCCACTGATGTTGCCATCGGAACCAGGCTTGCAGGAGGCGCTACAGGCCGCCGAGCTGTCCGATCCCGTCATTCCCGTCTTTTCCAACGTGGACGCGGAGCCTTCCCTCACCGCGCGGACCGCGCGTGACCGGCTCCTGCGCCAACTCACTTCGCCCGTGCGGTGGAAGGAGGTCGTCGAGCATATGGCCGCCCAGTATCCTGACGCACTCTTCGTGGAGATGGGACCCGGCGCTGTGCTGACGGGCCTCGTCAAGCGGATCGCGCCGAGCGTTGCCGCCACCTCGTGTGGGACGGCGGCCGAAGTCGAGCAGCTGCTGGCGCGGGTGGCGCAATGAAGATCGATCTGACGGGGCGTTCGGCCCTCGTGACCGGAAGCACGCGCGGAATTGGCCGTGCGATCGCGTCATCCTTGAGCGAAGCGGGGGCCCGAGTCGCGGTCATCGGGCGAGATCAGGGACGCGCGGACGAGGTGGCTCGGACACTCGCGGCCGGCGCCCAGGGATATGCGTGTGACGTGACCGACGTCGCAGCGGTGACCGCGATGGTCGGGGCCGTCGAACGGGCCTTCGGGTCTGTCGACATTCTAGTCAACAACGCGGGTGTGACTCGCGACAACATCCTGCTCCGACTCAAGGATGGGGACTGGGCCGCAGTCATTGACGCGAATCTGCGCAGTGCGTTCGCGACGACCCGGGCCGCCGCCCGCGGGATGATGAAACGCCGATGGGGGCGCATCATCAACATCTCCAGTATCGTCGGGCTGATGGGCAACAAGGGGCAATCGAACTACGCGGCGAGCAAGGCGGGGCTGATTGGCTTCACGAAGTCCATTGCCCGGGAGCTGGCCTCGCGCAACGTGCTCGCGAACGTCGTGGCGCCCGGTTTCATCGAGACCGATATGACCGCCGCTCTGAGCGCCGAGGCGCGTGCGACACTGCAACAACAGATTCCACTGGAGCGCCTCGGCACGCCGACGGACGTCGCCAACATCGTGACGTTTCTCGCCTCCGAGGCCGCGTCCTACATAACGGGACAGGTGTTCGTCGTCGACGGCGGCATGACGCCATAGCCCATGGCCGCCGCTGGCCGCTGGGTGCGGGCCGTGGTTAGATTCCCAGGGAAGTCGCCGGCCAGCCACTACTGGACCACACCGAGGGGTGCATGTCAGATAACGCCGAGAAGGTCAAGGACATTATCGAGAAGGAGCTGGGCGTCGAGCGCGAGAAGCTGACCGACGATGCGAATTTCATCGAAGACCTGGGTGCCGACAGCCTCGACATCGTCGAGCTCGTCATGGAGTTCGAGAAGGAGTTCAACATCGACATCCCCGACGAAGACGCCGAAAAGCTGAAAACGGTGGGCGACGCCATGGCGTACCTGAACCAGAAAGTCGGCGCCTGAGACGGCGCTCGGGCGGAGTGGCCTCGGACAGAACCATCCCTGACCGTGGGTGTCAGGTCATCGATGCGCGTGACTACGCGCGATGATTTGCCGGATAACCCGTGAGCATCGCAGACCGGAACTGATGTGACTGGCGAACGTGGGATCGAGATCGACATCGATCGTCGCCGCCTGACCGACCCGATACTCCAGCCGATCGCAGACAAGGTCGCGGCTGGGGAGCGGCTGAGCGACGCCGACGGCGTCGCGTTGTTTCGCACACCCGACCTGCTCGGCGTGGGTTTCATGGCGGACGCCGCGAACCGTGCGCGACACGGCGACCGGGTCACCTTCGCGGCCAACCAGCACATCAATCCGACCAACGTCTGCATCCTGCGCAGGACGTGCGTCTTCTGCTCGTACGCGCGACTACCCAAGGAGGACGGCGCGTACCGCTACACGCTCGACCAGGTCCTCGACGAAGCCGGCTGGCACGGTGCACGGTCTGACGCGCGAGTTCCACATTGTGGGCGGCCTCGACATGCACGCGGGGCTCGCGTACTACGCGGAGATATTCCGTGCGCTCAAGGCGCGCTACCCACACGTGCACATCAAGGCGCTGACCGCCGTCGAGCTGGCCCACATCGCGCGCATCGAGAAGATGACGGTCGGCCGATGTGCTGATCGCGCTGCGCGAGGCCGGGCTCGACACGCTACCCGGCGGCGGCGCCGAGGTGTTCAGTCCCGGCCGTGCGCGCGACGATCGCGGATCGCAAGCTCGTCGCGGACGAGTGGCTCGATGTCCACCGCACCGCGCACATGGCCTCGGGATTCGCTCCAACTGCACGATGCTGTACGGGCACGTCGAGACGATCGAGGATCGCATCGCGCACCTGGCGCAGCTCCGCGCACTCCAGGACGAGACGGGCGGGTTCCTCGCCTACATCCCGCTCGCGTATCACCCCGATCACAACGAGCTCGGTGCGACCCTCGGGCGCCAGGGGACGGCGACGACCGGGTTCGACGATCTGCGCAACCTGGCCGTGGCGCGGTTGTTCCTCGACAACATCGACCACGTGAAGACGCACTGGATCATGGTCACGCCGTTCCTCTCGCAGACCGCACTGTCCTTCGGCGTCGATGACCTCGAGGGCACGGTAGTGCGCGAGAAGATCTATCACGAAGCGGGCGCGCGCACTGCGCAGGGCATGTCGCTCGAGGAGATCCTGCGGCTCATTCGCGGCGCGCGCAAGGTGCCCATCGAGCGCGATTCGTTCTATCACGTCCTCCGGACGTTCGACGGCTCCCCTGATCGGGGCGCGCCGCCACTCGACCCATCCGAGCGCAGCGCAGCCGTCGCCGCGGCCGCGTGATGCCTACCGCCGCCTCCAACGCTCCGCGTCGGCCGGATCCCGTACGTCAACTGCTATCCCGTCTACGGCGCGGTCGATCGCGGGCATCGTGCGGCTCGACGCGATCCGTGGTCGACGGCGTCCCGACCACGCTCAACCGTCTGCATGAGCGAGGATGCCCTCGATGTGAGCGTGGTATCGGCCGTCGAGTACGCGCGCGACGCAGAGCGGTATCTGCTGCTGCCCGATCTCGCGATCTCGTGCGACGGCCCGGTCCGGAGTGTGATGCTGTTTGCGAACCGGCCGGCGCCCGAGCTGACCGGCGAGCGGGTGCTGGTGAGCCGCAGCTCGATGACGAGTGTCGCGGCTGCTGGACCTCCTGTTTCGCCACGTGTGGCACGCGCGGCCCCGGTTCGTGCCGGGCGACGCCGAAGTGAGCGATGTCGCACGATTCGGGGAAGAGGACGCATGACGCTCGATTGGTCATTGGCGACGCCGCACTGGTGCCTCGCGAACGGCGCTGCTCGGCGTGAGCTATCCCTTCGCGTATGACCTGGGCCTGGAATGGAAGCAGTGGACCGGCCTGCCGTTCGTCTTTGCCGTATGGGTCGCGCGGCGGGCGACGCCGGTGAGCGATGCGCTCGGCGTCCACGCGGGCTTGATCGCGTCTCGCGACTGGGGCGATCGCGACACCTCGCCGACGCTCGCCGCGCAGGCGGCCGAGGCCACGGGCGTCCCGTATGCGACATGTCTGACCTATCTCTCGGGCCTCGACTACCGGCTGTCGTACGCCCACCTCGCCGGGCTTGACCGAGTTCTTCGACCGCCTCGAACGCGCCGGCCACGTGCCGCACAGCACGCTCGCCTTCCTGCCCGCGGCCTGACCGCTCACGACCATGCGCGACGTTCTGGACTTCTACACGAACGCGCCGCTGCTCGAGCTGGGGGCGGAAGCGGACCGGATCCGGCGCGAAAAGCATCCGGACGACGTCGTGACGTTCATCGTCGACCGCAACATCAACTACACCAACGTCTGTGTCGCCGACTGCGGCTTCTGCGCGTTCTATCGGCGGCCGAAACATCCCGAGGGCTACACGCTCTCGTACGAGCAGATCGGCCAGAAGATCGAAGAGACGAAGGCGCTGGGCGGCGTGCAGATCCTCATCCAGGGTGGCCACAACCCCTACATCAAGTTCGAGTGGTACTTGAGCCTGATGCGCTACATCAAGGAGTACCATCCGATTCACATCCACGGCTTCAGCCCGAGCGAGATCGACTTCTTCGCGAAGCTGTATCGGATGGACGCGCGGACCGTGATTCGCGAGCTGCAGGCTGCGGGTCTGGATTCGATCCCGGGCGGCGGCGGCGAGATCCTGGTGCAGCGCGTGCGCGACCTCGTGGCAAAGAAGAAGGCGGGCGCCGATCGCTGGCTCGAGATCATGGAGATCGCCCACCAGGAAGGCATGAAGACGACGGTCACGATGATGTACGGCATCGGCGAGACGCTGGCCGAGCGGATCGAGCATCTCGAGCGCGTGCGCGACGGTGCAGGCTCGGACGGGCGGATTCACCGCCTTCATCTGCTGGCCGCTGCAGCCGGAGAACACGCCGACGATGTCACGTCAGCCCAAGACCGACGCCGTCGACTATCTTCGCACGGTGGCGATCGCCCGCATCGTCCTCGACAACGTCGACGAACCTGCAGGCGAGTTGGGTGACCATGGGTCTCAAGATCGGCCAGATCTCGCTGCGGTTCGGCTGCAACGACTTCGGATCGCTCATGATCGAGGAGAACGTGGTGTCGGCGGCGAACACCACGCACCGGACCTCGATCGAGGAGCTCGACCGGCTGATTCGGGACGCGGGCTTCACCCCGGCGCGCCGTCGGCAGGACTACTCGATCATCGCTCCACCCGACGAGGGCGTGCCGGCCGCTGCAGCAAGCGCTGCGGCCTAGAGCTATCGCACCCGTCGGGTCGGTGACGGCGCGAGTCGGCATCGGATACGATTCCCACCGGTTCGCACCCGGCGGTCCGCTCGTGCTGGGCGGGATCCGAATCCCCGGCGACGAGCATCTCGCGGGGCATTCTGATGGCGATGCGATTGCGCACGCGATCACCGACGCGCTGCTCGGCGCTGCGGGCGCCGGAGACATTGGCGAGATGTTCCCCGATCACGATCCGACGAATCGGGGACGCGATTCGCTCGACATGCTGCGCGAAGCCGTGCGTCGCCTCCAGTCGCTGCACCTGGTGCCGCACCAGGTCGATGTCACTGTGATCGCCGAGCGCCCTCGACTCGGTCCACATCGGTCGGCCATGCGAGGCGCGCTCGCGGAGGCGCTGGGCGTGCCGACGACGGCGATCAGTGTGAAGGGCAAGAGCAACGAGGGGATGGGATGGATCGGTCGAGGCGAGGGGCTGGCGTGTATTGCGGTCGCCACGGTCGAGCGTCGCGAGCCAGAGCCGTAGAATGGTGGGTTCGGTAGCGATTCGCTGCGCTCGCACGGTGACGGCGGCTGGCCGGGTAGGGGCGACGCGCCGCGTCGCCCGTTAGCATCTACGCGAGGACAATGGATAACCCCGTGGACCAAGCCCTCGCGGTCGGACGCGCGTTTCTGATCGAGCCATTCATCGATTTTCTCTCGCTCGAGCGGAGTGCGGCCCCGCTGACGCGCGAGGCGTACTCGCGGGACGTGGCTCGGTTCGCCGCATACGCCATGACTCGCGGCGCCTCGGCGCCGGCCTCGATCGGCGTGCGCGTGGTGCGCGACTACGTCTACCATCTCAAGGACCTAGGGTTGGCGGCGGCGTCGATCCGCCGCAACGTCTCCGCGGTGCGGACGTACTATCGATTCCTGCTCGCCGACGGACACGTCGTGCGGGATCCGACCGAGCGCCTCGAGATGCCGAGTCGATGGCGTCAGCTGCCGGAAGTCCTGTCGGTCGACGAAGTCGAGCGCCTGCTCGCAGCACCGACGCTCGATGAGCCGCTTGCGTTTCGGGATCGGGCGCTTCTGGAGCTCGCGTATGGGGCCGGTCTGCGCGTGTCGGAGTGGATCACTCTCGCAGTGCGCGATGTGATGTTCGACGCGAGCCTGGTTCGCGTGCTGGGCAAGGGTGATAAGGAGCGTCTCGTCCCGATCGGACGACCGGCGATCGGCGCCGTCGCTGTCTACCTCCGCGAGCTCCGACCGCGCCTGGAGCGCGGCTCGGGGCGGGGCGTGTTGCTACTCAACGCACGCGGGGACCCGCTCACGCGGATGGGCGCCTGGAAAGTGCTCCGGAAGTACGTGCAGGCGGCCGGGATCACCAAGCACGTGACACCGCACACGCTCCGACACTCGTTCGCGACGCACCTGCTCGAAGGCGGCGCCGATCTGCGCGCCGTGCAGGACATGCTCGGGCACGCCGATATCTCGACGACGCAGATCTACACACACGTCGACCGCGAATATCTGCGCAGCGTCCATCGCCAGTTCCATCCACGGGCGTGAGAGGCACGTGACCGCGGGCAGACAGGTGACCGGGGGTCGCGACCCGCACGGGCCGCTCCTCGTCATCGACAACTACGATTCGTTCACCTACAACCTCGTCCAGTACCTCGGTGAGCTGGGCGAGCGTCCGCTCGTGCGCCGCAACGACGCGGTGACGGTCGAAGAGATCGGCGCGCTCGGTCCGCGGGCGATCGTGATCTCGCCGGGCCCGTGCACGCCCGCCGATGCGGGGGTCAGCGTCGCGCTGGTCCGTCGGTGGGGTGGCGGAGATCCCGATCCTCGGCGTATGCCTCGGTCATCAGGCGATCGGCGAGGCGTACGGCGGACGCGTCGTGCGAGCGCGACGCGTCATGCACGGGAAGACGTCGTCGGTCACGCACGATGGGCGCGGGTTGTTCGAGGGGCTCCCCTCGCCACTCGACGTCATGCGCTATCACTCGCTCATCGTCGATCGCGCGTCGTTGCCCGACGTGCTCGAGGTCCTCGCGCGCGCCGCTGACGACGAGGACGAGATGCACGCCATGCGGCACCGCGACCATCCCGTCTGGGGCGTGCAGTTCCACCCGGAATCGGTGCTGACGGCGGGCGGCAAGCGGTTGCTCGCAAAACTTCCTGCGATTGGCGGATTGATTTGCGGGCCGTGCCGCGTCGCCGGGCGACGCATGGCGTCGCGCATCCACGATCTTATCTGCGGGCGGTGCCGCATGGCCGGGCGACGCATGGCGTCGCCCCTACTCCACGGCGGTCGGCGGCGCGACAAATCCCTGCGCCCGTATGGTTTGCTTTTTTTCTGACCGACCGGTAGCTTCGTTGGCGTGAATCTTGCTAGCGCGCCGCGTTTTTGCCTTGGGGATGGGCCGGATGGAACCGGTGTCCGGCGAAGGCGGCGCCGCCGGAGCATGATCGGGTGAGCGTCCTGGCGGTGATTCCCGCGCGGCTGGCGGCGGTGCGGCTGCCTCGCAAGCCGCTCCGAGATCTCGCGGGAGCACCACTGATTGTCCGGGTGTGGCAGCGCGTGTCGGCGATGGGGGTGGCCGACCGGGTCGTGGTCGCCACGGAGAGCGAGGAAGTCCGAGCGGCGCTCGAGCCAGTGGGCGCCGAATGCGTGCTCACACGAGCGTCGCACCCCTCAGGGACGGACCGTGTCGCTGAGGTAGCCTCGCATCCGGAGTTTCGAGGCTACGACGTCGTCGTCAACGTGCAGGGCGACGAGCCATTTCTCGGCGCCGAAGCCGTGCGCGGCGCCGTCGGCCAGGTGCGAGGGGCGGTCGAATTGGGGACGGCTGCGGTGCGGGCTGAGCGCGACGATCCTGGACGAGCCCAGCGTCGTCAAGGTCGTCTGCAGTGACGACGGGCGCGCACTGTACTTTTCCCGTGCGCCGATCCCGTTCCTGCGGGACGCGGGGGACGCGGCGCTCCGTGCGCCGCTCGTGCGGCAGCATCTCGGGCGTGTACGCGTACACCCCGGTCGCGCTGGCAGCATGGGTGGCACTGCCGCCGCATCCGCTCGAGCTCGTCGAGCGACTCGAGCAGCTACGGCCATTGGCGGCCGGCATGGCGATGGGCGTTGCCCTCGTTATCGCCCGCGCCGCCCATGGGTGGAATCGATACGGAGGCGGATCTCGCTCACGCCAACGTCTTGTGGGCGACGACGGGCGCGAAGATGTCGGGTGTCGAGCGTCACATGCACGACCACGCAGTGCCATCGGAGGTAGAGGTCTGATGCCGTCTGACACGCGCGAACAGACAACCCGCTTCATTTTCATCACCGGCGGCGTCGTCTCGTCGTTGGGCAAAGGGATCGCCGCCGCGTCGCTCGGGCGCTTGCTCGTCGAACGCGGCCTTCGCGTGTCGATCATGAAGTTCGACCCGTACCTCAACGTCGATCCGGGCACGATGTCGCCGTTCCAGCACGGCGAAGTGTTCGTGACCGACGACGGCGCCGAAACGGATCTCGACCTCGGCCACTACGAGCGGTTCATCGACCGGTCGCTGTCGCAGGCCAACAACGTCACGACCGGGCGCATCTACCTGAACGTCATCACCAAGGAGCGCCGCGGCGAGTTCCTCGGGTCGACCGTGCAGGTCATTCCGCACATCACCGACGAGATCAAGGCGGCGATCAAGCGGATCGCGCCCGACAACGACGTGGTCATCGTCGAGATCGGCGGCACGGTCGGTGACATCGAATCGCTCCCGTTCCTCGAGGCGATCCGGCAGTTCCGCCAGGAGGTCGGGCGCGACAACGCGCTGTTCCTGCACCTGACGCTGGTGCCGTTCATCGCGGCGGCGGGCGAGGTCAAGACCAAGCCGACGCAGCACTCGGTCCGCGAGCTCATGGAGATCGGAATCCAGCCCGACATTCTGATCTGCCGCACCGAGCGGCCGCTGTCCGAGGACACCAAGCGCAAGATCGCGCTGTTCTGCAACGTCGAATTCGGCGCGGTGATCGAGAGCCGCGACGTGCCGACGATCTATCAGATCCCGCTCTCATTCCACGAGCAGGGCATGGATGCCCGCGTCGTGCAGCGGCTCGGATCTGCAGACCGCCCGAGCCCGATCTCTCCGCGTGGCGCGCGATGGTGCAGCGCATCATCGCGCCCGCGGACGCGCGTGCGGATCGCCGTCGTCGGCAAATACACGGAGTTCGTCGATAGCTACAAGAGTGTGCACGAAGCGCTGATTCACGGCGGCATCGCCAACGACGTCGGTGTCGACATCGCCTGGGTCGGAAGCGACAGCTCTACTGGATCCGTCCACGGCGCGCGCGGTGCTGAGTGACTACGACGGGCTGCTCGTCCCGGGCGGATTCGGCGTGCGCGGCGTGGAAGGCATGGTCGAGGCGATCCGGACGGCGCGCGAGACCGGCCTGCCGTTCTTGGGGATCTGCCTCGGCATGCAGGTGGCGATCGTCGAGTTTGCCCGCAACGTGGTGGGGCTTGAACGACAGCAACTCGAGCGAGTTCGCGCCCGAGTGCAGCAACGCCGTGGTCTCGCTCATGGAGGAGCAACAGCACGTGACCGACATGGGCGGCACGATGCGACTCGGCGCGTACGTCTGTCGCCTCGCGCGGGGCTCACGGGCGGCCGAAGTGTACGGGGTCCCCGAAGTGAAGGAGCGACACCGGCATCGCTACGAGGTGTCGAACCGCTACCGGGATGCCCTCGTCGAGCACGGGATGCGGCTGAGCGGACTGTCGCCGGACGGGTCGCTCGTCGAGATCGATCGAACTGCCGCAGCACCCGTGGTTCATCGGATGCCAGTTCCATCCCGAGCTGCGGTCTCGACCCACGCGCCCGCATCCGCTCTTTGGTGGATTCATTGCGGCCGCCGCGAAGCACGCGCGAGCCCGCTCGAATGCGACGGCCCCGTCGGAGCGAGCGACCCCACCGCTCGTCCCAACAGCCCCGGCACCGACGCGCGGTCTTGTCGAGGCCGGCGACTGACCGGTGCCTCAGGCGCCGCTGGCCTTTCCGGCCGATGCTCTGTTTCTCATTGCCGGGCCGTGCGTGCTCGAGGACGATTCGCTCAACCTGCGGGTCGGCTGAGTACCTCGCGCGGCTGAGCGAGCGCGTCCCCGGGCGGCATCATCTACAAGGCCAGCTTCGACAAGGCCAACCGGTCCAACGTCGCCGCCGCGCGCGGACCCGGTATCGAGACGGGCCTCGAGGCCCTGGCACGGGTTCGCGCCTCCACAGGGCTCCGCACGCTCACGGACGTCCACGAGCCGGAGCAATGCGTGGCGGCTGCCCAAGTCGTCGATGTCTTGCAAATCCCCGCGTTTCTCTGCCGGCAGACTGATCTGCTGCAGGCCGCAGGAGCGACGGGTCGCCCGGTTAACATCAAGAAGGGACAGTGGATGCATCCGGAAGGTATGCGTGGCGCAGTCGACAAAGTGCGGACCGCGGCTCGCCCGCTCGCAGGGACTGAGGTGGCGGTGACCGAGCGGGGCACGTTCTTTGGCTATGGCGATCTGGTGGTGGACATGCGGGCGTTCCCGCGGCTCAAGGAGGCCTGTGATGTCCGCCGTCGTGTTCGACGCGACGCACAGCGTGCAGCGGCCCGGACAGGGCGCTGAGGGCGCCAGCGGGGGCGCACGAGAGTTCATTCCGATCGCTCGCGCTCGCGGCGGTCGCCGCAGGGCGCCCAAGGACTGTTTCTGGAGACGCACCCGGATCCCGATCGGGCGCCGAGCGACGGACCCAACATGCTGCCCTTGACGGCCCTGGCCCCATTAATCGATCGTGCGGTCGACATCTGGGCGCGGTGTCGATCGTGACACGGGACGGCGGAAGTCGGCGAGCGCCGACAGATCGTGGGGACGGCCGCCGGCCGGCGCGCGGTCCACGAGCGGCGCTGCGATCCGCGGAGCGGTCCGACGGTCGCCCGCGAATCGACTCCGCCATCGCGCGTCGCATTCGCCTGGTCGGCCTGGACGTCGACGGCGTGATGACCGACGGCGGGATCTACCTCGGCGATGTCGACGGTGCACCGCACGAGTTCAAGCGCTACGACATCCAGGACGGACTCGGCGTGTTCTTCCTCCGTCAAGCGGGCCTGCTCGTGAGCATCGTCACCGGGCGTGTCTCGCGGAGTGTCGAGCTCCGGGCGCGCGAGCTGCAGGGCCGACGAGTTGTATCAGGACGCGCAGGCGCGAAAGCTCCCCGGCCTCCTGGAGATGCTGGAGCGCCGTGGAGTGTCGCTCGCGGAGACCGCGTTTGTCGGAGATGACTATCCCGATCTCGCGATCATGCGCGTCGTGGGGCTGCCCGTGGCGGTCGCGAACGCCGTGCCGGAGATCCGTCGCGTAGCGGCCGTGCAGTTGACTCGCGTGGGTGGCGCCGGCGCGGTGCGTGAATTTGCGGAGCTGCTGCTGCGCGCCCGAGGGCAATGGGAGGACGTCGTCGAGCAGTACGTCGCCGCGACGACGGTCGCCCGCGAGGCTCGCTCGTGACCGTGGCGCCGCGCAAGCCGGAGGCATCCGAGCTCGCGGGCTCCCTCGCCTCTGCGCGCCCGACGGGCCCCGACGCACGGGTCGTCGAGCGCGGCCGCGCCGTCATCCGCACGGAGCGGCAGGCGCTGCAGGCGCTCGAGCATCGATTGGACGACCGCTTTGCCGCTGCCGTGCATCTCATTGCGCGCGCGCCGGGCCGGGTGATCGTCGCCGGGGTGGGGAAGTCGGGGCTGATCGGCCGCAAGATCGCGGCAACGCTCACGTCCACGGGTACCCCCGCCACATTTCTGCACCCTGCGGACAGCGTGCACGGAGATCTTGGCATTGTCGGGACCGGCAATGTCGCGATTCTGATCTCGAAGAGCGGCGAGTCCGGCGAGGTCCTGGCGCTGCTCGAGCATCTGCAGCGATTGGGCGTGCGCACGATCGCCGTGACCGGCGGCCTGACCTCCACGCTGGCGAAGCATGCCGACGTCGTGCTCGATGTGACGGTCGAGGAGGAGGCGTGTCCCCACGATCTCGCCCCGACCACGAGCACAACGGCGGCGATGGCAATGGGCGATGCCCTGGCTGTGGCATTGCTGCAGGAAAAAGGATTCCGTCGGGAAGACTTCGCGCGATTGCATCCGGGCGGTGCCCTCGGGCGACGTCTGCTGACACGCGTCTCGGACGTGATGGTCTGCGACGACCTCCCTCTCGCGCCCGTGACCGAGGCGATGATCGACGCACTCACGCCGATCACCGAGCGGCGCGGGACCCTGATGGTCGTCGACGAGCATCGCTGTCTCCTGGGCGTCGTCACGGCCGGCGACATGCGACGGCTGATTCGCCGGGACGAGACTGGGTGGCTGCGCGTGCCCGTCTCGGAGGTGATGACCCGCGAGCCCCAGACGGTGCACGCGGATGACCTGGGCAGCGCGGCGCTGTTCCGCATGCAGGACGCGGGCATCATGGCGATGCCCGTCGTCGACGACAGGCGCTGTGTCGTCGGCATCGTCCACCTGCACGACTTGTTGCGGGCGGGGGTCGTGTGAGGCGGGCCCGAACGGCTCGAGCCTGCACCGGCGTCGGCGGGGCAGTGGCACTCGGCCTCGCGCTGGGGTGTAGCAATGGGAAGCAGCCGCCGGTCGCGGTCGACAACCCACTAGCCGACTCGGCGGACCAAATCCTGTATCACACGAAGTCGGTCCTGACAGACGCCGGCGTGATGAAGGCCGAGGTCTACGGCGACACAGCGTACGTATTCGATGACAATACGCGGGTCGAGATGCGCGGCGTCCGCACCATCTTTTTCACTGTGACGGGGCAGAAGAACGCAGTCCTGACGTCACGCGAAGGCACGTACAACACCCGCACGAACAACATGGAAGCGCGTGGCGATGTCGTCGTCATCGCGGTCGACGGTCGCCGGCTCACCACGCCGGTTCTCAAGTTTGCGCAAACGCGGAATGAGATCTCCAGCGATACCTCGTTCACGCTCACCGATTCCGCGGCGACCCGGACGATGATCGGCATCGGGTTCACGTCCGACCCGGACATGAACAACATGCGATGCTTCCGGGCGTGTTCGGGTGCGGCGGGGGTCGTGACCTTGCCCAGTGGTTCGGGAGACACGACTCAGCACTCCCCGGCACCGGCCCCAGGGTCGACTGGGAGCGCACCCCCCAGCGCGGGCGCCGCTCCGCCGCGAGCACCCCTCGGTGGCGGCGCGGCGGCTCGGCCAGGCGCGAGCGCGCGTGCGGGTGCCGCGGGACGAGCGGCCACGGGGCAGCTCGCGCCGGGCATGCCGCCGAGCGCGGCACCCTCGACGGGGGCGCAGCCGAAGACGACTCCTCCGCCCGGCCACCCCAGCCCGTGACGCGCCTGCGCTGCACCCCCTCGCTCCCCGTGCGCTGGCTCGTGCCCGCGCCGTTGCGGACCATCCGCAGCATGGTGCTGAGCGTGGCACTCGCGGCTGCGGGATCGGTCGGTGCGTTCCACGTCGCCGACGCCCAGGGGGGCGCCCCCGGAGGCGCCCCGGCGCGTGCGCAGCCCGGGGCGCAGGGGATGACGCAGGCCAGTGCCACCCCGGATAGTCGCCCGTGCAATCTGTACTTCGACGATACCACGACGACGCGCGTGCACTCGGTGAAGCTGCCGAGTGGCAAGTACAATACCTTCAGTGGCGGCCGCGTGATCGCACATTGCACCAACGAGGTGGGTGTGCGACTCAAGTCCGACAGCGCGGAATACTACGATGCGGAAGGTCTGCTCTATCTCATTGGACATGTGCACTACACGGATCCCCGGGCTGTCATCGACGCGCACCACATGACGTACTTCGTGCAAACCGAGCGACTGCTCGCCGACACGAACGTCGTCGCCGTGTTGCCGAGTGGGACGACGATGCACGGTCCGCATGCGGACTACCTTCGGTCCATTCCCGGCCTGCGCGCGCGCGCGCAGCTGACGGCCCCCGGGCGGCCGCACTTTCATCTCGTGCAGCGCGATTCGAACAGCACGCAGTCGGACACGGCCGGGGTAGACGCGAATCTCGTCTACATGGACGGCGACAGTCTCCTGTACGCGTCCAAAAAGGTCGTGATCAAGCGCACTGATCTCATCGCGCACGGCGATTCGGCGTTCATGAACCAGGGCACCGGGTTCGCCCGCCTCATGATCCACCCGCTCATTAACGGCACCCAGGAGAAGCACCCCTTCACACTGAAGGGAGACGTCATCGATCTCTATACCGTCAACCACCAGCTGGTCCGAGTCGTCTCTATTCGGCACGCCGACGCGATCAGCAAGGACATGCATCTGACGGCCGATACGATCGATATGCGCTTTACCGACAAGGTGCTCTCGCGCGACTACGCGTGGGGGCCCTCGCGCGCGCACGCCACGACCCCGGAGCGCGATATCCTGGCAGATTCCCTCGATGTGCTCATGCCGGGGCAGGTCGTGCATCAGATCCGCGCCGTCCGGAAGGCGTATGCCACCGGAGAGCCGGATACGACGCAGTTCAAGTCGAAGGAGCGCGACTGGCTGAAGGGCGATACGATCTTCGCATACTTCGATACGTCCAATGTGCGGCCCAAGACCGCGGACGCGCCGCCACCCCCGCCGTCGCCCAATGGGGCCCGTCTCGTGGTCAACCGGCTGGCGAGTCAGCGCGCGACCCGCGACACGGCGCCAGCTGCGCCTGCCGCCGACAGCCAACCGGAGCTCCGCACGCTCGTTTCGGATGGCGACGCGCACGCGTTCTACCAGCTGCCGCCAAAGGACAAGACGCTGAAGCGGCCCGCGATCGACTACACCCGCGGGCGCACGATCACGATCCAGTTCGAGCACCGACAGGTGCAGACGATCACGGTCGTCGACAGCGCGGTTGGCGTCTACCTCGAGCCGCAGGCCGACACGATCAGCAAGGACTCCGCCCGGCGCGCCCGAGCCCTCACCGACACGCTGGCCAAGCCGAAGAAGGGTCGCAAGCGCGGGAAAGGGCAGGCTCGATCGGGCGCAAATGCCGCGTCTGCCCACGATTCGACAAAGGCTGACAGCATATCCCCGACAAAAGCTGACAGCACATCCCCAGCGGCACCGGCGCCGTCGACACCGCCCGCGACTCCCGAGCCCGGGCCCGATAGCGGGGCCGCGCCGGCCGGTGGGTCTCCGCCGCCATCCACGCCGCCCCAGTCGGCCGCTACCGGGCCGGTGGACCGCCCGAGCGTGCGCGAGACCGCGTCGATCGGCGTCGCCACGGGTCCCCCGACGGACACCCCAGTGGTCCGTTGGCGGCCGAGGCGGGTCGCGTGACGTCGGGTAACGGCCGCCCATCGGGCGAGGTGCCGCCGGGCATCCCGGGCGACGTGAGGGCACTGCTCCGTCGGATCGGCGAAGTCGACCGCTCCCTGGCGCTCGTCCTCGGGGGGTTGCTCAGCAGCGCGGACGACTCCGGCGCGGCGCAGCTCAATGCGATCGCGATCGCATTTCGTGATCGCCATTTGCGGCTGGTTCGCGCCGAGGGCAAGGATGCGGAGCGAGAGTCCGGTCGCTTGTCACTGGACGAGGTCCGGGCCTATCTCGCCCGCTCCGTGCTGCCACGATTGGTCCGCGAGAACGTCATCGAGATGCCCCCAGGCGACGCGGTGGGGCCGGAGAGCGAGATCGCGTTCGTGCCGGGCATCTCGGTCGCAGCTGGGCGGGTATCGGTCCGAACTCGCCGAGTCGCTCCTCGCGCTGGGGCAGCGGCCGTCGGGCGCGGTGCAGGCAGCCGCCCAGGAAGCGGGTCAGAGCCTGCTCGAGGCGAAGGGACTGATCAAGGTTTATCGTCGACGCAAGGTGGTCAATGATGTGGCCTTGCGATTGCAGCAGGGGGAGATCGTGGGGTTGCTGGGGCCGAACGGGGCGGGCAAGACGACGATGTTCTACATGATCGTCGGGCTGATCCCGCCCCTGACGGGACGCATCCTGCTCGACGGCGAAGACATCACCGAGATGCCGATGTACCGGCGGGCTCGCCGCGGCGTCGGCTATCTGTCACAGGAGCCGTCGGTATTCCGGAAGTTGTCCGTCGAGGACAACGTCATGGCGATCCTCGAGACGATGCCGTTGAAGAGCGAAGAGCGGCACGAGCGCCTCGAGCACCTGCTCGACGAGCTGAGCATCAAGCATCTGCAGACAGAGCAAAGCCTATGCGCTCTCAGGCGGCGAGCGGCGCCGGCTCGAGATCACACGCGCGCTCGTGACCGAGCCAAAGTTCATGATGCTGGACGAGCCGTTTGCCGGGGTCGATCCGATCGCAGTGCACGACATTCAGACCATTGTCGCCGGTCTTCGCCATCGGGGGATCGGCGTGCTGATCAGCGACCACAATGTCGAGCAGACCCTCGACATTGTCGATCGGGCATACATCATGTTCGATGGGCAGGTGCAGGTGTCAGGCACGGTGCAGGAGCTGGTGTACGACGACACGGTGGCCGAGATCTATCTCGGCCCGACGCTCACTGCGCGCCTGCGCGCGCGGTTCTCAGCCGCCTAGCGCTCGGGGACGGACCGGATGGCCTGCCAACGGAGTGAGGGGGAATGAAAGCCGGACTGAGTCAGAGCCACGCAGCTCAGACAAGAGCTGAAGATCAATCCGCGCCTCTACCAGGCGATGGACCTGCTTGTACATGCCGCTGCTCGACCTGCAGCAGCACCTGAAGCAGGAGCTCGAGACGAATCCCTTCCTGGAGCTCGTCGAGCCCGAGGAGGAGGAGGAAGACGAGAGCGACCGAGACCGAGGCGCCGGCCGAAGAGCCCAAGGAGGAAGAGCCCAAAGACGAGATCGACTGGGAAGAGATCCTGCTCGAGGGGTTCGACACGGGCGGCCGTCGGGAGGAGCACGAGGAAAAGGAGTACTTCGAGCCGGTCACCGCGGCGACGCGAGACCTGAGCGACCACCTGATCGATCAGATCGCGCTGCTCGACCTCTCGCCGCCGCGAGTTGGCGCTGGCCGAGGAGTTCGTCGGCAATATCAACGACGAGGGCTATCTCGTCCTGCCCGGTCCAGGAGATCGTCGACGGCATCAACGCCGAGATCGCGCGGATCGCCGAGGAATCGGGGCGCGACGACGCTGCTCCGCTGCCGGTGTACACGGTCGAAGAGGGCGAGGCGCATGCTCGCGCGCATCCAGGATCTCGAGCCGCCGGGCGTCGGCGCGCGCGACCTGCGCGAGTGTCTCATGCTGCAGCTCCGGCAGGCCGGGCTCGAGCAGTCGCGTGCCCTACCGGCTGGTGCGCGACTGCTTCGATGAGCTGATCAACCACCGGTGGAGCGAGATCTCGAAGCGGTTCGGCATCAGCCAGACCGAGGTGCAGCGCGCCGCGGACGAGATCGCGAAGCTCGACCCCAAGCCGGGGCTCGTCGTACAGCAGCGCGAGCGACAACTACATCACGCCCGACCTGGTCGTCGACAAGATCGACGGCCAATACCACGTCTTCCTCAACGACGCGAACCTGCCGCGCCTCAAGCTGAGTCGCGCGTATCAGGAGATCGCCCGCGACAAGAAGAAGTTCGATGGCGAGAACAAGGAGTTCATCTCGAACAAGCTCAATTCGGCCAACTGGATGATCCAGGCGATCGAGCAGCGCCGCCAGACGATGCTCAAGGTGATGAACTACATCGTCGACCGGCAGCGCGACTTCTTCGAGAAGGGCGTGCAGTACCTCAAGCCGCTGACGCTCCGCGAGGTGGCCGAGGTGATCAACATGCACGAGTCCACGGTGAGCCGCGTGACGAACGAGAAGTTCGTGCAGACGCCGCGGGGCGTCCTGCCGCTCAAGTTCTTCTTCTCGTCGGGCCTCTCGACGGCGGGTGGTGAAGACGTATCGGCGCGCGGGATCAAGGCCCAGATCCAGAAACTCGTCGAGGACGAAGACCCGAAGCGCCCGCTCACGGATCAGGCGATCGTGAACATCCTGAAGGATGGCGGCGTGCAGATCGCGCGCCGCACGGTCGCCAAGTACCGCGACCAGCTCGGCGTGCTGTCGGCACGCATGCGGAAGCGGGTGTGACCGCGGGCGCCACCTCGCCTCCGATCGTCGGTCGCCCTGACGTGGCTGCCCGCGCTGCGACCGTGCCGACCACCGCTCGCGCCGATCGTGGTCGGAGCGCTGCCACGTCGATGTGAGCGTCCTCGTCCCGGCCAAGGACGAAGCCGCGAATCTCCCGCCGTTCATGGAACAGGTGGCGACGGCCTTCGCCGGAACGGAGATCTCGTTCGAGGTCATCGTCATCGACGATGGGTCCGTCGGACGGCACGTGGGCCGTGCTGGACGGCCTGACGGCCCGCTATCCGTTCCTCGCGTCGTGTCCGCCACCGCCGCCAGCAGGGGATCGCCGACGCGCTGCGCACCGGCTATCTCGCACTCGCGCGGCGACGTGCTCGTGTTCTATCCCGCCGATCTGCAGTACAAGCCCGAGGACATCCCGCGCCTCGTCGCGCCCGATCCTGGCCGGCGAATCCGACATGGTCACGGGGCAGCAAGCAGGGGAAGTACGAGAAGGCGTTCGTGTCGCGCGTGTACAACTGGCTCAGTCGGTCGCTGTTCGAGATTCCGGTGCGCGATCTCAACTCCGTCAAGGCGTATCGGCGAGAGATCATGGACGGTCCTGCCCATCCGCCCGGACTGGCATCGCTACATGATCGTGATCGCGGCGGCCGAGGGATTCTCGGTGTCGCGAGATCCCCGTCCCGCTCTATCCGCGCAGTCGCGGGCAAATCCAAGTTCGGGCGCTCGCGCATCTTCGTCGGCGTGCTCGATCTCCTGTCGGTGTGGTTCGAGCTGCGGTTCGGACGCAAGCCGCTGCTGCTGTTCGGGCTGCTGGGCGGCGGCGCTGTTCAGTCTCGGCGTGCTGACCGGGATCGTCGCGCTGCTCATGCGCTTCGTGATCCCGCCCTACGAAGGGTTCCGCCCGCTGCTCAACCTCATCGAGATCTGCCTGATCCTGGGCTTCCTGCTCCTTCGCCACTGGTCTGCTGGGCGAGCAGATCGCCGGGCAGCGCGCGGAGGTGCAGGAGCTGCGGCGTCGGCTCGACGAGCGCGATGAAACGAGCGAGGGCCGCTGAGCGGTCCGTCCCAACCAGTCAATCTCGCGCGAGTCGGATCCCGTAGCGCCAGAGGAACTGCGCAAGCTCCTCCGTGAGTGCCGTGCCGTCACGGCTGCGCGTGCGTCCGCCGAGGTCGAGCCAGTCAACGCGGTCGGCGCGGTACCCAGCGCAGCGTGCAGGGTCGAGGGCGACTTCGGTGAGGACGGTGTCGCCGCGGGCGGGCCGGCTCACGTCGAGGGTGGCGCGGTCGCGGATCCACCACAGGCGCCACCGGTCGCCGCCGCGGGTGTACGTGCGTGCCGCAGCCGTCGACTCGAGCGTCACGCCGCCATACGCCACATATCGATCGAACTCCCGGACCATGTCCTCGACGAGACCGGCCCGATCGTGATCGCTGAGTGGACGAGGGAAGTCGGGCGCCGACCGTATGACCTTGGCCGGAGACCCGACGGCCAGGCTGCGCGGAGGGATGACGCCGCTCACGAGCGAGTTGGCCCCGATCACTGTGCCGTCGCCGATCGTCGTGCCGGGCATGACGAACACGCGCCACGGCAGCCAGACGCTCCGCCCCAGCGTCACCGGCTCGTACGTCATTGGATAGCCGTCGAGCACGTTGAGCCATACGCCGTGCGTGAAGATGAGACAGTGCCCGCCGATGCCCGTGTCATCACCGATGATCACCGGCTTCGTCGGATTGATGTAGGCCATCTGCAGCACTATCGTTCGATCGCCCAGCACGAACCGGGACTCCGGCAACTGCGGCCCGCCGACGTACACTTGCTCGCGAATGCGTGCGTCCTCTCCGATCTCGATCGATTCGCAGGACACGTACGACATGGTGGCGATCGACGAGTGACGCCCAATGCGGATCCGGCGACCCTGCACGACCGCGAGCAGTCCGATCTCGACGTGGTCGCCGAGCTCGACGTCGCGCCCAACGACCACGCCGCCGAAAGCGATCTTGACGTGGCGCCCGATGCGGTAACGAAGGAACGTCCGATACGCCCAAACCTTCAGCGGGCTCGGGAGCCAGCCGAACAGCACCAGATGGCGGATCGGGATCCGCGTCTTGGGGACGAGCGAGCGTGACACGGACCGGAAGGTGGACCGCACGAGCACCGGCCGTCAAGCAGAGAGCCACTCCCGCCATTCGGATGTGGAGGGCGCTCGCGTGATTCGCATCAGCGTCCCGAGCCCGCCACTGAGCCCCGCCGAGCAGTTCGGATGGACGGTGCTGCTCGACTTGTCGCGTGTGATCCCGGCCGAAGAGCCGACACTCGCCCCCAAGGCCTCGGAGCCTCGCCCGTCGCTCGACGTGGTGACGGTGCGATTTCTCGACGACAGTGGGTCGCGCGGCGCGAGCGGAGGCGGCGTGCGTGGCGCCATCTGCCGCGACTTCGATGTGGGAGACGGCACGGTCGCGGTGTCGCGCGAGACCCTGCGGGCGGTGGCCGATGTGGCGGGGGCCGCGGTCGAGCAGCGCTCAGCCGCGCGGGACAAGCACGGTCGCGTGCCATCGAGCGAGAACCCGCTCGTCGCCGGCGGCCACGAGCGCGAGCCCATTGTGTCCACTGCGGCCGCTGCGTTGCGAGCAGCGGTCGGCAAAGCTGCGGGCCGACGTCCAGTGCTCACGACGCCGGCATGGCCAGCCGGGCGCCAATGGGCGGTGGCGCTGAGTCACGATGTCGACGTGGTCGCGGCGTGGCCGGTGTTTACGGCCCTGAGGCTCGCCGAGCTCGCGAGAAAGCGGCTGGCCGGACCGGCGGCGTCGGTCCTCGCCTCAGCGTGTCGACACATGCTGGGCGATCCGGTGGGCCACGGCGTGCACGGCGTCCTGGAGACCGAGCGCACGGCGGGCGTGCGGTCGACGTGGTTTGTGCTGTGTGGGACACCTACGCTCGCGACGTTCCGTCGTGGGGACCTCACGTACCGGCCGGAATCACGGCACGCACGCGCGATCCTCCGCGCGGTCGGCGACGGCGGCCACGAGGTCGGGCTGCACGGCAGCTTCGTCACCATGGACAATGGCGCGACATTCACGCATCAACGCGGGCGTCTCGGTGCCCTCGTGGAGAAGGCGCCGGCTGGCGTGCGACAGCACTTCCTGAGGATGCGGCCCGGCGCGACGCAACACGCCATGGTCGACGCCGGCTTCCGCTACGACAGCACGTTTGGGTTCCCCGACCGCAACGGGTTCCGGCTCGGCGTCGCCGATGTGGTACCGGCGTGGCACGCGAGCGATGCCACCGTCATGGCGCTCGACGAGGTCCCGCTCATCTGGATGGATCGCGCCCAGAGCAAATACCAGGGGATCGAGGATCCCGCACGGTGGGTCGAGGATGCGCTCGAGCTGGCGACGACCTGTCGGCAGGTCGACGGGCTCTGGGTCGGCCTCTGGCATCCCAACCTCACCGCGCCACTCGGATTTCCGGGTGCGCCGTCGGCCTACGGGCATCTCGTCACCTCGATGCTCATGCAGGAGCCCTATGTCGCGCCGATCCACGAGATCGTCGAGTGGCGCCGCCTACGGCGAGCCATCCGCTGGGTCGCGGGGGACGACGGCGGGATATCGATCGTCGCACCGCCAACTCACGGGTTCGATCTGCCCGTGATCGGCGCCGATGGGCGCGCGCTCGCGACCTTGGGTCCGAGTGATGCGCCCGCCCGCCTGCGCCTGCCGCTGCGCTAACGCGACCGAGGCTCGCCCGCCGGGGTCGTGACCTCAGCATAGAGGCGACGCCACGCCGCGAGCACGCTCTCCCAGCCGAAGTGCTCCCGGGCGTAGGTCTGGCCAGCCGCGGCCAGCTGCGTCGCGGTGGTCGCATCGGTCGCGAGCGTCACGATCGCGCGGGCGAGCGCGGCCGCATCGTTCGGTGGCACGAGCAGGCCGGTCTGGCGATCCGTGACAATGTCGGTGATCCCGCCAAGTGGGGTCGAGACCACGGGTAAGCGGTACGTCATAGCCTCGAGCAGCACCATCCCGAGTCCTTCCGTGTCGCCGCGCGCGTCGACGACCGCTGGCAGGATGAACATGCTGGCCTCGCTGTAAGCCCGATCGAGCTCCTCGGGCGTGACCCACCCGCGAAACGCGACGCGGGCCGCGACCCCTTGGGCGGTCGCGAGCGTCTGCAACGCCTCTCGCTCGGGCCCGTCGCCGATGATCACCGCCTCGGCGCGGAGATTGGGGGGAAGCGTTGCCAGCGCCTCGATGAGGTAGCGCACGCCCTTCCGCTCGACCAGACGGCCAACGTAGAGCAGGCGCACAGGTCCGCCGTCGCGCGCGGCCAGTCGTGACGGATGCGGCAGGTCGACCGCATAGGGAATCACCTCGACCGGTACCGGGGCGACCGCCTGGACCTCCCGGGCGGTGCTCGTCGAGATGGCGACGACGCGGTCGGCCGAGGTGATCGCACGCCGCAGAAACCCCATCAGGATGCGCAACGAGTGGCGGACCCATCGCAGCTCGATGCTGTAGAAGTGCGCGATGAGTTTGGGTCGGCGAGGCGCCGCGGCCTGCGCCGCCCATCCAAAGAGCGCGTGGGGCACCGGCCAGTGGACATGCACGATGTCGAACCGACCACGCCGACCGAGGCGCCAGGCTGCGAACGAGCCGCTCGCGACATAGAAAAGCGGAAGGATCTTGTAGAGGAGGGAGCGTCGCATGCGGTCCGGAGCCGACTCCTCGTGCGTGAGTCGCTCCCATCGTGCCCAGAAATATCGAAAGCGGTGGACTGGGACCCCGTCGTACGAGGTATTGCCCCCGCCGCGGTACGCCGATGTCAGGATCTCGAACTCGTAGCCTTCGGCCGCTAGGCGGCGGATGGTCTCCACGAGCCACTTGGCGGTCGGATCATCCGGAAACCGCGGGTAGGCAGTCGAAACGATGAGAATGCGCACGAGGCAATGATGCCCGGCGTGCGCCCTACCAGCAACGCACGTATACTACGGGCGACGCCGGCGTGGCCCCTACCGGTCTAGGGCAGGGATCGTGTTATCTCCTTTCTCCTTTCTGGTCTTCTCCTCACTACGTGGCGCGTCAGCGCCCGTCGCCGTTCCCTGACCGCGACGCCGGAGGTCCGCCGTCCCAAATGGCGACGGTGGATGGTGAGGATTGGTGAGGGCGTGGCGGTCATTGCTGCCTGCGTCGCGCTGTACGGAGTCATCCGCGTCTGGGGTCCGGCGCTCCGCACCGCCCATCCGCGGGTCCGATGGGACTTGCTCCTGGCCGCATCGGCCGTCTGGATGGTGTCGTACGCGCAGCTGGTGCTGTTGTGGGCGAGCAGCCTCCCATGGTGGGACGCATCGCTGCGTACGGAGCCTCGTCGGTTGACCTGGTTCCAGGCGATGCGGATCTTTTTCGTCTCCAACCTGGCGCGATACGTCCCCGGCGCGGTGTGGCAGTTCGCCGGCCTCGCGGCCATGAGTGCGGAGGCGGGGGCCTCGCCCGTCGCGGCGTCGGTGGCTGTGCTGCTGCAGCAAGTGGTATTGCTGGCAACGGGCTTCGTTCTGATCCTGAGCGGGGCGCCGCACCTGCTGGGTGCCTGGGCGCAAACGCTGGACACCGCCTCCCAGGTGGTGCTCGCGGTGGTGCTCACTGGCGTCCTCGTGGGGGTCGGTCCGCGTGCCCTCCCCGTGGTGCGCCGATGGGCGGAGCGCGTGATCAAGCGTCCGGTCCCGTTGCCGGCGCCGCCCCCGCGCGCGTTCGCGGTGTACGTGGTGCGAGCGGCGCTCGGGTGGGTCGGCTACGGGTTGGCGTTCTGGATCTTCGGACGCGCGTTGTTCGGCGACGAGGCGCCGCACCTCTGGCTCGCCGGGACGGCGTACCTGTCGAGCTATCTTCTGGGCCTCATCGCGGTCTTTGCACCGGGCGGGATCGTGGTGCGCGAGGGGGCATTGGTCGTGGAGTTGAGCGCCGCCATCGGCACCGATCGCGCGGTCGTGCTCGCGATTGCGTCGCGGTTGTGGCTCGTGTCCGTCGAGATCATCGGCGCCGTGGCGGTCGTCGCGATCGACTGGGTGGCGCGGCGCCTCAGGGCTTCTGCAGCACGAAGATGAATTGGTAGCGGAACGCCGGGACCGCGCCGAGTACGCGCAATCCGAGGCGAAGCGCGACGCGCGTGGGGCGGGTGTTCTTGAAGATCGCCGGGCCACGATCCGCGCCGATCCGCAGGACTCTGAGCCCGGATGGTGCGATCAGGCGCGTCCAGCCGGCCGCCGTATCGCGGTGCTCGACCGGTTGCGCGGTCCGGACGTAGAAGTTGGGGACGACGGTCACAGCGAGCCCGCCCGGGCGGAGAATGCGTGCGAGCTCGACGAACCCCAGCGCGACATCGGGGAAATGCTCCATGGACCCGAAGGAGAACGCACGATCGAAACTCGCGTCCGCGAAGGGCAAAGCGTTCCCGTCGCCGCACACCCAGGAGACGCGTGCGCACGCAGCCGGCTGCCACGTGCGCGCCGACTGGGCCGCGAGCGCGAGCGCGGTGCTCGAGAAGTCGAGCCCGATGGCGTGGTCCACGTTGCCCCGCTCGATCGCGACGTGCGTCGCCCAGCCGACCCCACATCCCAGATCGAGCAGCCTCGTGTGGGCGAGCGGCGCGAGCTCGCGCAGCGCCCACCACAACCGGTCCGGGTTGGGCCGGTCGATGTCTTCACCGAAGTGGTAGTCGCGATCGTAGAAGCTGCGGAGCGCCGATCCGCGCATGCGCGCGGAAGCTAGCTGCTAGCGCACGCACCGTGCAACGCACACTTTTCGTCCGCAATGCCTTCCCCGACATCTCGCGGCGCCACCACGGCGCCGCAGTTTTCCCCGCGCCTGGCCGTGCTGTGGGCAGCGCTCGTCTACGCTGCGGCCACGCTGATCCTGTGCTATCCCGCGTTCGGGGGCGGGTTTCTCGCGCCGCCGCAGAGCGACCAGTTCATCGGCGGGTACGCGGTCCGGGAATTCGGCACGGCGATCCTCCGGCAGACGGGCCACTTCCCACTCTGGAATCCCTATCTGTTCGGCGGGATGCCGTACATCGGTGCCATGAACGGCGACATCTTCTATCCGCCGAGCCTCATCCTGCGCCTGCTCCTGCGTCCCGACATGTTCGTCACGTGGGCGTTCATCATCCACATCTTTCTGTGTGGCTGGCTGACCTATCTCTTCTTGCGCACCGCGGGGTTGGGGTTCACGGGCGCGCTGATCGGCGGCCTCGCGTACATGATGGGCGGTCCGATCTCCTCGTACGTGTCGCCAGGGCACGACGGCAAGCTGTACGTCAGCGCGCTCATGCCGTTGGCCCTCATGCTCTTGACCTACGGGATGCGCGACGGCCGGCGGTGGGCGTGGCCGACGCTCGCGCTGACCGTCGGACTGGCCATTCTCTCACCGCACCCGCAGCTGCTGCAATACATGCTGCTCGCCTCGGCGGCGTGGGCGCTGTATCTCGCATTCTGGGCGGGCCCAGACGTCTCGCCGGCGCGGCCGGTGGCGATCCGACGCCTGGGCTTCGCGCTCATAGCCGTGGCGCTCGGTCTCATGATCGGCGCGATCCAGTTTCTCCCCGTCGCTCAATACGTCCAGTTCTCGCCGCGTGGCGCCGGCGGCGCGGCCACCCACGGGTACGACTGGGCCTCCTCGTGGTCGATGCCGCCCGAGGAGCTGATCAACACCTATCTGCCGCAGTTCTCGGGAATCCTCGATGCGTACTGGGGCCGCAACCTCATTCACTTTCACAGCGAGTATCTGGGTGCGGTCGTGCTCGTGCTCGCCGGGTGCGCGTTCATCGGGACGCCCGCGGAGCGCCGGCGCTCGGTCTGGTTCTGGCTCATCGTCGGAGTCGTCGCCGCGTTCTGGTCGCTGGGCGGCGCCACGCCGTTCTTCTACCTCGTGTACGATCTCGTGCCGGGCACGAAGTACTTTCGGGCGCCGTCAACCATCTTCTTCCTGACGGGATTTGCCGTGGCCGCGCTCGCGGGCTTCGGGGTCGAGAACGTGATGCAGCGCGCGGTCCGCATGCGCTACGTCGTGATCTGGATCGTCGTTGCCGCCGGGATCGCGCTCCTCGGCGTGGGTGGGGTGCTCACGACCCTCTCGGTGGGTCTGGCATCGCCACAAACGGCCGACCTCGCGCAAGCCAACGCCTCTGCCGTCTCGCTCGGCGCGGCTCGCTCGCTTCTGTGTGTGGTGGTCATCGCGGGCGTCCTGATGCTGATCCGGGACGACAAGCTGCCGGCCCGCCTGGCGGTATGGGTGATTGCGGTCGTCGTGGCGGCGGATCTCTGGAGCATCGAGCATCTCTACTGGCAATTCTCGCCGCCGGCGGCCGTCGTGTACGCCCCGGATTCGGCGGTTCGGTATCTCGAGGCGCAGCCGCAGCCGGGACGGGTGCTCTCGCTCGAGGGCCAGGGCGGCGCGCCGCGGGATCCCGAGATCGGCCAGGGCAATGCCCTGATGATCCATCGCATCCGCGAGGCACTCGGCTACCACGGCAACCAGATCCATCGCTACGATGTGCTCGCGGGGCGCGACCAGAACTACCAGCCGCTCATCGGCTCACCACAGATCTGGCGCCTGTTGAACGTCCGGTACCTGCTCACCAACATCGGGTCGCTGCAGATGCCCGGTCTCACTCTGGTGGTGGGTCCGACCCGCGATGCGTCGGGGTCGACCGTGTACTTGTATCGCTTGCCCGGCGACAATCCGGTCGCGTGGACGACGCCCGTCTCGGTGAAGGCAGCGGACGACCAGACGTTGGCCACGATCGCCGATACGCGGTTCGATCCCACGCGCGCCGCCCTGTACGACACCTCGGCGAAGGTACCCGCCGAGCAAGTGCAGAAGCTGCCTCCGCCGACCGGCATCGCGGTCACGGCGACGCGGTACGATCCCGGGCACATGACGTTTCGCCTCGATAAACCAGCGCCGGCGGGTGCGTCGCTCATCGTGAGCGAGAACTACTATCCGGGCTGGGTTGCCACCGTCGACGGCAAGCCCGCGACCGCGGCGCGCGCGGACTACACGCTCATCGGCGTCCCGCTCCCAGCTGGCGCGACCGCGGTGGACCTCACGTTCACGAGTCACGTGTACGAAGTGGGGAAGACCATCACGTTCTGCGCGGCCGCACTGGCGCTGCTCTGGTGGGTTGCAGCTCTCGTGGCAGGACGCCGCCGCGATGCCTGAACGCGCGTTCGTCATCGTCCCGACGTACAACGAGCGCGCCAACATCCAACGGCTGATCACGATCGTGCTCGCGCAGGACCCGCGGCTCGAGGTGCTGGTGGTCGATGACAACTCACCCGATGGCACTGGCACCATCCTGGACGGCCTGGCTGCGGAGAACAGTCGCGTGCACGTCCTGCATCGGCCCGGGAAGATGGGATTGGGCACCGCGTACGTCGCCGGCTTTCGGTGGGCGCTGGAGCGGGACTACGCCTATATGTTCGAGATGGACGCCGACTTCTCGCACGATCCCGTTGCACCTGCCGGAGTTTCTGACGGCTGTGCAGACCGCCGATCTCGTGATCGGCTCGCGCTACCGGAAGGGGCGGGTGACGGTCGTGAACTGGCCCATGTCGCGGCTGATCCTGAGTTACTTCGCCAACATCTACGCCCGGTGGGTGACCGGGATGCCGTTCGATGATCTGACGGGCGGATTCAAGTGCTTTCGCCGCGAAGTGCTCGAGGCGATCGACCTGACCGATGTCCGATCCAATGGCTACGCCTTCCAGATCGAGATGAACTTTCGCGCGTGGAGCAGGGAGTTTCGGATCTTGGAGATCCCGATCACGTTCACGGACCGCAGTGAGGGCGAGAGCAAGATGTCGAAGCGGATCGTGCGCGAGGCGGTCTGGATGGTCTGGCGGCTGCGCTGGTGGTCGCTGACCGGGCGCGTCTAACGATCGGGTTACCATGATCCGATTTCTGAAACTGACGGGGTCGGGCAACGACTTCATCTTCATCGATCAGCGGAGCGCGGCGGCGACCGCTCCCATGCCGGCGGATCGCATCCGAGCCCTGTGCGCGCGCGGGACCGGTATCGGAGCCGATGGCATCGTCTTCCTCGAGTCGGATCCACAGGCCGACATTCGCATCCGCTACTTCAACAGTGACGGCTCGCCCGCTGCGCTGTGCGGGAACGCGACGTTGTGCACCGTACGCGTTGCGCAGGAGCTCGCGATCGGGGACACCAGCCGCCTCCGCATCGCGACGGACAGCGGGGTAGTGCGGGCCAGCCTCACGGATGACGAGCCGTCGTTCGATGTCGGGCCGATCGAGCGTCTCACTCCGGCGGTCCCGATCGCACTCGGCCCCGGCGAGCGCCGGTTGGGTTACGCCGTCGTCGGCGTCCCACACCTGGTGGTTGAAGTCGACGACGTCGAGGGTATCGATCTCCTGGCGCGGGGGCGGGCGCTCCGGACGCATCCCTGGACCGGCACGCCGGGCGCGAACGTCAACTTCGCGGGGCGCGACCGTCGCGGTGGCTGGGCGATGCGCACCTACGAGCGTGGGGTCGAAGCGGAGACGCTGGCGTGCGGGACGGGGTCGGTGGCGGTCGGCACCCTACTCGTCGCGTGGGGCGGCGATCCGGGGCCGCTGGTTCGCCTCTGGAGCAGGTCGGGTGAGCCGTTACATATCGCCGTGCGTCACGAGGGCGAGCGGTGGGACGCCTCGCTCCGCGGCGAGGGACGGCTTGTGTTTCGGGGTGAGCTCGAGGGGTGATGTGAACGGCGGGAACCGGAGGAGCCCGTTGTGCCCTCCGCCCTTTATCGACTTCCGTTTTGATTGGACGTGGCAGCGGGATTGCTACGCGGAAGCGCGACGGATGCTTTGCGATCGACGAGTAGGTCGGTGAAGAACCGGTGGCCGTCAGCGAGCCGTTGCGTCTCGGCCGACATGTTTTCCATCGACGCTTCAAGCCTGGCGAGGCGCTGTTCGACCCCGGCCAGGTCAGACCGATTCGTACCGCCCCCCGTCAGGAAGGACAGGATGAGGCGGAAGACGGTCGTGATCGTGTACGCGGCGGCGCAGATGGCCGCGAGTGCTACCAGGTCCTTTGCGAATGACACAGGCCCTCACTTGGCTACGGGACGAGGGGTTCTTTCCGGGGAGTTGCCGCCACTTACACTACGGGCCGTGACGGACACGGTTTCGCGTGCCGCGGTCGAGGGGCACAGGCCCAACAGCTGAGCAGCTCGGTGAGGGGTCGCAGAATCGTCGGGCGTTGCTGCGGCTGAGCTCGGCGGCTTGGGTCGCGCCTGGCACCTGACCTGCGCAAGAGCACGGCACCGGAGGCCCATTCGAATGCGGTATCTCGCTCTCGCAACTGACTATGACGGAACGCTCGCGACCGGTGGCCAGGTCGATCCCGCCACGCTCGGCGCCCTGGATCGACTGCGCGCGTCCGGGCGGCAGGTCATCCTAGTCACGGGTCGCGAGCTCGAGGATCTAGCGCGCGTGTGTCCGTACCTGGATCGGTTCAGCCGCATCGTCGCGGAGAACGGCGCAGTGCTGTACGAGCCGGCGACGCGGCGTGAACGGCTCCTAGCCGAGGCTGCGCCACAGGCGCTCGTGCGTGCGTTGCAGGGGCGGGGGACTATGCCGCTCTCGGTGGGGCGCGTCATTGTCGCGACGCGCGAGCCGCACGAGGTCGAGGTGCTGGGTGCGATTCGCGAGCTGGGGCTGGAGCATGAGGTGATCTTCAATAAGGGCGCTGTCATGGTCCTACCGTCAGGCGTGAACAAGGCGACGGGGATGGCGGCGGCGCTCGACGAGCTCGGACTCTCGTGCCACAACGTCGTCGCGGTGGGCGACGCTGAGAACGACCACGCGTTCCTGGGGGCGTCGGAGTGCGCAGTGGCAGTGGCCAACGCGCTGCCATCGCTCCGCGAGCGGGCGGATCTCGTGACGACGCGCGATCACGGGGCAGGGGTGGCGGAGCTGATTGGTCGCCTCCTCGCGGACGACCTGCGGAGCCTCGACCGACGCCTCAGCCGCCATGAAGTGCCGATCGGCGTGCGCGCGGATGGGAGCGAGATCCGCCTCTCGCCGCAGCGGGAGAGTCTGTTGCTGGCTGGGCCGTCGGGAAGTGGGAAGTCGAAGCTCGCGGCCGCACTCGTGGAGCGTCTCATCGCGGGTGGGTACCAGGGGTGCGTCATCGATCCGGAAGGGGACTACGACGGCGTGTTCGATGCGGTCACGGTCGGCAACGCATCGAGCCCGCCGGTGCTCGACGAAGTGCGGGCCTTACTCGCGCGCCCGACGTCCCGATGCGTGGTGAACCTCCTGGCGATCCCCGCGCAGGATCGTCCCGCGTTTGCGGGTCAGCTCTGGCCCCTCTTTGCCGATCTCCGCACGCGGGTGGGTCGACCACACTGGATCCTAGTGGACGAGGCCCACCACGTGCTGCCGGCTGGGCTGGGGAGCGCCGATCGCAGCCTACCGTCGCAGCTCCAGGGCATGGGGTTCATTACGGTCGAGCCAAGCACGGTTGCCGGCGAGGTACTGCGTTTGATCGATGTGGTGATCGGAGTGGGCGCGCAGGGGATGGATACGGTCCGCGCGCTTGCGACCGCGGTGGGCGAGCATGCGCCGACCGATCGCACGGGGCCGCCGACGGCGGGAGCGACTGGGGGAGTGGCGGTGGCGTGGCGCCGGCATGTGGAGGGTGGGGGCGGGGTGGACACATTGGAGGCGCAGTGGTTTCAGCGCTCGAGCCCGGCCGTGGAGCACCGGCGGCACGTTCGGAAATACGCGACGGGGACACTGGCGCCCGAGCTCAGTTTCTACTTCCGCGGACCTGGGGGCGCGCTCAACCTGCGGGCGCAGAACCTCGAGTCATTCGTGGAGCTGGCGTCCGGCGTGGACGATGGCACGTGGGACTACCACTTGAAGCGTGGTGATTACACGCGCTGGTTCCGGGACGCGATCAAGGACGATGCGCTGGCGGCGGACGCGCAGGCGGCGGCGCTCGACCGATCGCTGACACCGGCGGAAAGCCGCGCGCGGATCCGGTCGGAGATCGAGCGGCGATACACGAAGGCTGCGACGCCGGCGGGGCCGGCCTCCGCGTGAGTGCCCTGCTGTCGGTGCAGACGCTGGCGGGTGAGATTGCGCTTTATATGGCGTAGCTAAGCATTCTGGCTCACTGACACTTGTCGCGTCGGTGGGCCAAGGGGATCAAACTGGAACGGCGATGGCGATGTCGTCGCCGGTGGGCCGCGTCTTGGCCGTGTGCAAGAGCGGACGCGAACAACGTCTTACTGCCGTGAGACACGCATACCGGGGAGCCGGGAGGTGCACGTCTGGTTACCAAAGCTTCATCTGGAGACGAGCCGCTCGCTTCGGCGGCCGTTGCGCACGATGGGGATGGCGATCGCGTTCGACCCGGCGGGTGCCGATTTCAGCGGCATCCTCCCGAACGGCGGGCGACCGGATTCGAACCTGTGCCTGAGCGACGTGTTGCAGCGGACCTACCTGGACGTGGACGAACGGGGAACTGTGGCGGCCGCGGCCACTGGTGTGACGGTAGTAACGGCGGTTTCATCAGCGGCGCCTCCGCCGATCGAGTTGGTGGTCGACCGTCCGTACTGGATTGTGATCCGGGATGATAGGACCGGCCTGATCCTGTTCACGGGCCATATCGTGAATCCCCAGTCTGCCTAACGAATCGGACTACTCGGTCTAGCTCGTCAGACGACACTTCGACTGGCCCGTGGAAAGTGGGTCAGCGACCTCGGACAGCTCAGGCCGGACTTCATTTCCGACGCGCCAGATGCCGAGCTCATCTGCTCTCCTGAGCGGTCATTTGGAGTGATGACTGCTTGGATGCTGTCGCCACGGCCCGGTGGCGCAATGGAAAGGGACATGGGAAGTGGAAAGTTTCCTCTGCTACGGTCCCTTTCCACGGGGCGACGTCCGTCGGCCGGCGCCGGGCGGCAACCATCACTTCCATAACCGGTTATCACGTTGACCCTCGCGCGGGGTCTCACTAGGTTCCCTCACACGGGCGCCAAGCCGGCCGCGCGCGCGAGCTGCGGGGCGATTCACGGGGCCCCGAGGGGCTGATTTCCAGGCGAGTGCCGCGATTGTGCGGGGGAGATGTGGACAACTCCGAGCGCAACTCGTTGGCGCCAGGTCGAGCTGACTCTGGCGGCGGGAGCGCGGGCGCTCGCGAGGCGAGCTCGACGGAGCGTGGTCTCGACGATCCGATCGTCCGCGCGGCCATCGAGAACGTCGAGCGCCACATCGCCGCGCTGTCGGCCAGCGAGGTCGTGCAGCTCGTGATGTACCCGGAGTCGCTGGCGGCCTGGGCGAGCGGGGCGGGCGTCGATGACTCCCAGGTGGCCAACCTCTTTCGGCGGCACCGCCGCTACAATCGGCTCCGGACGCTGCTGGCCACGCGTGTCGGGATGCCGATCTCCGTCCTCGATCATCTGATCGATGCCGTCGTGGCCGTGCCGGCCGCCAAGCGACCCCCCGGCTACGAAGCGGTCCTCACCCAGGCCGGACTCGGCCAGTGGGGGAAGCGGCCCGCCATCGACTGGGGGGCGCCGCCGTACCCACTGTATCGCGATGGCACGAACCCGCTCGAGCGCCTGGCGCTGGTGGTGCTGCCGCTTGCCGCGCCGTCCATGCCGGCGTCCCGCATCATCGGATACGCGCTCTGGCCCGAAAGCCTGGCAGCCTTCGCCGCTCGCGCGCAGCGGTTCACCTTGGACCAGCTCCTGACGACCGTGAGCGGACTCCGCCGGTCGGACGCGATCGAGACCTCGCTCGCTCGGCGGCTCCGCGTGACGCACCGGACGCTGGACACCTTCATCCGAGCCGAGAAGCGCGATCCGCTGGCGGACCTGAGCGCACCGGCAGGCCGCTAGCCCGCCCAGAGGGAATGCAGTTCTCCACAGGCTCTGTGGGTTTGTAGTTTACATAATACCTCTTATACGCAGTATGCCAGGACGACAGTCGGCCACCACTATCGCGACGGCCTGCCGGCAGCGACCTGGGCGAAATCCGACCCCTGACCCCTATAATGATGCGGTCGCTCCGTGCCACGGACGACGGCAACGTCCTGAATAATCACTCACTTTGGCCAGCAAGCCTCGCGCGATCCGTTAGCTCCGAGCGACTCCGGCGGCCGTCTTGGCCATCAGCCGAGGACCCAAAAGCCTGCAACTCGGACCCACCGCGGCATCCGCGATGCCGCGCACGGACGTTCGCGCCCTCTGGTCCCGTCTCATGAGCGCGCTCGCGCGGTCGGCACGCCACGTCACGACCGGCCTTGTCCCGGTGTGAGAGGACCGACGTCCTCGCATCGTTTCCACCATGAGTGCGCCCTGTGTCCGACCGGATGCGATGGCGCCCAGGCTTCACCCCGACAACTCTGAGGCTCATCTGGCTCTCTGGTCTCGCGTCCGCCACGCAGCGTCTCCGCCACCAGGCGACGGGCCATGCCTCTGCGTGCTCGCGGCCGCTGCGCTCGCCGTGGCGCACGCCACAGGCGCCGCCCCGTCAGTCGGCGGCCAGACGACCGGCCAAACCGCGCCATGGGAGGTGCGTGTCACGACCACGCCCAACCCACTCCCCGCCGGCCGCTGTGCCGCGATCTGGATCGAGATTGTCGACACTGACGGCTACCGGCACACGACAATGCAGAGCGGTGCCGTGCTCAATCCAGCGGCGTTCACGTACGCCACGAGCAATGCAACGGACTTCCAGTGGCAGACCGGCAATCCGGCGACCGGCTACATCTGCACCGCAGCCACCACAGGCGCCGCCCAGACGACAATCACGGTGACCCTGCCCGATGGCACGAGCGGGACGGTGCGTCTCGCGAACGTCGCCACCGGACGGTACGCCCCGCCTACCATATTCCGGCCGCAGGCCCCGATCTGGCGGCCGGGGATGACGGGCACGCGGGCAACCACGGCCTCGCCACCGCTCAGCACGCAGCCGTCAGGCGCCGGCGCACGAGGAGGTACATTGGGCGCAGCTACCGGAGGTGGAGGAGCCACCGCGGCCGGGCCACCAGGAACAGTAGGTGGGGCGCCCGGTGGCGCCGGACCCTCCTCAGCGCCGGGCAGCGTCGGCCCCGGAGGCGCCGCACCAGGTAGCGGGGCAACAGCTGGCGCGGCAGCAGCTGGCGCGGCAACAGGAACTGCCGCGGGTAGTGGTGCCCCAGGCGACGGAACGACCGGTGCCGCGCCGAGCACTAGCGCGGGGGCGGCTCCCGGCGCGGCAGGTAGCGCCGTGGGTACGTCGACGGATAGCGGCAGCACAAAGCGACTCACCCCAGGCGGCATCGCCCCCGGATCTGCGCCGATCCTCGCGCCCGTGACCGTCACCACGGGGGCGCTCGCGATCACCGGTCCGTATGTCGCTCTCGGGCCGCTGACTGTGACGACCGAGGCACTCGCGATCACCGGACCCTTCACCCCAATAGCGACCCAAACCGTGGTGACGAGTCCACTGTCGATCACCGGTCCCTCCGTCGCCCTACCCGCACCGACGGTCCCCACGTCCAGCCGGTCCATCACCGGACCCGTCGCCCACTGACGGGCGACACCCTACGCTCATCCGGCCTGCACCGCCGGCCATCAGGAGACTGACGATGACGCATCGCCCATACTGGTCCTGCGCGTTGGCCCTCGGACTCGCCGTGTCGTCAAGCGGGCGCGGGCAGACCGCCGTGCGCGTGCCCCCTCTTGGCACGACCCGGCTCACCTTCAGCGTACCGGTCACGGTGCGGGGATTCAGCCCGGACATATCGCAGTTCCAAGTCCTCTGTCAAACAGCCGCCGACTCGGGCGGTGGCGATGCAAAAGGCTATCTCAACATCCCCCTCTCCGACGGTGCATACAGCGGAACCGTGGACATACCGCTGGCCCTCACGGTGCTCCACCCCGGCACGAAATGGAACTATCGCTGCATCCTCTCCTTCTTCAACTCGAAGACCAATCAGTGGGGGCTCGGAACCGATAGCTGGAACACGGCGGCACCCGGCACGCCCTTCCAGCCCTCCGTCACGGGCAGCGTCATCGTGGGTCCGGCGCCACGGTCCTAGTAGTCGACCGACGAACCGCAAGACCGCGCACGGCGTGGGATGAGCAACGGCAATCGGGGTACCCGACGCCTGCCCGGTTGGAACCGCACACAAGGCCCGTGAGAGGATGAGGCTCCCCGCGGCGTTCTCATTGCAAAGCCGGCTGCGAGCTTCCGTGGCTCACCAGCCCACCCCACATCAGGAGGGACGATGAGACCCACAGGCCGGGCGCAACCCGGGCGCGTTGCGTGCATCGCAGTCGTGGTTGGCGTCTCGCTCGCCGCGGCGAGTCCAGCGCGCGCGCAACTGGGCCTCTTCAAACACGGGAATAAGCCAAAGCCCGCCGCGTCTGGCGATACCACGGCCGCAGCGCTCACCACGACGTCGGCAAACGGCACGATGGTCACCGACTCCGCGAAGGCGGTGTCGGGAACGGTCAACACGGCCGCGGCAAGCGTCTTTCCAGCGGCGACCACCGACACGACCAAACACCACCACTCCCTCTTCGGCAAGGCGTTCCACGCAGTGGGTCAGACGAGCGACAAGATCCACCAGAAGACCGGCATCGATCCCAAGATGGTGGCGCTCGATGCGGCGACCGGCGGGGCGGCCAGCGCTTTGCAAGGCAAAGGCGGCTTGGGCGGCGGCCTCTCGGGCGCCCTCGCCAAGGGCGCGCTTTCGTCCAAACTCCCCGGTGCTGGAAAGGCCATCACGTCGTCCTCGGGCACCGCCGGTGGACTCGGCGGACTCGCTGGTATCGGGGGCGGCGCCTCGCTCGTCGGCAGCACCATGGCCGGCAGCATGGCGGGCCGGATGTCGTCCCGTGGCCAGTCACCCAGCGCCGCAAACGGAGCCATGCCGGCGGCGACAATGCCGCCGGCCGCAATGCCTCCTGGCTCCACGACGACTGTACAGCCGACCGGCCAAGCGCCCGGCACGCCGCCGCGGTGAACAGCACTCGGGTCGCGAGGAGAGCAGCGTCGTTAGAAGCCGCCCCAGTTCTCCTGCACGACCGTGGCCGGCGGCATGACGCCGCCCACGACGGTGAGCGATGCACTGGGGGATGCTCCCCACCAGACCACTTGCGTGCCCGGATCGTGCACGGCGCCACCGATGGTCATCGGGCCGAGAGAGTAGATCTTGGCCACGGCACCCCCATCCACGTCCCCGCCGATCGCCAACGTGTCGCTGGTGTAAACCGTCAGCGTAGAGGGCGTCCCGGCGTGCTGGCCGGTGAGGGTCTGACCGAGCGTGAATGGGCCAGTTGCTGTCACCTGGACGGTGGCGCCGTTCGCCACTTGCTGGTCGATCGCGATGCTCGTTTTCGCTACCAGTGTTGCACTGCTCGCGTTGTTGACGCTGCCCTGGATCTCGATCGACCCGGCCGTGCTCGTGAGCGTGGCGGTGCATTGGTTGTCGATGTTACCAGTCACCACGATCGAGGCCGCCGTGGTCTCGTTCAGCGTGCCGCCCTTACACCCCGCAAGTGTCACCGGCCCTGCGGAGGTCACGATGACGGTGGCGGTCGCCACCTTGCCGCCGATCGCGGCCGAGACCTGAGTGGTCCCCGCCGCAACGCCCGTGACGTTGCCGAGCGTGTCGACTGTCGCGATGGCGGTGTTGCTGCTCCCCCAGGTCACGTGCAACCCGCTGAGGACCCGGCCCTGCGCATCGTACGCCGTCGCCTGGAGCTGGCTCGTCGCACTGACGGCGACCGTGAGCGTGTCCGGCACGATCGTGACTGTCGCCACTTTCGGCACACTCACAATCGCGACGGCCGATCCGATCTGTCCGCCGACCGACGCACTGATGGTCGACGTGCCGTCGTTGACGGCGGTGACCGCGCCGGTCTGATCCACGGTCGCTACGCTCGTGTTGCTGCTGCCCCACGTCACCGTGAGGCCCGTGACGACGTTGCCGGATCCGTTATACGCCGTGGCCAGAAGGCGGGCCACGCCCGCCGGCGCGAGACGCAGGGTGTCCGGCACGACGGTCACGGATGCGATGCGAGTCGCCGAGACGGTGATGGTGGCCGTGCCGGATACGCCCCCCGCACTGGCCGCAATGCGCACCACGCCGGGCGCCATCGCAGTGACGACGCCCGACGACGACACCTGTGCAATCGTCGAGTCCTCCGTCGACCAGAATACCGACGCGCCACCGGCCGCGCCGCCCGATTGGCCGAGCACCGCGGCGTGTAGCGCCACTTGATCGTGCACGAGCAGCGTGGCCGCCGGCGGCGTCACGGTCACGGTGCCAACGTCCTTCACGCCGGTGGCGCTCGAGCACGCGCTGGTGACAGCGATGAGCAGGACTGTCCAGGCCCGGCACGGCCTGGCTCGTTCGCGACCCGCTGTTTTCAAGCCGGCACAGTCGTTCATGGAAGAGCTCCCGGTCCGCCAGCTTGCGAAAAACGTTCCACCTGCCGGACTCAACTGCGAGAAATCCGCACGGACGGTGTGGTCTCCCGCAACATCTCTTCCGCAGATGCGAGTGAGACCCGGTTTTTCTGCAGGTCAGACGCCAACCATGGCGCGCCTTTAGGCGACACGGCTCGGGTCGCTCTCCGGAGCTAGCGCTTACGCCGCGGCTCGTTGCGAGGTGAGCCGTTGAGCAGCAACCTTCTGTGGCGCGGCCGCCGCAAACGGACGCGCCACCGATCGGTCTCGCGATTTGCCATTCATGCCGGGCTCGCAGATTGCGAAGTTCCATGCTCCCGCCCCAGGACTCCGCATGCCCCAAGCCTCCAGCGAACCCGTTCCCCATCGCGTCCTCGGCCGCACCGGTGTCTCGGTGTCGGCCATTGGTCTCGGCGGCTGGCATTTGGCCCTCAAGCACGTGGACGAGCCGCTCAGCCTCCGGATCGTTCGCAGCGCCATCGATCGCGGCATCACCTTCCTCGACAACTCCTGGGACTACAACGACGGCGCCAGTGAGGTCCTCATCGCGCGGACGAAGAACGACGGCGCCGATGGACGCTGGGAGTTGTTCAAGACGACGTCTATCTTCGATTCCACCGCCACACACCCGGATTGGCTGGGCGAGGAACCCCAGCGCCTGCAGGACATGGTGCAAGCGTGAGTGCGTGATTGATCCTGCTCGTTGATCCACCGACGTCGGTCGTGAGCTCCGCCGCGGCCATCTATGCCATCGCAGCCCTCGCGACGGCAGGCGTCATCGTGCGCCCGTGGGGCGTCAGCGAAGCCCTGTGGCCGGCTGCTGCCACCGTGGTACTCGTTCTCCTCGGCCTCTTGCCACCCAGCGGGGCGTGGCAGGGCATCGCACACGGGATCGACGTCTATCTGTTCCTGGCGGGCATGATGGTGCTCGCGGAAGTCGCCCGCGTCGAAGGGCTCTTCGACTGGCTCGCTCGACACGCGGCACGGGCCGCACGTGGGTCACCGACGCGACTCTTGACGCTCGTTTACGTCGTTGGCATCGGCGTCACGGCGATTCTCTCCAACGATGCGACCGCGGTCGTGCTCACCCCCGCGATCGCCGCAGTCGTCCGCGCCGCTGGTGCGGACCAGCCACTCCCCTACCTCTTCGCGTGTGCGTTCGTTGCCAATGCGGCGAGCTTTGTCTTCCCCATCGCGAACCCTGCCAATCTTGTCATCTACGGCAGCCACATGCCGCCGCTTGTCGCGTGGGTCTCGCAATACGCTTTGCCGTCCGTCGGCGCGATCGCGGCGACTTACGTCGCGCTGCGGTTTACCCAGCGGCACGCTCTCCGTCGGACACTCGCCGCCGAGGTGGCGCTCATCCCCCTCTCCCCCGGTGGCCGAACCGCCGCCTACGGCATCACGGGCGCCGCGATCTGGCTCCTGCTCGCCTCGGCACTCGACCAGCGGCTCGGTGTGCCGACCTGTGTGGCTGGCGGCGTCACACTGGCGGTGTTGGCGACCCGTGATCGGCGCGCCCCTTACCAGGTCGTCCGCGGGATCGATTGGAGCATTCTCGTGCTGGTCGCTGGGCTCTTCGCCCTGGTCGAAGCGCTCGGTCGAGCCGGCGCCATTGGCGCGGTCGCCGGCCTGCTTCAGCGCATGGCGGCTACTGCCCCCACCCGCGCCGCCTGGGGCACCGCCGGTGCCGTCGCGGTCGCGAGCAATCTCGCGAACAATCTCCCCGTGGGCCTAGTTGCCGCAACCGCCATGCAGAGTGTGCATCTGCCGGCGCTCGTCAGCCGCGCGGTCCTGGTCAGTGTCGACCTCGGCCCCAACCTCTCGGTCACCGGCTCACTGGCGACGCTGCTCTGGCTCGCGGCGTTGCGCCGCGATGGCCACGACGTCGACGCCTGGACCTTTCTCAAGGTCGGCGCACTCGTGATGCCGCCGGCACTCATCCTGGCGATGGTTGCCGTGCTGCGGCCGATTTGATCGGTTGCGCCGCGGGCGACGGATGCATCGCCCCTACCGTCTACGGCAAGGTCCGCGGTTGTGTCGGGCGACGCATAGCGTCGCCCCTACATCCGGGCGCGAATGCGCCCGCCCGATTACGGCTTGACGGGCTTGATCGTGAGCTCGCCGAGCAAGAGCTGGGCTTCGGACGCTTCGCCGCTCTTTGGCTGGTCGACGAGTTGCTTCCAGATCGCGACGGCGGCCGCCGTATCCCCGGCGGCGGCATAGGCGCGAGCGGCGCTCGCGTGAAGCCGGGCCTGCTCCGTGGGGTATGGGGTCATGGTCGCGGCTGCTGAGAAGTGGGCAGCCGCGTCCTTAGGCTTCCCCTCCTGTATGTAGCCCTCCCCGACCAGTTGCTCGATCGCCGAGGCGAACGACTTCGCCGCGCCCGTCCTCGGAGCTCCCTGCAGCGCTGCGACGCCGTCGGCGAACTTTTGCTGCGCGTAGTAGCTGTCGGCGAGCAGGATTGCAGCCTCAGCGGCGGCTGCAGTTTTTGCATAACGCTTCATCACCGTTCGCAAGTCGGATTGGGCGAGCGGCACGTTGCCGGCCTCGAGCGCCTCTTCGGGTCCCACGAGGGCTTGCTCCGCTTGCGCCGCCTGCGTGGCTGCGGCGGACCGATACAAGAAGACGCCTCCGACCGCAACGACGACGACTAGCACCGCGATGATGATCTCGCGGACGTGCAACTGCATCCACTCGAATACCGATTCGTCGTCGACAATCAGGGGCGCCCGGGCGGCAGCACCAGTAGCAGGCATGTGCGAAATTGGATGGGGTCTAGCTCACGCAAATATCCGCGGCTGCCCTGCGGGCGGCGCACGTCCACGCGCACGTCTCCAGGGCAACATTGTAAGAACGCCTTGCCGCAGGCCTTGCGCAAGCGGGCACCCGGCGGCGGCGTCTGGGGCACCAGTTGAGCGGTCGACTGCGTACGCTCGCGCGCGTTGAGGGTCGAAACCCGAGCTCCGCGCAGCGTATGCGGCATGGCGCGTCGCTCGCGGCACGGATTCCGCTTACTGACCGGTGCATGACGCAGGAAGCCTTGCGGATCGCCAAGTGCGTCGGGTTCGTGGCGCGTGAGTTGCTCCACAGACCGAGGACAACCCTTCTGCTGAGCACAATTGCCGTATGGCTGGTCCCAGCGTAGGTGAGGCCGTCGTGCGCGCCACGCCTCCCGCGCCCGTTGGTGTATCACGCGACGTCGTGATGAGCGGTCGACAGCTGCCGCTCTCTCTGACTCACGTTTCTTGTTGTGTCTGCGGCGCCACCAACGGCCAGCCGATTGGCGTCGGTGAGGACTTCGAGTACCATACCAGCCCCGACAGTTTCCTCGCGATGCGATGCCGCGAATGCGGCCTCGTCTATCTCGATCCCCGCCCGACGCCCAGCGAGCTACCGCGGATCTATCCGCGCGAGTACCACGCGTTCGACTTCTCAGCCGAGCGGTACGGGTTCGTATACCGTGTCCGGCGGGCGCTCGAAGCACGGCGTGCGATGCAGTGGTGCAAAGGTCTCCCGCCGGACGCGCGGATCCTCGACGTCGGGTGTGGTGATGGCTTCCATCTCCGGCTACTTCGCGATTTCGGGCCCGCGACCTGGTCGCTCGAGGGCGTCGACGCTAGTCCGCGCGCGGCGGAAGCCGCCCGCGACGCCGGACTCACCGTGCACGAAGGCACGATCGAAAATGTCTCGCTTCGCACGAGTTGGTACGATCTCGTCCTGCTCATCGCCACGATCGAGCACGTCGACGATCCGCCCGGCGTATTGCGCGCGGTGCAACGCATGCTGCGCCCCGGCGGGCGCGCGGTGATCGTGACCGACAACACGGCGACGCTCGATTTTGCGATCTTCGGTGGCCGCCACTGGGGCGGGTATCACTTCCCGCGCCACTTCAACCTGTTCAATCGCGCGACCCTCACGACGCTCGCCACGCGGACCGGGTTCGAGGTCGACTCGATCTCCACGGTAGTGAGTCCCGTCAACTGGGTCTACTCGATCCGCAACACGCTCGTCGATTGGCGCGCGCCTAGCTGGCTCGTCGAACGCTTCAGCCTCCACTCGCCCGTGTCGCTCGGCGTGTTCACGATCTTCGACACGATCCACCAGTGGTGCGGCGCCGGTGCCCTGCTCCGTGCCGTATTTCGACGTCCGATCGACCGACGCGCGACTTCCTCGGCCGACGAGCCGCTGCACGGCGTGACAGCCGGCCCGGGACCCTCCTACACGCCTGCAGACCGGCCGGAGATCGTACATGGCTGAGATGGGAAGCCGCGACCCTGTCGTCGTGGTCGGAGCCGGACTCGCCGGCTTGACCGCCGCGTCGTACCTCCGGCGACGCGGGGTGCCGGTTCGCATCTTCGAGGCGGGACCGCAGATCGCGGGACTGGCCTCGACCGAGCGCGATGGGGACGGGTTCACATACGACTTTGGCGCGCACTTCATCACCAACCGCTTAGCGGCGGCGATCGGCGTGGGCGCGCAGTGCCTGACGGTCGAGCGTTACGGCGAGTCAGTCCGACTGGGCGGACGCACCTACGCGTACCCGCTCGGGCTCATGCGCCGACCCGATTTCGTGCTCAGCGCCATCCGTCGTCGGGCTGTCGTCGATGAGCGCCGTCGGCCCCGATCCGCGGCCGAGGTCTTTCGTCTCCGCTACGGCGACGCGTTGGCGGAGCGCGTCGCGATCCCGCTCCTCGAAGCGTGGTCGGGCGCGGGCGCCGACGAGCTGGCCCCCGCCGTCGTCGAAGCGTTCCCCCATGGCATCGGGCATACCCTGCTCCTCAAGCTCGACGGGCGGCTGACGCATCGAGCCGTCGCCATCGGGTACAGCCGCGAGATGCCCGAATCACCCAACGTGTGGCACGTCTACCCCGTCGGCGGCCTGTCGGTGCTCTGCGAGCGGCTCGTGAAGACGCTCGATGGATGCATCGACCTGAACACGCCAGTCCAGCAGATCATGGTCGATCACGGGCGGGTCACCGGGGTGCGGGCGGGGGGGCGCGAGTATGCGGCGTCTGCGGTGGTCAGCACGGCGCCGGTGCACATCCTCGCGCGGCTCGTCAGCGATAGCGAAGCGCTCCGACCGTTGGCGGCCTTTCGATACCGGCCGATGGTGTTCGTCAATATGCGCTTCAAAGGGCGTGGGCTGCTTCCCAACACCATGCTCTGGACGCCGCAGGAAGGCGCGCCGTTCTTCCGGCTCACAGAGACGCCGCTGTCCATGCCATGGCTCGCACCGGCTGGTAAGACGATGATTACCGCCGATCTCGGGTGTAGCGTCGGCGACGAGACGTGGTGCGCCCCGGATGAGGCGCTCGGGCAGCGGTGTCTCGACTATCTCTCCTGGATCCCGGATGCGCGCGAACGCTACTTGGGGTGCCGCGTGATGCGATCGGCGATCGCGTACCCGGTCTACCTCCGCGCGTACGAGGAGAGTCGCCAGCGCTTCATGCGATCGACCGGCGTGGAGGGTCTCGTGAGCGTCGGGCGCAACGGCGAGTTCGCGCACCTGCTCATGGAAGACGTGTACTGGCGGACGCTCGACGCAATGCGGCGTCTGCTGCGAGAGCGTGCAGTCGCTGCCGCGTGAGCGGCGCACGCGGGTTCACATTTCTCATCGGTGCTCGAGTTATCCACAGCCACGTGGGTAACTCTACCACGGCTTGAGATCGAACGCATAACGCGTTCGGCAGCAGATGGTTGCCGCTCTCATATAACGTGGATTCGTGATCGTTTCTCTCGGGCTGGCGTGCCTGTCGTGACGCGCGGCTCCCATCTCCGCGCGCGCCGCCCTTGTTCTCCCACCAGGAGATTGCGTATCTTATCGCTACCGAAGAAACACCGATAGCTAAGCAACACGAGTCCCGGAGGAGCGCGCGCGCATGGCCACCTTCCCGTTCACGTTTCTCCACGCCGGGCGAACGTTCAGCGTCGTGATCGATGGGGGCGCGGCCGAGCGAAGCGACGCGGTCGCGAGTGCGCCGCTGGACGTTTTCGTCCGCATCGTCGGCATTCGGGGACTGCACGAGTTCGGGCCGGTAACGGCGGACGAACCCAACGGGCGCTTACGAGACCGCATCTGTCACTGGTACGACGCGACCTACGTTGCGGTGGGGACGGGACGAAAGGGCGAGCTCGACGAGGCGTAGGGCATCGGTCGTCGCCGGCCGCGCTCGAGCCCGTGAGTCGGACCGCCCTGGCAGATTCGCTCGGAGCGTGCTTCATTCGATTAGCCCCAGCGCGCAGGCCGCGCCGACCCACGGCGTGCGACGTGACAGCGCGCGCCCCTGCGGTGAGGACATCGTGGTGGTCGGCTCGATGAGAAATGTGATGGCGGCCGTGGATCATCGGCCGTGGCCATTGCCGCCTGGTCCTTGGGTCATGGCGCAGCGCTGGAATACGCTGCTGTTCGCGCATTGGCCGGTGCCCGCGGCCACGATGCGAGCGCTCGTACCCGCCGTGCTCTCGGTCGACGTGCGCGAAGGCTCTGCGTGGGTGTCGGTGACCCCGTTCTACCTCGACGCGCTCCGTGCGCACCTCGGGCCCGCACTACCCGGGCTTTCGTCCTTCCTCGAGATCAATGTGCGCACGTACGTCACGTTCGAGGATAAGCCCGGCGTGTACTTCTTTAGCCTCAATGCCTCGAGCGCGATCGCTGTGCGGGCCGCGCGGCTCGTGTATCACCTACCCTACCACCGGGCGCTCATGCGACTCCATGCCGGGGCGGATGCCATGATCGCGTTCGAGACCCGGCGTCAGGGACGCATGGCGCCGCCGGCAGCCTTTCAGGGCCGCTACCGCCCGGCCGGTGCCCTCGCGCACAGTCCCCTGGATTCGCTCGACCGGTGGCTGACGGAGCGCTATTGCCTGTACACGGTGGATTCGGCGCAGCGCGTGTATCGGACCGATATCCATCACGCACCCTGGCCGCTACAACCGGCGGAGCTGGAGATCTCGGCCAACAGCATGGCTCTTTCGGCTGGCATCACGCTGCCCAAGGAGCCGCCGCGGCTCGCCTACGCGGAGCGACTGGATGTCGTCGTCTGGCCGCCCGTGCGTGTGGGCCGAGTCGCGGAGGAGCCCAGTCGCGACGCAGCCTCGCACCTGGTCAGCTCGTAGCCGGCGGTTCTCGCTGGTCGACGGTCCCGGGCGCGCTCGTCGCCACCGTCACGACGTGCGGGGCGCGGCGCCGGATCGCAACTTGCACCGGTCGCATCGGTGTGGTGCGACGACGCGGTCCCTGTAGCCGGGCTCGCGATACGTGCGCCGATTGGGGGCGAGTGCGACGCCCATCTCCTCTGAGAGAGGGAGACTATATGGGCATCAAACTATTTGCCGCGGCGGCTGTTGCGCTCTGCCCGGTGGCTGTGCTCGCGCAGAACAGCGCGCCCAAGCCAGACAGTAGCCCCCCGCCGACCGCGGCCCGGGCCGACAGCACGCCGCGCGTCTCAGCGCCCTCGGCATCGTCCGGCGACGTCAGCAAAGGGGCGGCGCCCGTGACCGGGACGATGCTCAAGGCACAGGAGGACCCTGCGCTGGTCGGGTCGCCAGCCTGGTGGCGGACGCACGCGACGGCGGACGGAAAACCCAAGCGGAGCTGAATCGCGAAGTGGGGGTTGGGGGGTTGCGGAATGTGGCGAATCGAAACAAGAATCCCCGGCAGGTGGTGAGCGGTCCGAAGCCAAGCGCGGTCTCTCCCGTTGCGCTCGGAGGAGTCATGACGCCCGTACCACACGAGCTCCGTCGCTCGATCGTCGTCCGCGCGACGCCCGAACGAGTGTTTTCGTTCCTGTCCGACTCGCCGCGGTGGGCCACGTGGTGGGGCTCCGGTTCGGCCATCGACGCGCAGCCGGGCGGTGCCGTCTCCATCCGATATCCGAACGGCATCGAAGCAAAAGGCGCCGTGGTGGACATCCACCCGGGCCGCCGGATCGCGTTCACGTTCGGGTATGCCAGCGGGACGCCGATCCCGGTTGGCAGCTCGCGCATCACGATGGAGCTCGGGACGGATGCGCGCGGCGCCCGGTTACACTTGCTGCACGAATTCCCCGATGCCGCGTCACGCGACGCGCACGTCCAAGGGTGGCGCTATCAACTGTCGTTGCTGAGCAACGCCGTCACCAACGAAGCGTTCGGCCATGCCGCAGCCGTGGTCGATGAATGGTTCGAGGCGTGGAATATCGCGGAGGATGGTGCGCGCGCCGACGCATTTGCGCGCATTGCCGCGCCGGACATTGCGTACCGCGATCGCTTCAGCGTCCTCGATAGCGTCGCGGACCTGACCGCGCACGCGGGGGCCGCGCAGCGGTACATGAGTGGGGTCCAGATTCGCCGGCGCGGCGAGATCCGACACTGCCAGGGCACCGTGCTCGCCGACTGGGCGGCAGCGGGCCCGGACGGCGTCGAGCGGATGACAGGCACGACCGCGTTCGTGTTCCGACCGGATGGGCGCCTCGAATCCGCAACCGGGTTCGCCAACCCCTAGCCAGCGGCCCAAGCTCCCGCTACTGCGGGAGCCGGTTCGTGATGAACTGCGAGATGTTTGTCGCAGCCGGCGGGTCCAGATTGGACAGCACGGCGACCACGTAGCCGTCGCTCGGACACACTGCCAGGTCGCCGCTCATGCCCGGTGCACCACCGTTGTGGCCGTAGCACCGAGTGCCGTTCACGGACAGATCCTCGAAGCCATACGCGTATCGGCCCATCGGCGTGTCGACCTTGCCGGTCGTCAGCAACTCGACGTAGTGCGCGCTGAGCAACTTGCCGTCTTGCAGCGCCTCGGCGAAGCGCGCGAGGTCCCCGACCGTCGAGTAGCCGCCGCCCGCCGACGTGCCGCGGTACGGGAGGGTCTCGGTATTTGGGTGGTACGCGGTGTCTTCTCCCATCGTCGTGTAGCCGACGCTGAGATGCGCGGGGGGCTGACCCTCGGGCTCCGAGCCGCTCGAGGTCATCCCGGCGGGCGCGTAGATGTGATCGCGCACGTAGTCGTAATAGCTCGTTCCCGTCACCTTCTCGATCACGCGGCCGAGGAGAATGAAGCCGTAGTTACTGTACTCGAAGCGGCTTCCGGGCTCGAACGTCGGCGGGCGGTTGCCGTAGAGCGTGATGTAGTCTTGCAGCGTGCGCAGCTCCAGCCGGTGCGCTGCGAAATCCGGCCCGAAGATGTCGCCGGTGCCGCCAGTGTGGGAGAGCAACTGTTCGATGCTCACCTTGCTCGCGACATCCTTGTTGGGATAATCGGGGAGGTATTTCCCGAGTGGGTCGCTCAAGCTCACCTGCCCCGCCTGCACGAGCTGCAGGATCGCGGTCGCCGTGAACATCTTATTCATCGAGCCGATCCGGAACCGTGTCTCCATCGTGTTCGGCGCTCGGTGCTCCCGATCGGCAAGTCCGTACGCGTGGGAAAACACCGTCTTGCCATGGGCGGTGACCAGCACCGCCCCGGCGAATCGGTCGAGCGCGGCATCCCGCTCGAGCGTCCCGCGCAGTGCCGCGGTCAGTTGCCCTTCGCTCAGAATGTGGAAGCGGAAAGCCGTCGGGCCGCGGGATCGGGCGGAGCTCCATCTGTTCGATTTGGACCGGCGGCGTCGCCGTGGCATCCAAGATCACTTGGACGAACTGATCCGACAGCCGCTCCTGCATGAGGGCGACGACGTGCGTGTCCGTCGCGGTGTCGACGCGCCGCATGTCGAATCCGCCCGTCCGGCGTCGGAGCATCAAGGCTTGATCCACCATGCCGACGGTGGATGGGTAGTGCTGCTCGAGAAAGCGCAGGTAGGCTGGGCCATCGCCGCGATTGAACGCGTCCAACCATGCGCCGAGCTCCCGCCTCGCGGGAGTGCTCACTTCCTGCGCGCGAGCGGCGGCAACGGGCAAGAGTGTCAAGAGCAGGAAGACGGCAGCGTGGCGACGGTGCATATGAGGTCTCCGGCGAGCAAGCGCCAAACGGGTTGGCGCTTCTACACCGCTCTGCCGCCTACCGGTCCACGCTTTTTTTGCTAGCGGCAATTGGCGGTACCGATGGCGTGGTCAGCTGCCGGACGTCACGGCCGGCGCCAGCAACGCTGCGACCTTGCGGAACGCCGTGACGACACCGTCCACATCGGCGGGCGTCATGGCAGTCGAGATCGAGAACATGCCGCGCGGTGCGATGAAGACGCCCTGGTTGAGCAGCGCCAGATGCACGAGGTGCGCGAGCGGGCGCGAGCCGCGGCCCGCTGAGCGATAGCTCGAGATCGGCGCCGACTCGGGCTGGCCGACGTGGATCTGTCCGAGCGAACCCACGCCGGTGATGTGCGCGGGGAGTCCGGCATCGTCGGCCGCGCCCTGCAAACCGTCGCGGAGCCGATTGCCAAGCGCATTGATCCGCGCGACCTCGCTGGCAGTGAAGAGCTCGAGTGCGACCCGACCCAGCGCCATTGCCGCGCAGTGGCCGTTGAATGTGCCGGAGAGCGACACGGCACCCGGCTGGCGCACGTCGAAGGTGCGCATGAGTGCCGCAGATCCGCCGAACGCCCCGATGGGCAGTCCACCGCCAATGATCTTGGCGAACGCCGTGAGGTCAGGCGTAATCCCGTAGAGCGCCTGCGCGCCGCCCGTGGCCAAGCGGAACGTCACGACTTCATCGAAGATGAGCAGCACACTGGCCGCCTTGGTCGCTGCGCGCAGTCCACGGAGGAACTCCTCGCGAGCGGGGATCACGCCGGCGGCGCCCATCACGGGCTCCACAATGACTGCGGCGAGCTCGTCGCGGTGTCGGTCGATCAGTGCGGTGGTCGTCCCGAGGTCGTTGAACGGGGCGACCAGCACCTCACCCACGAGGCCGGGCGATAGCCCTGCCCCATCGGGACGTCCTACGGGAAAGTCCGGCGCGTCGAGGCCAGGATCGACGCTCACTTCGGCCGCGTCGTAGGTCCCGTGGTAGCCGCCTTCCATCTTGAGCACCGTAGGTCGGCCCGTGGCGGCGCGTGCGGTGCGGATCGCACCCATCACCGCTTCGGTGCCGGAGTTGGTGAAGCGCACCTGCTCGACGGACGCCACGCGGCCGACAATCGCTTCCGCGAGCGCGACCTCATCCTCGACGGGCGCGCCGTGCGCGGTCCCGCGGGCCGCGACCTCCGCCAGCGTTGCCACGAGGCGCGGGTGCGCGTGTCCGTGGATGAGCGACGTGTAGTTGTTGAGGCAGTCCACGTACTCGTTGCCATTGGCGTCATAGAGCCGGCACCCCGCGCCTCGGACCATGTAGGCCGGATGCGGCAGGTAGAAGGTCCCGGCCCTGGTGCTGCCGGCCGGCAGCACGCGCGCGGCGCGCTCGTGGAGCGCTCGGGAGCGTGGCGTTCGACCGAAGTACGCTGTCTCAATCGCGCGGGTCGTCGACTCGAGCGTGCTATGGTCCTGCAATGTGGCGACTGTCATGGTGCCTCCGCGGCGTGCCGGCGCTTCGCAGCTACATCCGGCTCGCAATGAGCTTGCCGGCCTTCACGACGGCCGGTGTCATGGTGGTGAAGGTCTTTGGCAAGCCGAGGGTGATGTAGTTGCTGCCCTTCTGGATGTGGAGATAGCTGCCAACGTCGCTGTGGATCCAGAGCGCGGAGTCGCCGATGCCTGGCACTTTGGTTGGTCCCATCTCCTGATACGCCGCGAAGAGCGTCGGTGTCGCCACGTCCAGATACAGCTCCTCCATGGACGGCGTCGCAATGAAGCGGCAGCGTGCGCCCGTGAATGGGTGCGTGAGCTCGCCCGGGCCCAGCTTCTTGCCGATCACCTCCGTGGCTTCGGCCTGGGTGAGGAGCGTGCACGGGTTGGTGATGGGAGCTGCCGTCTCGACGCGACTGGGTGGGCGTGGGGGCGGGGCCGCGGCCGCCTCGGCGGCCTCGACGCTGGGGCACACAGCGACGAGAGCGAAGATCGCGGTGGCGGCGATGCGCCGGGCAGTCAGCATACCGATCGCTCCTGGCGGAATCTGCCGTGATCCTAGCAGAGCTCCCGAGCTGCGGCAAGCCATCGCACGCGCCGCCGTCAGACGCCCAGCCCCGGGCGCGTCGCGCTGGTCGCGGAACGGCTCCGCTGTGGTTGCCTCGTCAAACGTCCCGGTTTTCCTTACCAGCGGGTGTTGTTCTGCGTTGCGACCTTATTACCCCGACTGCCGTGTCCGACACCGCCAATTTCCGCCAGCTCGCCCAGATGACGCAGGTGATCGTGCGACTCAACGTCGCGGATGTCTCGCATGAGGACAGCCTGGTGCAGCCCCGCCCTGCCGGCAATTGCCTCAACTGGGTCGTTGGGCACCTCCTCGCGGTCTACAATGACGTCCTGCCAGCACTCGGACAGAAGCCGGTCGTTGCGCGCGAGACACTCGAGCACTACGCGCGTGGGTCGTCGCCGATCACCGATGCCCGAGACGCGCGGCCATTCGCGGACCTGACACGCGATTGGGATGCCGCGTGCACTCGCATTGATATGGGACTCGCCGCGTTGCCGGCCCAGCGACTGGAGGAGCGCGTCGCGCAGAGTCCGACCGGCAATCCGAATGAATCGTTAGGGTCCCTGCTCGCCACCGTGATGTTCCACCAGGCCTATCACGCGGGACAGTTGGGCATCCTGCGACGGATCGTCGGCAAACCGGGTGCAATCCGCTGACCGACACGCGCTCGGGGCTCGACGAAACGGAGATCGTCAGGCCCTTGCCGCATGGCTTGACCCCGTTCCCATACCCTCATGCGGATCCGATTCGCCGCCCGTTCGCGCGGCGTGCCCGCCCTCGACGCGACGGAGCGTCGCAGTCTGTGCTCCTCCCTTGGATGCTGAGAAACGCACGCGATACGCGACGTTGGCGACAGTATCGCCGTCCGTGTCAATCTTGAGCTCGTACAGACCGTCGGTCGCGAACGGCTCGGCGGTGGTGGGTCCCGGCGGGTTCACCCCGACGGACGGGTGCACGTTCACGATGAAGATCGACTTGCTCGCATCATCCGGCTTCGGGAACGCATACAGCTCTGTGAAGTCCAGGCGGGGGTCTCCGTGGGGAAACCCAAAATCGGGACCAGAGTAATGGTGGGACGTATGTCGGCTCCTCTTTCACTGTGAATGCTGCGTCGCAACGAAGCGGCTGAGTCTGCGACTGGCGAGCCGTTCTTGGGTGCCAAGCGTGAGGAGATTCCATCCGATTAACCACATCGGATACTCCAATCGCTGCACATTGTCGACCGATCTGACGCCAACGGGTTACGATACGCCGCCGGGACGATACGTCGATCATACCTTGGTGTCGGTCTGCCTCAACTGCTCTCTTCGTTCGAGGATACGAAGCCTATGACAGACTGGTTCGCACGCGCCGTCCTACACGTGTCCGACGTTGAAACGTCGCTCCGCTTCTACCTTGACCGGCTCGGGTTCACGAGCCCGTGGCGCTACGAGGAGGATGGCAGAGCGCACGTTGCACAGGTCGACCGGCAGGGGTGCGCGCTCATCCTGGCCGACACGTGGCCGGAGAAGATCGGCAAGGGGGTGATGTTCATTTCCCTGAACGTCGAGTCCTTGGACGACGAACGCGCGACGCGCGAGGCCGCGACCGCCGCGCTGGATGGGCTGCGTGCCGAACTCGAGGCCAAGGGTGTTTCGGCGAAAGACGGTTCGTGGGGCTACCGTCTCCTAGTGATCGATGATCCGGACGGCAATCAGCTCCTCTTCAACTACCCGGCCGAGACCACATCCGCCAAGGTGCCTTAGTCAGGCGTAACCGACCAACTGCGCCCGCCTCATTCTCGAGTTCGAAGGGATAGAGCAGGTCGTCGCGCTCCGACCTGACGGCACGAATCGCACCCGACGTAGCGGCCGAGAGCGGCGATCCGCGACTCGTTGCGGTGCAAGTGCCCCCGGGGTGACTCGAACACCCGGCCAACGGTTTAGGAAACCGCTGCTCTATCCACCTGAGCTACGGGGG
>CAVRXR010000004.1:0-24034 GCA_963725205.1 uncultured Gemmatimonadales bacterium | reverse complement strand
AAAGTGAACGTGACGGCGATCGAGCGGAGCGGCGCCCGTGAGCGGCGGCGGGCTCCCTCGAGGAGGGGTACGCGAGCTGGTCACGCTTGCAGGCTCAGCCCTTCGGCGGCGGCGATGATCTCCAGCGCGCCCCCTCGGCGATGAGCGAGCGCGCGGCACGCGTCGGCGTGCCGGTCCACGTCATCGTCCGACCGCTCCGGTTTGTGATGGAACAGGACGAGGGTCTCGACGCCCGCTTCGAGCGCGAGATCGACGGCGTCCTCGTATGTGGAGTGCCCCCATCCTCGATGCTGTGCGTATTCCTCGGCCGTGAACATCGTGTCGTGCACGAGGATTCGTGCGCGGGCGATGAAATCGATCAGGTCGCGGCGCCAGGACGCGGGAGACTCGTAAGGAACGGTAGGATTGAGCTCGTTGTCGGAGATGTAGACGAGTCCGTGCCGCGCAGTGTCCTGCGACGTCGGCCGCTTCTTGTGACTTCGGGCGTCGGGCACTGGTGAGCAGAAGCGATACCCCAGCGCGCCCCCGGGGTGACGAAGCGGCATCGTGCGCACGTCGTATCCGCGCCCCGCATGGTGGCCATCTCCCAGCTCGCGGAACTCGATGCTCGCGGCCACTTGCTCGAACGTGACCGGAAACACCACCGGCGACATTCTGGTCACGGACCACGCGCCCGATGCTCGTCTCCATCGCTTTGGAGCCCCAGATCGTGAAGTGATTGCCCGGGTGGAAGATCGGCGCGAAGAACGGGAGTCCCTGGATGTGGTCCCAGTGCGCATGGCTAAAGAAGATGTCGCCCTTGACCGGCGATCCATTTGCCCGTGCCATCAGCGATCGGCCGAGCTCTCGGATGCCGGTCCCCGCGTCGAGCACGATGAGCCAGTCGTCGGCCGTGCGTAACTCGAGGCATGGCGTATTGCCCCCGTACCGAACCGTGGAACTGCCTGGCGTCGGGATCGATCCGCGTGTCCCCCAAAAACGGACGTGCAGCGTCATCGTACGAGCGCCGACCCCGTTCTCATAGATCGTCCTCGTGGTCGTCCGACTCGCTGACGGACGCGGCAGGCGCACTCCCAGTCCGGGCCTGTGCGCGCGTCTTGAGGCGGGCGCGGTCCTGGATCGTGATGCGTCGATGCTCGACGCCGATGAGACCCGCATCCTGAAACTCCCTCATCGTGCGCGAGACGGTCTCGCGGCTCGCGCCGATCATCTGCGCGATGATCTGGTGTGTGAGCGGCTTGTCGATCGTTGGCGTGCCTCCCTCGTCCGCAACGTCGAGGAGTAGCCGAGCGATGCGTCCTGGGACGTCCAGCAGAACGAGTCCGCCGATCTTGCCATCGGCACGGCGGAGTCGCCGGGACAACTCGGCCAGCAGCGCCCAGGCGACCGACGGATTCGATTCCACGCGACGGCGAAAATCGTCCCGCCGCAGCACGAGAAGTGTCGCGTCCTCCATCGCGATGACATGCGCCGAACGGGGCTGGTCGTCGATGAGCGACAGCTCTCCGAAATGCTCGCCCACGCCGAGCACGCCTAGGATGACCTCGCGCCCGTCTTCGGCCACCAAGACGACCTTCACCCGGCCCGACCGGACGATGAAGAGCGAATCGCCCGGGTCGTCCTCGAAGAGGATGACACTCCCTTTCGGGTATTGTTTTTCCCGCGTCAACTCGCCGAACCGACGAAGCTCGTCTGGCGGAATGCGACTGAGCAGCGGAACGGTGGCGAGGAAATCGGCGATGTCCATGGAGTCAGGCATGGGTCACGCGACGAAAGGGGAGCTGTCTCGGCATGCTGCTGTTTCCGGGCCAATCCCGGCCGACGTGGGGTCGGGGGATCGTGTCCCAGCGGCCGGCCCCGAAGCCAACTGGGCGGCGCCGGGCATGTTATATTCCATTCCTTATCACACAATCGTGGCCACGAGGCAACCCGTGAAAACCGGCATCCATCCCGAGTACGCTACGGCGACGGTTATCTGCGCCTGCGGTAACACTTTCGAGACCAGATCGACCCAAGCCCAGATCCACACCGACATCTGTTCGGCCTGCCACCCGTTCTTCACCGGGAAGCAAAAGCTCGTCGATACCGCGGGCCGCGTCGAGCGCTACCGTCAAAAATACGGTAAGCAGGCCTGAGCCTTCGCGACCGGCTTGCCGAGGCGCTCGCGCGGGCCGACGCGGTCGAGCGCGAGCTGGCAGATTCAAAAACCACGCAGGATCCCAAGCGGTTGGCGATCCTTGCTCGCGAGTACCAGCAGCTTCGGCGTATCGTTGACGTCTCGGGCCGCCTCGACCGTTTGGAGCAGGAGCGGGTGGACGCGCGAGAGTTGGCGGAGGCCGATGACGCCGAGCTGGCCAGTGAGGCGCGGGCGGAAGACGCACGTCTGACGGCCGCGATCGAATCGGTCGAGGAAGAGCTCAAGCGCCTACTCGTCCCTCGTGACCCACTAGATGATCGTCCCGCCATCGTGGAGATCCGGGCTGGGACAGGCGGGGATGAGGCTGCCCTCTTCGCTTCCGACCTCGAGCGGATGTACACGCGGTTCGCCGAGCGGCATGGTTGGCGCATCGAGTACCTGTCCCGATCCGACGGCGTCGCTCGGCGGCGTCAAGGAAAGCATCCTCCAGATCGACGGCCAGGGCGCCTACGGCGCGATGCGCTGGGAGTCGGGCGTGCATCGCGTCCAGCGCGTTCCCGTGACCGAAGCGCAGGGGCGGATTCACACATCGGCGGCCACCGTCGCGGTGCTCCCCGAGGCGGAGGACGTCGATATCCGCATCGAGGACAAAGACCTACGGATCGATGTCTACCGGTCGTCGGGCCCCGGCGGCCAGAGTGTGAATACCACGGATTCCGCGGTGCGCATCACCCATCTGCCGACGGGCCTCGTGGTCACCCAGCAGGACCAGAAATCGCAACTACAGAACAAGCAGAAAGCGCTCGAAGTGTTGCGGGCGCGCCTGCTCGACGCGAAGATCGCCGAGCAAGAGGCGGCCCGCGCACGGATGCGGCGCACACAGGTCGGGACCGGCGATCGCTCCGCCAAGATTCGCACGTACAACTTTCCCGACAATCGCGTCACCGATCACCGGATCGGTCTGCAGCTCCACGATGTGCCCCGCGTCATGGATGGCCACATCGAGCCATTTATCGAGGCGTTGCAGCTGGCGGACCAGGAGGAGCGACTTGCCGGCGGGTCGTGAGGCGCCGCGAGTGGCGGCGCGAGTAACTCGGACCCGGCGGCGCTCCGATGAGACGTCTTCGATTGGGTGGCTTCTCGCCGCGCTCGAACGGTCGCTGCATGGCACTGTCGGCGGGCCGACGGAGGCGCGCGACATCGTGGCGGCATTGCTGGACGTCTCGCGCCATTGGGTCACGTTGCACCGGGACGCTCCCGCGGCGCCCGGCCTGGTGGAACGGGCGCTCGCGGCGGCGGCGGCTCGCGCCCGCGGCATGCCGGTTCCCTACGCCGTGCGTCGCGCGGCGTTTCGGCATCTCACGCTCGAGATCGACGAGCGTGTGCTCATTCCGAGGCCCGAGACCGAGGGGTTGGTGGACGTGGTCATCGCACGGGCGACGCCGGGTGGGGTCGCGATCGATGTGGGCACAGGGTCAGGCGCCATTGCGCTCGCCCTCGCGCAGGAAGGCCGGTTTGCGCGCGTCATCGGGACAGACGTTTCGACCGATGCGATCGCGGTTGCAACCGCCAATGCGTGTCGTCTCCAGGGCGCGCTGGGGGCCGCCGTCGAGTTTCGGACCGGGGCTGACCTCGCGCCAGTGCGCGAGGTGCGGGCACGCGCGATCGTGTCTAACCCTCCCTACATTTCGTGGACTGAAGCGGCGGCGCTGCCGTCGAGCGTTCGTGACTGGGAACCTGCCGTCGCGTTGTTCTCTGGCCGCGAGGGGACGGATGCCACGGCGGTGCTGATTCGTGAGGCGGGCGAGGTGCTCGAGCCGGGCGGCCTGCTGGCTGTGGAGGTGGATGCTCGGCGGGCGGCGGAGATCGCGCGGCTCATGGCCGCGGATGGTCGATACACGCAGGTCGTGGTTGCGGCAGATCTGTTCGGGCGTGAGCGATACGTGAGCGCATTGCGTGGGACGGGAGAGTGACGAATATGGTCGAAGACAAGGCAATCGAGCTCGGTCGGTTGCTGGGGCAGAGCCCCGAGTATCATGCGGTCAAGCGTGCGAACGACGCCCTGACTGGCGACCGCGATACGATGGCGCTCCTGCAGCGAATGGAACAGCTGCGAACGGAGGCCCAGCGCCTCATCGAGCGCGGTGAAGACCCATCCGCCGACATGGATAAGCAGCTCGATGATCTCCTGTCCTCGATCCAGGGGCGTACGGCGTACCAACGGGCCGTCGCCGCGCAGGAAAACTTCGACAAGTTGATGCTGCGCGTGCATAACTGGATTCTGGATGGCATCAAGCGGGGAGCCGCCAGCCCAATCATCACGCTCGGATGACCGCGCTGTCCGCCGTGCCGCCACGGGGGCGGCTCATCGTATTCGAAGGTGCCGAAGGGGTCGGAAAGACCACGCAGGCGGCGCGTCTGGCCGATGCGTTCCGTCACGCCGGCAAGCCTACCGTCATCGTGCGGGAACCGGGCGCCACCTGGCTGGGCGAGAAGATCCGAGGTTTGCTGCTGGACTCTCATGTCGACGTCGAGCCTCGAGCGGAGGTCCTGCTGTTTCTCGCCGCGCGAGCCCAGCTGGTGCCGGATGTTCGGGCACACCTGAGCGGCGGGACGACCGTGATCGCCGATCGGTTTTTGCTGTCGACGTATGCGTATCAGGTGGCCGGGAGGGGGCTGCCGGCGGAGCTCGTTCAGTTTGCCAACTCCCTCGCTGTGGGCGACCTCGTACCGGATTTGACCGTCCTGCTGTCTCTTTCCGATGGCCTGGCACGCAAGCAGGCTGCGGGCGTCCGGCCAGACCGGATCGAGCGCGCAGGTGTAGATTTTCACGAGCGAGTCGCGGCGGCATTTGCGGCGTGTGTGAGCCCGGCATGGCAGTTGGAGCATCCTGAGTGCGGCCCGATCGTGGGGATCGACGGATCGGGTCCCGAATCCGCAGTGGGTGCCCGGGTCCGGACGGCGATCACGGCGCGGTGGCCCGACGTGCTCTAACCCCGCGACGGGGTAGCCAGGCGACGATACGCGCCCGGGTGCCACAGGCGGGTCACTCCGCGCTCAGCGACAGGCGAACGGACGGCGAGGACTCATGCGGTCACGGATCCTGATTGTAGTGGGGGCACTCGCAGCCGCGTTGATCTGCGGAGGGTGGTTCCTGGAAACGGGATTCCATCGGGCCAGCCGGTGGGCGTTTGGCTCGAGCGACGAGGGCGAGCGGGTCTTTGTGGAGGTCCTCGAGCATGTCCAGCGCGAGTACGTCGATTCGTTGCCGGTGGCGCAGATCTACGACAAGTCGATCGACGGCATGCTCTACGAGTTGCACGATCCCCACTCCGTATTTCTGCCTGCCGATCGGCTCCGTCGCCTCACGGAGAGCACCACCGGCACATACGTCGGTATCGGTATCCAAGTCGACATCCGGGACGGATGGATCACCGTCATTGCTCCCTTCGATGGCTCACCGGCTCAGCGCGGCGGCGTGCAGGGTGGCGATCGCTTGGTGGAAATCGACGGGCGCTCCACGCACGGTTGGACCCAAGAAGAGGCGAGTGCAGCGCTGCGAGGGGTGCCAGGGACTCCGCTGCACGTCCTCATCGAGCGGCCAGGCATCGAGAAGCGAATCCCGTTGGTGCTCACTCGTCGCGAGATTCACGTTCGCTCAGTCCGGCACGCCGCACTCGTTGGGCCGGGCATCGGGTACGTGGAAATGGTCGTGTTCAGCGACTCGACCGATCGTGACCTCCGAGAATCAATCGATTCGCTCCGGAAGCAGGGCATGCGCACCCTCATCTTGGACCTGCGGGACAATCCAGGTGGCTTGCTGACCCAGGGAGTCGCGGTCGCCGACTTGTTTCTCCAGCCGGGCCAGGCCGTGGTCACGATGCGTGGCCGCACGGCTAGCGGGACACGGGAGTTCGTGGACGACAGTGCCAGCCCGTGGCCCGGATTGGGACTCATCGTGCTGGAGAACGGGGGGACCGCGAGCGCGTCGGAGATCGTGGCCGGGGCGCTCCAGGACCACGATCGGGCCCTGATTGTCGGTGCACCGTCGTATGGGAAAGGAAGCGCGCAGACACTGTACCACCTCGATGATGCCGGGCTCAAGCTGACCACTGCGCTGTGGTACACGCCCTCGGGCCGGAGTATCAGCCGTCGCCGCATGCTGCACCTCGACGACGACGACGAGGTCAGCGCCGGGACGGACGCGGATACGACCGCGGCGCATCCCGTCTACCACACAGACGCGAACCGGGTGGTGCTCGGGGGTGGCGGGATCACACCGGACGTCATTGTGTCGGACACCGGCCGACGGATCGCCGACGACGCACTCCAACAGGCGCTTGGATCACAGGTCTCGTTGTTCCGTGATGCGCTCACGGCGGTTGCGCTCGCGCACAAGGCGTCGCATCCGCTCACCTCACCTGAGGCCCCTATCACGGACGCGTTTCGGCTGGAGTTGTGGGGGCAGATGCGGCGGCACGGGACCACCATGAGTCGCCACACGTTCGACGAATTGTCTCCGACGATCGACCGCTGGCTCCACAACGAGATCGTTCGCTACGAATTCGGTGTCGACTCGGCATTCCGGGTCACCATGCAGACCGACACGACGCTACTCACCGCGCTCGATGTTGCGACCCACGCGAAGGATGCTCGGGAGCTTGTGTTGCATCCCGTGAAGCCTTCCGAAGAGCACGCCACCGTGCCCGACCGCCTCAGCGACCGGTCGGAGGACCGGGCACCGGTACGCTGAAGCTCTTCATCCTGGGCGCGGGCCGCGCGGGGCGCGGATTAGCCCGGGCGTTCCGTGAGGGTGGCGTCAATGTCGTCGGCGTGCATGGACGCCGCGAGCTAGTGGACGGGTCCATCATGATCTCGGCCGGCGCGATCCCGTCGGCGGCGGCGGGGGCGAATGTCGTCTTGGTCACCGTACGGGATACGCAGCTGCCGGCAGCACTGAACGAGCTGCTCGTCGCACCCTTCGACCCCCATGCGGTCATTCTTCAAGCGAGCGGCGGAGTCTTCCCCCGCGGACCGATCGACGCGCTTCGCGCGCGGGGCCATCCGGTCGGGACGTTTCACCCACTCGTGCCCATCCCACATCCCGACCATGCGGCCGCGCTCATGCGTGGGGCGTGGATCGGTGTGGACGGCGATCCGGAAGCGATCCAGACCGCCCATGCGCTCGCCGCGGCGACGGGAGCGAACGTGCTCACGATCCCGAGCCACGGCAGAGCGGCCTATCATGCGGCGGCGGTCATGGCGTCCAATTTCCCCGTCGTCCTGGCCGCACTCGCGACGTCGCTCATGCACCGCGTCGGCGTAGACGAGACGATGGCCCGTGCTGCCGTGCGCCATCTCATGCGGGCGGCGGTCACAAATTTGGCCGACGCCGAGCCGGATGCAGTACTGACCGGTCCGATCAGTCGAGGAGACGTGGACACCGTCGCGAACCACCTCCGGGTGCTCGCCGCGACACCCGAGCTGGACGCGGTCTATCGCGCGCTGTCCGCGGCCGCTCTGCCGCTCGCCGCCGCCCAAGGCACCGACCCTGCGGCCCTCGGACGCCTCGCGGACTTACTGTCGGTCAATCCGTGCCGTTAACTAGCTGGGCTTGATCGACCACCTTGACGCCGTGCGGTGGGCTGAACTTGAACGCCGACCGATCGACGGGAACGTTGAACGACTCGGTGAGGAGCCGGATCCGGCGCACGGTGCTGCTTGGATCGGTCATCTCGAACTGCCGCACGACCCCATCGGCGTCGTCGATCCACAACTTTGCTTTTGCGATCTGGTCATCGGAGTCGCGCGCAACGAGGACGACGATTGTGGTCGGTCGCCCCGCGATCGTTTCTGAGCTGCCGCCCGAGATCGTGAAGCGCGAGGCCGGGTCCGTCAGGAACTGGCTGATGAAATCGAGACTCACGGCGCCGCCCGCAGGTGTACCCCGGTTGTCACTCACCGGCATGCGGACGACCTGATCGGGCGTCGCGCTGGGAAGGTACACCCATACCCACTTGCCGTCGGCGACGACGCGGTCGCCGGATGGGTTCGTGAAGTGCACGGCGAGGCGGGACGGGCGCTCCTGTTGGAACTCCCCGGTGGCGGTCGCGGAGTTGCCCGTCAATGGGTTGTCAACCGTCTGCTCGAAGGTGCCCCGTGCGGTCGAGTCGCGTGAGTACGCCGCGGAGGCGCGCTGAAGCGCCGCGGCGGGGCTCTTTGCAGTCGGGCTCTGCTGGGCGCCGAGCACCGCCCTCGGGGCGGCGATCGCCCCGATCATCATCATGAGCGCCGCGGAGTTCCCAATCGAAGGCATATGAGGTCTACCCGGCGATGGCAACCGGCGTTCCCACCCTCCGCGTGGGCAACGTGGTGAGCCCCCGCCCGATGGCGGCAAGAATTGGCCGCAGCTCGCCCACCAGTTCGGCGAACTGATCTGGGTAGAGGGACTGCGCGCCATCAGAGAGCGCCCGATCGGGCGTGGGATGTACTTCGATGAGCAGACCGTCGGCGCCGGCCGCGATCGCCGCGCGCGCCATCGGCGTCACCTGGTCGCGCAGCCCCGTGCCGTGGCTCGGGTCGGCGATGATGGGGAGGTGCGAGAGCTTGTGGACGATCGGGATCGCGGTCAGGTCGAACATGTTCCGCACAGCCGGGTCGAAGCTGCGCACCCCGCGCTCGCACAGAATCACCTGCGAGTTTCCCTCGGCCAGCACGTACTCGGCGCTAGCAGGAGGTCGCCGACCGTCGCGGCCATCCCGCGCTTGAGCAGGACCGGCTTCCGGAGCCGCCCGACCGCTCGCAGCAGCGAGTAGTTCTGCATGTTGCGCGCGCCGATCTGAATGCAGTCGGCGTATTCGGCGACGAGATGCGCTCCGGCTTCGTCCATCGCCTCCGTGACCACGGCCAGTCCAGTCTCGCGCCGGGCGAGGGCCAGTAACTCGAGGCCGCGAAGTCCCAAGCCCTGGAACGAGTACGGTGACGTCCTCGGCTTGAACGCGCCGCCGCGCAGCGCGGTGGCACCTGCGGCGCGGACGGCGCGCGCGGCACTGACGATCTGCTCCTCGCTCTCGACCGAGCACGGGCCTGCGATGAGGACGACATCGTCGCCGCCGACCTGCACACCGGGCGCGATCGTCACGACAGTGTTCTCGGGCCGCCACTCCCGCGAGACCTGCTTGTACGGCTGCGTGACGTGGATGACCTGCGCCACGCCTGGCAGGGCCTCGATTCGCGACGAATCGACGCGCCCGTCGTTGCCGACGAGCCCGACCGCCGTGCGCTGCGCCCCGGGCATCGGGCACGCCTCATATCCCATCTCCCGGATCGTGCGAACGACGCGGTCGATCTCCTCAGTCGGCGGCACCATGCCGCATGACGACGAGCACTACACCTCCTGCAACGCGGGTTCGGCCGCGCCATTGCGGTCGGTCGTGCCGAGTGCTGCTGCGGGCCGTGGCAACCGGACGCTCACGACCGACGAGACGCCCGGCTCCTGCATGGTCACGCCGTAGACCGCGTCGGCCGCTTCGGTCGTCGTCCGCGGGTTATGCGTGATAACGATGAACTGCGTCCTCGTCTTGAACTCGTTCAGCATGCGGACGAATCGGCCGATGTTTTGATCGTCCAGCGGCGCATCGACCTCATCGAGCAGGCAGAACGGGCTCGGCTTCGTCAAGAAGATCCCGAACAGCAGCGACAGAGCGACCAATGCCCGTTCGCCGCTCGACAGCAGATGGATGCGCTGGGTCCGTTTGCCACGTGGCGAGGCGTGGATCTCGATGTCGCAGTCCAGCGGGCGCGTCGGGGTTCTCGAGGCGGAGGTCGCAGTCCCCGCCACCAAACAGCGTCAGAAAGATCCGACGGAAATTCTCGCGGACTGATCCAAACGTGGCGAGAAACAAATCCCGGGCTGTCGAGTCGATCTCGCGGATCGCCTGCTGCAGCGATGCTTTCCCCGCGGCGAGGTCGGCGCGCTGCGTCGTCAGGAACTCGAGGCGTTTGACCTCTTCGTCGTGCTCCTCGATCGCGAGCGCATTGACCGGGCCGACGGCCACAATCTCCTCCTGGAGTGTCGCGGCTTCGGCACGCAAGACTTCACTCTCGGTGTCCAACGGTGTACAGGATGCCGCGAGCGCCTCCCACGGGCGCCGCCATTCAGCCTCGAGCCGCTCACGCGTCGCGTTCTGGCGGCCCGCGATGTCGCTGCGTCGCAATTCGATCCGGTGTAGCTCCTCCGACAGCGCCGCGCCCTCGTGCCGAGCGACGTCGAGCGCTTGCTCCGCGGCCACGAGGCGGACGTCCGCGTCGCGCACCGCCGCTTCGGCGGCGGCCAGGCGCCCTTCCGCATCGAGGAGCGCGGCTTGTTTGCCTGCCAGGTCGACGCGCCATGACGCGAGCTGATGGGAGAGCTCGCCGTCGGCACTGGACAGCGAGTGCAGCTCCGTGCGCAATGCGTCGAGACGCCCGCTGGTGGTCGCGTACTCGCCCGCCAGACGGTCATCGCGATCCACCGCGACACGCGCGCGTGCCTGCGCCTGAGCGAGATCCACCTGTGCCGCCGCCCGTGCGTCTCGCGCCTGCTCGTGCCGCTGCTCGGCCTGCGCCATTGCGGTGCGGGCGGCCAGCATCTGCTGCTGGCCTTCCGCGAGTCGGGCCTCGGAGGCGGCGCGCTGGTCGCCAATCCCCGCGACGCGGACCGCCAGGGCGTTCGCGCGTGCCGTCAGCTGAGCCCATAGCTGCTCGGCTTGCGTGATCTCCCGGCGGACACGCTCGAGGAGCCGTCCGCACTCCGCTGCCTGCTCCCGAACCCGCCGCGTGGCTTGGTCGGCATCGGCGGCCGTCTGGTCGGCAGTTGCGGCTCGCGCCTGCGCATCAGCCAGGCCGGTGTGCGCACGCGCTGCCGCATCGGCCGCGGCCTCCCGTGCACTGGCACTCGCGGTCCGCGCGCTCCGCAAGGCGGCGAGTTCGGCCCGGCGACGGAGGGGGCCCTGGCCTGCGGAGGTGCCGGGGAGCCACATCGCGCCATCACCGTCCTCGAACGCGGCGCCATCACCCAGATCCCGCACCCGTCCGAGCAACGCCAACGCCCAATTGCGCACGGACTCTGCCGGCGTGACGCGATCGGCCAGCCACTGATCTGACGCTTTCGCGGCGGAGGATGGGGTGTGCTCAGGGCCGGATCGTCGAGGGCTGGAGTTGCCGAAGGCATCTGAGGGGCAGGAGGCAGAGCGGGCCCGGGTTCTCTGCGGCGTGCCACGCGCGAATCGCGCTCGCGACCGCGTAGTCGCGCACGACGACGGCGTGCACCGTCGCACCCAGATACCGCTCTACGACGGCCGCATCGGATGCGCCGGTCGTCAGGAAATCACTCAATGGGCCAAGCACCGCACCCTCGCCGAAGCGACTCCGGACCGCCAGGAGCTTCGCCGCCGCGGGTGCGAGTCCGACGCGGTCTCGCTCGAGCCGCTCCAGCGCGCTCACTTTGGCATCGACCTCGGCGAGGTTGGCTTCGGCCCGCGCGTATGTTCGATAGGCATCCGCCTCGGTCTCGCGTGCTTCCACGGCCTCGGTGCGCACCGCAGCATGCCGCACCTGCGCGAGATCCAGCGCCTGCTCGGCGATGGCCTGCTGCTCGATGGCAGCCTGCGCTTCTCTCTCTGCCGTCGTCTCGCGATCCGCCAGCGCCGCCCGCTCCGTCGCGAGTGTGTCCAGCCGTTCTGAGAGCTCGCGTTGCTCCCGATCGGCCGATGCGCCTTCGACCGTGAGGTGAGCGACTGCATCACGTAGCTCGCGTCCGAGCCCCTCGTGTGACTCAATAGCGTCACGCGCCGCGACCACTCGACTACGTGTCGCCTCCTCGGCCGCAATGCAGTCGGTGACGACCGACTGGGCAGCCGCGACGACTCCCTCGGCCTCGCGGCGCTCCGTCGTGGCCGCTTCCAACTCGGCCAGCACCCGCCCGCCGGCTGCCTCCCCGGCACGCCGCTCGTCTTCTGCACGCTGGCGTCGTGCGAGCGCGTTGCGCTGGCGCTCCTCCGCGACGGCAATCTCGCCCTGCAGCGCAGACACCTGGTGATGCTGGGTGGCGACGAGGCGAGCGAGCTCCGTTCGAGACGCTTCTGCCGCGGCGCGGTCGCGATGCGCGGTGTCACGTTGGCCTTCGGCTTCCGCCGCAACGGCTTCGCTCTGGGGCACACGGCGCCGCAGGTCGTCCGCGCTGCGATCGAGACCGCCGACTTCGGCGTGTGCTGCCTCGAGCTCGCGTATGGCCAACGTCACCTCGACCGCGAAGCGACGGGTCGTGAGCTCGCTGTACCGCTCGGCGCGTCGGCGTTGGCGCGCGAGCGATCGCACCTGGGTCTGCACCTCCGACAGCAGATCATCCAGCCGCGCCAGATCGATCGACGTTTCCTCGAGACGGCGCTCAGTCGTGCGCCGGCGGTCCCGATATAGGCCGATACCCGCAGCCTCCTCAAACAACTCGCGCCGGTCATCCGGTCGGTCGGACAGGAGCGCGTCGATCATGCGACTCTCGATGACCACCCCGGCGTCGGCGCCCAGGCCCGTGCCGCGGAGCAGATCGTGGATGTCGCGCAACCGGCACGGCGCGCGATTGAGCAGATACTCGCTCTCTCCCGATCGGCTGAGCCGCCTGGTGACGACCACCTCGCGATAAGCGATCGGCAGGTCGCCTTCATCGTTGTCGAAGTGGAGTGAGACTTCCGCAACGCTCACCGGTCGCCGAGCCGACGAGCCTTGAAAGATCACCTCGTCCATCTTGGCGCCGCGGAGGAGTCGCGCGCGCTGTTCGCCGAGGACCCAGCGCACAGCGTCCGAGACATTGGACTTGCCACACCCGTTCGGTCCGACGATCGCCGTCACGCCCGGCTCGAACGCGAACGTCGTCGAATCAGCGAAGCTCTTGAATCCGTGGAGCTCGAGTTGTGTCAGGCGCATGAATGGACTGGGAGACCGGTGAGGAGGATGGCTGGTCGGTTTGAAGCGGAGACGCAAGTATGGCCGTCGTCGAACGGCCGGACAGGACGGATGGGCGCCGGTACCCGACTACCCGCCACGTGCCGGATCTTGGGAGGGGATCGCCGAGGGGCGACGCACGCGCCGCCCTACTACGGTGCCTGCCCGACACGGTAGGCCGGGACAGGCGCCAGGCCCACCGCGTGTAGGCGCGCCGTGAGCAATGCAGCTTGATCGAGCGTGGCGAAGGCGCCCGCATACACGGCTCCCGACGTGCCGTTGTCCAGTGCGTAGGCCGGGATGCCGCGGTCGCGCCACACGACGGTCGCGCGACGAGCCGAATCGGCGCTGATGCGGCCGGTCAGCTGAAGCGCGTAGGGGGTCTGCGCGACCAATCCTCCTGGAAAGTCCCGTGTCGCTTCCCACGATACCCGCATCGAGTCCATTGCCGCGGCAGACCGACTGGCGCCGACGTACACGACGTACATGAGGACCGGCCCGCCGGTGGTCACCGAGGCGGCTGCTCCCGCTGGATCCGCGAGAGGGGTGATGGTCGCCGCACCCCGTTTCACTTGTTGGCGTAACACGCGAAGCGCCGCTGCATAGGTGGGATAATGTCCAATCTCGACGGCGAACGTCGCGGCCGCGGTCGAGTCTTGGGGGTCCACCGGGGCAACCATGCGTCCACCTGGCGCACGTGCTGTCAAGCCGCTGGCTCCCTGCGCAGTCGACGCCAGCTGGGCGGTCGATGTCAGCGTGTCGGTGCCCGACGTCCTCGCGCTCACATCAGTCGCGTTGGCAGCCCCGCTGGTCGGCCGCGCGACGAGCCAAGCGATGACTACGAACGCGACGACGCCAACGGTAATCGCCCCGGCTGCAAACACACGCCGATTGACCCGCGGTGCGCCCAGGCCCACAATCCGCGGGCGGGTGAGGCCCCGCGGCGCGCGCGCGCCACCGACTGGACGCCGGGTAAGGCCTGCGACCTGCGCCGCAGCGGTAGCGGGGATGACTCGATCGACCTGGGAGGTCAACGCGTCGAGACCCGGTGTGCCGGAGAGCACCGCAAATACGACGAGAGTGCCACGCTCACGGGCCTGCGCGATCAAGTGCTCCCATCGCCGGCTCCGGAGCGCGTCGGCATCGATCAGGGGCTCAGTCCCCGAAGGAATCACCGACACGTGCGGGTCCGCGGTCGTCGGTCGGGATACCGCGGCAAACGACACACCGTACGCGAGACAGTCCGCCACCCCGTGCGAGTCCTCAGTCAACAGGACCTGTCTGAATGGCGGTGCATCGCCGATGAGGTCGACGACCGTCACGGGGCGCCGGCTTGCCTCCGCGCGCGCGAGATCGAGGGCCGCCGACGCGGTGGCCACGGCATCCGAACCAACGACTGCGACGGCTGTCCCTTCCACGGTGGTCATGTCAGGGGGCCCCCTCGTAGACCCACGGGTTAGGCTGCCTGCTTGCGCGGGCGGCCGCATCCGCGGCATCCCGTGATGCGAACGGACCCAGGACCACGACGTACACCGTGGCCGGGCCGCGCGGGGTGGGCACGACGTGCGCATGCTGCCCGAAGGCGACGATACGAGTCGCACGCGCTTGGGCGGAGTCCACATTGAGTAGGGCCGCGAACTGCACCGTGAAGCCGGCAGTGTGCGGCAGGGTGGAGTTGAGCCTCCCCTGGGCACTGTCCACGACCGACGGCGGCGGGTGGGGTGCCACGGGTTGATCCGCGTGCAATGACGTGTCTCGCTGGCTTTGGCGAATCGCAGCGAGAATCGAGTCAGTGGTGTCGGTTCCGCTCGACGGGAAGGTGACAGGTTGGTCGAGCCCTGGCGCGCGCGGACGCAGTCCGTTCCAGCGGAGCGGAATCCAGTAATCGCGGGCGCCATTGAGGATCGTGCGCCGCACGCCGAGCGACTGGGGGTCGAGCAGCACGACGTCGAGACCCTGCAATACCGCGATCGTTCCGTCGAAGCCGACGAATGGCAGGTCCGCCGTCCACGCCGTGCGCACGTGCGCGATCACACGATCAGTGCCGATCGCGACGATCCATGCGGAATCTGCGGTGCGCGCCGGTCGCACGATCAGGTATCGGCCGAGCGAATCCATTCGGAGGTCGACGGCGGGGCCGGGCAGGGGAACGGCGCCGTTGTCCTGGCCGCCGTACCGGTCGATCACGCGGAGAGCGTCAACAGAGTCGAGCGCGACGAACAGGCGGTCTCCGCTGGGCGTCAAGGCCACAGCGCGCAGCCGGTGCTCGAAGTGCAGCGGCGGTGACGGCTGGAGGTCACGCGTCCGGACGGCCTCGAGCGCCGAATCCGACGCAAAATAGGCCCGGTCGCCAAACACCGTTCGCATCAAGTGCACGGCGTGAGGCAGGGACGCACTATCCAGGAGCGTCGTCCCCGGCGGCCGCACGAGCCACAGGCGGACTGCGCCCCCCCCGTCGCCGACAACGAGGACGCTGCCATCCGCCTGGGGCACGACGTCGCGGGCCCCGTCCGGCGTCCGCAGAGTCCAGGGATGCACATTGGTCGGCGTCAGTCGAGTGACGACGCCCGTGCTCGATATGCCATAAACCGTCTCGCCGTCTGCCGAGTGCAGCGCGGTCAGCTTGACGTCCGGCGGGTCGCTGACTTCTCCTGTCCGAAGGTGGACACGGCGAGGGGCCCCTCGCGCGTCGACGATCGCGACCGCTCCCTCGTCCTCGTCGAAGGCCAGCACCCGGGAGACCGCTGGCATCCGCTGCGCCGACTGCCAGATTGCGGAGTCAAGCCGCTCATAGTCGTAGACGCGAGCGATGCCCCCGGCCCGCGGGATCCGAAGCACCAGGGCTTCAGGGCCAGTCGCGGCAACGGGTTGGATCGGCGCGGTGGTCGGCGGCGGTACGTGCGTCGACGCAGGCTTGGACGCACGATCCCTGCCGCACGCCACGAGTGTCAGTCCCGCGACGGCCCAGAGGTATCTCCGCACATGCGGAATGTACCACCGAGCGGCGGAGGCTGCGCGTTCGATCATCTATCCGAAGGTTGCCGCTCCGACCGGGGTCACTTCCGCATCGCCCCACAGCCGCTCGAGCTGATAGAACGACCGGATTGCCGGGTGGAAGATGTGCACGACGAAGTCGACGTAGTCGAGTAGGACCCACCGGCCCTGCGTGAGTCCCTCGACGTGATACACCCCGATCCCTTCCTTCTTGAGTTCGCCCACGACGTAGTCCGCCACACTCCGCACGTGAGTGTCCGACGTACCGCTCGCGATCACGAAGTAGTCGGTCATATCGGTCAGCGGTTTCAGATTCAGTATGACCACGTCGTTGCTCTTGCGATCCACGCACAACGCAGCGGCCCGTTGGACGGCAGCGGCTACATCGATTGTCGCAGCAGGTCGGGACATTCGCGCTCTACGCCTTGATGACCCAAACTTTGATCTCAGGCTTCACGTCGGCATGGAGCCGAATCGGCACTCGGTAGACGCCGAGTGAGCGGATCGGCTCGTGGAGATCAATCTGCCGCTTCTCGACCGTGAATCCCTGGCCCTCGAGCTGGTGTGCGATGTCCGTCGCGGTTACCGATCCGAAGAGCTTGCCCTCATCCCCCACTCTCGCCGAGAAGGTCAGCGACACCTGCTCCAGCCGGCCGGCGAGCTCCTGGGCAGTCGTTCGGCGCGATGCTTCGGCCGATTCCAAGCGCTGTCGCTCCTGCTCCATCCGCTTCTTGTTACCGGCCGTCGCCTCGTAGGCAAGGCCACGCGGGAGGAGATAATTCCGCCCGAAGCCGGGCGAGACTTTGACGATGTCGCCTGGCTGGCCCAGGTCCTCGACGGCGGCGCGTAAGATCACTTCCATGGTGAGCACTCCACAAACAAAAGGATTACGTCGACGGGCCGGTTGCGCAGGGAGCAGCCGGGTCGGGCTACCCGCAGCCGCTGGCAATTTATCCGTCGGGTCATGGGACAGCGGGTCGGGATCGATTGCGCCAGTCGGCCCAGGAGTCGCTCAGCCCGACGAGCGAGAGCCCGATCGCCGTCGGTGCCGACAACAGCGCCGCGATCATAGCCAGCACCACAAGGGCGGGCGCGCTCGCCCGCATGGCACGGAGATACCAAACGAAGACGGCGAGCCCCCGCAGGGCGTAGAGCGCCCCAAAGAACAGCAGCAGATTGAGGCCGAGAGTGGGCCAATCCCCAGGCCGGGGGAGCAGAATCAACAATGCCCCGGCAATGAGGCCCCAAGCCAACTGATCGCTAAAACGGAAATCCACGAGGCGCCCGATCGGCTGGCCGATTCGCGTACGGCTGATCCGGTGATACACGGCCCACGCCAGCGCCAGCGCCGCGAGCGATTCCAACGCCAGGAACGCGGGATAGAACGCGACCGCGTCCAGCGGCAGGGTCGAGAGCACATTATCGAGCGCCTGCTCGGCGGTTGCGAACGCGGCTCCTTCGCGCGAGCTGCTCGTCCAGTCCAGCCACTCAGGGCTGCTGGCCGTCTGCTCGACCCATGCCAGGGCCGCGTTGGGGCGCGCCGCCGCATTCCCACGGATCGCCTGTCTCACCGCGCTCGTTGCGTTGTGAGTGCCCAGTGCGAGCACCCCGACCAGCGCGACACACAGTGCGAGGGCCGTCAACGCGCGCGCCAGAAAGCGCGTCGTCCATGGGCTGGCGGCGCAGACCAGGCCAAAGGATGCCACCAGAACGATCGCCCACCCGCACTGCAGCGCGGCGTACGTGTTGTGTGCCGGGCTGCTCCAAAACAGCACCAGTGCCCCGAGAATAACCCAGACGATGGTCAACCACGCCCGGCCGCCGAGGGCCCACCCCAACGCCGCACAGACGGCGATGGCTGGCACCAAGAGCACGGCCGTGTTCGGCACCGGCGCAACGGACTGCAGGAGCGGTGTGCTGGGCACGACCAAGAACGTGGCGAGCACCACGAGGAGTGCCATGCGGCCGCCGGTGCGAGTCCCCACCTCGGGGATGCCGACCGGCGGCGGGGCACTCACATTAAGCGGTGTGACCTTTGACGTACGGAATGAGGGCGAGATAGCGAGCTCGCTTGATGGCGGTCGCGAGTTGCCGTTGGTGTCGGGCACACGTTCCGCTCAGCCGACTCGGCAGGATCTTGCCATGATCGGTAATGAACCGGCCGAGGGTGCGGTCGTCCTTGTAATCGATGAACCGGACGCGCATCTCGCAGAAGGGACAGGATTTTTGTGGGCGACGCATCAGCTATTCCTCATCGTCGTCATCGTCGTCACGTCGTCGGGCCGCGACCAGATCTTCCTCGGACATTGGGGGCGCGCCGACCTCGTGCTCGTGCAGCGAGATGAGGTATCGGACGACTCCGTCATCGAGGCGAAGGGCGCGTTCGAATTCGGGAAGAGTGTCGGCTTCGGTGCTGAACCGCGCAACGGTGTAGTAGCCAGTCTCGCGGGGACCGATCGTGTAGGCGAGCTGGCGCCGACCCCAGATATCGACGTGCAAGTCTGCCGGCGGCGCGCCGTTCCCCCCAGCATCGCGTGAAATTTGGTCAGTTTGTCGGCGATGACGCTGTCTTCGAGCGACGAATCGAAGATGTACACCACCTCGTATGGGCGGGGCATGTGGCAAGCCTCCCTTTGGTCTACGAAGCCGCCCCCCGGGGGTTGCCATCCACGGGAGGAGGGTGAACGTCGAATTGTTTCGCGGCGACGCCGCGACTACAAGCTAATGTGGCTTGCGACCCGGAGCCAGCCGGAGCGCGCTCACGCCGCCTACACATTGAAGCGAAACAACATCACGTCGCCGTCCTGCACGGTGTACTCCTTGCCCTCGGAGCGCACGGCTCCTCGCTCGCGGGCGGCTTTCCACCCGTTGAGCGCGACGAAGTCCGCATAGCTGACGGTCTCGGCGCGGATGAACCCACGCTCGAAGTCCGTGTGGATCACCCCGGCAGCGGCAGGAGCCGCATCACCGCGGTGGATCGTCCAGGCCCGGACCTCCGGCTCCCCCGCCGTGAAAAAGGTCTGGAGGCCCAGCAGATGGTAGCCAGCCTGGATGACGCGATCGAGACCCGCCGACGCCAGGCCAAGCGATGCGAGGAACTCGGCCCGATCCGCGCTCGGCAGCTCCGCGAGCTCGGACTCGATCTTGGCGGAAAACGCCACGACCTCGGCGGGCTCGCCTGATGCGGCAACAGCCTGGCGAAGCGCGAAGAGGTGAGGGCCTTCGTCGCCGGCCAACTCGGCGTCCGTCACGTTTGCCGCATACAGAACCGGCTTGAGCGTGAGGAGCGACAGCGGCGCGAGCGCAGCCCGCTCGCCGGCCGTCAGACCGACGCCTCGCAGCGGCCGACCGGCTCCCAGTTCCGTGGCAGCACGCTCGAGCGCTGGGAGCTCGGCGACCGCGTCCTTGTCGTTGGCGCGTGCGGCCCGGCGCGTCCGGTCGAGCCGTTTGTCCAACGTCGCGAGGTCTGCCAGCGCCAGCTCGACATCGATCACCTCGCGATCGCGCACTGGGTCGACTTCGCCCATGACGTGGGTGACGTCGGGATCCTCGAAGCAGCGCACAACGTGCACGACGGCGTCCGTCTCGCGGATGTTCGCCAGGAACTGATTGCCCAGTCCCTCACCGTTCGCCGCTCCCTTCACGAGGCCTGCAATGTCGACGAACTGCACCACGGCCGGTACGATACGCTTCGGCTGGACGATCGCGGCGATCCGCGCGAGCCGAGCGTCCGGCACATCGACCATCCCGACATTGGGATCGACGGTGCAGAACGGATAGTTGGAGGCATCCGCGTGCGCCGCGGTCAGCGCGTTGAATAGCGTCGACTTGCCGACGTTGGGCAGCCCCACAATCCCGAGCTTCAGCATGCGGGTGGTCGGTGATTGAACTTGTTCATCGCGGTCTCCACGCCATCGCGGAGCCAGGTCTCGATCGCCTCGGTCAGTGTCGGCATGAGTCCCATGATTGTCTCCCGCTCGTCTTTGCCGACCGGTCCAAGCACGAAGTCGCGCATCGAATTCGCCTGGCGCCGCGGGTCGGTTGGCTGGATCCCGATGCGCAGTCGCGCATATGTGCGAGATGCGAGCGTGGCCTCGATGCTCTTGAGCCCATTGTGTCCGCCGCTGCTGCCATCGCGTCGAATGCGAAAAGTCCCGATTGGGAGTGCGACATCATCCGAGACCACGAGGAGGTCAGTGGCCGCCGACCAGGTTGGCCGCCGCAGGTACGGTCGGAGTGCGGCGCCGCTGAGGTTCACGTACGTCTGCGGCTTGACCAGACGAGCGCGTTGACCGTCGACGGTGCCGGACGCGACCAGCGCCACGCCGTCCCGCTTCCAGTCGTCGTATGACCACGCAGCGGCGAGATGGTCGAGCACCCACCACCCAACGTTGTGGCGGGTATGCGCGTACTCGCGTCGGGATTGCCGAGACCGAGGATGACCTTCACGAATGGTGCAGGCGACTGTCAGGAGCCGACCCATGCCGACCGCGGGCCGACTCCGACCCCGATCACTTTGTCTCGGCTCTTCCTCTTCCTCGGTCTTCGCCTTCCGAATCACCTCGGGCTCAGCCGCCGGCTCGACCGTCTCGGTCGCGGCCGCTGGCTGCTCCTCGATGACGGCGCGCGGAGCGGCGCAGACACAAATGGTCGTGTCAGGCTCGGTCAACGACTCGACGCCGGGTGGGAGTACGATGTCCGAGACGTGGATCGAGGCTCCGATCACGAGATTGGTGACGTCGACGTCGATGTGGTTGGGGATGTTCACCGGGTCGACCTCGATCTCGAGATCGCGCAGCGTCTGGTCGAGAATCCCGCCATCGACTCGGACGCCAACGGGGGATCCCGTCAGCACGATTGGAATGCGGACGGTCACCTTCTCACCGGCCACCAACTCCTGGAAGTCGATGTGCAGCACCTGTCGCCGGAACGGGTGTCGCTGGATCTCACGGATGAGGGTTCGAGCCATCCGGCCTGCGACGACGAGCTCCACGACGGTGTTCTCGGCCGAGATCTGCTCGAGCAAGCGGTCGAGCTCGTGCGTGTCGATCGCGAGTGGTTGCGCCTCTCGCGCGTGTCCGTAAATGACGCCGGGCACGCGGCCACTGCGACGCAGCGTGCGCGCGGCGCCCTTGCCTCGCTCGGCTCGCGGTGTCGCGGCGAATTGTGCGGTTGCCATGACAGGCTCGGAATCCAGATACAGGGCCAGCCGCGGCCACCGCGGCTGGTCAGGAACCAGTCAATATAAAGGGGATGGACGCGTGAGAACAACGCCGAGGGCCCGTCAGTGACGATCAGTCGAACAGGGAGCTGACCGACTGCTCGCTGTGGGTGTAGCGAATGGCCTTCGAGAGCAGCTCGCCGACCGACAGGATGCGGAGATGCGGAAACGGCGCTCCGGCGGGATCGCGATCGTGTCGGTCACCGTCACCTCGGCGATCGGCGCATTCGCGAGGCGCTCGGCGGCCGGGCCGGAAAACAGCGCGTGCGTCGCGCAGACGAAGACCTGTTCCGCACCGAGTCGCTTGAGCGCGCTCGCCGCCTCCGTCACCGTCCCGGCCGTGTCGATCATGTCGTCGACAATGAGACAATCCCGCCCGGCGACTTCACCGACGACGTTGACGACTTCGGCGACATTGGCCCGGGGCCGGCGCTTGTCGATGATGGCGAACGTCCCGTCGAGCCGCTTGGCGAATCCGCGGGCCATCTTCGCCGCGCCGACATCGGGCGCGACGACCACCAGATCCTTGAGTTGCTTCTTGCGATAGTGCGAGACGAACACCGGCGCCGCGTAAAGATGGTCGACCGGGACGTCGAAGAACCCCTGCAGCTGGTGCTGGTGAAAGTCGATGCCGAGCACACGGTCCGCACCCGCGACTTCGATCAGATTCGCGATCAGCTTGGCGCCGATCGCGACCCGCGGCTGATCCTTCCGGTCCTGCCGCGAGTAGCCGTAGTACGGCATCACGCAGGTGATACGGGCCGCCGACGCGCGCCGCGCCGCGTCGATCAGGAGCAACAGCTCCATGACGTTTTCGGCCGGCGCGTTGGTCGGCTGTACGATGAAAATGTCCGATCCGCGGATGTTCTCGTCGATCCGGACGAAGATCTCACCGTCTGCAAACCGCGACACCGTCAGCTTGCACAGATCGACACCGAGGCACTGCGCGATCTCCTCGGCGAGCGGTCGATTCGCGGTGCCCGCGAGCAGCTTGAATCCGTACTTCGGGATGGCGATTCCGTCCATCGGCGTCCTTCGGAGGTTGCGTCAATCCTGCGTCAGTGCCACTGGTGGATTGAACCACCATTTCCCAGGTCCAAAGCCTGGCAAGCCAAATCGGCTAAGCTTTTTCTGCTAACAAACTTGCGAGTTATAGCGAATCCGATATAGGGGCTGGAATACGGACATACGCGGTCTACCCTAGTTCCCCCAGATGGATTCGAACCACCATCTCCACAGCCAAAGTGTGACGTGCTGCCATTGCACCATGGGGGAGGACCCTGAAGCTAGCTACTCGCCGCCCGGCGGGTCCACGGGGCCGTCGCTTGCGGGGCATCACCAACACGTCGCCCGGCTCGCAGTCTTTCGCACAGCGCGTGCTGCGCAACGCCGTCAGCGATGCGGGCTGAAGCTACTCAATGCGGCGGACGCCGACAACGTGATCCGCGGTCGCGGTTTCAATGAAGGCCGCACCGTCATCGGCGGCGAGTGGCCAGGGCTGCGGCACGGGACCGTCGAACACGCAAAACACGGTCGATCCCGACCCGCTCATGAGGCTTGCTCGCGCCCCCGGCAGCGCGCCCATCGCGGACGTGAAACGGGCGATTTCCGCGTGTCGATCCGCCACGATCGGCACGAAATCGTTCGCCATGATCGGCGCGAGTGACTCCCATCGCTGGAGGGCTTGGACCGCGATCGCGCGAGCCAGCGAAAGTGCGGTCGTCTCACGACGGGTGCGCGCGGCGGCCAGCCAGTCGTATGCATCTCGCGTTGCAACGCGCGCCCGCGGGATGTACAGCATGACTGCTCTGGTGGGGAGTGCAGGGAGGATCATGAGGCGTTCGCCGCGTCCGTAGCCCAATGCCAGGGGCGACTCGAGCGTCAACGCCGGGACATCGGCACCGAGACGCGCGGCCCACTCGAGCAGCACGTCACGGGGTGGCGCCGCGGGGTCGAGCGCGTAGAGACACCGGAGCACCCCGCCGGCATCCGCGCTGCCGCCTCCCAAACCGCCGCCCACGGGGATGCGCTTGGCGATCTCGATGGTGCATCCCGCTGGCCAGCCCCGCTCCGCCGCGTAGAGTCGTGCCGCACGATAGGCGAGGTTCTCCTCCGGCGGACCGGCTTGGGCCGTATCGCAGTCGATGTGCCAATCGCGACCGATACGCACAACGACGTCGTCGGCGAGCGTCAGCCGACAGAACAGCGTCTCGAGCTGGTGGTAGCCCGACGCCTCCCGGGCGAGAATGTGAAGGAAGAGATTGACCTTGGCCTGTGCGGCGACTGCGGCGGCCGGGCCGCTCACGCTAGGAGGCTCCGGCGGTCGACAGCTCGCCTCCCTCCGCGGATCGCACATCGCGCATGTGCAGGCCGAGTCGCACGAAGTACCACAAGCCGATGAGTGTGATCGGTATGAACGATAGCACGTGATACCCGATCGCCCACGTGACCGCGACGTCTCGTGGGATACCGTACACGGCCATGCCGATGATGGCAGCGACTTCGAACACGCCAAAGAACCCAGGTGCGGAAGGCACGGCGACTCCGATCGCGACGACGCCCTGAACGAACAGCGCCACCCCGAAGGACGCCGAAATGCCAACCGCCCGGAACGCGATCCAGAACGCCAACGCGTTGACGAGCCAGAGCAAGACTGCCCAACCAAAGACCGCCAGAAACCGAGGACCATTGCGGAGCACGCTGAG